>NZ_QEYQ01000001.1:0-1349360 GCF_024031555.1 Pseudomonas sp. G11-1 | reverse complement strand
CCAGCGGCTTCTTCTTGGCCTTCATGATGTTCGGCAGCGAAGCGTAGCGCGGCTCGTTCAGGCGCAGGTCGGTGGTGACGATGGCCGGCAGTTTCAGGTCAACGGTCTGCAGACCGCCGTCGATTTCGCGGGTAACCTTGACGCGCTCACCGTCGACATTCACGGCCGAGGCGAAGGTGCCCTGGGCGTAGCCGGACAGCGCAGCCAGCATCTGGCCGGTCTGGTTGTTGTCGGAGTCGATGGCCTGCTTGCCGAGGATGACCAGCTGCGGCTGTTCCTTGTCGACGACCGCCTTGAGCAGCTTGGCGATAGCCAGGGAGTTCAGTTCGTCAGCGGACTCGACCAGGATGGCGCGGTCGGCGCCCAGTGCCAGGGCGGTACGCAGCTGCTCCTGGGCAGCAGTCGGGCCGACGGTGACGGCGACGATTTCGGTCGCCACGCCTTTTTCCTTCAGGCGTACTGCTTCTTCCACGGCGATTTCGCAGAAGGGGTTCATGGACATCTTGACGTTGGCCAGATCAACACCGCTGTTGTCCGCCTTGACGCGAACCTTGACGTTGTAGTCAACCACGCGCTTTACGGCGACGAGGATTTTCATGGACGTTAGTCCTCCGCAAGTCTGTGAAACGCCCGTCGGGGCGTGTGACATTAAAAAGGGGCCTTAGCATACCGGGCAGTTTTCGTGTCCGATAGTACCCAGGCCGCCTGATTGAAATGAATTGGCCGGAAAAACAGGACAAATTCCTGTTTTTCCGGCCTCAAGGTTGCCTCAGGCAACAACCAGCTGGTTGGAGTAGGCTTCCAGGTGATGATCGTCATCACCGAACTGGTGGCTGATCATGACCAGACGCTTGGCGTAGTGGGCGCCGTTATATTCCCAGGTCATGGCGATACCGCCATGCAGCTGGATGCACTGCTCGGCCACATAACGAGCGGCACGGTTGACGATGAACTTGGCGGCGGACAGCTTGGCGCTGCGCTCCTCGCTGTCCTTGTCGTCAGCCAGACAGGCGGCCAGGATGGCCATGGAGGTGCCGCGCTCCAGTTCGCTGATCATGTCGACCATGCGGTGCTGCAGTACCTGGAACTTGCCGATCGGCACGCCGAACTGCTTGCGGGTCTTCAGGTATTCCAGGGTCAGGTCGCAAGCGGTACGCATGGCGCCGACCGCTTCGCCACACAGGGCGGCGATGGCGCGGCCGCTCTGATAACGAATGGCGTCATAGGCATCGCCAGCGGTGCCCAGCAGCTCACCCTTGGCGTTATCAAGGAACAGCTCGCAGCCCTTGCGGCCATCCACGGTAGAGTAGACGCGGCGGCTGACACCTTCGGCGTTCGGGTCGATGATGAACAGGCTGATGCCCTGCTGATCACGCACATCACCCGCAGTACGGGCCGAGACCAGGATCTTGCCAGCGGTATGGCCGCCGATCACCACGCCTTTGCGGCCGCTCAGCAGCCACTCGCTGCCGGACTGCCGGGCGGTGGTCTGCACGTCATACAGGTTGTAATGGCTGCTCGGCTCTTCCAGAGCGACGCTGGCCTGCAGTTCGCCGCTGGCGATGGCGCCCAGCAGTTCTTCCTTCTGCTGCTCGTTGCCCAGCTGGCCGATCAGGCCACCCGCCAGTACTACCGACTCCATGTAGGGTTCCAGGCAGATACCGCGGCCCAGCTGTTCCATGATCAGCATGGTTTCCACGCCGCCGCCGCCAAAACCGCCCAGCTCTTCGGCGAAGGGGATAGCGGTCAGACCCAGCTCGCCCAGCTGCTGCCAGAACTCGGTGCTGAAACCGGCGTCGCTGGCGCTGAACTCGAGGCGCTTTTCAAAGGTGTAAACGTCGCGAACCAGACGGGCCGCGGTGTCCTGGAGCATCTGCTGCTCTTCGGTCAATTTGAAGTCCATGATCGGCGCTCCTTAGAGTTCGAGAATCATTTTCGAGACGATGTTCTTCTGGATCTCGTTGGATCCGCCGAAGATCGACAGTTTGCGCATGTTGAAGTAGGTCGAGGCTGGGGCAGCGGCATAGTCGTCGACGAGGAATTCGCCGTCGTAGTCCAGCTCCAGCTCTTCCGGCAGGAAGGGCAGGGCATATGGCCCCAGCGCCTTGCGCATCAGATGCGTGATGGCCTGGCGGATCTCGGTGCCCTGAACCTTCAGGATCGAGCTTTCCGCACCCGGTACACCGCCTTCGGAGGCAGCGGCGACGATGCGCAGGGTACTCACTTCAGCCGCCATCAGCGACATTTCCACTTCAGCGATCTGCGCACGGAACAGGGTGTCTTCAAGCAGCGACTTGCCGCCCTTTTCCTGTTTGGCGGCAATCTTCTTCAGGTGGCTCAAGGCCGCCTTGGAGGCGCCGATGCCGGCCAGGCCGGTACGCTCGTGGGTCAGCAGGTACTTGGCGCAGGTCCAGCCCTTGTTCTCTTCACCGACCAGGTTTTCCACCGGTACGCGTACGTCATCGAAGAACACTTCGTTGACTTCATGGTCGCCGTCCAGAGTGATGATCGGGCGCACGGTGATACCCGGGGTCGCCATGTCGATCAGCAGGAAGGAGATGCCGCGCTGCTGCTGGGCTTCCGGGTCGGTACGCACCAGACAGAAGATCATGTTGGCGTGCTGGCCCAGAGTGGTCCAGGTCTTCTGACCGTTGACGACGTAGTGGTCGCCATCGCGCACGGCGCGGGTCTTCAGCGAGGCGAGGTCGGAACCGGCGCCTGGCTCGGAGTAGCCCTGGCACCACCAGTCCTCACCGGACAGGATGCGTGGCAGGTACTGCTGCTTCTGTGCTTCGGTACCGAACTTGATGATCACCGGAGCGACCATGGCGACGCCGAAGGGAATGGTGCGCGGCGCGCCGGCGGCAGAGGTTTCTTCATCAAAGATGTGTTTCTCTACCGGGCCCCAGTCGGTGCCGCCGTGCTCGACCGGCCAGCCTGGTGCGTACCAGCCCTTGCGGGACAGGATCTGCTGCCAGCGCTCGTGGTCAGCCTTGGTCAGGTGCTTGCCGAGCTTTACCTTGCGGGAGATATCGGCTGGCAGCTCCTGCTTGAGGAATGCACGCACTTCATCACGGAAGGCGATTTGTTCAGCTGTGTAATGGATTTCCATGTTGGGTCCTCGTTGTTATTCAGCTGCGGACACCCGTCGGGTGCCCGCAGAAAAGTCTCAGAGATCGGCGAACTTGCGACCTTCTTTGGCCAATTTTTCCAGCAGCGGCGCTGGCTTCCACCAGGCGCCGAGCTGCTCGTGGAATTCGCAGATGCGAGCATAGACACGATCCAGACCGACGGCGTCAGCATAGAACATGGGGCCGCCCTGATGCGCCGGGAAGCCGTAGCCGTTGATGTAGATGACGTCGATATCGCTGGCGCGCTGGGCAACACCTTCTTCCAGGATCTTCGCCCCTTCGTTGATCAAGGCGTACATGGTGCGCTCGATGATGTAGTCATCGGACAGCTCGCGACGCTCGACGCCCTGCTCTTTGGAAGCGGCGGCCAGAATGGCCGGCAGCTCGGGGTTCGGCAGCGGGGTACGCGAACCCTTCTCATAGACATAGAAGCCCTTGCCGGTCTTCTGGCCGAGCATGCCAGCCTCGGCCATCTTGTCGAGGATGGTTGGCAGCTTGAATTCGGCGGGCAGGGTCTGGCGCTGACGGGTACGGATGGCCAGACCGATATCCAGACCGGACAGGTCGCGCATGGCGAACGCGCCCATGGCCATGCCGAATTTACGGAGCGCAGCGTCCACCTGTTCTGGTGTGGCGCCTTCTTCGAGCAGGAACTCGGATTCGCGACCGTACTGGAATACCATGCGGTTGCCGACGAAGCCGTCGCACACGCCCACGGGCACGGCCACTTTCTTCAGCTTCTTGCCAATCGCCATGGCGGTGGCCAGCACTTCGTCGCTGGTCTTCTCGCCGCGCACCACTTCCAGCAGGCGCATGACGTTGGCCGGGCTGAAGAAGTGCAGGCCGACGACATCTTCGGGGCGCTTGGTGAACTGGGCGACCTGGTTCAGATCCAGTGAGGAGGTGTTGCTGGCCAGAATGGCGCCGGGCTTGCAGTTGGCATCCAGGGCTTCGAAGACCTTCTGCTTGACGCCCATTTCCTCGAATACCGCCTCGACCACCACGTCCACATCAGCCAGGTCGGCATAGTCGGTCACGCCGCTGATCAGGGTCATGCGCTTTTCCAGCGCCGCTTCAGTCAGGCTGCCGCGCTTGACGCTCATGCCGTAGGTATCGCGAGCACGCTGGATCGCCTTGTCCCGAGCGTCTTCGCTGATTTCCAGAATTTTCACCGGGATACCGGCATTGGCGAAGCACATGGCGATGCCGACACCCATGGTGCCGCCACCGATTACCGCGGCGGAGTTGAACTCACGCACCGGGGTGTCCTTCGGCAGGCCGTCAACCTTGGAGGCCAGACGCTCGGTGAAGAATGCATGCACCAGCGCAGCACGCTGCGGGGAGACCAGGCATTCAGCGAACAGCTCGCGCTCACGCTTGAGACCTTCGGTCAGCGGCAGGGTAAAGGCGGCTTCGACGGCGGAGACGCAGCGCTGCGGGGAGAACAGGCCAGGCGCTTTCTTTTCCAGCTCGGCGCGCTTGGCAGCGACCAGCGCCGCATTGTCGACGCCTTCCAGCTTGTCGGTGCGCTCGCCGGTGCGGCGCGGACCCTTGCCATCGGCGATCAGCTTGTTGGCAAAGGCCAGGCCTGCGGCCAGCAGCTCGCCGTCGAACACTTCATCGACCACACCCAGCTGATTGGCTTCGGTAGCGCTGATCGGCGCGCCGCTGACGATCATGTCCAGAGCCTTCTCGACACCTACCACGCGGGGCAGACGCTGGGTGCCGCCGGCGCCGGGCAGCAGGCCCAGTTTGACTTCCGGCAGGCCGACCTTGGCGTCCTTGCGAGCGATGCGGTAATGGCAGCTCAGCGCCACTTCCAGACCACCACCCAGGGCGGTGCCATGGATCACGGCGACGCTCGGCTTGCTGCCGGCCTCGATGCCATTGACCACGTCAGGCAGGCTGGGCGACTGTGGCGGCTTGCCGAATTCCTTGATGTCGGCGCCGGCGATGAAGGTGTTGCCTTCACAGACCAGTACGATGGCCTTGACCTCAGGGTCGGCCTCAGCGGCCTTGAAGCTGTTCTCCAGCCCCTGACGCACTGCCACGCCCAGAGCGTTGACCGGCGGATTGTTGACTCTGACAACGGCAACGGCGCCTTGCCGCTCCAGTGTGACCACGTCCGACATGATGAATCTCCTGTGAGTCGATCAGATGCGTTTCATTGTGCGGAATAATGAAACCATGTTTCGCATGGCAAAATACAAAACTTGCAGAGCGTTGTCGATGCCCGTTGGAAAATGGTGCGACATAAGGCGCATTGATGGTTATACGCCGAGGCGTTCAATATCCCGGGCGAGGATCGCCAGCTGGTGCGCCAACTGGTTCTTCACTTTCTCTTCGGACACCAGGTAGGTCGGTGCACCGCAGGTCAATGCCATCAGCGTACCGTCCTGCAGATGCAGGGCCACGCCAGCGGCATTCACATTGCGATCCCAGTCACCGAGGGACAGGCAGAAACCATATTTTTCGTAGTCGCGGAAGGATTCTTCCAGCTGTTGTTTGAGCTCCGGCCAGGTGTCCGGATGGCGTTCGGCCAGGGAGCTCATCACGTGCCGGCGTTCTTCTTCCTTCATCGCGGCCAGGTAGGCGCGACCGGCGGCGGTGGTAGCCAGCGGCAGACGCACACCGACATCCATGCGCAGCGACGTGATTTCGGCGGGACGGCAATTCTCCACATAGATCATCGACAGACGATCGCGGCAGGTCAGGCCCACGGAGGTGTTGGTGTTGCGCGCGAACTCATCAAGGTAGGGCTTGGCCAGCTGGCGTACCCGCAGGTTCGAGACATAGGCATAACCCAGGGCCAGCACACCGGAGTCCAACTGGTACTTCTCCAGCTGTGGCGAGTAGGCCAGATAGCCGAGCTTGGTCAGCGTATAGGTCATGCGCGACACAGTGGGTTTGGGTAGCCCGGTGATCCGGGAAATATCCTGGTTGCCCAGGACCACCGAGCCCTGACTGAAAGCGCGCAACACATCAAGCCCACGTGAGAGTGCCTCGACGAATTTGCGGTCCTTGGTTGGGTTGGGTGTTGCCTGATCGTCATTCATAAAGCATTCATACCTTGATGGAAGGGCATCCTTGCGTAGCGATCGCTGCCGCGCAGACGATGCCGGGCTACTCTTTTCATGCGGGCGGAACCAACGGAAATGTCCTGCACAGCAATTTTGTTTTGATTTGTACCGATGATTGCACAGCCGCGACAGATAGAATAGCATCTTTTGGTATTCTATTCCGCACTGCAAAATAATAGTCCAAAAAAGAGGTTCAGATGTCCACACCAGAATCCTGCGTTGTCGCCGGCCGGCTGGCCGAACTCGGTCATACCAATCTGTATGATCTGCTGAAGCAGGCGAGTCATGTTTACGGCGACAAGACCGCCTTCTCCTGCGGTGCGGATTCGGTCAGTTTCACGGAGTTGCGAGACAAGTCGGACAGCTTTGCTCGCTACCTGCGCCATGAACTCGGATTGCAGCCCGGCGACCGCCTGGCCATCCAACTGCCCAACCTGCTGCAGTATGTGGTCACCATCTTCGGTGCGCTCAAGGCCGGTCTGGTCATCGTCAACACCAACCCCCAGTACACTGTGCCGGAAACCCGCCATCAGTTTACCGACTCCGGCGCCCGGGCAGTGGTGGTACTCGACAAGCTGGTGCCGCTGGTGCGGGCTGTGCAAGGCGAGACCGCCATCGAGCGACTGATTGTCACCAGCGTAGACGATTGGAGCAACCCCCAGGTAGCTAGCGACGAGGCCGACGTGACCCGCTTCATGGCGGCATTGACCAAGGGCAAGGCGCTGCCGGAAGTCGACCCGCAGCGCGGGCTGGAAGACCTCGCGGTGCTGCAGTACACCGGCGGCACCACAGGCGTGTCCAAGGGCGCCATGCTGACCCATAACAATCTGCTGTGCAACGTACTGCAGGCGGTCAGCATCCTCAGCCCCGGTGAGCTGGAATACGGTAACGAAGTTCGCGTCTCACCGCTGCCGCTGTACCATATCTTCGCCTTCACGGCGAACTGCCTGGCCTCGGTATTCACCGGCTTCAACAGCGTGCTGATCACCAACCCGCGTGACCTGGACAATATGATTGCTGATCTGCAGCGCCACCGCATCACGCTGCTGACCGGTATCAACTCCCTGTTCGTCTCCCTGATGGCTCACCCGCAATTCGACAGCATCGATTTCAGCCAGGTGAAGTGGGTCAACTCCGGTGGAGCCCCGCTGAACCTGGCGGTCGCCAAGCGCTGGTACGAGCGTACCGGCAGCGTCATCCGTGAAGGCTTCGGCATGACCGAGACCTCGCCGGTGGTAATTGCCGCTACCGCTACCACTCCTTATAAGGAAGGTTATATCGGTCAGGCAATCATCGATACCCAGCTGAAGATCGTCGACGACGCAGGTAACGAGTTGCCGACTGGCGAGCCGGGCGAACTGCTGGTGCGTGGGCCGCAGGTAATGAAAGGCTATTGGCAGCGCCCTGAAGCCACCGCTGAAACCTTCACAGCCGACGGCTGGTTGAAAACCGGCGATATCGGCGTCATCGATGAGGATGGTTTCCTCAAGCTGGTTGATCGCAAGAAGGACATGATTCTGGTCTCGGGTTTCAACGTCTACCCCAATGACATCGAGGACGCGGTCATGCGCCACCCGGGCATCCGCGAGTGTGTAGCGGTGGGTATTCCTGATGAGCGCAAAGGCGAGGCCATCAAGCTCTATGTCAGCCTGCATGACCAGAACCTGACCGAAGCCGATATCGTTGCCCATTGCCGCGAACAGCTGACCGGCTACAAGGTGCCGAGCTTCGTCGAGATCCGTGACGATCTGCCCAAGTCCACTGTCGGTAAACTGCTGCGCCGGGTACTGCGTGATGAGGCGAGGGCAGAGGTAGCAGAGGTAAGCGCGTGAGCCTGTCGCTGAGCATCGCCGATGGCGTGGCGGAGATCGCGCTCGACGATGGCAAGGTCAATGCGCTGTCCGAGCAGATGCTGGAAAGCCTGCTGGAGGCCATTGCCGAAGCCGCCAAGGCTGATGCTGCGCTGCTTATCTATGGCCGGGCCGGCTGTTTCAGTGGCGGCTACGATCGCAAGCTGATCGCCGCCGGTGGCCCAGCCTGCGATGCCATGCGCGCCGCCGGTGATCGCCTGACCCTGGCCCTGCTGGATTATCCGGCACCGGTGGTCATCGCCAGCACCGGCCATGCGATGGCCAAGGCAGCGTTCATGCTGCTGCTGGCTGACTATCGCATCGGTGCAGCAGGCGCGTTCAGTATCAGTCTGAATGAAGTGGCCATCGGCATGACCATGCCCGATGCCGCCATGCCCCAGGCCCGCGCGCGGCTGGCGCCGACCTGGCTCAATCGCTGCGCCCTGCAGGCCCAGACACTGGACCCGGAGCAGGCGCTGGGAGCGGGTTTTTATGATGAACTGGCAACCGGCGGTGATCTGCTGGAGCGCGCCCGTGACAAGGCCCGGCAGTTGGCGGCGCTGCATCGCCAGGCCTACCGGGAAACCCGTCTGCTGCTCAATGCGCCATTAAGGGCGGAAGTGGTAGCGGCGCTGGCGGGGTCCTGATCCTTCGGTTGCCGGGCGGCAGGCGTAGCGCAGGTGCGCTACATCCGGGGAATCAGGTTTTGCGCCGCGGCTGACGGTGATGCTGCGGCCCGTCTTTCGGGTTGTCGAGCACCTGCTCGACAACCTGGGCTGACGCTAACTGCGAGCCAGCCCATCAAGGTCACTCCTTGAAATACACCGACTGGGTGCTGGTCAGCAGCAGCAGGCCATCTTCCGACCACAAATGGGCGATCTGATCAGCATAGTTGTTATGCAGTCGCGAAGCCTGCGCGCGACCTAGCAGGAAACCGCTGCCTACCTTCTCCAACTCGTCGCTGGTGGCATGGAAGTAGTGCGTCATGGACACGGTACCTGATGGCGTAAAACTCTTGCGCAACAGGAAGATGCGCGGGGCGAACACATCCCCCATCGCCGTCAGCGAAGTGAAATCCAGCGGCCGTTCCACCGCGTCGCGTACCCACAACAGCGATTCGGTATCGAGCGGCTGTCCTTCTGCGCGACCCATCAACGGAATACCGTGCACAAAGCGGAAATCGTACTGCTTGAACCAGTTACGAATGCTGATATCCATGCGCTGCAGCGAGGCTGGTGCCGGCGCTGGTGGAGCGCTCAGTTGCTGCTCCGTCAGGGTGTCACGGCGAATGGCGAAGAAAGCCGTGGCACTGGTGACTACCTCGCCATTCTGTTTCTGCAGCAGTAACCAGTGTTGGGTCGAGCGGTTGGTGCGCAGTGGCGTGGCTTCCACCTCGAATTCGCCATCGCCTACCGGCCCGGCGAAGTTGACGGTCAGGGAGACCGGATCGCCCAGCCGCTGGGGATGTTGCAATACCGCCTGCAGCAGGGTAGCGGCAGTGGTCCCGCCAAACGGGCCGACCATATTCTGGAAGGCTTCGCTGGTCTTGCCCTGGTACAGATTGTCGGAGCGGGATGTCAGGGCAATGGCCTGATCGAAGGCGTGGTTGTTGCTCATTAGTGATTATCCATTGGCAGGCTTGCTGAGTGCTCATCCTAGGCATGCAGGGAGAGGGCGGCAAGCTGATATGACGGCATGAATTCGCCGTCATAGATGAGCTGCTTTTCGCTCCTGTAAATGCCGATCCAGCCGCGCTGAGCTTGGGTTGGCAGCTGCTCCCCGGTGGGAGCAGCTTCTGCAGCGGATTACAGTTTTACGTTCATGGTGATGCGGGCGGTGAATACCTGCTGGTCCTGCTCATCAAATACGGTCACGGATACCAGCTTGTCACCGGCGCTGCTCCAGTCCACGGCGCTACCATCGGGGGCTGTCAGGCAGAGCCAGTACGCCGCCTACGGTCTATCGGGAAATGCTGGCGGAGGCCGCCTGGCGTTCAGTCAGCAACTGAACGGGTCTCCATTGGACACCCGCTCAATCGATCAGCCGCGCTGGTAGGTGCCGACCAGGCGGTTCATCGCCAGGGTGTGCGGCTCGACCTTGGCCAGTAGTTGCCACAGATCCAGGCCTGCTGACAGATCCGGCTCGGCATCCAGAGCCAGTACCCAGAAGTAGTATTTATGCTGACCATGGCCTTCCGGGGGCATCGGGCCGCCGTAGCCAGTCTTGCCGAAGTTATTCTGCCCCTGGGTGTAATCCCCACAGCCTTCGGCCAGGCTGGTGACCTCACCGGGAATGTTGTACAGCACCCAATGCACGAAGCCGTAGGTGCCGTTGGCGGAGACCAGCGGTGCGTCCGGGTCATGGCAGATCACTGCAAAGCTTTTGGTGCCGGCCGGCGCATTGCTCCAGCTCAGTGCCGGAGAGATATCTTCCCCTTCACCGGTATGCCGGGTGGGAATGGCGCCATCGGCAGTGAAGGCGCTGCTGGTCAGTTGCAGATCGAGATTCAAGGCAAAACCCATGGTGTTCTCCTTTTATATGCAGAGGTGGGCGATCACGGATCAGCGGATCAAGGTGCTCAGCAACCAGAGGCCGAGCAGCAGCCAGATCACACCGGCAATGATCCGTTTCTTGATGAACGAGCTGACCCCAAGATAGATGAGAAAGAGTCCGAGCACGACAAAGGCGATGCTGAGGATACTGCTATCGATGCCCAGGGCGCGGGAAAAGCCATTGACGAAGGCGGTGCTGGCACCGCTGAGCATATCGAATACCCAGGCCAGGCCGTCGACTATCAACCTGACCAGGGTGCCGAAGGCCTGCCCCAGCCATTCGAAAGGGTTGGTATTTACATACATCGGAAAGCTTCCGGTTCGATGGGATCGATACCATAGCAGAGATCGGGACAAGGCCAGAAGTTCCAGCGCCGGTTTTCAATGCCGGACGCTTCCCTTCCGCCAGGCTCCCCTCCCCGCTAGGGGGAGGGGGCAGCGGAACTTACACCCGCTCGATTACTGCCGCCACGCCCTGCCCCAGCCCGATACACAGGCTGACCAGCGCATAACGCTTGCCGGTACGCTCCAGCTGACGCAGCGCAGTCAGGGTAAGACGCGCACCGGAGGCGCCCAGTGGGTGACCGACGGCGATGGCGCCGCCGTTGGGGTTCAGGCGCGGATCATCGAAGGCGATGCCCAGCTGTTTGGCGCAGCCCAGTACCTGGGAGGCGAAGGCTTCGTTGATTTCGATCACGTCCATGTCGTCCAGTGTCAGGCCAGCACGGCTCAGCGCTTTCTTGCAGGCTTCAACCGGACCCAGACCCATGACCCGCGGCGCGACGCCGGAAACAGCGCCGGCGAGAATACGGGCGCGGGGCTTGATGCCGTGCTTCTGGCCAATGGCTTCGCTGCCGATGATCAGCGCCGCGGCGCCGTCGTTCACGCCCGAGGCGTTACCAGCAGTGACCACGCCGCCCTCGGACAGCGGGCGCAGGCTGGACAATGCGGCCATGTCGCTGGATGGGCGCGGATGCTCGTCCTGATCGACCACCTTGTTCGGCTTCTTGCGGCCCTGGGGCACTTCGATGGGGTGGATTTCCTCGGCAAAGAAGCCTTCGGCACGGGCTTTCTCGTACAGGGCCTGGCTGCGAGCGGCGTAGGTGTCGGCTTCTTCGCGGGTAATACCCAGATCGGCGGCGACGTTATCGGCGGTCTGCGGCATGGTGTCATCACCGTACTGCTTCTCTACCTTGGGGTTGGGAAAGCGTGCGCCGATGGTGCTGTCGAAGGCACGGAACTCGCGGGCGTAGGGGCTTTCGCTCTTGGCGATGACGAAGGGCGCACGGCTCATGCTCTCGGCACCACCGGCAACAAACAGGTCACCCTCGCCAGCTTTGACGGCGCGGGCGGTATCCAGGATGGCGGCCAGACCGGAGCCGCACAGGCGGTTTACGGTAACGCCAGCCACTTCCTGCGGCAGGCCGGCCAACAGGCCGGCATGGCGCGCCAGGTTACGGGCATCTTCCCCGGCCTGGTTGGTATTGCCCATGACCACATCTTCGTAGTCCTGACCGTCGAAGGGGTTGCGGGCAACCACGGCGCGGATCACCTCGGCCAGCAGGTCGTCCGGGCGTACCGGGGCCAGCGCGCCGGCGTGGCGACCGAAGGGGGAACGTAAACCATCATAGATATAAGCAGTCATCGGATTACTCCTGGAAATCGGGGGTGGTCAGGGGCAGGTCAAGCTGAACGCGCCGGCGCAGCCAGGGGCTGGGACGATAGCGCGGTTCGCCATAGACCGCCTGCATATTGTTCAGCACAGTCAGAATCGCCTGCTTGCCGTAGCGCTCGCCAAAGGCCAGCGGGCCTTGCGGATAGCCCAGGGCGAGTTGAATGGCGCGGTCCAGTGTATCGGGGGTGGCGATACCCTTCTGGGCAATCTCGGTTCCCAGATTCACCACACTGGCGATCAGCCGCTGGATAACAAAGCCGGGAGAGTCATTGATTACTTCCACCGGCACGCCGTCGGCAGCCAGTGCCTGACGGGCCTGGGCAACCACATTGGCGTCCGCCGCGGGCTGGCGCATCAGAGTGCGGCGCTTGTCCCAGTTGGCGAAGCTGTCCAGCGCCAGGGTACGGGCAGCGGGCAGTTGCTGGCGGGTCAGGGCAGCGGTGCAGTCTTCGCCCAGCGGGGTGACCAGGCAGATGGCTTCGGCGGAGGGCCGCTCGCCGTTTTCCAGCGTAGCGCCGGCGGTTTGCAGCACGGCGGCCACCTGGCTGCGCAGACCCCGGTCATCGCTCTGCAACCAGAACGGCCGGTTGATCAGTACGGTTTCGGCAGCCGGCTCGGCCTGCTCGATCTTCTGCCCGTCTTCATAACGGTAGAAGCCCTGACCGGTTTTGCGGCCTAGCAGGCCGGCGGCCACGCGCTGACCGGCAATGAACGACGGTGTATAGCGCGGATCATGGTAGAACTGCTCGTACACCGACTCCATCACCGCGTGGGAGACATCCAGCCCGGTCAGGTCGAACAGCTCGAACGGCCCCATGCGAAAGCCCGGGCCGTCACGCAGGATGCGGTCGATCTGCTGGGGCGTGGCAACACCTTCGCTGAGCATGCGCAGCGCTTCGGTGCCGAAGGCGCGGCCGGCATGGTTGACCAGGAAGCCGGGGGTGTCCGGGGTGATCGCCGGGAAGTGACCGGCCTTGTCCGCCAGCTCGACCAGCCCCTGGATGTAGCGCTCGTCAGTGCGTGATCCGCGTACCACCTCGACGATCTTCATCAGCGGCACGGGGTTGAAGAAGTGGAAGCCGGCGACGCGCTCCGGACGCTGGCAGCCAGCGGCGATACGGGTAACCGACAGGGAAGAGGTATTGGTCGCCAGCAGACAATCTTCGCTGACAATGGCTTCCAGGTCGGTGAACAGTTTCTGCTTCACTTCGAGGATTTCGACGATGGCCTCGATGACCAGGTCGCAGTCCTTGAGCTGCTCAAGTTGCGCGGCGGGCTGCATGCGCGTGTTGATCGCATCGAAATCCGCCTCGCTGAGCTTGCCCTTGGCGACCTGGCGCTGCAGCAGGTTGCGGTTGAAGCTGAGGGCATCTTCGATGGCTTCGGCGCGGGTATCGTACAGCAACACCTGTTGACCACTGCTGGCGAGCAGCTGGGCGATACCACGGCCCATCGCGCCGGCACCGATAACACCAATCCGGTTGAACATACTCAGGCTCCTCAGTTACTCTGTTCCGCTATGCGGAACCGTATTTCGTTTAAAAGTGGGATGAGATTAAATCCTGCGCTCCTCGAGTGCAAGCCGGGCCGCCGTTATGACCACATATAAGGCGGCTATCACAGCGGTTACGTCCGGGTTGCGCCATGGCATACTGCTCAACCTTCAGACGCGCCGATGCGCTGCCGTGACATTCGCAATCAGGATCATCTATGAGTGAAGACCAGAATCTGACCGTACAGCGTACGGTGACCGGTTTTTTTCAGGAGTTGGGTGGTGAGCTGCTGGAATACAGCGACAACCGTGCGGTGGTAGGCCTGACCCTCGAAAAGCGACATCTGAACAACGCCAGCAATCTGCATGGTGGCATTACTGCCAGCCTGTTGGATATTGCCATGGGGCTGTGTGGCACCTATGCGGCCGATCCGGATGAGCGCCGGGTGGCTATCACCCTGTCGATGAACGTCAACTTCAGCGCCACCGCCGATGAGGGTGCGCGGGTGCGGGCGGTCGCTACCTGCCGCAAGGCCGGCCACAAGATCTTCATGGCCAGTTGTGATCTGCTCGATGCGAACGATAACCTGCTGGCCTTTGGTGAAGGTGTATTCAAGAAGGGTGCGCTGCGCAGAGACTTGCCATGAGCGCGCTGCTGTTGCCGCTGGGCGTCGGTCTGGAACTGATCGCGCTGGCCGGGCAGTGGCCGCAACTGAGCTGGTTCGCCGCCGCAGCGCTGGCAGGCTATTTCATCATTCACTTCCGGCGCCTGTTGCCCTATCCAAGGATTCTCGGGTTGCTCACCGTCGGCATGCTGCTGGCGGTGGCCGTGCTGGGGCAAGGCGATCCGGCTCTGTGGGGCCGATTGGCGTCGTCGGGTGCCTATTACGCCAGCTTCCTCGGCGCGTTGGGGCTGATGCAGCTGCTGGCCAAACGCTTGCCACACCTGCGCGAGCTGCACAAGGCGCTGCTGGCCGGGCCGGCGATCTGGCTGTATCCGCGCTACGTGCTGACGTCCGGCAGCATCGGCTCGATTCTCAACTTCGGCATGATGAGCCTGTTGTGCGGCACGCTCGATCAGCACCTGCGGCAATATTCTCTGAGTAATGAGCAGCGCCGTGAGGGGCTACGTGCGGTCCTGGTTACCACCTTGCGCGGCTTTGCCCTGGTACCGCTGGTGGCGCCGACCAGTGTGACCATCGCCATGATCACACGGGAAATGCCACAGCTGTCCTGGGCCACCATGGTGCCCTATGGCCTGGTAGCGGCATTGTTGCTGTTGATGGTTGGCTGGCGTCGGGAGACCCGTGGGCTATTGCAGCTGCGGGAGAATATTGGTGACAGCAGTCGCGCCGCGGGCATGGGTGCGCTGTTGATGGGTAGTCTGCTTGGGCTGACTGCCATTGGGGTGCTGGCCTGGTTGACAGTGTTGACCCCCTCCCAGGCGGCGATGATCCTGATTCCGATGGGTATTGCCTGCTATCTGTTGTGGTGCGAACGCTCGCCACGGCGAGTATTGGGTGAGATCAGTGACAATCTGATCACCATGCACAACGAGATGTTCATTTTCGGCTGCGCTGCGCTGATGGGCGGGGCGCTGGGGGCGATTGCGCCGCTGGAGGAACTGGCGCTCTGGCTGGCCCAGGAGCCGAAATACAATATGCTGCTGGCGGTAGGGAGCCTGTTCGGCATCATCCTGCTGGCAATGGCTGGGGTGGCGCCGATCGTCTCCTTATCCCTGCTGGTCGGCCTGTTGGCCGAGCTGGCACGGCTGGGCGTGCCGATCATGACCCCGGCATTGGGTTTGATGTGCGGCTTCTCGATTGCCATGATCTTCTCGCCGTTCGGCCCCTCGACGCTGATCCTGGCGCGTTACACCGGCGAGAATCCGCTGCGGGTGGCGTTCGTTTGGAATGGCCGCTTCGTCATCAGTGCATTGCCGCTGTTGTTGCTGTTATTGTTCATCGTCCATTGGCTGCAATCCTGACACCATGCCCGAATTACCCGAAGTCGAAACCACCCGCCGCGGTATTGCCCCCCATCTGGAGGGCCACCGCGTGACCCGGCTGATCGTCCGGGACCCACGTCTGCGCTGGCCGATTCCCGAGGATCTGGCGATCCAGGTCGAGAACCAGACCTTCACCGCTGTGCGCCGGCGCGCCAAGTATCTGCTGATGGACATCGGCGGCGGCACGCTGATCAGTCATCTGGGCATGTCCGGCAACCTGCGGCTGGTGCCGGCCGAGACGCCAGTGCTCAAGCATGAGCATGTGGATATCGAGCTGGATTCCGGCCTGACGCTGCGCTACACCGACCCGCGTCGCTTTGGCGCCATGCTCTGGCAGCGCGCCGGTGAAGTCCATCCCTTGCTCGCTCGCCTCGGCCCCGAGCCGCTGTCAGCTGAGTTCGATGGTGAGCGGTTGTATGAGTTGTCGCGTAAGCGCAGCATGGCGGTCAAGCCGTTCATCATGGATAACGCGGTGGTCGTGGGAGTGGGCAATATCTACGCTACCGAGGCGCTGTTCGCCGCTGGCATCGACCCGCGCCGCGAGGCCGGGCGTATCAGCCGTGCCCGCTATCAGGCGCTGGCCGAGGAGATCAAGAAAGTGCTGGCG
Source organism: Pseudomonas sp. G11-1 (assembly GCF_024031555.1). Classification (NCBI taxonomy): domain Bacteria; kingdom Pseudomonadati; phylum Pseudomonadota; class Gammaproteobacteria; order Pseudomonadales; family Pseudomonadaceae; genus Pseudomonas; species Pseudomonas sp. G11-1. The sequence continues at coordinate 1,332,965 of NZ_QEYQ01000001.1, read as the reverse complement.
CGGGCCATCGAGAGTGGCGGCACCACGCTGCGCGATTTCATCGGCGGCGATGGCAAGCCGGGCTATTTCAAACAGGAACTGTTCGTCTACGGGCGCGCCGGGCAGCTGTGCAAGGTCTGCGGCACGACCTTGTCGGAGTGTCGGCTGGGCCAGCGCAGCACGGTGTTCTGCCGACGCTGTCAGAGCTGAGCAGGGCCGTTTTGCCGACCGGGTTGGCAAATTTCAACGGCCGCATTCCGCAACAGCGCGAATATGCCTACAATGAAGTCGGTTGCAGGTTCCCGGGAAGGGGGCCGCACCACGACTTGAACGCCTATCGGGCCACAAACCAGGGATTACTATCATGCGCCTGTTACGTCACACCACCGCTCTGCTCGCCGGTCTGCTACTTGCCGGCAATGTCATGGCCACCGAAGCCAATTATGGCTACCAGGAACACGTCGAGAACCCCGGCATCTTCGCCATGGTCGGTGATCTGATCATCGCCCGGCCGATCGGGGCCGCCATCACGGCGGTCGGGGCCGCAGCCTTCGTCATCAGCCTGCCGTTCACCGCCCTGGCCGGTAACACCGCCGAAGCGGGGCAGGAACTGGTGGTGCGTCCCGGCAAGGAAACCTTCATGCGTTGCCTGGGTTGCACCAAGAGCGGCTATGGCCGCAAACAGCAGGATGAGAGCCTCTAACGAGGCACTCGCCTCGGGGCAATGCTGGTCGCGAGGCCACCAGGTGCCACGTGCAGATAATCTTCAAGGCGTGACGGGTAGGCTACAACACACGCTGGCTTCGCCTTCGCCGCGGGGATCGCTGGCGGCGCTGATCTCGTTGCGGCGCTTGTCCCACAACAGCGCCTGCATGTCGCCATAGTCTCGACCGACCGGCTTGATGCTGTGGCCCATGGCTTCCAGCGCTTTCTGCTGCTCAACAGTGAAGGTGTTGTCCTCGACCTGGATATGGTCCGGCAGATACTGATGATGGAAGCGCGGGCGGCTGACCCATTCCTGCACTGGCCGGCCATCCATCGCCTGCAGCGTGCCGAGCATTACCATGCTGATGATGCGACTGCCGCCGGGGGTGCCGAGTACCGCCAGTTGGTCCGCATTTTCCAGCATGGTCGGGGTCATGCTCGACAGTGGGCGCTTGCCCGGGGCGATGGCATTGGCCTCGCTGCCGGCCAGCCCGTAGCTATTGCTGCCGTCCGGGTCGGCGGCAAAGTCATCCATCTCGTTATTCAAGAGCACGCCGGTGCCCGGCACCGTGAAGGCTGCGCCGAAGGGCAGGTTGACGCTCAGGGTCGCGGCCACCGCATTGCCCTGACGGTCGATCAGCGAGAAGTGGGTGGTGTTGGTGCCTTCCTGAATGCCCTTGGGCTCACCCAGCTCGAGACTAGGCGTGGCGCGCTCGGGATCGATGCCGGTTGCCAGTTGGCGGGCATGTGCCGGTGACAGCAGCCGCTCGGTCGGTACGCTGACAAAATCGCTGTCACCCAGCAGCAGGGCGCGGTCGCGATAGGTGCGGCGCATCAATTCGACCAGATTGTGGGTCCATTGAACGGAGCCGGGCGTGGCGGCGGGCAGATGGTCGAGGCCTTGCAGAATGCCGGCCAGGGTGATGCCGCCGGCCGAGGGTAGCGGTGCGCTGACTACCTCGAAACCGCGACTGGTAAAGCGAACGGGCTGGCGCTCGATGACCCGGTAGCTATCCAGATCGGTCTGTTGCCAGATACCGCCGGCGGCTTGCACGCCGGCAATCAACCGCTCGGCCACTGGCCCACTATAGAAACCGGCATGGCCCTGCGACGCCAGGGCGCGCAGGGTGGCTGCCAGCTCGGGTTGGCGGATCAGGGCGTCGGCAGTGGGAATGTCATTATCCTGCAGGAAGATGCGGGCGGTTTCGGCATCCTGTTGCATGGCCTTCAGCCGGAAACCGGCCAACTGCCGGTAGCTCGGGCCGGGAGCGAAGCCCTGCTCGGCGGCGGCAATCGCTGGCGCCAGACTCTGTTCCAGCGTCAATTGGCCATAGCGCTCGGCCAGATGGACCAAGGCTGCGGGCAAACCGGGAATCCCTGCGGCCAGCGGTCCATTGATTACCCGCTGCAACTGGCGATCATTTTCCTGATCCAGGTACATATCGCGGTTGGCAGTCTGGGGCGCGGTTTCCCGGGCATCGAGAAATTGATAGCGGGGCCCGGTCTCGCTGGCCTCGCGCAGGAGGAAGAAGCCGCCGCCACCGATACCGGAACCGTAGGGCTCGACCACCGCCAGCGTGGCGGCCACAGCGATGGCGGCATCGAAGGCGTTGCCGCCCTGGTCGAGAATCCGGTGACCGGCTTCGGTAGCGGTCGGGTGGGCGCTGGCTACTGCTTGCTGGTCGGGTGCAGGTGCAGCCTGAACCGCAAGGCTGAGCAGCAGCGGCAGGACCAGCAAGGATCGCAGCAGGGTCATTCGGCGCTGGTGAGCAGCTGATATTTTTCCATCAGTTGCTCTTTGCTTTCGACCCGGTTGGGGTCAAGGGGGATGCAGTCGACCGGGCAGACCTGCTGGCACTGGGGCTCGTCGAAATGGCCGACGCATTCGGTGCACAGACCGGGGTCGATGACATAGATTTCCTCGCCCTGAGAGATGGCCCCGTTGGGGCACTCGGGTTCGCAGACGTCGCAATTGATGCAGTCGTCGGTAATGATCAGGGCCATCGGCTACTCCGCGAAGCGCTCGGTTCAGCCGTTGAAGCGTTTGAGCAGGGCTTCATGTACTACCGGATGAACGAATTTGGTGACATCGCCGCCCAGGGAAGCAATTTCCCGCACCAGGGTGGACGAGATATAAGAATACTTCTCCGAGGGCGTAAGGAACAGACTTTCTACCTCGGGTGCCAGCTGACGGTTCATGTTGGCCAGTTGGAATTCGTACTCGAAATCGGAAACCGCACGCAGGCCGCGCAGCAGGACATTGGCGCCGATATCACGGGCAAAGTGCGCCAGCAGCGTGGAAAACCCCACCACTTCTACGTTGGGAAGATCCTTGAGCACTTCGCGGGCCAATTCCACTCGTTGTTCGAGCGAGAAGGCCGGGTTCTTCTTCGGGCTCGCGGCTACCGCCACCACCACTCGATCGAACAGCTTGGAGGCGCGGCCGACCAGGTCGGTATGGCCCATGGTGATGGGGTCAAACGTGCCGGGATAGAGAACAGTATTCATTGGCTTTATCCTGCCTGTGGGTTCCGGAGGGGCGATGGTAGCGTAATGACCCGGTTGCGGCCAAATCGAGAATGCCCGAGATGCTGGTGCTCCGTGCATGATGAGACTGACCGGCCGGGCTGTGACGACGCGTTGCAAGTACGTCCATGTAAGCTCCGTGTCGCCATCCTTGGCGACACAGGGTCGTTTCAACCCTGCCGGTCAGTCCCATCTGCAACGTCAGCGCTAGCTGACTTGCCGCACCAGGTGGGACGGTTTTACCCCTCGCGCTGCCACAGGCTGTACCACACCTGTCCGGCTTTCTTCTCCCGATGCAGATGCCAGTTTGCCGGAAAGGGCAGGCGGCCGGGGGCGGTTTCACTTTCGGTGTAGATAAGCGCATCGGGCGCCAGCCAGCCGTTGGTTTCCAGGGCGGTGCAGGCGGGGATGAGCAGGTCCTGGTGAAATGGCGGATCGAGGAAGACCAGATCGAAGGGCGATTCGGCCGCGCCGGCGACCAGCGTCAGGGCATCCTGCTGGCGCACTTCACCGCGATCGCACTGCAGGGTCTGTAGATGACCGCGCAAGGTGGTGACCACGTCACGACTCATGTCGCAAGCCAGGGCGTGGGCGGCGCCACGGGACAGCGCTTCCAGCGTCAGTGCGCCGCTGCCGGCGAACAGGTCGAGGCAGCGGCTGCCTTCGATGTGCATGCTCAGCCAGTTGAACAGGGTTTCACGCACCCGGTCGGGGGTGGGGCGCAAGCCCGGTTGTTCGGTGAAACTGAAACGTCGGCTGCGCCACTCTCCAGCAATGATGCGCAGTTGACCTTCGCGGGCCTTGGGCTGTTTCATAGCTCTGGCTCCGGGGCGTTATGGGTTTCAGCTTCAGGCTCGGCGGTTTCCGGCTCCGCAGGTGCTGTTTCCTGGATGACCATGGCCGGTCCGACGGTGATCACCAGTCGCTGCTCGGGATCGAAATGCCGAGCGAAGGCGGCGCGAATGTCTTCGGTGGTCAGCGCCTGCACCTGATCGAGGAACAGCTGCAGGTGATTGAGCGGCAGTTCATAGAAGCCAATCATGCCGAGCTGGGCGACGATCGAGGCGTTGTTGGCGGTACTCAGCGGGAATTCGCCATTGATCTGCCGTTTGGTACGGGTCAATTCGGCTTCGGTCGGACCTTCGCTGATGAAAGCATCGAGGCTCTGGTGGATGACCTCCAGCGCCAGGTCGACCTGATCGGCACGGGTCTGCATGCTGACCATGACTGGGCCGGTGGCCTGCATCGGGATCAGCCGGCTGCTCACCGAATAGGACAGCCCGCGGCTTTCGCGGATCTCCTGCATCAGCCGGGAGCCGAAGCCCGAGCCGCCCAGAATCTGGTTGCCGACATAGAGCGCGGCGTAATCGGGGTCATGACGGCTGATGCCGTGCTGGCCGACCAGGATATGGGTCTGCTGGCCGTTGAAGTCGATATGACGATGGCTGGAAGCGATTGGCTCGGGCTCAGCAATGACCGGCGCGGCAGGGCCCTGGGGCAGGGCGTCGGCCAGGCGTTGGGCCAGGCGTTCGGCGCGTTCGCGGTTGATATCGCCGACCAGGGCGATGACCGCGTTGCCCGCGGTGTAGTACTGGCTATGGAACTGGCGCAGGGACTCCGGCGTCATGCTCTGCAGGCTGTCGGCCTGGCCTTCGGGCAGGCTGCCGTAGGGATGGTCCGGATACAGGTCGGTCCAGAAGGCTTCGCTGGCCAGTGCCGCCGGACGTTGCAGGCGGAACTGCAGACTGGCCAGGAGCTGATTGCGCAAACGCTCGAAGGCATCCTGCGGGAAACTGGGGCGGGCGATCACCTCGGCAAACAGGGCCAGCGCCGGATCGAGCTTGTCGGTGGCGGTCAGGGTGCGCAGGCCGGTCAGGGCCATGTCCCGGTGTGAGCTATTGGAGAACTGCGCGCCGAGGCGTTCGAAGCCGGCGGCGATGCTGCCGGCGTCCATGTCGCCGGTGCCTTCGTTGAGCATGGCATTGGTCATGGTCGCCAGCCCGGGCAGGCCGCTGTCGCGACTGGCGCCAGCGGCGAACAGCAGTTGCATGTCGAGCATGGGCAGCTCTTCAGCCTGCATGAAGTACACCCGGGTGCCCTGCTCGGTGGTCCAGTGCTGCAGATCGAGATTGCGGCGCGCCGGTGGCTGGTCAAGGTCAACCTGCTGCAGCGAGTGCAGCTCCGGCAGCAGCTCGGCGACCACGGTATCAGGCTCGGCCTCGATCTGCGCCGGGTCGACCGGCTGTGCGGTGGCTTCCTCGGGCGTAGCGGGAGGCGTCTGCGGGGCGTCGTCGCGCAGCAGGAGAAAGCTCAGCACGATGGCCGCCAGGATGGCCAGCAACAGCAGGACCAGCGGGCGGCGGTTGTGGGTATCAGCAGCCATCAGCGCTTCTCCTCGGTGGCAACAGGCAGGATATGGGCGCGGGTCAGGCGTTCGGGCACCAGATAACGCCGCGCCACTTCGCTGATCTGTTCGGGGGTAATGGCTTCCAGGGCAGCGATATCTTCATCCAGCAGCGTCCAGGGCAGGCCGATACTTTCCAGCATGCCGATCTGGTTGGCTTGATGACTGATGCTGTCCTGGGCGTACACCAATTCGGCTGTCATCTGCGCCTGCACCCGGTTCAGCTCTTCCTGGCTGGGTGGCGTCTGCTTGAGTTCATCGATCTGCTGCCAGAGCGCCTGCTCCAGTTGTTCGAGGTCAACGTCGCGGGACTGGTTGGGCAGCCCCGATAGCAGAAATAGCGTATCGCCGCGGACGAAGCCGTCATAGCTGGCCGAGGCCGAGGTGGCGATGGCCTGGTCGCGCTCCAGGTGGCTGGGCAGGCGGGCGCTGTAGCCGCCATCGAGAACTGCTTCGAGCAGCCGCAGGGCGTGCGCTTCCCAGGTGTGCTCGGCGGTGCTCAGGCCGGGCACGTTGAAGCCGAGCAGCAGGCTGGGCATCTGCACCGGCAGGTGCAGGGTGAGGCTGCGCTCGCTGCCGCCGGGCAACTCCAGCGGCGGTTTCGGCGGGGTCGTGGGCGCATCGGCCAGCGGGCCGAAATAGCGCTCGGCGAGTTCGCGCACCTCATCCACCTGCACGTCGCCGACGATTACCAGAATGGCGTTGCTGGGCTGATAGTGCTGGCGGTACCACGCGCGCAGATCGTCCACGGTGAGGCGATCCAGGTCGTGCATCCAGCCGATCACCGGTTGGGCATAGGGGCTGGCCATGTAGGCCTGGGTCAGGAAGCGTTCATAGGCCAGGCTGTTGGGGTTGTCGTCGACGCGCAGGCGGCGTTCTTCCTTGATGACTTCCATCTCGCGCAGGAACTCGTCTTCCGGCAGGGTCAGACCGTGCATGCGCTCGGCTTCCAGTTCCAGGGCGATGGCCAGCTGGTCACGACTGAGGATCTGGTAATAGGCGGTGTAATCGCGACCGGTAAAGGCATTCTCCTGGGCGCCGAGGCTGCTCAGCAGGCGCGAGGCCTGGCCCGGAGCCAAGCGCTCGCTGCCCTTGAACATCATGTGCTCCAGGGCGTGGGACATACCCGTGCGCCCGGGCGGCTCGTAGCTGCTGCCGACCCGGTACCATAGCTGCGAGACCACCACAGGGGCGCGGTGATCTTCCCGAACGATGACCTTGAGGCCGTTGTCCAGACTGAATTCGTGGGTGGGTTGCCGGGTCTCGGTGGCCTGGAGCCCTCCGGTCAGGCCGCAGAGCAGCAGGAAAAGGGTAAGCAGCAGTGTGGATCGCGCCATGTGCATGTGATGTCCTGTGATTACCGCCTATGACGGAAGTGGGGTAGGATAACCCAACCTTCAATGCGCAGGCCAAGTGCCGGCGCCAGACTCAGATAGTGATCATCAATGTTTGGTTCCAAAGACAAGCCAGAACACCCTGAACAGGGCCCCGAAAGCGGCGATAACGGCAAGGGCGGCAAGAAAGGCCTGTTCGGCTGGATGCGGCGCAAGGGCGACGAGCCGGCCGCGCCAGTTGCCCCGCCGCAGCAGACGCCGGTTGATACTCCGGCCGCCGAAGTCGAGCCGGTGATTGCCGCAGCGGAAGTCGAGCCGGTCACCGCGCCGACCCCAGCAACGGAGCCCAGCGCACCCGCTGCTGCGCCGGCCCCCAGCCACGATCAGGCTGCCCGTGAGGCTGCAGCCGAGCTGTTTTCCGGCCTTGCCGAACAGCCGGCCGACGCCGCGCCCGCGCCGCAGCCCCAGGAGCCCAAGGGCTTCTTCGCCCGCATGCGCGCCGGCCTGTCGAAGACCAGCGCCAACCTCGGCGAGGGCATGGCCAACCTGTTTCTTGGCGAAAAGGAAATCGATGACGAACTGCTGGAGGAGATGGAAACCCGTCTGCTGATGGCCGATGTCGGCATCGAGGCGACCACCCTGATCATGGAGTCGCTGCAGCAACGGGTTCGCCGCCGCGAACTGTCCAATCGCAACGCGCTGTACAAGGCGTTGCAGAATGAACTGGAAGGCCTGCTGGCGCATGTCGCCAAGCCAATGGTGGTCGATAGCGAGAAGCGCCCCTATGTGATCCTGGTGGTGGGCGTCAACGGTGTGGGCAAGACCACCACCATCGGCAAGCTGGCCAAGCGTCTGCAGGGCGAAGGCAAACAGGTGATGCTGGCCGCCGGTGATACTTTCCGCGCGGCGGCCGTCGAGCAGTTGCAGGTATGGGGCGAGCGCAACAATATTCCGGTGGTTGCCCAGCACACGGGCGCCGATTCCGCATCGGTGGTGTTCGATGCGCTGCAGGCGGCCAAATCCCGCGGTGTGGATGTGTTGATCGCCGATACCGCCGGACGGCTGCACAACAAGGACAACCTCATGGACGAGCTGAAGAAGGTCAAGCGCGTGCTGGCCAAGCTCGATGCCGAGGCGCCCCATGAAGTGCTGCTGGTGCTGGATGCCGGTACCGGCCAGAACGCCATCAGCCAGACCAAGCTGTTCGATCAGGCGGTCGGTCTGACCGGGCTGGCACTAACCAAGCTTGATGGAACCGCCAAGGGCGGGGTGATCTTCGCCCTGGCCAAGCAGTTCGGCCTGCCGATCCGCTTTATCGGTGTCGGCGAGCAGATCGATGATCTGCGGCCGTTCACCGCGCCGGAATTCGTCAAGGCTCTGTTTGGGCGCGAATAATCGATGATCCGTTTCGAGCAGGTCTGCAAACGTTATCCCAACGGTCATCAGGGGCTGGATCACCTGAGCTTTCACATCCGCACCGGGGAGATGGTCTTCATCACTGGTCACTCCGGCGCGGGCAAGAGCACCCTGCTGAAACTCATCATGTGCATGGAGCGACCCAGCTCGGGGCAGGTGTTCGTCGGTGGGCAGAACCTGCGGGATCTGGGCAGCCACGACATTCCCTATCTGCGCCGCCAGGTCGGGGTGGTATTCCAGAACCATCAGCTGCTGTTTGACCGTACCGTGTTCGACAACGTGGCGTTGCCGCTGATCATCAACGGCACCCCACGGGATGAGGTCGGCCGCCGGGTGCGCGCCGCGCTGGACAAGGTCGGCTTGCTGAAGAAGGAAAGCATGTATCCGATCGCGCTGTCCGGTGGCGAGCAGCAGCGGGTCGGCATTGCCCGGGCGGTGGTACACAAGCCGGCGCTGCTGCTGGCTGACGAGCCGACTGGTAACCTGGACCCTGAGCTGTCGGCGGAGATCATGGGATTGTTCGAGGATTTCAACCGGGTCGGGGTGACGGTGATCATTGCCAGTCACGACTTGCCGCTGATCGCCGAGCTCGATCATCGCATGCTGACACTCAGCGAAGGCCGGCTGCTGGCCGATGGGGAATAACATGGCGAACCAACCGCGGCCAGCCGACAAGACCGACAAGCGCCCGCCGAAATCCGGTAGCGGCGCAGCCCGTTCCCGACGGGACTGGCGCCATCCGCTGCGCAGCTGGGCCGGCAGCCACCGCGACAGTGCCCGCCTGGCCCTGCGCCGCATTGGCGAACACCCGGTCAGCACCGTGATGATCGTGCTGGTCATGACCATCGTACTGGCGTTGCCGATGGGGCTGGCCGTGCTGATCGATCAGGTCGAGCGGCTGGGTATCGACTGGCAGCGTGCCGCCCAGCTGTCGGTCTATCTGCAACAGGACGTCAAACCTGAGGCGGCGCAGGCAGTGCAGCAGGACATCGCAGCGATGGACGACGTGGCTGAGGTGCAGCTGCTGGATCGGGAATTGGCACTGGCGGAATTTCAGCAGCATTCGGGGCTGGGTGATGCATTGCAGCAGCTGGCCTATAACCCCTTGCCCGACGTCATCCTGGTCATGCCCCGGGATATCGATGGCGGTGCCGCCGCGCTGGAGCCGCTGCGTGAACGACTGGCGCAACTGCCCGGTGTAGATCAGGTGCAGATCGACATGCTCTGGGTAGAGCGCCTGACCGCTATCCTGAGCATGGTTGAGCGTTTTACCGGCGCTCTGGCGCTGCTGCTGGTACTGACACTGCTGCTGGTGATGGCCAACACCATCCGCCTGGCCATCGAAAGCCGGCGCAACGAAATTCTGGTGATCAAGCTGGTCGGCGGAACCGACGCCTTCGTCCGCCGGCCGTTTCTCTATCTGGGGATGCTCTATGGCCTGCTGGCGGGGATACTGGCCTGGTTGCTGTTGGGGGTTGGGCTGGCCTGGCTCAACGGCACGGTGCGTGAGCTGGCGGCGCTCTACCAGAGCGATTTCGAACTGACCGGGATGCCGCTGCAGGATGGGCTGGTGCTGCTGGGCGGCGCCATATTGCTGGGTCTGGCGGGCGCCTGGCTGGCCGTCGGTCGGCATATCCGTGAAATCGAACCCCAGTAACAGCTTATGTCTATTTCTTTGTAAATGATTGATTTTAAAGACCTATTACCTGTATTTCGGAACTTCGGCAGGCATTCCATGTCTGAGTTGGCAGTGATACACTGACTCGTCTTTTTGGGCCTGCGATAGATTGCAGGCCAGCGCCGCCACTGACGCGGCGCAGAGTTTCCCCAATATTCTTGGAGTTCACGCACATATGAGCACTGCTTTGCAGCCCGTACATAACCTGATTCCAGGTGCCAACCTGGAGGCCTATGTTCAGACCGTAAGCAGCATTCCGATCCTCAGCGTCGAAGAAGAGCGCGAGCTGGCTGATCGTCTGTTCTACCAGCAGGACCTGGAGGCTGCCCGACAACTGGTCATGTCCCACCTGCGGTTTGTCGTGCATATCGCTCGCAGCTATTCCGGCTATGGCCTGGCCCAGGCTGACCTGGTGCAGGAAGGCAATGTCGGTCTGATGAAGGCGGTCAAGCGCTTCAACCCGGAAATGGGTGTGCGCCTGGTGTCTTTTGCTGTGCACTGGATCCGCGCCGAGATCCATGAGTTCATCCTGCGCAACTGGCGCATCGTCAAGGTGGCCACCACCAAGGCGCAGCGCAAGCTGTTCTTCAACCTGCGCAGCGCCAAGAAGAAACTGGCCTGGTTGTCCCATGACGAAGTCAACGCCGTAGCGCAGGACCTCGGCGTGGCCGCGCGGGAAGTGCGCGAAATGGAAAGCCGCCTGTATGGTCAGGATCTCGGTTTCGATGGCGCCCAGGATGATGATGACGACACCGCCTATGCGCCGGTGCACTATCTGGAAGACAAGCGTTACGATCCCGCTACCCAACTGGAAAGCGCAGACTGGAGCGATAGCTCCAGCCATCAGTTGCAGGAAGGTCTGGCCCAGCTGGACGAGCGCAGCCGCGATATTCTCTTCCAGCGCTGGCTGGCCGAGGAGAAGGCCACCCTGCACGAACTGGCGGCCAAGTACCAAGTCTCGGCGGAGCGCATCCGGCAGTTGGAAAAGAACGCCATGAACAAATTGAAGAAGCATATCAGCGTAGATGGCGCCGCCTGATATCCGGCACTGAATCAAAAGGGCATCCGCAGGATGCCCTTTTGCATTGTGCGCCCCTTGAATAATCAGAGAGACAGATCAATGAACGCACGTACCGGGCTGAGAGTAGGCACCTGGCTGGGAGTGATTCTGCTGTGCTTCTTTGCCTTCGGCAAATGGCTGGGCGGGCAGGACGGGGATCGCCCGGAGCAACTGGCCTGGAAGCAGACCTACCAGGAGAACCTGTGGGCGCCGGTGCAGCAGCGGACCCTGACGCTGGCGGGCGTGGAGCGGGTGCTCGGTGAAGGCAGCTTGTGGATGATCAGCGCCGATGGTGAGCCTCGGCTGGTCAGCCGCCATCAGCTGGAGTCCGATGATCGGCAATGGCGGGTGCAGGCAGTGATCGGCCTGGATGAACAGCAGACCGCCAGCCTGGTCGAGGCGCAGGCCTGGCAGCCAGGCTCCCCTGACCAGGCGGTAAGCCCGGCGGTAGGCCAGGCGTTGGCTGCCTACCTGGTGGAACGGATCAGCATGATTCCCGATCAGCCGCTGACCCTGGGGCACATCGAGGGCACCTTCGGTCCGGTCGAGGTGCGCATGCCGGTCAGCGAGGGAGAAGCCTGGATCTACCCGCGTCAGGGCGTGGTGGTGGCTGTCAGCGATGGGCAGGCGCATTCGATCATGTTCGGTCTGCACGAGGAGCTCTGAGCCAGGCCAGCCGGTGCTGTGGCGGCTGCGGCGCACAGTCGCAGCCCGGCCCGAGTGCCATGCAAAGCCCCTTGCCGTACACTTCACGTATATCCCGTGATGATGGCGAGAGACCCTAGTGACGCAGAAAATCAGCTTCAACCGGACCCTGATCGAGAAATACGACCGGCCGGGCCCGCGTTATACCTCCTATCCGACCGCGCCGCAGTTTCATCAGGCTTTCGCCATGGATGACTATCAGGCAGCCGCCAAGGCCAGCAACGCTGCTGCCGAGCCCAAGTGCCTGTCGGTATATATCCACATCCCGTTCTGCAAGAGTCTCTGTTACTACTGCGCCTGCAACAAGATCATCACCCACAAGACCGAGCGGGCGGTGGAGTATCTGCAATACCTCAAGCGCGAAATCGCCATGCAGGCGGCGCTGTTCGACAAGTCTCGCAAACTGACCCAGTTGCACCTGGGCGGCGGCACACCGACCTACCTGACCAGCGAGCAGCTGGAAGACCTGATGAACACGTTGCGCACATCCTTCAACCTGGATGACAGCGATGATCACGAGTTCTCCCTGGAAGTCGATCCGCGCACCGTCGCGCCTGTGCAGATCCATCAGCTGCGCGCTCTGGGCTTCAATCGCCTGAGCTTCGGTGTGCAGGATTTCGATGAGGCCGTGCAGGCCGCCGTCAATCGCCTGCAGAGCGAGGAGCAGACCCGCGAGCTGGTTCAGGCCGCCCGCGAGGCGCAGTTCAAGTCGGTCAGTGTCGACCTGATCTACGGCCTGCCGCTGCAGACGATCCAGAGCTTCGACGTCACCCTGAGCAAGATCATCGACATGCGTCCCGACCGCATCGCAGCCTACAGCTACGCGCACCTGCCCGAGCTGGTGCGGGCGCAGCGGCTGATCCGCCCGCAGGACATGCCACCACCGGAGCGCAAGCTGGAGCTGCTGGAGCTGACCATCGAGCGGCTGACGTCCGCCGGCTATATCTACATCGGCATGGACCATTTCGCCCTGCCCGACGACGAACTGGCACTGGCCCGCGAGAACGGCACCCTGCAACGCAACTTCCAGGGTTATTCGACCCACGCCGATTGCGACCTGATCGGCATTGGCGTGTCTTCCATCGGCAAGGTAGGTGACACCTACAGCCAGAGCGTCAAGGAGCTGTCCCAGTACTATGCACGGCTGGACAGCGGCATGCTGCCGATTCACCGGGGTTACAACCTGAGTGAGGATGACGTGCTGCGCCGCGAGGTGATTCTCGACCTGATGTGCCAGGGGCGCATCGATTTCTGCAAGTTCGAAGATCACTACGGCATCGACTTCAAGAGCTACTTCGCCGACGCGCTGGATCAGTTGGCCGAGCCGGTGGCCGACGGGCTGGTGGCAATCGAAGACAACGAACTGCTGCTATTGCCCGAGGGCCAATTGATGTTGCGCAACGTGGCGATGGCCTTCGACGCTTATCTGGGTGCGGCGCAGAAAGGTAATTTTTCTCGTACGGTGTGACTGGGACCGGGGGTGCTCAACGTGCGTGCTTGAGGCTTTCCACCGCCAGTTCCAGCGCCTTGTACATGTCCAGCCTCGCCGAGCGGCCGATGTCCGGGTCCTGCAGGTTGTTACCGCGCTCCGACGGCAGGATCGGGGCGGTCAGGTCGTCGGCTTCCATGGGCTCGAAGTCGCTCTCCCCGCCGATGGTCATGGCGCTGCGGCGCAGCAGCATGCGTAGCTGATCGGGCTGCAGCTCGGGGTTGATCGAGAGCATGGCGGCGATGGTTCCGGCTACCAGCGGGGTAGCGTAGGAGGTGCCGCAGTGAACCGGTCCGTCCTGTTCGCGGAGCGGGGATGAACCGGCCGTGCAGGCGGCGGCGGTGATATCGACGCGCATGTCGGAATTGGAAGCCTGGCGCCGGGTGGCATAGCGGGGATCATCAAGATCAACATCCTTGCTGCTGCGCTGATGTCCGCCCACCACGAACAGCTGGTCGGTGATGAAGGAGGAGGGCAGGCGATAGTCATCACGGCTGGAGAAAGAGGCGCCGTTGCCGGCCGAGTTCACCACAACGACATCGGGATGCTCACGGCGCAGCCACAGGAAGAATTCTTCCAGCAGCTCTTCATAACCGCTCATGGCGATACCGGAACGCAACAGCGAATCCACCGGGTCGCCATGGATGTCACGGGCGCCGATCCGATGCATGCCCCAGCTCCAGTTGAGTACTCTGGCGCCGTCTTCGACGAGGTTTACCGAAGTGGCGACATTGGCGGTGATGCCGGCATCCGAGCCGCGATCGACAATCACATCGAAGCCCGGCCCAACTTCATCCAGCCCGCGCAGAAAACCATTGCTGCCACCATTACCCCAGCCCGCTGCGAGAACGCCAGTGACGGTGGTGCCGTGGCCATCTGCGGTTGCGGCGTCGCGGCCATATACGCAGGTGCGGCTGGCCTTACTGCGGCAGTCACCGAGATAATCGGTGAAGTCCGGCGTGTCGAAATCCACATCCCGCTCGATCACGCCAATGCGCACGGGGTGCGTTTCGATGTGATCCGAGGGTTTCTTCAGCCGCCGCTGATAGAAGTTCAGCGCATCCAGAAAACGGTTGGATGACCACTCCTCACGCGGGTCCATTGGTGGGTTGGCCGCGTCCTGCTCTTGCTCGACTGATTCTTCCGCACCGGACTCCTCGATCACCACAGCATCCACCCCGGCTTCATTGCCGATGCGCAGCACCGCGGCGTCGCGCTGTTCCAGGTTGTCGACGGGCAGGCGCAACTGATAGAGGTTGAGAGGCGGAATCGCGCCAACCACCTCGGCGTCGTAACGCTCGGCCAGCCGCCGGGCTTCCGTCGGCGCGTCATGGCTTTCCTCGATGATCACGCTGACCAGATCCAGATAGGTGGTCAAGCCGTCCTGGTTCCTCGCCACCGCCTGTTGATCAGCGGCGAGCACATGGCTGGAGCCCAGACTCAGCCATATGGGATTGCTGGCCTGGCCCCGCTGCTCGACCCATAGCGGGCCGCTTTTGCTACTGGCAGCGTCGATTTGCAGCTGTATCTGCCCGTCGCCCTGCCTGATCTGATCCGAGGGTAGGGGGTTGCCGTTGTACTGGATCTGTAACGGGGTTTGCTGGAGTCCGGCGATCTGCAGACAGAACGTCAGCTGGCGCGTCTCCAGTAGATCGCCGCAGCGCTGCAGTTGGGTTATACGCAGCGGTGCAGCGGCTGCAGCGTTAATAGATACGCATGACAACGCCATGACCAGCCCGGACACAACTGCTTGAAACTTCCTCATCCACATCCCCGAAACGTCATCTGAGACTATGTAATCAGACCGGTAAAGCGGTAATTGTTTCAGAAGATTTCATGTAGAATGATTCTCATTTGTCTTCGTGTTCGCCATCATGACACCGACCATGCCCATTGCTGCGCGTATTCTTGCGGTTGAAGGAGATTCGCTGCTCGCCCGCGAGTTGCAGACCCACCTGCAACGGCGCGGCCATTGCGTCACGCTCAGCGCCGGCAATAACGGTCTTTTGCTGGCCGAGCACGGGAACTTCGATCTGATCCTGTTGGCAATTCTTGGAACCGACAGCCTGGGTATGCTGAAGCAACTGCGGCGTCGCAGCCGTGTCCCGGTGTTGTTGATGTCGGCGCTGGGTGACGAGCAGCATCGCATCGCAGGGTTCAGCCTGGGGGCGGACGACTATCTACCGAAGCCTTTCAGCATTACCGAGCTCTGCGTGCGGGTCACCGCGATCCTCCGGCGGGTGGCCTATGAGCGCAAGACGTCGCTGCCCAGCGAGTCCGGTGAGTTGGTTTTTGACGAGACGAACACTGATGTCAGTCTGGCCGATAGCCCCGCTGGGTTGACCGCCAGCGAGTATCGCGTACTGGAACTGCTCTGGCAGCACCTCAACGAGGTGTTAAGCAAACCCTTCCTGTATCAACAGGCTCTGCGCCGCGGCTATGCCCGGCATGATCGCAGCCTGGACATGCATATCAGCCATATCCGCCGCAAACTGCAGGCTATCGGTTATCGCGCCGCACGACTGGAAACAGTATGGGGGCAGGGGTACATGCTGGTTGGCCTGCAGGAGCCGTTGTCTGAAAGTGTATAGATTGTAAATTGCGTTTACTCCCAAATAGTAATGTATATCATTTGCGTCGGTTCATCGGATAACCGGTGGGTCATACGGCTTCATCCGCCAGCTCAGCGCGGGAAGACCGCCGCGCCTGAGCAGGCGCTGCCATAACCAAGCCAATCGCAAAGAAGCCTCGGCAACCCAGGGTTGTCAGAGGTTCGCTAAATCATTCCGAGTTGTTTGGAGATAAATGCATGTCACGCCATATGCGTCAGTTTGCTTCAAGTTCGCAGCCCCACTTCAAGAGAGCCCTGTTGGCAGTCACCATGGCCTCACTGGCTTGCTCGGCGGTAGCGGAAGAGGCATTGGACCTGGGACAGGTGGTGGTGACCGCCTCCGGTTTTGAGCAGAACCTCCGGGATGCTCCTGCGTCCATCTCGGTCATCTCCGCGGAAGAGCTGAAGAAGAAATCCTATACCGATATCACCGATGCGCTGAAGAATGTCGCCGGCGTGCAGATTGCCGGGGGCGGCGTCGAGCAGTCGATCATGATGCGCGGCATGACCTCGGCCTATACCCTGTTTCTGATCGATGGTCGCCCGGCCCAGGGCAACGATGCCTTCGCCCAGCGCGGCTCCCAGGCAGGCACGCCGATCAACTTCCTGCCGCCAATCGAGGCCATCGAGCGGATTGAAGTGATCCGCGGCCCGGCATCGGCGTTGTACGGTTCCGATGCCATGGGCGGTGTGATCAACATCATCACCAAGAAGGTCGGCAATAAATTCAGTGGCAGCATCACCAGTGAATACATCACCCCGCACAGCTCCAACAAGCTGAATGAGGACACCTTCCAGACCAGCGCCTATCTGAACATGCCGCTGATCGAAGATGTCCTGGGCCTGCAGCTGACCGGTGCTTTCCACAATCAGGAAGAAAGTAATTTCGTCGGCGGCAGCGACAGCGCTGCGTCTGACCCGGAATACGACAAGCGTAATGTGGGCGGCAAACTGTCCTGGAACCTCAACGAAGCCAACGCGCTGACCTTCGGCCACACCTATACCAAGCAGGAGCGCTGGCATAACGCCGGCAAGAGCCTGGCCGCTGACGGCGAGGCCCAATATAGCGAGTCCATCAAGAAGAACTACTTCCTGCAGCACGAAGGCAAGTACGGCAACGTCTTCTCCAACTCCTACATCAACTACGATCATTCGGAAAACCCGACCACGGTCAACGAAACGACTGGCAACGGTGTCGAGTTCGAAGTGGTTACCGCCAACACCCAGGCCAGTTGGTTCCTTGGCGCGCACACCCTGACCGGCGGTCTGACCCACAAGTACGAGAAACTGGAAGACGGCAGCAATGGCCTGCGCGAGCCGGTCGTGCCTGATGCCAACGCGCTGGTTGAAATGGACCGTTACCAGAACTCCATCTTCCTGGAAGATAACTGGAGCCTGACAGACAATCTGATCCTCACCTTGAGCGGCCGCTACGATGACAACCAGGTGTTCGGTGGCGAGTTCAGTCCCAAGGTGTATGCGGTCTATCACCTGAACGACAACTTCACCCTGAAGGGCGGGGTGACCTCGGGCTACAAGGCGCCGGACCTGCGCTCCGCTGCCACCGACTACGGCTCCACCTCCAGGGGTGGCGTGATCATCGGCAACCCGGAACTGGTCCCGGAAACCAGCCTGAACCGCGAGATCGGCATCAACTACGAGAATTTCGAGCTTGGCCTCAGCAGCTCGCTGACTGCCTATGTGATCGACTACGAAGACAAGATCAACCGTACCGGCCGGGTATGTGAGCAGAACGCACCTTGCTTCTACAAGGGCAAGGAATATCCCGCTCACCCCTTCGGCTATACCTCCTATGAAAACGTGGACAAGGCGGAGCTGCGCGGGATCGAGTTCACCCTGGACTATGATGTCCTCGACAACCTGACCTACCGCCACAGCTACACTTGGACCGATACCGAACAGAAGTCCGGCGACTACAAGGGCGAGCCGCTGAACGACGTCGCCAAACACATGTTCAACGCCTCGCTGGACTGGGAAGTGACCGGGCGCTTGAACCTCTGGACCCAGGTCAACTACCGGGGTGAGACCTCTGGCCGGTGGCAGACAGGTACCAGTGGCTCCAGCACCAATGGCATCAAGTATCCATCCTATACCTTCGCCGACATGGGGCTGGTGTTCCGGCCGCAGGATGGTCTGAGCCTGAAGGCCGGTGTCTACAACGTCACCAACAAGAAGGTATCCACGGATGACGACTACGCCTACAACCTGGATGGCAGAAGATTCATCGTCGGTCTGACCAAGAGCTTCTGAGTCTATCCAACGAGCATCACCGCCTCCGCCGGTTCAATGCTGTCGGGGGCGGTGGCATTGCTGCAGGCTGGAGAGCAAGTACATGAATGAAGAAACGGCGGGCTGGCCTTGAAAGTGGCGAAGGAGTGCGGAACAGCGGTGCATACGCCGTGAAACGCCTGCTGACGCTACGGCTGGCAGCCGAGCCCAACCCATTACCTACTCATCCCAACCCCTGGAGTGAACCCATGCGCATCCTACGTTCCGCTGCATTGCAACTATCAACAGTACTAGCCCTGTTGCTGATGCTATCAACTGCCCATGCCGCCTATCCATTGACCGTCGAACATGCACAGGGCAGCGTAACGCTGGAGCAAGTCCCGACGCGCGTTGCGGTGTTTGATCTGGCCACGCTCGATACCCTGGACGCGCTGGGCGTCGAGGTGGCAGCTGTGCCCGAGCAGGCCGGGCCCGAACACCTCAAAAAATTTCAGCATGAGAAATATGCCCAGGTCGGCACTTTGTTCGAGCCGGACTACGCTGCGCTGCAAGCCCTGCAGCCCGATCTCATCATCATCGCCGGGCGCTCACGCACCGCCCATGACAAACTGGCTGAGCTGGCGCCGACCATCGATCTGACTCTAAGCCCTGAGTCCTTTGTTGGCGGTGTGCGGACCAACCTGCAACTGCTGGGCAGTATCTTCGATAAACAGCAGCAGGCGGAGCAACTGGATACTGAATTGCAACAGGCGCTGACCAAGGTCCAGCAGCAGAGCCGGGGTCTGAGTTCTGTGACCCTGTTCACCGTCAAGGGCCGGATCATGACCCACGCCCCGGGCGAGCGCTTCGGCATGCTCTACGAGATGCTGGGAACCACGTCCACCGCTGAAGCCGGCGAAGCAGCACCGCGCAGCCAGGCTCGCCCGGCAGCCGGCTCGCCGGAGGCCAAGCAACTTCAGCAAGCCCAGCGCACCCGCCTGGAGCAGGCCCTGGCGCAACAGCCCGACTGGCTGGTGGTGCTGGACCGTGGCGCTGCCACCGGTGGCGAAGGCCAGGCTGCTGAAACCCTGGGCCAGGATACCGCCGTTGCCGCGACCCAGGCCTGGAAGCAGGGCAAGATCTATTATCTCGATCCGGCCGCCTGGTATACCGCAACCGGTGGCTACCAGAGCCTGATGGAGACGCTGCAGGAGTTTGGCGACAAATTGTAAGCGGATCAGCGGGCGGGGGCTTCAATCCGAGCTTGGGTGTTCCACCACAATGAGTTCCCCAAGCTCGAACCCTTCGGCTGTTGCCCGCTCCTTGAACGCCTCCAGCTGTGCAGCGCTGACCTGGGGCGTTCTGGACAGGAACCACAGATAGTTGCGGTTATAACCGGAGATATACGCGTTGGCGTAGTCGTCATCCAGCGCGAACACCACATAGGAACTGTAGAAGGGGCCGAAGAACGAGACCTTCAGGTGGGCGACGTCACTGTCACCGACAGGCACCGCGCGGCCTTCAGCCTCCTTCCATTCGCCTTTGGCCTGGTTATAGCCCCGGTTGATCACCTTGATGCTGCCGTCTTCATTGAGCATATATTCGGCGGTGACCCGGCTCAGGCCCTCCTCGAAGGAGTGATCGAGCCGGGCAATCTCGTACCAGGTGCCCAGATAACGTTCCGGGTCAAAGCCGGTGACCGGTTCGATGCCCTTGGGTACGCCGGTGCAACCGGCGAGCAGGACCAGGGCGGCAAAGACGATGCTGAGCAGTTTCATCGTTGAATCCTTGAGTAGCAGAGTTCTTGAACGATAGCAGAGCGCGGCAGAGCAGCACGGCGCAGTCGGCCGGGGAGGAGGGGCCGCTCAGGAGCGCGGTTGCCAGGTCATGTCGCCACGCGTGATGGCCAGCAATTGGCGATGGAGTTCCTCCGCCGCGGTGGCCGGCAGACGAAGGTGCAACTGCACGCCACTCCCATGCCGCACCTCCAGCAGCTCGCCTTCAAGCTGCGCCAACAGATGGCGGGCGGAGCTTTCATGGGCGTAGGGTAGCTCGCAGAGCACCAGCAGGGTGGGAATGTGAGCAACCTTCTCGGCTTGCTGCAGCGCCTGGGCGACCGCGTCGGTATAGGCGCGCATCAGCCCGCCAGCGCCCAGCTTGATACCACCGTAGTAACGCACCACGGTCGCCAGCACGCCATCGAGCTGCTGGTGACGCAGCACTTCCAGCATCGGCCGTCCGGCGGTGCCGGAGGGTTCGCCATCATCCACTGCCGCACTGTGCCCGCCGGCAAGCAGTGCCCAGCAGACATGTGTGCTGTCAGGATGCTCAGCGCGCAAGGCGTTCACCCGAACCTGGGCGCTGGCGCGATCGGCTATCGGTTCGACACAGGCGATAAACCGGCTTTTGCGGATTTCCAGGGTGATATTGACGGGGCGGGCAAGGCTGAACATGGCGACGACAGGTTGAGGGCGAACGGAGGAGTATACGTCAGGAGAGAAAAGAGGTCGCAGGCGAGACCTCTTCAACGCAAAACACCTGACCGAAAGGTCAGGTGTTCACTTGAGGCGCACCTCAGCTTACAAGAGCTTTATTACGCTTCCGGCTTCGCATAACCGTCGGCGACATTGCGTTTGCTATGGTGCATCACCAGCCCGATAAAGCAGATCACTCCAACCACGATGCCTATCGCCTTGCTGTATTCCGCGGGGAGATTGAAACCGATACCGGCCGTTGCAATATAAGCAACGGTAATGGCGGTACCGATCACCGCTGGAATACTGGCGATCCAATGGAATGTGCCTCTATCCAGCAGATACTTGGTTGCCAGCCACAATACGCTGGTTGACAGCAGCATGTTGGAGAAGGCGAAGTAGCGCCAGATCAACGAGAAGTCCAGGAAGGTCATCAGATAGGCCACGCCCAGTATCGGCGCCGCCAGAGCCAGTCGGCGTGTGGCGGACTGGGAAATGTTGAATGCATCGGTAACCGTCAGGCGCAGCGAGCGGAAGGCGGTGTCACCGGAGGTGATCGGGAAGATCGCCACCGCCAGGATGGCCATTACCCCACCGAAGATACCCAGGTAACTGGTGGCAATGTGGTTCACTACCAGGCCCGGTCCACCCAGATCCAGCATGGCCTTGAGTTCGGGATAGCCGCCCGGGAAGGTGGCGATACCGGCCGTCGCCCAGACGCAGGCAACGATGCCTTCGCACATCATCGCGCCATAGAACACCGGGCGGGCATATTTCTCGTTGGTCAGGCAGCGCGCGATCATCGGCGACTGGGTGGAGTGGAAACCACTGATCGCACCGCAGGTGATGGTCAGGAATAGCAGCGGCCAGACCGGCAACCCATCGGGGTTGGGCGTCAGGAAGTCATGATGCTCATGGCTATCGAAGAACGCGAAAATGTCGGTGACCTGCGGCAGGTGGGGTGCTTCCAGCAGTACTGAAATAGCCACCAGGGAAGTCATCACGATCATCAGCAGACCGAACACTGGATAGAGTTTGGTGATGATTTTGTCGATGGGCAGCAGGGTGGCGAAGAAATAATACGCCAGGATCACCAGTACCCAGAAGGTATTGCCCGCCAGGAAAGTGCCTTCGAAGTAGGAGAGATTACTCAGCAGCCCTGCCGGGCTCATGATGAAGACAACCCCCACGAAGAACAGCAGCATGCAAGTGAAGATCAGCATGACGCCCTTGAAGATCACGTTGTAATAGTGACCGGCAATCTCGGGCAGGCTCTTGCCGTCTTCCTTGAGGCTCATAACGCCGGAGAAATAGTCATGTACCGCGCCGCCCACCACGTTACCGATAACGATCCACACCAGGGCGATCGGACCATACATTGCGCCCAGGATGGGACCGAAAATGGGCCCGATGCCGGCAATATTCAGAAACTGGATGAGAAATGCCCGGAGCGGGCTGATGGCTACATAGTCAACGCCATCATCCAGGCGCTGTTGCGGCGTCCTGGCTGTAGGATCTATCCCCGCCTGCTTTTCAACAAAGGGGCTGTAGAACTTGTAGCCCAGCAGCAATATGGCAAGACTGGCAAAGAAAAGAAGCATCTATTTCGTTCCTCGTTATTTATTCTGGAGACACGCCAACTGTCTCCTCCTTGAGCCGGAGCTGATTTGGAAAAAGCCCGGCAAATTAACAGAGGAAGTCCATCATTGCCTACTAGCCTATGGTCGCAGGCGTGTCCCTTCAGAAATCCTTGCTGAGGCGGGCGCAGCGGTTTTCAGCATCGAGCTGCTACCAGCCAGCGCAACCAGGCGGGCCTCCAGGCCAGCGTCTGGGCTACGCAGAAGCCGGCCGCACTCAGCAGCTGTACCCAAATAAGTGTGCCGAAGGCCGCACCTTCGGTGCGAAGCAGCAGTACCAGGCTGATCAGCAACAACAGCGTGGCGACTGATTTGCGTCCCCGGCATTTACCGGGAGGGCGGGCGTCGGGGGCAATGGTCTTCAGATGCTGCGGCTGGCTGAGTGCAAGCTGGGCGAAGGCCAGGTAGGCGAGGGCAAAAGCCAGGAAGGTGGGGATCAGCTCAGGCATTGCGGCACTCGGTCATCCTGATGTGTCGCCTGTTTGAGCTGCGCGAGTCTGATGCGCTTTGCGCTGATCAGACACACGCCGGTCAGCACCAGCAGCATCAGGTCCATGCCGGCGACTGCATGCAGGCCTGTGCGCAGACTATGCCCAAGGTGCGCGCCTGTAGTCAGCCAGTTCAACGCTACGGCGAGCAGCGCCATGCCGGCGGCGGTCAGTAACTGTTCGCGCCATGATCCGGCAGGGCGCAAGACTGCATGAGCCAGCGTCAGCGCCCAGGCGAGGAAGAATGCCCAGGCTTCAAGTGCCGCACGCTGACCCGGTGCGGCGGCAGCCACGGGCAAGACCCGGTTGGCGATGAAGAAGGCGAGCGTAGCGATGACCAGGCCGGTGCAGCCAGCAACCGCGGTGGCCTCGACCAGGCGCGCACTGATCCGTCCCTGACGTGCATGCCGTGCGCGGCGAGCGCCGGTCCAGAACAATAGCCCGGTGCCGATCAGCAGGCAGCCACTCAGCCCTCCGGCGAAATATAGCCAGCGCAGCGTCCAGTGATCGAACTGTATGAAGTGCAAACCCGTCAGGAATCGTTGCACCCCAACGATGGGCGTCGTCCAGTGTTGATGCAGAAGTGCGCCAGTGTTGGCGTCGAATGTCAGGCGGTCCACGTTCATGGTGACTTCGTCAGCAAACCCGCGGCGCACTTCCACATAGGCATGGCGATCACCGGGGTTCCAGATGCGGATCAGGTAGGCGTTGCCCGGTCTGTCGGCACCAGACCAGATACGTTCGGCGCTGTGCAGCATTGCATCCAGCGAGGCCATCGGCGCCGCAGACCCGCTGGCCGGCCGTGTGTAGCCACCAAGGGCTTCCAGTTGTAGCTGCGCCCGGTCTTCGGCATAGAGACCATCGGCGATGTTGGGAAAGTAGATCAGGCAGAAGATCGCCAGCCCCGACAGGCTGATAAGGAAATGGAACGGCAGCACCATCACGCCGGTGAGGTTATGCAGGTCAAGCAGGCCGCGTTGGAGGCGTTTGCGGGGGCGAAAAGTGAAGAACTCGGCGAGCAGCTTGCGGTGTGCGACGACACCGGATACCAGCAACACCAGCATACCCATACCGGCTGCACCCACCAGCCAGTAGCCGATGTTGAGCCAGGGCACATGCAGGCTGAAGTGGAACGGGAAAATAAAACCGGTGCCAGCCCAGCTCCCTTCATCGGCGAGCAATTGGCCGGAGTGCGGATCAATGTGCCGGGTAACTCGGTCCTGCCCGGGGAGCTGGTAAGACAGCTGCAGGGTAGGCGCGCGTGCGTCGGGCAGACGGATGGACCAGAGCGGTGAGGCGGCAGCCAACTGTTTTGCATGTTCCACCAGCAGGTGATCGAGCGACAGTTCGATGGGTGGTGCCGGTAAGCGCGTGGCCGGCAGCATCCAGCGATCGATCTCGCGGTCAAACAGCGAAAGCGAGCCGGTCCAGAAGATCGCCATGAGTACCCCACCGAGCAACACGCCTGCCCAGCCGTGCAGCCAACTCATGGACCGGCGAAAGCCTGTACCTGGCGCCATATCAATCTCCCAGCTGCGTCATGGTTAACAGGTCCTGCAGCAGCATGCCGCCGAAGGTGCCGCTCAAGAGGATCGCCCAGACACGCCACAGTCGTGGTTCACTGACACTCCACAGCAGCAAGGCGGGATAAACGAGCAGGCTGAGCATGGCAGTCAGGTATACGGCTTCGCTGCGTGCCAGGTCGGATAGCATCACCGCGAGCACACTGCTCAACGAAGCCAGCGAGGCCGTACAGGCATAGCTACCCCCAATGGCCGCCAACAGGCGCAGCAGCAAGCTGCCACGCCGAAGGTCACGCGGGGAGGCGGGGCGCCGGGATGCCGTGATTGGCGATCTGCTACTCACTTCAGAAACTGACCTGATAACCAAGGGTCAGGGTACGTCCGCGTCCATTGAACACGCGGCCGTTGCGGGTCTGGTCTGAACCAGTATTGGCAGCCTGGGAGTAATAGGTGAGGTAGTCGCGGTTGAGCAGGTTCTCCACGCCGAGGCTGACATCGCCAACCGGTGTACGGTAGCCAATCGACGCGTCCACCAAGGTGTAGCCGTCAAACTCCAGCTCCGGCTGGTCGAAGTCGCGGCTGGCGTAGTGGTTGGCTTGCAGCAGGCTGTGCAGTTTGTCAGTCCAATTGGCCTGCCAGCTGATGCCGTAGCGATCCGGCGAGATGTTGGCGCCATTGAGGTCGGTATCGACTTTGCCGTCGCCGTTGGTGTCGGAGCGACCGTTGACCTGGGCATAGCTGAGTTTCAGGCGATGCGCATCGTTGACCTGCCAGCCGCCAGTGAACTCGATACCATCGATCTCCGTGCGCTCGCGGCGAACCTGGTAGACGCCGCCAACACTGTCCAGACGCGAGCCGAGGTCGGCGTCGGATTCGTAGTAGCTGATCTCGGCATCGAACGGGCCATGATTCAGGCGCAGGCCAACCTCCTTGTTCTCTGTCACGACCGGCTGCAGATCAAGGAAGCCGTCGACTCGTGTGCCTGGCGTACCAATGCCGCGCAATACGCGACCGACATCCGGCATGCCAAAGCCCTCTGAATAGTTGGTGAAAAGCTGTGCCCAACTGCTCACCTGCCAGACGGCGCCGATGTTGTAGAGCGTTTCTTCAAAGGAAGGATTCCCCCCTTCGACGGCAACACCACCCGGTGGCTGGCTAGTGGAGGCAATGGTATGAAAACTGTCCACCTCAAGATCGGCGAACTCGTGACGCACACCGGCAAACAGGGTCAATTGGTCGAGCGCGCGGATTTCCGCCTGCAGAAAAGGCGCGTAGTTGCGGAACACTGTCTCCGGCACCCACTCGCGGTCCGTCAGGATCAATTGTTGGCTGGTGGTGTCCTGCAGAATGTCGAGACCGCCGACGAGCTTCAGATGGTTGTCGAACAAGCCATCGCGACTCAAGGTGAGCTTGGCGCCGTACTTGTCCGATTCGTTCTGTGACTGGTCGAACAGGGTACCGACCGGTGCGATGCTGGAATCTTGGAAGGCAGCATTGATACCGCCACCAAAGCGCCCACGAAAGCGTTGGCTGTACAACTGCAGCCCCAACTCGTTGCCGTACAGATCAGCATGCTTGTACGACAGGCTGCTAGCCAGCACCTCATTCTGCGGCGCTTTGCCCTGCGGATCACCCTTGCGCGAGGTGGCTGGAATACCTGCGTTGGCATCGCCCGGAACGTTGACGTAGTCATGCTCGCCTTCGACCTGATAGTGGTTGATCATCAGGTTGATGTTCTGGTTGTCGTCCAGCCAGTAACCTAGTTTGAGCAGCACGTCCTGGGCCGTGGAGTCCATCACATCGCCCTGGGTATCATCGACACCGATGAGATCGCCGTTGGCATCGTAGAACATGCCCTGGGTATTCCAGCTTGCGGAGGCGAGATAATCAAAGCTGCCCTGGGTGCCCTCGACGCGGTAATCGAGCTTGTAACCCAGCCCTTCGGACTCGTAGTCGCCCGGTGCGGTGAGGCTGATGCCCGCATGCTGACGCAAGGCGCCACCGGTTGGGCGGCGGGTGACGTAATTGATGATGCCGCCCGTGGCGCCCAGACCGTGCTCAGCGCTGGCACCGTGGATCACCTCGATGCGCTCGACCATCGATAAGTCGATAACGTAGCCGTCGCGCTGACTGTCACGAAGTGGTGTCGACTGTGGTACGCCATCAATAAGAATCAGCGCCGAACGCCCGCGAAAACTTTCGCCCGCGCTGGACATTTTCTGTCGGCTCGGCGAGTAGGAGGGGATCAGGTTACTCAGCACAGCCCCGTGATCAGAGGTGATAGCCAGCTGTTGCTCGATCTGCTCACGACTGATCACCGTGATTTTTTGCGGCGTCTTTCCTGCTTCGGTTCCACCACGTGTGGCACTGACGGTGACGGCTTTGAGCTCCACTGTTTCCTGGGGCGTCGCGGCTGCGGCTGGCAGGGAAAGGCTAGCGAGCGAAATGGACAGGTATAGGCAGGGGTTGCGAAACACGTAGGCGCTCTCCAATGTTGTTGATACTTATTATCATGTGGGTGCGCAATATATATCGGCGGATAACGAGTGTCATTATCATTTGAGGTATTTTCTTGGGGTCGCTACATGGCATTGGGGGATATGAGTATGGAGTCGGCGATAGATGATCTGCTGCGGCTTGCCCTCTCCACGGTTCAATACGTTACCCGACGTATCTCGCTGACCGAAGACGGGAATGTGCTCAGTGCTGGGCGGTGCGGATTCTCGACGATCTGGACGATCTGTTCGACGAACTCTCTCAAGCCAGACAGAGCCTGCGAGGCTTGTTGCACATCAGCAACTCGTTCGGTTTTGGCCGCTACCATGTGGCTCCGGCCATCTCATTGCTGGCAGAGCGTTATCACGAAATGGAGATTCGTCTCGATGTGTTCGATCGCGTCGTGCCCAGCAGACTGGAAGACCTGCCACGCTACGGTTGTCTCGTGCTCAAGGAGCGCAACAACGTGTTCGGCGTGTGGAATCTGGATCGTGGCGGCAAGCAACAAAGCGTCAGAATCAGTGGACCATTCTCATCCAATAACGGAGAAATCGTGCTGCAGTGGGCCTCAATGACCGCGGCATCCTTCTGTGCTCCCTCTGGGATGTCAAACCGCTACTGGAGCGCGGCGCGTTGGTGCAGGTATTGCCTGAATACAGTCAGAGCGCCAACGTGGGGGCTGTTTACCCCACCCGGCTAAGCTGAGGGTGTGTGTCGAGTTTCTGACCGAATATTTCTGCGTCATTTCCTTATAGGCCGTCCCAGCAAATGCTGAGGTCAGGACCACTCAGGCTGGCCGCTGACTTACCTAGTGGGAGCTAGAGCGGGCATCCCTTGCTGCGCAGCAGGGCATCGAAACGTGCAGGATCGAGCGTCCCTTCTTCGATGGCTCGCATGATGCCCGCCTCTCTGTCCAACAGCTCACTGCATCGTGCATGCAGGGCGGGTAATTCGACTGCTGAAACCGATACGACCCCGTCAGCATCGCCAATCACCAGGTCTCCCGGATTGACCACCAACCCCGCGCAGGAGACCGGCACATTGATCTCTCCGCCACCATCGGTGCTTGGCCCCCGGTGCACACAACCCAGCGCAAATACTGGCAGATCACCCTCAAGCCACTCGTCGCGGTCGCGTATGGCGCCGTTGACGACGATGCCGGCAATACCCGTCTTGATCGCCATCGCCCGCATGATGCCGCCGACGACCGCACGCGTCAGATCCGCGCTGCCGTCAATGACCAGCACGTCCCCCGGCTGCGCCAGTTGAATGGCTTTGAGGATCATCAAATTGTCACCGGGCCTAACCCTGACCGTGAGCGCCTGACCGCAAAGGTGTCGGGTGCCGTGATAGGGCTTAAGGCCAAGGCCTCCGACATTGCGCCCCAGGCAATCACTGAGGATGGCGCTTGGCATACCACGAAAGGCCTCGAACCAGTGCGCGTCCAGTTCGGCTGCGCGAGGGTTGATCATATAGCCGGCAGGCCACTGCTGATTTTGCGCTACTTCGAGCATCGATATTTCTCCAGGCCAGGCCCGAAAGAGCCTGGCCGATTTCCAGTCAGAAAGTTCAGGCGAGCCAGGGGTTGGCATGTAGGTGTCGAGCTTCGAATGCCTTGATCTGTTCGGTGCGCTGCAACGTGCTGCCGATGGCGTCCAGGCCACACATGAGCGCGTCCTTACGCAATGTGTCGATACTGAACGCGATGCTGCGCCCGTCCGCCAAGCGGATAGCTTGCTCGACCAGGTCGACTTCAATGGCGGCGTTTTGCTGTTCGGCGACCATCGCGCCTAGCACCTGCAGCTCGGCCTCGCTCAGTTGAATGAGCAAGACGCCGTTTCGCTGGCAATTGTCGAAGAAGATACCAGCAAAGCTGGTGCCTATGATGGCGCGAATACCCAGTTGCTTGAGCCCCCAGACAGCGTGCTCACGGCTCGAGCCACAGCCGAAGTTCGGCCCAACGACCAGAAAGCTGGATTGATTCCAGGGCGCCTGGTTGAGCACGAATTCCGGATTGGGGCTGCCGTCCTGCAAAAAACGCAGATCGAAGAACACGCCACGATCCAGACCGTTGCGATCGATACCCTTGAGAAATTGCTTGGGCATGATCACGTCGGTGTCGACGTTGGCTGCAAGAAACGGAGCGGCTACACCGCTGACAGTAGTGAATGGCTGCATCTCAGGCCTCCAGCGACAGGGTACGAACATCGGTCAGACGGCCACTGACGGCAGCAGCCGCGACCATGGCCGGGCTCATCAGGTGCGTACGTGCACCTGCCCCCTGGCGTCCTTCGAAGTTGCGGTTGGTGCTCGAGGCGCAACGGTCACCGGTCGATAGCACGTCATCGTTCATTGCCAGACACATGGAGCAACCGGACTGGCGCCATTCGAAGCCTGCTTCCTGGAAGATTTGCGCCAGGCCTTCAGCTTCCGCCTGGTCACGAACCTGCGTCGAGCCGGGCACGATCATCGCGCGCACGTTTGCCGCAACCTTGCGTCCTTGCACCACCCGCGCTGCGTCGCGCAGGTCTTCGATGCGGGCATTTGTACAGGAGCCGATGAAGGCGTGGCTGATGGCGATTTCAGTCAATGGCGTTCCGGGCTCTAGGCCCATGTAACGCAGGGCACGCTGTAAATCCATACGGCGAATCGCATCGGGCTCCTCCGCAGGGTCAGGTACACAGGCGCCGATGGGCGCGGCCTGATCGGGGCTGGTGCCCCAAGTCACCATGGGGATCAGCTCGCTGGCGTCGAGCTCCACTTCCTTGTCGAACTGCGCGCCAGGATCGCTGTAGAGCCCCTTCCACTTTTCCAGAGCCTGCTCCCACAGCGCGCCCTTGGGTACGCGAGGCTTGTCCTTGAGGTAGGCGTAGACCTTCTCATCCGGCGCAATGAACGCGCCGCGTGCGCCAGCCTCTACCGCCATGTTGCAAATGGTCATGCGGGCTTCGACGCTGAGCGACTCGATGGTGCTGCCGGCGAATTCGATGGCGTATCCCGTTGCTCCAGAAGCACCGATTCGCTGGATCAGCGCCATGATGATGTCTTTCGAGGTGACGTCCGGCCCCATCTCGCCCTGAACGCTCACGCGCATGGTTTTCAAACGTTTGTAGACCAGCGTCTGGGTAGCCAGCAGGTGTTCGATCTCGGATGTGCCGATACCGAAGCCGAACGCCCCCAGGGCACCGTAGGTCGTCGTGTGGCTATCACCTGCCGCCACCATCATGCCGGGCAGAATGAAGCCCTGCTCGGGCGCGACCACGTGTTCGATACCTTGGCGCTTGTCCAGCACGTCGAACAGCTCGATACCGAAGTCGCGGCAGTTTTCTTCGAAGTACGACACTTGCAGCGCACCGCCAGCATCCGGCATGGCGGCGACACGTTGCGGGGCAGTCGGGTTGACGTGATCAACGACACAAAGCGTGGCCGAGGGACGCCACACTTTTCTCTTGGCTTCGCGCAGACCACTGAATGCCTGCGGGCTGGTGTACTCGTTGGCGACCTGCCGGTCGATGTAGAGCAGCACATGGCCTTGGTCGTCGAGTTCGCAGATCGTATGGGAGTCAATGTATTTGTCGTAAAGGGTTCTGGGATGAGCCATGGCTCTCTCGCTTTAGTCATTTTCCCGGTTTCAAAACAGCTATATGAGAACGCTTGCGGCCAGGAGATAGAAGAAATAGTGTGGACAAAGCCGAGCCTCAAACACCAATGAATCACGAATCGTGGCTAATCGAATCGCAATCCACAGGTGTTAGTGCGTCGAGAATTTCAGGTGATCAGCGGTTGTGACCTCAATTCCGTACTTGTCCGCCAGAAGACCTCGAGCTGGCTTGCCAAACGCTCGTACCAGCGTAGAAGTGCCGAAAGTCCTTCGGGTTTGATCAAGTCCGTTCGAGAAACGTCATGACCTCGTCGAACAAAAGCCCTGGCGCTTCTTCGGGTATGTAGTGCCCTGAGGGCAGCGACTTGCCTTGCACGTTTCGAGCGACCTGCTGCCATTCGCGTAACGGGTCGAAACAGCGGCCTACCACACCTTGCGCCCCCCACAAGGCAAGTATCGGCGTTTCTAACAAACGCCCAGCGTCCAGATCCTGCCGATCATGTTCCAAGTCGATCGTTGCGCTCGCTCGGTAATCGTCGCAGAAGGCGCGTGCCGTTCCCGGCAAACTCAGACAGCGGAGGTACTCGGCGAACGCTTCGTCGGTGAAGGGTGCAAGGCCCGCGCTACGCGCGCCCATCACGCTCTTCAGATAGAGTTCAGGGTCAGCCTCGATCAGGGTTTCCGGAAGCGGCGCAGGACGTATGAGAAAGAACCAATGCCAATAGGCACGGGCGAACGCCTCGTTGGTTTGCGCATACATTGCCAGTGTTGGAGCGACGTCGAGAAGGATGAGCCGACCTACCGCCGAGCCATGGTCGGCTGCCAGCCGATGAGCAACACGAGCACCACGGTCATGCCCAAGGATATCGAAGGCTCCAAATCCTAGCGACTGCATCAACTGCAACATGTCGCGTGCCATTTCGCGCTTGGAATATGCCTCATGATTAGCATCGGAAGCCGGCTTGCTGCTGTCGCCATACCCGCGCAAATCGGCTGCCACTACGGTGAAGTGCTGGGCCAGTTGCTCTGCAATCTTGTGCCATATCACATGGGTTTGTGGGTGGCCGTGCAGTAGCAACAGGGCAGGGCCAGTGCCGCCTTTACGGTAAGCAATGCGCACCCCGTTAACTTGTTTTTCGCCCTTCGTGAAGCTAGTAAACATATCCTTACCTCTTCGTCATGGTTGCCGACATGTTAGACCTGCAGGGAGTTATCACAAGGCGGGCAACGTGGTTTGCGCGTTCACGAACCGTGTTGAACGCTCAGAGCGAAAGCTGTCTGAAATGCTCGGCAAGAAATTCGACGCATACTCGGAGCTTTGCCGAATTGGCAAGTCGTGTGGGATATACGGCCCAAACGTTTGCGCTCTCACTGTAGTCGGCTAGCAGATGTACCAACTTGCCCTCCTCAAGCAGCGGCTTAACGTCCCACATCGAACGGAGCAGTATTCCTTGGCCACTCAGTGCCCATTGCAGAACGATTTCACCACTGTTCGATGACAAGGAGCCGCTGACTCGTACCGAGTGCGACTTGCCGTCGGCCTGCAGGTGCCATATGCCGAACGCATTGTTGCGCTCCTTCAGCACGAGGCAATCGTGACGCTGCAAATCCTCGAGGCTCGTCGGCGCACCTCTGCGAGCGAGGTAGTCGGGACTTGCACACAACACTCTTTTGTTGGCCACCAACCGCTTGCTGATGTGTTGGCCAGGGAGGTCATCTCCAACCCGAATCTCCAGATCGAAACCCTCCCCGATGATGTCGACAACACGGTCGAAAACGTCCAGCCGCACCTCGAGTTCAGGAAAGCGCCCGGCAAGTATCGAGATGGCCGGTGCCACGTGGTTTCGCCCAAAACCGAAGCTACTGCAGATATGGACCAGTCCGCGGGGCGTCTGTCGTGCCTGCGAGAGTTCATTGAAGAAGTCGTCCAGATCGCCGAGGATGCGCACCGCCCAACGCTGCGCCCGCTCGCCATCATCGGTCAGGGCAAGCCGGCGGGTGGTGCGGTGCAGCAGCTTGGCATTGAGCACCCGCTCGAGAATCTGGATGCGTTTGCTGACATAGGCAGGTGATACTCCTAGCTCATCCGCAGCTCCGGCAAAGCTCTGCTTGCGGATTACCGTGAGGAACACCCGCAAATCCTCAGGCAATGGCAGTTGATCACGAATCGTGTTCATAGACCCCATACTTAGCTTATTTTACACACGCGAAGTGGAAGATAGCATGCTAGCAGCTGACCTTTATAGCGAAGCGAGCAACGCCACCGAGTCCTCACACAAAAATAAACAGAGGAATAATGCTATGCACATTCTCCGCGCATTTGTAATCCTTCCAATTCTATCTTCAGTAGTTAGTCAACTGTTGTCCCCGCAAGCTGACTGCCTGAATGAAGTAATCCGCAAGAGTGAAGGTGGCCTATGAACAAGCCACTTAAAGAAGAGCGTTTATCGCCGGCCAACGCCGTGCCAAACTCGATAGTTGCCGGTCATGAGCCAGAAGCCTCCAATAACACCGCTGCTAAGATAGGCTTTTTCCTAGGCCCACTCTTGCTGTTGGTATGCCTGTTGAGTGACCCACCATCCGGTATGTCGGTCACTGCCTGGGCCGTCGTGGGGATAGCACTCTTGATGGCCACCTGGTGGTCTACCGAGGCCATTCCAATCCCCATCACTTCGCTGCTACCAATCCTTTTGGTTCCTGCGTTAGGTATCGACACCCTGGGCAATGCCACCAGTCAATATGCCAATCCGATAATTTTCTTGTTTCTCGGTGGTTTTCTCCTGGGCTTGGCTATGGAGCGCTGGAACCTGCACAAACGCATCGCGTTGCACACGTTGTTGGCCGTTGGTAGTCGCCCGACCCATCAGGTGGCTGGGTTCATGCTCGCTACTGCGTTCCTCAGCATGTGGGTAAGCAATACCGCTACCACAATTATGATGCTGCCCATTGGCCTATCAGTCATAGGCATGCTTAGCCGGGGCGACAGTGAGAGCAAGGTAGAGCGTGAGCGCTTTGCCACAGCACTGCTTTTGGGTATTGCCTATGCAGCCAGCATCGGGGGCATAGCCACTCTGATAGGCACACCACCGAACGCCTTGCTGGCAGCCTTTCTTCAAGACAACTACAACATTCATATCGGCTTTGGACAGTGGATGCTGATTGGACTTCCGGTATCCATTCTGCTGCTGGCGTTTACTTGGTGGTGGCTGACTCGCAAAGGCTTCAATCTATCTGGACATGGCAGTGAAGTCCTGCTTAATCAAGAGCTCGCTGATCTTGGTCCGCTCTCCAAAGGCGAGAAGTTGGTCGGATTGGTCTTCGTTTTGACTGCGCTCTCATGGATATTTCAACCACTGATTGCGGTCTACTTTCCAGGCGTGAATGACACCACCATTGCGCTCGCCGCGGCCATCTCTCTCTTTATTATCCCGGCAGATGCGAAAAGACGGGGTTTCCTTATGAGCTGGGACTACACCGCTAAACTTCCTTGGGGCGTGCTACTGCTGTTCGGCGGCGGCTTGTCCCTTGCGGAGGTTATTCGGACCACTGGTTTGGCTGAGTGGATAGCTCAAGGCCTGGGTACTTTTGGCACATTGCCGATACTGCTCATGCTCGGAGTGGTAGCCCTAGTGATCATCTTCCTCACTGAGATCACCTCCAACACCGCGACCGTAGCTGCCTTCCTGCCACTTCTGGGGGCTCTGGCCATTTCCCAGGGCTTTCCAGTGGAACTGCTTGTGGTGCCTGCCGCAATAGCCGCCAGCTGCGCATTTATGTTGCCTGTGGCCACGCCACCAAACGCGATTGTCTTTGGTTCCGGCCATATGCGCATCAAGTCGATGGTCTGTGCGGGTTTCATGCTCAACCTTGCCGGTTTGGTGATTGTCACCCTTGTCAGTTATTTCCTGATCGGAACGGTGTTGGGTTAACCCTTGAGTCCATGTCGCTGGAGCACTCATTACAAGGCTCAGGCTGCCCTAGTGAGAATTCAGAATTTGAACAAACCTCGGTTACTTCGTCGGCGACGAAGACGGCAGCGCCATGGTCGGCGAGCTGGACAACAAGACCTACTCTGGGCCGGTCTCGGCCAAGACCGGCAAGCATACCTTCTATGTCGGTCTGCAGAAGGTCAGCGGCGACACAAGCTGGATGCGGGTTAACGGCACCAGCGGCAGCACTCTCGCTAACTTTAACTTCAACTCCAGCTACGACAACGCTGGGGAGCGCTCCTGGCAGGTACGTCACGACTACAACTTTGCCGGCGTAGGCATCATCGGACTAGTTATGATGAATCGCTACACTAGTGGCAGCAACGTGCACACTGGGTCCATGACCAAGGGGAAGGAATGGGGGCGGGAAACTGAATTGGCATATGTAATTCAGAGTGGCGTACTAAAGAATCTAAACGTGCGCGGGCGCAACTCAAGTGTAAGCGTCCGGTTATCAACCTGTGATTCCCGGACGCTACTGTAATTCCGCGAAGCCATCCCGTTATCTCGCCAGCTGCCACACACTGCGGCTGTGTGATTGCCAGCGCCTCGTTTTGGGCACATTTTGGGCACACGGCATTTTTCAGGTTTTTTTGCGCTGAAGGGCGGGTGTCACGGAGAGGTTTTAAGCAGAAAAGTGAGTATTGTTTTCTGTGCCCACCGATTCGGGCACAAAGAATGCAACTGATAGCGTGGTGCGTCGTTGATTTTAGAGGGAAATGGCGCACCCGACAGGATTCGAACCTGTGACCCCTGCCTTCGGAGGGCAGTACTCTATCCAGCTGAGCTACGGGTGCGTAAGCGCGGCCATGATACGCATAGATAAGGCATTCGTCCATGGTTTCGGTACAATACCGGCCGTGTCGCCGAGCCCCGCCCAGGTGCGGCGGCTTGTCGCTGCACGCGGTTGCTGTTTTGCTGCTTATGGGTTTACCGGTATACTCGCGCAATTGTCCGGGCACTGTACTTGGGCTCATACCTATAGCCATGATGAGGATGTATAAGTGACGATCTTGAAAAAATATCTGGCTGCGTCCGCCGCCATGCTTGCCCTGGTTGCCGGCAACTCTTTTGCGGCCACCGACGAGGCCATTGCTGAGCGCATCAAGCCTTACGGTACTGTGTGCGTGACCGGTGATGAGTGCGCGGACGAAGTCGCCGCTGCACCTGCTGCTGCGGCCGGTGGCGATGCGGCTGCCGGTGGTGGTTCTCAGGGTGAGGCGCTGTTCAGTGCCAAGGCCTGTGTTGCGTGCCACAGCGTCGACAACAAGGTAGTAGGCCCAGCGCTCAAGGAAGTGGCGGCCAAGTACGCGGGTGATGCGGACCATATCATCGCCAGCATCAAGAACGGTTCCAGCGGTAACTGGGGTCCGATTCCGATGCCGCCGAATGCGGTCAATGATGAAGAAGCCGCTGCGCTGGCTGAGTGGATTCTGTCCCTCAACTGAGTCGAGCTGTGCTTTGAGAAAAACCACCCATTGCGGTGGTTTTTCTGTTTCTGGCGGCTGGATTATGGGGCCGGGGCTTGCCTGCGAATGGGTGAGGGCTGATGGAAAAGCTTCGCGGCCAAGGCCGCTCCCACAAGAAGCAATCTGCTAAACCAATTAGCGCCCGAGCATGCTGCGGATGTCCGCCAGGGCGGTATTGCCACGGGCCTGTTTCTTTTCCACCGGGACGTCCTCGGTGCCTTCCCATTCCAGATCATCTGGCGGTAGCTCATCGAGAAAGCGGCTGGGCAGGCAGTCGATGATTTCGCCGAACTGACGGCGGCGGGCGGCGAAGGTGAAGGTCAGGTTGCGCTTGGCGCGGGTGATGGCCACGTAGGCCAGCCGGCGCTCTTCGTCCACGCTGTCGGCTTCGATGCTGGAGCGGTGCGGGAGGATCTCTTCTTCCATGCCGAGCACATAGACGTGCGGGTATTCCAGGCCCTTGGAGGCGTGCATGGTCATGAGCTGCACGCGGTCGGCGTCCTCTTCCTCTTCCTGGCGTTCGAGCATGTCGCGCAGCACCAGTTTGGCGATGGCATCCTCGAAGGTGGTTTCGCCGGTTTCATCACGGTCCATGGTGGTTTTCAGCGAGTCCAGCAAGAACCAGACGTTGCCCATACGTTTGGCGGCGATCTCGTCGCTGGAGCAGTTCTGCCGTATCCAGTTCTCATAGTCCAGATCCATCACCATGCTACGCAGGGCAGCAATGGGCTCGTTCTGGGCGCACTGCTGGCGGACCTTTTCCAGCCAGTGGCCGAAGCGCTGCAGGCGTTCGCAGTAACGCGGTTCCATATGCTCGGCCAGGCCCATTTCGGTGCAGGCGGCGAACAGGCTGATCTCGCGCTGGTTGGCGTAGGTGCCGAGCTTTTCCAGGGTCGCCGGGCCGATTTCCCGGCGTGGTACGTTGATCACCCGCAGCAGGGCGTTGTCGTCATCCGGGTTGACCAGCAGGCGGAAGTAGGACATCACGTCCTTGACCTCCTGGCGGCTGAAGAAACTGGTACCACCCGACAGGTGATAGGGAATCTGATGGTGCTGCAGCTTGAGTTCGATCAGCCGGGACTGGTGGTTGCCCCGGTAGAGGATGGCAATGTCCTTCCATGGAATCCGCTGCTTGAGATGCAGATTCTGGATATCAGTGGCCACCCGTTCGGCCTCGGCGTCTTCGTTGCGGCAGCGGATCACCCGGATCGGATCGCCATAGCCCAGCTCGCTCCACAGTTGTTTCTCGAACACATGCGGGTTATTGGCAATCAGGGTGTTGGCGGCCTTGAGGATGCGGCTGGTGGAGCGGTAGTTCTGCTCCAGCATGACGACCTTCAGCGCCGGGAAATCCTCTTTCAGCTGGGCGAGGTTTTCCGGGCGAGCGCCGCGCCAGGCGTAGATCGACTGGTCATCATCCCCCACCACGGTGAAGCGCGCCTGGCTGCCCACCAGCATCTTCACCAGCAGGTACTGGCTGGCGTTGGTGTCCTGATACTCGTCAACCAGCATGTAGCGGATGCGAAACTGCCACTTTTCCAGCACGTCAGGGTGGTCGCGAAACAGCAATACCGGGATCAGGATCAGATCGTCAAAGTCGACCGCGTTGTAGGCTTTCAGCGTGCGGTTGTAGTGCATGTAGACGCTGGCAGCGGTCTGCTGTTGGGGCGTCTTGGCATGCTCCAGCGCTTCTTCGGGGGTGATCAGGTCATTCTTCCAGGCGGAGATCTGCGCCTGGATGCCCTCGACGCCGTCGTCCGCGCCGTAGTCCTTGTGCATCAGGTCATTGATCAGCGCCTGGGCATCATTCTGGTCGAAGATCGAAAAGCCGGGCTTGTAGCCCAGGCGCTTGTGTTCCTTGCGAATGATGTTCAGGCCAAGGTTATGAAAGGTCGATACCGTCAGGCCCCGCCCCTCGGCGCCGCGCAGCAGTGAGCCGACGCGTTCCTTCATTTCCCGGGCGGCCTTGTTGGTAAAGGTGACCGCGACGATATTCTGCGCGCGCAGGCCACATTCCTTGATCAGGTAAGCGATCTTGCGGGTAATCACGCTGGTCTTGCCGCTTCCGGCGCCGGCCAGCACGAGCATGGGGCCACCGATATAGTGGACTGCTTCCTGTTGACGGGGATTGAGTTGCGACACATTGACCTCACGCAAAACCGGGTGCGCGATTCTAGCATAGGGTATGCTACTGGCCGGGCCGGAAACGCTCGACATGATAATGGCCAAAAGCTAGTCTGAGGCAGGCTTTGTTTTTTCCAGGTCTGAGACGAGGTGAACTTGCTGTCTGTGGAAAGGCCGCTACAACGGATTGTGTTGCTGGAAGACAATGGCGCCGCTGCGAAACAGCTGTCCATTCGTCTGGCGGTAGACGGCGTTCCTTCGGTCGTTGTTGCCCGGAACTGGCAACAGGCGATGGACCTGCTGGTGCCCGACCTGGAGTCAGTGATACTGGCCCGCGAGACCTTCCTTCCCATCCCTCAATGCAGTGTTCCGGTGATTCTGTTGACGCACGGGACTGCCGATGCTTTGCCCGTTGGCGTGGTGGATAGCATTTCGGATCAGGCCAGCGACGGCGAACTGTTCCGCTGTCTGCGTTATGCCGGCGAACGCG
Organism: Pseudomonas sp. G11-1; assembly: GCF_024031555.1. NCBI lineage: Bacteria > Pseudomonadati > Pseudomonadota > Gammaproteobacteria > Pseudomonadales > Pseudomonadaceae > Pseudomonas > Pseudomonas sp. G11-1. The sequence continues at coordinate 1,294,538 of NZ_QEYQ01000001.1, read as the reverse complement.
CCGCCCTGCAGGTAGCACTCACCCGTGCCGCCAGTGATGATCCGCTGACCGGCTGTTGCAACCGGCAGGTGCTACAGGATCGCCTCAAACAGGGCATGTGTCGCGCGGCGCGCACCAACCAGCCCCTGGCCGTATTGTCGTTGGATCTGGACAATTTCAGCCATGTGAATGACAGCCTCGGTCATGTGGCCGGCGACGCCATCATCCGCGAGGTAGCCGATCGGCTGCGACATCTCCTGCGTTCCACCGATACGGTGGGACGCATGGGCGGTGATGAATTCACCGTCATCCTCGAAGATTACGACTCTCACGCCAACCTCATGCATGTGATGAAAAAGGTTATCGACGGGCTGGCCGAGCCGTATCGGGTGGATGAGGAAAGCCTGCTGCTGGGCTGCAGTATCGGTATCGCGACCTTCCCCGAAGGGGGGCAGACAGTCGATGATCTGCTGTTGCGTGCTGGCCTGGCCATGCAGCAGGCCAAGGCGCAGAGTGGCTGTCATTTCCATTTCTATGATGAACGCATCAATCTGCAGGCGTCCCGCCAGATCGAATTCGAGGGGGAGCTGCGGCGGGCGTTGCGCAATAACGAACTGGAGCTGCATTATCAGCCGCGCGTTGAGCTCAGCAGCGGCAGGATCGTAGGAGTGGAAGGGCTGATTCGCTGGCGCCATCCCGAACGGGGGTTGCTGGGGCCCAACGAGTTCATTCCACTGGCCGAGGAGAACGGCCTGATCGTGCCGATGGGTTATTGGGTCATCGCCCGCGCCTGCCATGACCTGAGCATCCTCCAGCGGCAAGGGATAGATCTGCACGTGGCGGTCAATATGTCCTTCCGACAGTTTCTCGACGGGCGCCTGCTGGCGACCATCGAGCGGCTGGTTGCCAAGACCGGTATCGATCCGCGCAAGCTAGAGTTCGAGCTGACGGAAACCGCCGTCATGCAGCGCCCTGAGCAAGTGCAGCAGGCCATGGTGGGCATGACCGGACTAGGCGTTCGTTTCTCGCTGGATGATTTCGGCACCGGCTTTTCCTCCTTCGTACACCTGCACCGCTTGCCGATCAATCTGCTCAAGCTCGATCGCAGCTTCGTTCGCGGCACCGCCGAGCGCCCGGCAGACCGGCAACTGGTCGCAGCGATGATCGATATGGGCCACAGCCTCGGTTTGCAGGTGGTGGCCGAAGGGGTGGAAGAACGGGTACAAATGGAAATCCTGCGGGGGATGGGGTGCGACCAGATCCAGGGTTTCTTCATCAGTCCGGCATTGCCCTTTGACGAACTGTGTTATTTCGCCGATGCCTATAGTATGGGCCGGGATAACGTGCTGAGCGGCACGCCTCAGTGCTCCCCTGCTAGCTGAGTGGCAGGCGATCCAGCGGCTGGCGATCCAGCGGCTGGCGATCCAGTTGCCGATACTGCAATGCCTCGGCCAGGTGCGGCCGCCCGATCATGGGCTGCTGTTCGAGATCGGCCAAGGTGCGTGCGACCTTCAGGACGCGATGGCTGGCCCGCCGCGATAATCCCAGCTGCGCCACCGCCTTTTCCAGCCAGCTCGCGTCGGCCGTTGGCAGCGCGCAATGCTGGCGCACATCGGACAGATCCAGATAGGCATTCAGGCAGCCCTGACGGTCGAGCTGACGTTGACGGGCGGCAGCGACTGCAGCGCCAGCCTCGGCGCTGTCGGGTTTGCCGACGGTCTGCCCGGTGAGACTGAACGCCTCGTTGTGCATGGCCAGATGCAGATCGATACGATCCAGCAGCGGGCCGGACAGTTTGCTGCGGTAACGCTCCACCTGTTCCGGTGAACAGCGGCAGCGCCCGGACGGGTCGCCCTGATAACCGCAGGGGCACGGGTTCATCGCGGCGATCAGCTGAAACCGCGCAGGAAAGGTCAGTTGTTCGCGGGCCCGGGCGATATGGATCTCGCCCGACTCCATCGGCTCGCGCAGCATCTCCAGCACCTTGCGATCAAACTCCGGCAGTTCATCGAGAAACAGCACGCCGTGATGCGCCTGGCTGATCTCCCCGGGCCGTGGTTGACTGCCGCCGCCCACCAGCGCCGCGGCGGATGCCCCATGGTGGGGCGCGCGGAACGGGCGGGTCGGCCAATGCTGCAACATGCCGCGTCCGCACACTGACTGAATCGCCGCCACTTCCAGCGCTTGCTCTTCCTCCAGCGCCGGCAGGATACCGGGCAGGCGGCTGGCGAGTAATGTTTTGCCGGTACCCGGTGGGCCGAACAGCAACAGATTATGGGAACCGGCGGCGGCCACGATCAGCGCGCGCTTGGCCTGGGCCTGTCCCTGCACGTCGCGCAGATCGGGCAGGTTGCCGGCCGGTGGTGGCCGTGAGCCGGCCGCCACCGCTGGCAATAGCTGCTCGCCGCGCAGATGCTCGCATAGCTCCAGCAGATGTTCGGCGGCGATGATCTCCACCCCCTGCACCAGCGCCGCCTCGGCCGCATTGGCGCGGGGCAGCAGTAGGGTGCGCTGGTTATCCCGGCAGGCCAGAGCAGCAGGCAGCACACCCTGGACCGGGCGCAGCTCGCCGGAGAGGGCCAGCTCGCCCAACACTTCGCAGCGCTCCAGGCTGGCGGGAGGTATCTGGCCACTGGCGGCCAGTAATCCAAGGGCGATGGCGAGATCGAAGCGCCCGCCTTCCTTTGGCAGGTCGGCCGGCGCCAGGTTGATGGTGATGCGCTTGAGGCTGGGAAATTCCAGCCGGGCATTCTGCAGGGCGCTGCGCACCCGGTCCTTGCTTTCCCGTACGGCGGTTTCCGGCAGTCCGACCAGCGTCAGGCTAGGCATACCGTTGGCCAGATGCACCTCCACCATCACCGGTGGCGCCTGGATACCCAGCTTAGCGCGGCTGTGGACAATCGCCAGGGACATGATCACTCCTTGATCGCCTCCGCCCGGGAGGCTGCGACGGCGGTGCCGTCAGGGTTGCTGTTCCAGCTCCGCCACCCGCTTCTCCAGCGCTTCCAGGCGTTCCCGGGTGCGCAGCAGGACGGTCTGCTGGGTATCGAATTCCTCCCGGCTCACCACATCCAGCTTGGCCAGTGCGCTTTGCAGCATGGCCTTGAGCTGGCGCTCGACTTCGGCGGTGGGCCGTGTTCCATCGCTCATCAGCAGTTTTGCTGCCTGATTGCCGACGGTATCAAACAAGACTTTATGCAGCATATGCGTTCCGTTTCCGGTAATTGAAAGGAGCCGGCCGCGGCCGGTCTGGCTGTGCGAGTCTAACATCCGCCGCCCCACGCCCCAAAACGGCACCCGCTGCGCTGCCCGACTCTGGCGCATTGACGCGACTGCAGCGCACCACGCTGGTGCGGCTACGGCCGCCATCATTGCCATTCTCATCCCGAAATTTATTCAACCACTTGAAAATAAAAGATATTTCAAAGATGGCAGGGTTTCTGCAAAGAGCCAGAGTATCCGGATCACCCGCGGAACCGAATAGCGCAGTGCCGAAAATGTGATCCGGTGCACGATGCGGTGGGCAACTGCATCAGGCCGCGCGGGGCGGTGTGCTGCGGGTTTTCTGCACGCATCCGTGCAAAGTCCGATTTTAAAAGGCTTTAACTCGGCATAGACTTGTCCTGTCCCCCAGGGCAGTCCATCTAACGGGAGTATCAACATGAAATTAGTAACGGCTGTAATCAAGCCATTCAAGCTGGACGACGTTCGGGAATCGCTTTCCGAGATCGGCGTTCAGGGCATTACCGTCACCGAGGTAAAAGGATTTGGTCGGCAGAAGGGCCATACCGAGCTGTATCGGGGTGCTGAATACGTGGTGGACTTCCTGCCCAAGGTCAAGATTGAAGTGGCCATCGGCGACGACATGCTCGACCGCGTCATCGAAGCCATCACCAAGGCGGCCAACACCGGCAAGATCGGCGACGGCAAGATCTTCGTTGTGGCGCTGGAGCAGGCCATCCGCATCAGGACAGGCGAGACCGGCACCGACGCTATCTAACGCGTCGCTGCATTCGCTTACAAAGTAATAAAGCCTATCTGGGGGGCTTGATTATGGAAGACATCGTACAACTGAAGTACGCGCTTGATACGTTCTATTTTCTGATGTGTGCCGTGCTGGTAATGTGGATGGCCTGCGGTTTTGCCATGCTCGAGGCCGGCCTGGTGCGCACCAAGAGTACAACCGAGATTCTTGCCAAGAACATCGCACTGTTCGCCATCGCGTCGATCATGTACCTGCTGGTCGGCTACTACATCATGTACTCATCCACGGGGCCGATCTTTCCAAGCCTGGGCATGCTGATTGGGCAGGAAAACACCCTTGATGCAGTCATGGCCGGAGGGGACGACGCGCCGTATTATTCCAGCCGCGCCGATTTCTTCTTCCAGATCGTCTTTGCCGGGGCTTGCATGTCCATCGTCTCGGGCGCCGTCGCCGAGCGTATGCGGTTGTGGGCATTCCTGCTGTTCGCGGTGATCATGACCGGCTTCATCTATCCCATTCAGGGCGCCTGGAGCTGGGGTGGCGGCTGGTTGAGCGAGATGGGCTACTCCGATTACGCAGGCTCTGGCATCGTGCACATGGCAGGTGCTGCCGCAGCGCTGGCCGGGGTCATCCTGCTGGGGCCGCGCAAGGGAAAATACGGCCCGAATGGTCAGATCAATGCCATTCCGGGGTGTAACCTGGCCCTGTCCACCCTGGGTATCTTCATCCTGTGGATGGGCTGGTTCGGCTTCAACGGCGGCTCCGAGCTGAAAATTTCCGACATCGAGTCGGCCAATAACGTGGCCCAGGTGATGGTCAATACCAACCTGGCGGCAGCGGGTGGGCTGATCGCCGCGATGATCGTGTCGCGTCTGCTGTTCGGCAAGACTGACCTGACCATGCTGCTCAACGGTGCGCTCGCGGGGCTGGTGTCCATCACCGCCGATCCGTTGTCGCCCACGGCCTTCGGCGCCCTGCTGGTCGGTGCGGTGGGTGGTGTGATCGTGGTCTTCAGCGTACTGGCGCTGGATCGGGTAAAAATCGACGATCCGGCCGGTGCCATCTCCGCCCACGGCTCGGCTGGTATCTGGGGCGTGCTGGCGGTACCGCTGAGCAATGCCGAGGCGACCTTCGGTGGGCAGCTGCTGGGCGTGATCGCCATCTTCGCCTGGGTGTTTCTCGCCAGCCTGATTATCTGGAGCGTTATCAAGGCGGTGATCGGCATCCGGATCTCCGAGGCGGAAGAATACGAAGGTGTGGATATCTCCGAATGCGGGATGGAAGCCTACCCCGAGTTCACCGGCAACAAGTGATGGCTGATGGCAGACAGGGCGCATATGCGCCCTGTCTGCGTTTTTACCTGGGCAAAAACTGCAAAACTTGCCGGCTCCGACAGAGTCACAAGTTGTGAACGCATCATTCGCCAAGGGAGATTTGCATGAAAGCCGAGACGTTCGATTATCTGCTGGAATGGACCAGCGATCTGCACACCATCATTGCTGACTGTCTGGAACAGGCCATCACCCCTGATACCGACCAGCGCAGCCGGTGGTTGATGGAGTACGTGGCCGGCCATGAGCGTGATATCGCCCGCAAGGTGGATCAGTTCCGGGCGCAGGCCGGCAAGGCGGAAAGCCGGACCTGGCTGTATGAGCATATTGGCGAAGACCTGCCGCCAAGAGCCAGGTGGGAATTGAGCTTCGTCGGTAAGGATTTCAATGAAATCAATGAACAGCTGTTCGAGCTGCATGGTCAGCTGATCGAAGTGTACACCTCGATGACCGGTCGCGCGGCGATCCCGGCGGCGGCTGAACTGATGCGCAACATGTTGGCGCTGGAGCAGGGGGAGACCCGCCGCCTGGCCGAGCAATGCGGGCGCCTGCAGGACCTCTGATCCACGGGCCGGGCCCCTGCCGGGCAGGCAACATCATCTCGATGAGGCAAATTTTTTTCCTTACCCTCTGTTCAAATCCCTCTGTTGCGCTATATATAGCCAAGTTTCAAGCGGAGGAACGCCATGAGTGAAGACGATATCGAAGATGATGACCTGCAGGAAGAAGAGGTGGACAACAGTGATGTTGATGAAACCGATGCCATGGAGAGCGATGATGAGCCCGCGGTAAAACCGCGCAAGAAGTCGGCCAATCAGGAAGACCCTCTGGAAGGGTTATCCCTGGAAGCCAAGGCTCGGGAGCGTGAAATGCTGGCGCGGCAGATGGAGGAGTTCCTTGCACGCGGCGGCAAGGTTCAGGAAGTCGACAACAACGCACTGGGTGATCCGCCGAAAAAGCCAGAAGGGAAGTACGGCAGCCGGCCGATCTGACGTATCGCGGTATTGACGAGCCCGTCGGTCGCCGCGGGCTCGTTGTATTTCCATCGGGCGCTGAGGCTCAGCCCCGATAGTTGCGCAGCCAGTCGGGAATCTCGCTCAGGCAGCGCACCTCGCCATGGGGGCGTTCCGCCTCCGCCCACTCCAGCCCCAAACGGTTGAACCACAGGGTGTGCAACCCCGCTTCACGGGCGCCCTGAATGTCGTCGATCGGATGATCACCGATATGCAAGGCCTGATGCGGCTCCACTCCGGCGCGCTCCAGCGCGGCGAGAAAGGGCGCGGGATCGGGTTTGCTCAGACCGATCTCGTCGGCGGAAACGATGATCTTGAAATACTTTTCCAGCCCCAGCCGGCGCACGTCGGCATTGCCATTGGAAATGGTCGCCAGCTGATAATGCCGGGCCAACTCTTCCAGCAGCGGCTCACAGTGGGGAAAGAAGGTCAGCGCATGGCGCGCCTCGAGAAACACCTCGAAGCCAGCCAGCGACAGCTCCGCCGCCTGCTCGGCGGTATAACCAGCCTTGCGCAGCCCATGTTCCAGCACGGCGATGCGTAGCGCGGTAACGCGGTGGCGCAGCGCGGGGTCGCCAGCCAGCACCTCATGGCGCAGAGCCCGTCGGGCTTCCCGGTCCAGCCGTTGGGTGAACAGGGGAGCGTGTCGGTCCAGCCACTCCAGCAGGGTCTGTTCGGCAGCCGCAACCACCGACTCGGTCTCCCACAGGGTGTTGTCCAGATCAAAGGTCAGCAATTGAAACATGATAAGCAATCCGGTCAGTCTTCAGACTTGCGTCTGGCACGGGGGTGAGCGCTGTCATACACCTCGGCCAGATGCTGGAAATTCAGATGAGTGTACACCTGGGTGGTGCTGATATCGGTATGGCCCAGCAGCTCCTGAACCGCGCGCAGATCGCCTGATGACTCCAGCAGATGGCTGGCGAAGGAATGCCGGAGCATATGCGGATGCAGATGCTGGCCGATATGCTCGACCCCGTAACGCCGCACCCGCAACTGGATAGCCCGTGGCGTCAGCCGCCGGCCCTGCATGCCAACGAACACCGGCTGGCTGGCGTCCGCCACTACCGGCCGTACCTTGACCCAATTGCGCAGGGCCTGGCGTGCCATACGGCCCACCGGCAGCACCCGGGTCTTGTTGCCCTTGCCGATGACCCGGACTTCGCCGGCATCGATATCCAGCCGGCCCATGTCCAGGCTGGCCAGTTCCGACAGGCGCAGACCAGAGGAATAGAAGAGTTCGAGCATGGCGTGGTCGCGGATCGTCAGCCAGTCTTCTTCCTCGCCGGTATCGAGCAGCTGTGCCGCCAGGTCGGCGTCCAGGGTGCGCGGTAGCTTGCGGGGGGACTTGGGCGGGCGCAGGTCCAGCGCCGGGTTGTGCCGGCAACGCCGTTCGCGCAACAGGTAGCGATACAGGCTGCGCACCGCGCTCAGCTCGCGTTGCAGGCTGCGACCGGACAATCCGGCCTGATGCCGGCTGGCGATATAGAGCCGCAGCAGGGCGCTGTCCACCGCGTTCCAGTCGCTGACCTGGCGCTCGGCCAGAAACCGGCACAGGCTGTCCAGGTCGCGGCGATAGGCTTCCAGCGTGCGGGGCGACAGTTGCCGCTCGCTGCGCAGATGCCCGAGGAACGCCTCCAGCTCCGTCAGCAGCGGCGCGCTGCTCACTACAGGCTCCGCGGCTCGCTGCTCAGCGGTCGCTGACGCAGCAGCACCCGGGCCAGGGCGTCGGCGATATAACCGAGAAACAGGGTGCCGGTGGCGCTCTTGTATTGCTGCGGGTCGCGGCTGCCCAGCGCCAGCACGCCATGCAGCCCTTGATGCTGAATCGGTGCCAGAGCGGTGGAGGCGACTTCCTCGCCCTGGGGACCGAACAGGAAGGTCAGCTCATGGCTGCGCAGCACTCCGGTGAGGGTCTTGCCGCTGTCCAGCAGATGGCCGATGGCCTCGCGGGCTTCGCCGTGCGTGGTGTAGCGGGCGTTGCCGATGCGTGGTGTCTCGCTGAACAGGATAAGGGCGACGAAGGGCACCTGGAAGTCATCACGCAGACTGTCTTCGATGGTGGCGATCACCTCTTCCACGTCTGGCGATTCCAGCAGGTTGAGAATCAGCCGGCGGCTTTTCTCGAACAGCCGGTCGTTTTCCCGGGCTACGTCCATCAACTGGCTGAGCCGATGGCGCACGTCGATATTGCGTTCGCGTAGCAGCTTGACCTGCCGCTCCACCAGCGATACAGCCTGACCGGACTGATGCGGAATGAGCAGCTCGGGCAGCAGCTCGTCATGCTCGACAAAAAATGCCGGATGGCGGCGCAGATAATCGGCCACAACGGTGGCATCCAGTTCGGTGGCTGGCGGCTGGCTGGTTGTACTCATATGCGTATCTGTCCTTCGTAGACCCGGGCGGCGGGTCCGGTCATCATTACCGGCTGGCCGGGGCCGGCCCATTCGATTTTCAGGTTGCCGCCTGGCAGGCGTATGGTCACCGGGGATTTCAGATGCCCGAGCCGGATGCCCGCCACCGCTGCCGCACAGGCACCGGTGCCGCAAGCCTGGGTCTCGCCGGCGCCGCGCTCATGGACGCGCAGCCGCGCCTGATGCTGATCCACCAGTTGCATGAAACCGGCATTGACCCGGTTGGCGAAGCGCGGATGATGCTCGATCAGCGGGCCGATGTCAGCCACCGGATAGCGGTCGAGGTCATCCACCAGGGTCACGCAATGGGGGTTGCCCATGGATAGCGCGGCCACTTCCAGCGTCTGGCCATTGACCTCCAGCGGGTAGCTCACGGCTTCATGGTCGGCGGCAAAGGGGATCTGCGCCGGGGTGAAGCGCGGCGCGCCCATGTCCACCGTGACCTGGCCGTCACGGCGGACATTCAGGGTGATCAGGCCGCCGGCTGTTTCCACGCGGATCTCCGATTTGGCGGTCAGGCGCTTGTCCTGCACAAAGCGGGCGAAACAGCGCGCGCCGTTGCCGCACTGCTCCACTTCGCTGCCATCGGCATTGAAGATGCGATAGCGGAAATCCACATCGGGATGGCCCGGCGGTTCCACCACCAGCAACTGATCGAAGCCGATGCCGGTGTGCCGATCGCTCCACTGGCGGATCAGTTTCGGCGACAACTGGGCATGCTGGGTCACCAGGTCGATGACCATGAAATCATTGCCCAGGCCGTGCATCTTGGTGAATCGCAGCAGCATGTCAGGCCTCGGGCAGCAGTGACTCGCCGGCGAACAGCTCGCTGACCGTCTCCCGGCGGCGAATCAGATGTGTTGCCGCACTGTCCACCATCACCTCGGCTGCACGGGGGCGGGTGTTATAGTTCGAGCTCATGACGAAGCCGTAGGCACCGGCCGAACGCACCGCCAGCAGGTCACCCTCGGCCAAGGCCAGTTCCCGGTCCTTGCCGAGGAAATCGCCGGTTTCGCAGACCGGGCCGACCAGATCCCAGGGCTTGGCCGCCACGTCGGTGCGTGGGCGCACAGCATCGATGCCCATCCAGGCGCTGTACAGAGCCGGGCGAATCAGGTCGTTCATGGCCGCGTCGATGATGGCGAAGTTCTTGTGCTCGGTTGGCTTCAACAGGTTGACCTGGGCCAGCAGCAGGCCGGCATTGGCAACGATCGAGCGGCCCGGTTCGAACAGCAGGGTCAGATCGCGCCCAGCCACTTTCTCCCGCACCTTGGCCAGATACTCACCCGGCGTGGGTGGGGTTTCGTCGTCGTAGGTCACGCCCAGCCCGCCACCCAGATCCAGATGGTGGACCTGGATACCCTCGGCAGCCAGTTGATCGACCAGCAGCAACATGCGATCCAGGGCATCGATCAGCGGGGTGTCATCGGTCAGTTGGGAACCGATATGGCAATCCGCACCCTGCACGTCCAGATTTGGCAGAGCTGCAGCCCGGCGGTATACCGCGAGCGCTGAAGCGATGTCGATCCCGAACTTGTTTTCCTTGAGACCGGTAGAGATGTAGGGGTGGGTCATGGCATCCACATCGGGGTTGACCCGCAGGGATACCGGCGCCTGCACGCCCAGCTCGGCAGCGACCTTCTGCAGGCGCTCCAGCTCGGCGGTGGATTCCACGTTGAAGCACTTGATGCCGACCTGCAGCGCGCGGCGCATCTCGTCCTCGGTCTTGCCCAGGCCGGAGAACACCACCCGCGCCGGATCACCACCGGCGGCCAATACCCGCTCCAGCTCGCCGCCGGACACGATGTCGAAGCCGGCGCCCAGGCGAGCCAGCACGTTCAGCACTGCCAGGTTGGAATTGGCCTTTACCGCGAAGCAGACCAGGTGAGGCTGGCCGGCCAGGGCCGAATCCCAGGCCAGGAAGGCCTGCTCGATGGCGCGGCGCGAATAGACGTAGCAGGGCGTGCCATACTGCTCGGCGATGGCGGACAGGGCAACGGCTTCGGCGTGCAGTTCGCCGTTCTGGTATTGAAATTCACTCATGAAATATTTCAGTTTCCGGTAGGTTGCTGGGTCATTTCTTCCCGGGCCGGATCAACCGGCTGGCCGGCCGGCTCTTCGGGCATGTATAGCGGGCCCTTCTGGCCACAGCCGGCGAGGATCAGAAGCATGAAGAATGCCGCAATGGATTGTTTCATGGTGGAATCCTGGTTGATAAACGGACAATATCCGGCAGTATACCCAGCCCGGGAGTCCGGCGCACCCGCCGCAGAAGCAGGAAAGGAAGGCAATGCAAGAGTTGAATGAAAGCGAATTCCACCGTCAGGTTGATCTGATTCAGGACCGCATCGAGCAGGCGCTGGACGCTGCCGACCTGGATCTGGACATGGAACAGACCGAAGGGTCACTGATATTGATGCTGGCCGCCGGCCCGCGGCTGGTCATCGGCCGACAGCCGGCTTCGCGCGAGCTATGGGTGGCGACCCCAGATGGCACCTTGCATTTTGGCTACCAGCCAGCGCACGGATGGATCCATGACAGCGACGGTGAAGCACTCGGTATCGTGCTGGCGCAGGTGCTGGGAGATCTGTCGGGAGATGAGGTGGAGCTGGATCTGGACGAGTAAGATGAGCCATCGCCGCTCCTCATGCCGAGCGGCGATCCATCGAGATATCGCTTATTTCGCGCGCAGTATGGTCATCAGCGCCTGGGCATGTTCCGCCGCTTCCAGCCCGAGGCTGGTCAGATAGCCGCCATCATCCATCGTGGTAAGCCCCCGCCGATACAACCGCGCGGCCGTCTCCACCGTAGTGGCCGACGCCTCCCGCTGATGCACCTTGAGTCCCGCCTGGGTATTGGCGAGATCGTATTGGACCAGCAGATTGATATCGTCGATTTCTTCGGAAGTCAGTGACATGGGCAGTACCTTTTCTGATAGACGGTAAACTACACCTGCAGTCTAGCCAGCGCGGAACGCGGTAGCAATGCGGCTATCGGCTCTGGTGAAATTCATGGCTGTGATGGACTGGACGTGCCCCGGGTTCCTGATCAACACTGGCATCTTTCAAAAACAAGACGGATAGAACGACGATGCTCAGACTTCACGGATTTGCAGTCAGCAATTACTTCAATATGGCCAAACTGGCGCTGCTGGAAAAAGGCGCAGATTTCGAAATCAACACCGTCCACAGCAGTCAGGATGCCGAGTTTCTGGCCAAGAGCCCGCGCGGCAAGGTGCCCTTTCTGGAAACCGAGCAGGGTTTCATCAGCGAAACCAACGTCATCCTGGAATATATCGAAGAGACCCAGGGCGGCAAGGCGCTGCTACCAAGCGATCCCTTCGCTCGGGCGACCGTCAGGGCGCTGGCCAAGGAAATCGAACTGTATATCGAGCTGCCGGCGCGCAGCTGCTACCCGGAGGTATTCTTCGGTGGCAAGGTGGAACAGAGCGTGAAAGACAAGGCCAAGGCCGATCTGCAGGCCGGCGTCGCCACCCTGCGTCGCCATGGCCGTTTCGCGCCCTATGTGGCGGGTAGCGAAATGACCATCGCCGATATCCTGTTCCTCTACAGCATCGACCTGGCGCAGATCGTCGGCAAGAAATTGTTCGGCATCGATCTGTTGGGTGACTGGCCAGAGGCCCAGGCCTTGCTGGAGTTGCTCAACCAGAACCCCCATGTTCAGAGCATCGCTGCGGACAAGAACGCCGAAATGGCCGCCTTTATTGCCGCAATGGCCGGTCAGCGCAAGTAAGGTCTGATTGCGCGCGTATCCGGGAGAGCTGTCGAGCTGGTGCTCGACAATCCCAGGGCGGGCCATGACTGGAGTGAACTCCTGGGAGATTCGAGCGCCAGCTGTATCTTGCTGGCGGTTGCCGCGGTGCTAGGCTGACAGGAGTCTCCGCCCCGCCTATGGCGGAGGCTGTCGCGCAGCCCCCCGTGTTATGCACCTGAGCCCGATTATTTCGGGTATTGGCCGGCCTGTGTGGGAGCGGCCTTGGTCGCGAAGGGGCTGCTGCTGACCCTGTTCGCGGCCAAGGCCGTTCCTACAATGAGCCTGCTCAGTCGAGCATGTCGGAAAAACGCGCATCCTGCTTGAACACCAGCGGCTGGCTGAAACCGGGAATGCGCATCTGCTCGGTGCTGATCTGAATATCGCTCTCGTCGATCATGTCCTTGCCGAAGTTGTAGATCACATCCAGCTGGCCCAGCAATGCCCGCTGCTCATAGGCGGCGGCAACCTTGCGCACTTCCTCGCGGCGGGTTTCATAATCGGCAAAGCACTCGGCGCCGTAACGCTTGCGCAGCATGCGCTCGACCGGCTGGGGGCCCAGCACCACTGCACTGGAGTTGTTGCCGCCAAAACCCTTGGAATTGATGAAGCACACTTCCAGCGGATTATCGGCGCGTGATACATCGGTGGTGCTGAAGCGCAGGTGCTGCTGGTGGACATCCGCGGCAATACTGTCGATGGTCTTGATGCCGGGAATGATCTGATACTTGAAAGTGCCCAGGGCCGAAGCCAGCTGGTCGGCGCTGGCGCTGGCCAGGGAATGACCAACAAAGGCCTTGACCGCGGCCACGGGCAGTTCTTCGATACCGAAGGCGGCTGCCACCTCATCGATCAGCTGCGACTCAGTGACCCGATTGGCCGGGGTGCTGGAGCCGTGGGCATGTACGAAGCTGCCTTGGCGGACCCGCTCCGGGCCGAGAATCTGCATGGCGCTGTGGACGGACTTGGCCATGGTCAGATAATTGCCCGGGCCGGGAGCGGAAATGGACTTCTTGAACCCATCGGCGCCGACAAACACATCCGGCACCGCCCCATGGATATCGGCACCCAGCTCCAGCGCCAGTTCATCATCCATGAGCATGAAGAACTGCCCCGACTCGGCCAGGGTGAAGCCGCAGTTCTGGCTGAACGGACGGCTGGCCCGGCGGAAGTCCACCTCATCCCGACCTTCGATATTGCGCAGGCCTTCTTCGGTGGCCAGGGCGCTCATGGCGCCGTAGCCCTCGATGCATTCCTGGGTGATGGGCGCTTCGCTGCTGCCGACCAGCACGACCCGGGCGCGGCCGCTGCCGATCATCTCGATGCCTTTCTGCAGGTTGTACAGGAAGCTTGCGCAGGCGCCGGTAATGGCGCCGGTGGTGCCGACACTGCCCAGTACATAGGCGTTGATGAAGTCCGCCGGCATGCTGTTCAGCCCCAGGGCCAGTTGCTTGGCGCTGACCCGGTGGCCTTTCAGGCGCGACTGCATCATGCCGCCGAAGCTGAACTCGTCCAGCTGGCTCATGATGCTGCTGGCGAACACAGCGACTTGGTCGGGCTCGACATGCTCGAGAATATGCTGCCAGGCCAGGCCGGTGGAATGCAGGGCATCTGCCGCCGCAACGATGGCCATCTGCAGGCCGCGGGGGTGGAAGCGTGAATTGTACTGTTCGCCCGGCTCAAAGCCGGTGGGCAGCTGGCCGGCGGATTTGACCGCCAGGGGTCGATAGCTGTCGACCTTGAGCTCACAATTGCCGGCGATGGTGACGCGGGCTTCGCCGTTATCCAGCACCTCCGCCGTCCAGCCGGCAGGCAAGGGCTCCGGCAATTGCTTGGCCAGGGTAATGAAGGAGAAGGGTTGATCTGCTTCCAGGCCGACCGGCAGCGCCTTGTGCCAATGAGCAGCATCCACGTCCAGGTGACGCTTTTCTATGCGGCGTACCAGAGTGCCATCGAGAATCTGTTGCCCGAAGCGCTGCTCGATGTCCGCTGGCGTAAGAATCTGCCCCGCATCATCCAGATAGCGATCGTTCTCTGCACGTACCAGACCCATCAACACGGCTAACCCCGCCAGGGTTTCCTGACGCTCGGCGGCGGGCAGTGACTCGATCACGGTGCGCCGAAAGCCATGGTGAAACGAGCTGCGGCCGGCGGCGTTGTAACCACCGAAGCCGACAATGACCGGTAAACGCGACATCAAGCAAGACTCCTCGCTGTTTCGCTGCGTGGCTCCGGTACGTAGCGACCGGAGCGGGCTGACATCCTGACGGATACTCGAGAGTATCGTCCAAAGACCAGCAGGCATCGAATTGGGTTTGATTGCATAGGCAGACGAGGAATGTAACCCGATGGTCACGTTTAGACTAGGGTGTTTCTCAAACAGCGGTGGCCGAATCGCTGTCAGGATGCGGGGGATGGCCGCAACCTATTCCTTCTCCCTGTCACAGGCAAATATCTGTTCCAGGGGCGGCAGCGGGGTTTCGCCGGTCAATGGCATGTCGGCATCGGTCTGCAGGTGGAAGTGCTCCAGCGGCGCGCTGTCGCGGTCATCATGCTCGAACACCGGCGGGCTGAAGACGTAGGCAATCAGCAGGCGCGTCAGGGCTTCCAGGCTGTCGCGGTGGGTGCGTTCGTAGCCATGGGTCGCGTCCGTGCCGAAGGCGATCAATGCCACCCGGGTGTCGTTGCCGGCGCGGACCGCCGATTCGGCGTCGCTGTGGTAGTAACGGAAAATATCGCGCTGCACCGGAATCTCGTCCCGCGCGCACAGGTTCAGCAGGTGTCGGCTCAGATGATAATCGTAGGGCCCGCTGGAATCCTGCATGCATAGGGTCACGGCATACTCGGTGGACGCCTGCCCCGGAGCCACCGGCGCGATATCCACGCCCACAAATTCGCTGACATCCCAGGGCAGTGCGCCTGCCGCGCCGGAGCCGGTTTCCTCGGTGATGGTGAACAGAGGGTGGCAATCCAAGGGCAGGGCCTGGCCACTGTCGACAATGTACTTGATGGCCGTGAGCAGGGCAGCGGCGCCGGCCTTGTTGTCCAGATGGCGTGCGCTGATGAAGCCGTTGTCGGTGAACTCCTGTAACGGGTCGAAGGCCACGAAATCACCGATGGCGATACCCTCGGCTGCGGTTTCGGCGCGGCTGGTGGTGCGAATGTCCAGGCGCAGCTCGATGGTGTCCCAGTTCACCGGCAGGGTGTCGACTTCGGTATTGAAGGCGTGCCCGGAAGCCATCAGTGGTAGTACGCTGCCCCGGAAACAGCCATGCTCGGCGAACAGGCTGACCCGGCTGCCCTCGGCGAAGCGGCTTGACCAGCAGCCGATGGGCGTGAGTTTCAGGCGGCCGTTGTCCTTGATTTCGCTGACCATGGCGCCCACGGTATCCAGGTGGCTGGCAATGGCGCGGTCGGGTGTGCGCTGGCGGCCCTTGAGCGTGGCGCGGATAGTGCCGCGCCGGGTCAATTCATAGGGCACGCCCATGGCGTCGAGATGTTCGGCGACATAGCGCACTATGCCGTCGGTGAAGCCGGTCGGGCAGGGAATGGCGAGCATTTCCAGTAGCACCTGCCGCAGATATTGCATGTCGGGTCCGGGGCTGGGTTGCATGAGTCCTCCATCAGGTTGACGAACCGGGCTGACTGAGCGGAAACAGCATGTCGATGAAGCACTCTGCTGTAGGGCGGGGCTCGTGGTTGGCCAGCCCCGGGCGCTCATTGGCCTCGATGATGACGTAATCGGGTTGGTCGACGGCGGGGACCAGCAGGTCCATGCCGACCATGGGAATGTCCAGCGCGCGGGCGGCGGTGATGGCGCACTCGCGCAAGGTGGGGTGCAGTTCATCGGTGACATCCACCAGGGTGCCGCCGGTGTGCAGGTTGGCGGTGCGGCGTACCTGCAGATGCTGGTCGGCGGGCAAGACGCTGTCCAGGGTGAAGCCGGCCGCTGCCACGGTGCGGCAGGTCTCGTCGTCCAGCGGGATGCGGCTTTCGCCATCGGTGCTGGCCTGCCGGCGGCGGCTCTGCTTCTCGATCAGTTCGCGAATGGTCTTGCGGCCGTCGCCGCAGATCTGCGCCGGCTTGCGGATGGCGGCGGCGACCACCTGGAAGTTGATCACCACTATGCGCAGGTCGTCGCCTTCGTGGAAGCTCTCCAGTAGCACGCGGCTGTCGAAACGGCGGGCCGCTTCGATGGCCTGCTCCAGGGTCTGCGGGTCACGGATATTGACCGCCACGCCATTACCCTGTTCGCCGTTGTCGGGCTTGACCACCAGCGCGCCATGCTCGGCGAGGAAGGCGGCGTTTGCCTCCGGGGCGGCGGCAAGACGGTAGGCGGGTGTGTTCAGCCCGTGGCGCTGCAAACAGTGATGAGTCAGCTGCTTCTGTTGACACAGGGTCATGCTGACAGCGCTGGTCAGATCGCTGAGCGACTCGCGGCAGCGGATGCTACGCCCGCCTTGGGTCAGGGTGAACAAACCGGCTTCGGCATCATTGACGGTGACCTCGATGCCTCTACGTCGGGCTGCCCGGGTGATGATGCGGGCGTAGGGATTGAGTCCTTCATCCTGCTCCGGGCCGAGAAACAGCGGCTGATTGATGCTGTTCTTGCGTTTGATGGTGAAGGTGCGCAGCTGGCGGAAGCCGAGCTTGTGATACAGCGCCTTGGCCTGGGTATTGTCATGTAGCACCGACAGGTCCAGATAGGCGCTGCCCCGGCTCATGAAATACTCCACGAGGTGCCGCACCAGCATTTCACCGACGCCGAAGCGCTGGGTCTTGCTGTCCGCTGCCAGGCACCAGAGGCTGGAACCCTTGTCGGGATCGTCATAGGCGCGGGCATGGTTCAGGCCCATTACCGTGCCGATGATCTCGCCGCTGTCGGCATCCTCGGCAAGCCAGAAATCCGGGCCACCGGATTTTCGTGGCGTCAGGCGCTGCGGATTGACCTGGACCATGCCATTGGACAGATACAGGGTATTGATTGCCTGCCAATCCGCATCGCATTGCGGGCGGCGGATGTGAAAGCCGCGCATGCCGTTGTGCGCCGGGCGGTAATTGCTCAGCCACAGGCGCAGGGTGTCGGACGGGTCGAGGAACAGTTGCTGCGGGGCGAAGGACAGCACCACATGCGGATCGGCGACATAGAGTGCGATATCGCGCTCGCCGGGCGTTTCCTGCAGCAGCGTGTCGGCTAGCCGCTGTGGGTCCTTGAAGGTATGCCCGATCAGCAAGCGACCCCAGCCACAATCGAGGGTGACGTCGCGCAACTCTTCGGCAGGGGGTTGGCCCTGCTGGGCATGACCGGCCTGCAGCCGCTCCCAGGTGGGCGTCTGGCCGCGCTTGAGGCGTTGTTGTTCGGGTGGCATCGGTCGACTCATGGTCACACCCCTTGGGCGTCGAGCCACAGGTCCAGCACCGCCAACTGCCACAGCTTGGAGCCGCGCAGGGGGGTGATGTGATCCATGGGATTGCGCAGCAATGTATCGATGTAGGCTTCATTGAACAGCCCGCGTTCCCGGGCGCGGCGGCTGGTGAGGCTGTCGCGGACCCAATCCAGGGTGCTGCCCTGCAGGTATTTCAGTCCCGGCACCGGGAAGTAGCCCTTGGGCCGGTCGATCACCGCGGCGGGAATGATCTTGCGCGCTGCTTCCTTGAGTACGTATTTGCCATCGCCGGGCAGCTTGAAGCGCCCCGGGATGCGTGCGGCCAACTCCACCAGCTCATGGTCGAGAAAGGGCACCCGTGCTTCCAGGCCCCAGGCCATGGTCATGTTGTCGACCCGTTTGACCGGATCTTCCACCAGCATCACGGTGCTGTCCAAGCGCAGTGCCTTGTCCAGGCCCTGCGCGGCGCCGGGACGGGCGAAGTGATCGCGGATGAAATCGCCGGCATGGTCCTGCTGGACCCAGGCAGGCTGGACAGTGTCGCGGTACTCGTTGAAGTCCCGGTCCATGAACGCCTGCTGGTAGGCGGCGACCGGATCGGCGGCCTGATCGACCTGGGGATACCAGTGATAGCCAGCGAAGATTTCGTCGGCGCCCTGACCGCTCTGCACCACCCGGCAGTGCTTGGAAACCTCACGGGACAGCAGGTAGAAGGCGATGCAGTCGTGGCTGACCATGGGTTCACTCATGGCCGTCAGTGCATCGGGCAGGCCGCTGAGGATCTCCTGCTCGGGAATCATCAACTGATGATGGTCGGTGGCGTAATGCTCGGCGATCAGGTCGGAGTAGCGGAACTCGTTGCCCGCTTCGCCGTTGACGTCGGCGAAGCCGATTGAGAATGTCTGCAGGTCACGGGCGCCCGCCTCGTGCAGCAGGCCCACCAGCAGACTGGAATCCACCCCGCCAGAGAGCAGCACACCCACGTCCACCGCCGCGAGATTGCGCCGTTTGACTGCCGCACGCAGACTGTCAAGCACGCGGTCCTGCCAGGCTTCGAAGGGCAATTCCCGCTCATCGGCGCGCGCACCGTATTCCAGCGTCCACCAGCACTGTTGTTCGCGCTGGCCCTGGGCATCGATCCGCAGCCAGTGGCCGGGCGGCAGTTTCTGCACGCCGTTGAGGACGGTCAGCGGTGCTGGCACCACCGAATGGAAGGACAGATAGTGATTCAGCGCCACCGGGTTGATCGAGGTATCCAGATCACCGCCGCGCACCAGCGCCGGCAGGCTGGAGGCGAAGCGCAGGCGCTGGCTGGTCTCGGACAGGTACAACGGCTTGATGCCCAGGCGATCACGGGCCAGGAACAGGCGCTGGGTATCACGCTCCCAGATGGCCAGGGCGAACATGCCGTTGAAGCGCTCAAGCATCTTTTCGCCCCAGGCGTGATACGCCTTGAGTACTACCTCGGTATCACCATCGGAAAAGAACCGGTAACCCATGATCTCCAGCTCGCCGCGCAGGGCTGGATAGTTGTAGATGGCACCATTGAAGACCAGACTCAGGCCCAGTTGCGGATCGGTCATGGGCTGACCGGAGGCTTCGGCCAGGTCCATGATCTTCAGTCGGCGATGGCCCAGGGCGACCGGGCCGGTGGACCAGACACCGGCGGCGTCCGGGCCACGGCTGACCATTTGTCCGGTCATTCGGGCCAGGGCAGTCAGGTCCGCCAGTTGGCCATCAAAACGAAATTCTCCCGCCAATCCACACATCTACTACTCCTCGGTTTGGGGTGAGGTCGTCATGGCGACCTACAATGAAGATAGTTTGAAGTGGAAATTAATCTGCCGATTTTCCATTGCTCAATCCTTGGAAACCGCGGGCGCGGTTTGGTTTAAAGGTTTTTTGGCCAAAGGGAGCGGGGTCTGTGGCAGAATGCCCGCCCACCGAGGCCGTTTGTTTGCCGGGAGCGAAACCACATGATGCACGACTTGTATCTGGCCCTGCGGCGGCTGCAGCGCGCCACCGAGATTCACGCCAAGCGGCTGGGCCGCCACAGCGGCCTGACGCCTATCCAGCTGTTGATCCTGCACAGCATTCAGGCGATGGGTGAAGGCACGCTCGGCGCCCTGGCCAAACAGGTCAGCGTGTCCCAGGCGACACTCAGCACCATCATCGACCGCCTGGAAAACCGCGAGCTGCTCAAACGCGTACGCAGCCAGAGTGACAAGCGCAAGGTGCACCTGACCCTGACAGCCAAAGGCGAGGCGGCCATCCAGGCCGAACCGGCATTGCTGCCCAGCGCTTTTCTCGAGCGTTTCGGCAAGCTTGCCGACTGGGAGCAGCTGATGTTGCTGGCCAGCCTGCAGCGGGTGGCCGGATTATTCGAGGAAGGACAGCAGTCCTCCCATGTGTTCATTGATGACGAGCCGTTGGTGTAGCGGGCTCGTTGTAATAGCGAGCATGAGCCTACCAACTGTCGAAGGGAATCTCATGAGTGTCGATATAGCTTTTTGCGGCGGGAGAGAGTGGTCTGTGCTGACCGCCTGACGTTCCGTCGTAAGGCCCCTCGGGATGAATGGAACCGGTGAATCGGCCGATTTCGACAGGTTCAAGGCAGTCCCCGCTCAACCATGCTTTGGCAATGCCGCCGGGAGCTAGTCCAACAGTGATAATGGCTCTGTAGTCCTGAATATACTGACCATCAAAATGGCAGAAGGTGGGATAGGTGGTGACCATTTCCTTTCGTATAGCCTCTGGTATATCGATCCGCACCCGGTAGGTCTGTGGCTCGGCCAATGATTGCCAACGTACAAACACAATTTCGGGTAGGTCGATACCGGTCATGGGGCGGGTAGCGCCGGCTCCTGGTCTGGCTGGCCAACCGCTCGGGTTGCCCCGATTGTTGGGTGGGCTCTGGATGGACGCGAGACCGCCATGTACCCGGTAATAGCCCACTCCGCGCTGATCCAGCACATCGACGCTCTCGACCCAGACCTCCATATAGTTGGGTGCCAGCAGGCCGATTTCCCAGGTGCGGTAGGGCAGGTCCGGTGGCGGCGGATGCAGCGGATCCTGGACAGATTGGCTGGTGCAACCGGCCATGAGTATCAACAGACTGCAAGCCAGCAGAAAACGTCTCATACTGGATAGCCTCTCTGTGGCTGATCGCTATAAACCGCACGCTGATTCCCGCTGCGTGGTTTGTTCACCATAAAGCCATATGTCGATGTCCAGTTGGCCGAACTGTGGATGTAGCGACTGTGCAGAAAGCGTTTCTCCGCTTGACTCAGTTCTGCACTCTGACCGGTCATGGCAGAACTGATGACTTTATGGGCGATAGGTTGCAAGTCGGCGGGTATGTTCATTCGCCGATCCAATTCGTCGATTGCGCCAAGCGGGGCATTATGCTGGATTGCCTTGGCATGCATCACCCGCAATGCAACCCGCGACAGCTCGCCCCGCACCATCCGATCTAGCCCCAGAGCCAAGAGGACATCCCTGGCTTGCCGGTGCCCATTTTGGCTACCCGTCGAGGGCGGCAGGGCAATATTTTCATGAATGAACTTGCCCTCTCCGGGCAAACCTCTGGCGCGTAGTTCGCGCTCCTCCGCCTCTCTGGCCCGCCATTCCCGTGATTGTTCCACTTTGGCCCGATCGACGCTTTCCATCGAATAATACGCAGCGCGGCAGAGGCGCGGCCGTCCGATCAGTAGGCGCTCACGTAGCACGGCCGGATAGCCGCCACCGAGATTGGAATGTACTCCAGGCAACGCCAATTCTTCATGACTGGTATGCACCCGGTTGAGGCTGAAGTTATGCCGGTGCTCATCGGCCGCGGTCAGGTGAACCACCTTTCTGGCGCAGCCGGGCGGCAGGTGCAGATTGACGCCGGGGTTGTGGCTGTCTCCGACACTGAGATTGCCGCTCAAAGGGGCGGCAACCGCGGCGACGGTGTCGAACAGACCGATAAAGTTGATACTCACGTGGGTTGACCAGTCAAAGTCGGCAGCCATTGCTGGCAGTTCATGATTCAATTGGCTGGCCATTACACCACCTGAGGGCTTGAGTGCTTCGTTGGCAAAATGCCGTGCAGCGGCAGCCCCACGACTGAAACCGAAGATATCGAACTCGACTCTTTCGATAAGCAGTTGCGGATTCCCGTTCAGTAATCGGCGCAGCTTTGCCATTATCAGCGTAGGGCTTTCGCTGACACGAGCGACCACCCCCGTTCGGCCCTGTCCCATTGCCAACCCCGTGGTGGAATCTTCGCTGCCGCCAGTTGTACCTATTCCGTCGATATAGACTTTAAGGCTTGCTGCCTTGGTATTTTCTTCCACGAGGGCATCGGCCTGATCTTCATACAGGTCATACAACAGCGCCACGTTACTCAATTCATTGCCATAACTGCTGCCGGGCAACTGATCATAAAGCCCATCGCCATTGGTGTCCCGGTAATCATGGGTTTCGCACAGCTGACGGATATTACTCAGGGTCTGTTCATCGAATTCATGCAGATCCTGGCGACGGCACTCGGCGGTAAGGGCGGCGTTGCCCAGATTGTTGCCGGTGCCGTCGAAGAACATGCCCAGGCGCAGGGTGATGCGTTGCTTCATCGGCAGCTCGCGTTCTTCCTCCTCTTCTTCCTCTTCAAAGGAATGAGGCGGATTATCGCCAACCGCATTTTGTCGGAATTGCCCAGGCGTTGGCGCGCCGGTGCCAGGAGCTAATAGACTGGCGCCACTTGCTTTGGCAAGGGTCTGAGCCGATGCCGTGTTGCCCGAGCTGCCAGATCCGCTGCGAGATGCAGAGCCCGCGGCGCTACCGCTGCCGATAAACACCGTACCCTCTGCCAGCAGCGTATTTGATCCGGCCGGGCAACCGCAGGCTACATAATCCCCGGCACGGGCGGCAGGGCCGGCGGGCAGCATAATCGTTCGTGGGCCAACCGCAACAATGGGGCCGACACCCTTCTTGCATTTCGGGCAACTGGCCATGTGTCCCACCGAGCTCGCTACCAGACCATCGAACATGATGCCGGGATTACCTTCAATAACCGCCCCGCCGGTGGACGTCCTTGAGCCTATGCCTATCTTGATCATCACTGTCCCTGTGCCTTGGAAACCGGTTATGCCCCGGGAGCTGCAATGATCCCGATGAACCATCAGGAGGGTCAAAAGGTTTATCGTGTGGTTGGGAGGTGGGTCACAATGCGCCTTGTCTGAATTTCCTCGGCGACATAGCATGTTTGAAATATCAAACGCCGATATGGCAAAGCATGATGCCATTTCTGGACATGAGGACTCTCCATGGAATTGCACGCCCCCGAACTGTTCCGCCAGCAGGCTTTCATCAATGGCACCTGGTGCGAGGCCGAGCGCGGCCAGCGTACCGAGATTTTCAACCCTGCCACGGCCGAGCGGCTGGGCAGCGTGCCGGATATGGGTGCCGAGGAGACCCGCCGGGCCATTGCTGCGGCGCAGGCGGCGCAGCCGGCCTGGCGTCGGCGCACAGCCAAGGAGCGCGCGGGCGTTCTGCGTCGCTGGTTTGAGTTGATCATGCAGCATCAGGAAGATCTGGCGCGGATCATGACCGCCGAGCAGGGCAAGCCGCTAGCCGAGGCCCGGGGCGAGATTGCCTATGCCGCCTCCTTTATCGAATGGTTCGCCGAGGAAGCCAAGCGGGTTTACGGCGATCTGATCCCCGCTCATCAGAACGACAAGCGCATTCTGGTACAGAAGGAGCCGGTCGGTGTGACGGCAGCGATCACGCCGTGGAACTTCCCCTCGGCGATGATCACCCGCAAGGCCGGTCCGGCGCTGGCAGCGGGCTGCGCCATGGTGCTCAAGCCCGCGCCGCAGACGCCCTTCTCCGCATTGGCGTTGGTCGCCCTGGCTGAGCAGGCGGGTTTGCCGGCCGGCCTGCTCAGTGTGGTCACCGCTGGGGTGGACAATTCCCGGGACGTGGGGGCTGAGTTGTGCGCCAGCCCGGTGGTGCGCAAACTGTCGTTCACCGGTTCCACCGCCGTCGGCATCCAGTTGATGCAGCAGTGTGCGCCGAGCCTGAAGAAGTTGTCCCTGGAGCTGGGGGGCAATGCGCCCTTTATCGTCTTCGACGATGCCGATCTGGATGCGGCAGTGGAAGGCGCGATGATTTCCAAATACCGCAACGCCGGTCAGACCTGCGTCTGCGCCAACCGCCTCTATGTGCAGGACGGGGTATACGACGCCTTCGCCGAGAAGCTCGCCGTGGCGGTGCGCCGGCTGGAGGTGGGCGATGGCATGCGCGAGGGTGTCACCACCGGCCCGCTGATCAATGCCGAGGCGGTGCAGAAGGTGCAGCGCCACGTTGCGGACGCGGTGGCGGGCGGTGCGTCCCTGCTCGCCGGTGGCCACCCCCATGCCCTGGGCGGCCTGTTTTTCGAGCCGACCATTCTCACCGAGGTGAACAGCAGCATGCTGATCGCCCGAGAGGAAACCTTCGGTCCGGTGGCGCCGCTGTTCCGTTTTACTGATGAAGCCGACGTGATTCACCAGGCCAACGATACCGAATACGGCCTGGCCGCTTACTTCTATGCTCGCGACCTGAGTCGGGTATTCCGCGTGGCCGAGGCGCTGGAGTACGGTATGGTCGGGGTGAATACCGGGCTCATCTCCACCGAAGTGGCGCCTTTCGGCGGCATGAAGGCTTCCGGGCTGGGCCGCGAAGGCTCGAAGTACGGCATGGATGAATATCTGGAAATCAAATATGTGTGCCTGGGCGGCATCTGACCCGCCGGCAGAGAGTGGAGGACAGCGACATGGCAGAGAACAATGAGTCCCTCATGCAGCGGCGCGAGCAGGCGGTGCCCCGGGGCGTCGGACAGATTCACCCGGTATTTATCGAGCATGCGGAAAACGCCACCATCGTCGATGTGGAGGGCCGCCAGTACATCGATTTTGCCGGTGGTATCGCTGTGCTCAATACCGGTCATCGCCACCCCAAGGTGATCGATGCGGTCAAGCGCCAGCTGGAGCTGTATACCCACACCTGTTTTCAGGTAGTGGCCTATGAGCCCTATGTCGAGCTGTGTGAACGCATCAATGCGTTGGTGCCCGGTGACTTCGCCAAGAAAACCCTGCTGGTCACTACCGGCTCCGAGGCGCTGGAAAATGCGGTGAAGATCGCCCGCGCCGCCACCGGGCGCGCCGGGGTGATTGCCTTTGCCGGCGGCTATCATGGCCGGACCATGATGACCCTGGCGATGACCGGCAAGGTCATGCCCTATGCCTCGGGCATGGGGTTGATGCCGGGTGGCGTGTTTCGCGCCCGCTTCCCCGACGCGTTGCACGGCGTCAGCGAGGACGATGCCATCGACAGCATCGAGCAGATCTTCAAGAACGATGCCGAACCCCGGGACATCGCGGCACTGGTGGTCGAGCCGGTGCAGGGCGAGGGTGGCTTCCGCGTGGCTTCGCCGCAGTTCATGCAGCGCCTGCGGGCACTGTGCGACCTGCATGGCATCGTCCTGATTGCCGATGAAGTGCAGACCGGCGCTGGCCGTACCGGGAGCTTTTTCGCCATGGAGCAGATGGGCGTGACCGCGGATCTGACCACCTTCGCCAAATCAGTGGCCGGCGGCTTCCCATTGGCGGGGGTCTGCGGTCGCACCGAGCTGATGGATGCCATTGCTCCGGGCGGGTTGGGCGGCACCTATGCCGGCAACCCGGTATCCTGCGCCGCGGCGTTGGCCGTGCTGGATGTGTTCGAGGAAGAAAACCTGCTGGCGCGTGCCCGTACCCTGGGCGACATGTTGACCAGTCGGTTACGCCAACTGGCCGAGAGCGACAAGCGCATCGCCGAAGTACGAGGTCTCGGCGCTATGGTGGCCTTTGAATTGATGAAGCCGGACGGCGCACCTGATCCGGAGCTGGCCAGCCGGCTGGTAATGCGCGCGCGGGAAAAGCAGCTATTGCTGCTGTCCTGCGGCCAGTACGCCAACGTGATTCGTATCCTGGTGCCGCTTACCGCGACGGATGCGGAAGTGGAAGAGGGGATGGCTATTATGGCCGGGTGTCTGGCTGCACTCTGAAGAGTGAAAGCCACCTGCAAACGCTATGGGGACGTGATGCAAGTATTCGATGTGGCCATCATCGGCGCGGGACATGCGGGCGCTCAAGCCGCCAGCCTGTTGCGCCAACGGGGGTTCGCGGGAACGCTGGGGATACTGGGGGATGAGCCGGAACTCCCCTACGAACGACCGCCCCTGTCCAAGGACTATCTTGCGGGGGAGAAGCCATTCGAACGCCTGCTGTTGCGAGCGGAGGATTTCTGGCGCAACCATGATATCGAGCTACTGCGCGGCACTCGTATCGACAGAGTTGATGTCCAGGCACGGCGCCTGTATGCCGGCTCGGGTGAGTGCTTCGGCTATGGCAATCTGATCTGGGCCGCTGGCGGCTCGCCGCGGCGTCTCACCTGTCCCGGCCACGAGCTGGCCGGCATTCATTATGTGCGGACCCGGCAGGACGTTGATCGGCTGCGGGCCGAGCTTGATCACACCCGGCAGGTGGTAGTCATCGGTGGCGGTTATATCGGTTTGGAGACGGCGGCGGTGCTGCAGCAACTCGGCCGGAGCGTGACCCTGCTGGAGGTGCAGAACCGGGTACTGGCGCGTGTCGCAGGCGAATCCCTGTCTCGCTTTTATGAAGCCGAGCATCGCGCCCGAGGTGTTGATGTACGGCTCAGTACCCGTGTCGACCGCATTATCGGTGAGGCTGGCAGGGTGATGGGTGTGGCTTTGGCGGATGGCACTCTATTGCCCGCCGAGATGGTGGTCGTCGGTATTGGTATCGAGCCGTCAGTGGCCCCCCTGGCCGAGGCCGGGCTGACGCAGGCCGCTGGAGGTGTGCTGGTGGATGAGTATTGTGGCAGCAGTGCTGCGAATATTTTCGCCATCGGTGATTGCGCCGCCCACCGCAACTGCCATTCGGCGCTGGACGGTCCGATCCGCTTGGAGTCGGTGCAGAATGCCAATGACCAGGCGCGGGTCGTGGCCGATAGCCTGACAGGCAAGCCGCAGCCCTATACCGCGCTGCCCTGGTTCTGGTCGGATCAGTACGATCTGAAACTGCAAACGGTCGGGTTGTCAGCGGGACATGACCAGACGGTAATGCGGGGCGACCCGGCCAATCGCAGCTTTTCGCTGGTCTATCTACGTCAGGGGCGGGTGCTGGCAGTGGATAGCGTCAATCTGGCGCGGGACTTTGTCCAGGCCAAAGCGTTGGTGCAGGCTGGCGCGACTGTGGATGTCGAAGCACTGGCCGATGCGTCCACTTCGTTGCGAGCAGCGTTGAAGCCTGCCTGAGGCGGGCTTTGCCTCTCAGAACGTCGACAACCCCGCCGCCTCCATCAACCGATACAGCCCATAGCGGCCGACATTGTGATCGGCGAAAGCCTCGTAGGGCAGGCTGTATTCGATCCCATCCGCGTTATTCCACAGCGCCTCGAAGACGTTCCTCGCCCGCATCATGGTCGGGTCGTCATGCCCGGCAACCAATTGCACATCGGTTTCCAGGTTCAGGCTATCCAGATTGCGTCGGGTGAAATTGGCCGAGCCGCTGATCAGCTCGCTGCTGCCATCGGCCCGATCCAGACGCAGCCATTTGCGGTGGCATTGCTCGCCGCTGGTGTTGCACCAGCGCACCGGAATGCCAGCGCGGTGCAGGTCCCAGCCGACCTGGCGGTTGGGGATGCCGTTCTTCTCGCGGCCGAAGGCATCGCGGTTGGGGTCGAGCAGGGCGCGGACGATCACGCCCCGCTGGCGGGCGGCGATCAGTGCCTCGATCAGTGACCGGTGCGAAAGATAGAAGACTTCCATATCGAGTTGGTCGCCGGGCGCGGCGCTGTCGATTATCTGCAGTAATGCATCACGTACCGCACCTTCGGTGAGGACGCGCAGCCTGGTTTCCTCCGTTATGGATGTCGCGGTTGGTGGCTGCGGCCAGTGGCGGGTATCGACACGCGCCAGCGCGGCCACGGCCTGTTCGGTCTGCAGCAGATCCAGCGCCGCCGGGCCGCTGAAACGCAGCGCCTGGTTGGAATGACGACTGCTGGCATCATGCGGGTTGGCCGAAGTGACCAGCGCCGACCAGCTGTCGCCGGCATCGACTACCAGGGTCTTGCGGTGATTGGCGCGGAAGTTGGCCAGGTGCAGATAGCTGCGCAGGGTAACCTTGCCATCGCCCACCGGGTTGGGCAGCCAGCCGCCCTCGGTACTGTTGCCGACGAAGCGGCAACACAGATTCCACAGGCCGGACCATAGCGGGTTGGAGGCAGGCAATTGCTGCAGCGGGGTCAGCACCACCCGCACGCCGGCCTGCTGCAGGGCTTGCAGCTGAGGATTGTTCATTCCGCCGTACAGAGTGTTGAAGGGATCGCTTATCAGTATGACCTCCGGTGCGGTCGGCTGCTGCCGGGCAGCGATCA
Organism: Pseudomonas sp. G11-1; assembly: GCF_024031555.1. Taxonomy (NCBI): domain Bacteria; kingdom Pseudomonadati; phylum Pseudomonadota; class Gammaproteobacteria; order Pseudomonadales; family Pseudomonadaceae; genus Pseudomonas; species Pseudomonas sp. G11-1. The sequence goes on along the minus strand of NZ_QEYQ01000001.1, from coordinate 1,266,194 downwards.
GCGCCTGGGTCAGTTCGGCAGACAGGGGACGGAAGCTGTTCTCGTCGGCAAACTCATTGAACAGGAACATATCCACGACCACCAGCCGCCGGGCGCCGTTGATCATCGCCAGCGCCTCGTCAAAGATCTGCTGTTGGCTGATCCGCTCGCCATCACCAGCCTGCCAGGTCTGATCCAGCAACAGTTGCACGTCGGTGGCGGGTCGCCAGGGCTGGCTGACCGCCAATCCTTCCGGCATGGGTCGGTTGGCCTCGAACAGGCCCATGCCGACCCACAACAGCAAGAACAGCAGAGCCAGTCGGCGCAACGGTCTGGGCCGCCGTTTGCGGCGATTGACCCGGCGGAGAATATCCATATACCTGCCTTCATGATCGGGTTGATCCCGCATGCTAACCTTGATGCCGGGTGCTTGTCTTGTGGAGGGGTGAATGCGCAAAGCCGTGGTCAGTGCCGGGGCAGTATTACTGGTGTTGCTGCTCGCCGCCGTGCTGACCGGCCAGTGGCTGCAGCGCACCCTCACGGCCGCCGGGCTCGAACAGTTGCACTGGCAGCAGTTACGCTGGACCGATGGCGCGCTGTGGTTGGGCGAGGCCAGCGGGGTACAAGTAACGGAGCAGGGTCGCCTGGGGTTCCGTCTGGATGGCATTCGCCTGCAGCCGGCCTGGCGCGATGGGCCGCGGATCGAGCAGTTGCTGATCGATGAACTGCAACTGGTCTGGCAGTCGGCGCAGCAGCTGCCGCAACGCGAGACCGAGACGCAGTGGCAGTTTCCCGACCTGGAGCAACTGGCCGGGCCGCTGTCCTGGCTGCCGCGGGAGTTGGCGGTGCGCAGCCTGCTGGTGCAACTGCCCTGTGAGGGCGAATGGTGCCGCTTGCAGGGCGAGCTGCAGGTAAGCGCCGAGCAGCAGCCCTTGGCAATTGCCGCCCAGCTGGCGCTCCAGGCTGATGAGCAGTACGTGCAGGGCCAGCTGCAGCTGCGCGAAGACGCCGGCGCCTACCTGTTGCAGGCCGAGCTGGAACTGCCGCAACCGCTGCCGCTGGCCGGGCTGGGGCAGCTCAGTGGCCATCTCCATATCGATCTGGAAAACCGCGGTGATCAATGGCTGTTGCATGCGGGGCAACTGGACGCGCGATTGGCGCGACCGGAGCTGCAGGCGCTGGCTAGCCTGCCGGCGGAGCTGCGGCCAGACGCCATTGCTCTGCAGGTCACGCCGCAGCCCGGCAGTCTGGCGAGCTGGCGGGATACGATTCCGCTGGCCATGCACATGGCGCTTGAGGGAAGCATTAGCGGGCAGTTGGATACCCAACTGGAGCTGAGCAGCCAGCCGCAGTGGCAGGCTCGGCTGCGGGACGGGCTCTTGCAACTGGATGCGTCAAGTCTGGCGATGGCCGGCTTGCAGGCGCGGACGGTGCGACTCGACTGGCCGTTTCTCGGACACATAAGCGAGCAGCAGTTAAATCTGCAGCTCGGCAAAGAGGCCCTGGTAACGGCGCAGAGCCTGTCGCTGGCGGACGTTGGTCTGCAACTGGCGGGCTTGCGCGTGGAGGTTGGCGGGGCCAGTCTGAGTGTTCCGCTGGCAACGCCTGATCAGCTGCAACTGGATACGCCGCTGCGGATCGGTGCCACCCGGCTGGCGCATGCCGCGCTCAAACCCCAGGGCTGGAACCTGAACGGCAGACTCCAGCAATCACCGGCCGGACTGACGTTGGATGGCAGCCTTGCCGCGCTCAGTGGGCTGAATGCCGACCTGCGAATGAACTGGCCCAGCGGTCAGCCCTGGCAGCTGCAGGCGACCCTGCAGGAGATCTTTCTACGCGCCGCCGATCCGCTGATGGGCACCTTCACCGACTGGCCGGCGCTGCTCAGTTTCTCCAGTGGGCGCATCAGCGGTCAGTTGCAGGCGACCGGCCGAGACGGGCTGGGTCGTCTCACCGGCCAACTGTCGTTGAGTGGCGGTCAGGGTATCTACGATCGCGCCAGCTTCACCGGGTTGTCATTGCCGCTGGAGATAGTGCTGCAGAACGAACAGCTGCAGCTGGACACCGACGCATTGCGCATCACCAGTCTGGACCCTGGCCTGCCGCTGGGACCACTGCAGGCCAGCGGCCGTTATCGCGCCACGCTCAATGAACCGACCACAGGTGCGCTTGACCTGCGCAGCGCCAGCCTCGGTGTGCTGGATGGAAAGATAATACTGGAGCCGGCCACCCTGGATCTGGGGCAGGCACGGCAGACCTTGGTAGCAATGGTGGAAGGCGTCGAACTGGCCCGCCTTTTCGAGGTCTATCCCGCGGAAGGCTTGAGTGGGCAGGGCACGCTGGACGGGCGTTTCCCCATCAGTCTGGTGGACGGCAATCTGCTGATTGCCGATGGACGGCTGCAGGCCCGCGAACCCGGTGTGCTGCGTTACCAGGCGGAACAATTACGCGAGCTGGCAGCCAGTAACCCCAACCTGGAACAACTGGCCGTGGCGCTGGATAACTTTCAGTATCAGGTACTGGCCAGTGATCTGTCCTATGATGAGCAGGGCGTGCTGGTACTCGGTCTGCGGCTGGAAGGGAGCAACCCGGCATTTCAGCAGGGGCGGCCGGTCCACCTGAACATTCGCCTGGAAGAAGACATTCCGGCCCTGCTGACCAGTCTGCAGTTGACCGGGAAGGTGAACGAGGTCATTCGCAAGCGGGTTGAGCAGTTCTATTTGCAGCGACGCAGTCCATGACAGGGGAGGTAAATATGTATTGGCGTCTGACGATAACGGCGGTGATGGTCGGCATCCTGACCGCTTGTACGCCCAAGGTGCAGCTGGCCGCGCCCAGCGAACCGATCAACATCAACCTGAATGTGAAGATCCAGCACGAGATCTACATCAAGGTCGACAGGGAACTGGACGAGCTGTTCAGTGAATCCAGCGGGCTGTTCTGAACAAGGAGAATGACATGCGTATGAGTATCCGATTGGGCGGACTGTTGCTGGCCCTGTTACTGAGTGCACCTGCGCTGGCACTGTCGCTGAACCAGGCGATGTCGGCCCTGCCGGCGGCCAAGGCGGCCGGTCAGCTGGGTGAACAGCCCGATGGTTACCTGGGCGTGGTGGCAGCCGGTGGCAACGCTGCCGAAATCGCTCAGCAGATCAACCAGGCCCGGCGCGATGAATACCAGCGCCTCGCCCGGGAAAACAACATTCAGCTGCGGGATGTGGAATCCATGGCCGGCAAGAAGGCGCTGGAGCGCACTCCCACCGGGCAGTACATCATGGTCAACGATGTGTGGATGAAGAAATAACGCTCAGTTCATCACCCGCAATCGTTCGGTCTCGGTGAACTGTTCCTGCAATAGGGCATTCACCGCGGCCTGGCGGTCGGCTTCTGCCAACCCTGGCTGCGCCAGAATCGTCTCCCGCTCCGCATTGAAGGCGGCTATCCGCTGACGCCATTGGCTGCGCTGCTGGTCGAGCGCCTCCAGCCGGCCGGTGGCTTCTGGCCCGAGCAGTTCCATGCGCAGCTCACGAACCTGCCTCTCGTCGGCCCCGGCTTCGCGCAGTGCCAGCGTCTGTTGGCGTAGTTCCTGATGAATCTGCGGTACCAGCAGTTGCTGCATTTCCTCCGGCAGGCTTTCGCGCAATGCTTCGATGGCCTGGGCCTTTTCCTGCTCATCCAGTGCGCTGTCGCGGCGGATGGCCAGCCGCTCCAGGGTGAAGTTGTTGTAGATCTCCTCACCGGCAAAGAACGCCTCATGTGCCTCGCGGCTGAACAGCGTAGCGCGCAGGCGTTGCACTGCCTGTTCCCGGGCGAACAGATCCGCCAGGCTGTCGGTGACCGGGAAACGGCTTTCCAGGTCGACAAGTTGCTGCTGATAGGCGAGGTAACTATCCAATAGCTCCAGTGCCTGGCCTAGCGCCGGTTGCTGCAACTGTTGCGCGAGATAGTCGCGGATGCGCTGGTGCGTGACGGCGGGGGACTCCTCACCAATCAGGCCCAGGAAATAATCGAACAGATGGCGAATCTGGCTGGTGATCAGCAGATTGCCCTGGGCATCCACCTCCAACCGGCCATCCACCTCGGTGCCGCGAACGCTGGCGGGGAGGGGGGCGGCGATGGTGCCGGCAGCGGTGGGTAGATGTCGTACCTCTGGCGCTGGGCTTGGCGTGGTGGGGGCGGCGCTGACCATGGGCGAGGCCGAGCGCGGGGCGGGTTGCCGGTCCGCCGTGAAATACCAACCGAGCAGCAGGATGCTGCCCAGCAATGGAAGATAGATAACTGCTTTCATACGATGGCTACCGTCGGGCGTGGTGATACGGGCCCGTCGCGGGGCCCGTCATGATTACAGGCCGGCCTTTTTCAGCCGGTTGGCCTGTTGCCGGTACACCGTCACCGGGTCGGTTTCGAACAGGCTGGTCAGGCCCAGGATCTGGTTGACCTCATCCAGGTGATTCATCCGGTAATTGTCGCGAATGACCATGCCCAGCCGCGAACTGCAGCGTCCGACCATGCCGTCATTAGCCTCTCCCTTGGGGAAGGTTTGCGCAGCCACGACCATCATCAGGTCAGACGGATCGAGCAGATTGGTGGATGGGCTGGTGCCGCTCCAGGAGTAATAGCGCACATTGTTGACCTGATAATCACCCTCGCCGCAGGCAGTGGTGGGAATGCCTTGGGGGAATTTGGCATTGAACCGCGCAGCGCCTGCCGAATGCAGCGATTCCAGCGAACCGAGAGAATTCATTGGCGTATCGATTGGGCTGCCAGAGAGAAAGTTGATCATCTTGCCCGCCGCATTCACCAGACCCGCGACAATGGCTTCGCCGGCCGAGCCTTCCGGCATTTCCCGCAGAAAATCAGCTAGCGCCGAGCCCTTGTGCGGTGCGCCGATGCTGGTGACCGAGGCGACCAGATCAGGACGTACCGCGGCGACATAGCGGATGGTCGGCCCGCCATGGCTGTGGCCGAACAGATTGACCTTGGACTTGCCGGAAATGGCGACGATTTCCTCGACCTGCTCCAGCAATTGCTCACCCCGGGCTTCGGAGGTGTCCAATTGGCTGACTTCGGTAATATAGACATCGGCGCCGTCCTTGCGCAGTGCCTGCGGGATGCCATACCAGTAATCGATACCCAGCATGCTGTCCCAGCCGAGCATGCCGTGGGCGAGCACGATGGGATATTGGGTCTTGGTGTAGTTGGAGGAGCTGAACCAGGATGCCTGGACCTGGCTGGTGACGCCCAGCGCGGCGACCAGGCCGACTGCCAGTGAAAGGCGATTGTGTTTCATATGATTACCCTTGGCCGATTATTTTTATGCTTGTGGGCTCTGACTGCACAGGCGGTGAGGCCTGATAGAGACCGGCTGAGCATAGGTGTGTTGCGAGCGACCGACGAGTCGCGATAGCAGCGGACCTGCCGGGCGCGGGTTGACCACTGGGTCACCCGCTCTGGCGCTATCGTATTCACCAAATCTATCCGATGAGCGGCATGAAAAAGGCAAAACGCCATCATTTGTGACAGGTGTCGCGATGCAGCGTGTGCCTTACCGCTTTCCTGCGCTGATCTGCTAATCTGGCGCTTTGATGCCCGAGAGCGGGCCCCACAAGGATGAAGCGATGTTATTAAACAGCTTTCTCAACGGATATGCCTTCTGGCTTTTGCTCGGCTTTGCGCTGCTGATTTCCGAATTTTTCATACCCGGCCTGGTGGCGGTCTTCTTCGGTGTGGGTGCGCTGGCGGTCGGACTGCTGACACTGATGGGGGTCATCGACAGTCTGGCGTTGCAGTTGCTGTGCTTCGGCGTCATCAGTCTGGTTGCCCTGTTCGGCTTGCGGCGTCACTGCACGCGTTGGCTACGCGGTGGCGTCGGCGGCCGGGCGAAAACGGACCTGGATGATGTTGGCGTGGTCGGCAGCCGGGTGTCCGTACTGACTGATTTCCTCGATGGCACTGGTGATGTGCAGCTCAATGGTGCCAAATGGGATGCCGAGTCCGATGAGCCCCTGCGCACCGGTGAAACTGCCTGGGTCATTGCCATCAATGGTATCGTGCTGCGCGTAAGCACCTCACGTCCCGACCGATCGATCTGAATTCACTTAAATAACTGGAGCAACGCGCAATGGAAATCGCAACAATGCTTTCACTGGCACTACTGGCGTTCATCGTCATTACCATCGCCAAGACGGCACAGATCGTGCCACAGCGTTCGGCCTATGTGGTTGAACGGCTGGGCAAATATGCGAAGACTCTGGAGGCGGGCTTTCATCTGCTGATCCCCTTCGTTGACCGCATCGCTTATAGGCACACCATGAAGGAAGAGGCCATCGATGTGGATCGCCAGGCCTGCGTCACCAAGGACAACATCCAGGTGGTGGTCAACGGTGTGATTTACCTGCAGGTGGTTGACCCCAAGGCCGCCAGCTATGGCATTGCCGATTATCGTTATGCCGCTACCCAGCTGGCGCAGACCACTCTGCGCTCGGTAGTCGGCAGGATCGACCTGGACAAGACCTTTGAAGAGCGTGAAGCAATCAATACGCAGGTGGTCGCTGCGCTCGATGAAGCGGCGCGGCCCTGGGGAGTGAAAGTGATGCGCTACGAGATCGCCGATATCGAGTTGCCGGCGACCATTCTCGATGCCCTGGAAAAGCAGATGCGTGCCGAACGGGAACGTCGTGCGGTGGTGGCTCAATCCGAGGGTGAGCGCGAGGCCAAGATCAATGTCTCGGAAGGTATCAAGCAGGAAACCATCAACCTTTCCGAAGCGGACAAACAGCGCCAGATCAATGAAGCCGAGGGTAAGGCGCGGCAGATCGAGCTGGTGGCCCAGGCCACGGCGGAAGGCCTGCGCCTGGTGGGCGATGCCATTACCACACCTGGCGGCAAGGACGCAGTGGCATTACGGGTAGCCGAGCAGTACGTGAACGAGTTCGGCAAGCTGGCCAAGACCAACAACACCATGATCCTGCCGGCGGAGCTTAGCAACATCGGGTCTGCGGTGGCGGCGATTACCAAGACGCTGGATACGGTGAAGCAGTAGGCAAGAGGTGGCGACAGGGGCACCAGGCAGGCAACCGTGCGATATGCGCCGCTAGTGTCATTCTGTCGTCATCGCGGTCTGCCATGCTTTGATGCAGTGGTTGAATAGCATCCGCTAATGCAGTAAGTTAATTGTCATTCAACGGAGAAACCCATGTCTGTCAGCACATCCATTCAGCACCATCGCATCCCGGCAAATGCCGTGGCTGCTGCTGTCTGTGATGCAAGCTCGGGTGTCTCCACTTATTTTTATGGGTATTGGTTTAGCCAAGGGCTGGCCTGATACCAGGCGGCCCACTCCAGACGGGCCGCCCACCGCACTACTCAGAAACCCCCGGTCGGCCACCCGACCGGGGGTTTTGTTTTTTTCGGCCAATAACGGCCAATGCATTGAGAAGATTCAGACATGAGCAATTACTTTACCTACTCCTACCGTTACTGCAGCTGGCGATTTAGTGGTCGCGCCCAGAATCCACAGACATTGCAACGACTAACACGATAGAGCGCTGCGCGGACCGAACCGCGCAGCCGAGGACAGCACTGATGAATTCTTCCGTATCCGCCCTGCAGCTTTCCGTTGTACCCAGCCCCGAGCAGGCCCAGAGCCTTATCCAGCATGCCCAGCGTCGCACCCGCCCGCTACCGAGCCCAGCTGTTCTACGGCAACGCCTGCCGCTGAACGATCGGCAGGCCGAACAGGTTCGGATCCAGCGCCAGGCCATCCGCAATATTCTCAATGGCGACGACCAGCGCCTGCTGGTGGTGGTTGGACCATGCTCGATTCATGATGCCGACGCGGCGCTGGAATATGCCCAGCGTCTGGCCGATCTGGCACTGCAGGTTGAGGACCAGATGTTGCTGGTGATGCGAGCCTATATCGAGAAGCCGCGTACCACGGTTGGCTGGAAAGGGCTGGTCTACGATCCACAATTGGATGGTAGCGGCGATATGGCGGCGGGGTTGGAGCTGTCGCGCAGGCTGATGTTGCAGATGATCGATCTGGGCCTGCCGCTGGCCAGTGAGCTGCTACAGCCGCTGGTGGCGGGTTACATTGATGATCTGCTGGGCTGGGCGGCGATTGGTGCGCGCACCAGTGAGTCGCAGATTCACCGGGAACTGGTCAGCGGCCTGGATATGGCGGTGGGTTTCAAGAACGGCACGGACGGGAGCATGGGCATCGCCATCGATGCCATGCGTTCGGCAGCCCATGGGCATCAGCATTTCGGTATCGACGAGTTGGGTCGGCCATCACTGGTGGAAACGCTGGGCAACCCGGACACCCATCTGGTGCTGCGGGGCGGCAACCGGGGGCCGAATCATGATGCGATGAGCGTCGCCATGGCGCGGGCGGCCCTGGAAAGCGCCGGGCTGGAGCCGAGCATCATGGTCGACTGCAGTCACGCCAACAGCGGCAAGAACCCGCTACGCCAGCCGGCCGTGCTGGAAGATGTGATTGATCAGCGGCTGGCCGGTGATGCCAGCCTGCGGGCGGTAATGCTGGAAAGTCACCTGTTTGATGGCAATCAACCGCTGTCGGATGAGCTGCGTTACGGTGTTTCGATTACCGATGGTTGCCTGGGATGGGATGGGACCGAGCGGATGTTGCGCGGCGCTGCTGAGCGGCTGCGGCGGGGTTGAGCGCTTCGGGGTTGTCGCGCCCCGAAGCGCAAACTCAGTAGTGATACCAGCGCAGCTGCAGCATCACTTCATTCTGTGGCGCGCTCCACTGGCTGAATTCACGCTGGGCGGTCAGCCGTAGCCCGAGGTTGCGGCCCAGCTCCAACTGCTGGGTCAACCCGAGACTGCGGCGCACTTCACCGTTGTGGAAGTAGTCGGCCTGGGCCTCCAGCAGCAGGTTGCCGGCGCGATTGCGCCATAGCAGGCCGCTGTCAAAGCCGGCGGCCGGGCTCAGTGTGGCGGCAAAATCCTGATGATGCTCGACGCGCAGGGTCATCAGGGCATAGCCCAGGACATTCTCAGTGAGAGTCCAGGTGGAGCCGGCGCCCCCATTCAGATGACCGACCAGGCGCTGCTTGCCATCCTTGCCTGCTACTCGCTCCAGGCCGGTCTCGACCTGCCATGACCAGGGCTTGAGCAACTGATTGCGAGGCGTCAGCGAGCGGATGTTGACCAGCCCCAGTTCCTCCAGTTGCCAGTGATTACCTTCATACTGACGCACACGTAATTTACCCAGTTCGATCTGCGCTCCCAGCGGGAAGCCTGCCAGATTGTCGTTCAGGTCATGGTAGGCCATGCGCAGCCCATACTCGGCGAAGGTACGATGGTCCCGACTGCCGAGTGCCAGTTGCCAGGTGCGCGATTCATGACCGTCTTCGGGCAGGGTCGGAGTGGCGATCTCCAGCCGCGGCGGTGGGTTCTGATTGATCGCCTGCAACATCCGGAAACTGCGCGCGGCATTGTCAGGATCGCGCTCCTGGCCAACAGCTTGATAGCGCAGCAGACGGTAGGCGGTTTCCTGGATCAGCGCCTGACGCTCAGCGGGCAGGGTCTGGAACGCGGCATCCTCGAGCAGCCCGGTATCGGCAGCCAGCGCCTGGGCCCAGCTTACTTCCTTGGGCTGCAGCGGTGCAGCGCGGGCCAGCAGCTCCTTCTCTCGTGAGGGCCGGTAGTTGATATCTTGCACCAGACCGGCATCTTTCACCGCCCGCACCGTGTCGGCGGGAATGGCGGTCAGCGGAAACTGGTCGATCAGTTTCAGGCCCGGGCGGGCGATTTCCAGCAGTTCGAGCAGCCGATACGAGCAGTTTTCGTCGAAGAAGAAGTAGTCGAAGCGGATCTGCCGCAACTCCCAGACATGCTCGATCATGCGGCCGGTTTCCTCGGGTGTCAGATCGAGGCGGTATTCCCATAGGTCGCGGTTTTCCAGACTGCTGTATTCGCTGAGTTTCTCGCGGTAGGGCAGCAGCGCGAACTGGCCGGGGTAGCCGCCCGCGAGGCCCTTCCAGGCATAGAGAATACTATTGTCCATGCCCTCGACCATGGCGCCGAAATTCAGTGCATAGCTGAGCAGGGCGGTGCCGCTGCCCTCGTTGGCCGCTGAATCAATGCGTAGCAAGGTGTGCCCGAACATGGATGAGGGGCTGTTCAGGTAGGCATCGGGGAACACCAGCACCGTGGTGTGCGGGTCGATATCGGCATACCAGGCAGCGAACTCTGCACACTCCACGATGGGCAGGTCCTCCAGCGGTAATTGCTGTCGGAGCCAGCGGGTGCGCGAAGGGAAGCGGCATTGCGGGTGGGCATCTGCCAGCTCCGGGTCGGCATACAGAGCTTGCAGCGTGGCTTGCAGCTCCGCCAGCGGCGCGCGCTCACCGTCCACGGCCAAGAAAAAATCAGCATCATCGACATAGCTTTGCCAGCCGCCGAAGGTTTGCTGCTCGTAATGACCGAGCGAAATCCAATAGGGATCTTCCGCCAGAGTCTGCAGTGTGGCTGGGTCAGCTTGCGGGGCCGCCTGTACGGCAGTGCCGAGCAAGCTCAGCAACAGGGGAAACAAACGTATGGACATGCAGGACCGGAGTGGGCAGCGGCGATGTCAGCTGACACCGGGAGAAAGTATCCGTAGCCGGCGCAAGCACCGGCCCGGATGGTGATGCAGGGATCAGGCCTGGTCGGCGTACTTGGCCAGAACCGCGTCCTGCTTCATCACGGCCAGAGTCGCAGTGTGGACCTGTTCGGCGGTGACATCGGCGGAGCTGAAGATGTCATTGAAATGCTGGCTGGTCACGGCGGCGAAATGCGCGCGATCTTCGGCGGGCACACCCAGTACCACGGCGTAGGTGGTCAGAGCTTCGCCTTCGCCACGGGCCATGTCTTCGGACAGCTCGTTCATGATGCTGCTCAGAACGATCATCGATTTGCCGTTATAGGCCAGGGCGCCGCTGGTATCGCAACCGTTGGTACCCGAGGTCATGCCGAAGGTGGCGTTGCCGGAGGTGCCGTTGGTGATGGACGCCACCAGGTGGGACGGCAGGCCGCGCTGGCCTTCGAACAGCATGTTGCCCCAGCCGCAACCCGGACCGCCCGGTGCGGTGGCGAAAGCGTTGAGCGAAGCAGCAGCAAGCAGGGAACCGAGCAGGATCCGTTTCATGACATTTTTCCGTTTGTATGAAGAAGTTTCAGAATCTAGCAATCCGCTTCGCTTATTGCAATTTGATTACTGATTTGGATGAGCGGGTTACCGCAGATCGAAGGCTGAAAGAATCAATCTGTGAGGTTCATCACAAATGCCTCGGCAATCTATGGCGGCGTATATATCTGCTGGATTGGCCTTTGCGCAAGCGTGTTATGGCGCTAGGTTTGGGGCTTCAATAATTACAATCAAGCCGAGGAGGCGTGTGATGAACGCGAGTGCGCAATTACGTTGGCTGGACTCCTACCCCCACAACATGCGCTGGGATGCCGAATTGCCGACAGGCCCGGTATGGGCCTTGCTGGACCAGGCTGTTGCAGCCTTTGCCGAGCGTCCAGCGATCGACTTCCTCGGCCACAAGTTGACCTACCGACAGCTGGATGACCTGGTCAAGCGTGCCGCCTGCGGTCTGCAACGCCAGGGTGTCGGCCCGGGTGTGCATGTAGGCTTGTATCTGCCCAATTGCCCACACTACTTCATCGCGTTTCTCGGTGTGCTGCGTGCCGGTGGCACGGTCGTCAACTATTCACCGCTGGATGCCGAGCGTACGCTGGCGCACAAGATTGAAGACAGCCAGACCGATTTCATGCTGACTCTGGACCTGGCCGCTCTATATCCGAAAATGGCCGGCCTGGTGCAGAGCAGCCGTCTTCAGGGTTTGATTGTCGGTCAACTGACGGAATTCTGCGGGCCGGTCAGCGCGGCGCAAGCCGGCCAGTTAGGCCCGGCGGCCACGGTTGCATGGGACGCCAGCACCAGATCCTTTGCCAGCCTGCTGGAGAACGATGGTAACTTCGTCGCCCACCCACTGGATGATCCTGCCGCGACCCTGGCGGTACTGCAATATACCGGCGGCACCACCGGCGCGCCCAAGGGTGCCATGCTCACCCATGCCAATCTCACCGCCAGTTGCTCCCAGTTGCAGGCGATCCTGGACGAGTCGCTGCAGGTGGGGCAGGAGCGGGTCCTGGCGGTGCTGCCGCCGTTTCACATCTACGCATTGATGATCAATATGCTGTTCAGCATACGCATGGCCGCGGAAGTCTACCTGCACCCGCGCTTCGATGCCGAGACGGTGTTGCGGGAGATTCATGACAACCGCATCACTACCTTCCCTGGTGTGCCAACCATGTTCATCGGCCTGCTAGCCCACCCGCTGACTGCGCAGCTGGACCTGACCTCGCTCAAGCTGTGCAACTCTGGTGGCGCACCGTTGCCGCTGGAGGTGCAACAGCGATACTCGGACGTGGCCGGCTGCGCCCTGCGCGAAGGTTGGGGGATGACCGAGACCACCACCACCGGCACCTTCACGCCCAAGGACGCCGAGCCGCGCCCCGGCTCTTGCGGCATGCCGGTGCCGGGCTCGACCATTCGCATTGCGCCGTTGGATGGCTCGGCCGGCAGTCTGGCGCCGGGGGAGCGCGGTGAAGTATGCATCGCGGGCCCGAATGTCACCGCGGGTTACTGGAAGCGCGCTGACGCTACCGCCGAGGCGATGACCGAGGACGGCTTCCTGCGCACCGGGGACGTCGGCTATATGGATGAGCAGGGCTGGCTGTACATCGTCGATCGTACCAAGGACATGATCCTGTGCAGTGGCTACAACGTTTATCCGCGGGTGATCGAGGAAGCGATCTACGAGCACCCGTCGGTCGAGGAGGTCTCCGTGATCGGTATCGATGACATCTATCGCGGCCAGGCACCCAAGGCCTTTATCAAGCTCAAGGCTGGCGCCCAGCCCTTTGATTTCGCCCAGTTGCAGGCCTTCCTGGAACCGCGCCTGGGCAAGCATGAGCGTCTGGCAGCGATGGAAATCCGTGATGCGCTGCCGCGCACGCCGGTGGGCAAGCTGTCGAAGAAGGAACTGGTTGATGAGGAGCGGGCCAGAGCGGCGACGGCCTGAATCCAGCGGGTTCGACTATCTGGTGCGGGCAAACACTGGTGGTTGTGCGCAGGTTTCTACGCGCCAGGGGTAGCCACGGGTCTGCCGGGCAAGCATTATTCGCCCAATCCAATAATAATCGGACCGCACCATGGCAGTATCCGAACACTCCTCTCGCAAATGGCGCTGGCTGGCATTGGCTGTCGCCGTGTTGCTGCTGGCGTTGGCAAGCTACTTTGCCAGCCAGTATCGTCCCGCCAAACCAGCCGCGGCCGTCCCGGTTGAAACGCCTGCACCGTCAGTGGTCCGCAACCAGACGCCGGCAGACTTCATCGGCAGCGCCAGCTGTGCCGGCTGCCACTCCGAGCAGCATCAGGCCTGGCAGGAATCCCAGCATGCCCATGCCATGGCCCATGCCAGTGCCGAGACGGTGTTGGCGGACTTCAATGACAGCCGCTTCGAGTATGCCGGCACCGTTTCGCGTTTCCAGCAGCGCGACGGGCGTTACTTCGTCACCACCGACGGTGCCGACGGACAGTTGACCGAATACGAGGTGTTGCACACCTTCGGTCTGGACCCACTGCAGCAGTACCTGATCGATCTGGGCGGTGGCCGCCTGCAGGCCCTGTCTATCGCCTGGGATACCCGGCCGCACGCAGCGGGAGGCCAGCGCTGGTTCCATCTGTATCCGGACGAGCAGGTGCGGCATGACAGCCCCTTGCACTGGACTGGCCCGGCGCAGAACTGGAATTTCATGTGCGCCGACTGCCACGTTACCGATTACCGCAAGGGCTTCGACGCGCAGACGCAGAGCTTCGCCGCCGAATGGTCGGAGCTGGGGGTGGGCTGTGAAGCATGTCATGGGCCTGGTAGTCGGCATCTGCAATGGACCCAGGGGCAGGAATGGCCAGACAAGGGGCTGACACTGTTGCTGGATGAGCGCCAGGACATGCACTGGCTGCATGAACTGGAGCGGGTAACGGCGCGGCGCAGCGTGCCGCTGAGCACGGACAAGGAACAGCAGGTGTGCGCCCAATGCCACTCGTTGCGCAGTGCTACCGCCGAGGGGTATCACGCCGGCCTGCCATTGCTGGATTTCTACCGCCCCGAACTGCTCAGCGATCCGCTGTACTTTGCCGATGGCCAGCAGCGCGAGGAAGTATTCATCAGCGGCAGCTTCGCCCAGAGCCGCATGCATGCCGCCGGCGTTACCTGCAGTGATTGTCATCAGCCGCACAGCCAGGCGCTGCGTGCCGAGGGTAATGCACTGTGCAGCAGCTGCCACCTGCCGACAGAGTTCGATCGGCCCACGCATCATTACCATGCTGCCGATTCGAGTGGCGCCCAGTGTGTCAGCTGTCATATGCCGGAGCGTACCTATATGGTCATCGACCCGCGCCGCGATCACAACATTGCCGTACCGCGCCCCGACCTGGCCCGACAACTGGGTACCCCAGACGCCTGCACCGGGTGCCATACCGACCGCGAGCCGGACTGGGCCGCGCAGCAGATTGCCGGCTGGTTCCCGGAGGGCCGCTGGCAACAGGCATCCCCTGCGACCACCATCGCCGCCGCCGATCAGGGACTGCCGGCCGCGCAACAGGACCTCGCGACCCTGGTCAACGATCCGCAACTGGCGCCGATAGTGCGCGGCAGCGCGGCGCAGCGGCTGCAACCGCAGCTCGGTCAGGTCCAGCAGCAGGCTGTGGCCAAGGGGTTACAAGACCCCGATCCGTTGGTACGCCTGGGCAGCATCCGTGCGCTGGGGGATAGCCCTGCGGCGCTGCGTCGGCACTACCTGGCGCCGCTGCTGGCCGACCCGCTGCGTAGCCTGCGCTCGCTGGCTGCCAGTCAGCTGGTGGATGTCGATCTGCCGCCTGCCATACAGCCGGCTTTCGAGCGCGCGCTGCGCGAATATGAAGAAGAGCTGGCGTTGCATGCCGAACGCTCCAGCCACCTTGGCCAACTGGCCCTGCTGCGTTTGCGGCAGGGGCGCGCGGGAGAGGCGGAGGAGGCCTGGAGTCAGGCGATCAAAGCTGCACCGCTGGACGCGGCAAACTACCTGAACCTGGCTGATTTGTACCGCTCGCAGGGGCGGGAGAAAACCACGGAGCGGCTTTTGCGCGAGGTGCTGGTGATACTGCCAGCCGAAGGCATGCTGCATTATGCGCTGGGGCTGTCACTGGTGCGTCAGCAACAGCGTGAAGCGGCGCTGGAACATCTGCGACGCGCCTGGGTGCTGCAGCCTGACGAACCGCGTACCGGTTACGTGTTAGCGGTGGCGGTGGAGCCGTCAGCGCCGGAGGAGGCGTTGACCATCCTGCGTCAAGCCGGCCGACTGCATCCCACTGACCGCGACGTGCTATGGGCGGGAGCCAGCTTCAGCTTCCGGCATGGTCAACCGGGGCTGGCCCGAGAGTTCGTTGATGCGTTGCTCGAGCGCGATCCGGGCGACCAGCAGGCGTTGGAACTGGCGCGCCGCCTGCCGGACGCTGCTACGGACAGGTAAACCTCGTCCTACACCTGGAACCGGCTCACCAGCACCTGCAATTCATTACCCAGCCGCGCCAGTTCGATACTGGAGGCGGCGGTCTGATCGCTACCGGTCGCGCTCTGCTCGGCCACGTCGCGCACGTTGACCACGCTGCGGCTGATCTCTTCGGCTACCGCGCTCTGCTGTTCGGCCGCCGCGGCGATCTGCTGGTTCATCGACTGGATGTTGGACACACTCTCGGTAATGCTGCTCAGCGCTGCGCCCGCGGTGCGGGTCAGCTCCACGCTGTTGCCGGCCAGGGTGTGGCTGCTGCTCAGTCGGCTGGCGACCTGTTGGGTGCCGCTGTGTACGGCAGCTACCAGAGCTTCGATTTCTTCGGTGGATTGCTGGGTGCGCTGGGCCAGGGAGCGCACTTCATCAGCAACCACCGCAAAACCGCGCCCTGCTTCCCCGGCGCGGGCGGCTTCGATAGCGGCGTTCAAAGCCAGTAGATTGGTCTGATCGGCTACTGCCCTGATCACATCCATCACCGTACCGATCTTGCTGCTTTCCTGCTTCAGCAGCTCCATAGCCTCGGTGGAGCGGGTAACTTCTTCGGCGAGGCGTTCGATCTGGCTGATGGCTTCGTTCACCACCGTGTCGCCGTTGCGGGCTTCGCCATTGGCGCTGGTGGCCGCCAGTGAGGCCTGCTCGGCGTTACGCGCTACGTCATGGACGGTGGCCGACATTTCCTGCATGGCGGTTGCCACCTGGTCAGTCTCTTCCTTCTGGCTGTTGATGCCGACGCGGGTCTGCTCGGTGACGGCGGACAGCTCCTCGGCAGCGCTGGCAATCTGCGTGACGCTTTCATGAATCCGGCCGATCAGCTCGCGCAGGCTGTCTGCCATGCGTTGCACGCCCCGTTGCAGTTCACCGAACTCATCGCGGCGGGTTACGGCGTGGTTATGGGTCAGATCGCCATCGGCAATGCGCTGCAAGGTCTGGCGGGTTTCTCTCAGCGGGCCAGTAATCTGACGGGTGATCAGCAGGGCGCTCAGACCGCCGATCAGCAGGGCCAGTACAGCCATGGTGACCTGCAATACGCGGGCGGAGGTTGCCTGCCGATCGCCACGCTCCAGCTGTGTCTGTCGCAGCTGCTCGGTGATGCGCATGATATCGGCGCCCTGCACGGCATTTTCCTGGCGAGCCTGGACGATCTGGCTGGTGCCGGCCTCGTAACGTTGATGCTGAGCCAGGTAGTCACCCAGTATCTGTTGCGCCCGACTCAGCAGATCCTGTTGGCCCCCGAGCAGCAATCGATCGAGTTGCTCCAGGTCGCTGGTGGCGGCTGCCACGGCAAGGTTGAACGCCTGCTCTGCCTCGGCGCCGCCTTCGGCCCTGAGTATCAGGCTATCGAAGCGTACTTGTAGAAAGCTGGTGGCAAAAGCGTCAACGGCCTGCATCAGCTGCGCATCTTCATTGCGGTTGGCCTGGTTCTGCATTGTCGCCAGCACTTCGGCCATCTGGCTGGCCTGTTGATTCATCGCCTGCAGAGCGGCGTTGCGGCTGGCAAAGGCGGCTCGCATGCTATTCAGCGAGATCTGATAGGCATCGATGATGCCCGGCAGGGGTTGCGCGGTATTGCGGTCCTCGGCATGGGTCAGTTCGTTGGCCAGATGGCGTTGCTCTGTCCCAAATGCATCCAGTTGGTCTTGCACCTGATTGGCGATCGTCTCGTCGCCGTTCGCCGCCAGGTACTGCATGCGCATGATGCGCAGTTTGCTCAAGGTGTTTTCCAGCCTGGCGACCTCGCCCGCCTGGTTGCCATCTTCGATCAGGATGCCCAGGCTGCGCCAGCCGATCACTGAAAGGATCAGGGTAAACAGCAGAACCAGGCCGAAGCCCATGCCAAGTTTCAGGTTGACACTGAGGTTGTCAAACCAGCTTTTCATCGATGTTGCTCTCCGGTGTGTGAAAAAGGGTATAGCTGGTTATTGTTGTTATGGTGAGCTCCGGCTCATGCATGCAACCGGGCGGCCAACTGATTCAGTTCGGTTGATAGCTCATGCAGCGCTGCGCTGGCGTGGGCAGTGTGATCAACTTCTTCCTGATTGGTAGCGGCAATCTGGGTGATTTCGGTGATGTTGCGCGAGATGTCCTCCGACACGCTGGTCTGCTCCTCGGCGGCGGTGGCGATCTGCCGGTTCATGTCGCGGATGGACTCGACCGCCAGGGCGATCTGTTGCAGGCTATCGCCGGCCAGGGTGACTTGCTGCATGCTGGTGTCGCTGCGGCTCCTGCCTGCTTCGATAGCCCGGCCCGCTTCCTCGGCACCGTTCTGCACGCTGTTGATGATGGTCTGGATTTCCGTGGTGGACTCACTGGTGCGCTTGGCCAGGGTGCGTACTTCATCGGCAACGACGGCAAAACCGCGCCCGGCCTCGCCAGCGCGGGCGGCTTCGATGGCGGCGTTCAAAGCCAGCAGGTTGGTTTGCTCGGCAATGCTCTGGATCACCTCCAGCACCTTGCCGATGCGCAGGCTATCGTTTTCCAGTTGGTGAACCACCTCGGCAGTGCGTTGGATCTCCCGCAGCAGTGCCTGCATGGAATCGATGGTCTCGGTCATCACCACGCGGCCATTGCGGGCATTATCGTCGGCGGCATCCGCGGCGCTGGAGGCATCGGCTGCGTAGCGGGCGACCTCTGCGCTGGTGGCGGACATTTCCTGGATCGCAGCCGCGACCTGGTCAGTGCGGGAGAATTGTTCCCGGCTGCCCTGGGCCATACGGGTGGCGACGGTATTCAGCCCGCCGCTGGCGCGGTCGAGTTCGGTGGTGCCATGGCGCAAACCTTCCGCCGTTTCGGCGAGGAAGCCGCGCAGTTGATTGGCGGCCCGGGCCAGTACCCCCAGTTCGTCCTGGCGTTGGCTGCTGATCTGCTCGCCGAAGCGGCCTTGGCTCAGTTGTTCGACCTGCCGGATCAGATGAGTGATGGGGTTGATCAACTGGGTGCTGATCAGCCAGCTGGCCAGACCGCCGATCAAAAGCGTGGCGGCGACCATGATCAATATCGACAGCCAGACGGTACGCAGGGTGGCCGCGCGGATGCGCTCGATCTCGCTGGCGGCATGCTGGTTGAGGCTCGTCACCAGTTGCTCCAGCTGATCGCTGGTATCGCGGTCGATACCACGGACCAGATTGTCGCCGGCCACCGGGTCGCGACCGGCGGCCAGAAACCGCTCCAGGCCGTCACGGTAATCTGCACCCAGCGTCAGGTGCCCTTTTTTCAACGAAGACACCCGCTCATGGAAAGCCGGCGACAGCTCCAGCTCGAGGATCTGTCCCAATAGGCGTTGCACCTGCTTTTCGCTGTGCTGGAACTGTTGCCAATAGCGGTCCAGATCGGCTTGCTTACCGCCTCGCAGCAGCACGTTTTTCCATTCCTGGACCTGGGTCTTGAATGTCAGGTTGGTCTCGTTGATCAGTCCGGCGGTGGCCTGGGGGCCTTCCATCAACGATCGATAGTTGCGCAGCTCCTGGACCAGCGAGAACACGCTGACCAGGGCTACGGCTAGCATCAGCAACAGACTGCCGATGATCAGCGCCAGGCTCTGCCGGCGCAGGGAGGACTTGAGTACCATCAGTAAATCCCATCGAAAAAGAGGAACGACAACGCCCCGGAGAAGCACACGGGTGTGGATGGGCGTTGGAGGAATATTGTTGATCTGCGGGTTGTGTCGGCTGGCGACCGCCAGAACTTTAACTCATACTGCGCCTTTCTTATCGACTGGAATGTAAACAGACATGCTGCTTGCCATTGCCGCCATCATTATCGGTCTCGTTGTGCTGGTCTGGAGTGCCGATCGCTTCGTTGAAGGTGCCTCCGCGGCCGCCGTACATGGGGGCATGCCACCGTTGCTGATCGGCATGCTGATCATCGGCTTTGGTACCTCTGCCCCCGAGCTGTCGGTGTCGGCATTGTCGTCATTGCAGGGCAACTCAGGCATTGCGCTGGGGAACGCCTGGGGTTCGAACATCACCAATATTGCCTTGATCATCGGCTTGGTTGCGCTGATCAGCCCGATTTCCGTCCATGGGCAGGTGGTGCGACGCGAGCTGCCCATTCTGTTGGGCATCACCGCATTGGCGGGGTGGCAGGTGTATGACGGTTATCTCAGCCGCGCCGATGGTGTCGTGCTGCTGGTAGTCTTCGCACTGTTGTTGGCGCTGTCGATTCGCGATGGCATGCGCAGCCGGGACGATGTAGTCGCTGATGAAATTCGCAAACAATACCTGGCCGATACCATGCCCCTGGGCAAAGCAATCATGTGGCTGGTATTGGGGCTGATACTCTTGATCGCGAGCTCACGCCTGCTGGTCTGGGGCTCGGTGTTCATCGCCAGCGACTTGGGTATCAATGACATGATCATCGGCCTGACCATTGTTGCGATAGGCACCTCGCTGCCTGAGCTGGCATCCTCGCTGGCTGCCATCCGCAAGAACGAACATGATCTGGCGCTGGGTAACATTATCGGTTCGGGGCTATTCAACACGCTCGGGGTGGTCGGCCTCGCCGCGGTGATCAATCCATTGGCCGCGCCGCCGGAGGCCCTGACCCGTGACTGGGCGTTGATGGCAGGCCTGACCGTTGCCCTGTTGTTGATGTGTGTTGCCTGGCGTGGCCGACCCGGGCGGATCAATAGAGTGGAAGGCGCAGGCTTGCTGACGGTCTTCTGTGGTTACACCGGGCTGTTGGTATGGACCGCCATGGCTGCCGCCGCCTGAAAAGGCCAGCGGCTGGTCGGTTCGGCGTCCTGCGCCAGTCAGCCGCTGTGTGTATGATATGTGCAACGAAGACGAGAACCACCCGATACCATGAATGAAGCTCTGCGCGAGACCCCGCAACACAAACCCCGCCCGATGATCGACCTGTTGGTCAGCATCGTGATCCCCTCGGTGATCCTGATGAAGTTCAGCGGCGAGGCGCACTTTGGTCCGCACCAGGCGCTGATCCTGGCGCTGGCCTTTCCACTGGGTTGGGGGTTGTTCGAGCTGATCCGCTACCGCAAGTACAACTTCATTGCGGTGCTGGGCGTCATCAGCGTCTTCCTCACCGGCGGCATCGGTCTGCTGGAACTCGACCCGCAGTGGCTGGCCATCAAGGAAGCAGCTGTGCCCGGCGTTATCGGCTTGGCGGTGCTGTTTTCCACCCGCACCCGTTATCCGCTGATCCGCACCCTGCTGTACAACGACAAGGTGCTGAATGTGCAGCGCGTCGATGAGCGTCTGCAGGAGCGCGGGCTGCATGAAATATTCGAACAGCGCTTGCTCAAGGCTACCTATTTCCTGGCCGGGACCTTCTTCTTTTCCTCGGTCATGAATTACATGGTTGCCAAGTGGATAGTGGTCAGTCCGGCCGGCACTGAGGCGTTCAATGCCGAGCTGGGTCGCATGACCCTGGTCAGCTACCCGATGATCGCCATTCCTTCGATGATCATGATGATGGGCATCCTGTTCTACCTGTGGCGGACCATCCATGGCCTGACCGGGTTGAAAATGGAAGAAATCATGGCGGTGAGCCAGGCGGACAAGAAGTAACATCCAGCTGTTTCCCACCGCTCCTACAAATCCCTTTTTCCAATCTGACAATCCCGCTTCACGCGGGATTGCTAAAGCGCCTCCAGCGCCGCGCGCAGGTTATCCACCGTGCGCTCGCGGTTATGCAACTTGTCCAGGCCGAACAGGCCGATGCGGAAGGTCTTGAAGCTGGCGGGTTCATCGCACATCAGCGGCACGCCGCTGGCGGTCTGCAAGCCCTGGCTGATGAAACCGCTGCCGTTGTGAATGCGGTCGTCGGCGGTATAGCAGACCACCACGCCGGCTGCTTCGAAACCGTCCGCTGCCACGCTGATAAAACCTTTTTCTCTCAACAGTGCGCGTACGGCCTGGCCGAGCTCCAGCTGCTCCTGTTTTACTCGCGCAAAACCGTAATCACGCGTCTCCAGCATGGTGTCGCGAAAGCGCTGCAAGGCGTCGGTCGGCAAGGTTGCATGGTAGGCATGACCGCCATTCTCGTAGGCCTGCATGATCTGCAGCCATTTTTTCAGGTCTCCGGCAAAGCTATTGCTGGTGGTCTGCTCGAGGCGCGCCAGAGCGCGCTCGCTGAACATGACCAGCGCGCAGCAGGGTGATGAACTCCAGCCTTTCTGCGGCGCGCTGATCAGCACATCAACACCACAGGCCTGCATATCCACCCAGAGGGTGCCGGAAGCCACGCAATCGAGCACGAACAGGCCGCCAACCTCATGGACTGCCGCCGCGACGGCCTGCAGATAATGGTCCGGGAGGAGCATGCCCGAAGCGGTTTCCACATGGGGTGCGAATACCAGGTCGGGTCTGCTTTCGCGAATGGCTGCGACCACTTCCTCGATTGGTGCCGGCGCGAAGGGGGCCTGATCACCGCTGCGGATCTGGCGTGCCTTGAATACGATTTCCTCGGCGGGTAACTCGGTTGCGCTGAAAATCTGTGACCAGCGATAACTGAACCAGCCGTTGCGCAGCACCATGCAGCGTTTGCCCCGGGCGAATTGCCGGGCTACCGCCTCCATACCATAGG
This sequence comes from Pseudomonas sp. G11-1, assembly GCF_024031555.1. Taxonomy (NCBI): domain Bacteria; kingdom Pseudomonadati; phylum Pseudomonadota; class Gammaproteobacteria; order Pseudomonadales; family Pseudomonadaceae; genus Pseudomonas; species Pseudomonas sp. G11-1. The sequence goes on along the minus strand of NZ_QEYQ01000001.1, from coordinate 1,244,052 downwards.
TCCCGCCACCGGGCACCAGGGCTACGCCTTGCGCACTGTAGACGTCTTTCAAGTTGGACGAGATATCACGCATCACCTGTTGGAAGGCTGCCGACATGTGATTGAGCGAGCGATCGGTGAATACCACTGAGTATTCAAGCAAGCCGTCGGGATCGACAGCGGGAACCAGGCTGGACACGGGCAATCTCCTTACAGAGTAGGGTGGGCCGGTGTGATGCCGGCCCGTTCTGAAACCCTATCCCAATACCGGGCGATTGCAAGTACGGCTTATTGCTGTGTCAGGTGGAAGAAGAAGTCGGTGGGCTTGCCCTTGATGTCGCCCAGACCGATGACCACGTTCTCGTTGACCTTGCGGAAATAATCCATGATCGGCTGGCTGTCGTAGATCAGCGCGGCAGACGCCTTGCCATCGAACACCACCTGGCGCATTTGCGCAGCGCCGAGGCGGTCGTAGGTGACGACCTCGCCGTCGGCATTGGTCACCAGTAGCGGCTCCACATCCGTGGGAGAAGTGAAACGCTTGCCGTACCAGTTGATCGGGTCCGGCTCGGCGCCGCCATCGAACCTGCCGCCCTTCCAGGTGCCGACCATGAAGTCGGTATCCACCGGTTCGAGCTGTTTGAACAGCGGCAGCAGAGTCTCCGCCGAATAGGCTTCACCGCTGGCGATCATCTCCAGCCACTGTTGTTCTGCATCCGCGGCCAGGCTGTGGCCGGTAAGCAGGGTAGTCAGGCCGAGGGCGGCCAGTGTTGCAGTCATTGTTCGCATGTCATTCATCCCTAGGGTGTGTGGTGTAATGCGAACAGTCGGGTCAACCAGTGCACAGACTCCAGCAAGCGTCCCTGGCAGCATCGATATCGGCATCGCTCAGGCTGATATGGCCATCGCGCTCGGCCTTGATCAGATTGACGAAGGCGCCCCATACCAGCGTCATCAGTACCTCGGCCCGCAGATCAGCGCGGAATATGCCGCGTTTCTGCAATGCCCGGTACTGCGCCAGGATAGGTGCCAGCGCCTCATGCTCCAATTGCCGGCTGGCCTCATCGAGGTAGGGCCGATGGTCCTGCAGTTCCATGAAGCGGTAGGCGTGCGGCGCTTCACGGGTAAACAGCACCATGCGGCGCCAGACCTCATCGAATAGCTCCCGCGTCGGGCGCTGCAGATCGAGATCGCCATACAGGCGCTGGTTTATCGCTATCTTCTGCTCGCGGAACAGCTCGTTGACCAGCAGTTCCTTGCTCTCGAAGTAGCGATAGATAGTGCCCGTGCCGACATTGGCCTGTTGCGCCACTACCGGCATGGGCACGCCATTGACGCCCCCCTCGGCGAACACCTTGAGTGCCGCCTGCAGGATGGCGCTGCGCTTGTCCTTGATCCGCGGCCGAGCCGCTCTGGCCGGGGCCTGTGCCTTGTTGTTGGCGGTTTTGGAATGATTATTCATCGCTGCATTCTAACCGCTTCCGACTGTTCGTACAGCGTTCAGGTGTAAAAAGTCTGGTATGGCTGGAAGATGCAGATGTTGGTGCCGCCCATGGTGTTGCCATCGGTCAGCTCGGTGAAGTAGGTGAACGCCGTGTTCTGCTTCAGCGCATTGCCGATCACCAGATGATTGCGGTTCTTGCCGGCGTCCGGATTGGTGAAGCGCTCGAGGAATATATTGTCCCACCAGTACAGGTTCTGTGGATCGAACTCCTTGCTGTTGGCCGCCTCGCAGATACGGAATACGTACCAGGCGTCCTCGCCGGTCAGCTCCTTGAACGAGGCGCAGTCAATGGCGACCTTTTCCAGTGATGTCCCGGCGGGCAGTTTTTCGCCCTGGCCGGGGCTATAGCTGGCCTTGAGCGTATCGCGGTGCTTGAGATAGGCTGCCATCAGCCGATCGGAAGGCTCGTTGTTCTGCAGCCGGGAAATACTCTTGACCGACCCGTCCTTGCACTTGACCTCGATGGTGTACTCGCCGGGCGTCATGAAGCCGGTGGCCAGGTTCACCATGTACCAGTGCGCATTGGTGGTGCGGTCGAAGATGTGGCCGTTGAGGTTGGTGATGGTGAATGGCTGGTTGGCTACCTCTACCACATAGCCGTCGGGGCCGCGGGCGGTGATGCTGTCGATCAACTCGTGAACCGGCGCGCCATTGGTTGGATGAAAGGCGATCAGGAACTTGTGCTGTTCCTTGGGCAGCCCGGTGTTCTCGAAATCCATATACACGTTGCATGCCATCAGATCGTAGATTTCAACGTTACCCTGACTCATGGTGGTAATTCTCCTGATGTTGTTTTGTATTTGAATGAATGTTCATTCAGTTTTCAGAGAATAACCTTGCTGGAGTCGTTTGCCAAGGCCGCTCCCACAAAATGGACTACATGGTCTGTACGCGCTGCCGCCGGCTTAGCCGGCCAGTTCGTCATCCGGCGGCAGCATCCGACTGCGTTTGTCGGCACGACGGGCGATGAACCAGATCAGCAGGGTCAGGAGCGACACGGCGAACAGGATCACGCTGGCAACAGCATTGATCTCTGGTTTCACACCCAGGCGTACGGCGGAGAAGATTTCCATTGGCAGCGTGGTCGAACCGGGGCCGGAGACAAAGCTGGCCAGGACCAGATCATCCAGCGACAGGGTGAAAGCCAGCAGCCAGCCGGCGAGGATCGAGGGTGCGATCATCGGCACGGTGATCTGCAGAAAGGTCTTCCATGGTGGAGCGCCCAGGTCCAGCGCCGCCTCTTCGATGGATTGGTCCAGCTCGCCGAGGCGGCTACTCACGACAATCACGACATAGGCCACCGAGAAGGTAGTGTGGGCAATCCAGATGGTCAGCATGCCGCGGTCGAACAGCACGCCGAACAGCGATTCCAGAATCTGCGCCAGCGCCACGAACAGCAGCAACAGGGACAGCCCGGTAATCACCTCGGGCATTACCAGCGGCGCGGTGACCATCCCGGAAAACAGCGTACGCCCGCGAAAGCGCTGGAAGCGACTCATGGCGAAAGCCGCCAGGGTACCCAAGGCTACCGCTGCGGTCGCCGTGTAAAAGGCGATCTGCAGGCTGCGTTTGACGGCGCTCATCAGCTGGGAGTTATCCAGCAGGCCGACGTACCAATGCATCGACCAGCCGCCCCACACCGTCACCAGCCGCGAGGCGTTGAACGAATAGATGACCAGAATGATCATCGGCAGGTAGATGAACACCAGACCCAGCCACAGCACGACGCTGGAAAAGTCGGGACGCCTCATGCTTTTTTCTCCAATTCCCGGGCCTGGTTGTAATGGAACAAGGTGATCGGAATCAGCAGGATCGCCAGCATCACGATCGCCAGCGCCGAAGCCACCGGCCAGTCACGGTTGTTGAAGAACTCCTGCCACAGTACCTTGCCGATCATCAGGGTTTCCGGCCCGCCGAGTAGCTCGGGAATGACAAACTCACCGACCACCGGGATGAATACCAGCATGGAGCCGGCGATGATGCCTGAGCGGGACAGCGGCACGGTTACCTTCCAGAACGCCTTGATGCGACTGGCACCCAGGTCGGTCGCGGCCTCGATCAGCGTCTCGTCGTGCTTGACCAGATTGGCATACAGCGGCAGCACCATGAACGGCAGGTAGGCGTAGACCACGCCGATATAGACTGCGGTATTGGTGTTGAGAATCTGCAATGGCGCGTCGATCAGGCCGATACTCTGCAAGACCGAATTGAGCAGGCCGTTGCTGCTGAGAATCCCCATCCAGGCATAGACCCGAATCAGGATGGCGGTCCAGGTCGGCATCATGATCAGCAGCAGATAGATCAGTTGCCGCTCACGGGGCGCCCGGGCGATGGCATAGGCCATCGGGTAGCCAAGCGCCAGGCAGACCAGCGTCGCCACCAGGGCGATCTTCAGCGAGCCGAGATAAGCGGCAAAATACAGGCTGTCCTGGGTCAGGAAGATGTAGTTGCCCATATTCAGGACAACCGTCAGCGCCTGGTTGGCATACTGGAAGATCGCTTCGTAGGGCGGGATGGCAATCGCCGCCTGGGAGAAGCTGATCTTCAGTACGATGACAAAGGGCAGCAGGAAGAACAGGAACATCCACAGGTAGGGGATGCTGATGACCAGCGCCTTGCCGCTGGGCAGCCGCAGGTGCTTTCTCATGACGGCAACACCACACCGCCGTCGTCATCCCAGCTTACATAGACCTTGTCTTCCCAGGTCGGGCGTGGCAACCGGCGCTCGGAGTTGGCGAAGAACGCCTGCACCATCTTGCCGCTGTCGAGCTTGATGTAATACACCGAATGGCCACCCAGGTAGGCGATATCATGCACCTCGCCGTGAGCCCAGTTGTATTCCTGTTCCGGCTGTTCGGTCGAAACAAAGACCTTTTCCGGCCGCAGGGCGTAGATGGCACTCTTGTCCTGGGCACGGGTGGTGATGCCGTGGCCGACATAGATGTTCCGGTCCAGTTGCGGACAGTGGATCATCGCGTGGTCTTCCATGTCGGCGGTGATCTCGCCCTCGAAGATGTTCACGCTGCCGACGAATTCGGCCACATGTCGGCTCACTGGGCTTTCATAGATGTCCACCGGGGTGCCGACCTGGACAATCCAGCCCTGGTCCATGATGGCGATGCGCTGGGCCATGGTCATGGCCTCTTCCTGATCGTGGGTGACCATGATGCAGGTCACGCCGACGCGCTCAATAATTTCCACCAGTTCCAGCTGCATCTGCGAACGCAGTTTCTTGTCCAGCGCGCCCATGGGCTCATCCAGCAAGAGCAGTTTCGGCCGCTTGGCCAGCGACCGGGCCAGGGCCACGCGCTGACGCTGGCCGCCGGACAGCTGATGGGGTTTGCGCTTGGCATACTTGCCCATATGCACCAGCTTGAGCATTTCAGCCACGCGCTCGTTGATTTCCGTCTTGCTCAACTTGTCCTGCTTCAAGCCGAAGGCGATGTTCTGCTCCACGGTCATGTGTGGAAACAGCGCATAGGATTGGAACATCATGTTGATCGGCCGCTTGTGCGGTGGCAAGTCGGTGATGTTCTGGCCATCGAGCAGTACCCGGCCTTCGCTGGGCTTTTCGAAGCCGGCGAGAATCCGCAGCAGGGTAGACTTACCCGAGCCGGAACCGCCCAGCAGGGCGAAGATCTCGCCCCGGTTGATGGTGAGGGTCACGTCATCCACGGCCAGGGCATCATCGAACTGTTTGCTGATGCGCTCGATCTTGACGAACTCGACCGGCTCGGCCTTGGCCATGGCCTGTTTCATGACCCCTGCGGCACCCACCATATAGCTCTCCTGTCAGTTGGGGCCGCAACAGCGGCCCCGGGAAGGTTCAACGCCCTGACTTGATCCGGTTCCAGGCGCGGGTAATGATCCGTTGAGATGACAGCGGGCGCGGTTTGGCCACAAACAGTTTGGCCATGACTTCCTCGGTGGGATAGATCGCCGGGTCGTTCAGCACGTCCGGGTCAACAAATTCATTGGCCGCCAGGTTGGGGTTGGCATAGGCCACATAATCGGTAATCGGCGCGACTACTTCCGGGCGCAGGATATAGTTGATGAAGGTATGCGCGTTGTCGGCATTCGGCGCACCTTTGGGGATGGCCATCATGTCGAACCACAGCTGGGTACCTTCCTTGGGAATGCTGTAGCCGATGTTGACTCCGTTATCCGCTTCCTCGGCCCGGGCTGCGGCCTGGAATATATCCCCGGAAAAGCCGACAGCAACGCAGGTCTCGCCGTTGGCCAGATCCGAGATATAGCGTGAAGAGTGGAAGTAGGTCACATGCCCCCGCACGCTCATCAGCTGCTCTTCGGCCTTTTTCAGGTCGTCAGCATCATTGCTGTTGGGGTCCAGACCCAGGTATTGCAGGGTGGAGGTCAGCATGTCGTCACCGGAGTCGAGCATGGAAATGCCGCAACTGGCCAGTTTGGCGGCAACCTCCGGATTGAGGACCAGGTCCCAGGTGTCGAGCGGGGCGTCCTCACCGAGGATGGCCTGGACCTTGTCGATGTTGTAGCCGATACCGTTGGTGCCCCACATGTAGGGAATCGAGTACTGGCTGCCCGGGTCAATGCTGTCCATTTGGTCCATCAGCGCCGGGTTGAGGTTTTTCATGTTCGGCAGTTTGCTGTGGTCCAGCGGCTGATATACACCCGCCTCGATCTGCTTGGTCAGGAAATGATTGGACGGCACGACTATATCGAAGCCGGAGCGGCCAGTGAGCAGCTTGGCATCCAGCACCTCGTTGGAGTCGTATACGTCATAGGTCACCTTGATGCCAGTTTCCTTCTCGAAGTTGGCGATGGTGTCCTCGGCGATGTAGTCGGACCAGTTGTAGATCTTCAACTCGCCGTTGGCATACGCTGCGCTGGTGAACAACCCGGTAACGGCCATGGCCAGCAATGTCTTGCGCATTGTAAGTTTCATGTCTTCTCCTGTTGCAGACGCTGCCCATGTCGAGGCGGCCTGCTGCTTCTGGTTTGGCCGGTAACGCCAGCCGTTAGCGGTTGATCTGTCACCGCCCGGAGCGGTTCTGGGCGGCTATTCCATGTCTTTTCTGCCCGACGTTGCCGTCGGCGTGGCTAGTGTATGCAAGCGCGCGGCAGGCGGATAGACCCCGCGCGGCGTTGTGCCAGTTTTTGCCGTTTACACCCCTAGCTCAGCTGCTCCGCGGCCATGTTCAGGCTGCGCCAGGCCTTATCGAACAGCTCGTCAATCTCCTCCGGTTGAATCACCAGCGGTGGCGACATGATCATGCTGTCGCCCACTGCCCGCATTACCAGACCATTGCTGATGCACAGATCCCGGCACAGGCTGCCGGCGGCGCCCTTGCCGGGAAAGCGTTCCCGGCTGGCCTTGTCGCTGACCAGTTCGAAGGCGCCGAGCATGCCGACACCGCGCACCTGGCCGACCAGCGGATGTTCGGCCAGCGCGGCAATCTTGCGCTGCAGGTAGGGCGCTGCCTCGTTACGAGCATAGTCGACGATCTGTTCATCGCGCAGGATTCGCAGGTTCTCCAGGCCCACCGCCGCTGCCACCGGGTGGCCGGAATAGGTATAGCCATGGAAGAACTCGCCGCCGTCGGCGATCAGGCTGGAAGCGACCCGGTCGCCGACGATCACCCCGCCCATTGGCAGGTAGCCGGAGGTCATCCCCTTGGCGATCGGCATCAGGTCAGGCTGCAGGTCATAGTACTGGCTGCCGAACCACTCGCCGGTGCGACCGAAGCCGCAGATCACCTCATCGACCACCAGCAGGATGCCGTACTGCTCGACGATGCGCTTGATCTCCGGCCAGTAGGTGGCGGGCGGCACGATGACCCCGCCAGCGCCCTGGATGGGCTCGGCAATGAAGGCGGCCACCTTGTCGGTACCGACCTGGAGAATTTTCTCTTCGAGTTGCCGGGCTGCCCACAGGCCGAACTCGTCCTCGTGCATGTCGCCGCCTTCGCCGTACCAGTACGGCTGGGCGATATGCACTATGCCGGGAATGGGCAGGTCGCCCTGTTCGTGCATCGGTGCCATGCCGCCCAGGCTGGCGCCGGCCACCGTGGAACCGTGATAGCCGTTGATGCGGCCAATGATGGTCTTGCGCTCTGGCTGGCCCTGCAGATCCCAGTAACGCCTTACCATGCGCACCACGGTGTCGTTGGCTTCGGAGCCCGAGCCAGTGAAGAACACGTGATTCATGTGCGCCGGCGCCTGCTCGGCAATGGCGCTGGCCAGCTGCACCGCTGGCGGATGGGTACACTGGAAAAAGCTGTTGTAGTAGGGCAGCTCACACATCTGCCGATAGGCGGCGTCGGCCAGCTCGGTGCGGCCATAGCCGATGTTGACGCACCAGAGGCCGGCCATGCCATCGAGCAGGCGATTGCCATCGCTGTCCCAGAGATAGACGCCCGAGGCCCGCTCGATGATGCGTGTGCCGCGGACGCCCAGGTCCTTGTGATCGCTGAAGGGATGCAGATGGTGGGCTGCATCCAGTGCGCGCAGTTCAGCGGTAGTCAGTTTGCCTGCTGTCGTCATTGCCGGTACTCCTGTGATCCACTGCCTGACCGGGGAGCGCGCCGCCGGTCGCTATACGCTCAGCAAGAGAAACTCCCGTTCCCACGAGCTGATGACGCGTTTGTAGTTCTCGTTTTCCACCCGTTTGACCGCGATATAACCGCGGCAGAATTTTTCGCCGAGGATGGACTGCACATCGGTGCACTGTTCCATGCGCTCCAGTGCCGATTCCAGGGAGAAGGGCAGGCGCAGGTTGCGACGCTCATAGGCCCGGCCCTGCACCGGTGCGGTCGGCTCGATGTGGTTGACCATGCCCAGATAGCCGCACAACAGGCTGGCAGCGATGGCGATATAGGGATTGGCATCGGCCCCTGGCAGGCGGTTCTCCAGACGCATGTTCTGCGGTGTGGAGTCGGGCACGCGCAGGCCCGCGGTACGATTCTCTACGCCCCATTCGACGTTGACCGGAGCCGAAGTGTCCGGCAGGAAGCGGCGGAACGAGTTGACGTTCGGCGCGAACAGCGGCAGTACTTCGGGAATGTAGCGCTGCATGCCACCGATGTAATGCAGGAACAGCTGACTCATGCTGCCATCGGCATTGGCGAAGATATTCTCGCCGGTTTTCGCGTCGACGATGCTCTGGTGCAGGTGCATGGCGCTGCCGGGCTCGTTGGTGATGGGCTTGGCCATGAAGGTGGCGGTCACATCGTGTTTCAACGCCGCCTCGCGCATGGTGCGCTTGAACACCAGCACCTGGTCGGCCAGGTGCAGCGGGTCGCCATGCCGGAAGTTGATTTCCATCTGCGCGGTGCCTTCCTCGTGGATCAGCGTATCCAGATCCAGGCCCTGGGCCTCGCACCAGTCATACATATCCTCGAACAGCGGGTCGAATTCGTTGGCGGCGTCGATCGAGAACGACTGGCGACCGGTCTCCTGGCGCCCGGAGCGACCGACCGGCGGCTGCAACGGCAGGTCCGGGTCCTCGTTGCGCTTGGTCAGATAGAACTCCATCTCCGGCGCCACCAGCGGTTTCCAACCCTTGTCGGCATACAGCCGCAGGATCTTCTTCAACATGTTGCGCGGCGACATCTCGATCGGCTCGCCGTGCTTGTCGTAAACGTCATGAATGATTTGCGCGGTGGGCTCGATGGCCCAGGGCACCAGATAGATGCCCTCGTCATCCGGCTTGCAGATCATGTCGATATCCGCCGGGTCGAGCAGATCGTAGTAGACATCGTCTTCCACGTAATCGCCGGTGACCGACTGCAGCAGAATGCTCTCGGGCAGGCGCATGCCCTTTTCCGACATGAACTTGGCAGTCGGCGCGATCTTGCCCCGGGCGATGCCGGTGAGGTCGCTGACCATGCATTCGACCTCGGTGATTCTGTGTTCCCTGAGAAAAGCTTCAATCTTGTTCATACAGTCCTCTTGGGCCGGGCGGCTCGGGCCCGGCAGGCGTCGCCAAACGCCTTGAATATACGTCTATAGAACGGGTTTTCCATTACCTTCCATTCTGGATGCCACTGTACGCCGAGGGCCAAGGTGGTGGCTGCGGTAACGGAAAAAGCCTCGATAAGTCCGTCGGGCGCCGTTGCTTCAGGCTGCAGGCCGGGGGCCAGACGGTCCACACCCTGGGTATGCAGGGAGTTGACCTGTGCCGAGCTGCAGCCAGCAATGCGATCAAGCAGGCCTCCCGGTTCGATGCGCACCTCGTGGGCGGGACCATACTGCACATCGACTGGCTGCTCGGTATCTTCCCGGTGTTCAATAAAACCGGGCACCTCATGCAGGCGCTGGTGCAGACTGCCACCGAAGACCACATTCATTTCCTGGAAACCCCGGCACAACCCCAGCACCGGAATATCGCGCTCGACTGCCAGGCGGATCAGCGGCAGGGTGGTGGCATCGCGTTGCGGGTCATGCTGGGTACCCGGAGCGCTGTCCGGGCCGGCATAGCGATGGGGCTCGACATTCGAGGGCGAGCCAGTGAACAGCAGGCCATCGAAGGTATCGAGCAACTGGTCGATCAATAGCTCATCGCCCAGGGCTGGAATCAGCAGGGGCAGGCCACCGGCAGCGTCCAGCGCCGCACGAATGTATTTCTCGCCGGCCATATGAAAGGGGTGCGGGCCGAAGTGGGTGGTGCAGCAGGATATGCCGATCAATGGCTTGCGGTTAGCGGACATGATAACGCCTGTGCGGCTCACGACTCTGAAGGGTTGTTGTTCAATTTTTCATACAATAGCAACAAAAAATACTAACCACAAAATGATGATGTTCTGCTGACAAGCGCGGACAAAAGTCGGCCCGCAGGTCTCCGATATGGATCGTAAAGGGTGCAGCCATGCCTCATTTCGGGGCGGTCGGGGTTCTATTGACTCACTGGAGCCTTTCGGATTTACTCTCAACTCAAGAGTCATGGTTGATATATTTTACAAATAACAGGTGGCCATCATGTCCTTTCAAGCCGATGTCACGGGCGTCGGTACCGAGCCCGCCGAGGTCATCGCCCTTGACGCTGGGAACATCGTTCCGGCCTCGGTGCAGGAAGCCGAAGCCTTTCTCGAGGCGTATCCGGAAGTCCACTTCATCGATCTGTTGATTGCCGACATGAACGGCATCGTACGTGGCAAGCGGATCGACCGCTCGGCCCTGGTCAAGGCCTTCGAGCGCGGTATTGCCTTGCCAGCCTCGGTATTCGCCCTGAACATCCAGGGCACCACCGTCGAGGAAACCGGTCTCGGTGTGGAAATCGGCGATGCCGACCGCATCTGCCTGCCGATCCCCGGCACCCTCTGCATCGAGCCCTGGCAGAAGCGCCCGACCGGGCAACTGCTGATGACCATGTATGAGCTGGACCGCAAGACGCCGTTCTTCGCCGACCCGCGGTACGTGTTGCAGCGGGTGGTGGAGCGCTTCACTGAGCTGGGCGTAAAACCGGTTTCGGCCTTCGAACTGGAATTCTTCCTGATCGATCAGGAAAATATTACCGGCCGGCCGCAGCCGCCGCGCTCGCCGATCTCCGGCAAACGCCCCAATTCGGTGCAAGTCTACTCCATGGACGACCTGGACGAATACGCGGAGTTTCTCGAGGACGTCATCGAGGCTGCCCACGAGCAGGGCATCCCCGCTGACGCCATCGTCGCCGAATCGGCCCCCGGCCAGTTTGAAGTCAACCTCCATCACGTCGATTGCCCGGTCAAGGCCTGTGACTACAGCGTGCTGCTTAAGCGGGTGATCAAGAGCGTGGCCTACGACCACGAGATGGACACCACCTTCATGGCCAAGCCCTACCACGACCAGGCAGGCAACGGCATGCACGTGCATATCAGCCTGGAGCGCGACGGACGCAACCTGTTCGCCCCGGATGCCGACGGCAACCTGTCCGATTACCTGCGCTGGGCCGTTGGCGGCCTGCTGGAGACCCTGCCGCAATACATGGCCTTCCTGTGTCCCAACGTCAACTCCTATCGCCGCTTCAGCCCCAGCTTCTTCGTGCCCTGCGCCCCGACCTGGGGGATCGACAACCGCACCGTGGCGGTCCGGGTACCGGGCGGCGAGCCGGACGCCATGCGCATCGAGCACCGCCTCGGCGGCGCCGATGCCAATCCTTACCTGCTGATGGCAGCGCTGCTGTCGGCCATCCACCACGGCATCAGCAACCGCATCGAGCCGCCGGCAATGACCGAAGGCAATGCCTATGAACAGCATGAGCAATCGCTGCCGACCAACCTGCGCGACGCCCTGCGTGAGCTGGAAGGTTCGGAGGTGATGAAGGAATACATCGGCGAGGAATATCTCGACGTCTTCGTGCTGTGCAAGGAAAGCGAGCTGGAGGAGTTCGAGAAGACCATCTCGGATCTGGAATACATGTGGTACCTGCACACCGTATAGCGGGCGCCAGTAACCGAGTCAGGCATGGTTGAGATCGGGCCGGTTGTTTACCCCAGTGCCGAGCAGGCCGCCATCTTCGGCCGGCCTGCTCGGCGGCTGTTCGTGAGATGAAATCAGGCCATTGATGATGCTGTCGCGTTTACCTGATTGTTGAAGGTGCGCCGATAGCTGGACGGTGACGTGCCCAGCTGCGCCGCGAACTGCTGACGGAGCGCCAACGGCGTACCGAAGCCCACCGCCGAGGTAATGCGCTCGATCGACAGATCGGTGGTCTCCAGCAATTGCTGGGCTCTGGCCACCCGTTCAGCATTCAACCATTTGGTGACGGTAGTACCGGTGGCCTCCCGGAAACGCCGGGTAAAGGTGCGCCGGCTCATTTTTGCCACCTCGGCGAGGGCGTCGAGTGACAGCGGTTGCGCCAGGTTCGCCCGCGCCCACTCCAGTACGCCGGGCAGGCGGTCATCGTTGGCACAGCGTGGCACCGGCCGCTCGATGTATTGCGCCTGGCCGCCGGCCCGGTGCGGCGGGGTGACCAGCAGCCGGGCGACATGGTTGGCCGCCTCGGAACCATGGCGCTCGCGCAGCAGGTGCAGACAGCAATCGATGGCCGCGACCGTGCCGGCAGAGGTAACAATATTGCTGTCGGCAACATAGAGCACGTCGGGCCGGAACAGGGTGCGCGGGAAGCGCTTGGCAAACATCTCGCGCGCGGCCCAGTGAGTAGTGGCTTCGCGGCCATCCAGCAAGCCCGCATGGCCCAGCGCAAACGCGCCCAAGCACAGGCCCACGATCAATTTGCCCTGCTCGTGGGCCTGTTGCAGTGCTGCTGTAAGCTCGGGAGAGGTGAGCTCCCCGGGATCACTCCAAGCCGGCACGATGATGATATCGGCCTTCGCCATGGCATCGAGACCGTGGGGCACATCGATCATCACGCCCTGATCACTCCGTATCCGGCCCGGATTCTGCGTGCAATACAGCACCTCATAGCGAGCAGGAGCGATCCCTTCATCCGCACCGAAGACCATGCCGGGGACGGAAAGGTGGAATAGACTGACCCCGTCAAAGGCCAGTACGACTACACTGATGTCGGACATGGAATTACCTCTCGAGCGAAGTAGCAGCGGGTGGAAAACGGGTTGCCCAAATTTATCCTATATAGGGTATCGGGTCAAAGCGGCTATTTTGGATGGCAGCTGCAGGAGTGGCCCATTTATATCGAATATTGTCATATAGGCCACTTTTTTTGATTGCTGAGGGGGCCGACAATGGCAGCACCTTCACTGGCTATCCCTGGAGAAACACATGACCATGAAAACCCTTGCCAGCTCGCTCGCTGTGGCCCTGAGCCTGAGCATCGCTGCGACATTTGCCCATGCACAACCTGCTACTTCTGCTACCAGCGCATCCGCTACTACCGAGGCTGTGCAGTTGCAGCAGATCCGCAATGCCACGGTGAAGATCACCTACGGCGACACCACCTTCCTGATCGACCCGATGCTGTCGAAAAAAGGCACCTATCCCGGCTTCGACAACACCTATCGCAGCAACCTGCGCAACCCGCTGGTAGACCTGCCCATGTCCGAGAAGGACGTTATTGCAGACGTCGACGCAGTGATCATCACCCATACCCATCTTGATCATTGGGACGATGCTGCCCAGCAGTTGCTGCCGAAGGATATCCCGCTGTTTGTGCAGAACCTGGCTGATGCGTTGATGATCCGTGGACAGGGTTTTACCAACGTTCGCATCCTTTCCAAGGCCGAGTTCGAGGGCGTGACCCTGAGCCAGATTGGTGGCCAGCACGGCACTGACGAAATGTATGCCTCGGCGGAAGTGGCAACTTTCCTCGGTGAGGCGATGGGGGTGGTATTCCAGTCGCCAGGCCATGACACGCTGTATCTGGTAGGTGACACCGTTTGGCGCGATGAAGTGGATATGGCGCTTGCAGACTACGCCCCGCAGATCGTCCTGATCAACGCAGGCTATGCAATGATGAATGGTTTTGATGGCTCGATCATCATGGGCAAGGAAGATGTACTGCGGGCGGCCAAGACAGCGCCGGATGCCACCATCGTTGCCACGCACATGGACGCCATCAACCACATGGCTCTGACCCGCGAAGAGCTGCAGTCATACGTGCAGGAAAAGGGTATCGCGGATCGCGTTGAAATTCCGGAAGATGGCGCGACGCTCAACTTCTGAGACTGTAATAGCGATATCAAGCCAGGCTGCTGTTAAAAGCAGCCTGGCTTTTTTGTGCCTGGGCTCCGGTGATTCAGTAACAAAGGGGAACCGTCCTTTCGAACGCGGCGCATCATGAATATGACTAAAGACGTAGTGAAATCATTTCATTGTTACTAAAGCAAGGGCACAGCATAAGATATATCCCAACGATAGGAAGTATAAAGATTACTGCGAGAAAAAAGCCAGAGATCTGGTTTGTCTCGAAAATCAGGGTTTCAAATTGCCATGTGTAAAGAGTTTGCATTTACTGTAAAAAGCATTTGTTTCGATGAGAACTACCAGCCCTCAGCCAATACGCGTGCCACAACCAATTTTGCTAATTTGGCTAGAGGGGAGAGTCGCCAAGAGAATTTGCGTAACACCTTGAACATGATTGACAATCGTTTTAATGCGCTGGCGCATTGGGATAATCCCAAAGGCGACCGTTATACTGTCGTGCTTGAAATTATCTCTGTTGAGATGAATGTTGATGCTGAAAACAGTGGTGATGCGCTCCCATTGATTGAGATATTGAAGGCGAGTGTTGTTGATCGGAAAACTGACGAGCGCATTGATGGTGTTGTAGGGAATAATTTCTCCTCGTACGTGCGAGATTATGACTTCAGTGTGCTTTTGCAGGAGTACAATAAGAGTCGGTCCGCATTTAGTACGCCAGATGACTTTGGCGATTTGCATGGCAAACTGTTCCAGTGTTTCGTTAACTCAAATGCGTACAAAGAGAATTTTAGCAAGCCGCCGGTTATATGCCTAAGTGTTTCGAGTAGCAAGACCTACCATCGGACTGAAAATCAGCACCCTGTATTGGGCGTGGAGTATCAACAAGATGAATACTCGTTAACTGACGAGTACTTCAAGAAAATGGGGTTGAAGGTTCGCTATTTCATGCCCCCAAATAGTGTTGCGCCTTTGGCTTTCTATTTTTCTGGTGATTTGCTTGTTGATTACACCAATCTTGAGCTTATCAGTACCATCAGCACGATGGATACTTTCCAAAAGATCTACCGGCCTGAGATATATAATGCGAACTCTGCAGCGGGAAAATCCTATCAACCCCGTTTGGATAACCAGGATTATTCGTTAACGCGAATTGTTTATGACCGAGAGGAGCGCAGCCGACTGGCTATTGAGCAGGGAAGGTTTGTTGAGGAGCACTTTATCAAGCCACACCGGGCTGCTCTTGAGCAGTGGTCCGCTAATTACGCTCTTTGACTAATCAACAACACAGGTCATCTATTATGAAAAAATTGTTGCCCACATCAACGGCTGGCAGCTTACCCAAACCCTCTTGGTTGGCACAACCTGAAACACTTTGGTCTCCTTGGAAATTGCACGAGGAGGGATTGGTTGAGGGAAAACAAGATGCTTTACGTGTGTCGTTGCAAGAACAGCAGCAAGCAGGTATTGACATTGTCAGTGATGGTGAGCAAACGCGCCAGCATTTCGTCACTACCTTTATTGAGCACCTCAGCGGCGTTGATTTTGAAAAACGTGAAACCGTTAGAATTCGTGATCGCTATGATGCGAGCGTACCGACGGTCGTGGGTGCTGTTACGCGGCAAAAGCCGGTTTTTGTTGAAGATGCCAGGTTCTTGCGTCAGCAAACCAAGCAACCCATAAAATGGGCTCTGCCAGGTCCCATGACTATGATCGATACGCTGTATGATAATCATTATAAAAGCCGCGAAAAACTGGCTTGGGAGTTTGCGAGGATTCTCAATCAAGAAGCCAGAGAATTAGAGGCCGCGGGTGTTGATATTATCCAGTTTGACGAGCCCGCATTTAATGTTTTCTTTGATGAGGTGAATGATTGGGGTATTGCCACTCTGGAAAGGGCGATTGAAGGCCTTCAATGTGAAACGGCTGTGCATATTTGCTACGGCTATGGCATCCAGGCCAATACAGACTGGAAAAAGACCCTGGGGTCAGAGTGGCGACAATATGAAGAGGCTTTTCCCAAGCTGCAAAAATCCAGTATCGATATAGTCTCACTGGAATGTCACAACTCCCATGTTCCGATGGACCTCATTGAGCTCATTCGAGGCAAAAAAGTCATGGTAGGGGCCATTGATGTGGCAAACCATGCGATTGAAACACCAGAAGACGTTGCCAGTACCCTGCGCAAAGCGCTTCAGTTTGTAGATGCCGAAAAGCTCTATCCTTGCACCAACTGCGGCATGGCGCCATTGCCTCGGCGAGTGGCAAGAGGCAAGCTGAATGCGTTAAGCGCAGGTGCGGACATCGTCCGAAGAGAGCTCTCGAGCCAGAGCTGAACTGACGTTGGAATGGGGGGTGGAGAGGGTTGATTCGGTAAGCCTTCCTTAACACCTTCGAGCTACACCCAATATTCAGGACCTACTATGTCGCTTCCCTGTACAGCTATCGAGCCATTGAGCTTTCGCAAAGCGCTCGGGCATTACGCATCCGGTATCACGGTGATCACATCACACATTGATGGCGAGCCGGTTGGCTTCACTTGCCAGTCATTTTACAGCGTGTCGATGAGTCCGCCGCTGGTGTCATTCAGCGTTAAGTCCAGCTCGTACAGCTATCCTGGAATTCGCCAGGCCGGTCGATTCGCAGTCAATATCCTGTCAGGTGAACAGGTCAATATCTCTAACCAGTTCGCTCGGCAAGGCACGGACAAGTGGCACGGAATCAAATGGCGGGCATCGCCGCTGGGGAATCCGATCATTGCCGACAGCCTGGACTGGCTTGATTGCGAAATTCACGCTGAACATGCCGCAGGTGATCACCTGATCGTGATTGGTGAAGTGAAAGCGTTAAACCTGCAAGAAGCTGCTGCTGCGCAGCCACTACTGTATTTCAAAGGACAATATTGCAACCTCACCGCGCACGGCGGGGTTTGAGGGTTCAGTGCTCGGGCTTTTCGTGTTTGGCAAAGTGGCAGATCTGACGCCACGTCAGTTAGCGATGGCTGGAGCGGTATGCCGCTTTGCAGATGGATTAGCTCCGGTTGCTCGGGGAGGCGCGGTTATGGGTTGTCTCTGAATATTGATTGTCGTCGCTGTGTATACAGACTCAAATCTGATTGAACGAGTAGGCGCGGTCAACTGGTATGAGGCGCTGAACCGCTCATCAGATTCCTTGGTAGGTCACCCTGCGATCGGATGCCGTATCATGGCTGGAAAACGGATTAAGAGTTCCCCTGCACCGGAGAAATCGCTATCAGCAAACAGGCCACACTTCGCGAGCGACGCAGCTGGTGGCAACGCCTGAGCCACTGGCGTGAAGACCGACAGTTGCGCCGGCTGGCCGTATCCGCCGAGCAATGGCAGCACGCGTTGGGTGACTGGGCGGTTTACCGGCGTTACTCGCCGGAGCAGCAGCGCCGTATTCAGGAACTGGCGCTGCGCCTGCTGCTGCGCAAGCATCTGGTGGCGGTCAACGGCGCCGAACTGGATGATCGCCTGCGTCTGCGCATCGCCGGGATGGCAGTGGTGCCGGTACTGGAATTGGGGCTGGACTGGTACGACCGTTGGCAGACCCTGATCCTCTACGACGGGCCTTTCGTTGCCGAGCACAGCTGGGAGGATGAATATGGCATCGTCCATCAGGAAGTCAGTGAGCGTAGTGGCGAAGCCTGGGAGCGCGGGCCGGTGGTGTTGTCGCTGGAGGATGTCTGTCATTCGGGGCAGGGCGATGGTTACAACGTAGTCATCCACGAACTGGCGCATACCCTGGATATGCGCGACGCCAGCGCCAATGGCGCGCCGCCGCTGCATCCCGGCATGGATGCGGCGGCCTGGCAGCATGATTTTGCCGCGGCCTGGAATGATCTGGCGCGCAGGGCCGACAACGACGAGCCGTTGCCGGTGGATGATTACGCGCTGGAAGACCCGGCGGAATTCTTCGCCGTGCTGTCGGAAACCTTCTTCGAACAGCCCGAGCCACTGCAGGCAGCCTGGCCTGCGGTGTATCGACACCTGACGGGTTTCTACCGTCAGGATCCGCTGTCCTCAAGACCGTAGGTCTGCAATCGGTCGATCAGAGCTCGGATCACCTTCGGCAAAGCCTCCAGATCCCGTAACAGAATGCTGCGTTCACGCACGCGCCAGGGCTCATTCAGCTCGATCACCGCGAGGTTCATGGTGCGCTGGTGACGGCGGGCGGCAGAATCCGGCATCACCGCCAGACCGACCCCGGATTCGACCAGCCGGCACATGGCCTCGAAGCTGTAGACCTTGATGCGCATGTTCAGACTGTTGCCGTTCTCGGCGACCTGCTCCTGCAGAAATCGCAGCAGGGTGGTGCCTTCATGCAGGCCGATATGGGGATAGCCCGCGGTTTCCGCCAGCCTGATGCTTTGGCGCCCGGCCAGCGGGTGATCTTTGGGGGTGACCAGCACCAGCCGGTCGGTGCTGAAGTGAATCACTTGCAGGTTCTCGGCTTTGACCGGCCCGGCGATGATGCCCAGGTCGGTGGAACCATCCAATACGCCACGCACGATATCCCGGCTCAGGCGTTCCTGCAGGTCCACCGTTACACCCGGGCGCTCAGCCAGAAAGTCGCCGAGAATCTCTGGCAGGAACTCCGTGGCCGCAGTGGTGTTGGCGAAGATTCGGATATGCCCGGCGGCGTCGGTGCCGTATTCGGTGAATTCGCTTTTCAAGTAATCCACTTGGCGCATGATCAACCGCGCATGCTGCAGAAACAGCTGGCCGGCCGGGGTCAGTTCCACGCCGCGACTGTCGCGGTAGAGCAGGCGGTTGCCGACCTCGGTTTCCAGACTCTTGATGCGGGCGCTGGCGGCGGCGGGTGAGATGAACGCCTTGCGTGCGCCCTGAGTCAGGCTGGGCGACTCGGCGATATGAATGAATAGACGAAGGTCTGATAAATCGAAATGCATGCTGAGCTGTATCCCGCGAAAAAGCTGCCGTGCGGCGTTGGCGTTAAGTAAAACCGAACGCCCCCTTCCCGAAATGTAGATTCACAGATCGGTAGCCCCTTGGCAATGATATTGAAAAATACAAGCAAGCCATGGGATTCAACCGATGAGCGAATCAGTATTATCCGCCTGGATCGGACGCAGCGAAGAAGTTCATGATCACCTCAGCCTGACCCTGCTTCAGCGCATCGCCGCCACCCTGGGCGAGCCGGCGCCACAGGCCGGTGATGCCTTGCCACCGCTGTGGCAGTGGTGCTTTTTCCAACCGGCGGTAGCGGAAGCCGGGCTCGGCGGCGACGGTCACCCAGCCCGTGGCGGTTTCCTGCCGCCGGCGGACAACCGCAATCGCATGTGGGCCGGCGGGCGTATCGAGTTTCACCAGCCGCTCCGGGCCGGGGCTGATGCCAAACGCATCTCCACCATTCTCAAGGTTGAAGAGAAGCACGGCCGCACCGGTGCGCTGCTGTTCGTCACCGTCCAGCACGATTATCTGCAGGAAGAGGAACTGGCGCTCCGCGAGGAACAGGATATCGTCTACCGCGAGCCCAGCCCACCAAAACTGGCCACTGGCGCAGCACTGCCCGAGGGTGATTGGCGGGAGCCGGTCACACCCAGCCCAACCCTGCTGTTCCGTTATTCCGCCGTCACCTTCAACGGTCACCGTATCCATTACGACTGGCCCTATGTCACCGAGACCGAAGGTTATCCGGGTTTGGTGGTGCACGGGCCGCTGATCGCCACGCTGAATCTGCGGGCCTTCTGTCGGGCCAACCCGCAGGCGCGCCTGCGTCGTTTCGCCTATCGCGGTGTTCGGCCGCTGATTGCGCCGCAGAACTTTGTCGTGGGCGGTCGCCGCACCGACACCGGCGAGGCCGAGCTGTGGGCAGGCAATAGCGACGGCATCGCCCAACAAGCCGAAGTGCAATTCGACTGACTCTCCATCGACAGAATCCGACGCCTGCGGCAGCCATGGCGCGCCGGGGCCGACCCTGAACCAGAGGAACCGAGATGAATCCCTACCTGAACGAAGAATACAACGCCATCCGTGAAGGCGTGCGCGCCCTGTGCGCCGAGTTTGACGGCGAATACTGGCGCAAGATCGACGAAGCCAAGGGTTTCCCCGAGGCGTTCGTCACGGCGCTGACCCAGGCCGGTTGGCTGTCGGCGATGATTCCCGAGGAGTACGGCGGTTCGGGGCTGGGACTGGCTGAGGCGTCGATCATTCTGGAAGAGGTCAACCGCTGCGGTGGCAACTCCGGCACCGTGCACGGGCAGATGTACAACATGTTCACCCTGCTGCGTAACGGCAGCGAAGAGCAGAAGAGCTTCTACCTACCCAAGCTGGCCAGTGGCGAACTGCGCCTGCAATCCATGGGGGTGACCGAGCCAACCACCGGCACCGATACCACCAAGATCAAGACCACCGCGGTGAAGAAGGGTGACAAGTATGTGATCAACGGCCAGAAGGTGTGGATCTCGCGCATTCAGCATTCCGACCTGATGATCCTACTGGCGCGGACCACACCGCTGGCCGAGGTGCAGAAGAAGGCCGACGGCATGTCGATCTTCCTCGTCGACCTGCGTGAAACCGTCGGTAACGGCATGACCGTGCAGCCGATCGCCAACATGGTCAACCACGAAACCAACGAGCTGTTCTTCGACAACCTGGAAATCCCCGAGTCGAGCCTGATCGGCGAAGAGGGCAAGGGCTTTCGCTACATCCTCGATGGCCTGAATGCCGAGCGCACGCTGATCGCCGCCGAATGTATCGGTGATGGGCACTGGTTCACCCAGAAATCCGCTGAATATGCCCGCGATCGCGTGGTGTTCGGCCGGCCGATTGGCCAGAACCAGGGCGTGCAGTTCCCGATTGCCGAGGCGCATATCGAGATCGAAGCGGCGGATCTGATGCGCTGGCGCGCCTGTGAGGAATACGACGCCGGGCGTAACGCTGGCGCGGCGGCCAACATGGCCAAGTACCTGGCGGCCAAGGCGTCCTGGGAGGCGGCCAACGCCTGCCTGCAGACCCACGGTGGCTTCGGTTTCGCCAACGAATACGACGTCGAGCGCAAGTTCCGTGAGACTCGGCTGTACCAGGTGGCGCCGATCTCCACCAACCTGATCCTGTCCTACGTGTCCGAGCACATCCTCGGCCTGCCGCGCAGTTTCTGAGCGCCACTGGATAAGCAAAGGAAAACAACATGAGTCAGCACACCCAGGCGCTTACCGAATTTCTCGCGGGGCTAAGTTACGAGCAACTGCCTGAAGCGGTCATCAGTCGTACCGAGGACCTGTTCCTCGATTGGCTGGCTTCGGCCCTGGCCAGTCAGGGCGCCCACCCGATTCCGCTGTTCGAGCGCTATGCACAGAAGATGGGACCGGCCAGCGGGCCGGCGCAGATCCTGGTCAATGGCCAGTCCAGCTCGGCCTATTTCGCCGCGCTGGTCAATGCCGCCAGTTCGCATCTGGTCGAGCAGGATGATCTGCACAACAGCTCGGTGTTGCACCCGGCCACGGTGGTATTCCCCGCCGCGCTGGCCGCCGCCCAGGACCTGGGCAAGAGTGGTCGTGACCTGATTCTGGCCTCGGTGGCCGGCTATGAGGCGGGCATCCGCATCGGTGAGTTTCTCGGTCGCTCGCATTACCGCATCTTCCATACCACGGCGACCGTTGGCACCCTGGCCGCCGCCGTCGCGGTTGGCAAGCTGTTGGACTTCGACCAGCAGCAGTTCACTGACCTGCTGGGTAGCGCCGGCACTCAGGCTGCCGGGCTGTGGGAATTTTTGCGTGATGCGGCGGACTCCAAGCAGCTGCATACCGCCAAGGCCGCCGCTGATGGGCTGCTCGCGGCCTATATGACCGCAGATGGCCTGACCGGGGCGCAGAATATTCTCGAAGGCGAGCAGGGCATGGCGGCTGGCATGTCCAATGATGCCGATCCGAGCAAGTTGTCCGACCGGCTGGGCAGCCGCTGGGCGTTGCCGGAAACCTCGTTCAAGTTCCATGCCTCCTGCCGGCATACCCACCCAGCGGCCGATGCGCTGCTGGACCTGATGCAGCGCGAGCAGCTGCAGGCCGACGACATCGCCAGCGTGGTTACCCGTGTACACCAGGGCGCCATCGATGTACTCGGCCGGGTTGTGGTGCCGCAGAGCGTACACCAGGCGAAGTTCTCCATGGGCACCGTGCTGGGGTTAGTCGCCCTCTATGGCAAGGCCGGTTTGCCGGAATTCCATGAGCATGCGCTGGTCGATCCGCGCATTGGCGTCTTCCGCGAGAAAGTCAGCATGCAGCTGGACCCTGAAGTCGATGGCGCCTACCCGCAGCGCTGGCTGGGCCGAGTCGAGGTCACCACCGGCGACGGCCGCACGCTGCACGGCAGCATCGATGAACCCAAGGGCGATCCGGGCAACACCCTGAGCCGAGCCGAGCTGGAGGACAAGTTCCGCCGCCTGGTGGCCTTCTCCGGCGCCTGCAATGCCGACCAAGCCGAAGCACTGGTGGCCCGGGTGTGGGCACTGCGTGAGCAGACGGATATGAGCCAGGTCAGCCTGGTTGGAGGGAAAGATCATGAGTGAGCAGAACCACAAACCCCGTCCCCTGGATGGGATTACCGTGATCAGTCTGGAACATGCCATTGCCGCGCCGTTCTGTACTCGGCAATTGGCCGATCTTGGTGCGCGGGTGATCAAGGTCGAGCGCCCTGGCTCCGGTGACTTCGCCCGGGGTTACGACGAGCGTGTCGATGGTCTGGCCTCGCACTTCGTCTGGACCAACCGCTCCAAGGAAAGCTTGACCCTGAATGCCAAGCAGCCTGGCGCCGACAAGGTGCTGGAGCAACTGCTGGCCAAGGCCGACGTGCTGGTGCAGAACCTGGCGCCCGGCGCTGCGGCGCGCATGGGGCTCTCCTTTGAGGCGTTGCACGAGCGCTTTCCGCAGTTGATCGTTTGCGATATTTCCGGCTACGGCGAAGGCGGCCCCTACGAACAGAAGAAGGCCTATGACCTGCTGATCCAGAGCGAGGGCGGCTTTCTCTCGGTCACCGGCGGCCCGGGTGACGACCAGATGGCCAAGGCCGGTTGCTCCATCGCGGATATTGCCGCCGGCATGTATGCCTACACCGGCGTGCTGTCGGCGCTGATGCTGCGGGACAAGACCGGCATCGGCAGCCGTATCGATGTATCCATGCTGGAAAGCCTGGTCGAATGGATGGGCTTTCCGATGTACTACGCCTACCAGGGAGCGACGCCGCCGCCCCGTGCCGGCGCGGCCCACGCCACCATCTACCCGTACGGCCCGTTCCCCGCCGGTGATGGCGGTACCGTGATGCTCGGCCTGCAGAATGAACGCGAGTGGGTGTCTTTCTGCGACAAGGTGCTGCTGCAGCCGGCACTGGCCGCCGATGAGCGCTTCTCGGCCAACTCCCGGCGCTCGGAGAACCGCGCCGAATTGCGGGCCATCATCGTCGAGGCATTCGGCAAGCTGACCGCCGATGAGGTGATTGCACGACTCGACGCGGCGCCCATCGCCAACGCCCATGTCAACGACATGGCCGGCGTCTGGGCTCACCCGCAGCTCAAGGCGCGTCAGCGCTGGAGCGAGGTGGGAAGCCCGGCGGGCTCGTTGCCGGCCTTGCTGCCGCCAGGGCGTAACGCTGCCTTCGAACCGCGGATGGACGCGGTGCCTTCGCTCGGTGAGCATACCGACAGCCTGCTCGCCGAGCTGGGCTACGCCGCGGCGGATATCGCACAGTTGCGGCAGCAGGGGGCGGTATGAATACGACCATCATCCGCACGGCGCTGTTCGTACCGGCGACCCGCCCCGATCGCATTCCCAAGGCGTTGGCCAGTGGCGCCGACCGGGTCATCGTCGACCTCGAGGACGCCGTGGCGGAGAACCTCAAGGCCGAAGCGCGGGCCAATCTGGATACCTTTCTGACCGAGAATCCCCAGGCCCGGATACTGGTGCGCATCAATGCTCCCCGGCATCCGCAGCAGGAGGCGGATCTGGAACTGTGCCGGCGGCATGCCGGTGTGGTGGGCGTCTTGCTGCCCAAGGTAGAAAGTGCCGAGCAGGTGACGCTGGCTGCTGCCAGTGGCCGCTCCGTCTGGCCAATCATCGAAAGCGCGTTGGGGCTGCAAGCGCTGCCTGCCATTGCTCAGGCAGAAGGCGTCGAGCGCCTGAGCTTCGGCGCGCTGGATCTGGGGCTGGCTCTGGGTCTGACCAGCGGCGCCGCCGCAGCCGGGCGGATGCTCGACCAGGCGCGTTACGCCATCCTGCTGAACAGCGTGGTGGCTGGGCTGGCATCGCCACTGGATAGCGTCTTCCCCGACATCAACAACCCCGACGGTCTGTCCCAGATGGCCGCCGATGCCCGGGATATGGGCTTCGGTGGAATGCTGTGCATCCACCCCGGCCAGGTGCAGGTTGTGCATGACACCCTGATGCCGAGCGCCGAAGAGTTGAGCTGGGCGCAGCGGGTCATGACCGCCGGCGCTGCTGGTGATGGTGTGTTCGTGGTCGATGGACAGATGGTCGATGCGCCAGTGATCGGCCACGCCAGGCGCGTGCTCCAGCGTGCCGGCCAACCGCCGGGCTGAGCCTCGCGGCCGACCCAGACAAAAACAAACACGATAACAACAAGAGGTAATGACCCCATGTTCAAACACCTGATCAAGGCACTGATCTGTACCCTGCCGTTGTTGGCAGGCCTGGCCCAGGCGAGCGAGCCGGTGATCATCAAGTTCGCCCATGTGGTGGCAGACAACACGCCCAAGG
This sequence comes from Pseudomonas sp. G11-1, assembly GCF_024031555.1. NCBI lineage: Bacteria > Pseudomonadati > Pseudomonadota > Gammaproteobacteria > Pseudomonadales > Pseudomonadaceae > Pseudomonas > Pseudomonas sp. G11-1. The sequence goes on along the minus strand of NZ_QEYQ01000001.1, from coordinate 1,219,246 downwards.
GGCAGGGCGCCCTGCTGTTCAAGAAACTGGCCGAGGAGCGCCTGCCGGGTCGAGTCGAGGTACAGGTCTACCCCAACTCGTCCCTGTTCGGTGATGGCAAGGAGATGGACGCGCTGATGCTCGGCGATGTGCATATGCTGGCGCCGTCGCTGTCCAAATTCGAGCACTACGCCAAGCCACTGCAGGTCTATGACCTGCCTTTTCTGTTCGATGACATGGCGGCGGTGGACCGTTTCCAGCAGAGCGAACACGGTCAGGAGTTGCTCCAGTCGATGCTGCACAAGAACATTCTCGGTCTGGCCTACTGGCACAACGGCATGCGTCAGATGTCCGCCAACAAGCCCCTGCGCGAGCCACGCGCTGCCCGCGGATTGAAATTCCGGGTGCAGGCGTCGGCGGTGCTGGACGAGCAATTCAAGGCGCTGCGCGCCATTCCTCGCAAGATGAGTTTTGCCGAGGTCTATCAGGGATTGCAGACCGGTGTGGTCAATGGCACCGAGAACACCTGGTCCAACTATGAAAGCCAGAAGGTACATGAAGTCCAGAAGTACATGACCGCCTCCGATCATGGCCTGATCGATTACATGGTGATCGCCAATGCGCGATTCTGGAATGGCTTGCCCGAGGACCTCCGCAGCGAACTGGAAGACATCCTGGCGGAAGTCAGCGTCGAGGTGAATCGCCAGGCGGAGGAGCTCAACGCCATTGCCCGCGCCCGAATTGCTGAATCCGGAGCCACTGAGATCATCCTCCTCACCCCTGAGCAGCGCACCGAATGGCGCGAGGCGATGCGTCCGGTATGGCAGAAGTTCGCCGACCAGATTGGCGCGGACCTGATTGCTGCAGCCGAAGCCAGCAACCAGCAACCCGTGAACTGACCTGCCTTGTCGCAGCCGGTAATGCCGGTTGCGGCGCTATCCGTTTTCTAATTTCCGGAGACACCACCATGCATGCTCTGCGTCTTGCCTGGGATCATTTCGAGGAGGGCGTCATCGTCTTTCTGCTGACAGCGATGACCCTGGTGACCTTTGTCTACGTCATCATCAACAATCTCTACAACCCGTTCTTCCTGCTGGGCGACTTTTTCGAAATACGCGGTGCTGCAGGCATCAGCGCGCTCTTCTTTGCCATCGGGGATTTCATCATCTACCTGGCCCAGGAAATGACCTGGGGTAATGCGCTGAGCAAGGCGCTGTTCGCCTGGTTGATCTTCTTCGGCCTGGCTTACGGTGTGCGTACCGCAGGGCATATTGGGGTCGACGCTCTGGTGCGTTTGACCAGCCAGCGCATCCAATGGGGCATCGGCATCCTCGCATGCATGATCTGTCTGGGTTATGCGGGCTTGCTCAGCGTTGCCAGTTTCGAGTGGGTCGTGGCTCTGTTCGGCAACGCCATCTACGCCGATGACCTGGATCAGTTCGGTATCCGCAAATGGCATGTCGCGCTGATCGTACCGCTGGGTTTTACCATGATGTTCATCCGCTTCGCGGAAATTCTGATTCGTATCCTGCGCCACCAGCAGACCGGTCTTGGGCTGGTTGACGAGGCGGCAGAAGCCGCCAAGCTGGCCGACAGTGAGGATCGCCGCCCATGACTATTCCTTTTCTGTTCCTGGCTCTGTTCGTCCTGATGTTTCTGGGCGTGCCGATCGCCGTGTCCCTCGGCGTCGCCGGCTCGCTCACCATCATCCTGTTCAGTCCCGATTCGGTGAGCGGGTTAGCGGTCAAGCTGTTCGAGACCTCCGAGCACTACACTCTGCTGGCCATTCCCTTTTTCCTGCTGGCGGGTGCCTTCATGACCACCGGTGGCGTGGCGCGGCGGCTGATCGATTTCGCCAATGCCAGCGTCGGGCACATTCGTGGCGGCTTGGCGATCGGCGCGGTGATGGCCTGCATGCTGTTTGCCGCGCTGTCCGGTTCCTCGCCGGCGACGGTAGCGGCGGTGGGCTCCATCGCCATTGCCGGTATGGTGCGCTCGGGTTATCCCAAGGCGTTCGGTGCCGGCATCGTCTGTAACGCCGGTACTTTGGGTATTCTGATCCCGCCATCGATCGTCATGGTGGTTTATGCCGCTGCCACCGAGCAATCGGTGGGTAAACTGTTCATGGCCGGAGTGGTTCCCGGCCTGATGCTGGGCGTGGCCTTGATGGCGGCGATCTATATCATCGCGGTGAAAAAGAACCTGCCGGCAATGCCCCGGGCATCAGTGCGCCAATGGCTGTCGGCCGCGCACAAGGCGCTATGGGGCCTGCTGCTGATGGTGATCATCCTAGGCGGCATCTACTCCGGCATGTTCACGCCCACCGAAGCAGCGGCTGTAGCAGCGGTTTATGCCTGGTTCGTCGCGGTATTCGTTTATAAAGACATGACCCTGCGCGAATGCCCCAAGGTGATCCTGGAGTCGGGCAAGTTGAGCATCATGCTGATGTTCATCATCGCCAACGCCATGCTGTTCGCCCACGTCCTGACCACCGAGCAGATCCCCCAGGCCATCACCGCCTGGGTAACGGCGATGGAACTGTCGCCGTGGATGTTCCTGCTGGCGGTGAATATCATGCTACTGATTGCCGGTGCCTTCATGGAGCCATCGGCGATCATCCTGATCCTCGCGCCGATCCTGTTCCCGATTGCCATACAACTGGGCATCGATCCCATCCACCTGGGCATCATCATGGTGGTGAACATGGAGATCGGACTGATTACCCCGCCGGTGGGCCTGAACCTGTTCGTCACCTCGGCGGTGACCGGTATGCCGGTGGGTTCGGTGATTCGCGCGGCGATGCCGTGGCTGATGTTGCTGCTGTTCTTCCTGGCCATCATCACCTACGTGCCGGCGATCTCCCTGGCGCTACCGGAGTGGCTGGGGATGTGAGTCTATAGTTGGTAATGTTTCTAGGTTGATGCATTTCACATTATTGTCTATCTATTGTAGAGCCGGGGAATTCCCCCGGCCCGCTTATTACAACAACAATGAGGCAGACAATGACGCGAATCCCACTTTCCCGTCGGGCAGCCCGCCTGACAACAATGCCCCTCATATGCACATTCGCCATGACGCTGGCGGGCTGTTTTGATGGCGGTGGTGGTAGCAGCAAGGGGCCCGGCACGCATACCGGTACCTTCGTTGACAGCCCCGTCGCGGGCCTGCGCTACCAGACCGATAGCCAGGAGGGCACGACGGACGAGCAGGGCAGCTTTGCCTATCGCGGCGGCGAAACCGTTGCTTTCCATCTTGGTGATCTCAAGCTCGGCGAAGCTGAGGGCGCTGAAATACTTACGCCGCTGGATCTGGTTGCGGGTGCCGAAGAGCACACCGATGATGCGGTAACCAATATCGCCGTGCTGCTGCAGACCCTTGATCAGGACGGTAATACCAGCAATGGCATTACCATTACACCGGAGATTGCCGAGCAGGTTTCGGTCTACGCCGACCGACTGGTCTTCGACATGGATTACACGGCATTCGCTGCCTCGCTGACCGACCTGCTGGATGATCTGAACAACGCCGAGCCGCCGGTATTCACCGATACTTTCCCCGGCCCGCGTGCGGTAGTTGCCGCAGCCGATGCGCAGGAACACCTGGCCCGCGCGCTGGCACCGCAGAAGATCATAGATACCGAATACGGCAAGCTGTCCGGCTTCCAGCATGATGACGGTACCTGGGCCTGGTATGGCGTGCCCTACGCCAAGCCGCCGGTGGGCGAGCTGCGCTGGCAGCCACCGGTCGAACCGGACGCCTGGGAGGGCGTGCGCTGGGCTACCGGCTGGGCTGATCAGTCGGCGCAGAACCCGGCCTATGTGGCCTTTGGCGAAGGTGGCATGAGCGAGGACAGTCTGTATCTCAACGTCACCGTGCCGGATGGCGTTGACGGCGAGAAGTTGCCAGTGATGGTCTGGTTCCATGGCGGCGGCTTCGCCATCCTTACCGGCAACACCAAGGCATTCAACAATACCTCCTTGCCCAAGGAAGGCGTGGTCGTGGTCACGGTCAATCATCGCCTCGGGCCGTTGGGTTATATGGCGCATCCTGCTCTGACCGCCGAATCGCCGAATGAGACCTCTGGCAACTACGGCCAGTTGGATCTGATCGCCGCGCTGGAATGGGTGCGGGATAACATCGAAGTCTTTGGTGGCGATCCGGATAACGTCACCATTTTTGGTGAGTCCGGCGGCGGCGGCAAGGTGCTGTCGCTGATCAATTCCCCCATGGCCAGCGGCCTGTTCCACAAGGCCATTGTACAGAGCGGCATGGCCGGCCCGGATGACCAGTTGATGCCGGTTGAGAATCTGCTGGCGGCCGAGGAGCAGGACGGTATCGCCGTCGCCGAGGCGCTGGATGTGCAGAATGCTGAAGACGTGGCCGCCGCTTTGCGGGCAGTTCCCTGGCCACAGCTGGTTGCTGCCGCGGACGGCTCCGGACGGGTATTTTCTCCAAACGTGGATGGCGTGTACATGCTCGATGGTATCCGCGACAGCTTCGAGGCTGGGCAGCACAACGACGTACCGATTATCGCTGGTGCCAACGAAGGCGATACTCCTGGCCTGATTGATGGGCTCAAGTGGTACATGCCGTGGATGGCCGATAATAACGAGGCGGACACCTTCGTCTACGTGTTCGATCACCTGCCGGATAACTGGTCCAGTCAGGGCTCGCTGGCCTACCACGGTGCCGAGCTGGTATACGTATTCGACTACCCCGGCAGTTTCCTCTCGCACTACCTGCTGGGGCTGACCGGCCTGCAGGACCCGGTCGGCGGCGATACCCCAACGCCGCAGGGCTTTGCCATGAACCACCCGGGCTGGAACCCGAACGATATGGCCGTCACCGACAACATGCGCGCCATGTGGGCCAACTTCGCCCGTAGTGGTAATCCCTCCATCGAAGGCTTTGATTGGCCAGCCTACACTTCGGGAAATGACACTTACGTGCGTATTGCTCAGAGTCTGACCGTTGAGACTGGACTAGACGAGGCCTTTCCTGCCTCGGATTAACTTATCGTTTGCGATCGCGTAATAACTCTAACGCCGTATCAGTCCCGATGATGCGGCGTTTTTGCTTTCATTTCTTATTGCACTGAACTATTTCACATTGCATTGCCTTCTTCACTGTCGCTTCGATCTCTGATTGCTGAAATGGCCCTTATAAGGGCCTGGAGCCGTTTCCTTAAACTTGGCAACCATATTGCATCGTTAATGGGACAACAATAACCAGGCGCCCACGGCAACAGGCCAGAGCGCTAAGGAAAGAGATGCCATGACGTACCGTATCAAGGTCATTATCCCGATCCCCATGGACCAGGCTGGTGCAATGAATCGTGCTTCGCAGTTACCGGAAAGCTTGATCCTGCCTGGTTTTCATCCAGAGTTTGTTCCTGTTGCGCGAGGTGCATCGCTGGCAGATAGCGCCTATGACGTCCTGCTGATGGACTTCTCTGTGGTTGAGGCGGGGCTACGTGCCCAGGAAGAAGGTTATAGTGCGGTCTGTATAGATACCGTTAGTGATTCCGGGCTGGCGGCCCTGCGTTCGCGCCTGGATATTCCGGTGGTTGCGCCAGGCATGTCGGCTTTCTACATGGCTTGCATGCTGGGCAAGAAGTTCAGCGTCATCACCATGTGGGATGAGTGGTTTCCCCTCTACGAAAAAACCCTGACCGAATACCGCTTGTGGGATCGTGTGGCATCGCTACGCTCAATCAATACCCGTCCGGACCTCAAGGAACTGCTCGGCGGCAAGGAAGAAGTGGTGTTTGCCAAGCTGGAGGCTGAGGCGCACAAGGCCATGACGGAAGATGGTGCCGATGTCATTGTTCTTGGCTCGACCACGATGCATCAATCCCACGCTTACCTGACTGAGCGGCTGCCGATTCCGGTAATCAATCCCGGACAGATCTCCTACAAGCTCTGTGAGCTGATGTTGAGCCTGGGGCTGACGCACAGTCGCAAAGCCTACCCCGCGCCGGAAAACCCGAATGACGCGGCCTATCACGCGTTCGTTAACTGACAATAATAATCTGGAGAGAGATATGACTCGTTTGACCCGTGAACAATTAACTGAGCTGGCGATCACTTCATACTTCGGTAACGTTGATAAGAAGAACATGCAACAAGTGCTGGACTGCTGCCATGAGGACGTCGAGTTCACCATTCAGACCGATAACCTTACCCATAGCGGCCATACCGGTGTTCGCAAGATGTTCGAGAATCTGTTTTCCGGTTATGAAGAGATCTGGCACGGCGACTTCGAAGTTGCTGTAGATGACGTTGCCCAAACGGTCTGTGCTCGATTCAACGTGTATCTGAAGGACGCGCAGGGTAATGAAACTCGCTTACGTAACTGCAACTTCTGGTATGTCGAAGAAGGTAAGTTTCGCCGGGTGTTTGTGTTCATGAGTGGTGAGAACGTACTGCGCTGATTACAAGATATACGAGCGGGCCGCTTGGAGAGGGCAGCGATTGCTCTTGAATTCAGGCGACCCCCTGCCTGATGCAAAAAAATAACAAAGGATAAGGCAAAGATGATCCAACCCAGACAGCCAGGGGAGCTACGCTATCCCTCGATTTTCTCTCCCTTGCAGATCGGTAATATCACAGTGCGCAACCGCTTGATGCAGACTGCGCATGCCAAGGGCTTCGCTTCCGGCGATGGCCTGACCAACGACCGTGACATTCATTACCAGGCCGAGCGCGCCAAGGGCGGTATAGGTCTGATCGTCACTGGTGCACGCCATGTCCATCCACAATCCACTGGACCTAACCGTTCGCTGGCACGGGGAAATCGCCCGGAAATGATTGAGCGTGATGCGGAAATGGTACGTGCCGTACACGCCTTTGGTGGGCGCATTTTCGCTCAATTGATCCACTTTGGACCACAAGGGCGCAGTGGTGCCCTCGACGATTACCGTCTGCTCGTTGGGCCTTCTACCATGAAATCACCGGCATACAATGAGTGGGCGAAGGAAATCACCAAGGCCGAGATGGATGAGGTCTCGGATTACTTCGCCTTGACCGCTTGCAACGCAAAGGCTGCAGGCTTCGATGGCGTCGAGCTGCACTATTCTCACGGCTATCTACATCAGCAGTTTCTGTCATTTGTGTATAACAAACGCACCGATGAGTATGGCGGCAGCCTGGACAACATAGTGCGCTTTCCGATCGAGACCATGCGCCGGGTGCGTGAAGCGGTTGGGCCTGATTTTGTCGTTGGTATCCGCGTTTCACTGGATGAGTGCACGGTCGACGGTATGCAGGCTGATACTGCTATCGATATGACCCGCAAGATGGTGGAGACCGGGCTGATCGACTACGTCAGTGCCACGGCCGGTACCTATGCGGCGCATGCGGATCAGATTCCGCCGGGCGACTATCCAGAGAATTGGCTGGTGGAGGATGGCGCCCGGCTGCGTGCGGCGCTCCGCAAGGTCAGCGATATTCCGGTGTTCATTGTTGGGCATATCGTTGACCCGGCCAAGGCCGAGGCACTGGTTGCCGAAGGCGCCACCGATATGGTGGCCATGACCCGTAGCCAGATCGCTGATCCGGAGTTCTGCAACAAGCTGCTCGAAGGTCGCGACGACGAGATCACCCACTGTATTCGCTGCAACCAGGCCTGCATTGCCAGGCTGATGGCGGGCAATGCCATTTCCTGTGTGGTCAATCCGGCTGCTGGACGCGAGCAACGCTTCGGGCTGCACACCCTGCAGGCAGCCGAGCGACCCGCGAACTGGCTGGTGGTTGGTGGTGGCCCGGCGGGCATGAAAGCGGCATTAACCCTGCGCCAGCGCGGCCACCAGGTCACGCTGGTGGAGCGGGGCGGGCAGCTGGGCGGGCAGACGTTGTTGGCTGCGCAATTGCCACGTCGGCAGAAGTTCGGCTTCATTGCACGCGATCTTGAACGTCAGTTGCGCAAGGCCGGTGTGGAAATTTGCCTGGATACCGCGCTGGATGCCGACGCTATTATGGCGCGGGCGGCCGATGGCGTGATTCTGGCTACTGGCTCGATACCCTTGAAGACGGCATTCACATCCACCCGTCCTGCGGTTGATCGAGTGCCGGGCACTGAGCAGGACAATGTGCTCAGCGTGATCGAGGTATTGCATACACCGGAGCGGGTCGGCAAGCGTGTGGTGCTGTTCGACGAGGACGGCGGTCGCTATGCCCTGGGTGCGGCGGAGTTCCTGCTTGACCGTGGGCATGAAGTCCATCTGGTCAGCCGTTTTACTGCATTGGCCCCGAACCTCGCGCTCACCCTGGATCTGCCGGTGAACTATCGCCACGTATTCGGCAAGGGCTTGCACTACACCCTCAATAGCTGGGTGCGGCGCATCGATGGCGAGCGCGCCCAGCTGCTCAACCTGTTTACCGATGAGGACAGCGCAGTACTGGAGGCGGATAGCTTTGTCATCGCTGCCGGGCACCAGCCGGATGATGCGCTCTATCGCCAGTTGCAGGGGCATGTCGCTCGGCTGTACTGCATTGGTGATGCCAACCTGCCGCGCCCCCTGCAGGACAGTATCTACGAGGGCATGCTCGCCGGCCGTGAACTGCTGGACGACCCGGCGCGCTTCATAGAACAAGGTGAGTTGGAGGGCTTCGGTGCCGACTGGCACGCTGCCATGGGCGCCCCTCAAGTCTGATACCTATAACAAGATAACGGACCAGCGCCGGAGCGCTGGTTCCGGAGGAAGAATCCGATGACCGTTGAGCGCTATCCTCATTTGTTCTCGCCGCTGAAAATCGGCAACATCACGCTGCGTAACCGCATCATGCAGTCCGCGCACGCCATGGCCTTCAATTCACCCGAAGGCTTGACCACTGACCGCGATGTTTACTACCACGCGGCCCGTGCCAAGGGCGGCATTGGCCTGATGATCACCGGCAACCGGCTGATCCATCCCACCTCCAACACATTCTGTCGCGGTTATTCGTATGGCTACCGTCCCGAGATGGTCGAGCGTGACCGTGCGCTGACCGATGTGGTGCATGGTTTTGGCTCGCATATCTTTGCGCAGCTCAACCACTTCGGGGTCATGGGCGAGACTCATGCGATGGACGATTACCGTGTGCTGTGGTCGGCATCCAACATCAAGTCGCCGGTGTTTGGTGAAATGGCCAAGGCCATGGAGCGTAGCGACATGGATGAAGTGGTCGAGGGTTGGGTGGTGTCGGCCGAGTATTCGAAACAGGCAGGCTTTGACGGGGTCGAGGTACATCTGGCGCACAGCTATCTGCTGCACCAGTTCATTTCACCTCTCTTCAACAAGCGCGACGATGAATACGGCGGCAGTTTCGAGAACCGGATGCGCTTTCCGCTCGAAGTGATACGTGCCGTGCGTGAGCGGGTAGGGCCGGACTATGTAGTTGGGATTCGTCTGTCCATGGACGAGATGGTACCTGGCGGCATGGAAATCGAGGACTGGATTGAAGTCGCCCGTACGGTCGAGGCTACCGGTGATATCGACTACATCATGGCCACGGCGGGCGTGTACCAGTCGGCTACCTACATCATGCCACCCTACGATGTACCCAATGGTTGGCTGGCCGATCCGGTGGCGCGGCTCAAGCGAGCAGTGCAGATCCCGGTGTTCTGTGTGTCCGGGATCGGCAGCGCCGGTGAAGCTGAGACGATACTTGCCCGCGGTGGGGCTGATATGGTCGCCATGACCCGCGCACAAATCGCCGACCCGGAGTTTGCCATCAAGACGGCCGAAGGCCGGGAAGACGAAATCTATCACTGTCTGCGCTGCAACCAGGGCTGCGTCTCGCGGCTATTCCATGGCACCTCCATGACCTGTCAGATCAACCCGGCGACGGGCCGCGAGGAAGTTTTTGGCCCGCAGACGCTGGAACTGGCACCGGTCAGCAAACACTGGGTCGTGGTTGGTGGGGGGCCGGCTGGGATGAAGGCCGCCGAAGGACTAGCCAAGCGCGGGCATCAGGTAACCTTGCTGGAGAAAGGGTCTGAGTTGGGTGGTCAGGTCAACCACATAGTTCGCCTGCCGCGCCGGGATTCCTTCGCCTGGATTACCGAAGATCTGAAGGTGCATATGGCCAAGCACGGTGTTCAGGTCAAGCTCAACTGTGAGGCTGGCGTTGAGATGATCCGGGCGCTGAACCCCGATGGGGTTATCGTTGCTACCGGCTCCTTGCCTGACCGCAGCGGCTACTCCGATATCAACCCACTGGTAGACAAGGTGCCTGGGTTGGACAGCGACCGGGTACTTACCGCGCTGGATGTGCTGGCGCATCCAGAAAGGGTCGGAAAACGGGTTTTGGTGCTGGATGAAGAGGGTAACCGCTATTCCGCGGGTATTACCGAACTGTTGGTGGATAACGGCCATGAGGTGCATGTGCTGACGCGCTGGAATGCGCTCTTCCATCGTCTGGCTACTACTTTGGACCAGCCCATAGTGTATGCCAACCTCTTCAGCCAAGGGTTGACCTATACCTTGAATGCCTGGGTCAGCGAGGTGCGTGGCAGCGACGTTGTTACATTCAATCTGTATACCGGTGACGAGGAAACATTGTCGGGTTTCGATAGTATCGTCCTGGCTGTACGTCATCTCCCCGAAGACAGGCTTTATCATCAACTGAAGGAAGCTTTGCCGAATGTGCATCGGGTGGGTGATGCAGTTGTACCACGCAAGACCGACCACGCCATATTTGAAGGCTTCCTGGCTGGCCGGGAAGTTTTCGATAATTGGAAACGCTATATCGAGCCCGGGGCCATTGAGCGATTCAGTGGCCCGATGGAGATGGCTCGTTTCATGTAAGACTGCTCCGCCAGTAGCGTTGCCGGCACCTTCGGGTGCCGGCTTTTTTTTGCCTGTATAACCCCCACTTGGGTGCAAGGCACTCTATTTGTCGTCCTTTGCTTGTGGCAAATCATTGCTGTTGCTCGTGCTCTTATTCAATCTGAAATCAATATTTCAAGTTGCAAATAAGAGGTGGTTGGTCATGCCTTGTTTATTCTCTTCCTGTTTATTAATTGCTTATAAAACATGTGGTTAGGTGGAGTTGCAAGTTTTGGCAAGGTACTTGCTAAAGATTATGTGGAACTCAATAAATATAAAGAGAAAAAGCATGAGTAAACCTCTAGAGGGGATTCGCATCCTCGATCTGACGCATATGTTGTCCGGCCCTTATGCCGGGATGCTTCTGGCGGACCTCGGGGCCGAGACGATTAAAGTTGAGCCGCTAACGGGGGAAGGTACTCGCGCACTGCTGGCCAATGACCCCAGGCACTCGTTCAAAGGTATGGGAGCCTATTTCCTTACGCTCAACCGTAACAAGCAGAGCGTCTGTATCGATTTGAAAAACGAGCAGGGACTAGCGGTTTTCCACGACCTGGTACGTAACGCCGATGTGGTTCTGGATAACTTCAGCGCCGGTGTGCCAAAGAAGTTGAAGATCGACTTTGAGCATCTCAAGCATATCAACCCCCGCATTATTACCTGCTCCGTATCCGGTTTTGGGCAGGATGGGCCCAACTATCTGAGGCCTGCCTTTGACCAGGTCGTCCAGGGCATAGGTGGGGGCATGTCGATCACTGGGCTGGATGCGAAAACCCCCATGCGTGCCGGTATTCCTATTGGTGACCTGGGCGGTGGCATGTTTGCCGTCATGGGCATATTGGCTGCATTGCAGGCACGGCACAGCAAGGGGCACGGCCAGCACGTGGATATCAGCATGCTTGATTGCCAGGTCAGCATGCTGAATTACATGGCGACCATGCACATGCTCAGCGGCGAGAATCCTGAACCCCTGGGCAACGGCCATTTTGTTCATGTGCCCTACAACACCTACGCCACCTCGGATGGCTTCATTGTCATCGCCGTTATTTTCGATAGCTTCTGGGACAATCTGGTCGGGCTGTTGGACGTCGAGGAACTCAAGGACCCCAAATACCGAACCCAGCCGGTGCGTCTGGCCAACAAGGCGCTGATCGACGGGGTGCTTGATGAAGTCCTGCAAACCAACACCACCGCACATTGGGTCGAACAGTTGACGGCGCTACGGGTGCCCTGTGGGCCGGTCAATCGTTTCAGTGAGGCGCTGGCCGATCCCCAGGTGCGCCATCGCCAGATGGTGGTGGATATCCCTCACCCGTTGGGCGGCAGTGTGGAGGTACCTGGCAACCCGATCAAACTCAGTGCCGATAACGCCGACACCTATACCGCGCCACCGCTGTTGGGTGAGCATACCGACCAAGTCCTGCAGCAGATCCTGGGTTATGACGCCAAGCGCATCGCCAAACTGAAACAGCAGAAGGTGGTGGGCTAGCCATGAAAGATTTCGTCAAGATCAACGAAGTCGGGCCCCGCGACGGACTGCAGAGTCAGGGCCGGACGCTGAGTCTGGAGCAGCGGCTGCATATGATTGAGGCGTTGTTGCAGGTCGGTATTCGCGCCGTCGAAATGGGCAGTTTCGTATCTCCCCGAGCGGTTCCGCAAATGGCCGGTACTGGTGAGTTGTTTGCGCGTCTGCCGATGCCGAATGATATCGACTACTCGGCGCTGATCCCCAATCTGAAAGGGTATCAACTGGCCCGCGAGGCCGGCGTCGGGTCGGTTGCCGTTGTGCTGTCGGCGACTGAAACCATGAACCAGCGCAACATCAATATGAGCCTGGCAGAGGCAACCGAGGTCAGTGCCGAGCTGATGCGGCGGGCGCGGGCCGACGGACTGAACGCGAGAGCCTATGTTGCCGTGGCCTTTGAATGTCCCTTCGAAGGGGCCACGTCGCCAGAGGTGGTGCAGCAACTTGCCCAGCGCATGCTGGATGCGGGCGCGAACACCGCGATCATTGCCGACACCATAGGTGCAGCCAACCCGGCAGGGGTGCAGCGGCTGTTGCAGCCGCTGACGCACTGGTGTGAAACGGGTCGGATTTCCTGCCACTTCCACGATACCCGAGGCATGGCGTTGGCCAACGTGTTGGCGGCCCTGCAGTGCGGTGTGCGCGAGTTTGATAGCTCCATTGGGGGGCTGGGTGGCTGCCCATTTTCCCCTGGGGCGACCGGCAACCTGGCGACCGAGGACCTGGTGTTGATGCTGGATGCGATGGGCTATCGCACTGGTATTGAGCCGCTGGCGCTGGTTGAAGCAGTGCAGCAGGTGCAACAGCTGACCGGCGGCCAACTGGGTGGCCACTCTTTCCGTTGGCTTGAGCGCCAGTGGCACAAGCAGCAGGAGGCTCGCAATGTTTAGTTTTCTTGGAGGGTGGTTGGCGCGCCTGGCGCCTTGGATGGTGATCGGCGGGCTGGCATACGCTGCTGCATTCATCAAACCCTCGGTCGATCCGGTACCGCTGGATCAGCCGCTACTTGAAACTCGGGATGCCTTCTTTGACGGCGCCGTACTGGACCAGAACATCTGGATCGTAGGCCAGAACGGCGCCCTGCTAACCAGCGAGGATGCAGGGCAAAGCTGGATTCGCGAGGAGCTGCCGCAGCGCAGCAACTTGCAGTCCATTGCAGTGTCGACCATGGGTCAGAAGGTAGTGGTGGGGAATCAGGGGCAGGTCTGGACTCGGATAGTGGATGGCCCGTGGGAGCATCGCGAACTGCAGGTCTCAGAACTGGCCGGCAAGCTCCAGAGCGTCAAGTTCATTGACGGCGAGTTCTGGGTAGTGGGTGAGATGGGAGCGCTGTTTCGCGGCTCAGCCGATGCCAGCGACTGGCAGGCGTTGGGACTGGGTGAAGACATCAACCTGAATGCCATTAGCGCGGGCGCGGATGACGATCTGTGGATCGCGGCCGAGTTCGGTCGCCTGTTGCGCAGCAAAGATCATGGCCACAGCTGGAGTGCTCAGGAACTGGGCAGCGAAAGCCTGCGGGCCGTGTACTTTCACGGTGCTACTGGCATGGCAGTGGGTAACCGCGGCCAGGCCTTCATCAGCCATGACGGTGGTGATAGTTGGAACATGATCCCGGCCTTTACCGATGAGCACTTGTTCGATGTGGTGGAACGCAATGGCCAGTGGCTGGTCACCGGCGCGCGGGGAGCCTTGTTCAGGAGCAGCAATCCGCAACGTCAGTGGCAGGCCTGGGCACCGGAAGGGCTGGATATGAGCTACCACAACCGCCTGCTGGCCACCGCCGATGGCGTCGTGCTGATCGGGCAGCAGCTTGGGTTGCTGCATGGGGACCAACTGCAAATCTGGCCCGGAGAGCAATAGTCATGAATTATTTTACAACTCGCACAGCACGCTTGAGTGCCTGGGCCATTCGTCATCGCCTTGCGGTGTTGGTCGTTGTAAGCATCATCACTCTGGGTTTTGCAATGACCCTGAGCGGCCTGGATATCCGCACGCAATTCAGTGACATGGTTCCCCATGATCACCCCTATGTAAAAGTGCACCAGAAATACCAGGACAGTTTCGCCGCGAGTAACCGGGTCACTATCCTGGTCAAGGCCAAGGAAGGCGACATCTTCCGTCAGGAGGTGCTCGGGGAGATCCAGCGCATTACCGTTGGTCTGCAGCAGGTGCAAGGCGTCAACCCCATGCAGATCACCTCGTTGGCCTCGAAGAAGCTCAAGCGCGTCAACGCCTCCAGTGAGGGCATTGAAACCCGTCCGCTGATGTGGCCCGATCTGCCGCAAACCGCAGAACAGATGCGTGATCTGCGTCAGGCGGTGCTGAACAATCCGCTGGTGTATGGCTTGTTTGTCGATCGGGATCTGAGCTCTGCGCTGATTCAGGTGGATTTCTATGATCACCTGGTGGACTACAGCACCATCTTTCCACAGATCCAGGGGCTGCTGGATGCGTCGCCAGTGGCTGATAAGGTGAGCCTGCACCTGGTGGGTGAGCCGATCCTGTATGGCTGGGTGTCGCATTATCTGGACGAGACGGTCAGCATCGCCGTTCTGTCGCTGGTGGCCATGCTGTTGCTGTTGTTCGTATTCGCCCGCACTTGGCGCGGCACTCTGCTGCCGCTGATCGCCGGTGTTGTTGCGGCGATCTGGGCGCTGGGTATCGGTACCTTGTTGGGTTACAACTTCGACCCGTTGGTCATCGTCGTTGCTTTCATCATCACGGCTCGGGCCTTCTCCCATTCGGTGCAGATGATCACCCGGTTCGATGATCTGATACACAATGGCGAGCTGGATGCGCGCAAGGCATCCGAGCAGACCATGCGTGAGCTGTTCCGTCCCAGCATGCTGGGTTTGTATGCCGATGCTGGCGCCATTCTCTGCGTGATCATCACGCCCATCCCGCTGTTGCATAAGGTTGCCATCGTTGGCGCCATCTGGGTGATGAGCATTACCGTCTCGGCGGTGTTTCTCACGCCGGTACTGCTGTCATATATCCGCCGCCCGCAGGGCTACGCACACCCCTTCAACCTTGATGGGTTCATGCGGATCATCCTGTCTGGCGCCAAGTGGGTAGTGCGCACCCGCGCGCGGTATTGGGTAGGGCCGGTCACGCTGGTGCTACTGGCTGGTTTCATGTTCGAGGCCACCAAAGTCAACGTGGGTGATGCCAGCGATGGCTCGCCAATCCTCTGGCAGAACTCGCAATTCAACCGCGACAGTGCCCTGATCAACCAGCTGTATCCCGGCTCCGAGCAGATGTTCGTGGTGCTTGAAGGGGGCGAGCTGGATGCTATGAAGCGACCGGAAGTACTGGACTGGATGCTGCGCTTTTCCCGCTATATGGAACGTCAGCCAGAAATCGGCGGTGCGGTCTCGCTGGCGGATATCGTTATCGACATTCGGCGCAATCTCTACGAGGGCAACCCCCGCTACGGCGAACTCGGTGCCAGCAGCATGGAGAATGGCGAACTGATCAGCTTCTACATGCAGGGAGCGGATCCGGATGACCTGAACCAGTTTGTCGATGTGGTGTTCAACAATGCCTCGGTCACCCTGTTCTTCCGGGACCACAAGGGCGACACCCTGCGCAAGGCGACCCATTATGCCAACCAGTTCATCGCTGAAAACCCGCTAGAAGGGGTCGAAATCAAGCTGTTCGGTGGTGTGCTCGGGATCATCGCCGCGGTCAACGAGATTCTGCTGAATGACCAGATCGCGGCAACAGCGCTGGCCTTCCTGGTGGTGGTGCTCTGTTGCCTGGTGGTGTATCGCTCATCGGTCAGCGGGATCTTTTTCATCATTCCGGTCTTGATCTCCAACGTGGTGACTTTCGCCTTCATGGCCTGGCAGGGGATCGGTATGAGCATCAGCACCCTGCCGGTAGTGGCGCTGGGTATCGGTTTGGGGGTGGATTATGCCTTCTATATCGTTGACTCGATGAAGGAGTACCTGGAGAAATATCCTGAAGCGGATCACCTTGATGCCGTACTGCAGTCCCTTGGATCGGCTGGCCGTGGGGTGGTGCTGACCGCCTTTACCCTGGCCGCCGGCGTACTCTTCTGGTCCTTTTCATCACTGCGTTTTCAGGCGGAGATGGGCATGTTGATTGGCCTATGGCTGGCCGTATCAGCATTGACCTCCCTCTTCGTCATGCCTTCGCTTGCGCTGGTGTTCAAACCCAGTTTCATTTTTGGCGCCAGCCAGTCGAACCACGCCCCATCAGAGGGCAACCTCACCAACCTGAATACATCGGGAAATGAATATGAGCGCGTATAAAAAAACAAGATCGAGCGCCATGCGAACCTCTCTAGCCTGTGCGGTATTGGCAGCAAGTCTGGGAGCGCATGATCTAGCCAGAGCTGAAGGCGGCTTTTTCGACGACTGGGAGGTCAGCGGGTATATTCGTGAGCACCTCTCGTGGAACCTTGAAAACCCCTATGTCATGGACACGCGGGATCCAAATGGGCTGGTCGGAGCGGAACGCCGGCGCAACTATCGCTATGACCTGTCCATGGCCCGCACCACTCTCAAACTCAACATGTACAAGGATCTCGGTAACTCGCAGCTGTTCATTTCTGGTCGGGCAGCTCGGGAAATCGAGACCGACTATCTGAAGGATCTGCAGCGTGCAATGGATCGCAACGCGGCATCGGATTTGTTCAGCAATCGCACCAAGTCCAGTGTGAATCTGATGGACGATGTCTACAACACTGAAGAGATCCGGGAGTTCTGGTGGCAGACCGATGTGCGCCCCACCACTTCGCTGAAGATAGGTAAACAGCAGGTGGTCTGGGGCGAAACCGACTTCTTCCAGTCACTGGACGTGATCCACGGCTATGACAACCGTATCCGTTCCTTCCTGGAGCCGGAAAACGAGGATTCCCGCAAGCCGCTGTGGATGGTCAACGTGGTCGAGCGCTTCGATAGCCTGAACGGTAGCCTGCAGATGCTCTACATCCCCGGGCGAATGAACCGGGCGCGTGACCGCGGCAACAGCTTCGACCTGGAAGGGGGGCGCTGGGCTAATAACCCGAACAAGGGCATCACCTTTGAAGCTGCACCGTTCGGCGCGGACGTGCCGTACAACTTCAAGCATAAAGACGCTGATATGGACGACCCATCCTATGGCCTGCGCTGGAAGAGCATGATTGGGGAGTGGGAATACTCGTTGGGCTGGTTCCATGGCCCATCGCTGAACCCGGTCATCAACCCCAATCCGAATAACCCGTTGGGCGTGGGTGACGCTGCCAGTGGTCGTCCCTTCGAAGGCGCCTACAAGGGCGATTATCGTTCCGATCCCAACTCCACGGCGGGCGAACTGATCTTCCCGTTTGTGGATGTCTTCGGTATCACCGCCAACCGGTATGTGGAGTCGGTTGATGCTGTATTCTCAGCCGAGGTCTCCTATATCCCAGACTCGCCCTACAACGTGGGTATTCAGGCCGGTGAGGTCGGCGGTTGCGCTTTCTTCCCGGGCTTTTGCGGCATTATCGAGAAGGATGTCGTCAAGACCATGCTGCGGATGGACAAGCAGCTGAGCTTGCAGCGCTACCTCAAGACCAGTCGCCCGTCATTCTTCTCGGTACAGTTGTTCAATACCTGGATCACCAACTACGACCGTGACGACGAGATAGTCAACTCGGCCGGCTTCAGTGGTCGCACCAAGGAACACTCCACCATCGCCACGGCCATTCTGGCCACCAACTACGACAACGACCGGATCAACCCTTCGCTGGCACTGGGTACCGACCTGAGCTACGGCGGCAGCTTCGTGATTCCGAGTGTCGAGTTCGCCTATGGCAACCATTGGCGTGTACGTGCCGAAGCGGACATCTTCTTTGATGACCAGCGGCAGAAGCGGGCGCTGCAAGGGTTCAACAACACCAACCTGTTCGGTTACTTCGCCGGCAACGATCAGTTGTCGCTGCGCATTACCTATCAGTTCTGATCGGGAGACAACAATAATGAAAATCACCATGCATCGACTGACGGCCGCTCTGGCGCTGACGCTTTCCGCCTCGCTGGTTACCCAGGCGGCGGAATTGGCACCAGGTACTGTTCTCAACAAACAAAGCCTTGAGCAACATCTGACCGATAGCTTTGAGGGCCACAGTATCGACAGCTTGCTGACCGAGCGGATGAAGCTGCTGATCCAGAATGAGGGTTTGAGTCTGAAGCTCAAGGCATCTGAGCCTGTCGTTCTGGGTAAGGACTACCTGGCGGCGACCGAGGCCAACGCTGGCAAGGCGGTGTACAACCCCGATACCCGCCTGGTTGAAGGTTGGGTAGCAGGTATCCCCTTTCCCGAGATCAGCGAGGATGATCCGGACGCAGCGGCCAAGTTGATCTGGAACCACCACTACGCCCAACCGACCAAGAATCTGCAGGACTATCCGAACTTCGGTTATCTGTTTCTTAACGACAGGGTAGGCCTGGAGCGGCGCCAGCAGTGGGCATTCAAGCGCTATTTCCTGAAAGGCCGGCTGGGCACCGATCAGGTGGTCGAGGGCGACGGCAGTATCCTGACCAAGACCCTGCTTTACGCCACTTACCCCAATGATATTCGTGGCCTGGGCCTGTTCACCATCCGCTATGACTCACCCAAGCTGGAAGACTCCTGGGCCTACGTGAAGTCGGTGCGGCGTACCCGTCGCCTATCCGGCGGTACCTGGATGGACCCTATCGGCGGTACTGATCAGCTCAACGATGATATCGAGATCTTCAACGCTCACCCGACCTGGTATCCAGAGTACAAGTTGCTGGGTAAGCGGTGGATCCTGGCGGTAGCTAACTCCACTGGGGAAACCTGGGACCAGAAGGCTTCCGGGAATGCCGAGTTCCCGGTAGTGGACCTGGACAACTGGCCGCACTGGAACCCAAAGGATCATTGGGAACCCCGCCAGGTGTGGGTTGTGGAAGCTATCACGCCACCGGAGCACCCCTACAGCAAGAAGGTCATGTACATGGATGTCGAGTTCCCGCGCTTCTATCAGGCTGAAGCCTTTGATCGCCAGGGGCAGTTCTGGAAATGGATGAACTACCACCTCAAGTCCATCAAGACCGAGGATGGTGACGTGGGCATCGTTTCTGCTGCGGGCTTCACCATTGATTACCAGCGGCGGCATGGCACGGCGTTTGTTCTGGGCGGCCCGCGCCTGAACACGCCCGGTATCACTGCCGAAGATATTGCCCTGCGCGAGCTGGAAAGGGCTGCACGCTAACCTATCCGCCGGGGTGCGAGTGCCCCGGCTTTCATAGCGCGACATAACTCTAATAAAAGTGCTGGAGGCAACATGAGTTTTCGTTTGGGTGCAGACGTGGGCGGAACCTTCACCGACCTGCTTCTTATAAATGATGCAACCGGCGACAGTTTTACCGCCAAGGTTCCTTCCACACCGCACAACCCCTCGATTGCGGTGCTCCAGGGAATCGATAAGCTGTGTCGAATCTCCGGGGTGAAGCCCTCGGATATCCGCTCGGTCATGCACGGTACCACCGTCGCCACGAATGCCATCCTGACCCGCCGTGGTGCCAAGGTCGGCCTGGTCACCACCAAGGGCTACAAGCAAGTGCTGCATATTGCCCGCTCCTTCGTACCGGGCGGCCTGGGCGGCTGGGTAACCTTCAACAAAGGTGAGCTGCTGGCCCCGCTGGAATGGACGGTGGAGGCCGACGAGCGTATTGATGCCCAGGGTAACGTAGTGCGCGACCTCGATCGTGAGGCCATGGTTCAGGAACTGGAGCGGCTGAGAAAAACCGGTATTGAAGCGCTGACTATCAGTCTGGTGAACGCCTATGTCAGCGATACCCACGAGCGGGCCATCTACGAGCTGGCGCAGCAGGTGATGCCGGGGATTCCGGTCTCGCTGTCCTCCGAGGTGGTGCCGGAAATGCAAGAGTACGAGCGCACCGAAACCACCGTAGTCAACAGCTACGTGCGCCCCCAGGTCGCGGCCTACATGGAGCACCTGCAGAGCGAATTGGTCAAACGCCTGCGGCCGGATGTGCAGCTGTCGATCCTGCGTTCCGACGGCGGATTGGCTACCAGTCAGTCAGCAGCTGCAACACCAGTCAATATGCTGCTGTCCGGGCCCGCCGGCGGGGTAGCGGGGGCGATCTGGTTCTGTTCCCGGGGTGGCTTCAGCAAGGTGCTGACTTTTGACGTGGGTGGTACCTCTACGGATGTGGCGTTGATTGACAACAATCAGGCGCGCATTCGCCGGGAGACGCGGGTAGGTGACGTATCGGTGCGCGCTCCCTCTGTGGATGTGCGCACAGTAGGTGCAGGTGGCGGTTCCATTGCGACGGTACCAGAGCTGACCAAGGCATTGCGCGTCGGGCCGGAAAGCGCCGGAGCGGTACCAGGGCCGGCGGCCTATGATCGTGGTGGTGATGAAGCTACGGTGACCGATGCCAACGTGGTGTTGGGCTATCTGCCGGCCGAGCAGAAGCTGGGAGGGGATTTTCAGCCGCGCAAGGATCTGGCCGTCGCTGCGGTTCAGAAGATAGCCGATGCCATGGGTGTGTCACTGCACGATGCAGCTGAAGGCATTGTGCGGATTGCCACTGAACACATGTACGGGGCGCTGCGTCTGATCAGTGTTGAACAGGGCTACGACCCGCGTGATTTTGCGCTCTGCGGTTTCGGTGGTGCTGGGCCATTACATGCCAACGCCATGGGGATCCTGATGAACTCCTGGCCGGTAATTGTACCGCCTGCACCGGGCGTGCTGTGCGCCTATGGCGATGCCACTACACGGGTCAAAGACGAAGCGTCCCGCTCGTTGGTCAAGCGCATCAGCGATCTCGGAAAAGAAGAGGTTCTGCAAACACTGCAGCAACTGGGCGATGCCGTGCGTGGTTCGTTGGCTTCGCAGGGCGTGGCAGCCGAGCTGCAGCAACTGACTTGGCAGGTAGATGTGCGGTATCAGGGGCAGGCGCTGCTATTAACGTTGGATATTGATCTCCAGACGCTGCAGGAACAAGGGTTGGAGGCTATCTCCACAGCCTTCGATGCAGAACACGAGCAGTTGTTCACCTTCTTCATGAGCGAGGCGCATGAGTTGGTCAACCTACGGGCCATTGCGCGCTCTCCACGTCCGGATATCACCGAGCGGGTATTTGAAACCGAGGGTGTCAATCTGCAAGACGCCGTTACCGGTACGTCGCCCATCTATGTTTCCGGTGAGGAATATCAGGCCACCCTTTACGACCGTCAGCGTCTGGCACCTGGGCTGGTTGTGCCCGGCCCCGCTATCGTCATGGAGATGGACTCCACCACTGTTCTCTTCCCCGGTTATGAAGCCGCTGTCGATCACGTCGGCAACCTATTGATTCGCCCCCAGGGTCAGGAGTAACAACAATGGTTGCGAAAATAAAACAGACAAACAACACCGCCTTTCAGCGCATCGATGTGGACAACATCACCATTGATATTGTTGAGAATGCGCTGGCCAACGCTCGCAAGGAAATGGATGCGGTGCTCTTTCGCACCGCCATGAGCCCTGGTATCCGCGAGCAGGGTGATGCCTTCCCGATGATTGCCACCTCTGAAGGCAAGATGATTGTCGGCCAATTCGGCTCCTTTATCACCGGCTTTCTTGATAGCTACGAAGGAGAAATAGAAGAGGGCGACGTTTTTCTCACCAACGACCCCTATCTGTGCAACGGAGCCGTCAGCCACCTGCCGGACTGGTTGGTGCTCATGCCGATCTTCAAGGATGGCCGGATTATCAACTATGCCGCCATGTTCGGGCATATGTCCGATGTGGGCGGCAAGGTGCCCGGGAGTCTGCCGACGGCTGCCAGTACCATCTGGGAAGAAGGTATCCGTATTCCCCCGGTCAAGCTGTATCGCCGTGGAGAAATGAACAGCGACATGCTCGATGTCATTCTTCATAACGTACGCATGCCCCGTTGGAACCGCTCTGATCTGAATGCCATTGTGGCCGCCTGCCGCACCGCCAGCAGACGTTGCGTCGAACTGGCCGAACGCTTCGGCGATGACGCCTTCTACAGCGCCCAACAAGAAATGCTTGATCGTACCTACCGGGCCATGCGTGAGGTCATCGCCCGGGTAGTGCCGGAGCAGCGTCAGGAATTTGAGGACTACATTTGCGACGATGGTGCTGGGTTGGGGCCTTACACCCTGCGTTGCGCGCTATGGCGGGAAGGGGACAAGGCCATCTTCGACTTCGAAGGTACCGACCCTCAGGCCCCCTCGTCGGTCAACTTCTACGTCAACGAAGAAATGTTCAAGATTTTCTTCGGGGCCTTGACCATCAGCTTGTATGACCCGGCCATTCTGCTCAACGATGGCTTCTATGACCTGGTCGAGGTGCGTATTCCGCAGGGCTCGATTCTCAAGCCGAACTTCCCGGCGGCGCTGTCCTGCCGTACGCACCTGCTCGGGCGGATTTTCGACATGATGGGCGGGCTGCTTGGCCAGGGCACGCCAGAGGCCATGAACGCCGCTGGCTTCTCCGACTCACCGCACTTCATGTATTCCGGCTACGACCAGAAAGGTGAATGGTTCCAGCTGTTCCAGATTGGCTTTGGCGGTATTCCCGGCCGGCCGGTGGGCGATGGGCCGGATGGTCACTCGCTGTGGCCCGGTTTTACCAACGTACCCAATGAGTATGTCGAGGCCTACTTTCCGCTGCGTATCGACACCTACGAAACGCTGGCCGACTCGGGCGGTGCAGGGTTGCACCGTGGTGGCAACGGTTTGCGTGTGGCCTATCGCTTACTGGTCGATGGAGACGTCTCCATCCATGACGATCGCTGGCTGACCTACCCCTGGGGTGTAAATGGCGGGGCGCCGGGTGAGCGCAGTCGCAAGGAGCTGATTCGGGCCGATGGCAGTCGGCAGATCTTGCCAGCCAAGTGCGACAACATCCAGGTCAAGGCCGGCGACTTGCTGTTGTTCGACACCTGGGGCGGCGGCGGTTGGGGTGATCCCCTGGCGCGTGATCCTGCATTGGTCTTGCGCGATGTGGATAAGGGGCTGGTCACCGTTGAAGGCGCCCGTCGCTATGGCGTGGTGATTGCCGATGCTGCTGTCGACACGCAGGCAACATCTGGGCTACGCGAGCAAATAGCTGCTGAGCGCGGTGAACTTCAGTTGTTTGATCGTGGCGGTACGCTGGATCAGCTCAAGACACGCTGCCTTGAGGAAACCGGCTTGCCGGCACCGGTTACTCCATCCTGGAATTGAGGTGAGGCATGACTCTGGATTCCCGTTCTCTGACTCCAGCCCAGCGCTATGCGCTGGTGCTGGTCGACCTGGCGGTGGGTTTTACCGACCCGCAACGTAGTCCTCTGGCCAGTTCATGTGACGCTGTGGTGGCGGCCAACGTAAAGTTGCTTGAGGCGTTTCGCCAGCGCGGCTGGCCAGTGTTTTTCACTACGGTGGCCTATGACAGTCCGGTTCAGGCCCGTGTGTTCCGCGAAAAATTACCTGCCCTGAATATTCTGAAGGCCGACTCTTCGCTGGTAAGAATCGATCCGCGGCTTGAGCCCAGGGTGGGTGAGCCGGTGATCGTAAAGTTCTGGGCTAGTGCTTTTTTTGGTACCAACCTGGCGGAGTTGATTCGTCAGGCGGGCGCGGATGGCGTAATGGTCACGGGCCTGACGACCAGTGGGTGCGTTCGCGCTACCGCAGTGGACGCGTTGCAGCACGATTTTCGGGTACTGATTCCCGAGCAGGCCACGGGGGATCGTGATGCGCAAGCGCATGTGGCCAACCTCAGGGACTTGAGCATCAAGTATGCGGACGTCCGCTCCGTGGAGGATTGCCTTGCGCTACTTGGCTAGCGTATTGCTGCTGTGCCTGAGTGCCTGCGCTTCTCATCCCGGCGGCGTTACATCGCCGGAGCTAACCCGGCAGTCGCCTCTGTGTGAGCGGTATGTGGCCGCCTGGGTGGGGCATTTCAAGGCCAATGTAGCGCGCCTTGATGGTGTGCAGCGGGAAGTTTCCCGGGCTGAGCTGGATCGCAGCAGGCAAGTACTTGAGCTGGCTGAGGTGGATGAGCAGAGTTGCCAGCGTCCTTTGTGCATTATCCAGCCGCAGGCGGGAGGGCGGCTGAGTAGTTACTGCGGCTATCGGGTGGCCAGCGGTACCGCTGGTGCACTTTATCGCTGGGTGCCCTGGACGCCACAGCAGCGCTGAACCTGCTCGATATCCTTGATAACTGACTGTCTCGAGGTACATATGGGAGCACACACGCTCTATGACAAACTCTGGGAGCGGCACCGGGTCGCTGATATGCCAGATGGCTCTACGCTTCTGTATATCGACCGTCACTTGTTGCATGAGGTGACCTCGCCCCAGGGATTTTCCAACTTACGTCTGGCTGAGCGACGGCCTTGGCGGCTTGATACCAGCCTGGCGACGCCGGATCACAACGTGCCGACGCTCAGCCGCGAGCAGGGCATTGGCGGTGTGGCTGACCCCATCGCCAGACGGCAGATCGCGACATTGGAAAACAACAGCCGAGACTTTGCGATTCCGCTGTTTGCGCTGGACGATGTGCGGCAGGGTATAGTCCATATCGTCGGGCCTGAGCAGGGGTTCACCTTGCCGGGAGTGACATTGGTATGCGGTGACTCTCACACCGCCACCCACGGCGCTCTCGCGGCACTGGCCCATGGGATCGGTAGCAGCGAGGTTGAACATGTGCTGGCGACCCAGACGCTGCGCAGCCGCAAGCTGAAGAATTTCCGTATTCAGGTGAACGGCAAGCTGGCGCCAGGCATTACCGCCAAGGATCTGGCCCTGTACATCATCGGCCGCATCGGCGCCGCTGGTGGTAGCGGCCATGCACTGGAATTCAGCGGTACAGCGATCAGTGCTCTGAGCATGGAAGGACGCATGACGCTGTGCAACATGAGCATCGAGGCTGGTGCGCGCGTGGGACTAATCGCTTACGACGAGGTCACCGAGCGGTACGTCAGCGGCCGCCCCATGGCGCCCACCGGCGACGCCTGGCAAGCGGCGATAGAGGTCTGGCGGAGCACACTGCATTCCGATGCGGATGCGAAGTTTGACAAGGTTTTTGAACTCGACGCTGAAGATGTCGAGCCTCAGGTCACCTGGGGCACTTCGCCAGATATGGTGGCGTCGATTGATGGCCTGATTCCCGACGATAGTCAGGCTAGTGACGCGCTGCAACGGCTGGATTGGAAGCGCGCCCGCAGTTACATGGGAGTGAAATCGCAGCAGCCGCTGGCCGGGCTACCGGTGGATCGAGTGTTTATCGGTTCCTGTACCAATGCGCGCATTGAGGATCTACGCGCTGCGGCCGCCGTTTTGCGTGATCGCCGAGTACATGGCCGCGTTCGTCAGGCGCTAGTGGTACCTGGCTCTGGACTGGTACGCCTGCAGGCAGAGCGGGAAGGGCTGGATCGCATCTTCAAGGCAGCTGGGTTTGAATGGCGAGCGCCGGGCTGCTCCATGTGTCTGGGCATGAATGCGGACCGATTGAATCCAGGCGAGCGCTGCGCCGCGACTTCCAATCGTAACTTTGAAGGACGCCAGGGCAAGGGTGGACGTACCCATTTGATGTCCCCGGCTATGGCCGCTGCTGCGGCAGTGGCTGGGGAACTGGTTGATTTCAGGAGCCTTTGAAATATGCAGCCTTTGATCACGCATTCGGGAATTCTTATTCCGCTGAACCGGGCCAACATTGATACCGATATGTTGCTACCCAAGCAATACCTGAAGAGTCTGGACTCTCACGGCTTCGGCAATTTTCTATTCGACGACGAGCGTTATCTCGATCCGGGAGAGATTGATACCCCGCTTTCATCGCGGCGGGAAAACCCTGATTTCATTCTTAACCGGGAGCCTTATCGGCGTGGTAGTGTGGTGCTTGCCCAAGCCAATTTCGGCTGCGGCTCCAGTCGTGAACATGCCGTATGGGCCCTGCGGGATTTTGGTGTGCGGGTCATTATCGCTCCCAGCTTCGGCGATATATTCGACAATAACTGTTTCAATAATGGTGTGCTGCCGCTGAGGTTACCGCAGGCCGAGGTCGATCAGTTGTTCGACCTGGCGCAGGCCGAGATCGGCCTGCAAGTGCAGGTAAATTTGACCGACAGAATGTTGCGAGTCGGTACCCTCAACTGGGTCTTCGAGCTGGAGGAGGGCCGTCGTCAGCGTTTGCTCAGCGGGTTGGATGAGATTGGCGAGACCCTGCAGTACGCGGAACAGATAAAAACATATGAGGCCATAAGGCAGCGCGAAGAACCCTGGGTTTTTCGTTCCTGAGCTCCCACTGCCCCGATAACAATAAAAGAGGTCAGAGCGTGGAATTTGCCAATGCGGAACTTGACCGGGTCAGGGTGTGCCTGATCGGTAACTCGAAGCTGAGCCGGCTGGTGCATAGCCTCATACCTGAGTTTGAGGCGGTCGCCAGCATCACCATCATTGATAACATTTTCAATGACGCGGTGCGCTCAGCACGGGATTTGATCGAGCGTCAGGCGGTAGATGTATTTATCAGCGCTGGCGCCAATGCCTTCTATCTGAACGATACCTTGCCGATGCCGGTATTGGCGTTGAAGGTAGAGCAAACGGATCTGGTCCAGGCGGTTATTACCGCCCGGCGAATCTCCTCCCGCATTCTGTTGCTCACTTACGAGCGGCAGGAGACCAATCTTGAATTGCTTGGTCTGTTCGACGGTCTTGAACTGTCACATCACACCTACAGTACCGCCGAACACGCCAAGGAAGTTTTCCACAACCTGCGCGACCAGGGGTTTGGTGTGGTGATCGGCTCCAGCTACGCCTGTGATCTGGCCCGGCAGTGGGGGTTGGAATCAGTCCTGCTGTACTCCCGGGAGTCCTGCCGTAACCTGATACGCAAGGCGATACGCCATGCCGGGGAGCACAAGCGTCAGCAACAGCAGCATGCTCTGGTGCAGTTCCTCATGGATCAGACGTCCAACGCGCAGATATTGACCAACCGCGAGGGTGGGATTGTGTCGTGGAACGCAGGCGCCAGCAGCCTGCTACCCTCACTCCATCGTCGGCGCCGGCTGGATGGCCTGTTTGATGCCCGGGTGCTCGAGGCCGAGAGCATCAGTGCAGAGGGTCTGCTGCTTGGCGAGCGACTATGCAACCTGAGCAAGCAGTCGTTTGATGTCGGTGGCGAGCGGGTTGGCTATCTTTATCATGTAGTGCCAAGCCCGGTGGCCGTATCGAATGGTGACAATCGCCGACTGGTCTATCAGTCTGGCCGCATGGCGGATGTGCAGAATCAGCTACTGGTATACGGCGCCACACCGGGCACGGTGTTGATTCGCGGTGAAACAGGTACCGGCAAGGAGCTTGCTGCTCGACAGGCGCATCAGGCCAGTGCTAATGCGAAAGGGCCCTTTATCGCCATTAACTGCGCGGCTATTCCTGCGGAACTGTTTGAGTCCGAGCTGTTCGGCTACGCCGATGGGGCTTTTACCAGCGCCAAGAGTGGCGGCAAGTCGGGTCTGCTGGAGGCTGCAAACGGTGGCACCTTTTTCATGGACGAGATCAACTCGTTGCCGCTGTCCCAGCAAGCCAAGCTGCTCCGGGTGCTACAGGAGCGAGAGATCTCACCTGTTGGCTCCCGCCGGCCCATTGCCCTGAATATCAAGTTTGTTGCAGCCGCCAACGTGGACTTGATGGAAGAAGTGCGAGCCGGTCGTTTCCGTGAAGATCTGTACTACCGGATCAGTACCTTTCAGGTACACATGCCGCCCTTACGCGAGCGCCCGGAAGATATTCCTGTGCTGACCGAGTTTCTCATGCGCAACGAGTCGCTGCGCTACGGCATTGAGGTGGCGCTGGAGGATCTGGTCAAGGGGATTACCCCGATTTTCCGACGCTACCGCTGGCCCGGCAACGTCCGTGAGCTGGAGAACTACGTTGAGCGTCTGATTGTCTCGCTCAAGCTGTATGGTAACTGGGAGTTGCTGGTTGAATCACTGCCCAGGGTTCTTCCCGAACTATACGAGCAGCCAACAATTGAGCCGCGTGGTGGGCATTTGCATAACATCGAGCAGGAGGAGATCGTCAAGGCGTTGCAGATGTTCGGTGGCAATAAGGCCCAGGCGGCTGAGTACCTTGGTATCAGCCAGACAACGCTATGGCGGCGCCTCAAGCGTATCCGCGGAGGAGAAGATGAACTGTAACGCGACACTGGATGCCAGGCCTGTCAGCTTTTACCTGCTCCGCGCATGGCGACGGCTTCAATCTCGAACATCAGTTGCGGCAGGGCCAGCGCTTTTACCTCAACAATACTATCCGCCGGGTAGGGTTGGCTGAAGTAGCGGTGGCGCAGCTCAACCACCTCGCCGAAGTACTGCATGTTGGTCATGAATATGGTGACTTTCACTACGTCCTGCAGCCCGGAACCAGCCGCCTGCAGAATGGCCTGCAGATTATTGAAAGCGGTCTCGGCTTGTAATCGAAAGTCATCCTCTCCGACGATATTTCCCTGAGCATCTAAAGCGGCTTGGCCGGACACAAAAATCCATTCACCCGCAGCGATGGCCTGAGACAAGGCGAATGGCTCGAACGGATCGGGTTGGGTATATATACGTTGCATTACAGAACTCCTAGGTAAAAGACATAGTGCAGCCAGCAAGAAGCGCGCCAGTTGGCTGGTTTCCCTGTACCCGGCATCGCTGCGCGTTTGGCTGCTGCCGAGCAAGGTTTGCTCTCTGCAATATGCACGAAACGCCTTCATCCTGAACGGATGTCGGATCCAGCTGCCATTCGCCGGGCCCTGATATTGGCGGGACAGCGCCGCAAAGGTGGTTTGGCACCCATATTGCTGACACCCAGGCAATAAGCGGTTTCAATGGAGAAGACGGTATGAGTCGGTTATGGGTTATGGCGGCGTTACCGCCATTGGTTTGGGGCAGTACCTATCTGGTCACCACCGAATGGCTGCCACCGGATCGACCGCTGACGGCTGCGGTTTTGCGCATCCTGCCTATAGGACTGCTTATGGTGCTGATCACCCGCTATATACCGTCGCGGGATGATTGGCTCAGATTGGTGGTAGTAAGTGCACTCTGCATGTCGTTGTTGCATTGGCCGCTGTTTGTCAGCGCCTATCGCTTGCCTGGGGGGTTGGCTGCCTTGCTGATCTGTACCCAGCCTTTGTTGGTGGTAGGTTTTGGTTGGCTGCTGTTCCGTCAACGTACCGGTCTGCAGATGATCCTCGGGGTGCTGCTGGGGCTGCTGGGCGTGGCCATGGTGCTGGTCTCTCCCAGCCGCCTGGTCTGGGATGGTATCGGCGTCCTGGCGGCGACAGTGGCGGCGTTCAGCATGGCGCTAGGCACGTTGTTGGTCAAACGCTGGCAACTGCCCATCCCGCTGCTGGCTTTTACCGGGTGGCAATTGCTGCTCGGGGGACTGCTGCTGTTGCCCTTTATGCTGTGGTTTGAGGGGCTGCCGCCGTCCCTGAGTTCCGGCGAGGTGGGAGGCTACCTCTATCTGGCATTGCTGGGCACGGGGGCGCCCTATCTGCTGTGGTTTCGTGCTTTGCGTGGCCTGGATCCGGTGTTTCTTTCCATCCTCTTGTTGCTCAGCCCTCTGTCGGCATTGGCATTGGGTTACTGGTTTCTGGATCAGGGCCTGACCGGCTGGCAGTGGGCCGGTGCCGCCTGTGTGTTTGCCGGCATCATTCTCAGTCAGTGGCGTTTCAGAGCTCGATGACAGCGCCAAGGGGCGATGGAGAGTTGCATGGGTTATGCTCTGATACATTATCCACCTGCCGGAGAACCGCCATGCCCCGCCTCGTTACCGTCGCCGCCACCCAGATGAGTTGCAGCTGGGATCGCCAGGCCAATATTGCCAAAGCCGAACAACTGGTACGGCAGGCCGCTGCCAAGGGCGCGCAGATCATTCTGATTCAGGAGCTGTTCGAAACCCCGTATTTTTGCCAGAAGCCCAATCCTGAATACCTGCAGCTGGCCACCTCGGTTGAAGACAATCCTGCCATTGCGCATTTCAGCAAGCTGGCGAAGGAGCTCGAGGTGGTATTGCCGATCAGCTTCTTCGAGTTGTCTGGCCGGGCGCGCTTCAACAGCGTTGTCATTATTGATGCCGACGGACGCAATCTGGGTGTGTACCGCAAAAGTCATATTCCGGATGGCCCCGGCTATCACGAAAAGTACTATTTCAACCCCGGTGATACTGGTTTCAAGGTCTGGAAGACCCGCTTTGCCACTATCGGTGTGGGTATCTGCTGGGATCAGTGGTTCCCGGAAAGCGCCCGGGCCATGGCCTTGCAAGGCGCGGAAATCCTGTTCTATCCCACCGCCATCGGCAGTGAGCCGCATGACTCCTCCATTACCTCGAAGGATCATTGGCAGCGGGTGCAACAGGGCCACGCCGGGGCCAATCTGATGCCGTTGGTGGCGAGCAACCGGGTTGGGCTGGAAGAGCAGGACGGCTATGACATCACCTTCTACGGCGCCTCCTTCATCGCCAACCAGTTCGGCGAGAAGGTGCAGGAAGCCAATGACAGCGACGAAACCGTGCTGGTGCAGCAATTTGATCTCGACCAGCTGGAGCATATCCGCGCCGCCTGGGGCGTGTTCCGTGACCGCCGGCCGAATCTGTATGGTCCGCTGAAAACCCTGGATGGTTCGCTGGAGTCCTGATTCATGTACACCTTGCACAGTACGCCCCGCGCCGACGGTTACGCCATGCCCGCCGAGTGGGCACCGCACAGTCAGACCTGGATGCTCTGGCCGGAACGCCCGGACAACTGGCGGCTCGGAGCCAAACCAGCCCAGGCCGCCTTTGCCGAGGTAGCGCGCGCGATTGCCAGCTTCGAGCCGGTCACGGTCGGCGTATCTGCCGCGCAATATGCCAACGCCAGTCTGCAGCTGGACCACCCGGCCATTCGGGTAGTGGAAATCAGCAGCGATGATGCCTGGGTGCGTGATACCGGCCCGACCTTCGTTACCAATGGCCAGGGCGGGGTGCGCGGTGTCGACTGGGTGTTCAATGCCTGGGGCGGCTTCGATGGCGGCTTGTACTGGCCGTGGAACCGGGATGATCAGGTGGCCGACAAGATTCTCGGCCTGGAGCGCTGCCCGCGTTATCGTACCGACGGCTTCGTACTGGAGGGCGGGGCGATTCATGTGGACGGCGAGGGCACCCTGATCACCACCGAGGAATGCCTGCTCAATGCCAATCGCAACCCGCACCTGCAACGCCATGAGGTTGAGCGGATGTTGATGGATTATCTGGGCATCGAGCGCGTCATCTGGTTGCCGGAGGGGTTATACAACGACGAAACCGACGGCCATGTGGACAACTTCTGCTGTTTCGTGCGCCCCGGTGAGGTCTTGTTGGCCTGGACCGATGATCCGACTGACCCCAACCATGTTCGGTGCCAGGCAGCATTGCGCGTATTGGAGAGCAGCCGGGATGCACAGGGGCGGGAGCTGACAGTACATCGGATGCCGATTCCCGGGCCGATTCACGCCACCACTGCGGAATGCGCAGGGGTGGATCAGGTACCAGGCAGTCAGCCGCGTTCGCCCAGCGTTCGCCTGGCCGGTTCCTACATCAATTTCCTGATCGTCAACGGCGGTATTATCGCGCCTGCATTTGATGACCCGCAGGACGCCCAGGCGCAGGCCATTCTTGAATCCCTGTTTCCCGAGCGCCGGGTGGTGATGGTGCCCGGACGTGAGATTCTTCTGGGTGGCGGCAATATTCATTGTATTACTCAGCAACAGCCCGCTGTCTGAATATCCGCTGCCCATTCCCTGGAATACGTTTTATAGTCTCTGCTCTGCGCCCGGCAATGCTTTGATTGTCGGGCGTTTTTTCGTCAATGAGCTGAAACTGAGGATGCTCTATGCCGTTTGCACACCGTGCTGTCGCCCTGCCGCTGGCGGGCCTTGCGATCCTGTTGTCTGGCTGTAAAGAACCGACCGCCTCGACGGATACTCCGGTCGTGAGCGAAGTGCCCGCGACCCTGACTGGCGAGCTGTCCAGCCAGAGCCCGATCAACTTGAACGATGGCTCGCGTACGCAGAGCTTCGACCTGCAGTTGCAGGGTGGCAGCCTGTACCGAGTGGAAAGCAGCGGTGCGCTGAACCAGCCGGTGTTGCTGCTGTTGTCGGAGCAGGGCGAGCTGGTCAGCGGCCCGCGGAACGAGAGCCTGTTCCTGCAGCCGGAGAAGGATGGTCGCTACCGCCTGGCGGTCAGCGGCCGAAGTGCCAGCGATTACGGCCCCTTCCGCGTCGAGCTGAGCACCGGTGAACTCACCAACGACGGTGAGCTGCAGCCGGAGGCGGATATCCTGGGGCGGCTGCGGGCCGGCAGTTCGAACAACGGCAATCGCTATAGCCTGCAGGTGGCGGAAAAAGGCCTGTATGAGCTGGTCATGCGCTCAGCCGAATTCGATACTGTGTTGAAGCTGCGCGGCAATGGCATCAACCGGACGGATGACGACAGCGCTGGCGGCACCGATTCCCGGATGCTGACCATGCTGCCCGAAGGCAGTTATCAGCTGATAGCAAGCGGCATCGACACCAGTGTCGAAGGGGTCTACAGCCTGAGCTTCAAACGCTGGGAGATGCCCGAAGGAGTCAACCTCGGTGATGGCGATGAGCTGCGCCTGGGCGTCGATGCCACTGGCATGCTGACCGGGCATCCGCAGACCTACCGGCTGACCGTTGAACAGTCTGGCTTGCTGCAGGTGAGCATGCAGTCGGATGATATCGATAGCCTGCTGGAGCTGTCTGGCCTGGGTGTCAACGCGCGTGATGATGACAGCGGTGGCGGTCATGATGCGCTGCTGAGCGTGGTGGTCGAGCCGGGTACCTACCGTATCAACGCCGCACAGCATGGCAACGGGGAAGGGGTATTCACCCTGCGTACCGAGCTGACCGAAGTGGCGCAGCTGGATGGTCGTATCGCACCGGGCGAAACCCGCGTGGGACGCCTGAGCGAGGGGCAGCCGACGACCGTCGCTTTGCCAATCGAGCAACCCGGACGCTACCGGATTACCCTGCGCTCATCGGACTTTGACGCAATGCTGGGTTTGCAGGGACAGGGGCTGGAAGAGCTGGATGATGACAGCGCCGGAGGCACCAATGCCCAGCTGGAGCTGTATCTGGGAGCGGGTGAGTACCAGTTGATCAACAGTACCTACGGCGACCAGGGCACCGGCAACTTCGTGCTATCGGTCAGCGCAGCACTCTGAATGAAAGGGCACCCCCCTGCGGTTAGTATCGCCGCCGGGGGAGGCCCTCCACGGAGCGACTCGTTCAGCTGTCGCCCAGCAACTCGCGACCACGCTGTACGGCCGCTCTGACCTGGGCTGGCGCGGTGCCGCCGATATGGTCGCGGGCATTCACCGAGCCT
The DNA here is from genome assembly GCF_024031555.1 of Pseudomonas sp. G11-1. Taxonomy (NCBI): domain Bacteria; kingdom Pseudomonadati; phylum Pseudomonadota; class Gammaproteobacteria; order Pseudomonadales; family Pseudomonadaceae; genus Pseudomonas; species Pseudomonas sp. G11-1. The sequence goes on along the minus strand of NZ_QEYQ01000001.1, from coordinate 1,185,551 downwards.
TCCAGGGTCAACACCTCGAACACGTCCTGCCCGATCTGGTCGCTGAAGCGGCGCAGTTCATCCAGGCTCATCTCCGCCAGATCCTTGCCGCTGTCCACCCCGTACTTCACCGCATGGCCGACAATCTCATGGCAGTCGCGGAAGGGCAGGCCCTTGCGTACCAGATAGTCAGCCAGGTCGGTGGCGGTGGAGAAGCCGCGGCGGGCCGCTTCGCGCATCACTTCCACGCGGGGCCGAATCGCCGGGATCATGTCGGCAAAGGCGCGCAGGCTGTCACGCAGGGTGTCGGCAGCGTCGAACAGCGGCTCCTTGTCTTCCTGATTGTCCTTGTTGTACGCCAGCGGCTGGCTCTTCATCAGGGTCAGCAGGCCCATCAGGTGGCCGTAAACGCGGCCGGACTTGCCACGTACCAACTCGGGTACGTCGGGGTTTTTCTTCTGCGGCATGATCGAGGAGCCGGTGCAGAAGCGGTCGGGCAACTCGATGAAGTTGAACTGGGCACTGGTCCACAGTACCAACTCTTCGGAGAAGCGCGACAGGTGCATCATGGCCAGCGCGGCGGCGGCGCAGAATTCGATAGCGAAATCGCGGTCGGATACACCATCCAGCGAGTTGCCGGATACCGCATCAAAACCCAGCAGCTCGCAGGTCAGCTGGCGATCGATCGGGTAGGTGGTGCCGGCGAGGGCGGCGCTGCCCAGCGGCATGCGGTTGACCCGCTTGCGGCAATCGAGCAGACGTTCGCGGTCGCGGCAGAGCATCTCGAACCAGGCCAGCAAATGATGCCCGAAGGTGACCGGCTGGGCGGTTTGCAGGTGGGTAAAGCCGGGCATGATCACCTCGGCGTGCTGCTCGGCCTGTTGCAGAAGACCGCGTTGCAGGCGCTCCAGTTCAGCGACGATGATGTCGATCTCTTCGCGCAGCCACAGGCGGATATCGGTGGCGACCTGATCATTGCGCGAGCGGCCGGTATGCAGCTTCTTGCCGGTGATGCCGACGCGCTCGGTCAGCCGTGCCTCGATGTTCATGTGTACATCTTCCAGATCCACCCGCCAATCGAACTGTCCGGCCTCGATTTCGCCCTGGATCGCACGCAGCCCGTCGATGATGCTGTCGCGCTCGCTGTCGCTGAGCACGCCAACCTTCGCCAGCATGGTGGCATGGGCAATGGAGCCCTGGATGTCATGCTTGTACAGGCGCTTGTCGAAATCGACCGAGGCAGTGAAACGGGCGACGAAGGCGTCCACCGGTTCGCTGAAACGGCCGCCCCAGGATTGGTTGGTAGTCTGATCTTGGCTCATGGGTCGGATGGTTCCGCTGCAGAATTGGAAAGAAGACACATAGGATATCATTTGTACTTGCACCATGGCGCCCGGCTGGCGGAGACTGCGCGGATGAAGAATGGATTCTGGACATTATTGAGCAAGCCCCAGGCAGGGGAGGATTTCTTTCTCCCCGACCTGTGCTCATCGGTAGCGGTGTTCACCCTGGTGGTGCTGGCAGAACTCATGGTTCTGGTGTGGGTATTGGCGCAGCCGGCCACGGCAGGTTTCGACTGGTTGCAGCTGGCGATGGCATCGTTATTCGTACAATGGATAGTGCTGCTGTCCGCGGCGCTGTTATGCCGCCTGCGGCCGTGGATGCGCCGTCGCCCCTTGGGCTTGGCGATCGCCTGTTGCTACACGGTGGTGGTTGGGCTGGCGCTGCTGTTCACCGTGGTGGCCGACTGGGTGCTCTATCAGGGGATGGTCGGTGTGCCGCCGTTGCATGGCGATCAATTGCTGCGTCATGGGCTGATTGCGCTGATCATGACCAGCATGCTGCTGCGCTATTTCTATCTGCAGCAGCAATGGCAGCTGCACAATCAGGCTGCCCTGCAGGCGCGCCTGCAATCGCTGCAATCGCGTATCCGGCCCCACTTTCTGTTCAACAGCCTCAACAGCATCGTCAGCCTGATCGGCAGCCAGCCGCACAAGGCAGAAACCGCCGTGCTTGATCTGTCCGATCTGTTCCGCGCCAACCTGGCCGACACCGAAGCGCTGGCAACCTGGGGGGAGGAATATCGGCTGTGTCGTGGTTATCTGCGCATCGAGCAGTACCGCCTGGGCGAACGCTTGCGTATCGACTGGCAAGTGAACGAGCTGCCGGAAAGCCTGCCGATGCCGCTGTTGACCCTGCAGCCACTTCTGGAAAACGCCATTTTGCATGGCTTGCAGCCGAGCATCCAGGGTGGCGATATTATCGTCGCAGGGCACTATCGTGAGGGCTGCGTTGAACTGCTGGTATCCAACAGCTGTCCACAGCAATCAGAGCATCGAGGAGCCAGCATGGCGCTGAATAATATCCGCGCCCGCCTCGCTGCCCTGTTCGGACCCGCCGCCAGGGTGGAGGCGTGGCAGGATGGGCCGCGCTACTTCAGCAGGCTGGTCTATCCTTGTAGGCAACCGTCCACTTAACAGGAAGTCATTCAGGCATGAAAGTACTTATCGCCGATGATGAGCCTCTTGCCCGAGAGCGCCTGGCCAGACAGGTCTCGGCCCTGCCGGGGTATACCGTCTTGCCGGACATGGCGAGCAACGGGCATGAGGTGTTGGAGCTGGTTGAGAAACTGCATCCCGATATTGTCCTGCTGGATATCCGCATGCCGGGTATGGATGGCCTGCAGACAGCAGCGCGGCTATGCGAAATGACCGATGCGCCGGCGGTGGTGTTCTGCACCGCCCATGGGGAATATGCCCTGGAAGCCTTCGCCGTCAGCGCTGTTGGCTACCTGCTCAAGCCGGTGCGCAGCGAGGACCTGGCCGATGCGCTGGGCAAGGCGCAGAAGCTCAACCGCCTGCAGTTGGCCAGCCTGGGCAAGGCTGGTATCGCCAGCGAGACGCAGCAGGCACGCAGCCATATCAGCGCCCGCACCCGCAAGGGTGTGGAGCTGGTACCGATCGAGGATGTGCTGTATTTCGTCGCCGACCACAAATACGTGACCCTGCGTCATAGCGAGGGAGAGCTGCTGCTGGACGAGCCGCTCAAGGCCCTTGAGGACGAGTTCGGCAGCCATTTCGTACGCATCCACCGCAATGCACTGGTGGCACGTAACCGTATTGGCCGGCTGCAGCGCAGCTCCATGGGGCACTTTCACCTGCACCTCAAGGGGCTGCCGGATGAGACCTTGACGGTCAGTCGCCGTCACGTACCGGGATTGCGCAAGCTGATGGAAGAATTGTGACGGGCCTGCGTCACTACCCCGCGTGGATGATGGACGGGGCATCGCGTATCATGCCTGTTGGTAGACAGCGAGAATCCCATGAGTCGACATCTGCGAATCGCCACCCGCAAGAGCGCCCTGGCCCTGTGGCAGGCCGAGTATGTGAAGGCGCGTCTTGAACAGTTGCATCCCGGGCTGACCGTCAGCCTGGTCCCCATGGTCAGTCGCGGCGACAAGCTGCTGGACTCCCCGCTGGCCAAGATTGGCGGCAAGGGCCTGTTCGTCAAGGAACTGGAGACGGCATTGCTGGCGAACGAGGCCGACCTGGCCGTGCACTCCATGAAGGACGTGCCCATGCAGTTTCCCGAAGGGCTGGGGCTGTACGTCATTTGCGAGCGGGAAGACCCGCGCGACGCCTTTGTTTCCAATACCTACGAATCCATCGACGCACTGCCCCAGGGCAGCGTGGTCGGCACGTCCAGCCTGCGTCGCCAGGCCCAGGTGATGGCCCGGCGCCCGGATCTGCAGATCCGCTTTCTGCGTGGCAACGTCAACACCCGCCTGGCCAAGCTGGATGCCGGCGAATATGACGCCATCATCCTCGCCGCGGCCGGGCTCAAGCGGCTGGGTTTCGATGCGCGCATCCGCAGCTGCATCCCGCCGGAGTTGAGCCTGCCCGCCGGCGGCCAGGGCGCCGTGGGTATCGAATGCCGCAGCGACGACACCGAACTGCAAGCATTGCTGGTGCCGATGAATGATCTCGACAGTGCCCTGCGGGTGCGCGCCGAGCGAGCGCTGAACAATCATCTGAACGGCGGTTGCCAGGTGCCGATCGCCTGTTATGCCGAGCGCGCCAATGGCGAAATCTGGCTGCGCGGACTGGTGGGTGATCCGAACGGCGAGCGTCTGCTGACCGCCGAAGCCCGTGGTCCAGAGGCCGAACCCGAGCAGTTGGGCGTGGCGGTAGCGGAAGACTTGCTGCGCCAGGGCGCGCAGGAAATTCTGGATGCGGTCTACCGGGAGGCGGACGGGCAGTGAGCGCAGCGCTGCTGCTGACTCGCTCGGATAACGACAATCGCCGCCTCGCCGGGCGTCTGCAGGCACAGGGCGTTACCACCGTCAGCCTGCCACTGCTGCAGATCGATCCGCAGGCGGAAACCGGCGCCCAGCGCAGCCTGATGCTGGAACTGGACCGCTACCACGCGGTGATGGTGGTCAGCCCGGTCGCAGCGCGGCTGGGATTGGAGCGAATGGATGCGCTGTGGCCGCAACCGCCAGCCGCCATCGAGTGGTTTGCGGTGGGCGCGGGAACCGCGGCGGTGCTGGAAGATTACGGCCTGCCGGTGCAAATCCCGCTGGATGGCCAGGACAGTGAAGCGCTGCTGCGTCTGCCGGCCTGGCAGCGATTGTTGAGTCTGCCGGATCTGCGTGTGCTGATCTGGCGCGGGGTAGGCGGGCGTGAGCATCTGGCGGCAACCATCCGTGACGCAGGTGGCCGGGTGGATCTGCTGGAGCTTTACGAGCGCAACATGCCAGCGACGCTGGCGCAGGATCTTGCCGTGGCGGCCGAGCAGGGCGCGAGGGCAATAGTGATACTCAGTGGTCAGGCGCTGCAGCATTGGCAGCGCGCGGCCGGAACGACATGGGAACAGCAGCGCCATTGGCGATGCTGGGTACCGGGAGCGCGGGTGGCCAGATTGGCCCGCGAGCTGGGCTGTACAGATGTTATCGTTTGCCAAGGGGCAGATGATGACAGTGTATTGGCAGCTGTGACGGCGCATCCGCTCACGCCATAAGGGGAAACGCGTGGAACCGACTAAAGACAATAATCAGGGCACCGGCGAACCTGCCACCGACACTACCGTGACGCCGCCGGTACAAACGAGCGCCGGCACATCGGACAAGCGCGACCAGGTGACCGGCAGCGGAGCGACGCCACCGCCGACCTCGCCGCGTTCGCGAGACAAGCATGGCTCGGGCAAAGGTGGTGGGCGCGGTGTGTCCATACTCGCGCTGCTGGTGGGCCTGGCTGCCCTGGGCCTGTCCGGCTGGCAGTGGTATCAGACCCAGCAGCTGGCGCAGGGCCAACAGCAGCAGTTGAATAACCAGCTTACCGAGTTGCGCAATACCCAGCGCCAGGATCAGCGCAGCGCTGAACAGCGGCTGGCCGGGCTGCCGACGAGCGAGGAGTGGCAACAGCTGCGGCGTCTGACGGCAGACATGCAGCGCAGCCAGCAGGCCCTCAATCAACGGCTGGATACGTTGCAGGGTGATGCCCGGGCGGATTGGAAGCTGGCCGAGGCTGAGTATCTGCTGCGCCTGGCCTCCCTGCGGCTGCTGGCGGCCCAGGACGTGACCTCGGCGCGACAGTTGCTGGAAGCGGTGGATCATATCCTGCAGGCCCAGCCCGATAGCGGCGTGTTTGCCGTGCGCGAACAATTGGCCCGCTACCAGACCGAACTGGAGGCACTGCCGGTGGTGGACCGCTCCGGTTTATATCTCAAGCTGGCGGCGCTGCACGACCAGGTGGCCAATCTGACCGCGTTGCCGGTGCCGGTATTCGATCCTGATGAGGTGACGCCCGAAGAGGAGTTCGAGGATCGCCTGGCCCGCCGCACCCGCGGTGAACGCATGCTGATGCGCCTGGAGCGCTATGTGCGGGTCGACTTCCAGCGCGGCAAGGTCATCACCCCGCTGCTTGACGAAGCGGAGATGCAGCGTATCCGCCGCACCCTGCAACTGACGCTGGAGCAAGCTCAGTGGGCAGTGCTGCGCGGCGAGGGCGATATCTACCGCGACAGCCTGGAACACGCCAGCGGCATGCTGGAGCAGTTCTTCGAACTGGACAACCCGCAGGTGCGGGCGATGCAGAACCGGCTGCAGCAACTGGCCGAGCAGCGCATCACCATCATCGCGCCGGATCTGGCGGCGCTGCAGCAGGGTCTGGCGGCTTATATCCAGAGCCGCAATGCGCCCGCCAGCAGGGGAGAAAGCGCTGATGAGTAAAAGCTACATCGCCGTGCTGGTAGTGGTGCTGATCGCCGCCCTGCTGGGCATGGCGGTTGCCGAGGACCCAGGCTATCTGCTGATTGCCTGGCGCAATATGTCCATCGAGACCAGCATCTGGGTCGGCCTGGCCTTCGTGCTGGCGCTGTGGCTGCTGCTGGCGCTGCTGCGCGCATTGGTGCGGCTGATCAATGCCTCCAGTCGCCGGGTCAATCCCTGGTCCCGGCGCAACCGCAGTCGCCGTGCCAGCCAGGTGACTACCCGCGGGCTGCTGGAGTTTGCCGAAGGCCACTGGTCCAACAGTCTGCGGCTGTTGCGCCGCGCCGCGCCGCATGCCGAACAGCCATTGATCAATTATCTGGCGGCGGCACGCGCGGCCCACGAGCTGGAAGATTACCGCGAAGCCGATAACCTGCTGCGCGAAGCCTATGAGACCACCCCCAACGCCGATGTCGCCATTGCCGTCACCCAGGCGCAACTGCAGATGGCGCGTGGTCAACTGGAACAGGCGCTGGCAACCCTGACCCGGGTCCGCAAGGAGCATCCCAAGCATCTGTATGCGCTGAAACTGATGGGCCAGTTGTATCTGCGCCTGGAAGACTGGGAGCGGCTGGAACAGCTGCTGCCGGAACTACGTCGGCACCAGCTGTACGGTGAGGCGGATCAGCAGGCGCTGGAGCGTCAGGTCTACATCGCCCTGCTGAGTCAGGCCGGGCAGCGTGGCCAGCGGCTGCCCGACGGGGAAGCCAACCCGGTCAGCAGTGTCTGGGAGCGTTTGCCCAAACCGCACCGGCAGGATGTGGCGCTGATCGAGACCTATTGCTTGCAGCTGCGTGCTTCCGGGGCTGAGGTGCATGCGGAAAAGACCCTGCGCGAAGCGCTGACGCACAGCTACAACGATCGTCTGGTGCATATCTACGGCCTGGTACGCGGTGCCGACCCGGCGCGCCAGCTGGCTGCCGCAGAGCAATGGTTGCCGGACCATCCCCATGACGCCACTCTGCTACTGGCGCTGGGGCGGTTGTCGTTGCGTAACAGCTTGTGGGGCAAGGCGCGGGAGTATCTGGAAGCCAGCTTCGCCAGCCGCCGGGATATTCAGACCTGCGCCGAGCTGGTCAGGCTGCTGGAGCACATGGGTGAACACCAGGCCAGCCAGCAGATGCTGCGTCAGGGGTTTGCGCTGATGGTGAATGATCTGCCGGAACTGCCGCAGCCGGGGAAAGCGCTGTTGTAACGGAGTGCTTCTTGTGGGAGCGGCCTTGGCCGCGAAGCTTTTCGGTCTTGCCTTCCCTGAGCCGAAAAGCTGCCGGCGAGTTAGTTCGGCTCTACCGGCAACGCCTCGCGCGGGGCATAGGCAAACACATCCGAATGGATCTGCTGCTCCACTGCCCCAGCAGCCAGCAGAGCATCCAGCGTGCCGTAGACCATTGCTGGCGAGCCGCACAGGAAGAACTCGTAATCCCCCAGCTCGGCCAGATCCTCACATACGGCCTCGGGCAGCATGCCTTGGCGGCCGCTCCAGTCCGGTGCATCGCTGACTACTTTGTGCAGATAGACATTGGCTTGCTGCTGCCAATGATCCCAATGCGGCGCCTGGTAGAAGTCCTCGGGCTGGCGGACTCCCCAGTACAAGTGAATCGGCTGGATGAAGCCTTGCTGCAGGCAGTATTGGGTCAGGCTCTGTATCTGCGCCAGACCGGTACCGGCGGCAATCAGCACCAGCGGGCGCTGTGGCAGGCGCGGCAGGCAGCTGTCGCCCAAGGGCGCCTTGATGCGGGCGATGCCCTGCTGACGGATATGCTCCACCAGCGTGACGGTATTCTGCTCACGAACCAGAATATGCAATTCCAGCAGCCGTTCTTCATGGGGCGCCGAGGCGATGGAGAAGGCCGATAGCTCGCCATCGAAGCGCTCCAGCAGCAGATACTGCCCGGCATGGTAGCGCAGGGGCTTGCCGGCCGGTGTGCGCAGCAGCAGCCGGCAGACATCGCCGCCCAGATCCTGGATATCCAGCACCTGACAGGCCAGGCTGCGCAGCGGCAGCTCGTCCGGCGCCAGCACGTTGTCCCACTGTACGACGCAATCTTCCAGCGGCTCGGCAATGCAGGTGAACAGCTCGCCACCGCGGCGCTCGGTGCCGTGTTGCAGTACCCGGCCGCTGATCAGGTTGGCGGTGCAGATATGGCAATTGCCGTTGCGACAGCTCTGCGGTGCATCGAAGCCCAGGCGGCGGGCGGCATCGATGATGCGCTCGCCGGGCAACAGCTCGATTACATGCCCCGAAGGCTGAAGAGTCACTTTCATCAATCTATTCCCAATTCCGACCAGATGGCATCGATCCGCTGCTTCACGGCCGGGTCCTGGGTGATCGCCGTGCCCCATTCGCGGGTGGTTTCGCCATGCCACTTGTTGGTGGCATCCAGGCCCATCTTGCTGCCCAGGCCGGAGACCGGCGAGGCGAAGTCGAGGTAATCGATCGGTGTGTTGTCGATCATCACGGTATCGCGCTTGGGGTCCATGCGGGTGGTGATAGCCCAGATCACGTCATTCCAGTCGCGCACATTGATATCATCGTCCACCACGATGACGAACTTGGTGTACATGAACTGGCGCAGGAAGCTCCACACGCCGAGCATCACCCGCTTGGCATGGCCAGGGTACTGCTTCTTCATGGACACTACCGCCATGCGGTAGGAGCAGCCCTCGGGCGGCAGGTAGAAGTCGGTGATCTCCGGAAACTGTTTTTGCAGGATCGGTACGAACACCTCGTTCAGCGCCACGCCCAGCACCGCCGGTTCATCTGGCGGCCGGCCGGTGTAGGTACTGTGATAGATCGGTTTTTCCCGCTGGGTGATGCGCTCCACGGTAAACACCGGGAAACTGTCCACCTCGTTGTAATAACCGGTGTGATCCCCAAAGGGGCCTTCGTCGGCCATCTCGCCGGGGTGAATCACCCCTTCGAGCACGATTTCCGCACCGGCCGGTACCTGCAGCTCGGAGCCACGGCATTTGACCAGTTCGGTACGCTGACCGCGCAGCAGGCCGGCAAAGGCATATTCGGACAAGGTATCAGGCACCGGCGTCACCGCCCCGAGGATGGTCGCCGGGTCGGCGCCCAGCGCCACCGCTACCGGGAAGGGCTCGCCGGGATGCTTCTCGCACCACTCGCGAAAGTCCAGCGCGCCGCCCCGATGGCTCAACCAGCGCATGATTACCTTGTTGCGGCCGATCACCTGCTGGCGATAGATGCCCAGGTTCTGTCGGTCCTTGTTCGGCCCGCGGGTCACTACCAGCCCCCAGGTGATCAGCGGACCGGCATCGCCGGGCCAGCAGGTCTGCACCGGGATCTGCGACAGGTCCACGTCATCACCTTCGATCACGGTGGCCTGGCAGGGCGCGTCGCGTACCACCTTGGGCGCCATGGAGATGACCTTCTTCACCAGCGGCAGCTTGGACCAGGCATCCTTCAGCCCCTTTGGCGGATCGGGCTCCTTGAGGTAGGCCAGCAGTTTGCCGATCTCCCGCAGCTCGCTGACGTCATTGGCGCCCATGCCCAGTGCCACCCGCTCGGGAGTGCCGAAAAGGTTGCCGAGCACTGGCATGTCGAAACCGGTGGGGTTTTCGAACAGCAGCGCCGGGCCGCCCTTGCGCAGGGTACGGTCGCAGACTTCGGTCATTTCCAGGATGGGGGAGACGGGTGTCTGGATGCGCTTCAGTTCACCGCGCTGTTCCAGGCCCTTGATGAAATCACGAAGATCGGAATATTGCATGGCAGCTTCAAGCCTCAAGCTTCAAGCGGCGAGCTGATGGATACCCAGCCGCCGCCCGTGAATGGGGTGTGGAGTGCGGCATCCGACTGCTGGGTGCTGCAGGCAGTGGAACTACGGCAAGCCTGCGAGGCCGGCTTGCCGTTTGCAACGTGCCGCTTCCAGCCGGGTCAGTTCTTGCTGCGCTTCATCGACAGGAAGAATTCGTCGTTGGTCTTGGTATCTTTCAGGCGGTCGAGGAGGAATTCAATAGCAGCGATTTCATCCATGGAGTGCAAGATCTTGCGCAGAATCCACATGCGCTGCAGCTCGTCTTCGCTGGTCAGCAATTCTTCGCGACGGGTGCCGGAGCGGTTGATGTTGATGGCAGGGAAGACACGCTTCTCGGCAATCTTGCGATCCAGGTGGATCTCCATGTTGCCGGTGCCCTTGAATTCCTCGTAGATCACTTCATCCATCTTCGAGCCGGTATCGACCAGTGCGGTGGCGATAATGGTCAGGCTACCGCCTTCCTCGATGTTCCGCGCAGCGCCAAAGAAACGCTTGGGCTTTTCCAGGGCGTGGGCATCGACACCACCGGTCAGCACCTTGCCGGAGCTGGGGATGACGGTGTTGTAGGCACGAGCCAGGCGGGTAATGGAGTCGAGCAGGATGATCACGTCTTTCTTGTGCTCAACCAGGCGCTTGGCCTTCTCGATCACCATCTCGGCGACCTGTACGTGACGGCTCGGCGGCTCATCGAAGGTTGAGGCAACCACTTCACCGCGCACGGTGCGCTGCATCTCGGTCACTTCTTCCGGGCGCTCATCGATCAACAGGACGATCAGGTGGCACTCGGGATTATTACGGGCGATGTTCGAGGCGATGTTCTGCAACATCAAGGTCTTACCGGCCTTCGGCGGTGCTACCAGCAGACCGCGCTGACCCTTGCCGATCGGGGCGCACAGATCGATGATCCGCGCCATCAGGTCTTCGGTGGAACCGTTACCGGCTTCCATCTTCAGACGATCATCAGGGAACAGGGGGGTCAGGTTTTCGAACAGGATCTTGTTCTTGGTGTTTTCCGGGCGGTCGAAGTTGATCGAGTCGACCTTCAACAGCGCAAAGTAGCGCTCACCATCCTTCGGTGGGCGGATCTTGCCGGAAATGGAATCGCCGGTGCGCAAGTTGAAACGGCGAATCTGGCTGGGCGACACGTAGATGTCATCGGGGCCGGCCAGGTACGACGAATCGGCTGAGCGCAGAAAACCGAAACCATCCTGCAGAATTTCCAGCACGCCGTCGCCGTGGATGTCTTCGCCGCTCTTGGCATGCTTCTTCAGAATGCCGAAGATCACATCCTGTTTGCGCGATCGGCCCATATTTTCCAGGCCCATCTGGTCGGCGATTTCCAGCAGTTCGGGTATAGGTTTTTGCTTGAGTTCAGTCAGGTTCATAGGTTCGGTGAGTTGTGGCGTCTTTCGGCAGGACGGGGTTAGTAAACAGCCGCCATATGGGATGGGGCGATGAATTTGGCAAGTAGGGAAGCCAATTGCCGCAGGGTGCGACAGGGAGTTGGAATGCAAATCTAGCACCGCTGCGCGGTGACGTCTATAACCAGGGGAAAGAAAAATGCATCCCCGGTAGACCGGGGATGCCGGGTAGCTCAGATATTGCTGTCGAGGAAAGCGGCCAGTTGGGACTTGGACAGGGCGCCCACCTTGGTGGCTTCCACATTGCCGTCCTTGAACAGCATGAGTGTGGGAATACCGCGTACGCCATATTTCGGCGGGGTATTGGCGTTCTCATCGATATTCAGCTTGCAGATCTTGAGCTTGCCTTCGTAGTCCCGGGCGATATCGTCCAGAACGGGGGCAATCATCTTGCACGGACCACACCATTCAGCCCAATAATCAACCAGAACGGGGCCGTCGGCCTTCAGCACTTCGGCTTCGAAGCTGCCGTCGGTGACGTGCACGATCAAATCACTCATGAGTTTCTCCAGGGAAAGGTTCGCTAGGTGCAATGCAAAGGATGATAGCATCACCCTGCGCAACTGTGAAACGCGTGGTCATCTCCGCGTGATCACACCATGTTGTCGCAGCATGCGGACATCCCAGCGATTGGCAGGTAAAATTCTCCCTACGACATACAGGGGATATGCATGGCGCAGACAGAACTCGGGGATTTTCCGCTGGTAGCGACCATTGATCTGGGGTCCAACAGCTTCCATATGGTGCTGGCGAGGGTGGACCACGGCGAGATACGAATACTCGAACGGCTCGGCGAGAAGGTGCAACTCGGGGCCGGCCTGGATGAGCAGGGCATTCTGAATGAAGAAGCCATGCAGCGCGGACTGGATTGTCTGCGCCGCTTTGCCCAGTTGATCAACGGGCTGCCGGCCGGTGCGGTGCGTATCGTCGCGACCAATACCTTGCGGGTGGCGCGCAACCGTGATGTTTTCATCAACCGGGTGAAGGACGTACTCGGGCACCGGGTGGATGTTATTTCCGGGCGCGAAGAAGCCCGACTGATCTATCTCGGTGTGGCTCATACGCTGGCCGACGATGCGGGCAAGCGACTGGTGGTGGATATCGGCGGGGGCAGTACCGAATTCATTGTCGGCGAGCGCTTCGAATCGATATTGCGTGAAAGCCTTCATATTGGGTGCGTTTCCTTCGGCCAGCAATTCTTTGCCGATGGGCGTATTTCTCCCGCCCGCTATGCCCGGGCATATACCGCCGCGCGACTTGAACTCATGCCGATCGAGCAGAGCATCCAGCGCCTGGGCTGGCAGGAAGCGGTGGGCGCCTCCGGCACCATCCGCGCCATCGGCCAGTGCCTGCGTGGCGGTGGCCTGACCGACGGCGAGGTAACCCGCGAGGGGCTGCAGTGGCTCAAGCGCAAGGTGCTCAAGGCCAGTCAGGTGGACAAGCTGGACCTGCCCGGTCTCAAGGCTGACCGGCGCCCCATCCTGCCCTCGGGGCTGGCGATCCTCGAAGCCCTGTTCGATGCCCTGGATGTGCAGTGCATGGAGCATTCCGAAGGCGCGCTGCGCGAAGGCGTGCTGTACGAGATATTCGGCCGGCGGGAGCATGAAGACGTACGCGAACGGACCTTGACCGCCCTGGTCGAGCGCTGTCATGTGGATACTGAACAGGCGGCCCGGGTCGAGAGCAAGGCGTTGAGTCTGCTGGGCAAGGTTGCCGAATCCTGGGATCTGACCGACAGCAAGCATGCCGACCTGCTGCGTTGGGCGGCGCGGGTGCATGAGGTGGGCATGGACATTGCCCACAGCCAGTACCACAAGCATGGCGCCTACCTGATCGAACACGCTGACCTGCCCGGTTTCTCGCGACAGGAACAGTTGCACATGTCCCTGTTGGTGCGCGGCCACCGGCGTAACCTGCCAGGCGAGGACCGCATGACCGAGTTGGGTGAGGAAGGCCCGCCACTGCGGCGTCTGTGCATGCTGCTGCGGCTGGCGATCCTCTATCACCATATCCGCGGGTATCAGGAGATGCCGGAGCTGGAGGTGACCGCCAGAGCCAAGCAGCTGACCTTGCGCTTCCCGGCGGGCTGGCTGAAGGCCAACCCGCTCACCCAGGCCGACTTCGCTCAGGAAGCGCGGTACTGGGCGAAGATCGGTTATACGCTGACGGTACGCTGAGGCGAGTTGGCCAGCTTCTCCAGCAGCGTGCTTTGCGCGCTGCGGGACAGCTGGTTTCCGGTCGGAGTGCAGCGGGTATAGCTGCCGTCGGGCTGCAGTATCCAGGCATGGGTGTTATCAGCCAGATGCACCTGTAACTCCTGCCGGGCGCGGGTGATCAACTTCTTGCCTTCCAGCGGGAAGCAGGTTTCCACCCGGTGGTCCAGGTTGCGCTCCATCATGTCGGCACTCGACATCCACACCTGCTCGTTGCCCTCTCCCAGGAAATAGTAAACCCGGCTGTGTTCCAGGAAGCGGCCGATGATCGAGCGTACGCTGATGTTATGTGAGACCCCGGGAATGCCCGGGCGCAGGCAGCACATGCCACGAATGATCAACTCGATCTTCACTCCAGCCTGCGATGCCTTGTATAGCGCCTTGATCACCTTGGCGTCGGTCAGGGCGTTGGCCTTGATGATGATGTGCGCCGGTTTGCCGGCCTGGGCTGCCAGCGCCTCGCGATTGATCAACTCCAGCAGGCGCTTCTTCAGGGTGAACGGTGCCTGCAGCAATTTCTTCATGCGCAGCGCCTTACCCATGCCAATCAGCTGGTTGAACAGCTTGTGCACGTCCTCGGTCATCGCCAGATCCGAGGTCAGGATGCTGTAGTCGGTGTACAGACGCGCATTGCCGGCGTGGTAGTTGCCGGTGCCCATGTGCACATAGCGGCGCAGGTCCTTGTCCTCGCGGCGCAGGATCAACATCATCTTGGCGTGGGTCTTGAAGCCGACCACGCCGTAGATGACCACCGCGCCGGCCTGCTGCAGGCGGCTGGCCAGTTGCAGGTTGGATTCCTCATCGAAACGCGCCCGCAGCTCGATCACCACGGTGACCTCCTTGCCGTTGCGCGCGGCCTCGACCAGCGCGTTGACGATCTCCGAGTTGGCACCGGTGCGGTACAGCGTCTGCTTGATCGCCAGCACGTTGGGGTCCTGGGCGGCCTGACGCAGCAGATCCACCACCGGGCTGAAGGATTCGTAGGGGTGCAGCAGGAGGATGTCCTGCTTGCGAATGGCCTGGAACAGGTTGTCGGCACTGGACAGCAGCTTGGGGATGCCCGGGCTGAACGGCGGAAATTGCAGCTCGGGATGGCTGTCCATGCCGGTGATCGAGAACAGCCGGGTCAGGTTGACCGGGCCGTTGACCTCGTAGAGTTCCGATTCGCTGAGGCCGAACTGCTTGAGTAGAAAGTCCGACAGCGGCTTGGGGCAGTTGTCGGCTACCTCCAGGCGCACCGCATCGCCATAGCGGCGCGACAGCAGCTCGCCGCGCAGGGCGCGGGCCAGGTCATCCACTTCGTCGGGATCGACGATCAGATCGGCGTTGCGGGTCAGGCGGAACTGGTAGCAACCGCGCACCTTCATACCGGGGAACAGGTCATCGGCATGGGCGTGAATCATCGACGACAGGAACACGAAGTTGTCGCCGTCCTCGCAGAGCTCATCGGGGACGCGGATCAGGCGCGGCAGTGAGCGCGGTGCCGGGATGATCGCCAGACCGGAATCACGGCCAAAGGCATCGATGCCCTCCAGCTGGACGATGAAGTTCAGGCTCTTGTTCACCAGCAGCGGGAAAGGATGTGTCGGATCCAGTCCGATAGGGCTGATGATCGGTACGATCTCATCACGGAAAAAGCGGCGCACCCAGAGCGTCTGCTTGGGTGTCCACTGGCGCCGCCGGATAAAGCGGATCTTCTGCCGGGCCAGCTCTGGCAGCAGAATATCGTTGAGTATCGAATACTGGCGGGTGACCTCCTGGTGCGCGATCTCACTGATCTTGCTCAGCACCTGCTGCGGCTGCAGCCCGTCGGGGCCAGTCTGCTCGCGGGCGAAGGTGATCTGTTTCTTCAGGCCGGCGACGCGGATCTCGAAGAACTCATCCAGGTTGCTGGAGAAGATCAACAGGAACTTGAGCCGCTCCAGCAACGGGTAGGATTCATCCAGCGCCTGTTCCAGCACCCGGATGTTGAATTGCAGTTGGGACAGCTCGCGATGAATATACAGCTCGGGTATGTTGATATCCGCGGCTGGCACGGTCTCTTCCACCGGCTCCGGCGGGGCGATGGTAGCCGGCACTGCGGCTGGACGGCGGGCCGCGGTGATCGGGGTAGGCTCCCCGGCGGTGGATTCGATCGGCAATTCGGTCTCGTTGGTGTCCCGCATGATGTCCTCTACAGATTATTTCTGCCCGCGCAGTTGTTGCGCAGCATATTTTGCGTAATAGGTGAGAATGGCATCGGCGCCGGCGCGTTTGATCACGGTCAGCGATTCCATGATGACCGCCTCGCTGAGCCAGCCGTTGGCGATTGCGGCCTGATGCATCGCATATTCACCGCTGACCTGGTAGACGAAGGTCGGCACCTGATGGGCATCCTTGACCCGGCGAACGATATCCAGATAGGGCATGCCCGGCTTGACCATGACCATATCGGCACCTTCGGCCAGGTCCTGGCCCACTTCATGCAATGCCTCGTCGCTGTTGGCCGGGTCCATCTGATAGGTGGCCTTGTCCGCCTTGCCCAGGTTGCTGGCCGAGCCTACCGCATCGCGGAACGGGCCATAATAGGCGCTCGCATACTTGGCTGAATAGGCCAGGATGCGCGTGTTGATCTGACCGGCTGTTTCCAGCGCTTCACGAATCGCACGGATACGCCCGTCCATCATGTCCGAAGGGGCGACGATGTCGGCACCAGCCTCGGCATGGGACAGCGCTTGCTTGACCAGCGCCTCGACGGTGATGTCGTTCAGCACGTAACCCTGTTCATCGATGATGCCGTCCTGGCCATGGGTGGTGAAGGGGTCAAGGGCAACGTCGGTGATTACGCCCAGTTCCGGGAACTGCTGTTTCAGCGCGCGGGTGGCGCGCTGGGCCAGTCCTTCCGGGTTCCACGCCTCGGCGGCGTCCAGCGATTTGGCCGAGGCGGGGGTCACCGGGAACAGTGCCACCGCCGGGATCCCCAGTTCGACCAGCTCGGCAGCCTCTTCCAGCAACAGGTCGATCGACAGCCGCTCGACACCCGGCATGGAGGCCACTGGCTCGCGCTGACCGGCGCCCTCGAGCACGAACACCGGGTAGATCAGGTCATCGGTGCTCAGCCGGGTTTCGCGCATCAGGCGGCGGGAAAAGGCATCCTTGCGCGAGCGGCGCATGCGGGACAACGGAAAGGGACGATTGACGGGCTGGTTCACTGTAACTCCCAAGGTGTCGGAACACCGGTCTGATGAGTGACTTGGAAGACCGGGACGGGCGGACCTGGGCGGGTGCGGTAGATCCAGCCCGATGAATGCTCAGGCCTTCCTTATACGTCGAGATTATGACGGAATTGGGACAGTAAACGTAGGGCCATCTTGTCGCGCTGAGGGGCATCGGCTTCGGTGCATACTTCGACCCGGTTGCGACCCAGCGCTTTGGCCCGGTACAACGCCGCATCGGCTGCCGCCACCAGTGCCGTGTAATCGTGGCCCTGCAGATCGGTGCCGGCCACGCCGAGACTGATACTGAGCATCACCGGCTGATCGGAAATATGATCGCTGTGGTTGTTGACCGCCAGGCGGATACGCTCGGCCACATCGGCCGCCGTTTTGGCATTCAACCCGGGCAGCAACACCACGAACTCCTCGCCACCGAAACGGCCCAGCAGATCATTGCTGCGCATGTGCAGACGGATGCGCGTCACCAGGTGGCAGAGCACTGCGTCGCCGGTCTGGTGGCCGAACTCGTCATTGATGCGCTTGAAATGATCGGCGTCGATCATGATCAGGGTGGCCGGCTGACCCTGTTGGCGCAACACATCGAGCCGGCATTGCGCTTGGTCGTGCATACTGCGGCGGTTCAACGTGCCGGTCAGCGCATCGTGCTCGGACAGTTGCTGCAGCGCCATGATCGTGCGGTAGTGCGTCATGAGGATGAAGCCGCCGGCCATGCCGATCTGTCCGACCATGACACCCAGCAGGGTCACCGGCTGGATGATCTCGTCGCTGACATCGATTTGCAGCAGCGGGCCGAGCAAGCCGGTGGCGGCACGCGCCAGCAGGCCGAGACCGCTCAACAGCATGATGCCGCCGGTGAACCAGTAAGCCCGGCGCAGCGGTGTGGCCGCCGCCACCAGCAGCTCGCGCGCGGACAGCAGACAGAGCCCGCCCAGGCAGAGGCCGGTGGCTGTCAGCCGGGCGGCAACACTGTCGTGCACGTAGTGGAAGTATCCGAGTACCAGCACCATCAGCAGTGCCAACAGGATCGGCCCGGCCTGGGGCTGGCTCAAGCCTTTGAACGCACGCACGCCAAGCCAGATCACCCCCAAACCCAACACCATCAAGCCGGCAGCCAGAATCTGCGAAATATTGTGGTGCAGCAAACCTTGGCCGATGTCCAGCACCAACCCCATGGTCAGGGCCAGGTTGCCCAGCGCCCAGTGCCGTAATCCTTGTCCACTACCGGAATGCCAGGCGGCCATGATCAGCACCAGGGTCATTACCAGCGTGACCAGCACCAGCGCCAGAGCCAGGGAAAATGTGTTCATGTCGGTTTGCATAAAGCGGGATGATCCTTGTCCGCGATGCGGACCGTCCCAATCCGGAGGTTATCCTGCGTGAACTACGCAGATTAATGTGCCCCGGGAATAGGTTAAAGTGCGACCTTCGCAGGATGTGCGTAGGTTGGCAGAACCGGAATAGCTATACGCCACTATTCATCCTCGGTTCGGAGTATAGGCAGCGATGAGAGGGTTGCATGGTTTTTTTGCGACGGGGACTGCTGGCAGTCTTGGGAATGACCTGGGCGGCGGCTCTGGTCTGGGCCTGGTGGTGGTTCGACGGTTATCACAATCGTACCTTTGAAAGGCCGGCGCATTTTGCCGCGGCGCAGGTGAGTCCGCCCTTTGCTCCGGGGCGGATCCAGGTGATGCATGTATGGCAGGCTGGGTGTCCCTGCAATGCCGGTCATGAAGCCTATATTGCTGATATGACCCGACGGTTCAGCGCCCAGGGGGTGCGTTTTGTCCGCAGCGGCAGTCGGGCAGCCGTTGAGGGTAGCGTGCTGGCTGGGTTGCCGTTCTGGCCGATGCCAGAGGGCTGGTCCGATTGGCCGGGTGGCCCGGCGCTGGCGATCTGGGATGCCGAGGGCAAGCTGGTCTATGTCGGCCCCTATAGCGATGGCGCCAGCTGCAACAGCGACAGCAGTTTCGTCGAGCCGGTAATACGGGCGCTGCTGCAAGGGCGGTCGGTGAATATCACCCAGCAGGATACGGTGGCTTGTCTGTGTGAATTGAAAGAGTAGGGCGGGGCGCTACTTGCCCAGCCCCTTGGCCAGCAACCGATCCAGGGCATTGGCGAAGGATTGCTTGTCCTTGTCGCTGAACGGGGCTGGCCCGCCACGACCGGCCAGGCCGGCGCCGCGTAGCTCATCCATCAGGTTGCGCACGGCGAGGCGTTCGCCGATGCTGCTCTGGTCATAGATTTCGCCGCGCGGATTGATTGCGGTGATGCCGCGGCTGACCAAGCCATCAGCCAGGGGAATGTCAGCGGTAACCACCAAGTCCCCGGGCTCGGCATGTTCGATGATATAAAGGTCGGCCACGTCGGCGCCGCCCGGCACCACCACCTGACGCACACCCGGCGCAGGCGCCAGGCCCAGCGCGCTGTTGGCCACCAGTACCAGCTGCAGCTCCCGGCGCCGGGCTGCGCGCAGCATGACGTCGCGTACCGGGCGAGGGCAGGCGTCGGCATCGATCCACAGGGTCATGGTTGCTTGCTCATGATTCGGCCAGCTCCGCCTGCAGCTGCTCCAGTGCTTCATGGGCATCGAGCCACTGCAGTTCCAGTTCATCGATACGCTGGCGGCAGTCGGCCTGCTTCGCCAGCAGTTCCTTGAGGCGACTCCGGTTGGCATCGCTGTAGAGCTCGGTGTCGGCCAGTGCGGTTTCGATTTCCTGCATCTGCTGCTGGGCGGCTTCGAGCTGCTGCTCCAGCTTGTCGGCTGCCTTCTTCAGCGGTGCAAGGCGCTGGCGCTGCTCTGCCGCCAGCCGGCGTTGAACCTTGGCATCCACCTTGGGCGCAGCTTGCGATGCGTTATCGGCACCGGCTTGCGCCTGCTGCTGGCGGAACTGAGCAAGCCAGCGGGTGTAGCTGTCGAGGTCCTCGGCATAGGTTGTCAGTCGGCCGTCCGCCACCAGCCAGAGTTCATCCGTGGTGTCGCGGATCAGCGCCCGGTCGTGGGACACCAGCAGCATGGCGCCCTCGAAATTCTGCAGCGCCACGGTCAGGGCATGGCGCATTTCCATGTCCAGGTGGTTGGTGGGCTCATCCAGCAACAATAGGTTGGGTTTCTGCCAGGCGATCAGCGCCAGGGCCAGACGCGCTTTTTCACCGCCGGAGAAATGCAGCACTGGTTCTTCGGCGCGGCTGCCATGGAAGTCGAAACCGCCGAGAAAGTTGCGCAGCTCCTGTTCGCGCTGCTGCGGCGCGATGCGTGCCAGGTGCAGCAGCGGGCTGGCCTCCGGATCGAGGCTGTCCAACTGATGCTGGGCGAAATAGCCAATAGCCAAGTGTTCGCCGGTCTTCAGCTCGCCGGCGATCAGCGGCAGGCTGCCTGCGAGGGTTTTGATCAGCGTCGATTTGCCGGCCCCGTTCGGGCCAAGGATGCCGATGCGCGCGCCTGGGGCCAGCTGCAGCTTGACATGCTGCAGAATGGCCGTGCCGGCGTAGCCCAGTGTGGCGTCGTGCAGATCCAGCAACGGACTGGATTGGCTGTCCGCCTCGCGGAAGCTGAAGTTGAAAGGCGAGTCGATGTGCGCCGGGCCCAGCAACTCCATTCGTTCCAATGCCTTGAGACGGCTTTGCGCCTGACGAGCCTTGGTCGCCTGGGCGCGGAACCGGGCGATGTATTTCTGCATATGTTCGCGCTGGGCCTGCTGCTTCTCGAAGGCCGCCTGTTGCTGGCTGAGACGTTCGGCACGGGTGCGCTCGAACTGGCTGTAGCCGCCGCGATAGAGCGTCAGCTTGCGTGACTCCACATGCACGATATGCTCGACCACTGCATCCAGGAAATCCCGGTCATGGGAGATCAGCAGCAGGGTGCCCTGATAGCTTTTCAGCCAATCTTCCAGCCAGAGAATGGCATCCAGATCCAGGTGGTTGGTCGGCTCATCAAGCAGCAGCAGGTCGGAGGGACACATCAGCGCCTGGGCCAGGTTCAAGCGCATCCGCCAGCCACCGGAGAAGTCCCCGACACGCGCCTCGCACTGTGCCGAGCTGAAGCCCAGCCCGGCGAGCAGCGTGCGTGCGCGGCTATCGGCGCTGAAGCCATCGTGGGCTTCCAGTTCGGCGTACAGGGTACCGAGGCGGGTGGGCTGCTGTTGCTGCTCGGCTTCAGCCAGTTGGCGCTGGATCGCCCGCAGGCGCTGGTCGCCATCAAGCACATAATCAACCGCCAGGCGGTCGAGGTTTTCGATCTCCTGACGCATATGGGAGATACGCCAGTCCGCCGGCAGCGAACAGTCGCCGGCGTCGGGCGTCAGTTCGCCACGCAGCAGAGCGAACAGGCTGGACTTGCCGGCTCCGTTGGTGCCGAGCAGGCCGGCTTTCTGGCCGGGGTGCAGGGTCAGGTTGGCGTTTTCCAGCAGCCGCAGCGGGCCGCGTTGCAGAGTCAGGGATTCGATCTTTATCATGGCGCGGAGTATATCAGTGTGCCGCGCACAGGAGAGGACTTCGATGGGCCGATTGTCGCTGACCGAATACGCGGGTCGACTGTACGTCCAGCCTGGCGTCGAGCCCCTGTTGCTGGAGCTGCAGGATGAGGATGGACAAGATGTATTGCTGCTATTGGTAGCCTGCTGGCTGGGCGCACGCGGGGTCCGTGCGGACGCGCCATTGTGGCAATCGCTGCGTGAGCGGCAGACGCCGTGGCGCGACCGGGTAATCGAGCCGCTGCGCCAGGTGCGACGTGCCTTGACCGGTGATGCCGGTGCCGCCACGTTGCGCTCCCAGGTGAAGGATTGCGAGCTGGCAGCGGAGTGGCAGCAACTGGCTCGACTGCAGCAGTGCTGCGAGCCGCTGGTGCCGGATGAGGTGCCGCCGGAACCGGCTATCCAGGCTCACTTGCTGCTGTGTGCGGGGACGGAACAGCAGGCACGACTGGATGCCCTGGCGGCGTTGGTGATATCGATGGAGAAGAATGCCGCCGCCGGTGGTTAACCGGCGGTGACACTGCATCGTTACTCGGCAGGGTCCGCAGCTGGCGCTGCAGCGGGCTTGCGGCGGGTGCGGCGCGGCGTCTGGCGGTTGCCGGAGCGGGGCGCGGGGGAGGGATTGTCGCGCTTTTCGATGGCCTGGGTGACCTGCAGGTCGATCCGATCCAGCCCCTTGGCCAGGCGCAGGGTCTGGCGCACGTCCTGTTGCAACTGGCGGATGTAGTCCTGGGCTTCGTCGCGGGATTGGCTCAGGGTCGCCATGGCCGTGGTCAATTCCTCGATCTTGGCGGTGACCTTTTCCACCGGCTTGTCGCCGTCCTGTTGGCGGGCTGCCAGTTTCTGCTGGGCTTCGGTGAGCTTCTCTTGCAGCTTCACTTGTTCGCGGTCGAGCTTTTCCAGCGCCTTGTGGGCATCGGCCTCGGCCTGGGTGCAGGCTTCGGCCAGGTGCTCGTTCAGCGTGCGTGCCAATACCTGCAGCAGATGCAGCGGGGTTGGTACGCGGGCGGACTTCTGGTCTTCGGTTCTACCGGTCACGTATTACTCCATTGTCTCGGTGACGTGGGTGTTGCGATAGGCGGTGTGCAGCACTTCGATCAGGCAATCCTCCAATTCGAAACGCTCCAGCAGCAGGCCGCCCAATTTCATCAGACGTGAGTGCATGACGTCCACCTTGAGCGTGCGCTTGGTGTTGGCGCCATAATAGTCGTTGAATATGACAGCGAACTGGGTGATGGTCTCGATGCGCGGAATGACCTGACGGATCAGGCCCAGAGCGCGCTCGTCACCAGCCTCCTCGGCGCCGCGCACGAGTTGTTCATAAACGGCGAAATGGCCGGCTGATACATAGTCGACCAGACAGCTGCAAAAGTTATTGAGCAATTGCTGCGTGCTGATATCGGGATCCTGGCGGTCGCGCAGAGCAATGTAGTGCTCTACAAGCTTACTGCGCTCAGCCAGCCAGCGGTCGATGAGCTTGTCGACGCCACCCCAGCGTTCCTGGGCTGTTGTGCACCTTTCCAGCATGATCCACCTCGTCTTGCCTTGTGAGCCGGGATTGGGATTGCTGTTCCCGTGGAGCAACAGAATAGGCCAGTCCGTGCCGCGGTATCAAGACTTACGAGGTAGCGGGTAGGCCGTCAGTCCTGGCGGCGCAACAGTTGTACCAGACCGAACAGGCCCATGGTGATAAACACCAGCAATGTGCACTCGGCAATGCTCAGGCCGAGAAAGGTCCAGGTTACCTTGGCGCAATCGGCGGTGCCGCTGAATAACAGGGTGAGCATCTCTACCACCGGCAGCACATCGATCATGTAATCGAGGCTGGGCAGGCAGGACGGTAGTTGGTCGGCAGGCTGATGCTGCAGCCAGATCTGCCGGCTGGCGGTGGCACCACCGAATATCGCGAACAGCAGCACGCCTGCGGCATAGAAGCGGGTCGCCAGGCTGCGTTTGCGGTTGGCTCTGGGCTGCGGATTGTGCAGTACTGCGGCCAGGCAAAGCAGGCCGATCAGCAGGATTGCAAACCGCTGCACGATGCACAGCGGGCAGGGCAGCAGCCCCATGACGTATTCCATGTAGTACGCCGCCGCCAACAGCAGCACGCAGGCAATGAAGGCTAGCAGGTAGAGCGGGCGTGAAGCGGGCAAGGTCATGCGCACATCCATAGATGGGAGAAAGCGGCAGATACCTTAGATGATGGCAGGGTGGCTGACAAGGGGTGTCGCCGGCCGCGAGCGGGCCGGCGAGTGGACAATCAGGCCTCGGCTTCGGCTGCCTCGGCGACCCGACGCTGTTCGGATTGGGCGAACAGTGCATCGAAATTGACCGGGGCCAGCATCAGGGGAGGGAAGCTGCCACGCAGTACCAGGTTGTCGATCGCTTCGCGGGCATAGGGGAACAGGATGTTCGGGCAGAAGGCGCCGAGAGTATGGCGCATGCCAGCCTCATCCAGACCGTTGATGGCAAAGATGCCGGCCTGCTGTACTTCGGCGATGAAGGTAACGTCCTGTTCGCCGTTGGTAACGGTGACCGACAGGCTCAATACCACTTCGTGGATGCCATCCTGCAGCTCAGTGTGGCGGGTATTCAGGTCGAGGTTGACCTGGGGGTTCCACTGGCTCTGGAACACCGCCGGCGCCTTGGGCGACTCGAAGGAGAGGTCCTTGACGTAGATGCGCTGCAGATTGAACTGCACCTGAGGCTGGTTGCTCTGTGCGCCATTGGCGGTTGCGTTGTTCTGTTGTTCGTCAGCCATGTTCGGTCCTTGTTTTATTCCAGTGGTCTTGGGTAGGCAGTCAGCCCGCCAGCATTGTATCCAGTTTGCCTGAGCGTTCCAGCGCTACCAGCTCATCACACCCACCGACATGCGCGTCGTTGATCCAGATTTGCGGCACCGAGGTGCGGCCGGCCAGGCGCGCCATCTCGGCACGCACTGCGGGTTTGCCATCCACCCGGATCTCGTTGTAACTGACTCCCTTGCTGTCCAGCAACTGTTTGGCGCGGATGCAGAAAGGGCAGTAATTACTGCTGTAGATGGTGATATCAGTCATATCGTCAACTCTTTACCAGAGGCAGGTTGTCCGAACGCCAGCCACCCACGCCCTGTGCCAGGCGGTGTACATGGGTGTAGCCAGCGGCCTTGAGCTGCTTGGAAAGGGCGCCGGCATGCTGGCCGTTGGCGCATGCCAGGATGATCGGTTTGTCCTTGTGCTTCTCCAGTTCGACCATGCGTTTGGCGAAGCTATCCTGTGGAATGTTGATGGAATCGACGATATGACCGGCAGCGAAGTCTTTCTTCGACCGCACATCGACGACCAATGCATTCTCCCGGTTGATCAGCGCCGTGGCCTGCTGGGTGGTAATGGCTTTGCCCGCCTTGCGGCCTTCGGTGATGATCAACAGCGCAAGTACAACCAGAAAGGCGCTAGTCAGCCAATAATGGTTGCCTATGAATTCGATAAGGTGCTGTAGAAACTGCATGGATGTATGATTCCGGAACCGTTGAAGGCCGCCAGTATACACAGCCCGGTCGGGCGGCAGAACCTCCCGGTGTGCATGACACACCGCGGTCGGCCAAGTAAACTGGCGCCAGCGCGCCTGCCGGGGCTCGGCAGTGCACTCTCATGCCTCTTTCATACAGCGAGTCTAATCGGATGACAGCAACTCCCAAACCCGTGGTATTGATGATTCTGGATGGTTTTGGACACAGTGAATCACCTGAGTCCAATGCCATCATGGCCGCCAACACCCCTGTCTGGGATCGTCTATGGGCGAACGCTCCGCACACTCTGGTTTCCGGTTCGGGCATGGATGTCGGCCTGCCGGACGGGCAGATGGGCAACTCCGAGGTCGGTCACATGAATCTGGGCGCCGGCCGCGTGGTGTACCAGGATTTCACCCGGGTCACCAAGGCTATCGCCGACGGAGAATTCTTCGACAATCCAACCATCTGTCAGGCGGTGGACAAAGCGGTACAGGCCGGTCGCGCCGTGCATGTCATGGGGCTGCTGTCGCCGGGCGGGGTGCATAGCCATGAGGAGCAGCTGGTCGCCATGGTCGAGCTGGCTGCCCGTCGCGGTGCCGAGCAGATTCAGGTGCATGCCTTTCTCGATGGGCGCGATACGCCCCCGAAAAGCGCTGCGCCGTCGCTGGTCCTGCTCGAACAGGCCTACCAGCGTCTGGGCAAGGGCCGTACCGCAAGCCTGATCGGCCGCTATTTCGCCATGGACCGGGACAATCGCTGGGAGCGGGTCCAGGCTGCCTACAATCTGATTACCGAAGGTCAGGGTGAATTCCGCGCTGCCACCGCCGCCGCCGGCCTGGAAGCTGCCTATGAGCGCGGCGAGAGCGACGAGTTCGTCAAGGCGACGGTCATCGGCGAGCCGGTGCGAGTGGAGGATGGCGATGCGGTGATCTTCATGAACTTCCGCGCCGACCGCGCCCGTGAATTGACCCGGGCCTTCGTCCAGCCGGACTTTGATGGCTTCGCTCGCCAGCGCGCGCTGAACATGGCGGGCTACGTCATGCTCACCCAATATGCTGCTGACATTCCGGCGCCCTGCGCCTTCCCGCCATCCGCACTGACCAACGTGCTGGGTGAGTACCTGGCCAGCCAGGGCAAGACCCAGCTGCGCATTGCCGAGACCGAGAAGTACGCCCACGTTACCTTCTTCTTTTCCGGCGGCCGCGAAGAGCCGTTCGAGGGCGAAGAGCGCATCCTGATTCCATCGCCCAAGGTCGCTACCTATGACTTGCAACCGGAGATGAGCGCACCGGAAGTGACCGACCGCATCGTCGAAGCGATCGAACAGCAGCGTTATGACGCCATCATCGTCAACTACGCCAACGGCGACATGGTCGGCCATACCGGTGTATTCGAGGCAGCGGTCAAGGCGGTCGAGTGCCTGGATCATTGCATTGGCCGCATCGAGGCAGCACTGGCCAAGGTCGGTGGCGAAGCCCTGATCACCGCTGACCACGGCAACGTCGAACAGATGGCTGATGCCAGCACCGGCCAGGCTCACACCGCGCATACCTGCGAACCGGTTCCCTTCGTGTATGTTGGCCCGCGCCGGGTGAGCATGCGCGATGGCGGCATTCTCTCCGATGTGGCGCCCACGGTACTGACTCTGTTGGGGCTGCAACAGCCGGTGGAAATGACCGGCCGCTCCATCGTCAGTCTGCACAACTGAACGCCGCCATGGGCATGCGGTCATGGGCGGGATTATTGCTGTGCCTGATGCTGCTGCCGGCATTGCCTGCCGCGGCGCAGCCGGCTGATGCGGAAAAGGCCCGGGCGGAGTTGAAGCAGGCCGAGCAGGAAATCGTCCGGCTGAAGAAGCTGCTCGGCTCGATCAGGCAGGAAGCCTCCGGTCTGGAAAAGGAGCTGCAGAACAGCGAGAGCGAGATCGGCCGATTGCGCCGCGAGAGCGGCGAGCTGGAACAGCAGATTCGCGAAGGCGAAAGCCGGTTGCAGGATCTGCAGCAGCAGGCCGAGGCGTTGCAGGTGGCGCTCGAGGCCCAGCAGGACCAGATCGCCCGGCAGGTCCGGGCCGCCTACATGGCCGGGCAGCAGGATTATCTGAAGATGGTGCTCAATCAGGACGACCCCTCGCGGGTTGCCCGCATGCTGCGTTATTACGGCTATGTCAGCCGCGCGCGGGTCGAAGAGATCGAGCGCTACAGTGACACCATTGAGCAGATCCGCGAAGCCAGTGCGCAAATCGCCAGCCAGCAGACCGCGCTGCAGCAGGACCGTCAGGCCCTGGCAGCGCGCCAGGGTGAACTGGAAGCCGAGCGTGAAAAGCGTAGCCAGGTGCTTGCCGGGCTGCGTGAGCGCAGCCAGTCGCGGCAACAGCAGATTACCCGGCGCGAAAGCGAGCGGGCCGAACTGGCGGCCCTGATCAAGAAGCTCGATGAAGCCATCACCAGCATCCCGGCGCCGGCCGGTAGCCTGCCCTTCGCCCAGGCCAAGGGCAAGTTGCCGATGCCAGTGAGCGGGCCTATCCGGGCACGCTTCGGCAGCCAGCGGGGCGCCGATTCCCGGCTCAAGTGGGATGGTTTGTTGATCGGCGCGCGGGAAGGCGCGCAGGTGCACGCTGTGCATGGCGGGCGCGTGGTCTTTGCCGATTGGCTGCGCGGCTCCGGCCTGCTGCTCATTCTTGACCACGGCAACGGTTACCTGAGCCTGTACGGTCACAACCAGAGTCTGCTGCGGGATGTCGGCAGTTGGGTGCAGCCGGGCGAGGCCATTGCCACCGTCGGCAACAGCGGTGGGCTGGGCGAGGCAGCGCTGTATTTCTCCATCCGTCATCGCGGGCAGGCTCTGGATCCGGCTGCCTGGTGTATGCTTTCCAGTTGAGAACGCTTTGAAAAATCCCCTGGGCTCGGTCATGCTGCAGTGTCTCGCTGCGCTTTGCGGGGTGGTGGGGTTCGCTGAGTGACTTCGTGCGGCCGGAAGTCATCAGTTAAATTCCGGCCTGGCTGGAATCTTTTACGGATCCAACGTCTTGACTTGGAGAATTCGATGACCGCTGTGCAGAAAATGTCCATCGCTTGCGTGAGCTTCATGCTCGGCTTCATGCCCGTACAGGCTCAGGACAGGGAAGCTGCGGCCCCGCTTCCGCTCAATGAACTGCGCACCTTTACCGAGGTGCTGGAGCGAATTCGTACCTCCTATGTCGAGCCGGTGGACGATGCCACCTTATTGGAGAATGCCATCCGCGGGATGCTCGAAGGGCTGGACCCGCACTCGGCCTATCTCGAACCCGAAGCCTTCCAGGGGCTGCAGGACACCACCAGTGGCCAGTTCGGCGGGCTGGGTATCGAGGTGGGACAGGAAGATGGTTTCATCAAGGTCATCTCCCCGATTGATGACACCCCGGCCTCCCGCGCTGGCATCGAGCCAGGGGACCTGATTGTCAAGATCGATGATCATCCGGTCAAGGGCATGAGCCTGGTGGACGCGGTCGACAGAATGCGCGGGCCGGCGGGCTCAAAGATTACCCTGACCCTGGTACGTGGCGCCGGCCGGCCGTTCGATGTGCAGCTGGAACGCGCGGTGATCAAGGTCAAGAGCTTGCGCACCGAAACGCTCGAGCCGGGCTATGCCTACCTGCGTATCACTCAGTTCCAGAACAATACGGGCGACGAGGTCCGGCGCAGTCTCAAGACCCTGACCGACAAGGGCGAGCTCAAGGGTATCGTGATGGATCTGCGCAACAATCCCGGTGGTGTGCTGCAGTCCGCCGTGGAAGTGGCTGATGCCTTCCTCACCGGGGGGCTGATCGTCTACACCGAGGGTCGGTTGCCCAATACCGAGATGCGCTTCAATGCCTCCTCGGCCAACCCCGGCAAGGATATCCCCATGGTGGTGTTGATCAACGGCGGCTCGGCCTCGGCCTCGGAGATCGTCGCCGGCGCGCTGCAGGATCGTGGGCGGGCGGTGATCATGGGGACCGACAGTTTCGGCAAGGGTTCGGTGCAGACGGTATTGCCGCTGAACAATGACCGTGCGCTGAAGCTGACCACAGCGCTCTATTTCACGCCCAATGGCCGATCGATTCAGGCCCAGGGCATCGTGCCGGATATTCGCGTGGAGCGGGCGCAGCTGACCCGCAACGATGAAGAAGCCAGCTACCGCGAGGCGGATCTGCTCGGCCATCTGAATAATATCAATGGCGAAGAAACCCCGACCCTGCGTACACCCCCTACGGATGCCACGGCCGAGCGTGATGCCGACTACCAGTTGAATCAGGCCTTGAACCTGCTCAAGGGGCTGAATATTACCCGCCGTCGATGAGGTGTTTGCCTGGCCGGTGGCCCGCCGCGCGTCTATTGATGGCCGCATGGCTGACGCTGATGTTGGCCGCCTGCGGCGACTCGGACGAGCCAGAAGTTCCCGCCTCTGCTGAACCGCCGGCGGTGGAGGTGGCAGGGCCGGCTACGGCGGTCATCCAGCAGGACGACGCCTATTACGACGAGTTGCGGGCGCGCTGGTTTGCGTTGGAGCATGCCGAGCGAAGCGCTGCAGCAAGCCCCGGCTCCCACAATGCTGATCCTGAGCAAGCACCGCTATCGGCGGAACCGGAGCCGGTTTCGGAGCTGCCGGTGGCGGTCCTCGAGCCGGAATCCATGCCTGCCATCGGGATCATCATCGACGATCTGGGGCACAGTCTGAGCCGGGGCCGGCGCATCATCGCCCTGCCGGCCCCGGTGGCACTGGCTATCCTGCCCCACACACAGTCGGCCCAACTGCTGGCCAGTGAAGCCGCCGTTGCCGGCAAGACGGTGATACTCCATCAGCCCATGGAAAACGGCGCGGCGCTGGCGATTGGGCCAGGCGGATTGTATGCCGATATGGACAGAGCCAAGCTGGAGCAAACCCTGCAGGCCAACCTCAACAACTTTGTGCCCATTCAGGGACTCAACAACCATATGGGCAGCCGCCTGACCAGCGACCGTCAGGCGATGGACTGGGTGATGCAGGTGCTGGCTGCGCGCGGGCTGTTCTTTATCGACAGCCGCACCTCGGCGGCAACCCAGGCTGCCTTCGCTGCCGAGGCGGCGGGCGTGCGGCACCTGTCGCGGGACGTGTTTCTCGACAATGAGCGCACCTTTGAGGCCATCGACGCCGCTTTCCAGCACGCCCTGACGCTGGCACGCAAACAGGGTAGTGCGCTGATCATCGGGCACCCTTATCCGCAGACGCTGGAATATCTGGAGCAGCGGTTGCCTGAGCTGCAGCGTGAGGAGGGAGTAAAGGTGGTCAGTCTGGAGGCGTTGCTGGCGCGCAAGTACCGGAATTGATCTCGAATTGTGGGAGCGGCTGGGGTTACAGCCGCATCTCGATGCCGCGTTCGGCCATGTAGGCCTTGGCTTCGCCGACGGTGAACTCGCCGAAATGGAAGATGCTGGCGGCCAGTACCGCATCGGCGCCGCCGAGCAGGACGCCGTCGGCCAGGTGCTGCAGATTGCCGACGCCACCGGAGGCGATTACCGGCACATTGACCGCGTCACTGATGGCGCGGGTCACGCCCAGATCGTAGCCGCTCTTCACGCCGTCCTGATCCATACTGGTCAGCAGAATCTCACCGGCGCCCAGCGCCTCCATCTTCTTCGCCCACTCGACCGCATCCAGCCCGGTGGGCTTGCGGCCGCCGTGGGTGAAGATTTCCCAGCGTGCCGGCTCGCCGGGTGCGGACACCCGCTTGGCATCGATGGCGACGACGATGCACTGGGAGCCGAAGCGGTCGGCAGCCTCGCCGACGAACTCCGGCGTGAACACTGCGGCGGAGTTGATCGACACCTTGTCGGCGCCTGCATTGAGCAGGTTGCGGATATCCTGCACGGTGCGCACACCACCGCCCACGGTCAGCGGAATGAATACCTCGCTGGCCATGCGTTCGACGGTGTGCAGGGTGGTGTCGCGGCCTTCATGGGTGGCAGTGATGTCGAGGAAAGTGATTTCGTCGGCACCCTGTTCGTTATAGCGGCGGGCGATTTCCACCGGGTCGCCGGCGTCGCGGATATTCTCGAACTTCACGCCTTTGACGACGCGGCCATTCTCCACGTCGAGGCAGGGGATGATGCGTTTGGCGAGGCTCATGGGCGGCTCCAGATCAAGGGTAACAGCGAGTGCAATCTTCGCGGCGAGGCGCCGCTCCTACCGTGGAACGGCCTGGTCGCACAGCGCCTGGGCTTCAGCTACATCCAGGGTGCCTTCATAGATGGCACGGCCGGTGATGGCGCCAATGATGCCAGGGGCGTTGGCGTTCAGCAGGCTCTGGATATCGCCCAGGTTATGAATGCCGCCCGAGGCGATGACCGGGATCGAGGTGGCATTGGCCAGCGCGGCGGTAGCTTCGACGTTGCAGCCCTGCATCATGCCGTCCTTGGCGATGTCGGTATAGACGATCGCGGAGACACCATCTGCTTCAAAGCGCTTGGCCAGGTCGATTACCTGGACATTGCTGACTTCAGCCCAGCCGTCGGTGGCGACGAAGCCGTCCTTGGCGTCCAGGCCGACAATGACCTTGCCGGGAAAGGCGCGACAGGCTTCACCGACGAACTCCGGCTGCTTCACCGCCTTGGTACCGATGATCACGTAGCTGACCCCGGCGCGAACATAATGCTCGATGGTTTCCAGCGAACGGATGCCGCCGCCGATCTGGATCGGCAGGTCGGGATAACGTTTGGCAATGGCGGTGACCACCTCGCCATTGACCGGCTTGCCCTCGAAGGCGCCATTCAGGTCCACCAGATGCAACCGCCGGCAGCCGGCCTCGACCCACTTGGCCGCCATGGCCACGGGGTCATCGGAAAATACCGTGGCATCGTCCATCAGCCCTTGGCGCAGGCGCACGCAAGCGCCGTCCTTGAGATCGATAGCGGGGATAATCAGCATTGTCTTGTTCCTTTAACGGGTGTGCTTGCAGCCGATTGTTGAGGGCTTGCAGCTCCGGTTTACCACCGCCCGTCCCAGGCCAGAAAATTCTGCAGCAGCTGCAGGCCATTGGTATGGCTCTTTTCCGGGTGAAACTGGGTGGCGAATACATTGTCCTGGGCCAGTGCGGCGGCAAAATCCACGCCGTAGTGGCAGCGCCCGGCCAATTGGCTGGTGCGCTCGGGGCTGGCGTAATAACTGTGCACGAAGTAGAAGCGCGCATCCTGTTCGATGCGGTGCCACAGCGGGTGGTCGGCGCTCTGCTTGACCTGGTTCCAGCCCATGTGCGGTACTTTCAGGCGCACATCGCCTTCACGCAGGTCGTCGCCGAAGTACTTCACCGTGCCGGGGAATAGCCCCAGTGCGTCAACGCCGCCATTCTCCTCGCTGCGCTGCAGCAGCATCTGCATGCCGACGCAGATACCCAGCAGCGGCTTCTCGCTGGCCACCTGGCGCACCACCTGATCCAGTCCCAGCTGGCGCAGCTCATTGATACAGTCACGAATCGCGCCGACGCCGGGTAGCACCACGCGGTCAGCGTCGAGAATCTGCTGCGCATCGCTGGTAACGATGATCTGACGGGCACCGACGTGCTCCAGCGCCTTGGCGACGGAATGCAGGTTGCCCATGCCGTAATCGATGACGGCTACCGAGCTCATCTACAGCGAACCCTTGGTCGAGGGAATGCGGTCGCCCATCCGTGGATCGATTTCGACGGCCATGCGCAGGGCGCGACCGAAGGCCTTGAACACGGTCTCGATCTGGTGGTGGGTATTGACGCCACGCAAGTTGTCGATGTGCAAGGTGACCAGCGCGTGGTTGACGAAGCCCTGGAAAAATTCCTGGAACAGATCCACATCGAACCGACCCACCACCGCGCGGGTGAAGGGCACATGCATCTGCAGACCGGGGCGGCCGGAAAAGTCCAGCGCCACGCGCGACAGCGCTTCGTCCATAGGCACATAGGAGTGGCCGTAGCGGCGCAGGCCCTTCTTGTCACCGACGGCCTTGGCAAAAGCCTGGCCGAGAGTGATGCCGACGTCTTCCACGGTATGGTGGTCGTCGATGTGAAGGTCACCACGACATTCGATGTGCATATCGATCAGGCCATGCCGGGCGACCTGGTCCAGCATGTGTTCGAGGAAGGGAACGCCGATATCAAAGTGGGCCTGGCCGGTACCGTCCAGGTTGATTTCCACTTTGATCTGCGTCTCTGACGTGTTGCGCTCGACACTCGCCCTGCGCTGCGTCATGGCAATTCTCCACAATATGTCATTCAAGGGCGGGCATTATACGTGCAGCCCGCGCTCGGGGGCTATAGAAGGGGGATGGTTCATCTTCCCATGCATCTGATCGCTCGGCAGAATGGGGCGAGATGACTGAGAGGGGCAGGGTTTGGCGGATACCGAGATCATTGTGGTGGGAGCGGGGGTAGTTGGCCTGGCCGTTGCCCAGCGGCTGGCCGCGGCCGGGCGCGAGGTGCTGGTATTGGAGCAGGAAAACTGGCTCGGCCAACATGCCTCCAGCCGCAACAGCGAGGTGGTTCACGCCGGGCTCTATTACCCGCCCGGCTCGCGCAAGGCGCTGCTGTGTCGGCAGGGCCAGGCCTTGCTGTACCGCTGGTGCGAAGAGCATCAGGTGCCGTACCAGCGGATCGGCAAACTGCTGGTCGCCACCAGCCCCGACGAGCTGCCGGCACTGGAGAAACTGCGGGCCAATGCCGCGGCCAATGGCGTCGAGCTGCAGCCGCTGAATGAACAACAGCTTCGCCGGCTGGAGCCAGAGCTGCGGGCGGTGGCCGGATTGCACTCGCCGACCACCGGTATCATCGATAGTCACGCCCTGATGCAGACCTTCGAGGCGATGCTGCTCCACTACGGCGGGCAGCTGTGCTTGAACACCCGGGTGGAACATGTGCGCCGCGAACCGAGTCTACTGCGCGTGCACGGCGTCAGCGCAGGGGAGAGTTTCAGCGTCAGTTGCCGCTATCTGATCAATGCCGGAGGGCTGTTTGCCCAGCAGCTGGCCGGCAGAGTGGAGGGCTATGCGGCTGCTTCGATACCGCCGCTGTATCCCTGCCAGGGGCGTTATTACAGCTATGCCGGGCGCTCGCCGTTCCGACATCTGATCTATCCCATGCCGGAGCCGGGTACCGCCGGGTTGGGCATCCATGCCACTCTGGACCTGCAGGGCCAGTTGCGTTTCGGCCCGGATGTTCGTTACACGGCGGCGCTGGATTACCAGATCGACTCCGGGTTGGCCGATACTTTCGCCAGGGCGATACGGCGTTATTGGCCCGACTGCCGTAGCGAGCGCCTGCAGCCAGGCTATACCGGCGTGCGGGCCAAGCTCAGCGGGCCGGGTGAAGCGGCGGCGGACTTTCTGATTCACGGGCCTGACATCCACGGCATTGCTGGTTTCATCAGCCTGTTCGGCATCGAGTCGCCGGGGCTGACCGCCAGCCTGGCGCTGGCCGAAGAGGTGGCAACATCGCTGGACAAGCTTTAATGTTTCCAGATCACACGGAATTACGGGAGTAATCATGAAAAAACTAGCCAAGATCATCGGTCTGGTGGTGCTGGCCCTTGTCGTTCTGGGCGTCGGAGTGCTGTTCTTCCTGACCCGCATGTTCGATCCCAATGACTACAAGGAACAGATCCGCCAGGCTGCCCGGGAGCAGGCCAATGTCGAGCTGACCCTGGGCGGTGATATTGGTTGGTCGCTGTTTCCCTGGCTGGGCATCGAGCTCAAGCAGGTCGGGCTGGCGCCCGTCGAGCATCCGGAAAAGACCCTGGCCAGTATCGGCAGCATGGGGCTGGGTGTCGAAGTGCTGCCGCTGTTGCGCAAGCAGCTGCGCATGAGCGACGTGATTTTGGACAATATCAGCCTGAACCTGGAAATCGACGAAGACGGCGTGGCCAACTGGTCCAGCATCGGACCGCAGAGCGAGGCCGATGCCGGCGCGCAAGGGAATACCGGGGCGAGTGCCGAAGCCGAGGCTGAAGCCGAAGAACATGGTCGGTTGGATGTGGCAGTGGAAAGCGTGCGCATCACCAATGCCGATATCAGCTATACCGACCGCCGCACTGCCCAGCAGGTGTCGCTGGAAGACGTGAACCTGACCACTGGCGCGCTGATCGAGAACGAGCCCTTCGATGTGGCATTTCTCGGCCTGCTGGTCACCGGCCAACCGGCCATGCGCATGCGCATCGATCTGAACACCGTGGCCAGCTTCAATCTGGACAAAGAGCGGTACCAACTGGACGGCTTCGACCTGAAGCTGGATGCCAGCGGCGACCCCTTCGGCGGTCGTGCGGTGAATATGCAGCTGCAGGGGGACAGCGTGATCGACCTGCAACAGCAGGTGGCTGAGCTGAAGCAGTTGCGCCTGTCCCTGGCGGATCTGCGGGCGACCGGCCAGTTGACCGTCAGTCAGCTGGACAGTGAGCCGCAGCTGGCCGGTGTCATTAACGTGGCGGAATTCGACGCCCGTGCATTGGCCCATGCGCTGGGGCAGAGCCTGCCGGCCATGGCGCAGAACAATGCCCTGAGCAAGGTGGCACTGAATGCCGAGCTGGCCGGAAGCAGCAACAGCCTGATGCTGCAGAATCTCAAGCTGATCGTTGATGGCACCGAGCTGAACGGCAATCTGGGCCTTGCCGATTTCGAGCGCCAGGCCCTGCGCTTCGACCTGCGCGGCAACAGCCTGAACATCGATCATTACCTGCCACCGCCGGAAGACAAGCCGGCAGCGGCAGCGGGCGGCCAGGGCGGCAGCACCTCACGACAGCCACCGGAAGCCTGGAGCAATGACCCCGTGCTGCCATTGGAGACCCTGGCCGGGTTGAACGTGATCGGCAGCCTGGACCTGCAGCAGGTGCAGCTGACCGGCCAGACCATCAGCCCATTCAAGGCCGCAGTCGAGGCGGTGGACGGCAATGTGCGCCTCACGCAGTTCGAGGGTGGCGTGTTCGGCGGGCAGTTCGCCGCCACTGCAGCCATCAACACTACCCGCTCGCCGGCGACCCTGAGCCTCAACGGCAAGCTGGATGACATGGACTCGCTGGCGCTGCAGCGTGCCTACGAGATGGCCGAGCAGTTTCGCGGCGGCCTGGATCTGAACATGAACCTGACGACTCGCGGCAACAGCATGCGCCAGTGGATCAATGGACTGAACGGCGATGTGCGGTTTGATGTGGCTGACGGCGCGTTGCTCGGCGTCAATCTGGAGCAGAAGTTGTGTCAGGCCATCGCTCTGGCCAACCGCAAGCCGCTGAGCGCCGAGCATGGCGGCGCGGATACGCCGTTCACTCAGCTGGGCGGCAGCTTCAAGATCGTCAATGGCAACATCAACAATCGCGACCTGATCGCTGCTCTGCCGGGCATTGCAGCCAAGGGCAATGGCGATATCAATCTGCCGGAGCAGCGTCTGGACTATCGGCTTGGCTTGCTGCTCGATGGTGACAAGAGCGACATGCCCGACCCGGCCTGTCAGGTGAACGATCGCTATGTCGGCATCGAATGGCCGATCCGTTGTGACGGCTATCTGCACAACGCTGCCAAGAGCTGCGGAGTGGATACCGAAGGCGTGACCCGGATCGCCGGTCAGTTGCTGCGCAACGAGGCCGAACGCAAGGTGCAGGACAAGGTTGGCGAGAAGTTGGAGGAAGAGTTCGGCGACAAGGCCCCGGCGGTGCGCGATGCGCTCAAGGGGCTGTTCGGCCGGTGAGTACTGACTCCTTCGCCAGCGCCGTGCTGGCCTGGTACGACCAGCATGGCCGCAAGGACTTGCCCTGGCAGCAGGATATGAATCCCTACCGCGTCTGGGTTTCGGAAATCATGCTGCAGCAGACCCAGGTTGCTACGGTGATTCCCTATTACCAGCGGTTCATGGACACACTGCCGGATGTTCATGCGCTGGCGGCGGCCGATCCGGACGAGGTACTGCATTTGTGGACCGGGCTTGGCTATTACAGCCGGGCGCGCAACCTGCACAAGACCGCGCAGATCGTCGTCAGTGAATATGCTGGCGTGTTTCCGGCCAGTATCGAAGGCCTGGAGGCGCTGCCGGGTATCGGCCGCTCCACTGCCGGTGCCATCGCCAGCCTGAGCATGGGGCTGCGCGCGGCAATCCTGGATGGCAACGTCAAACGGGTGCTGGCGCGTTATCACGCGGTCGAAGGCTGGCCCGGTGAGAAGGCGGTGCATGATCGGCTGTGGCAGATCGCCGAGGGCTATACGCCGCAGCAGCGCTTCGATCATTACACCCAGGCAATGATGGATCTGGGTGCGACCCTGTGCACGCGCAGCAAGCCGTCGTGCCTGCTGTGCCCGGTACAGGCGGGGTGCGCGGCGCGCATCCTGGGCACGCCCAGCGCCTATCCACATTCCAAGCCGCGCAAGGCGTTGCCGGTGCGCCAATGCGTGATGCCGCTGATGGTCAACCCGGAAGGGGACATCTGGCTGCAGCGGCGGCCTGACAGCGGCCTCTGGGGTGGGCTTTGGTGCCCGCCGCAGCTGGATGACCATCTGGCGCTGGAAGAGCTGCTCGAACGGCTGGGCTGGCCGGTGCAGGCGACCGAAACGCTGGCACCGCTGCGGCATACCTTCAGCCACTTTCATCTGGACATCCAGCCGCTGCTGGTGCGGGTCAGCCCGACACCGAGCGTGGCCGAAGCCGGGCAGGTCTGGTATAACCTGCGCCAACCTTCCCGCCTGGGGCTGGCCGCACCGGTCAGCAAGTTGCTCAAGCGGGCAGAACAGATTCTCGATTGCTGAGAGGAGAAGTCCATGTCACGCATGGTGTTGTGTCGCAAGTACAAGCAGGAACTGCCCGGCCTCGAACGGCCGCCATACCCCGGTCCGAAGGGGGACGCCATCTTCAAGGATGTCTCGAAGAAGGCCTGGGATGAGTGGCAGGCCCACCAGACCATGTTGATCAACGAGCGCCGTCTGAACATGATGGATGCCGAGGACCGCAAGTTCCTGCAGCAGGAAATGGACAAGTTCCTGGCCGGTGAGGAATACGCCCAGGCCGACGGTTACGTTCCACCCAGCGCCTGAAAATCCGGCCTTCCGCCTAAGCGGCTGAAAAAAGTGAAAATATCTTCAGCCGGTGCTTGACATGCAAGGCCTCGAATCGTTTAATAGCGCCCCGTTGCCCGGGTAGCTCAGTCGGTAGAGCAGGGGATTGAAAATCCCCGTGTCGGCGGTTCGATTCCGTCCCCGGGCACCACTATTTCAAGCCCGCTGGCTTACACCAGCGGGCTTTTTTATTGGCGTGTTGCGGTGACCGCCCAGTCAGGCCGGTCCGGACACCGTCCCTGTTAGCGGCCAGTCGGTCAGACGAGCTTCGTTGTCTGTCGAGATCTGGTCGGTGACATGCAATCGGGCAGAGCCGATGGTGTTGGTCGGGTCGGCATAACGGATTGTTGGTCGAACCCAACGGCTGTGCTAGCTTTGCCGAATTGCTTCAAAATGGATAACGATACGTGACACCCCCTGCTCTCGAAGTGCGCAACCTGCACAAGCGCTATGGTGACCTGGAGGTACTCAAGGGTGTGGATCTGGTCGCCCGCGACGGCGACGTGATCTCCATCCTCGGCTCGTCCGGCTCCGGCAAAAGCACCCTGCTGCGTTGCATCAACCTGCTGGAAAACCCCCATGCCGGCCAGATTCTGGTCGCCGGTGAGGAAATCAAACTCAAGTCCGGTCGCGATGGTGCCCTGGTCGCGGCCGATAACGCCCAGATCAACCGCCTGCGGGCCCGGGTCGGCTTTGTCTTCCAGAATTTCAACCTCTGGCCGCACCTGAGCATCCTCGACAACATCATCGAGGCGCCGCGCCGGGTGCTGGGCCAGTCCAAGGTCGATGCCGTTGCCGCCGCCGAGGTATTTCTGGAGAAGGTCGGGATCGCCGACAAGCGCGATGCCTTCCCGGCCCAGCTGTCCGGTGGCCAGCAACAGCGCGCCGCCATCGCCCGCACCCTGGCCATGCAGCCACAGGTCATCCTGTTCGACGAACCCACTTCGGCCCTGGACCCGGAAATGGTCCAGGAGGTGTTGATGGTAATTCGGGCACTGGCTGACGAAGGACGTACTATGCTGTTGGTTACCCACGAAATGGGCTTCGCCCGTCAGGTGTCCAGTCAGGTAGTATTTCTGCACCAGGGACAGGTGGAAGAGATTGGCACGCCGGAGCAGGTATTCGACAATCCCAACTCCGAGCGCTGCAAACAGTTCATGTCCAGCCACAAGAAGGAGCAGTATCGATGAAAAGCTACAAGGCAGTTCTCCTGGCGGCACTGACCGCCGTTCTCCTCGGCGGTCAGGCAGTTGCAGCGGATAAGCTGCGCATCGGCACCGAGGGAGCCTATCCTCCCTTCAACGAAATCGACAACACCGGCAAGGCCGTGGGTTTCGATCTGGATATCGCCCATGCCCTGTGCGAGAAGATGGGCGCCGAATGCAGCGTGGTTACCTCCGACTGGGACGGCATCATCCCGGCACTGAACACCCGTCGCTTCGACTTCCTGGTCGCGTCGATGTCGATCACCGAGGAGCGCCAGCGCGCGGTGGACTTCACTGACCCGTACTACACCAACAAGCTGCAGTTCGTCGCACCGAAGAACAGCGACTTCAAGGTGGACAAGGACTACCTGAAGGGCAAGACCATCGGCGCCCAGCGCGCGACCATCGCCGGGCAGTGGCTGGAAGAAGACATCGGTGATCTGGTCAACATCCGCCTGTACGATACCCAGGAGAACGCCTACCTCGATATGGCCTCCGGCCGCATCGATGGCGTACTTGCTGACGTCTTCGTCCAGTACGAGTGGCTGCAGAGCGACGCGGGTTCCGATTTCGAGTTCAAGGGTGACCCGGTATTCGATGATGACAAGATCGGTATTGCCGTGCGCAAGGGCGACCCGCTGCGCGAGCGTCTGAACAAGGCGCTGAAGGAAATCGTCGAAGACGGTACCTACGAGAAGATCAACGCCAAATACTTCCCCTTCAGCATTTACTGATGACTGACCGGGCCCTGCGGGGCCCGGTTGCGCTGACCAACTGACTCTGACCCTCATGCTCGATTTGCACGGATTCGGTCCAGCCCTGATTGAAGGGACCTGGATGACCATACGTTTGTCCCTGGCCTCGGTGGCCCTGGGGCTGCTGCTGGGCCTGCTGGGTGCCAGCGCCAAGATCTCCAACAGCATCGCACTGCGCGGCGTTGGCGGCTTTTACACCTCGGTGGTGCGGGGCGTGCCGGAAACCCTCTGGGTGCTGATAGCCTATTACGGCACCACCTCGATCATGAACTGGTTGGGCAGTCATTTCGGCAACCCCTACCTGACGCTCAGCCCCTTCGCCGCGGGCACCATTGCCCTGGCGCTGTGCTTTGGTGCCTATGCCACCGAGGTCTTCCGTGGCGCGTTGCTGTCGATTCCGCCGGGCCAGCGTGAGGCCGGGCTGGCGTTGGGTATGTCGCGGCTCCGGATCTTCTGGCGCATCACCCTGCCGCAGCTGTGGCGCGTGGCTTTGCCGGGGCTCGGCAACCTGTATCTGATCCTGCTCAAGGATACGGCTTTGGTGTCGCTGATTTCCCTTGAAGAGATCATGCGCAAGGCGCAGGTGGCGGCCAACTCGACCAAGGAGCCTTTCACTTTCTATTTCATGGCGGCACTGATCTACCTCGGCCTGACCGTGATCATCATGGGGGCGCTGCACTGGTTTGAACACCGCGCCAACCGTGGCTACGTGAGGACCGAACTGTGAGCTGGGCCGAACGCTGGGAATTGATCGTCCGTTGGGCGCCGATGCTGTGGGACGGCACCCTGGTTACCCTGCAACTGGTCGGCATTGCTGTGTTGGTCGGGTTGTTCTTCGCCATTCCGCTGGGCCTGGGTCGAGCGTCGCGGCACTGGTACATCCGTGCGGTGCCTTACAGCTACATCTTCTTCTTCCGCGGTACGCCACTGCTACTGCAGCTGTTTCTGGTGTATTACGGCCTGTCGCAATTTGAAGTGGTGCGTGACAGTGTTCTGTGGCCCTACCTGCGTGAGCCTTATTGGTGCGCGCTGATCACCATGACCCTGCATACCGCGGCCTATATTGCCGAGATCCTGCGGGGCGCGATCCAGGCGGTGCCGCCGGGTGAGGTGGAGGCGGCCCGGGCGCTAGGCATGTCCAAGCGCCAGGCGCTGCAGCACATCATCCTGCCGCGGGCGATCCGCATCGGCCTGCCGGCGTACGGCAACGAGGTCATCCTCATGCTCAAGGCCAGCGCCGTGGTGTATACCGTCACGTTGCTGGATATCATGGGCGTGGTGCGTACCCTGAACGCGCGCACCTACCAGTACGAGATGTTCTTCCTAATCGCCGGCCTGATCTATCTGGTCATCACCCTGCTATTTACCCAGCTGTTCAAGCTGGTCGAACGCTGGCTGAAAGTGGATGCCAGCCGCAACCGCTGAAGCGGGCATCGATTACGCTGCCCGTTTCGCCGAGCTGGACGCCTGGTTGCATGAACATCAGGCGCTCTGGCGCGCCAAACCCTTCACCACTCCAGTCTTGCCCTGGGAAGCCGAGTTGCCGGAACTGGCCGCCTGGCTCCGTGCACGCACTCTGGAACAAGCCGAGGCGGCGCACAATCACCCTCAGCTGCTGAACGCGCCCGAGCCATTTGCCAATCTGGCCCGGCAGGCGCGCGAGCTGACCCGTTTGCCGGACTGGAGCGGGGCAGGGCCGGCAGAGATTCCAGAGCGGCTGACGCGACATATTCCCGGACGCAAATGGCAGCAGATCACCCGGTTCGCGGATTGCACCACCCGCCAGTGGCAGCAGCCCACCGGCGAGTGGCTGGACTGGTGCGCCGGCAAGGGCCACCTGGGGCGCCTGCTGGCCTGGCAGGGTGGTCAGTCGCTGCTCTGCCTGGAGCGTGATGCCGCGCTCAACCGGGCAGGGGAACTCCTGGGAGCAGAGGTCGGTATCAGCAGTCGTCATGTGGATGCCGATGTGCTGACGCCTGCCGCCTGGCAACGACTGCAGCCGCAGCACAGCGTGGTGGCATTGCATGCCTGTGGGCAGTTGCACATGACCCTGCTACAGCAAGCCGCTGCCCGGGGCTGTGCACAAATAGCCATTTCGCCCTGCTGCTACAACCGTATTGAGGGCAGGGAATACCAACCGCTGTCGACCGTGGCTCGGCACGCCCAGCTGCACCTGACACGGGACGATCTCGGTCTGCCCCTTCAGGAAAGCATCACCGCCGGCCAGCGGGTGCGCCGCCTGCGCGACCAGTCCATGGCCTGGCGACTGGCCTTCGACCTCTGGCAGCGCGAAACCCGCGGTGTCGATCACTATCTGCCCACCCCCTCGCGTCCGGAAAGCGCCCTGAACCAAGGTATCGCCCATTTCTGCCGGGACCTGGCGGCACATCATCAGCTGCAGCTTCCAGATCCCGCGAGCTGGGAGCAGTTGGAGCGCCGAGGCTGGCAGCGCCTGGCCCAGGTGCGCAATCTTGAGCTACTGCCCGGCCTGTTCCGCCGCCCGCTGGAAATCTGGCTGCTACTGGAACGTGCGCTCTATCTCCAGGAGTCGGGTTACCAGGTTCGCCTTGGCCACTTCTGTGAATACCAGCTCACTCCGCGCAACCTGCTGCTGACCGCAGAAAAAATCCGCCCACAAAGCACACCCATGCTGTGAACGGGTTGCGCACAGAGTTATCCACAGGAATCGGTTGTTCACACTTATCCCCGACTGCTGTGCATAAAGATGTTGATGACCCCTTGGCAAGTGGTCGGGAACCTTCTGTGGCGCGGGCTCCAGAGATCAGGTTAAAAAATGTACAGCGTGAATAAGTTCATGCAAACAAGGAGTTAGGAGCGCAATGTCAAGTGAAGCGAGAGAAACAATTCACAAGTGACAGAAGGGCTTTTTGAGGCCGGAGAAAAAGAATTTCATGCCTCGCTTCCCCTCAGTGCTTTACAGAATTGCCCATCCCTATATAATGCGTGCCCATGCCGGTATAGCTCAGCTGGTAGAGCAACTGACTTGTAATCAGTAGGTCCCGAGTTCGACTCTTGGTGCCGGCACCATCATTGAAAAGGCTCGCAGAAATGCGGGCCTTTTTTGTTTTGGGCAGATTGGACATGAGGGTGGCGGTGAGGACCTGACACGCCATCAAGCAAGCGCCAGTTTGGCGATACCCGAGCCGCATGGGATAGGGTCGATAATCTCCTGCGGCGTATGTATAGTCAGCCCCTCTAAAGTTTTGGAAGACAGTTTGAAGATGACTACCCAGCTTCACATTGAACGGCAGCTAACGCCGCCATAGCGCCCAGCCCCCTCCGCTGTAAGCGACCCTGGACAATCCAGTGGTTCTGTCTCGCTGTGCATGAGAGCTCCGCTCCTACGCAGCATCTCTAATCTTTTTGAAAATGTCGTGTCGACCCATTGCGTCCGGTTCAAGCCGTACGGCGTCGCCGAGTCATGCAATTGAGAAATACAATGCTCCTATCACTGAAACAAGACTGGTTCTCCAATATCCGCGGGGACATTCTGGCGGGTCTCGTTGTTGCCCTTGCACTCATTCCTGAAGCGATCGCGTTTTCCATCATCGCTGGTGTCGACCCCAAGGTCGGGCTTTACGCCTCATTCTGTATCGCCGTGGTAATTGCCTTTGTGGGTGGGCGTCCCGGCATGATTTCGGCGGCGACCGGTGCTATGGCCTTGTTGATGGTGACCCTGGTAAAGAATCACGGCCTTGAGTATCTGCTTGCCGCAACCTTGCTGTGTGGCGTGCTGCAGATACTGGCTGGTTACCTGAAACTGGGTTCGTTGATGCGGTTTGTTTCGCGCTCGGTCGTTACCGGCTTTGTTAACGCCCTGGCGATCCTCATTTTCATGGCGCAATTGCCTGAGCTGACCGGCGTTACCTGGCATGTCTATGCGATGACCGCGGCCGGTCTGGGAATCATCTACCTTTTTCCTTATTTACCCCGAGTGGGCAAGCTGATTCCGTCTCCCTTGGTATGCATCCTGACACTTACCGCTGTGTCTCTTTACCTTGGGCTGGATATCCGTACGGTGGGTGACATGGGTGAGCTGCCGGATACTCTGCCGGTATTTCTCTGGCCGGATGTCCCGCTGACTTTCGAGACGCTGGCCATCATTTTTCCCTATTCCGCTGCGCTGGCGGTGGTTGGTTTGCTGGAGTCCATGATGACCGCAGCCATTGTCGATGACCTGACCGACACCACCAGTGACAAGAACCGTGAGTGCAAGGGCCAGGGCGTAGCCAATATCGCTTCCGGGCTCATTGGCGGTATGGCCGGTTGCGCCATGATTGGTCAGTCGGTGATCAACGTGAAGTCGGGCGGGCGTACACGATTGTCCTGCCTGGTGGCTGGCGCTGTGCTGTTGATTCTGGTGGTGTTTCTCAGCGGCTGGGTCAGCCAGATTCCCATGGCTGCCCTGGTCGCTGTGATGATCATGGTCTCTATCGGCACCTTCAACTGGTCTTCCATCGCGGACCTGAAGAAGTACCCGCTGTCGACCAATATCGTCATGCTGGTGACGGTCGCCGTGGTCGTAGTCACCCATAACCTTGCATTCGGTGTGCTGGCGGGTGTGCTGCTGGCCGCTTTGTTCTTCGCCAACAAGGTGGGGCACTATATGGAAATCACCTCGACGCAGGACAAAGAGGGGAAGCAGCGAATCTACCGAGTTGTGGGCCAGGTTTTCTTCAGTTCCTCGGATAAGTTCGTCTCCGCCTTCGACTTCAAGGAGGTGTTGGAGAAGGTCACTATCGATCTGAACAACGCCCATTTCTGGGATATCACTGCTGTTTCGTCACTCGATAAGGTCGTTCTCAAATTCCGGCGTGAGGGGACG
This sequence comes from Pseudomonas sp. G11-1, assembly GCF_024031555.1. Taxonomy (NCBI): domain Bacteria; kingdom Pseudomonadati; phylum Pseudomonadota; class Gammaproteobacteria; order Pseudomonadales; family Pseudomonadaceae; genus Pseudomonas; species Pseudomonas sp. G11-1. The sequence goes on along the minus strand of NZ_QEYQ01000001.1, from coordinate 1,140,870 downwards.
GAAGTAGAGGTGCTGGGGCTCAACCAGGCAAGCGCGACCATCATTGACCGCTTTGGCGTCCATGACAAACCGGAGGCTGTCGACAAGCTTATGGGCCACTGAGGAGGATACTCGGAATGCAAGCCCAACCTTGATGCACTGATTTTCACCATGCTCCATTTCAACGCAAGCTCTCAGCCGCCAAGCCTCTAAATCACGCCTTGGCGAGGCGGCACAGATATTGCTCCGTCCCTGTTGATCCATTCAATGAGGACGGTCCATGTCTATTCGCAATCGTTTCACCCGCTTGCTTCCTTTCGCTCTGCTTCCTTTGGCTGTCGCCGTGAACGCCGATTCTCCAGAGCCGTTCGCCATTCTCGAGCAGCTTTCCGACACCGCTACTCAACTGGAGCAGGGAGAATATGCCGGGAATTTCTACGTACCGTCTTCCTTGGATAACGTGATCTGGGGGTATCTCCCGAACCGCACCGCCAAGCCGGTACTGACTGTTCCATCCGGCAGCGTGGTCACCTTTGACACGGTGTCCCACGAAGGTCTGTTGGAAGATCAGGGGCGCGACCCTGCTGCGTATTTCGGGTCGCATGGCGTCAAGCACGAGCATGTTCTGGCCGAGGCCATCGCCTTGACCGCCTCGGACCGTGCCCATGATTTCAGCAAGGATGGCCCGCATGTGGTGACCGGCCCGGTTGCCATCGAAGGCGCCGAGCCGGGCGACGTGCTCAAGGTGGAGATCCTGGCGGTCGAGCCGCGCGTTCCCTATGGCGTCATTTCAAACCGGCACGGCAAGGGCGCGCTGCCGGGTGAGTATCCGAAGACCCCGGCTCAGGCTGATGCCAGTGCCGAGCATCCGGAGCGGTACGGCAATCTGTCGATATTCACACCCATTGAATGGAGTGAGAACGGATACGTCGGGGTGCTGGACGGCGGCGATGGCAGGAAGATCAAGTTTCCGCTGCAACCGTTCATGGGGATCATGGGCGTGGCCGCCGATACCGATGAACCCGTCCACTCCGTGCCCCCGGCCCACTACGGCGGTAACGTGGATGTAAACGACTTCGGTGCGGGTGCGACAGCCTATTACCCCGTCGCAGTTCCGGGTGCCCTGTTCTACACCGGTGACAGCCACTTCGTGCAAGGTGACGGCGAGGTCGCCTTGACCGCGCTGGAAGGCTCGGCGCGTGCCACCTTTCGCTTGACGCTGCTGAAGAGTGGGGCCAGTGATATTCCCGGCAAGCAGCTCTCCCAGCCGATGGGTGAAACAGATGATTTCTGGATCACCCTGGGCCTGGACGAGGATTTGGACGAGGCAATGAAAAAGTCCACGCGTGAAGCTATCCGGTTCCTTGTCGAGCAGTACGGCGTGGACGAGACCGTCGCCTATGCCTATCTCAGCGCAGCGACTGACTTCCAGGTGTCCCAGGTAGTCGACAAGACCAAAGGCATCAATTCCATGATCCGCAAGGCGGACTTCAGTGAATTCCAGCCGTGACAGCCATCGCTTTTTTCACAGTGAATCCAGAGCAATGTACACCTGATCCCGAGTCGAGGAGCAAAGCATGATTTCAAGCCGAGAAGAAGTGACCCGTCTGATCCTCGCCAGCAAGGTCCGCAAAGGCCTGCAATGGCGGGAGGCGGCGGAGGTGGTAGGGCTATCCAAGGAGTTCGTGACCGCGGGCTGTCTGGGGCAGATGACCTTTGACAAGGCGCAGGCCGAGGCGCTGGGCCAGTTATTCGAGTTGCCTGACGAAGCCATAGCCTGGCTGCAGATCGTGCCGTACAAAGGGTCATTGCCCAGCGCGGTGCCCTCTGATCCGCTTATCTACCGCTGGTACGAGATCGTCAGCGTCTACGGCACTACCATCAAGGAGCTTATCCATGAGGAATTCGGTGATGGCATCATGAGCGCCATCGATTTCTCCATGGATATCCAGCGCCAGGCTGATCCGAAGGGGGACCGGGTCAACGTGGTACTGTCGGGCAAATTCCTGCCTTACAAGAGCTACTGAGTATAGCTTTCAGCAATCGGATGCTGCGGAAGAAAACTTAACGCAGCGTCCGGTGTCAGTTAACCACGACAGCGCAAGCTGTCCCTGATGAGGTTGTTTCCAACGCAATGAGTTTGAAAGGTATTTAATGCAATCAACTATCAAGGCACTCGTCCTGCTGGTGGTGCTGGCTGTGATATCCGGGTGCAGCAGCATGCCCGGGTCGGGTGCTGGCGGCAACTGGGTGGGGCATACAGAATCAGGTCAGGCGTCGTTCTATGCCGACCGCTACGAGAACCGGAAGACCGCCAGCGGCGAGCGCTACAAAGCCCGCCAGAACACGGCAGCACACCGGACACTGCCGTTCGGCTCACAGGTCAGGGTGACCAATGTGCGAAATGGTAGAAGCGTGGTGGTGCGCATTAACGACCGAGGGCCATTTGTCCGTGGTCGGGTTATCGATCTTTCTCGCTCGGCCTTTGCCAGTATCGGTGATACCTCCGCAGGCCTGCTGAAAGTCAGGATGGAGGTCATCAAGTAGTTCGGGTGGCCGTTTGAACATTGCTCTCTGCATCGCCCAAGCGACGGGGCATAGAGCATGCCCCAGATCATCCCCTATGCGGCAGCGGCCACCGAGCCCAGCAGTACACCCAGCTTGGCCGCGCGTGAAACCGACACTAGCCTGTCGCAGAACGCACCGTTTTCTGCACGGTATCGGCCAGGCGGCGCAGGCGCGGCAGATAATCATCCAGCAACACCTCAAGGGGTACCCGTGCGGCATTGGTGCTGATATTGATGGCGCCGAGCAGATCACCATTGCTGGCGAACACCGGCGTCGCCACCGAGCGCAACCCCAGGTCCAATTCCTGGTCGACCAGGGAATAACCTCGCTCCCTGACCTGCGCTATCTCCGCGCGCAGCGCATCCATGTCGACCAGCGAATGGGGCGTGTGGGCGCGCAATTTCACCTGCTGCAACAGGCTATCAAGCTTCGCCTCCGGCAGTTGCGCGAGCAATACCCGGCCCATGGACGTATAGGCAGCGGGTAGTCGTGTACCGACCGACAGGCTGATTGCCATCAACCGGTGCGGTGCTGCCGAACGCACCACATACACCACATCGACCCCATCCAGCACGCTGAGCGAGGACGACTCGCCGATTTCGGCGGTGATGTCCTGTAGGTAGTGCTGGATGACGGCGCGGTACTGGTTGGACGCCTGGAAGGCATGCCCCAGCTCCAGAACCCGGGGGGTCAACTCGAAATCTCGAGCGCTGCGCCTGACGTAACCCAGGGCTTCCAGGGTCAGCAGAAAGCGCCGGGCCTTGGCCCGGTCCATATCGGTGCGGGTGGCCATCTCGGTGAGGGTCATGCGTGGATGCTCGGCATCGAAGGCGCTGAGTATCTGTAATCCCGACGCCAACGCAGCGACGTAATCCCGATCACCGGGTTGAAGTTTATTGTCCAGAGCCGTTCTCCCTGAGATGCATGACAGAGGCGATCTTAGCATTGTTCGCATGGCGAACATCAGCGCGTATTTCGATTAAGCCCAAAGCTGGTATTGACGGAAGGAAAGTAGTTGCGCCATGATGTTCGCATACAAAACAAAAGTTCGCCATACGAACTTGCCCAATTAATCTTAGTGGAGATATGTAATGGCTGAATTCCTCTCTCTCCAGGACGCGGTGAAAAAGCATATCCACGACGGGGATACCGTCGCGATGGAAGGCTTCACCCACCTGATTCCCTTCGCCGCGGGCCATGAAATCATCCGTCAGCAAAGACGCGAGCTGACCCTGATCCGCATGACTCCGGATCTGGTGTACGACCAGATGATCGGTGCCGGCTGTGCCAGCAAACTGATCTTCTCCTGGGGCGGCAATCCGGGTGTAGGCTCGCTACATCGCCTGCGCGATGCCGTCCAACAGAGCTGGCCGTGCGCTCTCGAGTTGGTCGAGCATAGCCACGCGGCCATGGCCAATGCTTACGAGGCTGGCGCCGCCGGGCTCCCGCTGGCGGTATTGCGCGGGTACATCGGCAGTGATCTGCCCAAGGTCAACGATCAGATCAAGTTCATCGAGTGCCCCTTTACCGGTGAGCGTCTGGCGGCGATCCCGTCGATCCGGCCGGATGTGACGGTCATTCACGCCCAACGTGCTGACCGCAAGGGCAACGTGCTGGTGGAAGGTATTGTCGGCGTGCAGAAAGAAGCGGTGCTGGCAGCCAAGCGCAGCATCGTCACCGTTGAGGAAGTTGTCGACGACCTGGGCGCTTCGGTAAACGCCTGTGTCATTCCGTCCTGGGCTATCAGCGCCATCGCCGTAGCGGAAAAGGGCGCTGCGCCTTCCTATGCGCTGGGCTACTACGATCGCGATAACGCTTTCTACAAAGATTGGGATGCCATCGGCCGTGATCGCGAGCTGTTCCAGGTCTGGCTGAAAGACAACGTATTCGAGAATGGAGCGGCTTGAGATGACTAGCGAATTTACCTCCTCGGAAATGATGAGCGTCACTGCGGCGCGCGCACTGAACAACGACATGACCTGCTTCGTCGGTATCGGCCTGCCCAGTGAGGCAGCGAACCTGGCGCGGCTGACCCATGCGCCGGATATCACCCTGATCTACGAGTCCGGCACCTTGCAGACCAAACCCGACGTGCTGCCGTTGTCCATTGGTGATGGCGAGCTGTGCTCATCGGCACTGACCACCGTCTCGGTACCCGAGATGTTCCGCTACTGGCTGCAGGGCGGGCACGTCAGCGTCGGCTTTCTCGGCACCGCGCAGGTTGACCGTTATGCCAACCTGAACACCACCTTGATCGGCGACTATCGTGATCCCAAGGTACGCCTGCCTGGCGGTGGTGGCGCCCCGGAAATCGCCACCAATGCCAAAGAGGTGTTCATCACAGTCAAGCATTCCAAGCGTACCTTCGTGAAGGACATAGACTTCATCACCACTGTCGGCTTTGGCCGCGATGGCAAGGCGCGGGATAACGTGCCAAACATTGGCCGTGGCCCGACCGTGGTGATCACCGATCTATGCATCCTTCGGCCCGATCCGCAGGACAAGGAGCTGGTCGTCACTTCCCTGCATCCGGGCGTGACCCGCGAGCAGGTGATCGAGGCCACCGGCTGGGAGATTCGTTTCGCCGATAGCCTGGAAAGCACCCCGCCGCCCAGCGAGCAGGAGCTGACCGTGCTGCGCGACCTGAAGGCGCGTACCGCGGCGCACCACGCCGGTCAATAAATCGAGGACTGTCATGAGCAACGTCTATATTTGTCACCCCCGCCGTTCGGCCATCGGCCGCTTCGGCGGCACCCTGGCCAGCGTGCGCCCCGACGACCTGGCAGCACAGATCTTCCGTGCCGTGCTGGAGCAGGCGCCCGAGCTGGACCCGCAGGCCATTGATGAAGTCATCATGGGCTGTGCCAACCAGGCCGGTGAAGACAACCGCAACGTCGCCCGCATGTCCGCGTTGCTGGCCGGATTGCCGACCAGCGTACCGGGCACCACACTGAACCGCCTGTGCGGCTCGGGCATGGACGCGGTAGGCACCGCGTTCCGCGCCATCCGCGCCGGGGAAATGGACCTGGTGCTGGCCGGCGGCGTCGAGTCGATGTCCCGCGCGCCCTATGTCATGGGCAAGGCGGACAGCGCCTTTGGCCGCGGCCAGAAGATTGAAGACACCACCATCGGCTGGCGCTTCGTCAATCCGCTGATGAAAAAGCAGCACGGCATCGACTCCATGCCGGAAACCGCAGAAAACGTCGCTGAGCAGTTCGGGGTTTCCCGCGCCGACCAGGACCTGTTCGCCCTGCGCTCCCAGGAAAAGACCGCCCGCGCCCAGGCCGATGGCATCTTTGCCGAGGAAATCGTGCCGGTCAGCATTCCGCGCCGCAAGCAGGAGCCGCTGAGCTTCGACACCGACGAGCATCCGCGCGCATCCACGCTGGACAAGCTGGCCGCACTGCCCGCGCCCTTCCGGGATAACGGCACGGTCACTGCCGGCAACGCCTCCGGCGTCAACGATGGCGCTGCCGCCATGCTGGTGGCCAGCGAAGCTGCGGTGCAATCCCATGGGCTCAAGCCGGTGGCGAAGATCCTCGGCATGGCCACCGCCGGCGTCGAGCCGCGGATCATGGGCATTGGTCCGGTGCCGGCGACCCGTAAGTTGCTGGACAAGCACGGCCTGAAGATCGACGACATCGACGTTATCGAACTTAACGAAGCCTTCGCCGCTCAAGGCTTGGCGGTCATGCGCGAGCTGGGCATCGCCGACGGCGACCCGCGGGTCAACCCTAACGGCGGCGCCATCGCCCTGGGCCATCCGCTGGGCATGTCTGGCGCGCGGTTGCTGATGACGGCCGCATTCCAGCTGCAACGCACCGGTGGGCGTTATGCTATCTGCACCATGTGCGTGGGTGTGGGGCAGGGGATTGCGATGCTGATCGAGCGGGCGTAATCCAGTCGATAGCGGGGCCCTCACAAGGGGCTCCGCTGTCGGCATTTTAATGCCTATAATTAGCTGATACGTATGATTAAAGGCATTAAAATGCCGTTTCTGCTTGTCCAAGACCTGATTTTAGGTACTATAATGCCTATCAGGATCTCTGGAGGCAGGTCATGGACTCGAACAGGGTAACACTACAAACCCATCTCGACGGTCGCTGGCAGGATGCGATGGTGATCCGTTTCGACCAGCCGGAGCAGGGACTGGCCAGCGTCTGTTCAACAGAATATTTCAGCCATTATCTCGTTGAGCATCTGCACGCGCTGGATTCTGTCCTTCAACCATCGGTAAGTGCAGGGTACCCCCTGTCATGGGATATCCACCGCGGTATCGCTCCCGCATTTCTGCATGACATCATCCCCGCTGGCGCAGCCCGGAGGCATATCCTCGCTCGCATGTCCGTACCTCTCGGTGCGGGAGAAGATTTCTTCCTGCTACAGCAATGCACGACCGCACCTATCGGGCATCTGCGCATCCTGGAAGGTGTTGAGCGCCTGTCATCCAGTCCGCTGATCGGGTTCTCCCGGGCTGAAGTCATTCGCCGCGACACCCTGTTTCTTGATCATGCCTATGACCATGGCGCTGCCGTGGGTGGAGCTTCGGGTGCCGGCGGTGAAGCGCCCAAACTGCTACTGGCAGAAGATGTAAGCGGTGCCCTGTATCCGGATGCGTCGTTACCTGACGAACAGGCCCGGCACCACTGGTTCGTCAAGTTTCCACGGCATCCGGCGGCCGCGACGGATCGCAATATCCTGTTCAGCGAATATTGCTATTACCGAGCACTGGGGGCACTGAGGTTCAACACCATCGCAAGCGATGGACTGGCCTACGAAGAAGCGAACCGTCCCAGCCTGTGGATGCCCCGTTTTGATCGGCAAGTTGAGGGTGAAACCGTCAAGCGTCTTGCCGTTGAATCCATCTACTCACTGTGCGGTGTAACTCGGCCGGGTAGCCGAATGGACCATGTTGCTGTGGCCGAGCGCCTGGTCGAGGTTTGGGTGGCAGCGGGGCAGCAGCAGGGTATACCCGGCATGCTGCGTGAGTATCTGCGGCGCGATCTGATTAATCAGGTACTCGGCAATACTGACAATCATGGGCGCAACCTTGCTGTGCAACGAGAGGCGGACAGCATCAGCCTGGCCCCCATGTATGACATCGCACCCATGGTAATGGACCCCGCTGGTGTGGTGAGAACAACGCGGTGGCCGGATGGTATCGAGCAGCTTAATCAGGTGGATTGGCGCAGAGCCTGCCAACAGTTAGGGCGATGGGTTGATGGCGATGAGCTATTTGAGGGTTTGCGAGAGGATGCCGCAGCGTTGCTGGCCTTGCCCGACCTGCTCAGCTCTCTACATCTGCCCGAAGAAACCTGGAACGCTCCGTTGATACCACTCAAGCGCTTGCCGGCAACCTTGCAGAAATGGGGGTTGATATGAAAGAGCAGAGTCGTGCAGAGGTGTTCGATGATATCTGGCGCCAGCTCGACGAAGGCAGCATCAGCCTCGGCGAAACCGTCCGTCAGCTACGCACTCGCATTACAGGGCTCACCCAGGCGGATTTCGCCCGCATGTGCAAGATTTCCCTGCGCACCCTGCGGCAGTTGGAGCAGGATAGCGGCAATCCGACGCTGGAGACCGTCAACAGTGTGTTACGGGCCTTTGGTATGCAGATGGGAGTGGTGCCGTTACGGCGAAAATAATGGGCGGGTGCGTTACCTGAAGCACTTTGGCAGCGAACCGATGAGTATCAATTTTGAGCTGCTGGATTAATGGAGAAATTTGCATAAATACAGGGCTATGCGCCCTGTATTTATGGGGTAGGGGAGAAACAAACTTCAAACTTTCAAATCACCTGTTTAAGCAGCTCCACCATCTTGGCCGGACACTCCACCGCCGGCACATGCCCAACCCCCTCCAACACCACCGGCTCCGCCGCACCTAATGACTTGGCCAATGCCTGCAGTGATGCGGGCGGGGTGGCGATATCGTCGCTGCCGGCAATGATCTGCAGCGGTACCTGCACATTGCTGAAGGCTTCGCTGTAGTTGCAGCGGCCGAGCATCAGGCATAGCAGGGCGTAGCTGCGGTTGTCGGTGCGGCCCAGCTGTACGCACCAGCCCGGGACCAGCGCTGGCTGCTCAATGCAGATCTTCGGGCCGAACCAGCGCGGGACCAGATCCGGCGCCATGGTTTGCAGGCCTTTTTCCATGATCATGTCAGCGCGCTGGCGCCAGGCGTCGGGCGTGCCGATGACCGGGCCGGTATTGGTCAGGGTGGCGGACAGTAGCTTGTCAGCGTGCTGGCTCAGCAGTTGTTGGCCGATCACGCCGCCAATGGAGGTGCCGGCAAAGTGGAACTGCTCGGCACCGGCCAGGCCCGCCAGCATCAGTGCTTCCTGGGCCAGGTCTTCGGCTTCGATGGCGTCGCGGTCATCCGGCCAGGCGCTGCTGGCACCGTGGCCGGGCAAATCCCAGGTGAGAACACGAAAGCGGCTGAGCAGTTCGGGGAGCATGTCGTCCCAGATGCCCTGGGTCATGCCCAGCGGATGGGCCAGGACCAGCAGAGGGCTCTCGGGCTGGCCGAGCAGGCGGTAGCTGATGGTGCGGCCTTGGTGAGCGCAGAATGTCATGGTGAATATCCTGTCTGGTTGATGGATATGATGTTCGCATTACGAACTAAAGTTTTTAATGCGAACATCTTGCGGTCAGATGATTTGCTCCGTCAAGTGCCGCCGACCATTGTCCGCCGAAAGTCGAACTCTCGTTAGCGCGGCGACATCTCCTCAGGGATAGCGGCCCGTGAGCCGGTTTTCCACCAGTTCCGCCAGAATGGTATTGGTCAACCGCATGATGGCGTTGGGGTTTTCTCCGTGACGACGTGAGGCGATGACCGGGACGGTGATGTGGTCATCGGCCAGTGGCATGTACTCCACATCTTCACGTTGCAGGCGGCGCACCTGCTCCGGTACCAGGGTAAACCCCATGTCCGAGGCCACCAGCGATAGCGCGGTCTGCAGATCGTTGACCTCCTGTATGACATTGACCTTGAGCCCGCGCCGGCGGAACAGGCCATGCACCAGATCGGCAAAGTTCGGGCCGGCGCTGGAGGGGAAGAGGATCATGTTCATCTCCGCCAGCTCCTTCATGCTTGGTGGGCGGGCCGTCAACGGGTGGGCAACGGGTAGAGCGGCGATTAGCGGTTCGTCGAACAGTTTCTCCTGGTCCACCTCCGCATCTTCGATGCTGATGCGGCCAAAACCGATATCGATCTTTCCGGCCTTCAGGGCATCGACTTGTTCCCGGGTCTTCAGTTCGTGCAGGACGATCTCCAGATTCTTGTTCTGCCGCAGCCGGCGCACCATCAAGGGAAGCTGGCCATAGAACACCGAAGGGACGAAGCCGATGGAGAATATGGTTTTGCGGTGGGAGGCAATTCGTCGGGTATCGGCGATGGTGGTTTCGACCTTATCCAGAATCTGCTGGGCGTGGGCGAGAAAGTAGGCGCCCCCCGACGTCAGCTCTAAACCCCTTGCCTTGCGGATGAACAGCTCTACGCCAATCTCTTCTTCCAGCTGTTTGATGGCTCTGGTCAGGGGCGGCTGGGCAATGAACAGCTTTTCCGCTGCGCGAGTGAAATTGCGCTGTTCTGCGACTGCGACGAAGTAACGCAGGTGTCTGAGCTCCATCCATACCTCCCAGGTATCGCTGCTTACTTATTCAATATTGGTTGGCACGGCTGAAACTTCGTACTGTTTGACTCACAGCCCTTTTGTCTCGCATTCGGAGTACACATGCCCGCCACCATTCAGTCCCTTGAAGCCGTTCTGGTCGACATTCCGACCATCCGGCCGCACCAGCTCTCGATGACCACCATGGGCGTACAGACCATGGTAATCGTGCGCCTCAGGGACTCCGATGGCCTCGAAGGGCTGGGCGAGGCGACCACTATCGGCGGTTTGGCCTACGGCCCGGAAAGCCCCGAGAGTGTCAAACTTACCATCGACACCTATTTCAAGCCACAGCTGATCAATCAGCCGGCGGATAATATCAATACCCTGCGGGTAAGGCTGGATCGCTCCAGCCGCGGCAACAATCTGGCCAAGTCGGCGATCGAGACCGCCCTGCTTGATCTGCTCGGCAAGCGTCTGAATCGGCCTCTCGCCGAGCTGCTGGGCGGTGCCATTCACCAGCACATTCCGGTGCTCTGGACCCTGGCCAGCGGCGATACCGCGCGAGATATCGATGAAGCCAGGACCTTGATGGCCGCCAAGCGCCACTGCGACTTCAAACTGAAGATCGGCTCGCGCCCGGTAATGGATGACGTACGCCATGTGGCTGCGATCAAGGCTGCCGTGGGCGATGAAGCCAGTGTCCGGGTGGATGTGAACCAAGCCTGGGACGAGGCTACCGCCGCCAGAGGCATGGCCGAACTGCAGGCAGCCGGTATCGATCTGGTCGAGCAGCCGACGCCGATGAAGGATTTCGCTGCCCTGGCCCGCCTGTCCGCCAAATTCCACATCCCGATCCTGGCCGACGAAGCTGTGGCCGACGCCACTGACATGTACAAGCTGGCAGCGGAAGGTTTCAGCGGTGCGGTGGCGATGAAGATCGCCAAGGCCGGTGGCCCGCTGCGTGTGCTGGAGCAGGCCGCGGTAGCCAAGGCAGCCGGTATCGGCCTGTACGGCGGCACCCTGCTCGAAGGCACCATCGGTACGGCAGCCTCGCTGCATGCCTGGTCGACGCTGGACACCCTGCACTGGGGCAGCGAGATGTTCGGCCCGCTGTTGATGAAGGATGACATTGTGGTTCAGCCGTTGAATTTCCATGACAACGGCGTGGATCTGCCCCGCGGTCCGGGACTGGGCGTCGAGATCGACGAAGACAAGCTGGCCGAATACCGCCGCAAATAACCGAGGAGAAGAACATGCTGTTCAAGGTCGAGATGAAGGTCAACATTCCCCACGACATGCCGGCGGAAGTGGCCAATGAAATCAAGGCGCGGGAAAAGGCCTACGCCCAGGATCTGCAGCGCCAGGGCAAGTGGCGCCATTTGTGGCGCGTGGCCGGTAGCTACGCCAACGTCAGTATTTTCGATGTGCAGGACAACGCTGAACTTCAGGATCTGATCAGTGGCCTTCCGTTGTTCCCCTATATGGACATCAGCGTGGCGCCCCTGTGCCGCCACCCGTCGTCGATCCACGAGGATGATCGCTGACAGGAAGCTGTGAAACAGGCGCCGTCAGGCAAGCAGGCGCCATTGAACAACATTGCCAACGCCCAAGCTGTGATCAGGCAATAAGAATAAATATGAGGACATAACCATGACAATCAAAACCACCCACACTGCCGAAGTACAAGAACTGCTGAACAAGGTTGCCGGCTTCCACGTCGAGGCCGGTAATGAGCGAGTGAAGAAGATCGTGCATCGCTTCATGAGCGACGTATTCCAACTGATTGAAGATTTCGATGTCACCCCGGAAGAGTTCTGGAGTGCCGTCTACTACGTCGGCGAGCTGGGCAAGAATGGCGAAGCTTCGCTGCTGGCGCCTGGCCTGGGTATGGACAAGTACCTGGATATCCGTATGGATGCCGAGGACGAAGCAGCTGGCCTGGCCGGCGGTACGCCGCGCACCATCGAAGGCCCGCTGTATGTCGCCGGTGCACCGCTGGCGGACGGCTTTGCCCGCATGGACGATGGCACAGACGAGACAGCTGAGCCCATGCTGATCAAAGGTCAGGTGACCGATGAGGATGGCAAGCCCCTGGCCAATGCCATCGTCGACATCTGGCATGCCGACTCCAAGGGTAACTACTCCTACTTCGACAAGTCGCAGAGCGATTACAACCTGCGTCGCCGGATCAGCACCGACGAGCATGGCCGCTATGTTGCCCGCTCGATCATTCCGTCTGGCTATGGCTGCCCGCCCGAGGGCTCGACCCAGGCGCTGCTGAACCAGCTTGGTCGCCATGGCCAGCGTCCGGCGCATATCCATTTCTTCATCTCGGCGCCCGGTCACAAGCATCTGACCACCCAGATCAACCTGGCCGGCGATGAGTTCACCTATGACGACTTCGCCTTCGCGACCCGCGACGAGCTGGTGGTCGAGGCACGCGCAGTCGAGCATTCCGACGACGGCGAAAAGCATGGTGTCAGCGGGCCGATCACCGAAGTGGAATTCAATTTCCAACTGGTCTCCACCGACAAGGCCGAGCTGCAAGCCCGCCATGAGCGCAAGCGCGCTCTGGAAGATGCCGCGGTAGCCTGAACCACCCCAGCGCCAGCAAGCAGGACATCGACCAGCCCGGTAGCGGGCTGGTCCGGGGGCCTGTACCCGGTGCTGGCGACCAATAAAAGCATTGAAGGAGTTACGCACATGACTCGTCAACTCGACCAACTCGAGAAAAAAATTCGCGGCGCGGTGGAAGTCGATCCAGCCAACGGCAATTACCGTTGCGATCGCAGCATCTTTACCGACCAGCAGCTGTTCGACCTGGAGATGAAATACATCTTCGAAGGCAACTGGGTATTCCTCGGCCACGAGAGCCAGGTGGAAAATCCCGGTGACTATTTTACCCTGACCCTGGGTCGTCAGCCGGTGGTCATCACCCGCACCAAGGAAGGCGAGCTGCAGGCGCTGCTCAATACTTGCTCGCACCGTGGCGCCACCCTGTGCCGCAAGAAGCGCGGTAACAAGGCCTCGTTCACCTGCCCCTTCCATGGCTGGACCTTCAAGAATGACGGCAAGCTGCTCAAGGCCCGCGACCAGAAAAAGGGCGGCTACCCGGAGAGCTTCAATACCGACGGCTCCCATGACCTCAAGCGCCTGCCGCGCTTCGAGAACTACCGGGGCTTCCTGTTCGGTAGTCTGAGTTCGGACGTGCTGCCGCTGGCCGAGTATCTGGGCGAGACCACCAAGGTTATCGACAACATCGTCGATCAGGCCGAAGACGGCCTGGAAGTGCTGCGTGGCACCTCGACCTACACCTATGAAGGCAACTGGAAGCTGACTGCCGAGAACGGCGCCGATGGTTATCACGTTGGCACCGTGCACTGGAACTACCTGTCGACCATGGGCCAGCGTGACTATGAGAAGGGCGGCACCGAGGCGGTGGACGCCAAGAGCTGGTCCAGTGAAGGCGGTTTCTATTCCTTCGAGAACGGTCACATGATGCTCTGGACCCGCCTGACCAATCCCCAGGTGCGTCCGGTGTACAAGCATCTGGAGCGTCTGCAGGGGAAGGTAGGCGAGGCGCGTGCCGATGCCATCGTCAACACCACAAAGAACCTGTGCATCTACCCGAACCTGTACCTGATGGACCAGTTCTCCACCCAGATTCGCGTGCTGCGCCCAATTTCGCTGAACAAGACCGAGATCACCATCTATTGCTGGGCACCGAAGAACGAGCCGGCGGACGAGCGTGCCAAGCGTATCCGCCAGTACGAGGACTTCTTCAACGTCAGCGGTATGGGTACACCGGATGATCTGGAAGAGTTCCGTGCCTGCCAGCAGGGTTACAACGCCGAAGGCCTGAAGTGGAACGACATGAGCCGCGGCGCGGCGCACTGGATCGAAGGCGCGGACGAAGGTGCCCAGCGCATCGATCTCCAGCCCACGCTCAGCGGCGCCAAGCCCGAGGATGAAGGCTTGTACGTGACGCATCATCAGCATTGGGTCGAGGAAATGTTGCGTGCCGTCGAGACCGAGCGCGCCCGTTTCGTTGCCCTTACCGCACAGGAGACTTCGGCATGAGCATGACCTTCGAACAGATCCAGGCCTTCATCAACCGCGAAGCGCGCCTGCTGGATGATCGCCAGTGGGATGAGTGGCTGACTTGCTACCACGAGGAAGCGGTGTACTGGATGCCCTGCTGGGATGATGAGGACACCCTCACCGAGAACCCGCAGACCGAGCTGTCGCTGATCTATTACCCCAGCCGCAAGGGCCTGGAAGATCGTGTCTATCGGATCAAGACCGAGCGCTCGGGTGCCACTTCCATGCCGGAGCCTCGCGTCACGCACTTGCGGACCAATCTGGAAATTCTGGAGCAGACTGACGGCCAGGTGAAGCTGCGCTTCAACTGGCAGACCAACAGCCATCGCTACCACACCACCCAGATGTTCTTCGGTACCGCCTTCTGCACCCTGGATATCACCGGCGAGCAACCGGTGATCACCGAGAAGAAGGTCATTCTGAACAACGATTACATCAATCAGGTGATTGATATCTATCACCTGTGATTGATCGGACGCGCCGATCAGGAGTAACCGACATGAGCTACAACATCGCACTCAATTTCGAAGATGGCGTCACCCGTTTCATCAGCTGCAACGAGGGTGAAACCGTGCTGGATGCGGCTTACCGCAACCAGATCAACCTGCCGATGGACTGTTCCGATGGTGTCTGCGGCACCTGCAAGGGCAGCTGCCAGCAGGGCGTATATGACCTGGGCGAGGAGTATATCGAGGAAGCGCTGACCGAGGACGAAGCCGAGCAGGGGCTGATCCTGACCTGCCAGATGGTGCCCTCCAGCGATTGCGTGGTGAATATCCCGGCGGCTTCCACCCTGTGCAAGACCAGCATCATGGAAACCACTGGCACGGTGTCCGAGGTGAATCTGATTTCACCCACCAGCATCGAGCTGAAGGTCACCGCTGATACCGATATCGTCTTCTTGCCCGGCCAGTACGTGAATATCCAGGTGCCCGGCGGCAGCGAAACCCGCGCCTATTCCTTCAGCTCCGCCCCCGGCAGCCGGGAACTGAGTTTTCTGATCCGCAACGTACCGGGTGGCCTGATGAGCACCTGGCTGGTGGGCAGCGCGAAGACCGGTGATCAGGTCAAGCTGGCCGGCCCCATGGGGATCTTCTATCTGCGCGCGGTGGAGCGTCCGGTGGTGATGCTGGCTGGTGGTACCGGTCTGGCGCCGTTCCTGTCCATGCTCGAACAGCTCAAGGCCAATGGCAGCAGCCAGCCGGTCCATCTGATCTATGGTGTGACCAGTGATGAGGACCTGGTGTGTGTGCCGGCATTGCAGGCGTTTGCCGATGCCATTGACGGCTTCACCTTCGCTACCGTGGTCTCCAGCCCGGACAGCAACCATCCAAACAAGGGTTACGTGACCAACCATATGGACGGTGCGCCGCTCAATGGCGGTGATGTCGACGTTTACCTGTGCGGGCCACCGGCGATGGTCGATGCGGTGCTGGGTTACTTCCGCGAGCAGAACATCGAGCCGAACTCCTTCCATTACGAACGCTTCACGCCCAGCGTAGCGGCGCAGGAGGTCGCATGAGCGCCCGCTTCACCGGCAAGGTGCTGGTAATCACCGGCGCCGCCCAGGGCATCGGCAAGCGGGTTGCCGAACTGGCCGGCGCCGAGGGCGCCCGGCTGGTACTGGTGGACATTGCCGATTATGTTCAGGGCGTGGCTGGCGAGCTGCGTGACCGGGGGATTGAGGCGCTGGCATTGCAGGCCGACCTGGAAACCTGGGAAGGAGCCGAGAGTGTCATGGCGCGGGCCCATCAGGAATATGGGCGGATCGATGTATTGATCAACAACGTCGGCGGCACCATCTGGGCCCAGCCCTTCGAGCATTACCAGCCCGAACAGATCCAGAAGGAAATCCAGCGCTCGCTGTTTCCAACCTTGTGGTGCTGTCGTGCGGTGCTGCCGTATATGGTGGCGCAGCAGCAAGGTGCCATCGTCAACGTGTCCTCGGTGGCCACCCGCGGGCTGATGCGCGTGCCTTATGGTGCGGCGAAAGCCGGCGTGAACGGGCTGACGGTGAACCTGGCGTTCGAATATGCCGAGCAGGGCATCCGCGTCAATGCCACCGCCCCGGGCGGCACCGAGGCGCCACCGCGACTGACGCCGCGCAATACCGAGGCGCAGGGCGAGCGGGAGCAGGGCTGGTATCAGACGCTGATCGCGCAGACCAACGACAGCAGCTTCATGCACCGCTACGGTACGCTGGACGAGCAGGCCGAGCCGATCCTGTTTCTGGCATCGGATGCGGCGAGCTATATCACTGGCACCATTCTGCCGGTGGCAGGTGGGGATCAGGGCTGACCAGCGATCGGCCGGCCAAGCTGGGTACTGGCGCCAGACGCCTGCGAGGTTCGAGCATCAGCTCGTACCTTGCTGGCGATGGCATCGGTGTTGTCTGATGGGAAAGCTGTCGAGCTGGTGCTCGACAATCCCAGGGGGCGAGCAGGCCGCACCCACAAGCCTGCTCCCTGTTATCTCAAATCGACCACGCCTCCAACTGCTCCCGCAGCGCCGGTGAAATCGGCACTGGCCGGTTGGTGGCGGGGTCGATCACCACCATCACGCTGCGCGCACTGACCTGCACCGCATCCTTGTGCAGGGCGCAGCTGGTAAACAGGAAAGAGCTATTGCCGATACGGCTGATGCCGGCGGCCAGTTCCAGCGGCGTCCAGCCGGCCTGGTAATGCTCGAAGCTGACATCCACCGACGCCACCAATACCCCCAGCCCGTCAAAGTCCAGCTGCCGCACGCCGGTCGAGCGGGCCTGTTCCATATACAGCGCCAGCGCCGACTCGCTGCGCTGGCTGTCCGCGTCCACATCGGCATAGCGCGGCGTAAGCTGCTGGCGAATGGCGAAGTTGTGCGCATGTTGCAGGTGGTCGCGGTAGTCCGCTGGTGCCAGCGGGCCGGCGCTGCCATTGCTGGCAGCCGCCATGACGGTACGAATGTTCTCGGGCAGGGCTATCCGATGGCCATTCTCGAAAGCGGCCATTACCGATTCCTGGGTTCCCACCAGTGCTCCATCCTGATACAGCTCGCAGCGCAGGCGGAAACTGTCATCGTCGCAGTCGGTCACGCTGATCCAGGCATTGATATCGCGGCCGTACCAGCTGACCTGGCGATAATCGGTGATGGTACGCAGCGGCCGCAGGCGCACGTCGTCGGAAAACCAGGCGTCCTGGCCGAAACGGCTGACGTGGGCGAGCACGCGGGCTTCGAGGTGCAATTGATAGATACGGGAGTTGTTCACGTGCCGCCAGGTATCCAGATCGGTATAGCGGGGCGAGAAGCTGAAACTCAGGGGTGATGTTGTCTTGTATTGTTCGGTCATGGCGCAGGTGAATCCGTCGTATGGCTGTATAACCCGAGCATCCGGTTTTAAGGCGGCGGAAGCAATCTCATCACTGCGATAAATGCAGGTCGATCAGGAAAAATTCACCTGAACCCTGGCCCGCAGCGTCCGGTCACAGTCTCAGCAGCGCCTGGCCCCGGGCTGTGATCCGGGGCGGATACGGTCGAGCCGAGGAGGTGATTCCATGGGTACTACAGTCAGTGACTATTTCGTTGAGCGCCTGTACGACTGGGGCGTGCGGCGCATCTACGGTTATCCGGGCGATGGTATCAATGGCGTCATGGGGGCGCTGAACCGGGCCAATGGCAAGATCCGTTTCATCCAGGCCCGGCATGAGGAAATGGCTGCCTTCATGGCCTCGGCCGATGCCAAGTTCAGCGGCGGCCTGGGTGTCTGCCTGGCCACCTCGGGGCCGGGCGCCTCGCACCTGATCACCGGTCTGTACGATGCGCGCCTCGATCACATGCCGGTGCTGGCAATCGTCGGGCAGCAGGCGCGGACCAGTCTGGGCAGTCACTATCAGCAGGAGCTGGATCTGACGGCCATGTTCAAGGATGTGTCCGGCGCCTTCGTGCAGCAGGCCAGCGCGCCGGCACAGGTGCGGCATCTGGTGGACCGGGCCATTCGCACGGCCTACGGTGAGCGCCGGGTGGCGACCATCATCCTGCCCAATGATCTGCAGGACGAGGCATACAGCGAACCGGCCCATGCCCACGGCATGGTGCACTCGGGCATCGGTTACAGCCGGCCCAAGGTGGTGCCCTACCAGGAGGATCTGGAGCTGGCGGCCGAAGCGCTGAATGCCGGGCGCAAGGTCGCCATTCTGGTTGGTGCCGGCGCGCTCGGGGCCACGGATGAGGTGATCCAGGTAGCGGAGAAGCTGGGCGCCGGGGCGGCCAAGGCCCTGCTTGGCAAGGCGGTGCTGCCCGATGAGCTGCCGTGGGTGACCGGCTCCATCGGCCTGCTGGGAACCGAGCCCAGTTATAAGCTGATGACCGAGTGCGACACCTTGCTGATGATTGGCTCGGGCTTTCCCTATTCCGAATTTCTGCCCAAAGAAGGCCAGGCGCGGGGCGTACAGATCGATATCAAGGCCGACATGCTCAGCCTGCGCTATCCGATGGAGGTCAGCCTGCAGGGCGATGCCGCCGAGACGTTAAGGCTGTTGTTGCCGCTGCTCACCGACAAGGCCGACCGTAGCTGGCGCCGCAAGGTCGAGGCCTGGCGCGAGGACTGGGAAAAGACCCTGGAAGCCCGCGCCATGGTCGCCGCAGACCCGATCAATCCGCAACGGGTAGTGTTTGAGCTGTCGCCACGGCTGCCGGACCGGGCAGTAATCACCTGCGATTCCGGCTCCTGCGCCAATTGGTATGCGCGGGACCTGAAGATTCGCCGCGATATGCTGTGCTCGCTGTCCGGCGGGTTGGCGTCCATGGGCGCGGCGGTGCCCTACGCCATTGCTGCCAAGTTCGCCCATCCGGACCGGCCGGTGGTGGCGCTGGTCGGCGACGGGGCGATGCAGATGAACAACATGGCCGAGCTGATCACGGTTGCCAAGTACTGGCGGGAATGGGGCAACGGCCAGTGGATCTGCGCGGTGTTCAACAACGAGGACCTCAACCAGGTGACCTGGGAGCAGCGGGCCATGCAAGGCGATCCGAAGTTCGAGGCGTCGCAGAACATCCCCAATGTGCCCTATCACCGCTTCGCCGAATCCATCGGCCTGAAAGGTATTTATGTCGACCGCGAAGACGCCGTGGCCGCAGCCTGGGAAGAGGCATTGGTGGCTGACCGGCCGGTCGTCATCGAATTCAAGACCGACCCGGATGTGCCGCCGCTGCCGCCGCACATCAAGCTGGAGCAGGCCAAGGCCTATGCCCAGACATTGCTGCAGGGCGACCCTGATCAGCAGGGCATCATCAAGCAGTCGGCCAAGCAGGTACTGAGCCGTATGTTGCCCGGTAAATCAAAGGCCTGAACCGGCTCCAGGGTTACCAGTCAACTCGCCCTCGCGAAGGAGACGCCGAAAGCGAGCTTTTGCCTGAACTGTCAGGCCACCGTCCGGGTCGAAAAATGACATACCTCGAATACGGAGTTCTCTATGCTCAAGTTTCTCGCCAGCACTGCAGGTATCATCTTTCTGGTTGGTCTGCTGGTCATCATCGGTCTGCTGATGCTGATTTTCTGACCCGTCCCAACCACCTGTCCCAGCGCAGGTTCACCCACAACGACAGGCCGATCACCGCGCCGCCCAGCAGCAGGCGCGGCAGGTCGGCTTGCTGATTCCAGATCACCAGATTGACTACCAGCCCGGCGGGAATCAAAGCGTTATTCATGATGCCCAGGGTGCCGGCATCCACCTGGGTGGCGCCGCGATTCCAGAAGAAGAATCCCAGCCCGGACGCGATCAGCCCCAGCCAGCCAAGTACGCTCCAGTGCAGCCACGTCTGTGGCAGCTGCTGGTGATCGCCGAGCAACAGCCAGGCCGGTAGCGCCAGCAGCAGGGCGCCGATGAAGAAGAAGCCGAAACCGTGCCACTGCTGGCGGCGGTCCATCTGGAAGTGATGCACCAGATGGGCATATCCCACCTGGCCCAGGGCGAAGGCGAGGTTAGCCAGCTGCAATAATAGAAAGCCTTTCACATAATCATCGCTGATCCCGTCATAACGAATGATGCCCGCGCCCACGACGGCGATCAGTGTGGCGACCACCGGGCCGACGCTGAAACGCCGCCGCAAGGCATTGTCCACCAGCGCCACATACAGCGGCGTGAAGATGGTGAACAGCAGCACCTCGGGTACCGTGAGCAACTCGAAGGACAGATACAGGCAGATATAGGTCAGGCCGAACTGCAGTGCGCCCACGGCGAGCAGGCCGGGAGCCGCGCCGCGGGGCAACCGCCACGGACGCAGCAGCGGCAGGAACAGCGCCCCGGCCAAGACGATGCGAGTCAGTACCGAGAAATAACTGTCGACTTGGCCGGCCAGGTACGCGCCGATCAGGCTGAACGAGATGGCCCATAACAGGGTGACGGCGATGAGATAGAACATGGGTTTCCTTGGGCAACAGCCCTTGGGCCAGGGCGGCGAAGGATGATAGCCAGCTTCGGGAAAGGAGTGCAATCTGCCGAGGGCTGTGGCAGATTTGTGCGGTTCGCCGCAGCGGCGAATCAATACCATTCACATGCAAGGACAACACGATGAACAAGGCAGGGATAGCAGCGGGCACGCTGGCGTTGTTGGTGGGCGCAGGGAGCGCCGGGGCCTGGTATACGGGCACGCGGTTGGAGGCGGTTCTGCAGGACTCTGTCCGCAAGGGCAACGAGCAACTGGCGGCGCAGTTTCCGGGTAGCGATATGGCCCTTGAGCTGGTTGAATTCAAGCGTGGCATTCTCTCCAGCGAAGCGCGTTATCGCCTGGCTCTGCCGGCAACTGACAGCGCCGAGCTGCCGGTCGAGCTGTTCATCAAGGATCGGATCGAGCACGGCCCCCTGCCGCTGTCGCGACTGGCTTCGTTGCGTTGGATGCCGGTGATGGCGGTCAGTCATGCCGAACTGGAGCCCAGCGATGCACTCGCCGGGTTGTTCGCCGCCAGCCGCGCCCAGGCTCCGGTGATGGTCAATAGCAGCATCGGTTACCGCAACGACATTACCGGCGATATCCGCATAGCACCGATGGTGGTTAATGAGGATGGCACCGAGCTGACGTTCTCCGGTCTGGATGCGGATTTTGCCACCGATACCCAGGGCAGCAAGGTGGTGATGACCGGTCGGGTCGACTCGCTGAAGATCCAGGGGCTGGCCCAGATCGACATGGTGGGTGGTGAGTTCGAATTGGATCGCCGCCGCGAGGGCGAATACGGCCTGTATCTGGGTGATGGTCGCCTGACCCTGGACAGCCTGGCCATGGAGGTCGCCGACGGACCCGTGATGGTACTGCAGGATATCGTACAGACCGACAGCACCACGCTGGGCACCGAGGGAGTAAAGGGCGCCCTCAACTACCAGGTGGGTGCGGTCAGCTACGGTGGTCAGTCGTTGGGTTCAGTGCGCATGGACTGGAGTCTCAGTCGGCTCGATCCGGCGGCGACCGCCGTGCTCGCCGGCATGTACAACACCCTGAGCATGGGCCTTGAGCCGAGTGATCCGCAGGCGCTGGAGGAGCAGTTCACCACGGCGATGCAGCAGTTGCTGGAGCGCAAACCGAGGGTGGCGCTGGATAACCTGTCGATCCGGACGGCCAATGGCGAAAGCCGCTTCACCCTGGGGGTGGATCTGAGCCAGCCGGCGTCCTTCGATCTGCCGCCGGCCATGCTGGCGCAGCAGTTGATTGGTGGCCTGGACGCCAATCTGACGCTGTCCAAACCGATGCTGAGTGATATGGTGCGTTACAAGGCGCTGTTCCAGCCGGACGCGGACGCGGCTGCGGTGGAGCAGGAAGCGTTGATGTTGGCGGAGATGGCCGCAGGCATGGCAGAGATGATGCAGCTGGGTACGCTCGAGGGTGACAACATTCTGTCCAACCTGCGTTATGCCGACGGTCTCATCGACCTCAACGGCCAGAGTATTCCCCTTGAAGACTTCATCGGGATGCTGGCGATGCTGTCACCGGACACCGGTCTGGAAGCATTGAAATAACGCCCGGTATTGCCCGCCTTGGCAGTGTCATGGCGGGCAAGTAACATGTTCGGTCCAGCCTGCGACAGGCAGTCCGCAGGCAACCATCGAAGAGAGTTGCAATGACCCCTACTGATGAACTTCACCTCATGCTGGGCCTGTTGGTGATCGGCTTTCTGTTGCTGGGCACCGGGTTCAGCTTTCGCGACAAGGGTTGGGGGGTGGGGCTGATGCTGTTTGGCTCTGCCGTGTTGCTGGTGACAATAGGAACACGCATTCTGGAGGCGGTGTCGCTGAGCTGAACAGGCGACACCGGCGCTGTCAGTTGATCAGAAGTGCACCTTGACCAGCAGGTTGGTGACGTTCTGGTTGGTATCGAAAGCTGCGGTATTCTTGATGCCGTACTTGTCTTTCCAGTAGCTGTACTCGATGCCGGTATACAGCTGTTTGGCCTTCCAGCCCAGCGCCTTGCCCAGATCATATTTGACCTGTGGATTGAAATGCAGGTTGGCGTGCTTGCCATCCCCATCGTTATCGACGATCCAGTCGATGTAGCCATCGATCAGGATATCCGACTTGCCGACCGGCAAGGTCACCGCCCACACCGGGGTCACCTGCCAGGCGCCCCGCACGCCGTCCGGCGTATCGGAGTGACGGTAGTAGGTGTTGAGCTGGAAGTAGTCGAAGCCGGGCAGGTTCAGGTCGAAGCCGGGTCCGAGCAGGTAGTTCTTGATGTCGCCACGGCCACGCTCGTAAGTACCGGCCAGCAGTACATCGGTGATCGGACCGAATGTGATCTGTTGTCCACTCAGCTTGCCGAATGACAGGCGCGGTGCGACTTCCCCATACCAGGTGCTGTTGTTGCCATTGGCATCCTTGGCCCCGTTGTAGTGAATGCTGTCGACAAACAGGAACAGGTCGCCAAAACTCCAGCCGCTGACATGCTCGAAGGTGACTGCCTGCTGGGTCTTGGGGTCGACCTCGAAATCATTGCCGTACAGGTAGGTCAGGCTGTTGTCTTGCCATTGCAAGGGGGAAGCGGCGGCAAGGCTGCTGGCGAGCGCCAGGGTGGTGGCCGCGATGCCGATGATCGGTTTGTGCATTGTGGATTCCGACTACTGGGTTGAGAAGCGCGCATATTAAAGCCTTTGCCGAAAAAGCCAAACGGCATCGCAATGCCGAGCGCGGATCTCTGGAACACCTTGGGCCATTGCCTGTCACAGACATTATGTCGCACGCCGCGTGATCCGCCTGATGGTATCGTGTTGCCTGTTACCCCTGTGGATATCGGTGCCGCCGGTTTTCTTTCTCCAGTCCAAGGAGTTGCACAGATGGAACTCGATCCGCTGCTGCTATCTCGCCTGCAATTTGCTTTCGTTGTCTGTTTTCATGCGATTTTTCCCGTGTTCACCATCGGTCTGGCGACCTTTATCGCCTTTCTTGAAGCCTTGGCGTTCAAAACCGGCAATCCGTTATACACGCGGCTGTCACGGTTCTGGATTCAGGTATTTGCGGTAGCCTTCGCCATGGGGGTGGTGTCGGGTATCGTCATGTCCTTCCAGTTCGGCACCAACTGGAGCAATTTTTCCTATGCGGCGGCCAATTTCATCGGGCCCATGCTCAGCTACGAGGTGGTGACCGCATTCTTCCTGGAAGCGGCTTTTCTTGGGGTACTGCTGTTCGGGCGCAACAAGGTGCCGCCGGGGGTACACCTGTTCGCCGCCTGTATGGTGGCATTGGGTACGATTATTTCCACCTTCTGGATTCTGGCGGCCAATAGCTGGATGCATACACCGGTCGGCACCGAGCTGACCGATGGCATGTTCGTGGTCGGCAGCTGGCGCGAAGCCATCTTCAATCCGTCCTTCCCGTACCGCTTCACGCATATGGTGTTGGCGTCGTTCCTGACCGGCTCATTCGTGGTGGCGGGCGTCAGCGCATGGTACTTGCTGGTGGGGCGTGAGGTGGAGGCCAACCGCCGGGCGTTGTCCATGTGCCTGTGGCTGATCCTGTTCCTGGCGCCGACCCAGGCAGTGGTTGGTGACTATCACGGTTTGAATACCCTTGAACACCAACCCACCAAGGTGGCGGCCATCGAAGGCAACTGGGAGACCACGCGCGGCATGCCGCTGCTGTTGTTTGCCATTCCCGATCAGGAGAACGAGACCAATCACTTCGAGATCGGCTTGCCGAAACTGGGTAGTCTGATCCTCACTCATGATCTGGACGGTGAGGTGCCGGGGCTCAAGGAAGTGGCGCCGGAGGAGCGGCCGCCGGTGTGGATCGTGTTCTGGGCGTTCCGCATCATGGTGGGTATCGGCTTGCTGATGATCGGCTGCGCGCTCGCCGGACTGTTTCTACGTGCCGGTGGCCGCTACTGGCGGCAACCGCAATTTCTCAACGCCATGCGGCTGATGACCTTCGCGCCCTTCGCTGCGGTGCTGTGTGGCTGGATCGTCACGGAGGTAGGTCGCTTCCCCTGGGTGGTATATGGGCAGATGAGTCATGCTGAAGGGCTGACACCATCGCTGACCGGTGGAATGGTGCTCTTCACCCTGTTGGGCTACATCGCGGTCTATGCGGCGATCTTCAGCGCCGGTCTGTACTACCTGATGCTGGTATTGCGCGCCGGTCTGGAAAGTATCGACCAGGATGACGAGGAGGTACACGACATCGAGCGTCCGAAGCGGCCGCTGTCGGCGTCTCACGTCGGTATCGAAGAAGGAGGGCGCTGATATGCATGGCATTGATCTGACTATTATCTGGGCGGTGATCATCGCCTTCGGCATCATGATGTACGTGCTCATGGACGGTTTCGATCTGGGGGTGGGTATCCTGTTTCCCTTCGCCCCGGATGAGGACGCGCGGGACGTAATGATGAACTCGGTGGCACCGGTCTGGGACGGCAACGAGACTTGGCTGATTCTCGGTGGGGCGGGGTTGCTGGCAGCCTTCCCGCTGGTCTATTCGGTATTGATGCCGGCGCTGTACATCGGTGTATTTTTGATGCTGGCCGGGCTGATCTTCCGCGGCGTGGCCTTCGAATTCCGCTTCAAGGCAGGCTCCCACCGCTACTTGTGGAACTGGGCATTTGCCGGCGGCTCCATGGTTGCGGCCTTTGCCCAGGGCGCGGTGGTGGGCGCCTATATCGAAGGTTTCAACACGCTGGATGGCCGTTACGTGGGCGGCGCGTTGGACTGGCTGACGCCCTTTACCGTACTGACCGGGCTGGGGCTGGTGGCCGGTTACGCGCTGCTTGGCAGCACCTGGCTGATCATGAAGACGGAGGGGCATATCCAGCAGTGGGTCTACCGGCTGGCGCCCTGGTTGCTGGCCGCCGTGCTGGCAGTCTTTGCGGTGGTCAGCGTGTGGACCCCGGCGGTGGACCCATCGGCCTTCGAGCGCTGGTTCAGCGTGATCCGGCTGATCTGGATCTTCCCCTTGTCGGCGTTGCTGTTTGCCTTGCTGGTAGTGCGCGGCCTGCGTCGGCGCCAACAGTCCATGCCCTTTGTTGCGACCATGGGCATGTTCGCCTTTACCTATCTCGGTCTGCTGGTGACCAAGTGGCCCTATGTGGTGCCGCCCAACTACACACTGTGGGACGCCGCCGCTGCGCCGGGTTCGCAGCTGTTCCTGCTGATTGGCATGCTGTTCGTGATTCCGGTGATCCTGGCCTACACCGCCTGGACCTATTGGGTGTTTCGCGGCAAGGTCAAGGTGGGTGAGGGTTACCACTGAGCAGCGCTGCGCCGGTGTCTGACCCCGCCGAGACAAAAAGCTGGCTCCGTTGGCTGCTGGCGCCGCAACAGCGCTTGCTGAATGCGGCGCTGGCGCTGGCCGTCGCGGCGGCCGGGTTGTTCATCCTGCAGAGCTGGTTGCTGGCCAGCCTGTTCAGCCACTGGCTGCTCGCCTGGCAGGCAGGCAACTTGGCCAGCTTCGACTCCTCCCTCTGGTGGCCGTGGCTGGTCGGGCTGCCGCTCTGCTTTATCCTCCGCCCATGGCTGCAATACGGCCGCGAACGCCTGTCGCAGCGGGTCAGCCTGCGGGTGCGCCAGGCGCTGCGCGAACAATTGCTGCAGCGGTTGGCGATGCTCGGGCCGGCGCGGCGTGGGCTCGGCGCCGATGCCGAGCTGGGCAGCCGTCTGCTGGAGCAGGTGGATGCGCTGGATGGCTATGTCAGCCGTTATCAGGTCCAGCGCCAATTGGTGGTCATCGTCCCGCTGCTGCTGTTGTTGGCCACCGCCTGGCACAGTCTGCTGGCTGCCGCCTTGCTGCTGGCGACGGCGCCGCTGGTGCCGCTGTTCATGGTGCTGTTGGGCCAGGCGGCGGCGAACGCCAGCCAGCGCCAGTTCGTGGCGCTGGGACAGATGAGCGGGCGTTTTCTCGATCTGCTCCGCGGCATGGCGACCCTGCGTCATCTGCAGGCGCTGGATAGGGCGCAGCTGGCGGTGGAGCAGGCCGCCGAGGATTACCGCAGCCGCACCATGCGCGTGCTGCGCATGGCGTTCTTGTCCGGCGCGGTGCTGGAACTGTTCGCCTCGATCGCCATCGCCATGGTGGCGCTCTATCTGGGCATGGGCCTGCTGGGCATGCTGCCCTGGGCCCAGGGCGAGATTCCGGTGCCTTATCAGGGCGCCCTGTTTATCCTGCTGCTGGCGCCGGAGTTCTATGCACCGCTGCGGCAGCTGGGCAGCGATTACCATGCGCGAGCCGAAGCCGAGGGCGCGCTCGCCGAATTGCTGCCGTTGCTGAAGCTTGAGCTGTGGCAGCATCCGGGCACGGAGCCCTTGCAGCTCCAGCAGGCCCCGGTCATTGATTGTCGCAGCGTCGGTGTCGATCTGCCCGGCGCCGCAGCGCGCCTGCGCCCGCTGGATCTGCGTCTGGCCGCGGGTGAACGGGTCTGGTTGCGTGGGCCTAGTGGCAGTGGCAAATCGACCCTGCTGCATGTACTGCTGGGGTTTCTGCCCCATACCGGTGAGGTACTGATCGATGACCTGCCGCTGGATGTCGTGCGGCGCAGCGACTGGCATCGTCATGTGGGCTTTCTGGCCCAGCAACCGGAGCTGATTCCCGGCACGCTGGCAGACAATCTGCGCCTCGCGGCGCCCGGCGCCAGCGACCAACAGCTGATTGCTGCGTTGCAGGAGGTCGACCTGTGGCCCCTGCTGCGGCAATTGCCCCTGCAACTGGCAACGCCGCTGGGCGAGCGCGGGCTGGGGCTGTCCGGTGGCCAGCTCAGCCGTCTGGCCCTGGCCCGGCTGTTATTGCGTGATACCTGGGTCTGGCTGCTGGATGAACCCCTAGCACATCTGGACCCGCAAACCGCCGAGCTGATCGGCAGGTTGCTGGAGCGGCTCAGCCGCGGCCGTACGGTTTTGCTGGTCAGTCATGAGACGGTGGGGCTGGACTGGCTGGATCGGCAGGTGGAATTGCAGGAAGGTGAACATGGCTGAACAGCATCAACCGGCGGTGCGTCTGCGCAGCCTGCTCAACAGTCGCCTGGGTGGTTGGTGGGTGGCTGGCGTGCTGGGTTTCATCACGCTGTTTTCCGCCATCGCGTTGCTGGCGGTGTCCGGCTGGTTTATCAGCGCTGCGGCGCTGGCAGGCCTGGCGCTTGCCGGTGCCAGTGCCGGACACGGCTTCGATATCTTCCGCCCGGCTGCGGTTATTCGACTGCTGGCGCTGACCCGCACCGTAGGCCGCTATACCGAGCGGCTGGCGTCGCACCATGCTGCCCTGGGTCTGCTGCGGGACCTGCGCAGCCGTCTGTTCCGGCGAATCACCCAGGCTCGACGCCTGCCGCTGCGCACCCCGGGTGCCATGCACCGGCTGGTGGCGGATATCGATTTGCTGGATCAATTCCCCCTGCGCGTGGTGCTGCCCTGGGCCTGGGCCAGTCTGCTGCTGGGGTTGCTGTTGCTCTGGCTGGCGTTGCTGAGCCCGGGGTTGTTGCTGGTGACGTTGCCCGGGCTGCTGCTGGCCTGGCTGTCACCCTGGCTGGGATACTGGCAGGGCGGACGGCTGGCGCGTGAAGAGGTCGCCCATGCCGAGCAGCGGCGGGAGTTTCTGCTCGATAGCCTGGAGCTGCTGACCCCGTTGTTGATCTGGCAACGCTGGGGTGAGCGCAGCGCCGCCTTTGCCGGGCAGGACCGCGCGCATCTGCAACGCCAGGATCGCCAGCAGCGGCTGAGCAGCCGCATCGCGCTGCTGCAGCAATGGGCGTTGGCCGCCAGCCTGTTGGCGCTGCTGTGGCAAGGCTGGCCGCTGATCAGCGAGGCGGCAGTGTCGGTGCCGTTGTTGCTGGCGGTGCTGCTGACATTGCTGGGGCTGAGCGAGGCGCTGCTGCCGCTGGCCGGCAGCTTCGTTGCCCTGGGCCTGAGCCAGGCGGCGCGGGATCGACTCAACAGTCTGGCCGGTGATGCACCGCAGCAGGAGCCGTCACGTCCGCGCCCTGAAGGGCCGTGGAGGTTGCAGCTGCATGCCGTTACCGCCCGCTGGCCCGGTGCGCTGAATGGCCCGGACAATATTCATTTGCAACTGGAGCAGGGCGAGACGTTGCTGTTGCAGGGCCCGTCCGGTGGCGGCAAGTCAACCCTGCTGCAGCTACTGGCCGGCGAGCAACTGCCATCCAGCGGTGAGTGCCGGCTCAATGACCAGCCACTGCTGCATTGGGATGTGCGTCAAGTGATCGGCTACCTGCCGCAGGATATCGATATCTTCAACCTGTCACTGGCCGCCAACCTGCGCCTGGGTAACCCACAGGCCAGCGATGAGCAGTTGTGGCAGGCGCTGACGGACGTGGCGCTGGCGGATTGGGCCAGGGCACATCCGCAGCAATTGCAGCTGCAGCCCGGGGAGCTGGGTTCGGCGGTGTCCGGCGGGCAGGCGCGGCGCATTGCCCTGGCGCGGTTGCTGCTGGCCGAGCGGCCGGTACTGCTGCTCGACGAACCCTTCGCCGGGCTGGATGCCACCACCCGTGAACAGGTGATGGCAGCGCTGGTGCGGCGCCAGGCGCAGGGCTTGCTGGTCATTGCCAGCCATCAGCCGATCATGGCTGATCGGCTACGGGTTCTGCCTGTTGGTGATGGTTGACCGCAGGTAGCTGTTACCAGGTGTCTACAAACGGCCGGGTGCCGCGCTGCAGCGACTCCGGCGGCGCTGAACTCAACCCGCGCAACAACCAGTCCCGGGTTTCCGCCGGGTCGATGACCGCGTCGATTTCCAGGAAGCTGGCCATGCTCAGGCCCTTGCCGCGGGCATACAGCTCGCCCACTAGCTTGTCGAATAACGCCTGCTGAGCTGCGGGATCGTCCAGCGCTGCCAGTTCCTTGGCAAAGCCCAACCGCACCGCGCCCTCCAGGCCCATGGCGCCGAACTCGCTGCTCGGCCAGCCGATGGTGAACATGGGCGCGTGAAAGCTGCCGGCGGCCATGGCCTGGGCGCCGAGGCCGTAGCCCTTGCGCAGCACTACGGTGAAGAACGGAATACTCAGGCTGGCGGCGGTGACGAACATCCGCGACACGTGGCGCACCGTGCCCTGCTGCTCCGCCTCCGGGCCGACCATGAAGCCGGGCGTGTCGCACAGCGATACCATCGGCAGCCCGTGCGCCTGGCACAGCTGCATGAAGCGTGCGGCCTTGTCCCCGGCTTCCGCATCGATGGCGCCGCCCAGGTACATGGGGTTATTGGCGATCAGCCCAAAGGGCTTGCCGCCGACGCGGACCAGCGCGGTGATCATGCCCGGCGCGAACTGCCGGCGGATCTCCAGCACCGAGCCGGTATCGGCCAGCGCCTCGATGACCTGGCGGATGTCATAGACACGCAGGCGATTCTCGGGAATCAGGTGGCGCAGCCGCCGCTGGTCGGCGCAATCGTCCGCCGCCAGATCGCCCTGGAAATAGGACAGGTATTGCTTGGCGACCCGGGTCGCTTCGGCTTCGTCTTTCACCAGTACATCGATCACCCCGTTGGGTGCCTGTACGCTGGTTGGTCCGACCTGTTCCGGGGTATAGCTGCCAAGGCCCCCGCCCTCGATCATCGCCGGGCCAGCCATGCCGATAGTCGCGTTCTCGGTGGCGATGATCACATCGCAGCAGCCGAGCAATGCGGCGTTACCGGCGAAGCAGCGCCCCGACACCACGCCAACCAGCGGTACCTGGCCGCTGAGCCGGGCCATGCGCATGAAGGTGGTGCAATCCAAGCCGGCCACGCCGACCTTGTCCACATCCCCCGGTCGGCCGCCACCGCCCTCGGTGAAGAACACCAGCGGCAGCCGCCATTGCTCGGCGAGCTCCAGCATGCGGTCGGTCTTCTTGTGGTTCATTACGCCCTGGGTGCCAGCGAAGACCGTATAGTCGTAACTCATGGCCATGCAGCGGGCGGTTTCAGCGCCGAACAGTTCAGCGTTCACCGTGCCGATGCCGGCGATAAGGCCGTCGGCGGGGCTCATCTTCAGCAGGTCTTCGTGGCTGCGGCGGGTACGTTGGGCGGCCAGGGCGAAACCGCCGTATTCCATGAAACTGCCATCATCGAGCAGCTCGGCCAGGTTCTCACGGGCTGTGCGCTGCCCGGTCTTGCGGCGCTTGGCAACCGCCTCGGGGCGCTCGGCATCGGTCAGTCCGGTGCGGCGCTCAAGAACCTCCTGCAGGTCGGCGCGGATATGCTGCAGATCGATCTGTTCTTCGTTGAGCTGTTCCGCGCCTGCTGTGCCGGTCGGCTCGATAAACAGCAGCGGGTTGCCCGCAAACAGGTTGTCACCGGGGCTGGCGGCCAGGGCACGGATGATGCCGCTGCACTCGGCCTTGACCTCGAATTCCATCTTCATCGATTCCATCACCGCCAGCTGTTGGCCAGCGCGGACCTGTTCACCCGGCTGGACCGCCAGACTCACCAGCACACCCTGGACCGGCGCCTTCAGCGGCTCGCTGCCGGCCGGTGCGGCGGCTTCGGCTGGGCCAGACTGCCGCGCCTCGGCGTTGCCGTTGGCATGCAATTGGGGATGCGGTTGATCGGTGGTGCCAACCAACGCGGCGGCATTGGCTTCGATGAAGCCGGTGGTGACCTGGTTGCCCTGCACCTCTGGGTGCAGCAGCAGGTTCTGCAGGAAAGCCCGGTTGCTGTCCACGCCCTCCAGCCGGAATTCGCATAGCGCGCGATAGGCGCGGCGCAGGACGCTGGGATAATCTCCCTCGCCCTGCACGATCAGCTTGGCCAGCAGTGAGTCGAAGGCCGGGTTGGTGGTGTAGCCGCTGTAACCGTAGCCATCGACGCGTACGCCATGACCACCGGGTGGCTCATAGGCCGTCAGGGTGCCGCCGCTGGGGGTGGCGCTGCCGTCGGATTGCATAGTCTCCAGATTGATGCGCAATTGCACCGCGTAGCCCCGGGGTGGCGCTATGCGTGATTGCTCCAGATTCAACTCGGCGAGGCTGGCGCCCGCGGCCAGACGGATCTGCAGTTGCGCCAGATCCAGCCCGGTCACCGCTTCGGTGACGGTGTGCTCGACCTGGATGCGCGGGTTGGCTTCCATGAACACGAAATCGCCGCTGTCCTCGTCCACCAGGAACTCGACGGTACACAGGCCGCGATAACCCACGGCGGCGGTCAGCGTCACGGCAGCGGCCAGCAGCCGCTCGCGCAGCAGCGGGTCGAGCCCCGGCGCGGGAGCTACTTCCAACAGTTTCTGATTGCGCCGTTGCAGGGTGCAGTCGCGCTCCCACAAATGACTGACCGCATGACCATCGCCGATAATCTGCACCTCGATATGGCGGGCGTGGCGGATCAGCCGTTCGATATAGAGGTCGCCATTGCCGAAGGCCGCGCGAGCCTCGGAGCTGCAGCGAGCGAAGGCCTGCTCCAGTTCTCCGATGGAGTGCACCGCACGCATGCCACGCCCGCCACCGCCGGCCAGGGCCTTGAGCATGACCGCCGAGCCTGCCGGCAGCCCGGCCATGAAGGCCTGCGCCTGCTCCAGACTGGTCGCCTGGTTGGTTCCCAGGACCAGCGGTACATCATGCTGGACTGCCAGGCGCCGGGCGCTGGCCTTGTCACCGAACAGGTCCAGCACCTCGGCATCCGGGCCGATAAAGGTAATGCCTGCCTCGGTGCAAGCGCGGGCGAAATCGGCATTCTCGCTGAGAAAGCCGTAGCCCGGATGGATGGCATCGCAGTCATGGTCCCGGGCGATATCGATCAGTTGCCGATGATCCAGATAGGCTGCGGCGCCCCGGCCGCGCAGCGCCACCGCGGTATCGGCCTTGCGTACATGCAGCGACTGGGCATCGTCTTCGGCATAGACCGCCAGGCTGGGGATATCCAGCTCGGCTGCGGCCCGGGCCAGGCGAATGGCGATTTCGCCGCGGTTGGCAATCAGCAGACGTTTGAAAGGCATCAGATCCATTCCTGTAGTTCGTTCTTCTTCACCTTGCCGGTGGCGGTCATGGGCAGGGTATCCACCAGCCGCACCTCTGGCACCTTGTACACGGCCATGGTCTGGCGGCACCAGTCGCGCAGTTGGTCAGCGGTCAGGCCACTGCCGGGCCGAGCGATGACAAAGGCCAGCGGCGTCTCGCCGCGCTGTTCGTCCGGTCGCCCGATCACCGCCGAAGCGAGAATGCCCGGATGCTGGCCGAGCATGGCTTCCAGCTCGCTGGGGAACACACTCATGCCATTGACCTTGAGCATCTCCTTGCGCCGACCCAGGTAACGGATAAAGCCCTGCTCGGTGATCACGCCGCTGTCACCGGTATGCAGCCAGCCATTGCGCAGGGCCTCGGCGCTGGCCTCGGGTTTATTCCAGTAGCCCTTGAACAAGGACGGAGAGCGCACGCACAGCTCGCCCTCGCTGCCCAGTGGCAGCAGCGTGCCGCTGTCGAAATCGCACACCTTGAACTCGGTGCCGGGCACCGGCAGGCCGACGAAGGTCGGTGCCGAGCGCAGATCGAAATCATCTTCCTGCAACCCGGCGGTAAAGGTGTCGCAGGTATGGGTTTCGGTCATGCCGAAGCTGGTCTCGAACAGGGTACAGCCGGTCAGCTCGCGCCAGCGGCGCCGGTATTCGGGGGTCAGCTTCTTGATGAAGGACACGCAGCTGGTGACTTCCAGCGAACTGAGATCGAACTCATGCCGCTGCGGGTGATCGAGGACTTCCGCCGCGCTGTCGACCAGCAGGCTGCCATGACTGACCTGGTAGTGCTGCACCGCGCCCATGAACGCCAGCGCATCCCAGCGCGCCAGCAACACCAGGGTAGTCCCGCCGAATACCGGGAACAGCAGCCCGGAGTTTTCTCCGGCAATCCAGAATTCGGGCATGAAGTTCAGGGTCACGCGTTCGCTATCCAAGCCCAGCGCGGCGGGCAGAAAGCTGGCGCAGGTATAGAGCATGTCGCCATGGGTGTGGATGCAGCCCTTGGGCAGGCCGGTGGTGCCGCCGGTGTAATTGAGCGCGGCGATATCGTCGAGTGCCGGTTCAGGCAGATCTGCTCTGGGCTCGGTGGCCGCCAGGGCTGGCAGCAGGTCGATACTGTCGGTAACGGCCAGTTTCGGCGTTTGCAGCAATTCAGGTATGGCGAAAGGCGGCTCGGCGGGACAGACTTCCGCCAGACTGGTGCTGATCAGCACGCGCAGCGCAGTTTCACCAGACGCGGCGCGCACCACTGGCAGCAATTGATCAAAGCACACCATGACGCTGGCACCGCAGTCCTTCAGTTGGTAGGCCAACTCTGTCGCCGTGGCCATGGGACTGACCGGAGCGTGAATGGCGCCGGCTTTGAGAATCCCGTAGAAGACGACATGCAGTTGCGGACAGTTGGGCATGTATACGGCGACGCGATCCCCGGCTTGCACGCCCTGATCCAACAGCAGCGCAGCGAAGCGGTCGCTTAGCTCATGCAGCTCGGCATAGCTGAGGTCATGACCATAGAAGCGTACGGCGGGCTTGTTCGGGGTCGCCTGCGCCCAGTGCTGCAGATAATGCGTAAGCGGGCGCTGACCCAGCGGGTACTGCGGTTCGCTGGCATGGCCGGCGGGCCAGGCCTGGCGCTGTAGGTCGCGAAGCTGCTCCAGATAGTCTCGCTCATGCATGATCGACACCTGCCTTGTTATTGTTGGTGGCAGGTCAGAGTAGAGCGGTTCGGCAGGAAAAGCAGCATGCTTGCCACGGCGAATGGCGGGGCAGTACCGATGTTTATGGTGAGCGCTGGCATGACGCTGCGGGTTTTGGTGAGAGCGGCCTTGGCCGCTCTCACCAATAAGATGTGGTGCTGCCCTGCACCAGCGGTTAGAACAGTTCCAACGGGGTGATGCCACCGTCGCTGCTGAAGCCACCGGAGTCCAGCTCACTGGCTGGCGGCGGGACATCTTCTTCCTTGAATATTTCCAGGTAGGCGCCCGGGGTACCGGGCCGGGCGCTACGCCCGGTCAGCGGGTCGACCCGGGTGACGACCAGGCCTTCGGGTTGCTCCAGATCATGCTCGGGCTGGCCTTCCAGGGCGCCGGCCATGAACTCCATCCAGATGGGCAGTGCAGTGGTGCCGCCGTATTCGCGCCGACCCAGGGTCGAGGGCTGATCAAAACCGACCCAGACAGTGGCTACATGATCGCCATTGAAGCCGGCGAACCAGCCATCCTTCTGCTCATTGGTGGTGCCGGTCTTGCCACCCAGGTCGCTGCGCTGCAGCGAGCGGGCGCGGGAGCCTGTGCCGCGGTTGATCACGTCCTTGAGCATGCTGGTGAGCTGATAGGTGGTGCGCGGATCGATTACCTGTTCGGCCACGCGAGCCTCGGGCGGTACTTCACCTGGCGTCAAACCGATATAGGCATCAATGCGCTGCTGTTCGGAATCCACCGCCCGGGGAATGACTGCCGGACGGGCAAAGTCGATTACCTGATGTTCGGCACTTTCAATACGCTCGATCAGCCAGGGCCGGACTGCATGACCGCCATTGGCGAAGACGGCATAGCCGGTGGCAATCTGCAGCGGCGTGAGTTCCGGGGTGCCCAGCGAGGCGGACAGGTTGCGCGGCAGTTCTTCGCGGCTGAAACCGAAGCGCTCCATATAGGTCAGCGACTGGTCCACGCCGATGTCTTGCATCAGGCGAATTGAAACCAGATTGCGCGAGCGGTAGAAGGCTTCGCGCAGGCGGATCGGGCCGAGGAAGTCGCCGCTGGAATTGCGGGGCCGCCAATCGTCGCGCTGATTGCCATCATTGAAGACCAGCGGGGCGTCATTGACCAGGCTGGCGGGAGTATAGCCATGGTCCAGCGCCGCGCTGTAGAGGAACGGCTTGAACGAAGAGCCCGGCTGGCGGCGCGCCTGGGTTACGCGGTTGTAATTGCTCTGCACGAAGGAAAAGCCGCCGGTCAGCGCCTGAATGGCACCGGTTTCCGGCGAGAGCACCACCAGGGCGCTCTGTGCTTGGGGTATCTGCGCCAGTTTGTACTGACCGTCCTGCTCGGCCGGCTGTACCCGAATAAGGTCGCCGCGCTGCAACACATCGGCCGGTTTGCTCGGGTTCGGTCCCATGCTGTTGGCGCTCAGGTAAGGACGGGCCCAGCGCATGGCTTCCCAGGCGATGGTGCCGCTGTCACCGTTACGCAGCAGGATGCTGACGGTGTCCGCGCCCACGTCGCTAACGATGGCCGGACGCAGCCCGCCCATGCTGCGGTGGGGCTTGAGCAGGTCGATCAGTTGTTCGGGAGTGGCATCCGGGTGGCGGGCTTCCGGGCCGCGGTAGCCGTGGCGCTGATCATAGGTCATCAGGCCGGCGCGCAGGGATTGGTTGGCCAGCGTCTGCAAGCGACTGTCGACCGAGGTGTAGACATGGTAGCCGTCGATGTAGGCCGCAGTGCCGAACCGTTCGAGCATCTCCAGCCGCGCCATCTCGGCGACATATGGCGCTTCCATCTCTGGGTTGGCACCATGGTTGCGGGCGATGATGGGCGAGGCAACGGCCTCGTCATAGGCGGCCTGGTCGATGCTACCCAGAAGCAGCATGCGCTGCAGGATCCAGTCGCGACGAATTCGGGCCCGCTCGGGATTGGCGACCGGATTGTATGCGGAGGGCGCCTTGGGCAGCCCGGCGATCATCGCCAGTTGCGCCAGCGGCAGCTCGGCGATGGGCTTGCCATAGTAGACGTGGGCGGCCGCCTCGATACCATAGGCGCGGTTGCCCAGGTAGATCTTGTTCACGTACAGCTCGAAGATCTCTTGCTTGCTGAGGTTGCGTTCGATCTGCAACGCCAGCAGAATCTCGTTCAACTTGCGTGAGAACACCCGGTCGCTGCTGAGGAAATAGTTCTTCGCCACCTGCATGGTAATAGTGCTACCGCCCGTCTGAATCTGCCCGGTGCTCAGCAGTTCGGAAGTGGCCCGCAGCAGACTCATGGGATCTACCCCATGATGGTTGAGGAAGTTGTCATCCTCGGCGGCCAGAATGGCGTCGATAAATTCTTGGGGAATCTGCTCGAAACTGATCGGCAAGCGGCGCATCTCGCCAAATTCGGCGATCAGTTTGTGATCTGCGCTGTAAATGCGCAAAGGGGTTTGCAATTTGACATCACGCAGTGTATCTACGTCTGGTAATGTCGGGCTGAGATACAGGGCGACCCCGCTGATGACCAGTAGCGGTGCGCTCGCCACGGCGACCAGCAACCAGAAGAGAAAAATTATAAAACGCATGAGGGATTGAGCATTTCCCTGTCAAATGAAACGGTTGATATGAGATGGTGTTGAGAACGGGTTAACAGTCCGCATTATAAGCGAATTATTTTCCGTTTAGCCATTTGCGCTGGGACAAGGACTGTTATTTAATGCGGTAAAACATAAACCGCCCGTAAGTGGCGGATGCTGATAGGAAATTGGCTGTGCTAGGGCTATTCAAAAAAAAGGCGAATACGCTGCTGGGTATTGATATCAGTTCCACAACCGTGAAACTGCTTGAACTCAGCCGATCAGGGAACCGCTACAAGGTGGAGGCCTATGCGGTTGAACCGCTCCCACCCGGCGCTGTAGCGGAAAAAAACATCATCGAACTCGAAGGCGTGGGCCAGACCCTGGAAAAGGTGCTGGCCCGTTCGCGTTCCTCGCTGAAACAGTCGGCTGTCGCCGTGGCTGGCTCGGCGGTGATTACCAAACTCATCGAAATGGATGCCGGCCTCGATGACGACGAGATGGAAGAGCAGATCAAGCTTGAGGCGGATCAGTATATTCCGTACCCGCTTGACGAGGTCTCCATCGATTTCGAAGTGCAGGGCGTCTCGCCGCGCAGCCCCGAACGGGTCGAGGTATTGCTGGCGGCCTGTCGTCGGGAGAACGTCGATATCCGCGAAGCCGCACTGGCGCTGGCCGGGCTGGACGTCAAGGTCGTCGAGGTCGAGGCCTACGCCATGGAGCGGGCCTGCGAACTGGTAGTCGATCAGCTCGACGGCAATCCCGACGATCTGACCATTGCGGTGATCGACATCGGCGCCACCATGATGACCCTCAGCGTGCTGAGCCAGGGACGCACCATCTATACCCGGGAGCAGCTGTTCGGCGGCAAGCAACTGACCGACGAGATCCAGCGCCGTTACGGGCTGTCCCAGGAAGAGGCCGGCCGGGCCAAGAAGCAGGGCGGCTTGCCGGACGACTACGAGAGCGAGGTGCTGGAACCGTTCAAGGATGCGGTGGCGCAGCAGGTGTCCCGCTCATTGCAGTTCTTCTTCGCCGGTGGTCAGTACCAGGATGTCGACTACATTCTGCTGGCTGGCGGGACTGCCTCGATTCCGGGACTGGATCAACTGATCCAGCAGAAACTCGGCACCACCACTCTGGTGGCCAACCCCTTTGCAAACATGACTCTGTCGAACAAGGTGAATGCGGTCGCGCTCAGCAATGACGCGCCGGCACTGATGATCGCCTGTGGCCTGGCAATGAGGAGTTTCGACTGATGGCTCGCATTAACCTGTTGCCCTGGCGCGAGCAGCTCAGGGAAGAGCGCAAGAAACAATTCATCAGCATTCTGGTGCTTATCGTACTGTTTGCCGGTCTGCTGGTCTTTCTCGGCGACCGCAACCTGAACGGCAAGATCGATCAGCAGAATGCTCGCAATGACTTCCTGCGCAAGGAAATCAGCCTGCTGGATGGGCGTATCAAGGAAATCGAACAACTGCAGGCTCGACGCACGCAACTGCTGGACCGGATGAAGATCATCCAGGACCTGCAGGGCAATCGTCCGATCATCGTGCGTGTGTTCGACGAAATGGCTCGCACGCTGCCGGATGGCGTGTACTTCACCTCGGTCAACATGAAGGGAGCGGTGATCGGCATCAAGGGTGGAGCGGAGTCGAACAGCCGGGTATCCAATCTCATGCGACAGATGGATGCCTCCGACTGGCTGACTACGCCGAACCTGACCGCCGTGAAGGCGGTCACCCAGGGAGCATTGGATCAGGCCAACGTATTCGAGATGTCGGTCCGCCAGACCGAGCCGGGTGCGCCAGCCGCTGAGGGAGAACAGCAGCAATGAGTTTTGCTCAATCCATGGAAAGTCTGAAGAAGGTCGACATCAATGACCTCGACTTCAACAATATGGGCTCCTGGCCCGGTGCGTTGAAGGTGATCGTCGGCGCACTGGTATTCGCGGTGCTGCTGTTTCTCGGCTACCACTTCCATCTCAAGGACCTGCAGGCCAATCTGGAGCGTACCGAGAGCGAAGAAGTGAAGTTGCGTAACGAATTCGCCGGAAAGTCGTTCAAGGCCGCCAACCTGGAAGCCTACAAGGAGCAACTGGTCGAAATAGAGGAGCGCTTCGGCACTCTGCTCAAGCAGTTGCCTAGCGACACCGAGGTGCCCGGCCTGCTGGAAGACATCACGCAGATGGGCCTGAACAGTGGCCTTGAGTTCGAATCCATCACCCTGCAGCCGGAAGTGGCCCAGCAGTTCTATATCGAACTGCCGATCAGTATCGTGGTGCAGGGCAATTACCATGATATCGCCACCTTCGTCAGTAGCGTCGCCGGCTTGCCGCGTATCGTGACCCTGCATGACTTCGATATCGCACCGGTCAGCGAGGGCAACCCCGATCTGTTGAAGATGAATATCCTGGCCAGGACCTACCGCTATCATGATACGGATGCGGGAGGTCAGCCATGAGCCTGTTCAAGCCGGTTTCCGGTCTGGCCATCCTCGGCGCGTTGCTGCTCGGCGGCTGTGGTGGCAATGACTTCAGTGATTTGCAGGTCTTCATGGAAGAGACCCGGGCGCGTCCGGCGGGCAAGATCGAGCCATTGCCCCGGTTCAAGCCCTATGAAGCCTTCACCTACAGTGCCTCCTCCCTGCGCAGTCCCTTCCAGCCTCCGGTGCGTATTGACCTGACGCAACGGCAGAAGGGCTCGCAGGACATCAAGCCGGACGAGAACCGGGTCCGGCAGTTCCTCGAAGGTTTCAATATCGAGGGGTTCGAGATGGTCGGCGTGCTCAGCAACAACCAGGGCATGCAGGCACTCATTCGTGGCGCGGGAAGCGTTCACAGGGTCAAGGTCGGTGATTATCTGGGCCGTAACCACGGCCGGGTTACCAGCATCGAGGAAGGTCGTGTCGATGTGGTCGAGATAGTACCGGATGGGGAAGGTGGTTGGTTGGAGCGGCCGCGCACACTCAGCTTGCCTGAGCGCGGATAAGGTCAACCAGGGAGAGATAACATGAACTGTAAACAGTCACGCGTGGAACGCAATCAAATGCCTCTAACCAGGAAGTTTTCATTCGCAGCCGTGCTTGCGCTGCTCAGTCCGCTGGCGCTTGCGGCCGACCTTGAACGTCTCGATGTGGCCTCGCTGCCTGGGGAACGGGTGGAACTCAAACTGTCCTTCGACGAGCCGGTGGCGGCCGCACCCAAAGGCTATACCATTGACCAGCCTGCCCGGATTGCCATCGACTTGCCGGGTGTCAAGAACAAGCTGGGCGAGCGTTCGCGGGAACTCGGGCTGGGCAATGCCCGCAGCCTGACCGTAGTGGAAGCCAACGACCGCACCCGCCTGATCATCAACCTGGCAGATCTGGCACCCTATACCACCCGGGTCGATGGCAACGATCTGTATATTCTGGTCGGCGCTGACAAGGCGCCCGGCTATGCTGCGGGGGCCACGCCGGCCGCCGGTCCGGCCCAGGCCGGTAACAGCAATTGGCGGAGCAGTGGGCAGGCAGCGGTGAGCAGTCCTGCGGCGGCGACCAGCGGGCCGGCTATTCGCAGCCTGGACTTTCAGCGTGGCGAGCAGGGTGAAGGTAACGTCATCGTTGATCTGTCCGATCCGTCGATCCGCGTCGATGTGCAGGAGCAGGGCGGTCGCGTACGGTTGAATTTCCCCAATACCAGCCTGCCCGATGAGCTGCGGGTACGCCTGGATGTGAAGGACTTCGCCACCCCGGTCAATTTCGTCAATGCCAGCGCCTCCGGCAAGGATACCACCATTTCCATCGAGCCCACTGGTTTCTATGAGCACCTGGTCTATCAGGCTGACAGTCGGCTGATTGTCAGCTTCAAGCCGCTGAGCCAGACCGAGGTCGAGCAGCGCCGCGCCGATGCTTTCTCCTATACTGGCGAAAAACTGTCGCTCAACTTCCAGGACATCGAAGTGCGCTCGGTATTGCAGCTGATCGCCGATTTCACCGATCTCAATCTGGTAGCCAGTGATACCGTTCAGGGTAGCATCACCCTGCGACTGCAGAATGTGCCCTGGGATCAGGCGCTGGACCTGGTATTGAAGACCAAGGGTCTGGACAAGCGGCAGATCGGCAACGTGCTACTGGTCGCGCCGGCCGAAGAAATTGCCGCCCGCGAGCGTCAGGAACTGGAGTCGCAGAAGCAGATCGCCGAGCTGGCGCCGCTGCGCCGTGAGCTGATTCAGGTCAACTACGCCAAGGCATCGGATATTGCCACCTTGTTCGCTTCCGTCACCGCTGGCGAGGGTGAACAGCGTGGTTCGATCACGGTAGATGATCGTACCAACAGCATCATCGCCCTGGAAACCCAGGCCAAGCTGGATGAGCTGCGCCGTATCGTGACCCAACTGGATATTCCAGTACGTCAGGTGATGATCGAGGCGCGCATCGTCGAGGCCAACGTCGGCTTCGACAAGGCGCTGGGTGTGCGTTGGGGTGGTAACGTGAATCTGGGTAGCCGGTTCAACGCCTTCGGTCAGGATGGCAGCTCGAACATGGGCGTAGCCGAGGATCCCTACGCGCAAGGGTCCCCTGGCGATGAAAACTTTGTGCCGTCTCGTAACACTGCCGGTTTCATCGGCATTCCGGAAATCCCGCTGAATACCCCCTTCGTCGATATGGGCGTGTTGGGTGCTACCTCGGGTATCGGTATCGGCTTCATCACCGACAACACCATCCTCGATTTGCAGCTGTCGGCCATGGAAAGCACTGGTAACGGCGAGATCATTTCCCAGCCCAAGGTAGTTACCTCTGACAAGGAAACCGCCAAGATCCTCAAGGGCTCGGAAATCCCCTATCAGGAAGCCAGCTCCAGCGGCGCCACCACTACGGCCTTTGCCGAAGCGGTGCTGTCCCTGGAGGTGACGCCGCAGATCACGCCGGACAACCAGGTGATCATGGAAGTCATCGTGACCAAGGATGAGCCCGACTTCACCAACGAGGTGAATGGTGTGCCGACCATCCGCAAGAACGAAGTCAATGCCAAGATTCTGGTGGCTGATGGTGAAACTATCGTCATCGGTGGTGTATTCTCCAGTGAATCGCAGAAGAGTCAGGAGAAGGTGCCCTTCCTCGGAGACCTTCCAGTTATCGGCAGAGCCTTCCGGCGTGACGTGAGTTACGAAAGCAAAACCGAACTGCTGGTATTCCTGACTCCGCGCATTATCAACAATGGAGCTATCAGTCTTGCCAGGTAACAGTGTTGCGTAACGTCTTCCTCGTAGGCCCGATGGGGGCAGGAAAAAGTACCATCGGGCGCCTGCTCGCCAAAGAGCTCAGGTATCCCTTCAAGGATTCGGACCGGGAAATCGAGGCCAGAACCGGCGCCGATATTCCCTGGATCTTCGATGTGGAAGGGGAAGAGGGATTCCGCCAGCGTGAAGAAGCCATGATCGCCGAGTTGGTGCAGGAGCGAGGTATCGTTCTTGCCACTGGTGGTGGTGTTGTCATGCGCGAGGCCAATCGCTTGGCACTGGCGGCCAATGGTTTGGTGGTCTATCTACGCACCAGCGTTGATCAGCAATTGCAACGCACCAGCAAGGATCGCCAGCGACCACTGCTGCAAACCGCTGACCCGGAAAAGGTCTTGCGCGAACTGATGGCCCGTCGTGATCCGTTGTACCGGGAAATCGCCCATCTCACCATCGATACCGATCAGCGCGGTCCCAAGGTGGTGGTCAACACGATCATGACGCAGTTGGAGCAGGAGCCGGAGTAGTACCAACAGCTCTAGTCATCCCCGCGTTGATGATAACTGCTTCTCATTGAAGGCTGCATGCGCAGATATCGGGACTGATGTATCCTTGCGGGTTTCAGGGCAACCGATCCTATGGGGAGTTTCATGCAGCAATTGACCGTTAATCTCGATGATCGTAGTTACCCCATTCATATCGGTAGTGGCCTGCTTGATCGCGTAGAGCTGCTGGCTCCGCATATTGCTGGCCGCCAGGTCTGTATCGTCACCGATGACACCGTCGCCCCGCTGTATCTCGAACGCCTGACCCGCACTCTGGCCGATTACGCGGTATTACCGGTGGTGCTGCCAACCGGCGAAGCCTTCAAGAACTGGGCGACCCTGCAACAGATTTTCGACGCTCTGCTCGCTGCCCGGCACGACCGCCGTACCACGCTCATTGCGCTGGGGGGGGGGGTAATCGGCGATATGACAGGCTTCGCTGCTGCCTGCTATCAGCGCGGCGTGGACTTTATTCAGATCCCCACCACCCTGCTGTCCCAGGTGGATTCCTCGGTGGGTGGCAAGACCGGCATCAATCACCCGGCCGGCAAAAACATGATCGGCGCTTTCTATCAGCCGAAGGCGGTGCTTATCGATACCGACAGTCTGCGCACCTTGCCGGACCGTGAGATCAGTGCCGGGCTGGCGGAGATTATCAAGTACGGCCTGATTCGCGACAGCGCCTTCCTCGACTGGCTGGAGCAGAACATACCGGCCCTGCGCACCCTGGATCCGCAATTGGTGACCGAAGCGATTGCCCGCTCCTGCGCGATCAAGGCAGAGGTGGTGGCGGCGGATGAGCGCGAAGGCGGTATCCGGGCCATTCTCAACCTGGGACATACTTTTGGTCATGCGATCGAAGCTCACCAGGGTTACGGGGCCTGGCTGCACGGCGAAGCGGTTGGCGCGGGCATGGTCATGGCGTTGCAGCTGTCGCGCAGGCTCGGCTGGCTGGCTGCAGATGAAGAGCTGCGCTGCATTGAGCTGATTGCTGCCGCCGGGCTACCGGTCGCGCCGCCGGCCGATATGCGTGCAGAGGACTTCACGCGTCTCATGGCCGTGGACAAGAAAGTGCTGGATGGGCAATTGCGCCTGGTGCTGCTCAAGCGTCTGGGCGAGGCGGTGGTTACCGCGGATTTCGATAAGCAGGCCCTGCACGCCGTTCTGGCGGTGGCTGGCCGATGATTGATCAACCGGAAGAAGATATGAGCGACTTGAGCGCAACAGAGGATTTTCTCAGTCATTACCAGTTGCAGCATGATCCTTTCGCTGGGCGCACGCCGGGATTTCGCTTCTTCACACCCAAGCGCAAGCCGGTATTGGCACAGTTGCACCACATGGCGCATTTCTCCGAGCAGGTGCAAGTGGTGGTCGGTCCGGCTGGCGCCGGCAAGACGCTGCTGCGCCAGGCCTTGGTTGCCAGTTGCAACAAGGACAATGTGCAATGCATCGTCACCTCGGGGCGTGACTTTGCCGATGCGCC
The DNA here is from genome assembly GCF_024031555.1 of Pseudomonas sp. G11-1. NCBI lineage: Bacteria > Pseudomonadati > Pseudomonadota > Gammaproteobacteria > Pseudomonadales > Pseudomonadaceae > Pseudomonas > Pseudomonas sp. G11-1. Next base: position 1,096,728 of record NZ_QEYQ01000001.1, on the reverse strand, counting down.
AGCGCTGACGCGTTTCCTCTGCCAGGCGCTGAACGTAGCGGATACCCGGGCGCTATGCGAGCGCGCGGAACAGCTGCATGCCACTGGTTTGCAGCTGTATCTGGTGGTGGATGATGCCGATAGTCTGGACAGCGAAGCAATTCAGTTGCTGGCCGATCTCAGTCAATCCGGCGGGCGAGCCGCGCCACGAGTCTTTCTATTTGCAGATGAAAGCATCGCCGACCTCCTGGCGACTGTGGATATGCCGGCGGATCGGGTCTGGCTGCAACTTGTCGAGCTGGCTCCCTTCGAGTTGGAGGAGACCCGCGATTATCTGGGACAGCGTCTGGAGACAGCGGGCCAGGGCATCGAGCTGCTGGATGACGAGCAGATTGCCCAGATCCATCAGCAAAGCGGCGGTTGGCCAGGAAACATCAACGAGGTCGCCAGACAGGTGATGATTGACGCGATCGAGCCGGCTCGGCCGATGCCGCCGCGCCGGGCCAAGGGCGCGGTGCTGCCGTTACGCTCGCTGGTCGCGCTGGTACTGGTGGGTATCGGAGTCGCCATCGCCTGGATGATGGGCGGTGATGAGCCGGAAGCCACCCGTACCGTCATCAACCTGCCCGATCAGGTTGCCACTGTGGATGTGAGCGGTGCAGAAGGTCCGGTATTGCAGATGCCCAGCGACAATGCTGCAGATCCGCTCGAGCGGATCCTGCAGGATCCGGATGCTGAGCCGGCAACCCCCGCCATTGCTAGCGGTAACGAGCCAACACTACCGCCGCCCAGCGTCGCCGATCCCAATGATCTGCCCGAGCCGATGGCCATGCCAGAGCCGACGCCCATCGAGGCGCCTGCGGTCGTTGCGGCGCCAGAGCCAGTGGCAGCGCCTGCGCCCCAGCCGCAATCTCAGCCTCGACCCCAGCCTGAATCGGCCGCGCCGACCGCGCCACCGACCACTACCTCTGCACCAGCCACCGGTGGATACCACGAGGCTGGCTGGTATCGTCAACGTGCGGCCAGCGAGTACAGCTTGCAGGTGCTGGGCAGCCGTTCGCGTCAGGCAGCACTGGACTTCATTAGAGCCCAATCAGGCGTAGCGGATCTGGGTTATTTCGAGACGGTGCATGAAGGCAAACCCTGGTTCGTCGTGACTCAAGGTGCCTATGCCGGCCGTACCCAGGCGCAACAGGGCGCGGCGAGGTTGCCCGAGTCTCTGCGCAAGCTCAATCCCTGGCCACGCAGCATGGGTAGCATCCAGCAGTCGCTACGCTGACAGCAACCCTGCATGGTGTGGTGCAACTACGCCACACCATGTGGAAGCGGTCCCGACCGCATCGGTTTGCCGGCCTCCATCACTAGCCAGCCCGTTTCCAGCTGTAATCCGTTCACTTAGGCATTCCAGGCTCCGTTCGAGTGGCGCTTTGTCGTGCTCGACCCTGTCATTCTCGTCTGCGCCAAGCATGACGGGGCCAAGTGAGCGGCGTTGGGCTCCCAGTTGACACTTCAGTTCGATCCTCTCCCGGCGTTCCCTGTACTGATATTGCCCTCTCATGGTGCAGGAAAGTTATTCCTTGCACTGCTTTGGTTCAAAATTTCCATACTCGGAAATAATGCATTCATTTTTACGACAGTTATATATGTTTTTGCGGCAAAAATAATTGTAGGCCCTAGGTCGCGTGTGTACAATCGAGTTCTCCCTTGCAGCGTCCATCGGCTCTTTCTGTGGCTGATTAAGACTGCAAGTGCCTGAAATTCAAGGAAATACGAGAGCGTGTCTATGAAAGCAGGTCTATATCAGCCTGAACAATTCAGGGATAACTGTGGCTTCGGTCTGATTGCTCATATGCAAGGCGAGGCCAGTCATCATTTGCTGAAAACCGCCATCGAAGCGCTGACCTGCATGACCCATCGCGGCGGCATCAACGCTGATGGCAAGACCGGTGACGGTTGCGGCTTGCTGCTGCAGATGCCCGATCGTTTCATGCGCACCATTGCCCAGGATGAGCTGGCGGTGAGCCTGCCGCAGCAATATGCCGTGGGCATGGTATTCAGTGGCGCCAGTGAGCAAGCGCAACAGTGCGCGCACCAGGCCTTCGCCACCGCCTTGGCTGACCAGGAACTATTATCCCTGGGCTGGCGCCAGGTGCCGGTACAGCCGGATGTATTGGGTCCATTGGCGCTGAGTAGCCAACCCCATATCGAGCAACTATTCATTTCCGGCGAAGGGCTGGACGAGCAGCAGTTCGCGATCAAGCTGTTCTATGTCCGCCGCCGGGTGGAAATCGCTCTGCAGGAAGATCCGGACTTCTATATCTGCAGCCTCTCGCCCAAGGTGATTTCCTATAAGGGCCTGATGATGCCCGCCGATCTGGACAAGTTCTTTCCCGAGCTTGGTGATCCGCGCATGGAAACTGCGATCAGCGTGTTCCACCAGCGCTTCTCGACCAATACGCTGCCGCGTTGGCCCTTGGCGCAGCCGTTCCGCCTGTTGGCGCATAACGGTGAAATCAACACCATCACGGCCAACCGCAACTGGGCCCATGCCCGACGCAACAAATTCACCAATGATCTGCTGCCCGATCTGGACAGCCTGGCACCGCTGGTGAATGTCACCGGCTCGGACTCGTCCAGCATGGACAACATGCTCGAGCTGCTGCTGGCCGGAGGCATGGACCTGTTCCGTGCCGTGCGCATGGTGGTACCGCCGGCCTGGCAGAACATGGAAACCATGGATGCCGACCTGCGCTCCTTCTATGAATACAACTCCATGCATATGGAGGCCTGGGACGGTCCGGCCGGTATCGTCTTGACCGAAGGGCGCTACGCGGTCTGTCTGCTCGACCGCAACGGCTTGCGCCCGGCGCGCTATGTGATCACTGCCAACGGCTACATCACCCTGGCCTCGGAAGTCGGCGTCTGGGACTACCGCCCGGAAGATGTCATCAGCAAGGGGCGGGTTGGCCCGGGGCAGATTCTGGCCGTGGACACCCGCACTGGTGAAGTGCTGCACACCGATGAGGTGGATAGCCGGTTGAAATCGCGGCACCCGTATCGCAAGTGGCTCAAGCAGCATGCCCTGCGCATTCAGGGTACGCTGGATGACCGGGATAACCGTGACGAATTCCTCGCATCCGAAGCCCTGCAGCAGTATATGAAGATGTTCCAGGTCACCTTCGAGGAACGTGATCAGGTATTGCGGCCGCTGAGTGAGAATGGCCAGGAAGCGGTCGGCTCCATGGGTGACGACACGCCCATGGCGGTGCTGTCGAGCCGGGTCCGTACGGTCTACGATTACTTCCGGCAACAGTTCGCCCAGGTCACCAACCCGGCCATCGATCCGTTGCGCGAAGCCGTGGTCATGTCGCTGGAAACCTGCCTGGGCGCTGAGCGTAACGTCTTCGAAGAGACCCCGGATCACGCCAACCGCGCCATCCTCAGCAGCCCGATCGTGTCGCCGGCTAAATGGCGCACCCTGATGAACCTTGAACGCCCGGGCTTCGCCCATCAGGTCATCGACCTCAACGTGGCTGCCGATGTGCCCTTGGGTGCCGCTGTGGCCGCCATCGCTGAGCAAGCTGAAGCCGCGGTACGTGCCGGCAAGACGCTGCTGGTGCTGAGCGACCGGGCAATCGAGCAGGGCAAACTGCCGGTGCATGCGGCCCTGGCGGTCGGTGCGGTGCATCATCACCTGATCGCTGCCGGTTTGCGTTGCGACTGCAACATTCTGGTGGACACTGCTACCGCCCGCGATCCGCACCATTTCGCGGTGCTGATCGGTTTCGGGGCCTCGGCGGTCTATCCGTACCTGGCGTATGAGGTGCTGGCCGACCTGATTCGTACCGGTGAGGTCATCGGTGATCTCTATGAAGTCTTCAAAAGCTACCGCAAAGGCATTTCCAAGGGGCTGCTGAAAATCCTGTCGAAGATGGGTATTTCCACCGTCGCCTCCTACCGTGGTGCGCAACTGTTCGAAGCGGTCGGTCTGGCCGATGAGATTGTTGATCTTTGCTTCAAGGGCGTGCCCAGCCGGATCCAGGGCGCGCGTTTCAGCGATCTGCAGGCCGAGCAGGCATTGCTGGCCCGCGAAGCCTGGAACCCGCGCAAGACCATCCAGCAGGGCGGGTTGCTCAAGTTCGTTTTTGGCGGCGAGTACCATGCCTACAATCCGGACATCGTGCGGGCCTTGCAGGACGCGGTGCAGGGTGACAGCTACGATAAGTATCTGGAGTACGCCGCGCTGGTCAATCAGCGCCCGGTGTCGACGCTGCGGGATCTGCTGCAGCTGCGTGAGGATCAGACGCCCATTCCGCTATCCGAAGTCGAGCCGCTGGACTCCTTGTTCAAACGCTTCGACTCCGCGGGTATTTCCCTCGGCGCATTGTCGCCGGAAGCCCATGAGGCCATCGCCGAGGCGATGAACCGGCTGGGCGCCCGGTCCAACTCCGGCGAGGGCGGGGAGGATCCGGCACGCTACGGCAGCATCCGCACCTCGAAGATCAAGCAGATCGCCTCGGGTCGTTTCGGGGTGACGCCGGAATATCTGGTCAACGCCGAAGTGCTGCAGATCAAGCTGGCCCAGGGCGCCAAGCCGGGTGAGGGCGGGCAATTGCCCGGTGGCAAGGTCAACGAACTGATCGCGCGGCTGCGGTATGCGGTGCCCGGCGTGACCCTGATTTCACCGCCGCCGCACCATGACATCTACTCGATCGAGGATCTGGCGCAGCTGATCTTCGATCTCAAACAGGTCAATCCCCAGGCGCTGGTGTCAGTGAAGCTGGTCGCCGAGCCGGGTGTGGGCACCATCGCCGCGGGCGTGGCCAAGGCCTATGCTGATCTGATTACCATTTCCGGTTACGACGGCGGTACCGGCGCCTCGCCGCTGACCTCCATCAAATATGCCGGCTCGCCGTGGGAGCTGGGCCTGTCCGAAGCCCACCAGACCCTGCGTGGCAACGACTTGCGTGGCAAGGTGCGGGTGCAGACCGATGGCGGTCTGAAGACCGGTCTGGACGTGATCAAGGCAGCGATTCTCGGCGCCGAGAGTTTCGGCTTCGGTACCGCGCCGATGATCGCCTTGGGTTGCAAATACCTGCGTATCTGCCATTTGAACAACTGCGCCACCGGCGTGGCTACGCAGAACAAGACCCTGCGTGATAACCACTACATCGGCACGGTGCAGATGGTGATGAACTTCTTCACCTACGTCGCCACCGAAACCCGCGAATGGATGGCCAAGCTGGGCGTGCGCCAGCTGCAGGACCTGATCGGCCGTACCGACTTGCTGGAAATTTTGCCCGGTACGACCGGCAAGCAGCAGGGTCTGGATCTGCGCCCGCTGCTGCATAGCGACGCGGTGCCGGCGGACAAGCCGCAGTATTGCCAGATCCAGGGCAACGCACCCTTCGACAAGGGCCTGACCGCCGAGGGCATGGTGAATATGGCGCGCGCGGCGATTGAGGGCGCTACCGGTGGCGAGTACGAACTGACGTTGACCAACTGCGACCGTTCGATCGGCGCCCGGGTCTCCGGTGAGATTGCCCGGGTACATGGCAACCAGGGCATGAGCAGCGCGCCCATCACCTTCCGTTTCAGCGGCACCGCAGGCCAGAGCTTCGGGGTGTGGAATGCCGGTGGCCTGCATATGTATCTGCAGGGCGATGCGAACGACTACGTCGGCAAGGGCATGACCGGCGGCAAGCTGGTGATCGTACCGCCGGCGGCCAGTACCTTCCGGTCCGAGCAGAGTTCGATCATCGGTAACACCTGCCTGTACGGCGCCACCGGCGGCAAGCTGTTCGCTGCCGGCGTGGCCGGTGAGCGCTTCGCAGTGCGCAACTCGGGTTGCCATGCGGTGGTCGAGGGCACCGGGGATCATTGCTGCGAGTACATGACCGGCGGCATGGTCTGCGTGCTCGGCAAGACCGGCTACAACTTCGGTGCCGGGATGACCGGCGGCTTCGCCTACGTGCTGGATATGGATAACAGCTTCTTCGACAAGCTCAACCACGAGCTGGTGGAGCTGCAGCGCATCAGCGGCGAAGCCATGGAGGCCTATCGCAGCCACCTGACCCAGGTGCTGACCGAGTACGTTGCGGAAACCGGCAGTGCCTGGGGTGCCGAGGTGCTGGAGGATCTGGACAACCACATCCGGCGGTTCTGGCTGGTCAAGCCGAAGGCAGCGAGCCTGCGCGCGCTGTTGCGGACCACCTTGGCCAACCCGCAGTAACTCCCGGCGGCGGGCCCGGTTGGGCCCGACCACGACAAGGAACATCAGGCAGCGACGGGTAAACCCACGGCGCTGCAGTAATGAGGTGCAACAATGGCAGACCGTCTGAATAACGACTTCCAGTTCATCGAAGTGGGCCGCAAGGACCCGAAGAAGCGGCCGCTGCGCCACCGCAAGACGCGCTTTATCGAGATCAACGAGGCGTACAAACCGCAGGAGGCGGCGGAGCAATCACATCGCTGCCTGGAGTGCGGCAACCCCTACTGCGAATGGAAATGCCCGGTCCACAACTTCATCCCGAACTGGTTGAAGCTGGTAGCCGAGGGCAACATCATCGAGGCGGCGGAGCTCTCGCACCAGACCAATACCCTGCCGGAGGTGTGTGGCCGTGTCTGTCCGCAGGACCGGCTCTGCGAAGGTGCCTGCACCCTGAATGACGAGTTCGGCGCGGTGACCATCGGCTCGGTGGAGAAATACATCACCGACACTGCCTTCGCCATGGGTTGGCGCCCGGACATGTCCCAGGTGGTGCCGACCGGCAAGCGGGTGGCGATCATCGGCGCGGGCCCGGCGGGTCTCGGCTGCGCGGACGTGCTGGCGCGGGCTGGGGTCAGCCCGGTGGTATTCGACCGCAACCCGGAAATAGGCGGCTTGCTGACCTTCGGCATCCCCGAATTCAAGCTGGAAAAGACCGTGATGTCGCGCCGCCGCGAGGTGTTCGCCGGCATGGGTATCGAGTTCCGTCTGAATACCGAAGTCGGCAAAGACGTGACCATCGACCAGTTGCTGAGTGAATACGATGCGGTATTCATGGGTATGGGCACCTACACCTACATGAAAGGCGGCTTCCCCGGTGAGGACCTGCCGGGTGTGCATGACGCACTGGATTTCCTGGTGGCCAACGTCAATCGCAATCTGGGCTTCGAGAAGTCGGCTGACGATTTTGTCGATATGCACGGCAAGCGGGTGGTGGTGCTGGGCGGCGGCGACACCGCAATGGACTGCAACCGCACCTCGATTCGCCAGGGCGCCAGTTCGGTGACCTGTGCCTATCGCCGAGATGCGCAGAACATGCCGGGCTCGCGCAAGGAAGTGAAGAACGCCAAGGATGAAGGGGTGAAATTCCTGTTCAACCGCCAGCCGATCGCGATCGTCGGCGATGGCAAGGTCGAAGGCGTGAAGGTGGTGGAAACCCGCCTTGGCGCACCGGATGAGCGCGGCCGTCGCAGTCCCGAACCCATTCCCGGTTCCGAGCAGATCCTGCCGGCCGATGCGGTCATCATCGCCTTCGGCTTCCGCCCCAGCCCGGCACCCTGGTTTGCCGAGGTGCAGGTGCAGACCGACGATCAGGGCCGAGTCATCGCCCCCGAGCAGGCCCAGTACAAATTCCAGACCAGCAACCCGAAGGTGTTTGCCGGCGGCGATATGGTGCGCGGCTCGGATCTGGTGGTCACCGCCATCTGGGAAGGACGCCAGGCGGCTGAAGGGATTCTGGATTATCTCGAGGTTTGATGCCGGTTGGGGGCGTTTGCGATTTGCGTTACTTGATGGTGTGGATGTCTGGGTTGACGGTCTGGCCTGCCTTCGCAGACAACGCTCTGCGCTTCGCACGGAGATGACGGCAGCGGTTACCGGTCGGGCCAGCTCGACCGTCGGTTGCCAGGGATGGCAACCGCGAGCCTACAGGGACGTATTCACGGCGTGTCGAGCAGGTCCGACCGGTAACCGCAGTCCCCGCACCATATCCAATATTTATAACCTCATCGAAACGAAGCCCCCCGCGCCCCTTTGCCGCACCGCCCCTTATCTTCCCCGCGAGAACGGTTACAATGGCTGCATTTACGCCACTGGATACCGATTTCATGTCTGAATTGAAGAATGACCGTTTTCTGCGTGCGCTGCTGCGCCAGCCTGTTGATGTAACCCCGGTATGGATGATGCGCCAGGCAGGCCGCTACCTGCCCGAGTACCGCGCCTCCCGCGCCCGCGCCGGTGACTTCATGGGCTTGTGCATGAATCCCGAGATGGCCTGTGAAGTGACCCTGCAGCCGCTGGAACGCTATCCGCTGGACGCCGCCATCCTGTTTTCCGACATCCTGACCATCCCCGACGCCATGGGTCTGGGCCTGCACTTCGAGACCGGCGAAGGCCCGCGTTTTCGCAAGCGCATCGACACCCTCGCCGATATCGAAGCCCTGCCGATTCCCGATCCACGCCAGGATCTGGGCTACGTCATGGATGCGGTCAGCACCATCCGCCGCGAGCTCAATGGCCGGGTGCCGCTGATCGGTTTCTCTGGCAGTCCCTGGACCCTCGCCACCTACATGGTAGAAGGCGGCTCTTCCAAGGATTTCCGCAAGATCAAGGCGCTGATGTACGACCAGCCCGAGGCGGTGCACCTGCTGCTGGACAAGCTGGCGCAATCGGTCACCAGCTACCTGAACGAGCAGATCAAGTCAGGCGCCCAAGCGGTGCAGATCTTTGACACCTGGGGCGGCAATCTGTCCGCCGATGCCTATCAAACGTTCTCCCTGGCCTATATGCGCAAGATCATCAGCGGTCTGATTCGTGAGCATGACGGGCGCCGCGTCCCGGTGATCGTATTCACCAAGAACGGCGGCCTGTGGCTGGAAAGCATTGCCGAGTGTGGCGCTGATGGTGTTGGTCTGGACTGGACCATGGATATCGGCGTGGCCCGTTCCCGGGTCGGCGCCAAAGTCGCGCTGCAGGGCAATATGGACCCCACCGTGCTGTATGCCAACCCGCAGGCGATCCGCAATGAAGTGGAGCGGATTCTCGCCAGCTACGGCAAGGGCACCGGCCATGTATTCAACCTAGGCCACGGCATCACCCCGGAAGTGGACCCGGCTCACGCTGGTGTGTTCATCGAGGCGGTGCATGAGTTGTCGGCCAAGTACCATGACCTGAAGGCGGTCTGACGACTGAACAGTTATAGGGAGAAAACAATAATGAAGCTCGAAACTCTGGCAATACACGCCGGCTACAGCCCCGACCCGACGACCAAGTCGGTCGCGGTGCCGATCTACCAGACCACGTCCTACGCTTTCGACAGTACCCAGCATGGCGCTGACCTGTTCGATCTGAAGGTGCCCGGTAACATCTACACGCGGATCACCAATCCGACCAACGATGTACTCGAGCAGCGGATCGCGGCGCTGGAAGGGGGCGTAGGAGCCCTGGCGGTGGCATCGGGTATGGCCGCGATTACCTATGCGATCCAGACCATTGCCGGGGTGGGCGACAATATTGTTTCCACCGCCAAGCTGTACGGCGGCACCTATAACCTGTTTGCCCACACCTTGCCGCGTCAGGGCATCGAGGTGCGTTTTGCCGCGCATAACGATATCGCCGCGATGGAAGCGTTGATCGACGAGAACACCAAGGCGGTGTTCTGCGAGTCTATCGGCAATCCCGCGGGCAATATCGTCGACCTGCAGGCGCTGGCCGACGCGGCGCACCGGCATGGCGTACCGCTGATCGTGGATAACACGGTAGCCACGCCGGTGTTGTGCCGGCCCTTCGAGCATGGCGCCGATATCATTGTGCATGCGCTGACCAAGTATATCGGCGGCCATGGCAATAGCCTGGGCGGCATGGTGGTGGATTCGGGCAAGTTTCCCTGGGCGGATAACAAGGAGCGTTTCCCGCTTCTGAATACGCCTGATCCTTCCTACCACGGCGTGGTTTACACCGAAGCCTTCGGTCCGGCGGCCTTTATCGGTCGTTGCCGGGTGGTGCCGCTGCGCAACATGGGCGCGGCGTTGTCGCCGTTCAATACCTTTCTGATCCTGCAGGGTCTGGAAACCTTGAGCCTGCGCATGGAGCGTCACTGCGAGAACGCGCAGAAGGTGGCCGAATACCTGCAGCAGCATCCGCAGGTAGCCTGGGTGAAATATGCGGGGCTCAAGGATAATCCTGAACACGATCTGGCCCAGCGCTACATGGGCGGTCAGCCGGCGGCGATCCTGTCCTTCGGGATCAAGGGTGGCCAGGAAGCCGGTGCGCGTTTCATCGATGCGCTGGAGTTGGTACTGCGGCTGGTGAATATCGGTGACGCCAAGTCATTGGCCTGCCATCCAGCCTCGACCACGCACCGCCAGCTGGACGACGAGGAACTGGAGAAAGCGGGAGTACCGCGAGACCTGATTCGTCTGTCGATCGGTATCGAGCATATCGACGATATTCTTGCGGACCTGGCGCAGGCGCTCGAAGCGGCAAAATGAGTCAGTGCTGAAAACACAAAAGGCGGCCTTGGCCGCCTTTTATGTTTCTGTCAGGCCGGAAACAATGGCCAGATCAGCGGGATTACCAGCGTCGCCGCGGCCCACATGATCAGGTTCAGTGGCAGGCCGATCCGCACGAAGTCCATGAACCGGTAACCGCCGGCGCTGTAGACGAAGGTGTTGGTCTGGTAGCCGATCGGCGTGGCGAAGCTGGCACTGGCGGCGAGCATCACCGCCACCACGAACGGGCGCGGATCAGCGCCCAACTGGTAAGCCACGCCAATGGCGATGGGTGTCAGCAGCACGCCCACCGCATTGTTGCTGACAATCTCGGTGAGAATCGAGGTCAGCAGATAGATGAAAGACAGCATGAACAGCGGACCGAGCAGCGGCGACAGGGTCATCACCTGACCGACGATGCCGTCCACCAGCCCGACCTTGTCCATGGCGATACTGATCGCCAGCATGCCGAAGATCAGCGCCAGGATCTTCCAGTCGATGGACTTGTAGGCATCCTCGACTTCCAGGCAGCCGGTGGCGACCACCACGGCGGCAGCTATGATCGCCAGTCCTTCGATCGACATCACCCCCAGCGCTGCCAGCACCATTACCGACAGCATGGCGACAATGGCAATTGGGGCCTTGTTGCGGCGATAGGCGCGTTCTTGCACGGTATTCAGGCTGATCAGATCGCCGTTATCGGCGAATTTGCGGATCTGCGCCGGCGAGCCTTCGACCAGCATCACATCACCGAACTGCAACTCGAAGTCGTCGAGGTTGTCCTGGATGTGTTCGTCCTGCCGATGCACGGCCAGTACGTGGATCCCGTAACGGGCAGTCAGGTTGAGGTCGCGCATGGGCCGGTTGATGTAGCGTGAGCTGCGCGCCACCACGGCCTCGGCCAGTACCACATCGCGAGTGGAGATGGTTTCGAAACTCTGGTCGCGGTTGAATTCCAGTACGCCATTGTGCCGCAGCTCGACGAAGTCGCGCACATTGGCATGCAGTATCAAGCGGTCGCCAGCATTGAGCATGGTGGTGTTGAGCGGGGTGGTCAGCTCGTCGTCACCGCGAAACAGCTTCAAGACCTGAATGCCGCTATCGCCATTGAGCTGGGCTTCGGCGATGGTCTGGTTGATCACGGGTGAGTCCTGGGGCACCAGCAGTTCGGTCATGAAGGTGCGGCTGCGAGTTGGCCGCAGGCGGTCCGACAGGCTGTCGCGGTCTGGCAGCAGACGGTTGCCGAACAACATGATGAAGGCCAGGCCGATGGCTGACATGATCGCACCCGCCAGGGTGATCTCGAACATACCGAACGGCGCCAGCCCCTCCTGTCGGGCTACCCCGTCGACCAGTATGTTGGTGGAGGTACCGATCATGGTCATGGTGCCGCCGAGAATAGTGGCATAGGACAGTGGAATCAGAACCTTCGATGCCTTGCTGCCAACCCGGGCGGCGAGGGTGACCGCCACCGGCGTGAGAATCGCCACCACCGGCGTATTGTTGATGAAGGTCGACAACAGCATGGCGGTGACCAGCAGGGCGAACAGCATGCGCGTTGGGCTGGTGCCGCCGACCCGGGCAAGCACACTGCCGAGCTTGTCCACGCAGCCGGTGCGTTCGAGCGCGGCAGACAGCACGAACATGCAGGCGATGGTGACCGGGGCGCTATTGGACAGCACGCCGAGCACATCTTGCGGCGTCAGCAGGGTAGTGGCCAGCAGGATCGCGACGGCAACACCGACCACCACGTCGGGGCTGAGCTTCTCGCGGACAAAGGCGTACATCACCCAGCACAGCAGGGCGGCCACACCAAGCGGGGCCAGGGTATCCCAGTTCATCGGTACCAGAATCTCGTGTGAGGTATCGGTCCCGCAACCGGAACCAGACAGAGTCGCTACCCTAATTGCCGGTGCTTAGTCTGTCCAAGACCTGGTAATGATTTTGTTATTCACTAAAGTTATAAGTGGAGCCGAAAGGCAATATCTGAAATCAGGACGAACAGCTGATTTCCAACCGCCGACCCCAATCTGGCGGTGGCGCGGCGTAGGCGTCCTGTCCCGGTTGCCGAACAAACGGCTGGCGCAGAATCTGATGCAGCCGGCGCACTTCGCTGAAGTCATCCTGCTCGGCTGCCGCAATGGCCTGCTGGGCCAGATAATTGCGCAGCACATACACCGGGTTACACTCCAGCCGGCCGGCCATAGCGCTAGGGTCTTTGGCCTGCCGTGCATGGTGTTGCACCAGCCAGTGGTCGAAGGTTTCCCGATCGATGAATTGATCCCGTGCGCTGGCATCATCCTCGGCCAGCAGCCGCAGGGTGGTGTGGTAGTCACTGGCGCTGGTCTGCATTTGCTGCAGCAGATGCTGCAGCAGTTCCTCATCCCCCGGTTGCTCGCCAGCCCAGCCCAGGCGCGCGCGCATCAGGCGCAGATATTCTGCTTGGTAACGCGGCATTGCTGTCGCCAACACTGCTTTCAGCGCCTCGACTTCGATATAGGGTGTCAACGCCTGGGCCAGACAGGCCAGGTTCCAGTGGGCAATGGCCGGCTGCCGATTGAAGGCATAACGACCCTCGTGATCGGAATGGTTGCAGATATGGCCAGCGTCATACTCGTCAAGGAAGGCGTAGGGGCCAAAATCGAATGTGATGCCGAGAATCGACATATTGTCGGTGTTCATCACGCCATGACAGAAACCATAAGCCTGCCAGCGGGCGACCATGTCCATGGTGCGCTGCAGAACCTGATTGAACATGTCCAGTACCGGGTCGGTGGCTTGCTGGGACGCTGGATAGCAGGTCTGCAGGGTGAAGTCGATGAGCTGGCGCAGTGCGTCATGCTGCCGGGTGTAGTAGAAGAACTCGAAATGCCCGAAGCGGATGTGTGACGGCGCCAGGCGCAGCAGCATGGCACCGCGCTCCTGGCGCTCACGATAGACCGGATCGTCACCCACGGTGACGCACAGCGCTCGGCTGCTGGGAATACCCAGCGCCGGCAGCGCCTCGGAGGCAAGGAATTCGCGGATCGACGAACGCAACACCGCGCGCCCGTCACCCATCCGCGAATAGGGTGTGCTGCCGGCACCCTTTAAATGCAGATCCCAATGCTCACCGCGGCCATTGACCACCTCGCCGAGCAACAAGCCACGACCATCCCCCAACTGCGGGTTGTACACGCCGAACTGGTGGCCGGAATAGACCATGGCCCGTGGCTCCGACGCACTCCACAGTTTGGCCCCGGAAAACAGCTCGGTGAATAGAACAGAGTCCGCCTCGCTGGCATCCAGGTCGATCAGCTCCATGGCATCGACGCTGCTGACCACCAGTTGCGGATTGCTCAGTGGCTCGGGGACCACCTTGCTGGAGAAAGTGTCACCGAGGAGGGCGAAGCGGTTGTCGAATTGCAGGTCGGCCAGCGTGGTCATAAGCACACCATCGAGATGGAAAGATTTCCATGCTGCCTGCCTTATGCTCCTGTATCAAGCGATGTAATGGTGAACCGTTTCCGTTGACCGTCCGGTCAGCGGGGCATTAATGTCAAACGATTGTATGAATAATAAACAGCCTACCCGCTGCGCCATCTCCGGAGAAACCAATGCCCAGCTACAACGCTCCCTTGCGCGACATGCGCTTTGTCATGGATGAAGTATTCGATTTCGCTGCTGGTTACCAGACCCATGGCTTGACCGACGCCACGCCCGATCTGGTGGACGCGGTGCTCGAGGAAAGCGCCAAATTCGCCAGCGAAGTCCTGGCCCCGCTGAACCGCACCGGGGACGAGGAAGGCTGTCATTTCGAGAATGGCGTCGTCACCACGCCCAAGGGGTTCAAGGAAGCCTACCAGCAGTACGTCGACAACGGTTGGGCAGCGATGAGCGGCCCGGTGGAGTTCGGCGGCCAGGGCCTGCCGGCTTCGCTGGGGCTGGTGGTTAACGAAATGACCGCCGCCGCCAACTACGCCTGGAACATGTACCCCGGCCTGACCCACGGCTGCGCCTCGGCCATCCGCGCCCATGGCAGCCAGGAGCAGAAAGAGCTGTACCTGAACAAACTGGTGCCCGGCCACTGGACCGGCACCATGTGCCTGACCGAGCCCCACTGCGGCACCGACCTGGGCCTGATCAAGACCCGCGCGGTGCCCCAGGCCGATGGTAGCTACTCGGTCACCGGCACCAAGATCTTCATCTCCTCCGGCGAGCACGACATGGCCGAGAACATCGTCCACCTGGTGTTGGCCAAGCTGCCCGATGCACCCGCCGGCACCAAGGGTATCTCGCTGTTCATCGTGCCCAAGTTCCTGCCTGACGCCAATGGCGAGAAGGGCGAGCGCAACGGCGTAGTCTGCGGCTCCATCGAACACAAGATGGGTATCAAGGCCTCGGCCACCTGCGTGATGAACTTCGACGGCGCCACCGGCTTTCTGATCGGTGAGGTCAACAAGGGCCTGAACTGCATGTTCACAATGATGAACGGCGCCCGCCTGGGTACCGGCATGCAGGGTCTCTGCCACGGCGAAGTGTCCTACCAGAATGCCGTCGCCTACGCCAAGGATCGCCTGCAGATGCGCTCGCTGTCCGGCCCGGCCGAACCGGAAAAGCCAGCCGATCCGATCATCGTGCACCCCGACGTGCGCCGCATGTTGCTGACCATGAAAGCCTTCAACGAGGGCAATCGCGCGCTGGCTTATTACACTGCCCAGCTGCTGGACAACGCACATTACTCACAGGACGAGGCCGTACGCGCCAACGCCGAAGACCAGCTCGCGTTCCTGACGCCCATCTGCAAGGCCTTCATGACCGATACCGGCTTGGAAGTGACCCTGCTGGGCATGCAGGTATTCGGTGGCCACGGTTATATCCGTGAGTGGGGGCAGGAGCAGCAGGTTCGCGACTGCCGCATCGCACCGATCTACGAAGGCACCAATGGCATCCAGGCGCTGGACCTGCTCGGCCGCAAGGTGCTGATGAGCCAGGGCAAACTGCTGCGTGCCTTCTCCAAGGAAGTGCACCTGTTCTGCCAGGCCAACGAGGGTCATGCGCAACTGGGTGAGTACTTCAACAAGCTCACCGCACTGAATGCCCAGTGGGGCGAACTGACCCAGAAGGTCGCGGTCAAGTCGATGCAGAACAAGGAAGAGGTTGGCGCTGCGGCCACGGACTTCCTGATGTTCTCCGGCTATGTAATCCATGCCTTCTTCTGGCTGAAGATGGCCGTGGTCGCCCAGCAGAAACTGGACGCTGGCACGGATGACGCCGGGTTCTATCAGGCCAAGCTGGCTACCCAGGCGTTCTACTTCAAGCGCCTGCTGCCGCGTGCCCAGGCCCATGTCGAGGCGCTGGATGCGGGTGCGGACTCGCTGATGGCGCTATCCGCTGAGTTCTTCTAAGCGGTGATACAACGCAGCCCCGCCTGGCGGGGCTGCGTTTCTCCGGGCTGCGGGCCCTGTCAGAAGCTCTTGCGTACGGAGAACTGCAGGCGGGTATTGTCGCCGTCGCGTCCATCCACAAAGTCGCGGGTGGCGTACATCAGCTCGCCACCGAGCATGACGGTATCCAGCGGGTACCAGCGGTAGTTCATGCGGTAGGTGCTGACACTCTCGGTGCCGAAGGCCCCCAGGTCATCCTCGTTTTCGAAATACCCCACCGAGAAGGTAGAGGCCGTCTGCGGCGTCCAGCGCTGCTCCAGTGCGACCGACGCACCCCAGCTGGTGATGGTGTCCACGCTGCCGTCGGCGTTCAGGCGCATGTCATTCGCCCAGCCGTTATTGATGTAGCGGCCGATACCGTCGCCATAGGCCGCGTTGGCCTTCAGCGTGGTACGGTTCAACGCCCACATGCCGGCGACGTTCAGACCCCATCCCGTCTTGCTCTCATCGTAGTCAACGCCATTGACGGTGCCGTCGACGCTCAGCTGGCGCAACAGGCCTGCAACGTGATAGCTGCCGGCCGCGCCGCCCCGGCCGCCACGCCATGCGGCGATGAGATCAGGCATCCGGTCGCGGCCGATCCCGCCCAGACTCTCGGCCTGGTTGGTTGCGCCGAGTACCGGCTGGGTTTCAGGGTTCTCGAGGGACAGCGCGAACTGACCGAGGTTGACCCTGAGCTGGGTTTGCCGAACGAAGACCCGGCCCGCCGGGCTGGACACATCCAGCAGTGTCGGCAGGCCGACGTAGTCCTGGAAGTTACTCCAGTCCTGACCCGCCATGAAGCGGCCATAGCGTACATAGCCGTTGCGCAGGCGCGGGTTGTGCGAGTTGCCCATGACCTCGTTGCCCTGGCTGCCCATGAAGTCGATTTCGAAATAGGTCTGCAATGGGGTGCCGGTCCCCACATCGGTACTGGTCGCCATGCTCAGCCGGCTCTGACGGGCCTGCATGAAGGTATGTGACTGGTCTTCCACGGAGCTGTCCGGGGTGTTGCTGGCATTGAAGTGCTCGCCGTTCTTGTACCGCAGGTCATACATCAGGTCGGCCTGGAGGTAACCGCCGAACTTGACGGTGGTGTTGGGCGTGACCTGGATGACGCCATTTTCCGCCGTCAGCAGGTGACGGGCTGGCCTGGCTTCGGGTTCGGCTGCGGCGGGGGTGGCCGCTACCTGCTGCTGTTCCCTGAGCTGATTTTCAAGCGCTTCGATCCGCTGCAGGAGCGCCCCGAGCTGCTCCTCGGAAATGGCTGGCGTGGCCGCCTGGGCAGCGTGGGAAAACAGGCTGGCGGCGAGAATGGCGCTGGCAAGTGACGTGAGTCTGGTTTTCATATCAATGTATCCTTCAACTGATTTTTTTGATGTGGCAGAAACGGCATTTGGTGTTGGGATAAAAGAACCTGTCGGTCACGACGTGGCGGTCAGCTCCTCCCAGGTGCTGCGAATGAAGCGGGCGATCGCTTCGTTCTGACCGAGCAGGGAAAAGCGCGCATTGAGGGCGTAGTCCTGCAGCGTGATCATCTCGGTGGTGATGTACTGCAGGCGGGAGTCCGGGTTGCCGTGGTGGTAGCGCAACATCTTGCACACCACTTCACGGGTGGGCTCCAGCAGATAGGCGTGCCAAGGGGAGTGCCACTCGCCTTCAGCCGGGCGGGTGAAGGGGTAGAGAATGCCCCGGCCGGGATCTCCCTCCGCCATGGGCATGCTGTTGTACATGGTCAGCGCGGCGGCGGATTGGCCGGCGACATACCGCGCCCAGGTATTGCGCGGCCCGTTGGGTGCCACGCTGCGAACCTGGAACCAGCGCACCATGTTCTGTTCAAGCCACTCGTCGACCAGGTTGCCGGCCTCGAAGGGGTCGATAATGAGTCGGCCTGCCTCGACATCCTCGCGGATGCCGGCCAGTTCCAGCTCCTGGGGGTTGCCCATCTTGAAGATGACGTGGCTGTAATCCAGCGTCAGGTTGAAGGGTATGCCGCGGCGCCTCACCGCCTCGGCCACCGGCGTGATACGGCGGGGGTCTTCCGACCACATGTTCACATGGGTCTCGAAGCAGGGTTCAACGCCGTAGGTCATGCCCAGGTCGTAGGCCCACAGGTAGGCATCCACGACTTCCTGATCACTGAGCATGTGGCCATCAGCATGCGGCGCATACACCATCATGTTGTGCAGTTTGGCGCCCACCGCCGCGCTGGCCTTGAGATTGCGGGCCAACTGATCATCGTTGGTGCCCAGCTGATACAGCCAGCTGGTGGTATGGACCGGCAGCTGGTACTTGTCCATCAAGGCGAGGAATTCATCCTCCTGACCGGCCAGGGGCAGACGATCGAAGAAGTCGAATGCGCCACTGCGGCTTACCAGGCGGAATTGTTCTTCGATGCTGGGTTCTTCGAGGGACACCGGGTTGTCCAGTCCGGAATCCTGTACACCGCGGCCATTACAGCCGATCAGCAGGTTGGAGTGTTCTGTCACAGGTCACCTTTTCTCGGCACAGAGAAGCTCACCCGAGCGTTTCTGGACGCTCGGCTTTGCTCGGATTAAAGGGGTGCGGCCTTGCGGCCGCTGTCTCAGGTTGCGGCGGCTTCCGCGGCGATGCGCTGATCGACGATCCGGCGCATCTTCAGTGTCGAGGCATCAATCGCCAGCCGGATCTTGCGGAAGTCCGGATGGCGGTTCTCATTCGCCTGGATGGCCTCCAGCACCTGCTTGTCTTCGTTGAAGGCAATGCGCAGGCCTTCCAGCAGACGGGCATCGGTTTCCGGGTCCGAGGGGATGTTCTTCACCAGCAACCAGTGCTGGATGCAGGTCTGCTGGTCGACCGGCGTGATGAAGTGGCAGGCCCACATCTGGATGCAGTCGGACCGGTCACCCTGTTCCGCACCGGTGCCGGCGGGCGCCGAACCGAAGTCGATCACCGCGATGCAGGGCGCGTAATAGTGGTAGTAATGCCAGCGGTCCACGTTGCCCGCATAGTCCTTCAGCCCCTGGAAGATGGGGATCAGTGGTGAATCCATGATCCAGCGCCAGGTCGTCACCCGATCACCGCTGACCTCGTGGTGGACAGGTACATCACCATGGCCGGGGGCGGACAGCGTGGTGGTATGCACGAAGGCCACGTGGGATGGATCGCACAGGTTATCCGCCAGGTTCAGGTAGTTAGCCCGCAGCGGCAGGGCATCGCCCTCCAGCACGCTGTAGTTTTCGTCGTGACATTCGGCCAGGTCGTACACGCTGGCCGGGTCGGCATCGGCCGGGTTGCCCATCCAGATCCAGACCATGCCCATGTTCTCCACAGTGGGATAGGCCTTGACGCGGATGCTCTCGGGTATCCGGTCCTGCCCGGGGATGTGCACGCATTTACCGCTGCAGTTGAACTGCAGACCGTGGTAACCACACTGAATGGCGTCCCCCTGCAGGGTGCCGATGGACAGCGGCGCCATCCGGTGTGGGCACATGTCCTCAAGGGCCACGATCTGACCCTTGCTGTCGCGGTAGGCCACGATGTCCTGTTCAATGACCCGGTGCTTGCTGATCTGGTTATCCAGATTGCGCGACCATGTCAGGGGATACCAGGTGTTGCGGATGTAATCGGTCATCATATTCTCCAATGCATCATTGCCAATCGGCGGCAATGACGACATGCATGTTTGCCAGCAGGTCGGTCACCTGAATCTGACAGGCGAGCCGTGAGTTCGGCCGCACGTGGTACGCCAGGTCCAGCGTGTCTTCCTCGTCCGGCACGGGTTTGGGCAACAGGGGCAGCGCGGCCTCTTCGATGTAGACGTGGCAGGTGGCGCAGACACAGCCGCCGCCGCAATCGGCACGAATGCCGATATCGGCATCGGCAATCAGCTCCATCAGGTTGCTGGCGGTGCTGCCCTGGGTGTCTATCTGGTGCGCTTGCCCCTGGTGGTCAACGACGTTGATCAGCATGCTGTTTTCTCCTTGCTCAGGCGCACTTGCATGGCCGTGGTGCTGTGTTGAAAGGTGTTGCGGGCGTCCGGCCGGATCTGCTTGATGGCGTGATGTGCCATCAACGCGGCTTCGTGGAACCCGGACAGGATCAGCTTGAGCTTGCCCGGGTAAACGGCGATGTCGCCGATGGCGTAGACGCCGGGAAGATTGGTTTCAAAGGTGGCGGTATCGACCGCGATCTGGCCGTTCTGCATGGTCAGACCGAAGCTGTTGATTTCATCCAGGCTGGCGACCAGGCCGTAGAACGCCAGCAGCTCATCACAGGGCAACTGCCTGGAGCCGTCGGCGGACTTCAGCTCAACCTGCTCAAGATGTTCCTGGCCATGCAGGGCGCTGATGGCGCCGACCTGAAAGTCGATGGTGCCGTCGGCAATCAGGGTCTGCAGTTTGGCGAGCGTGCCCGGTGCGGCGCGAAATTCGTTGCGTCGATGAACCAGGGTGATGCTGGCGGCCCGACCGGCCAGGACAATGGCCCAGTCCACGGCCGAATCGCCGCCGCCGGCGATGACTACCCGCTTACCCGCCAGTTGGTCGGCATCGCGTACGGCGTAGGACAGGCCTTTGCCATTCTCGTAGCCTCTGGCTTCAGCAAACGGCAACCGGCGCGGGGTGAACGAACCGGCTCCGGCGGCGATGACCACCGCCCGGGTGACGAACTCATCGCCAGTGTGGGTAGTGAGTTTCCAGGAACCGTCTTCCAGGGCCTCGAGCGATTCGGCTCGGCAGTTCAGGCGAAACACCGGGTCGAACGGGGCGATCTGCTCGAGCAGGTTCGCGGTGAGCTGCTGCCCTGTCAGTGACGGAATAGCTGGAATGTCGTAAATGGGTTTGTCCGGATAGAGCTCGGCACACTGGCCGCCAGGTTTATCCAGAATGTCTATGACATGGCATTGGGCATTGAGCATGCCCAGCTCGAACACGGCGAACAGCCCGCACGGACCCGCTCCGATTACTACTGCATCTGTATGAATAACTGCCATTGCTCCCGCCCTCGATAATCCGGCTCGTGAGCCGTTGCGTCATGTCCCTCCTATTCAGAAAGCGTGCCAACTTCTGCGCTCGTGGCGAACCCTTGGTTGGCGCGCCACGCCACGCAATTTTTAAGTTACTACTCTATAAATTGGCTCTAATTTGGTGCTTTCTCACTGCTCTTGTGCTCCCCAATTGCGCAGCTATTGGCGTGGGAGGCGGGCGGTCTGGTTACTGTTTTGAGGACGTAAACCACATATATAGGTAGTTGTGGCTGGCTCGAGAGGGTGCTGTGCTGGAGCGGGCTGTTTTGCGGCTGTGGCACGTTTAAACGCGGCTGCGCTGCATATTTCAAGTTATCACTCTATATATGTGGGTGCGTTTTTATGGCTTGGAGGAGGCCGTTTCGGCCCTGCACGGTGAATCGCTCTCAGACCGTTCTGCCAGGCTGGCATGCGCTTTGCTGTGGGGTACCTGTGCAGAGTTGTTCTGCGGGTACACAGGAGAGGGTTATGGGATTCAAACGATTGATGTTGGGCCTTTCGGTGCTGTTTGCATGTACTGGTGAGGTGCTGGCGAACGATAACTATCCAGACAAGGCCGTTTCGCTGGTGGTGGTATGGCCTGCCGGTGGCGGTCATGACATTGCGGCACGGCTGGTGGCAGAGCACGCAGCCGATCATCTGGGCCAGCCGATCATGGTGAATAACGTCACCGGTGCCGCGGGCTCCAACGGTATGCGTCACGTCGCCAGTGCCAAGCCTGACGGCTATACGGTGGGGCTGATGGGCATGCATGCGCTGGTGCAGAGCTATATGAACCCCAATGCGCCGTCACTGGACAAGTTCGACCCGCTGGCATTCCTGGCGTTTGAGCCCGGCTCCCTGCAAGTGCGCGCTGATGCGGGTATCGATACCCTCGAGCAGTATGTCGAGCAGCTGCGTCGGGAGCCGGGCTCCATCGTGCATGGCAACGACGCGCTGGGTGGCAATACCTTCGTTTATACGACCTTGCTGGAGAAGCACTTTGGCATCGAGCTGACGCGGGTTCCCTATGCTGGCCATGCGCCCAATACCGCGGCGCTGGTATCCGGCGAAATTGCCTCGGCAGCCATGCCGATCCCGCAGATCGTCCAGCATTACCAGGCAGGTACCGTCAAGGTCCTGGGCGTAATGGGCGAAGAGCGCAACTTCATGCTGCCGGACGTTCCGACCTTCCGTGAGCTGGGTCACGACCTGGTGATTGGCGACTATTTCGTCTTCTTCATGCCCAAGGGCGTGCCGGCGGAGGCGCGTGCGAAGCTTGAGGACGCCTTCCTCAAGGCGATGGATGCGCCGGCGCTGCGCGAGCGTGCGGCCACGATTGGCATCGAGGTGCAACCGGGCGGCCAGGCGCGCGCTGCGGCCGTACTGGCAGAACAGGACGCGAAGATCTATCCGATGCTCCTGGAAGAAGGGATGGTCCACAAGTCGCTGGTCAAGTAACGAACACAGGAGCAGGGGGATATTCCCCCTGACGTGCCCATGAAAGTAGATGTAGCGAGCGGCGCAGGCACTGAACAAGCCGAACAGGCTCCGGGGTGGGTGGATCTGGGTGCAGGGGCATTTTTCCTGCTGTGGGCGGCCGTGGGCTGGTACGGGCTGACCGGTAACGAACAGCTGATGCAGGTGCAGCGTAACTGGTTTGTCTCTGGCCCTGGCCTGCTGCCTTTCTGGGGGCTCGTCGTCCTCACGCTGGGCGGGCTGGTGATGGCCGTGAAGGGTGGATGGCGAATCCTTCGGCGCAGGGCGGTTGCCGGCGCCATAGCGTGGGAGCAGCATGGCTTTGCCCTGCTCATGCTGGTCAGTCTGATTGCGCTGGTGGGAAGCATGCAGGTGGCGGGTTTCTTCCTTTCGGCGCTGTTTTTCTGCTGCTGCTGGACCCTGACGCTCAGTCGCCGGATTGTGCGTGAGGCCTATGGAATCGTGCTTACGGCGGTGGGGAGTTCCTTTGCCATTGCCGGTCTTCTGTATCTCGTCTTCGTCGAGCTGGTGAATGTTCCATTGCCCTAGAGGGTGAAAAATCATGGTTATTAACGAATTTCTGACGGCACTGCTCGCGATTCTGGGATCGCCCCAGTCGCTGATGCTGGTGCTGATGGCTGTCGCACTGGGTGTCATTCTCGGTGCCGTGCCGGGTATCAGCACAACCATGGCCATCGCCGTCCTGCTGCCCATTACCTTCGGCATGGAGATGGAGATGGCCATCTTGTTTCTGCTGGGGGTGTTTATCTCCAGCGTATACGGGGGCTCGGTCAGTGCCATCCTGATCAATATCCCGGGCACGCCCGCAGCGATGGTGACCCAGCTGGATGGTTACCCCATGGCCCAGCGCGGGCAGGGCGGCCAGGCGCTCAAATGGGCGCTGTACGCCTCCACTGTGGGTGGTCTGTTCGGCATTGTGCTGTTGATCGGGGTCTCTCCGCTGATGGCCGCAGCGGCCAGCCTGATGCGCAGCGCCGAGTTCGCGGCCATCGCCATCCTGGGTCTGGTCATGCTTGCGTTTGCCTCCGGCGGATCGCCGATCCGCGGCATTCTGGTCGGGTTGATCGGCCTGCTGTGTGGCATGGTGGGGTTCGACACCATGACCGATATTCCGCGGTTCGATTATGGCGTGCCGGCGCTGCAGGGCGGGGTCGACATTGTCGCGATGATGCTGGGAATCTTTGGCCTGGCAGAGGTGCTGAAGAACCTGGCCGGGGCTTCCAATCCGCATTTTCGGCCACCGGCGATCGGTAACGCGGCCCTGAAGCTGTCGGCGGTATTCAGCCGTTGGGCCAGCATGGTCCGAGGCTCCATTACCGGCGCGATCATTGGCTGTGTGCCGGCGG
The DNA here is from genome assembly GCF_024031555.1 of Pseudomonas sp. G11-1. Taxonomy (NCBI): domain Bacteria; kingdom Pseudomonadati; phylum Pseudomonadota; class Gammaproteobacteria; order Pseudomonadales; family Pseudomonadaceae; genus Pseudomonas; species Pseudomonas sp. G11-1. The sequence continues at coordinate 1,073,038 of NZ_QEYQ01000001.1, read as the reverse complement.
TGGGCTCTGCTATAGCGGTGTCGGTCGCCTATGCGCAGGAAGTGCGCCTGGCCAAGGATCCGTCTGCCTTTGGCCAGGGCGATCCCAGAGGCATCACTGCGCCCGAGGCCGCCAACAGTTCCAGTGTCGGTGGCTCCCTGGTGCCGATGATGACCCTGGGCATTCCGGGTGACACCGTCACCGCGGTTCTGATGGGCGCGCTGCTGATGCATGGGCTGCGTCCCGGTCCGCTGCTGTATGTCGACAATCCCGGATTCTTTGCCAGTGTCTATGCGTCACTGTTCGTCGGCGTGATCGCCACCCTGATCATTGGTCTGTTGCTGGCGCGGGTCGTGGTGCGGTTGATGGGTATCCCCCCGCGCATCCTGCTGATTGCCATCGCCGTGCTCTGCGTAGTGGGCGCCTTCGCCATCCGTAACAACGTCTCGGACATCTACGTGATGATCTTCTTCGGTTGCGTCGGCTACGTCCTGCACCTACTGCGTCTGCCGGCTGCGCCGCTGGCGTTCGGGCTGATCCTGGGACCGATCCTGGAGGAGAACCTGGGGCGGGCACTGCTGCTCAGTCGCGGCTCCTGGAGCATTTTTGTGGAGCGGCCGCTGTCCCTGAGCATCCTGCTGATCACTGCGTTGGTGCTCCTGTTGCCCCTGCTGACGAAACTGGCCCGGCGACTCCGGCAGCCGCGGCTGGCAGGAGCCGTCGAATGAGTCCGGATCGTTATCCGGCGGACCACGGCAGCATCATCGCCCCGCTCGGTATGGGTGGGGTATGAGGGTCTCGCCGCGAGTGCTGGCCATGGCCGGGCTGCTGTTCTGCGCCCTGGCCTGGAGCGGCAATACCCTGGTGGCCCGGGGCGTCGTCGGTATCATGCCCCCGGTGAGCCTTGCTTTCTGGCGCTGGGCCCTGGTGCTGGCGCTGGTGGTGCCGGTCGCGGCTCCCGGTTTGTGGCGTCACCGCGCTGCGCTCTGGCAGTCGCGCTGGCGGTTGCTGGTGTTGTCCGCCATGGGGATCACCGCCTTCAACACATTGCTCTATGTGGCGGCCAGGAGCACAACGGCCATCAATATCAGCCTGATCAACACCAGCCTGCCGGTCGCGGTGTTTATCGCGATGCTGGTTTTCCTGCGTCAGTGGCCGGGACGGCGGATGCTGCTGGGCGCGGCGCTGTCCTTTGTCGGGCTGATCATGATCCTGAGCAGCGGCTCACCCGCCCAGTTGATCGCTCTGGCATTCAATCGAGGCGATCTGCTGGTGCTGCTGGCGGTCTTGTCCTGGGGTGGATACTCCGTACTGCTGCAGAAATGGCCGCTGCCGGGTCCGGGATATGTGCAGCTGGCGGCGCTGGTGCTGTGTGGCGTGCCGTTGCTGCTGCCGTTCTATCTCTGGGAGCTGGCCGCCGTGGGTGGGGTTGCGGTGGGCTGGGAGGTGGCAGGGGCGGTGGCTTATACCGCCGTTGCGTCATCACTGCTGGCGCATCTGGCCTGGACCAACGGCATCAAGGTTGTCGGGGCCGCAACGGCCTCCCTGTTTACCTATCTGATTCCGGTGTTCACTGCGGTGTTCGGCATTCTGATGCTGGACGAGCAGCTGTATTGGTATCACCTGGTCGGTGGCGGGTTGGCCTTTCTGGGCATTCTGCTCGCCACCAGAAGGTAATCGGGCTCACTCTTCACCATTGAGCATCTTTTCCAGCAGGAAGAAAAGGGCCAGGCGTTCAGCCTGGTTGAGGTTGCGTGAGGTCAGCTCGGTGATACGCAGTGCGGCAGGCACCATCTGCTGATAAACCTCACGACCCTGCACGGTGAGGTGAAGTATGACCTTGCGCTTGTCATCCTCCGCTGCGCGCACGGCAATCAGGCCTCGTTCGCTGAGCCGCTTGATCAGACCGCGAATGGTGCCCTGGTCTATCGCCGTCGCCTTGATCAGTTCGGTCTGTGAGCTGGGCCCGCGATCATGCAGGGCACAGAGCGTCACGAACTGGGTGCTGGTGAGCTGTGCATCGGGGGAATTCTGCAGAAAGATTTCGGTATGACGCTGATAGGCGCGGCGCAGGAGATAGCCTATCTGCTGGGTGAAGTCGTAATCGGGGGTAGCTGAATCCTGATCCTGGTCATGGTGTTGAGAGGTCACCTATTTCTCCTTGGCGGCAAAGCGCTGTCTGTCTTGTGAACGCTGAGTTAGGTCTTTCCAGTCGGCGTTACCTGCGGTGCGCAGGCAACGCCCTGGCTGATCAGTTGTCCAGCACCCGACCCTGACTGACCACGGCTTCGCCGTCCAGCAGGACATCACAGTGGCGCAATGGAATATCCATGTGACACGGGGTTTTACGGGAGCCGCCTACTTCAGTGTTTGGGCCCGTGGAAAACAGGAAGTTTCCCTCGAATGCTCTGGCGTCCATGCACATGCCGTCATTCTTGTCATACAGGCCCATGGCTGTCCACTGCGCGCGAGGCTGCAGGCCCCAGCCGATATGGGATATACCATAGACTTCCGGATCATTGAAATAACGCATGTAGTCCCGCAGGTATTCCGCCTCGAAGCCGCCATGGATGCCGGTGATGAACCCCTCCCTGATCTCCAGGGTGATCCGCTCCCGGCAATAGTTCTTGAAGGGCAGCAGGATGTCGCCGATATCCAGCACCAGCACGCCCTCGGCGGAGCATTCGTCCGGCCAGCTGAAGACGAAGCCGCTCGGCCAGTGGTCCCACCGCCCCGGTTCATCCGCGAAGCCGTATTCGGAGACCACCGGATACTGGCCCAGCGCAGCGCGGAAGTCGCTGCCGGCCGCGGACTTCACCTCAATGGTACTGGCGCGGGACAGGCGAGCGGCGGCCGCCTGGACACGGTTCCGGTCCTGCAGGGTCGGCAGCATGCGCGCCAGTACTTCCGGCGGCTCGACCGCGAGCAGAATGCGCGTGCCGGTCTTGAGAATCTGCTCCTGTTCCGGGGAGTGCAGCAGCATCATGGTATCGACGATCAGATCGGCGGCCTCAAGAGCTCGCTGGGCTGCAAGATTGCCCGTCAGAGCGGTGTCCCCGCAATAGGCCGTCATGTCAATGCCCATGGCCTGAGGGTGATTGAACGAGGGCAGCTCGACGATGTAGACCTTGGCGCCGAGACGCAGCGCGGCATTGGTTGCGGCTTTCACCGTGAGCGGGTTCGAGTAGTGGCTCTTGAGAACGGCCACGCTCTGGGTGGCATCGACTTTGGACAGGCTCAGGACCTGTTCGAACTTCGCGGTAAATTCATATTCGTTAATCGGCATCACGGGCTCCTTTGCTTCAAATTGGTGCGGCAATACCGTGTTTTGTGCAGAAATAAAGCGTGTAGACTTTAATTTCGTTGGTATTGGTCGACATTTATTAGTAAGCAATTGCCTTGCCATGCTGCGCTTATAGTTGAAAGGCCATTATTTGTAATGGGCGAAGGAATTTTTCGGTCCGTATGGGTTCGTGCGTAAATCTTGGAATAAAAAGTGCATACACTGTAATCGTGTAACAGTGATCCCCAAGGAGCGTTCCCATGAAAGACAAGATTGCGATTATCGGTGGTGGGTTGGGTGGCGCGGCGATGGCCGGCCTGCTGCAGAAGGCCGGCCAAGAATGTGTGGTGTATGAACAGGCTCCGGAGTTTACCCGCCTGGGTGCGGGCATCCATATCGGGCCCAACGTCATGCGGATCTTCCGCCATTTGGGTATGGAGCAGACGGTGGCCGACATCGCTTCGCACCCGGACCATTGGTTCAGTCGTGACGGCTACACCGGCGAATATCTCTCGCGCATCAAGCTGGGGGAGTTTGCGGTCAAGGAGTACGGTGCGCCCTACATCACCGTGCACCGCGGCGACCTGCATGCATTGCAGTTGAAGCTGCTCAAGCCCGGTACCGTGCAGTTCAACAAATGCCTCAAGCAGGTAGAAGACCGCGGCGACGATGTGCTCATGACCTTCGCTGACGGCACCCAGGAAACCGCCTCGATCGTCATTGGCGCCGACGGCATCAATTCCCGCATCCGCGAGGCGCTGCTGGGCGCCGAGCCTCCGAAATACAGCGGTTGGGTAGGCCACCGGGCGCTGATCCGGGGCGAGCAGCTGCGCAAGTACAACCTGGATTTCGAAAAGTGCGTGAAATGGTGGTCTGAAGACCGCCACATGATGGTGTACTTCACCAGCGCCAAGCAGGACGAGTACTACTACGTGACGGGTGTACCGCACCCGGAGCCGGATTTCGAGGGTGCCTTCACCGCCAGCTGCAAGGACGAGATGTTTGAGGCCTTCGAGGGCTACCATGAGACCGTCCAAACCCTGATCGAATGCTCCGAAACCATCACCAAATGGCCGTTCCGCAATCGCAACCCGCTGCCCTTGTGGAGTCGGGGGCGTATGGTGCTGTTGGGCGACGCCTGCCACCCGATGAAGCCGCACATGGCCCAGGGCGCGTGCATGGCCATTGAGGACGCGGTGATGCTGACCCGCTGCCTGGGCGAAACCGGCATCAGTGACTACGCCACGGCCTTCCAGCTGTACGAACACAACCGCAAGGACCGGGCATCCAAAGTCCAGGCCATTTCCAATGCCAATACCTGGCTGCGCACCCAGGAAGATCCGGCCTGGCTGTTCGGCTATGACATCCTCAATGCGCCCCTGTCAGGAGGTAAGGCGTAATGGATACCTTCCTGTATGGCGCGCAGGTGCAGGCCGGCGGCACGCGCCAGCATTACCTGCGTTACGGCGGCAAGGGCGAGCCGCTGATCCTGCTGCCGGGTATCACCAGCCCGGCCATCACCTGGGGCTTCGTGGCGCAGTATCTCGGGCAGCATTTTGATACCTACGTGGTGGATATCCGCGGTCGCGGGCTGTCCTCCTCCGGGGCGGACCTGGACTATTCGACGGATCGCTGTGCCGCGGATGTGATTGCCCTGGCAGACGCCCTTGGCCTTGGCGAGTTTCACCTGATGGGCCATTCCATGGGCGCGCGCTTTGCGCTGCGGGCCAACCAGTTGGGCCTGGCGGACCGCCTGAAGTCGCTGTGCCTGATCGATCCGCCGGTGTCCGGGCCCGGCCGGCGGCCGTATCCCAGCCAGTTGCCCTGGTATGTCGACTCGATCAGGCAGGCGCGCGAGGGCATGGACGCCGAGGCGATGCGCGCATTCTGTCCCACCTGGACCGAAGAGCAGCTCGCACTGCGTGCCGAGTGGCTGCACACCTGTGATGAGCAGGCGGTAGTCCAGGCATTCAATGAATTCCACGAGGTGGATATCCATCCCTGCTTCGCCTCGATCAAGGCCCGCGCGCTGCTGATGGTGGCCGGCCGGGGCGGTGTCATCGAGCCGGCAGATATCGCCGAAATCCAGGCGTTGGCTCCCGGACTTGAGGTGGCAACCGTGACCCAGGCCGGGCACATGATTCCCTGGGACGATCTGCCGGGCTTCCTGGCGGCGGTTGGCACGTTTTACGACATCGATTTTGATTTCACTGAGGGTGACTGCAATGAGTAAGAACTTCCGTATCGGCCAGATTGTGCCCAGCTCCAACACCACCATGGAAACGGAGATTCCCGCCATGCTCATGGCCCGGCAGATGGTTCGCCCCGAGCGCTTCACCTTCCACTCCAGCCGTATGCGCATGAAGCACGTCCGCAAGGAAGAGCTGGCCGCGATGGACGCCGAGTCCGGGCGCTGCGCCCTGGAGCTGTCCGACGCCCGCGTGGATGTGCTGGGCTACGCCTGCCTGGTAGCCATCATGGCGACCGGCCTGGGCTACCACCGAGAGTCGGAGCGCAACCTGCGCCAGCTGACCGCGTCCAACCAGTCCGACGCGCCGGTCATCACCAGCGCCGGCGCCCTTGTTGAAGGCCTGAAGGTCATGGGCGCCAAGCGCATTGCCGTCGTGGCACCCTATATGAAGCCACTCACCGAGCTGGTGGTGAACTACATCCGCAATGAGGGCTTCGACGTGGTTACCTGGAAGGCGCTGGAGATTTCCGACAACCTCGAGGTCGGACGCCATGATCCGGCACGCCTGCCGGCGATTGTCAGTGAACTGGACCTGACCGACGTGGACGTGATCGTGCTGTCGGCGTGCGTACAGATGCCATCCTTGCCCGCCGTGGCAACGGTTGAAGCCATGACCGGCAAACCCGTCATCACGGCCGCCATCGCGACCACCTACGCCATGCTGAAGACCCTGGATCTTGAGCCGGTGGTTCCGGGTGCCGGGGCGCTGCTCTCGGGTGCCTACTGATCTGAGGAGACATCGCATGTCTGTCAGTGCTGCGGAAAATTATCAGGGCGTGTGGGGGCACCGGATCGGCTTCGGTCGCCGCTGCGCGGTGCTGTTCATCGACTTCATGCAGGCCTACACCGTGCCCGGTGCGCCGCTGTTTGCCGAGGGCGTAGTAGCGGCCGTGGACCACGCGCAGCAATTGCTGGGCTGGTCGCGCGCCCATGGCGTGCCGGTTATCCACACCAATATCCGCTACTTTGCCGAGGATTGCGCCGATGGCGGCGTCTGGGTCAGAAAAGCGCCGGTCATGAAGGCCATGGTCGAGGGTAATCCCCTGGCCGAATTCTGCCCGCCGGTCGCCCCCGCCCCGGGGGAACTGGTGATCACCAAGCAGTATGCCAGCGCCTTTTTCGGGACCAGTCTCGGATCGCTGCTGCATGCGCAGGGCGTGGATACCCTGGTGCTGGCCGGGTGCTCCACCAGTGGCTGCGTGCGGGCAACCGCAGTGGACGCCGTGCAGCACGGCTTTCACGTGATCGTGGCGCGTGAGTGCGTGGGGGACCGCCATGCGGGGCCCCACGAGGCGAACCTGTTTGATATCGACAGCAAGTATGGTGATGTCCTGACGCTTGGGGAGGTGATTGCGGGACTGCAGGAGGAGGTCGGTCGCGCCTGAGAAGCGAGGTCGTGACACGTCCGGGCGAGTCGGGCGTGTCAGGGCGCACTCAGGAGGGCAGCATGCAATGCGGCCAAAGTATGACTGCTGGTCAGGAAAAAGTCACAACAAGACGCTATCGTTTGAAATGGTCTCAGTCTACAATCAGCCCAATCGACCCGGTTGAGCCGGCACACTGACTGAGGAGTTCCCATGGCCGAGTACCAAGCCCCCCTGCGTGACATCCGTTTCGTTCTCAATGAAACCTTTGCAGCCGACCAGCTGTGGCAGAGCCTGCCCGGCTTGAATGGCGCCATTGATGCCGATACTGCCGAAGCCATGCTCGAAGAAGCGGCCAAGATCACCTCCCAGACCATCGCCCCGCTGAACCGCAACGGTGATGAAGAAGGTGCTGTGTGGAACAACGGCGAAGTCACCACCCCAGCTGGCTTCAAGCAGGCTTACGCCACCTATGCCGAAGGCGGCTGGGTAGGGCTGGCTGGTAATCCCGAGTTCGGTGGACTGGGCATGCCCAAGACCCTCGGCGTTCAGGTTGAAGAGATGATCTACGGCGCCAATAGCAGCTTCGCGCTGTACATCGCCCTGACTGCCGGCAGCACCCTGGCGCTGGACGCCCATGGCAGCGAAGAACTCAAGCAGAAGTACCTGCCGAACATGTATGCAGGCACCTGGGCTGGCACCATGTGCCTGACCGAGCCCCATGCCGGTACTGACCTGGGTATCATCCGCACCAAGGCCGTACCCGAGGCCGATGGCAGCTACGCGGTGACCGGCACCAAGATCTTCATCACCGGCGGTGAACACGACCTCACCGAGAATATTATTCACCTGGTACTGGCCAAGCTGCCCGACGCACCGGCCGGGCCCAAGGGCATTTCTCTGTTCCTGGTGCCCAAATTCCTGGTCAACGAAGACGGCAGCCTGGGTGAGCGCAATTCCCTGAGCTGCGGCTCGATTGAACATAAAATGGGTATCAAGGGCTCGGCTACCTGCGTGATGAACTTCGATGGTGCCAAGGGCTATCTGATCGGTGAATTGAACAAGGGCCTGAATGCCATGTTCACCATGATGAACTACGAGCGCCTGTCCATCGGTATCCAGGGCATCGGTTGCGCCGAAGCGTCTTACCAGACGGCAGTCGCATACGCTCGCGAACGCATCCAGAGCCGCGCTCCGACCGGCGCGGTACAACCGGACAAGGCCGCCGACCCGATCATGGTGCATCCAGACGTGCGTCGCATGCTGTTGACCATGAAGGCGATGACCGAAGGTAGCCGTGCCTTCTCCACCTATGTTGGCATGCAGCTGGACATCAGCAAGTTCGCTGACGACGAGCAGATCAAGAAGAAAGGCGAAGACCTGGTGGCGCTGCTCACGCCGGTAGCCAAGGCCTTCTTTACCGACGTCGGCTTCGAAAGCTGCGTTCATGGTCAGCAGGTACTCGGTGGCCATGGCTATATCCGCGAGTGGGGCCAGGAACAACTGGTGCGGGATGTGCGTATCGCGCAGATCTACGAAGGGACCAACGGCATCCAGGCGCTGGACCTGATGGGGCGCAAGACAGTCGCCAACGGTGGTGCCTTCTTCAAGGTATTTGCCGATGAGATCGACGCGTTCATCAGCGAAAACGATGCTGCCGAAATGGGTGAGTTTATCGAGCCCCTGCAGGCGGCACTGGAGAACCTCAAGGAGTTGACTGCCCAGGTCATCGATAACAGCAAAGCCAATCCCAACGAGATCGGCGCGGCTTCGGTGGAGTATCTGCACACCTTCGGCTACACGGCCTACGCCTACATGTGGGCGCGGATGGCCAAGGCGGCATTGACAGCGGAGCAGGGTGCTGACGGTTTCTATCAGGGCAAGCTGGCTACTGCGCGCTTCTATTTCAAGCGTCTGCTGCCGCGTATCCATTCGCTGAGCGCGTCGGTGCGCGCCGGTAGTGACGTGTTGTTCGAACTGGAATCGGCGCAATTCTGAGACGCTTCTTCCGTACGTAGGAGAACACTTACAAAACGTGGCGGTAATAGCCTATGGGCCGCCACCTGGCACCTGCGTACTATTGGTTTCGCAAGGATGCACCGCAGGAAGCGAAGCAGTACAAAAGGGAGCAGGGATCGAGTTACAGGAAGTACCAGCGTTAAGGATGATGATCAGGACGTTATTCTGCGAAACCCCGCTTCGGCGGGGTTTTTTAATGGGCGTCTTCCAGCCATCCGGCCTTGCCGGATATCAGCCGTTCTCTGTCGACTCGTGCTCCGCCGATTCCACCTTGCGCTTGCGTAATTGCTGCAAGCCCGGCGCCTGCAATATCAGCAAGGCGCCGGCCCCGGCGACCATGCCCCAGAATGCCGATGCTATCCCCAGCAGCGACACCCCGGAAGCCGTGACCAGGAAAGTCACTAGCGCCGCTTCCCGGTGGCGTTCTTCCTGCAGCGCACTGACCAGTCCGCTGCCAATGGTGTTGATCAACGCGAAGCCGGCAATAGCCAGTACCAACTCTTTCGGGAATGCCAGAAACAGCGCGCCGATGCTGGCCCCGAAGATACCTGCCACCAGATAGAATAGACCGGACACTATCGCTGCGGTATAGCGCTTGGCGGGATCGTCATGGGCCTCGGGGCCGGTGCAGATGGCCGCGGTGATGGCGGCCAGATTCACGCCAAAGGCGCCGAACGGCGCCAATACAAAGGTCGCCAGTCCGGTCCAGCCGATCAGGGGCGAGGCGGGTGTCTGGTAGCCGGCGGCCCGCATCACAGCTAGCCCCGGCAGATTCTGAGATGCCACGCAGACGGCGAACAGCGGTAACGCCACGCCCATCAAAGCCTGCACGCTGAATGCGGGTGTGACCCATTGCGGCGTAGTGACGGTGAAACTCAAGGCGCTGAAGTCGAGCGAGTCACTGGCCGCTGCCACAGCAATGCCCACCACCAGCGGCGCCATCACGGCATAACGAGGGATCAGGCGGCGGGCCAGCAGGTAGGTCAGCAACATCGGGAAGACCAGACTGAAAGCCGTGGCCAGCGCGGCGAAAGCTTCCATGCCGAAGCGCAGCAGTACCCCGGCCAGCATGCCCGCTGCAATCGCCGGTGGAATCCGCTGCATGATCCGCTCGAACCAGCCGAAGAAGCCGCACAGCGCCATCAGAAGTCCGCACAGGACGAACGCGCCGGTGGCTTCCTGCAAAGTGGCGCTGGAGGCGGCGGTCACCAGGACTGCAGCGCCCGGCGTCGACCAGGCGGTGACGACCGGCGCTTTGAAACGCCAGGAAAGATAGATACCCGAAACCCCAATGCCCAGACACAGTGCAAGCATCCAGGAGCCGATTTGCGCAGGCGTGGCGCCCAGCTCGCTGGCAGCCTGGAATACCAGCGCGGCGGAGCTGGTGAAGCCCACCAGCACAGCGACGAAGCCGGCGCTGAAGGAAGAAACGGAAAGGTCTTTGAAAAAACTCATGGGCAACTCATCAGGTCATGCACAAGGGATAGCAGTCAGGGCTACGATCTTCACATAATTGGGCCCGCTCATGTTAGCGCCGGTTGCCTTGACGTGCTCGTGCTAGGATGAGCACGCCGCACGCGGGCGGATAACAGTTTTGAGTGGAGGGATCGTGTTCTCGCTGAAGCGTAAGGGTGATTATCGGCTACAGCTGACTCGCACATTGAAAAAGCCGGGCCGCTACGACGTCGAGCTATATCTATTCACGCCCCATGAAAATGACCTGTCCGCCTGGACGCTGGATGAGCGGCAGTTCTTCTTCAGCACGCTGTCACACCGCTTCGGTTTGCTCGGTTTGCCTGAAGAAGACCGGGTCAGCAAGACAGACGGATCTTTCGCGCTGTTATCCCCTCACTATGAAATCATGTTCGGCTCCTGGCTCTTTCAATATCGGGCCTCCATGGACCGGCTGCGACAGCAGATCCAAAATGCCGGTGTGACGGAAGAGCCGCTCAAGCGGGCGCTGCGACTGAGTCAGAACTTTGCCCAGCGTCTGCGCAGATCGACGCCGGAGCAGAGCAATCAGCGGCGCTACTTCCGGCAGCTGGATATCTACTTCTCCTGGCATGCAGAACAGTTCTTTCTCGAATGCATGACCCTGGAAGGCTACAGCGAGCTGGATGAAGAGCTCATCGCAGCCATCCAGGAGTTTTTGCAGCAGGAATACCGCCATCGCCGGGAGCGGGAATATCTGAGCGACTTCCACGGCTCCCCGACCCGGGTCTGGAATCGCATGAGTTTGTATCATCGTCTATTGGAATATCCGGTGCTGCTGCGTTCCAAGGTGACCGAGCTGGGGGAAGGTACCCGCAAGCTGGTCAAGGCGGCATCAACCATGCTGATCATGACGCTGTTCACGTACTTTCTGTTCAATGCGCGGGCGGGCAATCAGCACCTATCGATTGCGCTGCTGCTGGGTATCGCCTCGGTGTACGCCATACGCGACCTGTTGCGTGACGACATGATTACGGTCATCACCCGCTGGTTGCGTAAGGGCAAGCCGCGCTGGAAGATCCGCCTGCTGATGCCTTACACAAAAAGACTCATGGCTCAGCAGCGAGTATGGCTGGACTATCGCAAACTCCCCAATTTGCCCCATGAGGTGCTGGAGCACTCCGGCAAATGGGCTACCAATGAAGAGCGGCAGATCATCTGTTACCGTTCGGTACTTTCGCTGGAAAAGGGGGCGCTGGAACGGGACAAGATCCAGGAGCGCCTCAGCCTGGATTGCGAAAAATTGTGCGAAATGATCCAGGCCACACGAAACCGGCTGTTCAGCTACGCTGACGATGAGCCCTTTGCTGCGATCCAGGCCCACCCCATCGAGAAACAGCACGACTACAATCTGTTGCTGGTGTACACCGAGCCGGGAACGGGGCATTCCACGGCCCAGCGCTGGCGTTTGCGCCTGGGGAGCGATGGTATAGTCCACTGCGAAAGCAAGAAGACGCACTGGCCCAGCGCCGAAGAGCAGCAGCGCAGAAGCGGGCTGCTGCGCTTGCGTGACCATCTACGTCGACATTGAATGCCGGGTGAATGTAACTTTACGAAGCGGCAAGTGACCAATGAATAATAATCCGGTTTGGTGTCGCAGGGAGACAACCGAGCCGGTTGAAACAAAGGGAGCGTCACGGAGAATGTTTGTGCTCGGGTTACCGCTACAGAAGAAAATTGCATGAGGATGGCAACGCCGCTATTGCGTGCTGCCATCATCTGCCTGGCTGTTTCCACCACGGCTTGCCGTGTGTCGCCGCCAGCGGAACCGGTGTTGCCGTTTACCCTGCCGGTTACCTTCGCCGCTGAGTCTTCCGGCGCCTTCGAGCCCGCCGAGCGTTGGTGGACGGAGTTTGATGACGAACGCCTGAACCATTTTGTCGATACGGCCCTGGTACGCAATCCCGGCCTCGCCCAGGCCATCGCCCGGGCACGCATCGCCGAAGCGCGGGTCAGGTCCACCGGCGCCGATGCGCTGCCCCAGGTCGGGATTGGCCTGAACAGCACGCGCCAACGCCAGAACCTGTCGGGCCTGGGATTATCGGATCTGGGTGACGATATGGCCATGCTCAGCAATAACCACAATGCGGCACTGGATATTAGCTGGGAGCTGGATCTGTGGGGCCGCCTGTCCGCTCTGAGCGCCTCGGCCCGAGCCGAATTTCTGGCCAGCGGCGAGCAGCTGCGTGCCATGCGTCAGTCGGTAGCAGCGCAGATCACGCAGCTGTATTTCGACATCACCCATGCCCGGGCACAGGTCGAACTATCGGAAGATACCGTCACTGCCTTGGAAGAAATGGCCCGGCAGATCAACAACCGGGTCCAGATTGGGATCGCCTCGCCAGCAGACGGCATGCTCGCCGACGCCAACCTCGGCTCGGCCCAGGCCGGGCTTGAACAGCGCCGTGAGGCGCTGGCCGTCAGCGTCCGGCAGCTGGAAATACTGATGGGAAACTACCCGGCCGGCAATCTGCAGACCAGCGCCACGCTGCCTGCTGTTTCGCCGCCACCCACCGCAGGTGTGCCCGCGCAGCTGCTGGTGCGGCGCCCGGATGTGCGCGCCGCGGAGCTGGCGCTGATCGGAGCGGGATACCAGCTGGGCGCGGCCAAGCGCTCCTTTCTGCCGTCCGTCTCACTGACGGGCTCGGGCGGCTACTCCAGCAGCGAGTTCTCCGACCTGTTCAGCAGCGGCAATCTGATCTGGTCGATTGGCGGGCGCATTGTGCAGCCGATATTCCAAGGCGGGCGCCTGGTTGCTCAAGTGGATATTGCCGAAGGCCAGCGCGACGAGACGCTGAACGCCTACATCGAAACGGCGCTCAATGCCCTGGCGGAAGTCGAAAGCCGCCTGGCGGTAGAAGGGCTGCTGGCACGCCGCGAGCAGGTGCTGGATGGGTCGGCCAGTGCGGCAGAGGAGGCGGTACGGGTGTCCTATAACCGCTATCTGCAAGGGATAGATCCGTTTCTCAACGTGCTGGAGAGTCAGCAACGCGCCCTCGATGGCCGCAGCGCCCATATCACCGCCCGCCATGCGCGGATAGAAAACCGCATCGCATTGCATCTGGCGCTGGGCGGCGGCTTCGAGTCCGGCTCGTCCACGGTGCTTGCGGTAACACCCGTCAGTGCCGGCAGCCTGTCCACTAATCCCAGAGAAGAGCCCAGATAATGTGCAAGAGTCGTATGAGCGCTGTTGGCGTGGTTTTGCTGTTCGGTTTGCTGGGGTGTGGTGGCACCGAGGAACCGGAGGCGCAGCAGAACGGCCAGTCCGCTACTGCGGGGCAACAGGGCGGTGAAGCGCAATTGGTTAGCGTCAAGGCGGTGCCGGTGGCACATCGCAATCTGCAGACGTGGGTCTACAGTCAGGGCACTGCCCGCTCGCGTCAGCGTGAATTTCTGACCTTTACCCAGCAAGGCATGGTCTCCCATGTTGATGAAGAACTGCGGGTCGGCAGTCCGGTGAAGGCCGGTCAATTGATCGCCCACCAGGCACCCGAGCGGGTGCAAGCTGACCTGCAGGCGGCCAGGGCGGCGCTGGCTGAAGCCGAGGCCAATCTGGAACTGGCCAAGGTAACTCGCCGGCGCTACGAAGCCCTGATCGAACAGCGCTCCGCGTCGCGACAGGAACTGGACCAAGCCGTGGTGCAGGTGGAGCAGGCCACGGCAGCACGGGACAACAGTCGTGCGCAGCTGGCGCAGGCGCAATTGACGGTGGACGAGTCGCGACTGGTGTCGCCCATCGACGGGGTGCTCGCGCGCCTCAATATCGAGAAGGGCCGTTATTTCATGCCCAGCGTGGTGCAAACCAACACCGAACAGAATGCCCTGCGCACGGTGCCTGCCCTGGTGATCGGCCCGAACCGTTTTGAAGTGCGGGTGGACCTGCCGTCCTATGACTTCCGGCAGGTCGAGAATAGCGCCCGGGCAGTGATTGGTGGTGAGCCGCCGAGAGACGGTCGCGATGTCGATCCATTGGTCGGGAATGATCGGGTGGCCGGCACGGTGCATGCGATCAGCCCTTCCCTGGACCCGGAAACCCGTACCTTCGAAGTGGTCGTGCATACCGAAGGCGACAACCCTGGCCTGCTGGACGGCGAGTTCGTCGCGGTTTGGATCGCGCTGCCGGTGCTGCAGGAGAGTTTGGCCGTGCCGCTGGAGGCGCTGCGCTTTCGCAACGATCAATCCTTCGTCTTCGTGGTGGAACGGGATAGTGGCCGGGTCAATGAACGCCGGGTCGAACTGGGCCAGCAGGCCGGCGCCTACCGGGCAGTCGTCGAGGGGATAGCAGAGGGCGAACTGGTGGTTACCGATGGGCGGGCGGCTCTCTACGATGGACAGCAGGTCCGGGTCCTGCAAGCAGACGGGGAACGCGAATGAGCACCGCCAACAGTCCGGACGGTGCGCTCCCGGCGACCCCGCGGCAGGAAAGCGAAGAGGTACGCACAGCCCACCCGTTGGCGCGCTTCTTCTTCCTGCAACCGATCTTCGGCATTCTGTTACTGATCACATTGTTGCTCGGTGGGCTGATGGCCTATATGCAACTGGTCAAGGAGTCGCTGCCGGATCTGAATATCCCTCAGGCCACCATCACCACCACCTGGCCCGGCGCCGATCCCCGTACCATCGAGGAACAGGTCACTGACTTCATCGAGGACGAGGTCACTACTCTGGAGGGGGTGCGTAAAGTTGACAGCGCTTCCTACGATTCCTTCTCGGTCATATCCGTCGAATTCGACGCCTCGGCCGACCCCATCGATGCCATGACTCGGTTGCGGGCCGCGGTGGCTGACGCCGAGGCGGAACTGCCGGCAGACGTGGAGCGGCCGACGATCAAACAGGCCTCGGTCGATGATCGTCCGATTCTTACCTTCACCCTGCATGGTGAGGCGGGCTCTGCAACCATGAACCAGCAGGCCAGGCGCATTCGCGATGAGCTGGAGCGCGTGCCCGGCGTCAATGAAGTGAACATTGGCGGGGAGCGTGAGGAAATCGTTCAGATACTGCTGCGCCCTGAGCGGCTACTGGCGCTGGGGTTGTCGCCGTCAGCCGTGCGCAATGCGGTGCAGCAGGCCAACGTGGAGCAGCCATTCGGTGAGATCCGCAGCGATGATATCGGGGCCGTGGTGCGTCTGGAAGGGCGCTTCCATGATGTGGACGACCTGCGTGCGTTGCCGGTGGCGCGGCTCAGTGGCCCGGGCGCCGACCGCCCCGTACGTCTGGATGAAGTGGCCTCAGTGCGCCGCATGCAGGAAACCGAAACTTCCCGGGCTTTTTTCAGCGCAAACGGCGAAGAGTACGCCGCGTCCCTGGAGCTCTCGGTCCGCAAGACCCCCGGTGCTGACACCGTGAATCTGGTAGCGAATCTGCATGCCGCGTTGGAGCGGATGCAGGACGCAGGCGCCTGGCCTTCCGGTCTGGAATACAGCATCATCCAGGATGAGGCAAACCAGATCATGGAGTCGCTGGCCGAGGTGTTCTTCAGCGCCCTGCAGACCATGGCCGTGGTGTTCATCATCCTGTTGCTGACGATTGCCTGGCGCGAGGCAATCCTGGCCGGCCTGTCAGTGCCGGTGACCTTTGCCGGGGTGCTGCTGATCATCATGTTGATGGGCTATTCGCTCAACGAGCTGGTGGTCATCGGCATGGTGATCGCGCTGGTGATGATCGTCGACGTCTTCATCGTTCTGCTGGAAGGGCTGCACGACGAGATCTACAACGGCGGCAAGACCTTCGGCCAGGCCGTGCTGGCGACCGTCAAGCGCTACGCCTTGCCCGCCTTTGCCGCACAGTTGACGACCATCCTCGCGCTGGCGCCGCTGATGTCGATCAGCGGCACCGTGGGCGAATTCATCCGGGTGTTGCCGACCACCACGGTGGTCTGCCTGATCCTTTCTTTCATCGTTGCCATGTTGTGCACCTTGCCGCTGGCCCGTGCCTTGCTGGGTAGGCAGCGCAAAGCTGAAGACCCGCAGCGTCAGGGATTGTCCGACCGGATTACCCGGCGTGCCGTCGATGGGCTGGAGCAGTGGAATGCCCGCTGGGTCGTACGGCAGCGTCGGCAAGCCTGGCTGTGGTTGCTCGGCGCCATTGTGCTGTTCATTTTCTCCATGTGGGCCTTTACCCAGGCGCGGGTCGAACTCTTCCCCGCGACGGACGGCGAGCGCCTGGGTATCAACATCGAGCTGCCGCCCACGGTGCAGCTGGAAGCTTCCCAGGCGGTCGCCGATGACATTGGCGCTATCCTGCGCGACAAACCGTATTTCGAGAATGTGGTGAAGCTGGTGGGTCTCAAGAGTCCCTTCGCCGGCGGCTCGATGGCCTCCAACCTGCAACCCAGCGAAGCGGAGAATTTTATCGGCTTCTCCGCCACCTTCCGCCCACTGGAGGAACGCGACGCTCCGTCTTACGAGCTGGCCGATGAGTTGCGCCGCGAGCTGTCGGCCTATCTGAATGCGCATGTTGCCGCCGCGCAGTTGCTGGTTGTTCCGGAATCAAGTAGCCCCAGTGCGGGTGATCCCATCGAGATCCAGCTGATCGGTGCCGATATGGACGAACTGCTGCGCCTGTCCCGCGAGGTCCAGGCGCTGCTGGCCGATACCCAGGGCGTGGTGGATGTACGCGATAACATCGGCATGCTCAAACCGCAACTGGCCCTGCAGCCCGACCGCGAAGCGGCCAACTTCTTCGGCATCGACCACGGTGACCTGGCCTCACAACTGCGCATTGCCTTCAGTTCCGACGAAGTCGGTACCTTCGTCACCGCCGATGGTGACGACAACATCGATATCCGTCTGGGCACTGAATGGCCCAGCCGCCCGGGCGAAGCGGGCGGACCGCGCAGTACTGAAGAGCTGACGCGAGTACGTGCCTTCACCCAGGATGGCCGTTCCGTCGCCATGCAGCAGCTACTCAAGCCCACCCAGTCCGAAGCGGCTATCGCCATCTCCCACGTCGGTGGTGAGCGGGCGCTGACCGTCATGGCCAAGAACGAAGGGCGCACCGTGGGTGAAGTCTTTGCCGAAGTGCAGCCCCGGCTGGACGAGCTGCAGCAACGATGGCCCTCTGGCTACCGTGCCGTGATCGGCGGGGAAGCAGCGGATACCACCGAAACCTTCGCCTCGGCCCTGGTGGCGCTGGTCATTGCCGTGGTGCTGATTGTCGGTGTGCTGGTCATCCTGTTCAGCAGCTTCCGTCAGGCTTTCATCATCTTCGCGACCATGCCGCTGGCCGTCATTGGCTCTGCCCTCGGCTTCTGGGCCTTCGACATCACCTTCTCGTTCTTCGCCATGATCGGCTTGGTCTCGCTGATCGGGATCGCCATCAACAACGGCATCATCATGGTCGATACCATGAATAACTACCTGAAGGACGGCATGACCGTCCCCGAAGCAGCCGCGGCCGGTTCCGCCCGGCGTCTGCGACCGCTGCTCACCACGGCCATCACCACCATTGTCGGTCTGGTGCCGCTGGCGGTCAGTAGTGCCTTCTATCGACCACTCACGTTGGTGATTATTTTTGGACTGCTATCGGTGTCGGTGCTGGCGCTGTTCGTGGTGCCGGCGCTGTATGTGCTATTGACCCCGGCGGATGCGGGTGAGGAGAAAGTGCTGGATTGAGTGGGGCGGGGGGTGCTCGGTGGTTTACCTAAGCCGTGCCATTGTTTTAGTCGTTATGGATCTCTGTGCGACTGCATCAACAGCGCGGTCCACAGCTGGCTGAGAGCTGCCGCCTAAGGGCGGCTGCTCTCAGACTCCAGTTACGCGTGCTCGACCTGGCGATGGGTATCCACGGCAACCATCTCGTGGCCGATCTGCTGGGCTGCTTGCAATATCTTCGTCGAGTCAGCGGTTTCACTGTCCAATAGCAGGTGCGAGCTCAACACCTTTGCGCCGCAATAATTGAAGATGCCATGGTCGATTTGTGTCTTCATGGCCGCTGCATAGCCATGCCGCTCGAAGGTCCCCGGATCGGCGCCGCCGATACCTACCAGGTGGACGTTCAGGTGCGCCAGCTTTTTAATCAGGGCGCCTCCCGGACTGAAATCGAAGGCCCAGCCGTTCGAGAACACCCGGTCTATCCATCCTTTCAAAAGCGCGGGCATGCTCCACCAGTAAACGGGATACACCAATACCAAGGCATCGGCGCGATCGATTCTGGTCTGCTCTGACTGCACATCGGCAGCAGGTGATGCTTGTGTGCGGTGTACAGTCAGGTCGGCTGCGGTGAAGCGAGGGTCGAAGCCTTCCTGCGCCAAGTCGGCTATCTCGAACGTATGCTGTGGTTGTGCAGACGTAATGCCCTTGGCTATATGCGATGCGACGGCCTGAGTCAGCGACTCGAGCTCTGGGTGAGCGACTACGATGAGTGTATGCATGGCGAAACCTCTGTGAAAGTTTGAACCGCCAGCGTGGCGGCTATATACTTTTGGTAAGTTACGCCTATAAGTTACTAATGGTATATAGCGATGTCAATAACCAGCAAAGATCAAAAAGATGGATCGTCCAGGCCGCGCCGTCGGCTGACCCGGGAGGAGCGGCTACGCCAGTTGCTGGATGTGGCATGGCAACTGGTTAGCGGCGAAGGCACTGACGCCCTGACGCTAGGCCGGCTCGCCGAGCAGGCCGGGGTTACTAAACCGGTGGTCTACGACCATTTCGCAACCCGTTCGGGGCTGCTCGCGGCTCTGTACAAGGATTTCGATCTGCGCCAGACGTCCATCATGGATGCTGCTATCCAGGCTAGCGATCCGACGCTCTTGAGCCGGGCCACGGTTGTGGCTTCGTCCTATATCGACTGTGTGCTGCTTCAAGGGCGGGAAATCCCTGGGGTGATTGCGGCGTTGGCGAGCACGCCAGAGCTGGAAAAAATCAAACGCGAATATGAAGCGGTTTTTCTGAACAAATGCCAGGAGCTATTTTCGCCATTCGCAGGTGGCGAGCTGAAGCTGGCCAGTCTGCACGGGATGTTGGGGGCGGCTGAAGCGCTTTCGGCTGCCGCTGTCTGCGGTGAGATCACAGCCGAGCAGGCCAAGGGTGAGCTGGAGGAGGTGATAACAGGGATGGTTGCCAGAAATGCGCGGGGGAGAGTGCCTGACCAGGTTTGAAACTCGATGCGGTGTCATCCATCATGACGCGGCTCGCTGGAACCTACCCCGCTTCACACCTTATCAGCACCGCGGCTCCAGAACCGGCGCGCCGGCTGTGTTAAAGTACCGCCCGCGCTCCCCCTCCTGGAAATAATTCATGTCTACTTCTCCTCGGTACTCGCTGATTGCGGGACTTGCCTTGCTTATTGGTTTCAATCTCCGGCCGATCATGGCTGCCATCGGCCCGTTGCTGGAAATACTCCAACGGGATCTGGGCCTCAGCAGTACCCAGGCGGGGCTGTTGACGACATTGCCGGTCGTGCTGATGGGCGTATGCGCTCTTGCTGGTCCGTGGTTGCAGCGCTGGGTAGGGGAGGTGAGGGGAATAGCACTCGGCATGCTGCTGATCACCCTGGCCAGCGCGGCGAGATTCGTGATTGATTCGGGCAACTGGTTGATCGTCTCGGCAGCCGTTGCCGGAACTGGCATCGCCATGGTCCAGGCGCTGATGCCGGCCTGGCTGAAAAGAAACCATCCCGAGCGGGCAGGCTCGCTCATGGGGCTGTTCACCACCGGCATCATGGGTGGGGCGGTGATAGCCGCCGCCGGAGCGGCCCCGGCGGCGGCTGTCGGTGGCTGGCAGCTGGTGCTGGGCATCGCGCTGATTCCTGCCTTGCTGGCCCTGATCGCCTGGATACGCTACGCCGGCGGTCGCGAGCGTACAGCGGACCGTGTGGTGCTGCCCTACCGTAGCACCCGGGCCTGGTACCTGCTGGCCTTCTTCGGCATCGGCACCAGCGCATACACCCTGGCCCTTGCGTGGTTGCCAGCCTACTACATCGATCTGGGGTTCACCTCGGTTCACGCGGGTTACCTGCTCGGTACATTGTCAGCCATGGAAGTCGTCGCCGGGCTGGCCGTATCAACCCTGGTGCACCGCTTCCCGGACCGCCGGCCGTTGCTGACCGTCGTCATCCTGTTTGTACTGGCGGGCCTGGGTTGTCTGATTCTGGCGCCCATATCGCTCATGCTGCCGGCCATTGTGCTGCTGGGCCTGGGCATCGGCGCACTCTTCCCGCTGTCTCTGATCGTCACCCTGGACCACGCGGATTCCCCAGCCCAGGCCGGCGCGTTGCTGGCTTTTGTGCAGGGTGGTGGTTATGCCATCGCAGCGTTGATGCCACTCTTGGCGGGCGTCATCAGAGACACCATGGCCTCGCTGGAATGGGCCTGGATCTGCATGGCGGTGGGTGCGCTGGTGGTGCTGGCCATGAGTTGGCGACTGGGAAAAGCGGAGGACGAGGCGGAGGCTGATGCTGTCGCTTCGCTGTAATTCACTGCAACGTCAAGATGGTGGGCCCAGTAGGACTTGAACCTACGACCAATCGATTATGAGTCGACTGCTCTGACCAACTGAGCTATAGGCCCACTTATTACAACAGTCGCGGATTATACGGACTGCGGTTGGCTCTGGCTAGGCTGCTGTGCGGCAGCGGGTGGGGGAGCCTGCAAGGCACCGGGGCACCTTGCAGGCAGGTGGGTTTACTCGCTGATATCGATGCTGGAAATGCGTTCAGCTTCGATCTGCTCTCTGGTAAAGGGCACCCGATGCCAGTTCTTGTCTGCATAGGCTTCGGTGTAGTCAGCGTAGTGCGGGCTGGCCGGGTCGGTGGACTGGGAATTGCTCAGGAAGGTGTAGGCTCGTACCGGTTCACCTTCGGGGAAATCCACCACGTGCATATAGGTGTTACGTAGCACGGTAAAGTAGCCTTCCTCGCCCTCGCCACCATATTGGGGGATCTGCTTGCCCGGTTTGAGGAAGAACTGCACCTCACCCAGCTTGGCGTTGAGCGGGATATTGGCATCCACCAGTTCCGCAACGGCGCTGGAAAATGCGCTACGAACGGCTTCCTGCACGCTGGTATTGCTACTCAGACCCGCTGGTGTATTGACCGGATCGGCTGCATCGAAGGGCGTGGCATACAGGCTCTGGCCTGGGGCCAGATCTATGTTCATCCAGAAGGCGGTCCAGATATGGGCGCCGACGGCATCGATCTCGCCGGTATTGTTCCAGCTGGCCAGGATCTGGCAGGCCTGCTGCTCGGTGTCGGGCGCACCGGCGTCGCAGACGCTGGCAAGCACTTCGTCCTTCAGCAGTTCAGCGCTATAGACCCGGCTGTTGAGCACGATATCGCGGATGTTCTCGCTGTTGGCCAAATGACCGTTCAAACCATCGGTACCGGCCAGCCGTTCCCTGACCAGGGTGTGACCCATGCGCGTGCGCAGGGTTTGCTGGTAGTTCTCGCGGCCGATGATGCCGTCGAAACCGGTCAGCGGTTGCTCGGGATTGCTCAGCCAGTAGCTGTCGTTCATGTTCGCCACATAGTCGCTGGTGAGCAGGCTGGGCAGCTTGCTGGGGCCGAAGGCGCCAGGCTGCCGCGAATCCCCATCCGTACGCCAATCACACTCGGTACGACTGCCATCCAATAGCGGCAGGCCTGGTACCAACTGCAACACGATGGGTCCATAAGGCTGAGCCAGGCAGCCGGGCAGCATGCTGTCGGGTACGTTGGGCACAGCTGTGATATCGGAATAGAGCGCACGATCATCGCCACGACCGATGGCCGTGGTGTTGACCCACGGAATGCCGACGTACTGTCTGGTTATGTCATAGAAATCGGTCAGCGACTCTGCCTGGTTCCAGGCGAAGAAGTTCTCGAAGGCTCGGGTGTTTTCGAGGTTGATATCGCGCAGGGTGAAGGCGGCCTGATCGCTCCAGCCCGGCAGGCCCATGTCTGCCAGGTTGATCATCGGACCGTAGGCCGAGCGATATAGCGTCCGTGAGGCGGGGGCCAGAGAGCCATCGGCTTGCTTGACCTGAACGGTGATCTCGGTGGCCTCCAGCGCTTTCTCCTGGCCATCCTGGATGTAGCGCGTGGGATCGCCGTTCGCCAGCTGTAACTGATAGAGCGTGAAGCGGTAGGCGGTGGAGACGGTATGCGCCCAGGCGATATTGTCGTTGAAGCCCATCTGGATCATGGGTGAGCCCATGATGGAGGCCCCGGAAATATCCAGTTTTCCAGGGATGGTCATGTGGATCTGATAGAAGCGGTCAATGCCCAGGTGAAACCAATGGGGGTTGGCAAACAGCAGGCTCTCACCGGATTCGGTAGTGTCGCTGCCAAAGGCGAAGGTATTGCTGCCGATCCCCTCCTTGCGGCCCAGCTTGAAGCGCTCCGGATCGATATTCAATTCCTGCGGTGCGCTGCGGCTGCGCATTGTGGCCGCGCCGATGGCTGGCGGCTGCGCGCTGGCGATTTCCTGTACCCAGTTGGCACTGCTGGCGGCCAGGTTCAGCCCAACGAGGCGACGCATGAGGTCGTCTTCGGTTACCGTCATCAGCCATTCCTGGTTGCGGCAATCGGCATGGCGACCGGCATGCCCGCCGTCTTGTATTTCGGTTACATAACGGTTGTAGCCTGCGGTAAAGCCGTGCAAAAGGTCACGGACATCCTCGGATTGCGCGTCCTTGAATTTCTCAACCTGTTGATCATCGACTACAAAGCGGAAAAAGAAATCCGCCTCCAGGTTGGGGGGTGAGCCGAAGGTGCTCATCAGCGAGGCGGGTTCATCTGGCCCGAAATAACGTGAGCGTTCGCCACGGAAGGTAAGGAAGGCATCGGCCAGCACACAGAGGTTATCCTCCGCGATGGCGTAACCGTGTCCGTATCCTGCGCCGGCGAAATTGTCGGCGGTGATATGGGGGATGCCGTAGGTGGTGCGTTCGATAGTAGCCTTGTAACTGGCTGGAGGGGGAGCATCGCTACCGCCGCCACTGCTACCGAACTTGCACGCACCCAGCATCAGAAAGGTGCTGATCAATCCTAGTTGAGCGAGACTTCTACGCTGCCTATATTGCTGCATGTTCCTTTCCTCTTATTATTATTCAAACACCCGTTTGGGTGATGCTGCCCAGAATAAGCGAGGATGGAAGCGCAGCATAGAGCGCAGCCGTAATTTCTTTGGCGGGGGAGTGAGCGTTGGAAACAGAAACGCCCGGCAAGCCGGGCGTTTCTATTGGTACTGCGGTGTGCTTACTCGTCGAGGAAGCTGCGCAGGTGATCGCTGCGGGTCGGGTGACGCAGCTTGCGCAGGGCCTTGGCCTCGATCTGACGGATCCGCTCGCGGGTGACGTCGAACTGTTTGCCGACCTCTTCCAGCGTGTGGTCGGTGTTCATATCGATGCCGAAGCGCATGCGCAGTACCTTGGCTTCACGGGCGGTGAGGCCGGAAAGTACTTCGCGGGTCGCTTCCTTGAGGCTTTCCACGGTCGCTGAATCGATCGGCGATTCCATGGCGCCGTCCTCGATGAAATCACCCAGGTGCGAGTCTTCGTCGTCACCGATGGGGGTTTCCATGGAGATCGGCTCCTTGGCGATCTTCAATACCTTGCGGATCTTGTCCTCGGGCATTTCCATGCGCTCGCCCAGCTCTTCAGGGGTGGGCTCGCGGCCCATTTCCTGCAGCATCTGACGGGAGATGCGGTTGAGCTTGTTGATCGTCTCGATCATGTGCACCGGAATCCGGATGGTGCGCGCCTGGTCGGCGATCGAGCGGGTGATCGCCTGGCGAATCCACCAGGTGGCATAGGTCGAGAACTTGTAGCCGCGGCGGTATTCGAACTTGTCCACCGCCTTCATCAGGCCGATGTTGCCTTCCTGAATCAGGTCGAGGAACTGCAGGCCGCGGTTGGTGTACTTCTTGGCAATGGAGATCACCAGACGCAGGTTGGCCTCGACCATTTCTTTCTTGGCACGGCGGGCGCGGGCTTCACCGATCGACATGCGACGGTTGATGTCCTTGACGTCGGCGATGCTCAGCTGGGCGTCTTCTTCCAGTGCGACGAGTTTCTTCTGCGCACGGATGACGTCGGCCTTGACCGCTTCCAGCTCGGCAGCATAGCGCGGCTTGTCGGCCAGCAGGCTGTCGATCCAGGCTTCGTTGGTCTCGTTGCCGGGGAAGCTGCGCAGGAAATCGGCACGCGGCATACGCGCATCCCGCACGCACAGCTGCATGATGGCGCGTTCCTGGGCGCGGATGTTGTCCTGGGTGCTGCGCACGCGAACAACCAGCGCGTCATACTGCTTGGGTACCAGCTTGATCGGCATGAACAGCTGCGCCAGCGCTTCCAGCTCGGCAACGACTTCCGGGCTGTGGCGGTCGTGCTTCTTCAGTGCCTTGCGGACTTTCTGCAGTTGCTCGTTGACCGCGCCGAAACGCTGACGGGCAAGCTCCGGATCCGGGCCGCCATCACCTTCTTCGGCCTCGTCATCGTCGTCCTGCTCTTCGTCTTCTTCGTCTTCGTCGTCGGCCTTCTTGTCATTCTTCGGCTTGGCTGTCTCACCGGGAACGATGGCATTGTCGGTACCGGACATGCCGTCATCGTCAGGGTCGATATAACCACTGAAGATATCCGACAGGCGCCCGCCTTCTTCGGCGATGCGCTGGTATTCGCTGATGATGCCCTCGACGGTGCCGGGGAACATGGAGATGGCCGCCATCACCTCGCGGATGCCTTCCTCTATGCGTTTGGCGATTTCGATCTCGCCTTCGCGGGTCAGCAGCTCGACGGTACCCATTTCGCGCATGTACATGCGCACCGGGTCGGTGGTGCGGCCGATGTCGCTTTCAACGGCGGCCAGAGCGGCTGCGGCTTCTTCCGCGGCGGCTTCGTCGGCGTCATTATCGGCCAGTAGAAGAGCATCGGCATCGGGTGCAGTCTCGAAGACCGTGATTCCCATGTCGTTGATCATGCGAATGATGTCTTCAACCTGTTCTGGATCTGAGATATCCTCAGGCAGATGGTCGTTGACTTCCGCGTAGGTCAAGTAGCCTTGCTCGCGACCGCGGGCAATGAGCTCTTTGAGACGGGATTGCTGTTGCGCTTTTCCGGACATAACAACCCTATGTGGATGCCTTGGTGTGCAAAAAAGGAAGCTGCGGATTATACCCTGAAATCAGGGTGCCTTACCAGTTTGCCTGATTGTCAGTTCTCGGCAGTTGGTGTATGTCTTCTGCCCAGAAGCTCGCGCAGCTGCTGTTTTTCCTCGGCGATGAGTGGCGTGTGGGCCGACTTGTCGAGGAGGTGTTGGATCTGACGGTCGGTTTGTCTTGCCATCAGTGTAGTTATAGTGTCGAAAAACTGTTGTTCAAGGTTGGCACTGGCAATATTCAGTATCCATTCCTTCTCGGCCAGACGATTGAGCTGCTCGCCGAGCGCGGTGCCATGCCATCTTGCCAGCAGTTCGATGGTCGATAGCTGCGGATTCTTCTGCAGGGTGTCGATCAGTGCGATCAGCAGCTGGGCTTCTTCGTCATCCTCATTGGCCAATTGGCTCGCCTGCTTGGCCAGCCCTGCCAGGTGCGGGTGATGCAGCAGGGTGCGGGTCGCGCTCATGACGGGGCTTTCCACGCCGCTGGTGTCGCGCTGGCGTTGGGGTTGGCGGCGGTTGCGGCTGGGGCGCGTAACTGGCGAGCTGTCCCAGTCGGGAGTCTCGTCGTACTGGCGCTCATAGCCTTCCCAGGCATCGTAACCCGGTTCCATGGGCGGTGCGCTGGTCGGCTCGACCGGTGGCGCTGCGGGCAGGCTGTCCAGATCCATGCCGGTGCGCGCTTCCAGGGACTGGCGCAGCAGGCGGCGGAGCAGGCTGCCGGGTACTTGCTCGATCAGGGGGAGCGCCAGGGTTGCCAGATGGGCCTTGCCCTCCAGGCTGTCCGGCGGTGCCTCCTCGGCCAGATGGCGGAACAGGTAGTCGGTCAGCGGCTGGGCCTGCTGCACCATGCGGGCGCGGAAGGCATCGTGTCCTTCGCTGCGGATCAGGCTGTCCGGGTCCTGGCCTTCGGGCAGGAACATGAAGCGCACATGGCGACCATCTTCCAGTGCCGGCAGACAGGATTGCAGGGCGCGCCAGGCAGCCTGACGGCCGGCGTTATCGCCATCGAAGCAGAACACGACGCTGTTGACGATGCGAAACAGGCGCTTCAGATGCTCTTCGCTGGTCGCTGTGCCCAGGGTGGCGACGGCATTGGTCACGCCATGCTGCGCCAGGGCGATCACATCCATGTAGCCTTCCACGACCAGGATGTCGTCCAGTTGCCTGTTCTGCTTGCGCGCCTCGTACAGTCCATAGAGTTCGCGCCCCTTGTGGAACACCGGGGTCTCGGGCGAGTTGAGATACTTCGGCTTGTCATCGCCCAGAACTCGGCCGCCGAAACCGATTACCCGTCCGCGGCTGTCGCGAATGGGGAAGGTGATGCGGTCGCGGAAGCGATCGTAGCGCTTGCCACTGTCGGGATTCTCCACCACCAGGCCGGCTTCGATCAGTACCTTCTCCTCGGTATTGTCGGTGGCCAGGTGGCCCATCAGGTTGTTCCAGCCGGGCGGCGCAAAGCCGATATCGTACAGCTTGGCTATCTGGCCGGTGAGCCCGCGTAGTTGCAGGTAATCCACGGCGCGCTTGCGCTGGGCATGGTGGCGCAGCTGCTGGCGATAAAAGGCAGCGGCGTTCTCCAGTACCGGGTACAGCGGGCTGTCCTGGCGTGACGGACGGTTGCCGCCGCGGCGGTCGCTGCGCTCTTCGCGGGGTACCTCCACGCCAGCCTGGCGGGCGAGTTCTTCCACTGCCTGGGGAAAGTCCAGGCGTTCGAAGTCCATCAGAAAGCCGATGGCATTGCCCCCGGCGCCGCAGCCGAAGCAATAGTAGAACTGCTTGTCGGGGCTGACGCTGAACGAAGGCGACTTTTCGTTGTGGAAGGGGCACAGCGCGGAGTAGTTCTTGCCGGTCTTCTTGAGTTTCAGGCGCGAGCCGACCACTTCGACCACGTCGGTGCGTCCAAGAAGATCGTCAATGAAACCCTGCGGGATCAGCCCGGCCATGCATGCTGCCTTGCAAAAATGGGGTGGATATTCGGGGTTGGCCCTGAGTCTGCCACAACGGGAACAGGCGTTGGAGCAGGCGGCTATCGGGGCGTGATGATAGCACACGCAGGCAGCACAAAAATCCAGCCATTTCCAGTAATACCAGAAGGCCGGACCAGTGTGCGCTTATTACTTCTGTCCTTATGCCGCTGCGTGGTGCACGCTCGGCGGGCCTGGGATCAGGCCCTGCAGGACATTACAACTGAACTCAGTACAGACGCTCGCGGCGACGGTTTTCGCGCTGCAGCTTCTTGGCGTGACGCTTGACAGCAGCAGCTGCCTTACGCTTGCGCTCGGTAGTGGGCTTCTCGTAGAACTCGCGACGGCGGACTTCAGCCAGGACGCCAGCTTTTTCGCAGGAGCGCTTGAAACGACGCAGGGCCACGTCGAAGGGTTCGTTCTCTTTTACTTTGACGGCAGGCATTTCGTACCTTTCTCAAAAACTGTGGGTAATAGCCCTGACCGTGATCAGAGCGATTGCATTTCAAGGGGAGCGGATGTTACCGCCTTCGGAGAAGAAATGCAAAGGGAGGATGCGTTTGAGGAATCCTCCGCGGCGTGGCGGGGCGATGGTCAGGAAAGGCTGGTCTGAGTGAAGCATGGGCATTATCATGCACGCCTCTTTTCCAAGCTGACCGGCAAACCTGATTCCATGCGTGTTCTGGGTATTGAAACCTCCTGTGATGAAACCGGCGTTGCGCTGTACGACAGCGAGCGCGGCCTGCTGGCGGATGCGCTGTTCAGCCAGATCGACCTGCACCGCATCTATGGTGGCGTGGTGCCGGAGCTGGCGTCGCGGGATCATGTGAAGCGGCTGGTGCCACTGGTGCGTGAAGTGCTGGAGCGTGCCGGTGTGGCGGAGGGCGAAGTGGATGGTATCGCCTATACGGCCGGACCCGGACTGGTCGGTGCGCTGCTGGTCGGGGGTGCCTTCGCCCGAGCCTTGGCGTTCGCCTGGCAGGTACCGGCGCTGGGTGTACACCATATGGAAGGCCATCTGCTGGCGCCCATGCTGGAAGACCGACCACCGGAATTTCCCTTCGTTGCGCTGCTGGTGTCCGGCGGGCATACCCAACTGGTTCGGGTCGATGGCATCGGTCAGTATCAATTGCTGGGCGAATCCCTGGATGACGCGGCGGGCGAAGCATTCGACAAAACGGCCAAGCTCATGGGGCTGCGTTACCCGGGCGGCCCGGAAATCGCCCGCTTGGCCGAGCAGGGGCAGTCGGGTCGGTTCGTCTTTCCGCGACCGATGACCGATCGCCCCGGTCTGGATTTCAGTTTCAGTGGCCTCAAGACATTCACCCTGAATACCTGGCAGCGCTGTGTCGCGGAGGGGGATGACGGGGAGCAAACCCGCAGTGATGTTGCTCTGGCCTTTGAGCAGGCGGTAGTCGAGACCCTGACCATCAAGTGCCGGCGCGCGCTCAAGGCCACCGGCCTGAAGCGGCTCGTGATCGCGGGGGGCGTCAGTGCCAATCGACGCCTGCGCGCCTCCCTTGAACAGATGGCCGGGGGGCTGAAGGGTGAACTCTTTTATGCTCGCACGGAATTCTGTACCGATAACGGCGCGATGATCGCCTACGCCGGTTGCCAGCGGCTGATGGCCGGGCAGCAGGACGGGGTGGGGCTGGAAGCACGTGCCCGCTGGCCGCTGGAGCAGTTGCCGTCTATCGTCGGTTGATCAGGACCTGAAACGATTTTCGGTGCCGGCCAGCAGTCGACCGATGTTCAGCCGGTGGCGCAGCAGAATGATCAACACCATGAGGCTGACCGGTATCTGCAGTTCGGGGCTGTGCCAGGCCAGCCAGGGCAGCAGCACGACGCAGGCGACGAGCGAGGCGAGGGAGGCGATGCTGCGGATGGCAAAGGCGCCGAGCCAGGCCAGCGCCGCCACAGCGGCTGCCGGCCATGACAGAAGTAGCAGTACACCGGCGGCAGTGGCTACGCCCTTGCCGCCCTGGAATCGGTGATACAACGGCAGGATATGACCGATCACGGCCGCGAGCCCCACCCAGGCCTGCTGGACCGGTTCCAGCCCTTCGTGCCGGGCCAGCCAGACAACCAGGGCGCCCTTGCCCATGTCGCCCAGCAGGGTGGCCAGGGCCAGCGGGCGATTGCCCAGGCGCAGCATGTTGCTGGCCCCCGGGTTGCGTGAGCCGAAACTGCGTGGATCAGGTTGATGGCGCAGGCGGGCAAGCAGCACAGCGAAGGAAATCGAGCCGAGCAGGTAGGCCACACACAGCAACAGATTGAATTCGATGGTCATGGTGCCCCTGGCCGGGTTGATCGAAAGGCCATTGTAGTCGACATGGGAGAAAACGGTGGATCAGGTGTTCATCAGGGGGTTGGAAGTCGAGACGGTGATCGGCGTCTACGATTGGGAGCGCGGCATCCGCCAGCGCCTGCTATTCGACCTGGACATGGCCTGGGATATCCGCGCGGCTGCCGCGCAGGATGACCTGAGTCTGACGCTGGATTACGCCGCGGTCAGCCAGCGCTTGCTGACGTACGTGTCAGCGACCGACTTCGAACTGATCGAGTCGCTGGCGGAGCGGGTTGCCGCCCTGGTGATGAGCGAGTTCAGTGTGCCCTGGCTGCGGTTGACCGTCACCAAACCCGGCGCAGTAAAGGAAGCTGCCGGCGGCGTCGGGGTGGTCATCGAACGTGGAACCCGCAGCGCATGACAGTCATCTACCTGGGCCTGGGCAGCAATACCGACCGCGAGCACCATCTGCGCCGCGGGTTGGATGCTCTGGAGCAGTTGTTGGGGCCGCTGGAACTGTCCCCGGTGTTTGAAAGCGATGCGGTGGGTATTCTCGGCACGCGTTTCTATAATCTGGTGGTCGGGGCGCAGTGCCAGCTGGATCTGGTTGACCTGAACGCTGCGCTCAAGGCTATCGAGGCCGCATGCGGCCGCCGCGAGCAGACCTCGCCCGGGCGGATTACCCTGGATATCGATATTCTGCTGTACGGTGAGCTGGCCGGGCGACACGACGGTGTGCTGCTGCCGCGCCCGGAGACCCGCCGCAATGCCTTTGTGCTCTGGCCCCTGGCATTGCTGGCTCCGGCGGTGGTGTTGCCAGGCAGTGATACAACCATCGCCACGTTGTGGAGCGAGTGGCGCGGCGAACAGAAGGTCTGGCCGGTGGCTTTCGAGTGGCACGGTCAGACGCTGACGCCTGCTTGGCTGCTGCGTCAGCAGCTGCCCTCTGCCGATCCTGCTCCCGGTAGCGGCGCGGCCTGAACCCTTGTGTCGAGATGGCACTCGACACTCCATAGACCGCTGCGCCGACGCGACTTGCCTTGTGTCAGGAATGCACGGAGTGGCTGCGGGGAGTGGTACGAGCTGGTGCTCGAACCTCCCAGAAGGTGATGGGCTGTCCCTGGGATCGTCGAGCATCAGCTCGATGAGCGTCTTGCCAGCAACTCCGACGCCGCCGTCTCAGTGTCAGCGGGCCGCTCGGCAATACTCCGCCAACAACCGCAGCCGCTCCTGTTCCAGCGCCGCACCCAGCTCCGCGCCCTTGAGTCCCTGTTCCAGCAAAGTCTGGACATTGGCTGAGCGCGCCGCTTCGGCAGCACCCCGCAGGTAATCCGGCTGCGGGTATTCGCGCTGCTCCAATCCGGTACGACCACGGGCATCGGCCTCGCATGCACCGAGGAACTGCTCGAACCGCTCCGGCCGGCGATAGATGTCAAAGGCCTTGAACAGCTTGAGCAGGGTGCCGGGCTTGAGTTCCAGGGCGCGGTGGCAGTGGGTATGGAACTCGCAGGTCAGCAGCGCCAGCTCCTGACAATCGCGCGGCGCCTTGCAGCGCTGGCTGACGGCCTTGACCGCCGCCAGCCCTGAGCTTTCATGCCCATGGTGCTTGGGCCAGAACCGTTCCGGTGTGCGGCCCTTGCCCAGATCATGCAGCAGACAGGCCCAGCGCGCGGGCAACGGCAACGCCATCTCGGCGGTCTGGCGCAGTACCAGCAGCACATGCTCGCCGGTATCCACTTCGGGATGATGCGCCTCGGGCTGCGGCACGCCGAACAGGCAATCCACCTCCGGCAGCAGCACGGCCAGTGCGCCACATTCGCGCAGTACGCGGATAAAGACATCGGGCCGGGTTTCCATCAGCGCACGGCTGATCTCTTTCCAGGTGCGCTCGGCGGTCAGTGCCTGCAACTCGCCGGATTCCGCGAGTTCGCGCATCAGTTGCAGGGTCTCGTCGGCAACGCGAAAACCCAGCGGCGTATAGCGTGCGGCGAAACGGGCCACTCGTAGCACCCGCAAGGGGTCTTCGGCGAAGGCGGGGGACACATGGCGCAGCAGTCGAGCCTGCAGATCCTGCTGGCCACCGTAGGGGTCGACCAGCTGGCCAGTGCTGTCCATGGCCATGGCATTGATGGTCAGGTCCCGCCGCTGCAGGTCCTGCTCCAGGGTAATGTCGGGCGTGGCATGGAAGGTGAAACCGCCATAGCCGCGACCGCTTTTGCGCTCAGTGCGGGCCAGCGCGTACTCTTCGCTGGTCTGTGGATGCAGAAACACCGGAAAGTCCTGGCCGACCGGGCGAAACCCGGCCGCGACCATCTGTTCGGGCGTGGCGCCGACCACGACCCAGTCATGTTCATGCCAGGGCACGCCCAGCAGCTGATCGCGGACCGCGCCGCCGACCAGGTAAGTAGTGAGATCTGTTTTCATGGCGCGACTCTAAGTCATTGTGCCCGGCAGGCCAAGACACCGCTGCCAGCAGCTGCGCTTCGAGGACTCAGGGGCCCGCCACCAACTGGCTGGCTCAGATAGGCGGAATATTCATGTCGAAGCGGGGAATGGCCTGCTCGCCACTGGCCGGGCGGGGCGGCATATGGGACTCGCTCTTGACGACATCGCCTTCCATGCTCAGCAGGTGGATGTCGAAGCCCCACAGGCGATGCAGATGTTTCAGCATGCGTTCGGTGGTTTCACCCAGAGGCTTGCCTTCGTGTCGCTGGTGGCGCAGGGACAAGGAGCGGTCGCCACGGCGGTCAACCTCCCATACCTGGATATTCGGTTCGTTGTTGCCTAGGTTGTACTGTGCGGCCAGCAATTCACGAACCCGGCGGTAACCGGCATCATCATGAATCGCGGCCACCTCCAGATGGTCGTCCTTCTCGTCATCGATGATGGCGAACAGCTTGAGGTCGCGGATCACCTTGGGCGACAGGTATTGCAGGATGAAGCTTTCATCCTTGAAGGTGCGCATGGCGAACTTCAGGGTTTCCAGCCAGTCACTGCCGGCAATATCCGGGAACCAGTCACGATCCTCGGCAGTAGGGTTTTCGCAGATGCGGCGGATATCCTGCATCATGGCAAAACCGAGGGTATAGGGGTTGATGCCGCTGAACCACTGGCTGTCGAAGGGCGGCTGGTAGATGACGCTGGTGTGCGACTGCAGGAACTCCATCATGAAGCCATCGGTGACCTTGCCCTCGTCATACAGATGATTGAGCAGGGTGTAATGCCAGAACGTGGCCCAACCCTCGTTCATTACCTGGGTCTGGCGCTGCGGGTAGAAGTACTGCGCTACCTTGCGCACGATGCGTACCACCTCGCGCTGCCAGGGCTCCAGCAGGGGCGCGTTCTTCTCGATGAAGTACAGCAGGTTCTCCTGCGGCTCGGCCGGATAGCGTGGCTCCTCATGCTGCTTGTTATTGGCATCGGGGCTGGTCGGAATAGTGCGCCACAGGTCGTTGACCTGGCGCTGCAGATATTCTTCGCGCTCCTGCTGGCGGCGGCGTTCCTCTGCGGCGGATACAGGGTAGGGGCGCTTGTAGCGGTCCACGCCGTAGTTCATCAGCGCATGGCATGAGTCGAGCAGGTTTTCCACGGCGTCGATGCCATGGCGCTCCTCGCACTGGCTGATGTACTGCTTGGCGAAGACCAGGTAATCGATGATCGAGCCGGCATCGGTCCAGCTGCGAAACAGGTAGTTGCCCTTGAAGAAGGAGTTATGGCCATAACAGGCGTGGGCGATCACCAAGGCCTGCATGGTCATGGTGTTCTCTTCCATCAGGTAGGCGATGCACGGGTCGGAGTTGATCACGATCTCGTAGGCCAGGCCCATCTGCCCGCGCTGGTAGTGCTTTTCGGTATGCAGGAAATGCTTGCCGTAGGACCAGTGGTGATAGCCCAGTGGCATGCCTACCGAAGCATAGGCATCCATCATCTGCTCGGCGGTGATCACTTCGATCTGGTTGGGATAGGTGTCCAGGCCGTAGATGTCATGGGCAATGCGGCCAATCTCGCGGTCATATTCGCGGATCAGCTCGAAGGTCCATTCCGATTCGGTGGAAATGGGCTGACGGGTCATGTGGCCATCCTCTTCTGGAACAGCTTGCGGAACACCGGATAGATATCCCCCGCATCCACGATCTGCTGTTGGGCGAAGCTGTCCGGGAAATGCTCGGCAACCTGTTCATATTCATACCACAGCGCCTGATGCTCGCGCGGGGTGATCTCCACATAGCAGTAGTACTGCATGGCCGGCATGAGCTGGCGGACCAGCAGTTCGCGGCAGATCGGCGAGTCATCGTTCCAGTTGTCGCCATCGGAGGCCTGGGCGCAGTAGATGTTCCACTCGGCGGGTGAATAGCGATCGGCGATGATCTGCTGCATCATCCGCAGGGCGCTGGAAACAATGGTGCCGCCGGTTTCCCGGGAGTAGAAGAATTCCTCCTCATCCACTTCCTTGGCGCTGGTGTGGTGGCGGATGAAGACCACCTCGATGCGCTCGTAGTTACGCTGCAGAAAGAGATAGAGCAGGATGTAGAAACGCTTGGCGATGTCCTTGGTGGCCTGGGTCATCGAGCCGGAGACATCCATCAGGCAGAACATCACTGCCCGTGAGCTGGGGTCGGGTTGCTTGACCAGCAGGTTGTAGCGCAGGTCGAAGGTATCGAGAAAAGGAACTCGGTCGATTCGGGCGCGCAGCTGTTCTATTTCCTCCTCCAGCGCTTTGATGTCCAGCAGGTTGTCCGGCTGCTGCTGGTGCAACAGCTCCAGCTCTTTGACCGCCTCGCGCAGCCGGGCGCGGCTGCCGCCGGACAGGGCGATCCGCCGGGCATGTGCCGAGCGCATGGAGCGGACAATATTGATGCGCGACGGATTACCCTGCTGGCTGATGCCGGCCCGCACCGTGCGGAAAGTGTCGGTACCGGTCAAGTGACGCTTGATCAGGTTGGGCAGGGCCAGATCCTCGAACATGAAGTCGAGGAACTCTTCCTGGGTGATCTGAAAGACGAAGTCATCTTCTCCTTCACCGGAATTGCCGGCCTGACTGCCACCTCCACCGCCGCCACCCCCGCTTTCGGGGCGGGCGATACGGTCGCCGGTAGAGAATTCGCGGTTGCCGGGAAAGACCCGGGTCTGCCGGCCTCCCGGACCATGGTGGAAAATTGGTTCGTCGATATCCCGGCCGGGGATGCTGATCTGCTCCCCATGCTCGATATCAGTAATAGAGCGGCGGCCTACCGCCTCTTCCACTGCCTTCTTGATATGCGCCTTATAGCGGCGCAGAAAGCGTTGGCGGTTGACCGTGCTCTTGTTCTTGCCGTTCAGACGACGGTCGATCACATAACTCATAGGCCCCTCCGGGGTAGCTCGCGGCTGCCATTACTGCGCTTTGCGTACCCGCAGATACCATTCCGACAACAGGCGCACCTGCTTCTCGGTATACCCTCGTTCGACCATCCGGGTGACGAAGTCGTTGTGTTTTTTCTGATCCTCGGTGGATGCCTTGGCATTGAAACTGATGACCGGCAGCAGGTCCTCGGTATTGGAGAACATCTTCTTCTCGATCACGACGCGCAACTTCTCGTAGGACAGCCAACTGGGATTCTTGCCGTTGTTGTGGGCGCGGGCGCGCAGCACGAAGTTGACGATCTCGTTGCGGAAGTCCTTGGGATTACTGATGCCTGCGGGCTTCTCGATCTTCTCCAGCTCTTCGCTGAGAGCGGCGCGGTCGAGAATCTCGCCGGTATCCGGATCGCGGTATTCCTGATCCTGAATCCAGAAATCGGCATAGAGTACATAGCGGTCGAAGATGTTCTGACCGTATTCGCTGTAGGACTCAAGGTAGGCGGTCTGGATTTCCTTGCCGATGAATTCGACGTAGCGCGGTGCCAGGTATTCCTTGAGGAAGCGCAGGTAGCGCTCGCTGACCTCGGCCGGGAACTGCTCCTGTTCGATCTGCTGCTCCAGTACATACAACAGGTGCACCGGGTTGGCCGCCACCTCGGTATTGTCGTAGTTGAAGACCTTGGACAGGATCTTGAAGGCGAAGCGGGTGGACAACCCGGTCATGCCCTCGTCGACCCCGGCGGTGTCACGATACTCCTGGATCGATTTGGCCTTGGGATCGGTGTCCTTCAGGTTTTCGCCGTCATAGATGCGCATCTTCGAGTAGACGTTGGAGTTTTCCGGCTCCTTGAGCCGCGACAGGGCGCTGAACTGGGCCAGCATCTTCAGGGTATCGGGTGCGCAGTGGGCGCTGGCCAGCGAGCTGTTGGTCAACAGTTTCTGGTAGATCTGGATCTCATCGCTGACGCGCAGGCAGTAGGGCACCTTGACGATATAGATTCGGTCGATGAAAGCTTCGTTGTTCTTGTTATTGCGGAAGGTATGCCATTCCGATTCGTTGGAGTGGGCCAGGATCACGCCGTTGAAGGGAATGGCGCCGAGACCTTCGGTGCTGTTGTAGTTGCCTTCCTGGGTGGCCGTCAGTAACGGGTGCAGCACCTTGATCGGAGCCTTGAACATCTCGACGAATTCCATCAGGCCCTGGTTGGCCCGGCACAGGGCGCCGGAATAGCTGTAGGCATCCGGGTCATTCTGCGGAAACTCTTCCAGCTTGCGGATATCCACCTTGCCCACCAGCGCGGAGATGTCCTGGTTGTTCTCGTCACCCGGCTCGGTCTTGGCAATGGCAATCTGCTGCAGAATCGAGGGGTACAGCTTGACCACCCGGAACTGGCTGATATCGCCGTTGAATTCATGCAGGCGCTTGACCGCCCAGGGCGACATGATGCCATTCAGGTAACGCGACGGAATACCGAAGTCCTCTTCGAGGATATGGGCATCCTCGGCGGCATTGAACAGTCCCAGGGGCGACTCGAACACCGGTGAGCCCTTGATCGCGTAGAAGGGCACCTGTTGCATCAACGCCTTGAGCTTTTCTGCGATGGACGACTTACCGCCGCCAACCGGCCCGAGCAGATAAAGAATCTGTTTCTTTTCCTCCAGCCCCTGGGCGGCATGCTTGAAGAACGACACGATGTGCTCGATGGCGTCTTCCATGCCATGGAAATCGGCGAAGGCTGGATAGCGTTTGATCACCTTGTTGGAGAAAATCCGGGACAGCCGCGGGTCCATGGAGGTATCGATCAGCTCCGGCTCGCCAATGGCTGTTAGCAGGCGCTCGGCGCTGGAGGCGTAGGTCATGGGGTCCGACTTGCACAGATCCAGATAGTCCTGCAGGGACATTTCCTCCTGCTGGGTGGTCTCGAATCGATTCTGAAAATGGCTGAATATACTCATGACATGACCTCGCTGTTACTGAAAAAGAGGTTCGGGGCTTCCGAATCGGAGCCCATCTGCCACGCAGCGAAGGGCGAAGATGATGGCATGCGCAAATCCCCCGTTACCGCCTGTCAGACAAGGCCCGGGAAGTGGGTCGACGGCAGCTTGTGCTGCGGTACGACATGCTCCCCTTGTTATCAGAAGCCGGCAGACCGGCTTTACTTTAGGGAACCTCCGGGAAACGATTGCGCTCGGTCATCTTGCGTGGATATCGAACCGGGACTCGCCGTGTCGAATGCTCAATGACTACACTCGCTGCGCTTCTCAGAGACTCCTGGAATTGTTGCCTTGCTTTCAGGATAGTTGGTTTGTACGAGGGTGACAGAAGATGTGAGAAAAATTTTGCAGGCGCATGGCCGGTGACTGGCCGATCAGCCGCGGCTGACGAGGGCGGGAAATTGCTGCTGCCACAGCTCGAAACCGCCATCCAGGCTGTACACCTGGCTGAAGCCGAGGCCGGCCAGCCAGGCGGCGGCCTGTTGACTGGAATTGCCGTGGTAGCAGCACACCACCAGCGGCTGCTGGCGATCGGCGGTGGCGACAAATTGCTGGACGTTGTCGTTATCCAGGCGCTGGGCTCCACTGATATGCCCGGCGAGGTAGCTTTGCGGGTCGCGAATATCCACCACACAGGCGTCGGCATCCAGCAGTTGGGCTGCGGTATCGGGAGAAATACGCTGAAAGTCGCTCATGGCGGTGCTCCGTTGAAGTGATGGATCAAGGCTATGGCAGGCGTGGTACGCAGGTCAATGGTCGCAGTCGCATTGGCGCTTCTCGCCGGTATCCACGTTCATCAGCGTCAGGCTGTTGCCCCATACGCAGCCGGTATCCAGCGCATGGATGCCGGGCACGGTCACCTTGCCTTCCAACGCAGCCCAGTGGCCAAAGATGATGCCTATGGTGGGATCGCGGCGGGGCAGGGTGAACCAGGGGGCATACCCTTTCGGGGGCTGATCGGGGGTATCCTTGGACTTGAAGTCCAGGGTGCCATCAGCGCGGCAGAAGCGCATGCGGGTCAGGTAATTGGTGATCGCCCGCAGGCGCTTGACGCCATCCAGTTCTGGGCTCCAGCACGCCGGCTCGTTGCCGTACATCTGATCGAGAAACCAGGGCAGTTGCTGGTCGCAGCGCAGTACCGCCTCGACCTCGGCTGCCAGGACAAGCGTCTCCTGCGGGCTCCAGATCGGTGGTATGCCGGCGTGGGTCATGATCAGGCCCCGCTGGGTATCCATGTGGGCGAGGGGGCGCTGGCGCAGGTTGTCTAGCAGCCTTTCCCGATCCGGTGCCTGCAGGATTGGCAGTAGGGTGTCGGATTTGCGCAGGCGTTTGGCATCGTAGGCCGCAGCCAGCAGGTGCAGGTCATGATTGCCCAGTACGCTGATGCAGGCGTTGCCCAGACTATCCAGGTACCGCAGGGTATCAAGGGAGGCCGGGCCGCGGTTGACCAGATCGCCAACACACCAGAGCGTATCGCGCGATGGTGTGAAGTCGACTTCCTGTAACAGGCATTGCAGCGGCTTGAGACAGCCCTGGATATCTCCCACAGCATAGACGGTCATGCGGTACCTCAGTTGAGCGCGTTGGGTCTGGCCAAACGGAAGACCGCGACCGGCGCGCGAAATTCCTCCCCATTTGCACTGCGCATGCCATAGCTGCCTTGCATGCTGCCCACCGGGGTTTCCAGCAGACAACCACTGGTATAGGTGTAGCTGGCACCGGGCTCGATCAGTGGCTGCTCGCCCACCACACCCGGGCCGCGGACTTCCTGGACCTTGCCGTTGCCGTCGGTGATGACCCAGTGGCGATCGAG
Source organism: Pseudomonas sp. G11-1 (assembly GCF_024031555.1). Classification (NCBI taxonomy): domain Bacteria; kingdom Pseudomonadati; phylum Pseudomonadota; class Gammaproteobacteria; order Pseudomonadales; family Pseudomonadaceae; genus Pseudomonas; species Pseudomonas sp. G11-1. The sequence continues at coordinate 1,034,177 of NZ_QEYQ01000001.1, read as the reverse complement.
CAGTTGGGCGGCGACCTGGCCGGCATTGCGGATGGTGATGGTATAGGCAAAGGCGAAGCGGTTTTGCGCCGGGTCGGACTGCTCGTTCAGATAGCGTGTCTGCGCCTCGACCAGAATGTTCTGTAGCCGGGAATCAGTCATGGTCACGCTGCTCGCGAGCCAGGCGGTTGGCCAGCCGCACAAAGCCGGCCAGGTCGATCTGTTCCGGCCGCAGGGTCGGATCGATACCTTCGGCGGCGATGGCATCGGCATCGAGCAGGCCCTTGAGCGTGTTGCGCATCGTCTTGCGCCGCTGATTGAAGGCTTCACGGACGATCAGCTCCAGGACCTTGGGATCATCAGCGGGATGCGGCAGCACGGCATGGGGCGTCAGGCGCACGATCGCCGAGTCGACCTTGGGCGGCGGATTGAAGGCGCCGGGACCCACATCGAACAGATGCTCTACCTGGCAATGGTACTGCACCATGATGCCCAGGCGGCCGTAATGATTCATGCCGGCGCCGGCAGCCAGGCGCTGCACCACTTCCTTCTGCAGCATGAAATGCATGTCGGCGATGCAGTCGGCCTGATTGAGCAGATGGAACATCAGCGGCGTGGAGATGTTGTACGGCAGGTTGCCGACCACCCGCAGTTTCTCACCCGGCTGGGCCAGGGAACGGAAATCGAACTTCAGCGCGTCGCCCTTGTGCAAGGTGAACTGCGGGTTGCCGCCGAAGCGGGCCTGCAGCAGCGGGTGCAGGTCATGGTCCAGCTCGACCACGTCGAGTCGGCCACCACTGGCGAGCAGACCTTCGGTCAGCGCACCCTGGCCCGGACCAATCTCGACCAGGTGCTGGCCTTCACGCGGGGCGATACCACGCAGGATACGATTGATCACGCCGTGATCATGCAGGAAGTTCTGACCGAAACGCTTGCGCGCCCGGTGTGGAGCAAATTCATTCATTGCCGGCCTCGGGCTTCGATCATGCTGATGGCGGTGTGCAGGGCGACCTTCAGGCTGCCAACGTCAACCTGTCCGGTGGCGGCCAGATCCAGCGCTGTGCCGTGATCGACCGAGGTGCGAATGATCGGCAGGCCCAGGGTGACGTTGACCGCCTGACCAAAGCCCTTGTGCTTGAGCACCGGCAGGCCCTGGTCGTGATACATCGCCAGCACCGCATCGGCCTGATCGAGATGTTTGGGGGTGAACAGGGTATCGGCGGGCAGTGGACCATCCAGCTGCATGCCTTCATCGCGCAGGCGCTCCAGCAGCGGGATGATGATGTCGATCTCCTCGCGGCCCAGGTGCCCGCCTTCGCCGGCGTGGGGGTTCAGACCGCACACCAGGATGCGTGGCGCGGCGATGCCGAATTTGCTGCGCAGATCGTTGTGCAGGATGCGGATTACCCGTTCCAGCGCCTGCGGGGTAATGGCATCGGCTACCTCGCGCAGCGGCAGATGGGTGGTCGCCAGGGCCACGCGCAGGCCGGGGCAGGCCAGCATCATCACTACCTGCTCAGTGCCGGTCTGGTCAGCGAAGAACTCGGTGTGCCCGGAGAAGGGCACACCGGCATCGTTGATCACGCCTTTGTGCACCGGCGCTGTCACTACCGCGGCGAACTGCCCGTCGATACAGCCCTGGCCACCCAGACGCAGGGTTTCCAGCACGTAGCGGGCGTTGGCCGGGTTCAGTTTGCCGGGCTGGCAGCCAGCCGCCAGGGGTACTGGCAACACACTGAGCTGGCCGGCCTGCTGCGCAGCTGGTGGGCGTGTCGGGTCGTAGGCTTGCAGTTCTATGGCAAGGCCGAGCTGATGGGCACGCTCGGCAAGCAGGTCCGGATCGGCGATGACCACGCGCTCATGGGCACAGGGCTCACGGGCCAGCAGCAGACACAGATCGGGACCGATGCCGGCGGGTTCGCCGGCGGTCAGGGCAATGGCGGAAACAGTCACTTAGCTCTTGATCTCGACATAGGCTTCGTCACGAATCTCCAGCAGCCAGGTCTGCAGCTCCTCATCGAACTTGCGGTTCTGCAGCAGGTTGCGGGCTTGCTGCTCACGCATTTCATCGGTCATATCGACCTGCCGCTGACCTTCCACCTGCAGGATGTGCCAGCCGAACTGGCTCTGGAACGGCGCTGAGATCTGATTTTCCGGTGTTGAAGTCATGACCTCGCGGAACTCGGGGACCATGGCGTCGGCAGTCACCCAGCTGAGCGAGCCACCGTTGAGTGCCGAGCCCGGGTCTTCCGAGAAGGAGCGCGCCAGGGTGGCGAAGGATTCGCCGGCACGGATGCGCTCATACAGCCGCCCAATCAGCTGGGCGGCTTCTTCTTCGCTGCGGATTTCGCTGGGCTTGATCAGGATGTGGCGCACATTGAATTCGTCCACCAGCAGGTTGTCGCCGCCGCGCTTTTCCAGCAGCTTGAGAATGTGGTAACCAGCGGGGGAGCGCAGCGGTGCGGTAATCTCGCCAATCTCCAGATCGGCTACCGCATTGGCGAAGGTCGGAGGCAATTGGGCGGCCTTGCGCCAGCCCAGCTCACCGCCTTCCAGGGCGTGCTCACCACCGGAACGGCTGACCGCCAGGCGAGTGAAATCAGCGCCCTCGCTCAGTTCGCGGTGGATATCGCTGACAACCTCAGCTTGCTGGCGGGCCTCATCGCTGCTGGCGTTTTCCGACACCGGCAGCACGATCATGGCCAGGCGGTAATCGGCGGCGGTCTGATAGCGACCGACTTCGGAGTTGAGGAAGTTGCGCACTTCCTGATCACTGACCTGAATCCGCTCGGCCACCCGGCGCTGGCGCACCCGGTTGATGATCATTTCCCGGCGCACCTGTTCGCGTGCCTGGTTGTAGTTGATGCCGTCGCGATCGAGGGCGGCGCGAAACTGCTCCAGGGTTACCCCGTTGCGCTCGGCCAACTGCTGCATGGTCTGGTTGAGGCTGGCATCATCGATACGAATGCCGGCTCGCTCGCCCATCTGCAACTGGATGCTTTCCAGCACCAGACGGTCGATCACCTGGGTGCGCAGCACCTCTTCGGGAGGTAGTTCGGTACCCCTTTCGCTGAGTTGCTGACGGATGGTGTCCATCCGCTCTTCCACCTGGCTCTGCATGACCACGTCGTTATCGACGATGGCCGCGACCCGGTCCAATTCAACCATCTGGGCTTGCAGGCCAGTGCTGATCAGCAGACCGGCACACAGGCCGATGAGCTTGCGGTGTAGCTTAAAATGCATTGTTTTCACGCTCTCTGTAGCCATTGATGCTTTCTTCCAGAAGCGCATCCACTCCACTGCCGGCAACGTTGCCGAGGCCTTTGAAGACGATCTGGAGGAAAATGCCACGATCCGGTTCATCATTGCGGTTGGGGTTGAGACTCCTTTCATCGTAGTCGATCCAGTAACGATTGATCACCCGGAGTTTCCAGCAGCAGCTGTCGTACTCGAAGCCGCCGAATGCTTCCACGGTCCGGTTGCGGCCATAGTCGCGTTGCCAGCGGCCGATCAGGCTCCATTGTGGGGAAACTGGCCACATGAAGGACATGTCATGATGGTCGGTCTTGTAGTAGTTGCGGACATAGTTTGGCGTGCCCGGGACTCCGTAGTCCGGGTTGGTTGTCCATTGGCCTGTTTCTCGATCGAAACGCATGGTGTCGTTGCGGTAGCGATAGCCGACATTCAGGATCTTGCGCGGGTTGTCCTCCGGCTGGTAGTGCCACATGGCGCTGCCGCTACGAGTTTCGCTCTGGTCGGCATCCCAGTTGAATGATGAAGTAAAGCGCCAGTCCCGGTTGAAGCGGTACTGGTACACCATTGCTATCGGGGATTCCGATGATTGCGCACTTTCGCGGTCGCGGTAGTCGATTCCGCGCAGCTGCACCTTGCGGTCACGGAAATAGAAACTCTGGCCGATGCTGAACCGCTGGCGCTCGAAGCCATTCGCCTCGAGCCAGCGATTGGTCAGGCCCAGAGACACCTGGTTGGCATCACCAATCCGGTCTTTGCCCGAGAAGCGATTCTCCCGCCACAGCGAGGCATAGCCGAAGGCTGGCTCGCTTGAGTCGAAAATCGGAATGTTGTCCTGATCTTCTTCCGGCACGTGCAGATAGAACAGGCGGGGCTCAAGGGTCTGGGTATAACTTTGACCGAACAGCTCGGTGGGGCGATCGAAATACAGGCCGCTATCCACGCTGAAGATGGGCACGCTGCGGTCCTGATTGCTGTCGAAGCGCTCATAATAGACGCCATCTCTTTGGCCCAGGCTGGCTTGCCCCGCACTGTCCAGAGAAAGGTCGTAGCGGGTATAGGCATATTTCAATGAGGGGTGCACGAAGCCCCAATCCCAATCCAAGGGTAGGCTGATGCTTGGTTCAAGATGCAGGCGTTCGCCTTCCGCCCGAGTGAGGCCGGTCAGACGGTCATCGTACCAGCGATGTTCGGGCAGCCCGGTAATACCATCTTCATCAGTAAAATATCCATCCATCAGGTTGCGCTGAAAGCTGACGAATTCACTGCCGTAGCTGAAGCGCAGTCCGCCAGGCTGAAACGGTAGCGTGCCATTCAACGTGATTTGTGGAAGACGTTCATAAGGGGTGATGTCGGTTACCGTTGCTCTTTCATAGCCGTGCACATTGATAGCGGCCCGGAAACTATCGCCCTGCCAGCTCACCCCGGCACGTTGGTCGAGGAAGTTGCCTGTGTCGATGCCGAGGTAGGTATCAAGATCCTGAAAATAATAGGGATCGCTGATATCGGTATAGTCTACGCTGGCCTGCAGCCGGGGCGTGATGTTGCTGACATGTTGCCAGCTATACATCCAGCGTTGATCCCGATATTTGGATTGCTGCTCACGCTCATCCTCACTGTCATTCAGTACCGATGCGCCGAACTGCCCTTCGCTGGTTGGGGTCAGGTAGCGGAACTCGCCCTCCATCTGAAGCCCTCGATCGCTCATCAGCGTGGGATACAGGGTGGCGTCATAATTCGGCGCAAGGTTGAAATAATACGGCGTGGTCAGGTGTGAGCCAGAGCCGCTGCTATAAGACATGCTCGGCACCAGCAGACCGGACATCCTGCGGTCATCCAATGGGAAATAGATGTACGGGGTATAGAACACCGGTACATCCTTCACCTTCAGGGTCACATGCTTGGCTTCGCCCCAGCCTTTTTCCCGGTCCAGCTCGATATCATCACTGTGCAGGCTCCAGGCGTTGTTGCCTGGGGAGCAGGTGGTATAGCTGCCATCGGTCATGACGATGACGGCGTCGTCGCGGCGCATCAGCTTTTCGGCGCTGCCGCGGGCATTGGCGTCGTGGACGACATAGCGTACCTGCTCGATACGGGTTTCGCCGCTGTCGATCTGCATCTGAGCCCGATCACCCAGTACCAGTACACCCTGGTCGCGCAGGCGCACGTCGCCGTTCAGGCGGACCAGATTGTTGCCCTGATCGAAGCTGGCTTCATTGGCCTGGGCCTGGAGTCGGCCCTGCTGCAGCAAGACGTCGCCCTGCAGGGTGCCGGTCTGGTTGCGTTGTTCGAAGCTGCTGGAGTCGGCGCTGGCATAGACCGGGAGCTGGTCGAAGGGGGTGTTGTCATCCCGACCGGCCCGCGGCGGCTCGATGTAGTCGCCACTGCAATAGGGGGCGATGGCAGCCTGCTGGGCTTCGGTCAACTGGTCGCGGGGTACCCAATCCAGTTCGCTGAAGTCCGCCGTCTGCGAACTGGCGGCGGGCTGGCGGATTTCACTGACGGCGCGCTCCGGCTCCGGCTCTGCTTCGGTGGTACGTACCACCGGCGTGCCGGGCCGCGGCGGCAGGTCCGCGGTGGCTTCGAGTGGCACGCAGACCCAGCCACCGCCGGCGCTGTCGGCGCGGCATTCGACCTGGCTGACCGCCAGGCTGGTAGCGGGTTGGGCCAGCAGGAGTCCGCTGGCCAGCAGCAGGGAGAAGGAGGGGCGAAACGGTGGTTTTGGGTAGGCCATTTGTCGTTATCCGGGATTCAGTCGGGCGTGCAGGCTCGCGATGACTCGGAAGCGTCTCCCTTGTGCGAGGCAATTGCAACATGCATGCTGCGTCTGCTTATCGAGATCGTGGATAATAAAGCATTGTTAGGCGCCAGAGCCAGTGCGGAAGCAGGAGACCCCAAGGTGGATGCAAGACGAAGTTTGTTGGAGGCTTGGTTGCCCGCGGCGTTGGCCGAGGCGCACCAGCGGCAGGGCTGGGCTCAGGTTGGTGCCGGCGAGCTGCAACCGGCCAGTGCCGATGCCAGTTTTCGCCGTTATTTTCGCTGGAGCGATGGGGCGCACAGCCTGATCATCATGGATGCGCCGCCGGAGCAGGAAGACGTGCGGCCATTTATCCGGATCGCCGGTTTGCTGGCCGCCGCCGGCGTGAAGACACCCGCCATTCTCGCCGCCGACCCGCAACAGGGCTTTCTGCTGCTGGAGGATCTGGGCGCGCGCACCTATCTGCAGAGTATCCAGGCCGGGGTGAGCGATGCTGAGCTGGAGCGGCTGTACGCCGGGGCCATCAGCGCTCTGGTGCGCTGGCAGGCCAGTAGTCGGCCGGGTGAGCTGCCCGAGTACGATGAAGCGGTATTGCGCCGTGAGCTGGCGCTGTTTCCTGATTGGTTTGTCGCCCGACATCTGCAGCATGAGCTGAATGCCGAGCAGCGGGCGGACTGGGAAACCTTGTGCACTACATTGCTGGACAGCCATCTGGCCGAGAACAAGGTCTTCGTGCATCGGGACTACATGCCGCGCAACCTGATGACGGCGCCGGGCGAGCCTGGCGTGCTGGATTTTCAGGATGCGTTGTACGGGCCGGCCAGTTATGACGTGACCTCGCTGTTTGCCGATGCCTTTTTCAATCTGCCGCTGGCCGAGCGTGAGCGCTGGGTCGGCCGCTACTGGGAGCAGGCGCGCGCAGCAGGTATCGACTTGCCGGCGCACTTTGACACCTTTCTGGGTCAGTCCCGGCTGATGGGCGTGCAGCGCCACCTCAAGGTGCTGGGCATCTTCGCCCGCATCCGCTATCGCGATGGCAAACCGCATTATCTGGAAGATGCACCGCGCTTCGTGCAATACCTGCGTGATGCCTGCGACAGCGATGCGCGGCTGGCCCCGCTGAGCCGCTTGCTGGACAGTCTGGAGTTGTAATAGATGAAAGCAATGATCCTGGCGGCGGGCAAGGGTGAGCGTATGCGCCCGCTGACCCTGCATACCCCCAAGCCGTTGCTGCCGGTGGCCGGAAAACCGCTGATCCAGTGGCATATCGAAGCCTTGCAACGGGCCGGACTGGGCCAGCTGGTGATCAACCATGCCTGGTTGGGGGAGCAGCTTGAAACGGCCTTCGGTGATGGTGCCGCCCACGGCGTGCGGATCAGTTGGTCGGCCGAGGAGCAACCGCTGGAAACCGCCGGCGGCATCCTGCGCGCCCTGCCGTTGCTGGGTGAAGAGCCTTTTGTGCTGGTCAATGGTGATATCTGGACCGATTTCGACTTTTCCCGGCTGCAGTTGCCAACTGGCAAGCTGGCGCATCTGGTCTTGGTGGATAACCCGCCCTTCAAAGCCCATGGCGACTTCCTGCTGCGCGAAGGGGCAATCGTCAATCCCGCGAACGAGGCCGAGCGAAGCGCAGCCCTGACCTACAGCGGCATAGCGGTATTGTCGCCACGGCTGTTCGCTGGCCTGGCCGAGGGCCCGCAACCGCTGGCGCCGCTGCTGCGGGCCGCTGCCGAGCAGGGGCTGGTCAGTGGCGAAGCCCATGCTGGCAGCTGGATCGATGTCGGCACGCCGGAGCGGTTGCAGCAGGCCGATCTGCGGGCGCGGGAGCGCTGATATGTTGTGGCCGGTGACCGTAGTGGGTGTGCTGTTGGGAAGTGCCATTGCCGGCGTGCCCGGCGGTATTCTCGGTGGGGTACTCGGCCATGCGCTGGACCGGCATTGGGGTTTGCGGCGCTGGTCCGAGTTGCCGGCGCAGCTGGGGCGGCGGCTGGGGCTGAGGCCGGAATTCCAGCAGGTGCTTTTTCTCTGTCTGGGGCGTATGGCCAAGGCCTATGGCAGGGTAACGCCCGAGCACCTGCAGTTGGCTCGGGAACTGATGCAGCAGTACCGCCTGGATGAGTCACAACGGTTGGCCGCCATGGCCGATTTCAACCGGGGCAAGTTGCCGGCCACCACTATGGAGAGGCAACTGCGCCGCTTGTGCCGCCAGCAGCCGGGGCGCAATGCCGAGTTGCTCGATGGTTGCTGGCGCATGGCGCTGGTACAGGGGCAGCCGAGTACGGCCGCGCGCCAGCTGCTCGACCGCTGGGCCGTCATTGCCGGCCTGGGCAAGGCCGAGCAGCAGCGGATGCAACAGCGCCACCAGCGCCGCCGCCCGGGCAGCGCCGCCCCGGTTTCCGCCGGTGGTGGGCTGCAGCAGGCTGCGGCCGTGCTGGGCATTGAGCTCGACGCGGAACCGGCGCAGATCAAGCGCGCCTATCGCCGGCTGCTCAGCCGTCATCACCCGGATAAGCAACTGGCCGCGGGTGCGAGTGAGGCCGAGTTGGCCGCAGCGGGTGAGCAAGTCCACCGGATCCAGCAGGCCTACGAGAAGATCCGGCGGTATCGCGGCTTCCGCTGACGGGCGCGCAGCCAGCGCATCCCCACGAGTGCTGCTCGAGAGGGTAGAATACCCGGGTTCCGATTATCCCAGAGGTCTGCCATGCCTGATTACGCGATAGCCCCGTCCATTCTCTCTGCCGACTTCGCCCGTCTCGGGGAAGATGTGGACCGGGTGCTGGCGGCGGGTGCCGACATTGTTCATTTCGATGTGATGGACAACCACTACGTACCCAACCTGACCATTGGCCCGATGGTCTGCACTGCGTTGCGCAAATACGGCGTTACCGCGCCCATTGACGTGCATCTGATGGTCCGCCCCGTCGACCGCATCATCGGTGATTTCCTCGAAGCCGGCGCGTCCTTCATCACCTTTCATCCGGAAGCCAGCGACCACGTTGATCGCTCCCTGCAACTGATCAAATCAGGTGGCGCCAAGGCCGGGCTGGTGTTCAACCCGGCAACCTCGCTGGACGCCTTGAAGTACGTGATGGACAAGGTCGACATGATCCTGCTGATGAGCGTCAACCCCGGTTTCGGTGGGCAGAAATTCATCCCCGGCACCCTCGACAAGCTGCGCGAGGCGCGGGCGCTGATCGACGCCAGCGGGCGGGATATCCGCCTGGAAGTCGATGGCGGCGTGAACGTGCAGAACATCCGGCAGGTAGCCGAAGCGGGCGCTGACACCTTTGTTGCCGGCTCGGCCATTTTCAATGCGCCGGATTACAAGACTGTGATCGATCAGATGCGCGCCGAACTGGCCCAGGTGAAGCGCTAGCATGAGCGAGCTGGAGCGGCTGTTCGACGGTGCCTTGCCACGCCTGGTGATGTTCGATCTGGACGGCACTCTGGTCGACTCGGTGCCGGATCTGGCGGCAGCGGTGGACCAGGTACTGGCCCTGCGCAATCGTCCGGCCGCCGGCGTCGCGCGGGTAAAGGACTGGGTTGGCAATGGTGCCCTGGTCTTGGTGCGCCGTGCACTGGCCGATAGTATTGATCATGCGAACGTGGACGAGGCCGAGGCCCAGGCGGCGCTGGCTGATTTCATGCAGGCCTATTCCGGCGGCCATGACGCTACCACCGTCTACCCGGGCGTGTCGGCGTTGTTGGACTGGCTGCGGGCGCGGCAAGTGGCGTTGGCGGTGATCACCAACAAACCCGAACGCTTCGTTGCGCCGTTGCTGGAAGAGAAAGGGCTGGGCCGCTTCGACTGGATTATCGGTGGCGATACCCTGCCAGTGAAGAAGCCCGATCCGGCGGGGCTGCTGCAGGTCATGTCCGCCGCTGGCGTGACCGCGCAGCAGAGCCTGTTCGTCGGTGATTCGCGCAACGATGTACTGGCCGCTCGCGCCGCCGGCGTCAGGGTGGTCGCGGTCAGCTACGGTTACAACCATGGCCGGTCGGTTGCACTGGAGGAGCCGGACCTGCTGGTTGATTCGCTCGATGCGCTCATATAGTCTTGCAGCGTTACCTGTTCACCGAATCGATGGATCAGCCGTGTTTGTCAGCAACCGCATACTGATGGGAATGATGAAGGCGCTCGCCCGCTGGCGTTGGCGTCCCTGAACTTCTTTCGCCTGCCTTCTGCGCAGGCGCCCGGTTTGTGTGTGTGACATCTACCCGCCCATGAGGCTGATCATGACCCAAGACGAATTCCTCCGCCTGGCTGCCCAGGATTGCAACCGCGTACCCGTTGTGCGCGAGGTGCTGGCTGATATGGACACGCCGCTGTCCACCTATCTGAAACTGGCCGACGCGCCCTATTCCTATCTGCTCGAATCCGTACAGGGCGGTGAGAAGTGGGGCCGCTATTCGATTATTGGCTTGCCGGCGCGCACCTTGCTGAAGGTGCATGGCTACACTGCCAGCGTGCTGGTGGACGGTATCGAAACCGAATCCCACCAGTGTGAGGATCCGCTGGCCTTCGTCGAAGAGTTCAAGGCGCGCTATCAGGTGCCAAGTATTCCCGGGCTGCCGCGCTTCAATGGCGGGCTGGTCGGTTATTTTGGCTACGACTGCGTGCGCTATGTGGAGCGCCGGCTTGGCGATTCGCCCAATCCCGATCCGCTGGGTAATCCGGACATCCTGCTGATGGTGTCCGATGAGGTAGTGGTATTCGACAACCTGGCCGGCAAGCTGCACGTCATCGTATTGGCCGACACGGCAAACGACGATGCCTGGGAGCAGGCCAACCGCCGTCTGGATAGGTTGCTGGCGCAACTGGCCGCGCCCTTCACCCCGCGTCCTGGCCTTGACCTGGCTGCCGTCGCCGAGCGTGATCTGGAATACCGCGCGAGCTTCACCCGTGAGGATTACCAGAACGCGGTCGACACCATCAAGGATTACATTCTGGCTGGGGATTGCATGCAGGTGGTGCCATCCCAGCGCATGAGCATCGACTTCAAGGCGGCGCCGATTGACCTGTACCGCGCCCTGCGCAGCCAGAATCCGACGCCCTATCTGTACTTCTTCAACCTGGACGACTTCCATGTGGTTGGCAGTTCGCCCGAGGTGCTGGTGCGGGTCGAGGAGGGTGAGGTGACGGTGCGGCCGATCGCCGGTACCCGCCCGCGGGGGGCCACCGAAGAGGCTGACCTGGCGCTGGAGCAGGATCTGCTGTCCGACGCCAAGGAGCTGGCTGAGCATCTGATGCTGATCGACCTGGGGCGCAATGACGTGGGCCGGGTGGCTGCCATCGGCCAGGTGCAGGTGACCGAGAAGATGGTCATCGAGCGCTACTCCAATGTCATGCACATCGTTTCCAACGTCCGTGGCCGGTTGCGCCCCGAGTTGACCGCCATGGATGCCCTGCGTGCCATCCTGCCGGCGGGCACTTTGTCCGGCGCGCCGAAGATCCGCGCCATGGAAATCATTGACGAGCTGGAGCCGGTCAAGCGCGGCGTCTACGGTGGCGCGGTGGGGTACTGGGCCTGGAATGGCAATATGGATACCGCGATCGCCATCCGCACCGCGGTCATCAAGCACGGTGAGCTGCATGTGCAGGCTGGCGGTGGCATCGTCGCCGACTCGGTGCCCGAGCTGGAATGGGAAGAAACCATCAACAAGCGTCGCGCGATGTTCCGCGCCGTGGCGCTGGCCGAACAATCGGCCGAGTGAGGAGCTGAGCATGTTATTGATGATCGACAACTACGACTCCTTCACCTGGAACGTGGTGCAGTACCTTGGTGAATTGGGTGCCGAGGTCAAGGTCGTGCGCAACGATGAGCTGAGCGTGGCGCAGATCGAGGCGTTGCAGCCTGAGCGCATCGTGATATCGCCCGGCCCCTGCACGCCGAACGAAGCCGGTGTCTCGGTACCTGTTCTCCAGCACTTTGCCGGCAAGCTGCCGATTCTGGGCATCTGCCTGGGCCATCAGAGCATCGGCCAGGCCTTCGGCGGCGAGGTGGTACGCGCCCGTGAAGCCATGCATGGCAAGACCAGCCCGGTCTACCATCGGGGCGTGGGCGTATTCGCCGGGCTGGCCAATCCGTTGACCGTGACCCGCTACCATTCCCTGGTGGTGCAGCGTGATACCCTGCCCGATTGCCTGGAGATGACTGCCTGGACGCAACATGCGGACGGTACGGTGGACGAGATCATGGGGCTGCGCCATTGCCAGTACATGATCGAGGGGGTGCAATTTCATCCCGAGTCCATTCTCAGCGAACAGGGCCATGAACTGCTGGCCAACTTTCTCAAACAGCAGGGCGGAATGCGCAGCTGACGATTCAGGAGATTCTAACAATGGATATCACCACAGCGCTGGCCAGGGTTGTCGAACAGATCGACCTGTCCACCGAGGAAATGCAGGACGTGATGCGGCAGATCATGACCGGCCAGTGCACTGATGCGCAGATCGGCGGCATGCTGGTGGCGCTGCGCATGAAGAGTGAAAGCCTGGATGAAATCACCGGCGCGGCCCTGGCCATGCGTGAGCTGGCATCCAAGGTGGCGATTCCGGGGGATAACCTGGTCGATACCTGCGGCACCGGTGGTGATGGGGCAAACATTTTCAATGTGTCCTCGGCGGCGGCCTTTGTGGTGGCGGCTGCTGGCGGTCAGGTGGCCAAGCACGGCAACCGTGCGGTATCCGGCAAGAGCGGCAGCGCCGATCTGCTGGAGGCGGCGGGCATCAACCTGAACCTGACGCCGGAGCAGGTGGCGCGCTGTGTAGAGCATGTGGGCGTCGGCTTCATGTTTGCCCCGGCGCACCATGGGGCGATGAAGCATGCGGTCGGGCCGCGGCGCGAGTTGGGCATGCGCACCTTGTTCAATATGCTTGGGCCGATGACCAACCCGGCTGGGGTCAAGCATCAGGTGATCGGGGTGTTCAGCAAGGCGCTGTGCCGGCCGATGGCCGAGGTGATGGGTCGTCTGGGCAGCCAGCATGTACTGATCGTGCATTCGCGCGATGGTCTGGATGAAATCAGCCTGGCCTCGCCGACGCATATTGCCGAGCTGAAAGATGGCAAGGTCACTGAGTATGAGGTGAGCCCGGAGGATCTGGGTATCAAGAGCCGCAGCCTGATCGGGCTGACCGTGGAAGGCCCGGAGGCATCGCTGAAGCTGATCCGTGATGCGCTGGGCAAGCGCGAGACCGAAGTCGGCGAGAAGGCGGCGGATATGATCATCCTGAATGCCGGTGCTGCGCTCTATGCAGCCGACGTGGCGAGTACCTTGAAAGAGGGTGTTGAGTTGGCCTCCGATGCGCTCTATTCGGGCATGGCCCGGGAAAAGCTGGCCGAACTGGCGTCCTTCACTGAAATCTTTCGCGAGGAGGCGCTGCAGAAATGAGCCTGCCGACCATTCTGGAAAATATCGTTGCGCGCAAGTATGAAGAAGTGAAGGAAAACCGTGCGCGCATTTCAGTGGACGAGCTGCAACGGCTGGCCACCCGAGCTGATGCACCGCGCGGTTTTGCCCAGGCGCTGCGCCAGCGGGCGGCAGCGCAGCAGCCGGCGGTGATTGCCGAGGTGAAGAAGGCGTCGCCGAGCAAGGGGGTAATTCGCGCGAACTTCAACCCGGGGGAGATTGCGGTCAGTTACCAGCAGGGTGGTGCGGCTTGCCTGTCAGTACTGACCGATATCGATTTCTTCCAGGGTAGTACGGAGTATCTGCAGCAGGCTCGTGCGGCCTGCGATCTGCCGGTTATCCGCAAGGATTTCATGGTCGACCCCTATCAGGTGGTCGAAGCCCGGGCGATGGGCGCTGATTGCATTCTGCTGATTGTGGCTTCGCTGGAAGATGGGCAGATGGCTGAGCTGAATGCCGCTGCGGTCGAGCTGGGGATGGATGTGCTGGTTGAGGTGCATGACGGTGCCGAGCTGGACCGGGCGCTGCAACTGGATACGCCGTTGGTAGGTATCAATAACCGTAATCTGCATACCTTCGAGGTGTCCCTGGATACCACGCTGCAATTGCTGAGCCGTGTGCCGGCGGATCGTCTGGCGGTTACCGAGAGTGGCATTCTCACTCGTGCCGATGTGGAGTTGATGCTGGGCAATGATGTTTATGGTTTCCTGGTGGGCGAGGCGTTTATGCGGGCGTCTGATCCGGGGGCTGAGTTGAAGCGATTGTTTTTCTGATTGTTTGGTACACCCCTTGTTGCGGTTAGTCCGTGCAGCGATGCGCGGGCGACCAGCTCCTGCCCGGACCCGCTCTAGCCATCCATGGGCGCTCGTGTGGTGACCTTCCCTGGCCGCCACAGGGGCCGGTCGGAGGCTAGCCTCCCCCGGGGTGGTTGTTAGAGAAATGCAGGTATTCAGAGACGTTGTATTCAAGACGTATCTATAAATCAGATATTTCCTACCCAATATTTCCCCTTTTTGTTTTCCTGTGTCGATGTATGATCTTCGCATCATCGGTACCGGACATATTCAAATGCAACTGAGAAATTCACAGCAACGCTACGGCCTGGTGGCCATCGTGTTGCATTGGCTGGTGGCTCTGGCGGTGATCGGGCTGGCGATACTCGGCTTGTGGATGACTGACCTGAGTTACTACAGTCCCTATTACCGCAGCGCTCCGTTCTGGCACAAGAGTATCGGCATCACCCTGGCCGCCGTGCTGGTGTTGCGGCTGCTATGGCGCTGGGGCAATCCGCGTCCGGCGCATCTGCCTAATCATAAGCGCTGGGAAATCAGCGTGGCGGGTGTGGTGCATGGGCTGCTATACCTGATGCTGTTGGTTATCGTGCTCAGTGGTTATCTGATTTCTACGGCCACGGGGCAAGGTATCAGTGTCTTTGGCTGGTTTGAGATACCGGCTTCGATAACCGGTCTGCCCAGTCAGGCTGACCGCGCCGGAGCAGTGCATTACTGGGTAGCGATAGCGGTACTGGGATTGGCGGCGTTGCATGCGTTGGGCGCCCTGAAACATCATTTTCTTGATCGTGACGATACATTGCGCCGCATGCTGGGCATGCGAGCGCGGTAATTGACGGATTCATAGGAGAAACAGGTATGAAAAAGATTTTTGCTGGGGTCGCTCTGGGTGGTTTGATGGCTCTGTCCGGCTCGCTGTACGCAGCTGACTACCAGATCGACAAGGAAGGCCAGCATGCCTTCATCAACTTCAAGACCGGGCACATGGGTTTCAGCATGTTGCATGGCCGCTTCAACGATTTTGATGGTACCTTCAGCTGGGATGCGGAAAATCCGGAAAACAGCAAGGTGAACGTCACCATCAATACCGCCAGCGTGGACTCCAACCATGCCGAGCGTGACAAGCATTTGCGCAGCGATGACTTCCTGAATGTGGCCAAGCATCCCCAGGCCACCTTTGTTTCCACTGGCGTGGAAGTGACAGGTGAGAACACCGCCAAGGTCACCGGTGACTTCACCTTCAACGGCGTGACCAAGCCGGTGGTGATCGACGCCCGCTTCGTTGGCGAAGGTGATGATCCCTGGGGCGGCTACCGTGCCGGTTTCGAGGGCACCACCAGCATCAAGCTGGCGGACTATGACGTGTCCATGGATCTTGGGCCGGCCTCTGCGGTGGTCGAGCTGGATCTGACGATCGAAGGCATCCGCCAGTAAGATCGGCGCGATACTGGAAAGCGAGCCTGCGGGCTCGCTTTTTTTTGTCTGTTCGATTGCGCTGGCCAGACGCTTCCGCTAGCATCGTAAACAATAACTATTCTTAATAATCGGGGATCCCTGATCAGTGCCGACAGTGCTTTGTGACTGTTGCGGGCGCGGCTTGTGGGTCTGCAGAAAGGAGTTGTCATGCTGTCAGGTCTGTCCCGTTTTGCTGCTGTTTCGAGCGTGTGTCTGGCTTTGGCCATGGGCGCTGGTGCGTCTGTTGCTCATGCCGAGAGCGTCGCCGTGACCCATTCCAGTGGCGAGACCCAGGTGCCAGTGCAACCGCAGAAGGTGGTGGTGCTCGACTGGTCAACGCTCGATACCCTGGCGCAGCTGGGCGTTACCGTCAGCGGCATTCCTTCTTCCAACCCGCCGGACGTGCTCAAGCAGTACCGCGAGGGCGAATTCATTCGTGCTGGCAGCCTGTTCGAGCCGGACTTCGAGGTGCTGAAGAATGCCGAGCCGGATCTGATCATCCTCGGGCGCCGGGCGCAGGGTAAGTATGCGGAAGTGTCCCGGTTCGGTACCACCATTGACCTGACCCCTGATCCGAACGATCTGCTGGGGAGTGTCGAGCGCAACACGCTGTTGCTGGGTGAGGTGTTCGGCAAGCAGGAGAAGGCTGCCGAGCTGGTTGCCGAGTTGAAGTCTTCCGTGGCGCAGTTGCGTAGCCTGACGGCGGAGCAGGGCGACGGTCTGCTGTTGCTCACCACCGGTGGCAAGATGGCCGCCTTCGGCAAGGGTACCCGCTTCGGTCTGATCCACGATGTGTTTGGTGTCGAGCAGGCGGTAGCTGATCTCAAGACCGGCCGCCATGGCCAGGCAGTGTCCTTCGAGTTTCTGCTGGAGGCTGATCCCGATTGGCTGTTCGTGATGGACCGTGATGCCGCGATCGGCCGCGAGGGTACTGCTGCGGCTGAGTTGATGGACAACGAGCTGGTCGAGGCTACCACCGCCGGCAGCAAGGACCAGATCGTCTACCTGGACCCGGCCAGCTGGTATCTGCTGGACAACAGCGGTATCGGTGTGATGCAGAACAGTGTCGATGAACTGATTCAGGTATTCTCTGCGGCACGCTGAGTAGTCGCCCTTTCGCTGTCCAGGCAGGATGCATGTCACATTCCCTTTCTCCATCTCCAGGGGCGCCCGATAGGGGCGTCCTCTGGTTGTTTCTGCTGCTCGCGCTGGTGGTGGTGCTCGCGCTATGCAGCCTGAACGTCGGCGCCAGCCGCATGAACCTGTTGAATGTCCTTACCGCCGATCCGGATGACCGGATCTCGAAGATTCTCTTTGTCAGTCGACTGCCTCGTACCATTGCGCTGATCCTTGCTGGTGCGGCGCTGGCTGTGGCTGGGGCGATTCTGCAGATGATGGCGCGCAACCGGTTGGTGGATACCTCGACTACCGGCCCCATGGCTGCGGCGGCGCTGGGTATGCTGGTGCTGGCCATCGTGCTGCCCCAGGGCTTGCCATTGTGGGGGCGGTTCCTGGTGGTGAGCACTTTTGCGGCCGGCGGCATTCTGCTGTTTCTTGGTGTATTGCAGCGCATGCCGCTGCGCTCGGCGTTGATCGTTCCCCTGGTCGGATTGGTCATGGCTGGGGTGGTGCATGCAGCCAGCGGGTTGATTGCCCATCACTTCGATCTATCGCAATCGCTGCGCGCCTGGAACAGTGGCGACTTCTCGGCGATCTTGCGTGGGCGCTACGAGTTGCTGTGGGTCGCCGCCGGGCTGACGGTGGCGGCGATGGTGTTGGCGGATCGTTTTACCGTGATCGGCATGGGCCGGGATTTTGCCACCAATATCGGCGTGAACTACGGACTGTTGATGGCCGCTGGCGTGGCACTAGTAGCGATGATCGTCGGTAGCGTGGTGGTAACCGCCGGGGTGATTCCCTTCATCGGGCTGGTGGCGCCGAACCTGGTGCGGTTGATTGCCGGGGATAATCTGCGCCGTGCGGTGCCGCTGATGGCGCTGCTGGGTGCGGCGTTGCTGCTGGCGGCGGATTTGCTGGGGCGGCTGCTGATCCATCCCTACGAAGTACCCTCGTCCAACCTGCTGTCGATCATCGGCTGCGTGATTTTCCTTGCCGTGCTGCTGCAGGGGAGGGCGAAATGGTCCTGAATCTGTGGCGTCGTCCGGGCACCCGGGTGCTGTTGTTGGGCGTGCTGGCGGCGCTGTGCGTGATTGGCTTCATGACGGTGAATGTGCAGACCGATTGGCACTTCATCCTCGAATACCGCGGTAATCGGCTGCTGGCGCTGCTGCTCACCGCCGCTGCCATCGGCGTGTCCACCGTGCTGTTCCAGACCATTACCCACAGCCGGCTGTTGACGCCATCGCTGATGGGTTTTGATGTGCTCTATGTGCTGGTCAATACCCTGACGCTGCTGGTGCTGGGCGGCGGTGCCCTGGCCGAGTGGGCGCCTGCGCTGCGCTTTGCGTTGCAGGTCGTGCTGATGGTGGCGTTGGCGCTGCTGCTGTTTCGCCTGCTGTTCTCCGGCTCGGTGCGCAGCCTGCATCTGATGATTCTGCTGGGTATGCTGGCCGGCATCCTGTTTCGTGAGTTGTCCGGACTGGGTGCGCGGGTGCTTGATCCGAGCGAATTCGGCGTCAGCACCGGCGTGGCGCAGGCCAGTTTCAGCCGGGTGAACACTGAACTGCTCGGCGCGGCGGCGATGGTTCTGGTGCTGGGTGGAATACTGCTGTGGCGCTGGTGGCGTTGTCTGGATGTGCTGAGTCTGGGCCGGGATATCGCCATCAACCTGGGCGTGGCCCATGGTCGGGTGGTGCTCGGCATCATGGCGGTGATCGCGGTATTGGTATCGGTAGCTACGGTGCTGGTCGGGCCGACGCTGTTCTTCGGCTTGCTGATCGCCAATCTGGCCTACTGGTTCACCGGTTCCCAGCGCCATTGTTGGACCCTGCCGGCCAGCGTGCTGGCGGGCATCATCTGCCTGGTCGGGGGCCAGCTATTGCTGGAGCACCTGCTGGCCTCAACCCTGCCGCTGGCACTGGTCATCGAGCTGGCCGGCGGCCTGCTGTTCATAGCGCTGCTGATGCGCGGAGTCAGACAATGATTGAAACCCGGGGTGTATCCAAACGCTATGGCGATGTGTTGGTCGTCGATGACGTCAGCCTGAGCATTCCCCGAGGTGGCTTCACCTCGATCATCGGCCCCAACGGTGCCGGCAAGTCGACACTGTTGTCGATGATCAGCCGGCTGACGCCGATGAGCGCTGGCTCTGTGCAGGTCGATGGCATGGATGTGACCCGCACACCGGGCAATGTGCTGGCGCGCCGGCTGTCGATCCTGCGCCAGGACAATCAGACATCCCTGCGCCTGACCGTGCGGGATCTGGTCGCCTTCGGGCGCTTTCCCCACTCCGGCGGCCGGCTGACCGCCGAGGATCTGCGCCATGTGGACGAGGCTATGGACTATCTACGGCTGGGCGACTACCGGGATCGGCCGATCGACGAGTTGTCCGGCGGTCAGCGCCAGCGTGCCTATGTGGCCATGGTCATGTGCCAGGATACCGAGTATGTGTTGCTCGACGAACCGCTGAACAACATCGATATGCGCTTTGCCGTGGACATGATGCAGCTGCTGCGCCGCGCAGCCGATGAGAAGGGCAAGACGGTGGTGGTGGTGCTGCACGACATCAATTTTGCCTCGTGCTATTCGGATCACATCATTGCCATGCGCCAGGGCCGGCCAGCCTATCAAGGGTCGCCGCAGGAGATTATCCGCGACGAGGTGCTGCGGGATCTCTATGAGATGGATATCCAGGTCCACGAGGTCAACGGCCAGCGGATCTGCACCTATTACCGCTGAGCTTGTGGAAGGGGGTCTACCAAGCCGGTCCGGACGTTACGAGACGGTGCCGACCGCTTGCCCATACGCCTGTGCTTCACCGATCACCCAGTCCCTGAACCCCTGCAGCGTCGCTGATTCGGCCTTGCGCTCGGGGATTACCAGATAATAGGCGTTGCTGCTGTCGAAACTGTGCGGACTGGCCACCGCCAGTCGGCCGCTGGCCAGCTCGTCGCGAATCAGAAAGGGGGGAATCAGTGCCACGCCCAGCCCGTGCATGGCGGCCTGGGCCAGCATGGAAAACAATTCCAGGCGAGTACCATTCAGGTCGTGCTCCACGCGCAAGCCAGCGGCGGCGAACCACTGGCGCCAGGCATAGGGGCGAGTGGATTGCTGCAGCAATGGCAGCCGGCTGATCTGTTCTGCGGTCAGTTCGACCTGCTCGCCCAGTAATGCGGGGCTGCACACCGGTACCGGCGATTCGTTCATCAGAAAATGCACCTCGGTACCGGACCATTCCCCATCACCAAAATAGATCGCTGCGTCGAACTCGGTATCGGCGAACAGGAAGGGACGGGTACGGTTGGTCATATTGATGGTCACGTGCGGATGTCGCACAAGGTACCGGTTCAGGCGTGGCAGCAGCCACTGGGTGCCGAAGGTGGGTACCAACGCCAGTTCCAGGGTCGCGGTACCATGGTTGCCCATCACCGACAGGGTGTCCCGCTCCACCGCGTCCAGGCGATTGGCGATGCGTCGACTATAGGTTTCGCCGGCCTCGGTCAGGCGTACGCCCCGGCGGGTGCGGCGGAACAACTGGATATCGAGAAAGCTCTCCAGGTTGGCAATCTGACGGCAGACGGCGCTCTGGGTCAATGCCAGCTCTTCGGCGGCCTTGGTGAAGCTTTCATGCCGGGCGGCAGACTCGAAACAGACCAGCGCCTGGGTCGGCGGTATCTTGCGACGCATGGGGGGCTCCTGTGAAACGGCGGCAAACCATTCGTGCCGAGGGCAAGCCGGCCGGGCCGGCGACATGGGTCTGTCGCGCTGCGCGAGATCGCTTGCACTCGGTAGCTTGATGCTTTTAGTTGATTGTTCGGAGTTCCAATCTAGCACAATGGGTTGAAAAAAACGCGCTTGCCCCGTCGCCCTCTGCGGACTAGCCTTGCTTACAGTTCACACAACAATCACCGATGGAGTATCCATGGCCAATAGCAAAGCAAGTTTCAACTGGGCAGATCCGCTGCTGCTGGACCAGCAGCTCACCGAAGAAGAGCGCATGGTGCGGGACTCGGCAGCGCAGTATTGTCAGGACAAGCTGATGCCGCGGGTACTCAACTCGTTCCGCAACGAGGATACCGATGCCAGCATCTTCCGCGAAATGGGCGAGTTGGGCTTGCTGGGTGCGACCATCCCTGCCGAATACGGCGGTAGCGGTCTGAACTACGTGTGCTACGGCCTGATCGCCCGTGAAGTGGAGCGTGTCGACTCCGGTTATCGCTCGATGATGAGTGTGCAGTCCTCGCTGGTGATGGTACCGATCAACGAGTTCGGCTCCGAGGAGCAGAAGCAGAAGTACCTGCCGAAACTGGCCAGCGGCGAATATATCGGCTGCTTCGGTCTTACCGAGCCTAACCACGGTTCCGATCCGGGGTCCATGGTCACCCGGGCGCGCAAGGTCGACGGCGGCTATCGTCTCAAGGGCGCCAAGATGTGGATCACCAACAGCCCGATCGCCGATGTATTCGTGGTCTGGGCCAAGACCGAAGACGATGTCATCCGCGGCTTCATCCTCGAGAAAGGTTGGGAAGGTCTGAGCGCGCCGGCGATCAAGGGCAAGGTCGGCCTGCGTACTTCTATCACCGGTGAAATCGTGATGGACGATGTCTTCGTGCCGGAAGAGAACCTGCTGCCCGGCGTGACCGGCCTGCGTGGGCCCTTCACCTGCCTCAACTCGGCTCGCTATGGCATCGCCTGGGGCGCTTTGGGTGCGGCGGAGTTCTGCTGGCACACCGCCCGCCAGTACACCCTGGATCGCACCCAGTTCGGCCGTCCGCTGGCCCAGACCCAGCTGGTACAGAAGAAGCTGGCAGACATGCAGACCGAAATCACCCTGGGTTTGCAAGGTTGCCTGCGGTTGGGCCGGATGAAGGATGAGGGCACCGCTGCGGTGGAGATTACCTCGATCATGAAGCGCAACTCCTGCGGCAAATCGCTGGATATCGCCCGGGTGGCGCGGGACATGCTCGGTGGCAACGGTATCTCCGACGAGTACGGCGTGATCCGCCATGTGGTGAACCTGGAGGTGGTGAACACCTACGAAGGTACTCACGATGTGCACGCGCTGATTCTCGGCCGGGCGCAGACCGGATTGCAGGCATTCTTCTGAGGTTGATCGGTACCTTGGCAACGGCCCCGCGAGGGGCCGTTGTCGTTTCAGAGCGCGGTATTGACGGGGACCAACAGGACCGGTTGCTCACTTTCCCGAGCGACGCCCTCGGCGGTACTGCCGATCATCAGGTCGTGAATCGGTGTGGTACCGCGTTTACCGAGGATGACCAGAGATACTCGCTCGGCGGCGGCGGCCTTGACTATTTCGCGTACGGCCGAGCCCTTCACCTGACGGGCGACCACCAGCTCATGGCGGCGGGTGAGGTCCTCGATCTGCTCGTTGATGACAGCGGTATTGTCTACCTCGTCGGTTTCCACCCAGAGTACCAGCCCGTGCCGACCGCCGGTGAGGAAGCGTTCGAACACACGCTGGGCGACCTGAGCTGGGCGCGAGCCGTCGGTTGCCAGCAGGACCGGGGCGCTGGGTTCCGTGACAGGGCCACTGGCCGGTAGGATCAGCAGCGGCAGGTGGGTAATGCGGGCCAGGTTCAGGGTGACATTGCCATAGAACAAGGCTCGTCCAGCGGAATGACTCTGGTTGAGAACGATGATGCCGTCGGCCTTGTGTCGGCGCGCGGCTTCGTGCAGTTCGCTGGCGGCGAAGCCGCTGCGCACTTCGTAATCTACCGTGATGCCAAACTCGCCGGAAAGCTGGCGCGCCAGGTCAGCGAGATGGCTGGCGGCTGAGGCTGCACTGTCCTCCACGTGCATTCGCCGGGTGGTGTCCACCACATGCACCAGGGTGAGCCGCCGTACCGCAGTCAGCTGCAGCATTGGCGGTAGCCGCTCGCAGGTCTTCTGCCAGCTTTCCGAATAGTCGAAAGCGAGAATACAATGATTGAGCATGGACATTCTCCCGTCGTGATATGGGTTCCAGTCTAGCCCACCGCCAACAGCCGTGACGGTGGGCAATCAAAAGGATAGCCGCTCCCGGGGGGGGACCGCGCCGCAATCCGGTTGGGTCCAGCGGGAGATCTCCTGCAGCTGGATGCTGACGGGGTTGCCCGCTGCGGCTTCGCTGATGTCTGCATCGAGCTGCACATTGCCACGCCCGAGAAAGGAAGAGCGGATCTCGTAACTGCTGATGATTTCGAGATGGCCCCGCATGTCACCATCGAAGCCGTGTTCGGCCTGACAACGACCATGGACATTCAAGGTGGAGCGGTCCACCGGGTGCACTGTCAGCTCGCACTCGGGCACGTCGTGCTGAATCTCCTGCTGCAGGGTTTCCAGTCGGACCAGTTCCACTGCCTGCTGGGGAGTGAGGCACTCCATTTCGACGGTCGGATTGCTGCGACTGATGGCAGCTTCATCCAGCAGTGCCCGACGTTGGGCGGCGGTGTCTTGGGGTAATTTCTGCTGAGCCTCCTGCAGCGTCTGCAGGCGCTCCTCCTTGTCGATCAGGACGCGTTTTTCGATGCGCCACAGACCTGCCTCCGGCGTGGGACTCAATTCATAGGCGTGAGCGGACAGGGCGAGCGGAACCAGCAGCATGAGCGCGGATGGGGCGCCTTTCTTCATCGAAATCTCCTGTCAGATGAACGGTCCTTCATTTGGGATTAATCACTATAGCCGCTCCGGTGGAAATCGCCCGGGATTGAGGGGTTCAGTGTTTCTCGCGTCGTTTAGCTCGGCTGCGGCGTTGCTCCTCCTGTTGGCGTTCGGCCAGTACTTCACGTACGAAATCGATATGCTCGCTGGCATGACGCCGGGCATCCTCGGCGCGGCCCTCGATGATTGCTTCCAGCAACTCCTGGTGTTGGCGCATCAGCATGGTGCGGGTGCTCGGGCGCAGGGCATACATGCCACCAATATTGGTCACCACGTTGCGCTTGAGTAGATCGAACAGACCACGAATGGTATGCAACAAGATGATGTTGTGACTGGCCTCGGCAATGGCCAGGTGAAAGCGCGCATCCGCGGCACCTTCCTCGGCCCGGCTGCCACCTTCCCGAGCGTAGCAGGCCTGTAGTACTTCGTAAGCCTCACGCAGGTGCTGATGATCGACTTCGGTAGCGCGCAGCGCGGCGTAATAGGCGCAATCGGCTTCCAGCGTATGGCGAAACTCCAGCAGGTCCCGGTGGGCCTCGGGGCGGCCTTCGAGCAGGTCGAGCAGCGGGTCGCTGAAGCTGGAGCCCAGGGACTCGGTGACATAATTGCCTCCCCCCTGACGGCTGACCAGCAGACCGCGGGCCGCCAGTTTCTGAATCGCCTCGCGCAAGGAAGGTCGGGAAACGCCGAACTGTTCAGCCAGTTGGCGTTCCGCTGGCAATCGTTCCCCCGGCTTCAATATGCCGTCGAGCATCATGGACTCCAGCTGTTCAACGATATTGTCTGACAGCCGGCGTTGTTGGATCTGGCCAACCTCCATCGTTCGCTCCTATTGGTCTGACCAATGATTCCAGAAGTATGCCGGCTAAACGCCGTCTCGAAAAGTTTTTCTCCGGTAATAAGACGAAGGTATAGGAAATTCTGTTTGACATGCTGGCGGTGCTTTTTTACGCTGATCGACACCGCCGGATAATTGGTATGACCAATTTACCCGAAGCCTTTCCAATAACAATGACGGAATACTGTATGTCTTCTGCACTTCTCGCTGTGCTGGCCTTTGCCCCAATTCTCCTGGCCGGTGTCTTGCTTATCGGGCTGCGCTGGTCAGCCAGGACCGCGATGCCGGTGGTCTATGGTGCCACTGTGTTGATCGCGCTGTTCGGCTGGGATATGAGCTTCAACCGCGTGCTGTCTTCGAGCTTGCAGGGGCTAATCATTACCCTCAGCCTGTTGTGGATTATTTTCGGCGCCATTCTGCTGCTCAATACCCTTAAATATTCCGGTGGCATCGCCGCCATTCGTTCCGGATTCGCGGTTATCAGCCCCGACCCGCGCATTCAGGTGGTGATCATCTGCTGGCTATTTGGCTGCTTTATCGAGGGAGCTTCCGGCTTCGGTACACCGGCGGCGATAGTCGCACCTCTTCTGGTGGCGATGGGCTTTCCGGCAATGGCGGCGGTGTTGATGGGCATGTTGTTGCAGAGCACGCCGGTGTCCTTCGGTGCGGTGGGCACGCCGATCATTGTCGGGGTTACCGCCGGGGTAGATAACGTGGCGCTCGGCGAGGCGCTGGCGGTTCATGGCTACGCCTGGACCGATTACATGCAGTGGGTAGCGGTGAAGGTGGCCATTATCCATGCCATGGTGGGCGTTGTTATGCCGGCACTGATGGTGCTGATGCTGACCCGCTATTTCGGTCGGGACAAGAGCTGGAAGGCCGGCTGGGAGGCAGTGCCCTTTGCGCTTTTCGCCGGACTGGCCTTCGTGCTGCCCTATGTTTTGACCAGTATCTTTCTCGGGCCGGAATTCCCTTCGCTGCTGGGCGGGCTGGTAGGTCTGTCGATAGTGACCCTGGCGGCTCGGGCCGGCTTTCTGGTGCCGAAGAACCGCTGGCAGTTCGCCGACCGCAAGGACTGGCCGTTGAGCTGGATGGGCACCATCGAGATGCGTGCCGAGGACCTCGGCAACCGGCCGATGAGTAGCCTGCGGGCCTGGATTCCCTATGTGCTGGTGGGTATTTTGCTGGTGGTCAGCCGGGTGTTCCCGGAGGTGACCGCGGCGCTGAAGAGTGTTGCGCTCACCTTCACCGGCATTCTCGGTGAGGCGGGCATCAATGCCGGCCTCGATCCGTTGTACCTGCCGGGTGGTGTGCTGGTGGCGGTGGTGCTGGCAACCTTCTTCATTCACCGCATGCGTCTGAGTGAGCTCGGCCGGGCGGCGCGCGAATCCGGGGGTGTGTTGCTCAGCGCCGGCTTCGTGTTGCTGTTCACGGTGCCGATGGTGCGCATTCTGATCAACTCGGGGGTCAACGGCGCTGACCTGCCGAGCATGCCGGTTGCCCTGGCGCACTTTGTTGCCGATAACGTGGGTGGAATCTATCCGCTGTTCGCTCCGGCCATCGGTGCGCTGGGGGCGTTCCTGGCGGGTTCCAATACCGTGTCCAACATGATGTTCAGCCAGTTCCAATACGGCGTGGCCACCAATCTGGGGCTGTCCACGGTGCTGGTGATCGCTGCCCAGGCAGTGGGCGCCGCCGCCGGCAACATGGTGGCAATTCATAATGTGGTAGCCGCTTCGGCTACAGTGGGTATGCTGGGGCGTGAGGGCCTGATCCTGCGCAAGACCATCTGGCCAACACTCTATTACGTGACCCTGGCCGGCGTCCTTACCCTGATCGGCTGTTATGTACTGGGCCTGACCGACCCTGTGCCCCTGGGTTGATGGCGGCGCTCACCACTTACGATACAACATGGGATTAACACGATGATCATTTCTGCCTCTACCGATTACCGCGCCGCTGCTCAGCGCCGGCTGCCGCCCTTCCTGTTCCACTATCTCGATGGCGGCGCCTATGCCGAGCACACGCTCAAGCGCAACGTCGCGGACCTTGCCGACATCGCGTTGCGCCAACGGGTGCTGAAGAACATGTCCGAGCTGAGCCTGGAAACCCGGCTGTTCGATGAGACCCTGGCCATGCCGGTGGCATTGGCGCCGGTGGGCCTGGCCGGTATGTACGCTCGCCGGGGTGAAGTGCAGGCGGCGCAGGCAGCGGCAGCCAAGGGCATTCCCTTTACCTTGTCCACCGTGTCGGTATGTGCGATCGAGGAAGTGGCCCCGGCGATTGACCGTCCCATGTGGTTCCAGTTGTACGTGCTGCGCGACCGCGGCTTCATGAAGAACGCCCTGGAGCGAGCCAAGGCTGCAGGGGTAACCACCCTGGTATTCACCGTGGACATGCCGGTACCCGGCGCCCGCTACCGCGATGCCCATTCCGGCATGAGCGGTGCCAATGGTCCTATGCGCCGGGTGCTGCAGGCAATGACGCATCCGCGCTGGGCGCTGGATGTGGGCCTGCTGGGCCGCCCGCATGACCTGGGCAATATTTCTACCTATCGCGGCAACCCGACCGGGCTGGCCGACTATATCGGCTGGCTGGGTGCCAACTTCGATCCTTCGATCAGTTGGAAGGACCTGGAGTGGATCCGCGAGTTCTGGGACGGCCCCATGGTGATCAAGGGCATTCTCGACCCCCAGGATGCCAGGGATGCGGTGAGTTTCGGCGCCGACGGCATCGTGGTGTCCAACCACGGCGGCCGCCAACTGGATGGTGTGTTGTCCAGCGCTCGCGCGCTGCCGGCCATCGCCGATGCGGTCAAGGGACAGATCAAGATTCTCGCCGACTCCGGTATCCGCAGTGGGCTGGATGTGGTGCGTATGCTGGCTCTGGGTGCCGATTGCACCCTGATCGGTCGGGCCTTCATCTACGCTCTGGCGGTGCATGGCGGGGCGGGAGTGACCAATCTGCTGGAGTTGATCGAAAAGGAAATGCGGGTGGCCATGGTGCTGACTGGCGCCAAGTCGATCAGCGAGATCAGTCCCGAGCTGCTGGCGCGCGAGCTGGCGCACCTGACGCAATAACGACGGAGCGCCGATGAGCCTGCCCGCTGACTTTCTGACTGCCGTTCGCCAGTTGATTCCTGCTCAGCGGTTGTTCGACGATCCGCTGTCGACCCTGGCATTCGGGACCGATGCCAGTTTCTACCGATTGATTCCCCAGTTGGTGGTAAGGGTCGAGGCGGAGGGCGAGGTGGTTGCCCTGTTGCAGCTGGCCACGCGGTTTGACGTGCCGGTGACCTTCCGCGCTGCGGGTACCAGCCTGTCCGGGCAGGCGCTCAGCGACTCGGTATTGATTGTGCTCGGCGATCAGTGGAATGGCCGTGAGATTCTCGATGGCGGCGAGCGCATCCGCCTGCAGCCGGGCGTGATCGGAGCCAACGCCAATGCTGCGCTGGCACCGCTGCAGCGCAAGATCGGTCCTGATCCGGCATCGATCAATGCGGCGAAGATCGGCGGTATCCTCGCCAACAACTCCAGCGGCATGTGCTGCGGCACCGCCCAGAACAGCTACCACACGCTGGCCGGGTTGCGCCTGGTGCTGGCCGACGGCAGCGTGCTGGATACCGAAGATGCAGCCAGTGTGGCCATATTTCGCCACAGCCATGCCGCGCTGCTGGAGCAACTGGCCGAACTGGGCCGGCAGACCCGTGCCGATACCGCGCTGGCCGAGCGCATTCGCCATAAATACCGACTGAAAAATACCACTGGGTTGTCGCTCAATGCGCTGGTGGATTTCGACGAGCCGCTGGAAATTCTCAGCCATCTCATGGTGGGCTCCGAGGGCACCCTGGGGTTCATCAGTTCGGTGACCTATCACACCGTGCCCGAGCATCCGCACAAGGCCACCGCGTTGTTGGTATTCCCCGATGTGGAGACCTGCTGCCGGGCGGTGCCGGTGCTCAAGCGCCAGCCAGTGGCTGCGGTGGAACTGCTCGATCGCCGCAGCCTGCGCTCGGTGCAGAATATGCAGGGCATGCCCGCCTGGGTACGCGAGCTGTCCGTCAATGCCTGTGCGCTGCTGGTGGAAACCCGAGCCGCCAGTCCCTCGCTACTGGACGAACAGATCGGCCAGATCTTGCACGCCCTTGCCGATTTTCCCCGGGAGAAGCAGGTCGATTTCAGTACCGATCCGCAGGTGTGCAACCAGCTATGGCGCATCCGCAAAGACACCTTTCCGGCGGTCGGCGCAGTGCGCCCGGTCGGGACCACGGTGATCATCGAGGATGTGACCTTCCCGGTCGAGGCGCTGGCCGAGGGCGTCAATCGCCTGCTCGAGCTGTTCGACCGCCACGGCTATACCGAGGCGATCATCTTCGGTCATGCGCTGGAGGGCAACCTGCATTTCGTCTTCACCCAGGGGTTCGACGATCCGGCCCAGGTGGCGCGATATGAAGCTTTCATGGGGGATGTGGCGCAACTGGTGGCGGTGGAATTCGGCGGCGCGCTGAAGGCCGAGCACGGCACCGGACGCAACATGGCGCCCTTTGTCGAGCTGGAGTGGGGCGCCGATGCCTATGCGTTGATGTGGCAAATCAAGCGGTTGCTCGATCCGACCGGCATTCTCAACCCTGACGTGGTCCTGTCCGAGAACCCGCGCATCCATCTGCAGAATCTCAAGCCGCTGCCGGCCGCCGACGACATCGTCGACAAGTGCATCGAATGTGGTTTCTGCGAGCCGGTGTGTCCGTCCAACGGACTGACCCTGACGCCGCGCCAGCGCATCGTTATCTGGCGCGACATTCAGGCGAAAAAGCGCGCGGGTATCGATACCCGTGAGCTGGAGCAAGCCTACCAACAGCAAGGCATCGACAGCTGCGCTGCCACCGGACTATGCGCCCAGCGCTGCCCGGTCGGCATCAATACCGGCGACCTGGTGCGCCAACTGCGCGCCGGGCAGGTGCTGCAGGCCCGGCGAGCCGACTGGCTGGCCGGGCATTTCGCCACTGCGCTCAAGGGCGCGCGGCTGACCTTGGCCGCGGCGGGTACCGCGCGGCGGCTGCTCGGCACACCGCGATTGCAGCGCCTCAGCCGGGGCGCGCAGCGGTTGTCCGGCGGCCGCCTGCCGCAGTGGACGCCCGCCATGCCACAGGCAGTGAAGTGGGTCGATATCCCAGCGTCCATGGCCAGCGACAAGCCCCGGGTGGTTTACCTGCCGGCCTGCGTATCGCGGGTGATGGGGCCGGCAGCGGGCAGCGGCGAGCAGATGTCCCTGTTCGACAAGACCCGCGCGCTGTTGGCAAAGGCCGGCTTCGAGGTGATTCTGCCAACCGGACTGGACGATCTCTGCTGCGGCCAGCCGTTCGCCTCCAAGGGTTATCCGGAGCAGGCCGAGCGCAAGCGCGGGGAACTGCTGGCTGCCTTGATGCAGGCCAGCGAGCAGGGCCGCTATCCGATCTACTGCGATACCAGTCCCTGCACCCTGCGGCTGCTGCAGGGCGAGCCGGATACGCGCCTGCAGTTGCATGACCCGGTGCGCTTCATCCGTGAGCATCTGCTTGACCGGCTGGAATTCCAGCCCGTCGATACCCCGGTGGCGGTGCACGTGACCTGCAGCACCCAGCATCTTGGCGAGGCCGACGCATTACTTGCCATCGCCCGGCGCTGCAGTACTCAGGTGGTGGTGCCCGAAGGCATCCACTGCTGCGGCTTCGCCGGCGACAAGGGCTTCACCCTGCCGCAGTTGAACAGCCATGCGCTGCGCACGCTCAAGAGCGCGGTAGGGAGTTGCGAACAGGGGGTATCCACCAGCCGAACCTGCGAGATCGGTCTGAGCAGCCACAGTGGCATCGATTATCAGGGGTTGGTGTATCTGGTGGATCGAGTGACGCGGGCGCGGCCTCCGGCGGTGTGATGACCGCCTTGGCTAGCCTTCCTGCTCCTTGCTCCGGGTAATGCATTGCGTCAGCAGGTCTTCCAGCGCCGTTTGCAGCTCGTTCATGAACGCGTCGCAGTCTTCTCCCGGCTCCAGTGGATCGCCGACCACGGCATCGCAGTTGAAAGGCACTATCATCGACCCGCCTCTGGGTAATGCCTTGCCCAGACCGTGCAGGGCAACCGGTGTGACACGGGTGCCGGGCTGGCTGCGAGCCAGATGGTAGATGCCCTTGCGCAGGGGTTGCAGTTGCTCCGGATCGCCCCGGCTGCCCTCGGGGAACAGCAGCAGGATCTGATCATCGGCCAATGCCCGCTGACACAGTTCGAAGACCTTGTCCTTGCCTACCTCGCCCTGGCGATCCAGCGGAATGATGCCGATCAGGTTGAGCGATAGCCAGGCGGTGAAGCGATTGCGCAGGAAGTAGTCCGCCGCGGCCACCGGGCGCACACGATGCAAGGTGGCCAGTGGGTAGAGTGACATCAACACCAGCGTATCGAGATGGCTGTTGTGATTGGCGGCCAGGATGGCCGGTCCGTGAACGGGCAGTTTTTCCCGCTGCAGCAAGTTGAGCCCCAGCATCAGATACACCACCGGGCGGACGATCAACAGAAAGAACAATACTTTTGGCAGCGCTTTGATCATGGCTTCTAGCTCGCTCAATACGCTGTATATCGCAGGAAGTGGAAAAACAGCGGGGCGGTATACATCAGGCTGTCGATGCGATCGAGAATACCGCCATGCCCTGGAATCAACTGACCGGTGTCCTTGATCAGCAGATCACGCTTGACCGCTGAAATGGTGAGATCACCGACGAAACCCGCTATACCTATCAGTAACCCTGCAAGCAATCCCAGGGGCCAATGCAATGGAGTCAGCCACGGAGCCAACAGGCCGCCGAGCAGGGTGGTGGTGGCAATACCGCCAAGGAAACCTTCCCATGTCTTGTTCGGGCTGATGCCGGGGACGATCTTGCGGCGTCCGAAGGTCTTGCCCCAGATGTACTGGGCAACATCGTTGAACTGGGTGAGGAATACCAGGTACAGCACCAGGCCGACACCGCCGCCGGCCGGGTTGGTCTCTGCCGGCAGCATCAACAGATAGGCGACATGGCTGATCGCGAATACCGTTGTCATTACCGCCCATTGATAGGATGCCACTGCGCGAATGAAGCCCTTGGTCTCACCCAGCAGCAACAATCCGAAGGGTATCAGCAGGAAAAGATAAACCGGAATGAAGATGGTGAACATGCCGTACCAGTCGGTGGCGATCCAGTAGTAATGCACCGGCACCAGCAGATAGAGCGCCAGGATCAATCGCCGATCCGTCAGGCGCACCGGCAGAATCGAGAAGAACTCGCGCAGGGCGATGAAGCTGAGGATGGTGAAAAAGATCAGCGAGGCGGTATGACCGATGACCAGTGCAGTGAATACCACCAGCACCATGATCCACCAGGACCTGATCCGCTGCTGCAACTCGATATGGGTTCCAGCGGGCAAGCGGCTGACCAGCAGCCGCTGGATGATTGAAGCGAGCACCAGCAGCGCCAGCACCAGCACCATCGCGGTAAGCGTGTTGGGCGTCAGTTCCAGCATGAATGGCAGGCCGAGATCCATCTTCAAGCTCCGGTATTCAGTTGACGGTAGGCGCCGAATAGCCGGCGCAGGCAAGTCAAGGCGCTGCCGACGACCAGGACAATGAGGGCCAGCCACAGCAGCTCACCATGGCCATCCCAGAGGAACTGCAGTGCCGAAGCCAGGCAGGCCAGGGTGAGCAAGGCCATGCGTTGCTGCTTGGCCATCGGCCCGCGGAAGTCTGCCGGCAGCCCCAGTGAAGCGCCCAGCACGCGGATATAGGCTGTCAGCACTGCGAGCAATGCACCGAGCCATGCCAGCCAGATGGCGGAGGGGTATTCGGGTACGGCGAAGCCGCAGGCGACGATCAGCAGCGGGTCAGCGATGCGGTCGGGTACATCATTGAATAGTTCCCCGGCCGGAGTCTGCTTGCCGCCCTCCATCGCCACCATGCCATCGAACAGATTGCAGAGCAGGCGACATTGGATCATCAGCGCGGCGCATATCAAACTGACTACCTGGTAGGCATCGCCGGTATGCCCTGCGGCGACTAGCGCGACGGCTCCAGCGGCGGCAAATATCACACTGCATACAGAGATCTGATTCGGTGTCACGTTGCGCTGGCTGAGCCAGGCGGCGATGCGATTGACCGTCCTCTGGTCGCGGATCTTCAGTGGACGCCGATTACTGGCTTCGCTCATGGGCTGGGCTCGCTGGAGGGGGTGGGAGACGGAGATTGGTATGCCAGTCGCAGGGTCAGATAGATACAGAAAATGAGGGCGGTGCAACTGGGTGGGGCAATGGTGAGCCACAGGTTCGGTGTCTGGCTGAGCCAGTGAAGCAGATACAGCGCACTGGTGCTTACCGATACCACCAGCAGTGGGGGCAACGAGATTGCCAGTGGGCGAGACGAGATTCGGTGAAAGAGTCGTGTGACGATGGCAGCCATCAGCAGGGTGATGATGGCGCTGGCAGCGCCCTGCAGCAGGCCGGCCAATAATGCATGAGCAGGGTCACTGGTCTGGTTGGCCAGCCAGGCCCAACTGCCCCAGAGCAGGAACGCCAATCCGGCGGTAATCATGTTGTGCATGGTGGGCGTGACATCAGTCCGTGAGTCAGGCCGCAAGGATAGGCTGCGCCCGGCGGTGAGGCGAGCGAAGGATCTGCTTATTGTGGACTAGCTCACATTCCGGCAACGCAGCGGAGAGGGGTGATCAGGAATCCGGAGCCGTGAATCGGCTCCGGACCTCGTCCTGATAGCTTGGGTCTCAGCTACCCAGCAGCGCCGGCTTTTCCCGCTGGCTGCGCTGGCGGTTTTCTTTGGGTGCATCCGGTACGGCGCGATTGCCCATAGCCTGCAGGCGACGTTCGCGGGCGACGGCATCTTCCGGCTCGGCAATACCCGGACGGGCCTGCTGCGGGCGGCGCGGTTTGTTATTGCTACCGCCGTTGCTGCTGCGCGGCTTGTCATTACGGCCGCCCTGGCCACGGGGCTGTCCGCCAGCATTGTTGCTACGACGCTGGTTGCGGCCATTGGCCGGGGCAGCGCCACGTGGGCGCTCCGGACGGTCGCTGTTGAGCTCGGCCTGGGCCGGCGGCACAAAACCCTCCAGGCTGCCTTCCTCGAATTTCTGCCGCGTCAGGCGTTCGATGGCCTTGAGCAGCTTCTCCTCGTCGGGGCTGACCAGCGAGACTGCCTCGCCGCTGCGACCGGCACGACCGGTACGGCCGATACGGTGCACGTAGTCTTCCGAGACGTTGGGCAACTCGAAGTTGACCACATGGGGCAACTGGTCGATATCCAGGCCGCGGGCGGCAATATCGGTGGCAACCAGCACCCGGATCTTGTTGGCCTTGAAGTCGGCCAGTGCCTTGGTGCGTGCGCTCTGGCTCTTGTTGCCGTGAATGGCTGCAGCGGGCAGGCCATTCTTGTCCAGATACTCGGCCAGGCGGTTGGCGCCGTGCTTGGTGCGGGTGAAGACCAGCACCTGTTCCCAGGCGCCCATGGTGATCAAATGAGCTACCAGCGCGCGCTTGTGACCGGCTTGCACGCGGTAGACGCGCTGCTCGATACGCTCGACGGTGGTGTTCAGCGGGGTGACCTGAATGCGCGCCGGGTTGTGCAGCAGGCGGTTGGTCAGCTCGGTGATTTCGGCCGAGAAGGTGGCGGAGAACAGCAGGTTCTGGCGCTTGGCCGGCAGCTTGGCGATGACCTTCTTCACGTCGTGAATGAAGCCCATGTCGAGCATGCGGTCGGCTTCGTCCAGGACAAAGAACTCGACGGCGGACAGATCGACCGCGCGCTGGCCGACCAGATCCAGCAGGCGACCGGGGCAGGCCACCAGGATATCCAGACCCGGGGCGATGGCCTTCATCTGCGGGTTGGCGCCGACACCGCCGAAGATGCAGGCGCTGTGCAGCTGCAGCTCGGTGGCGTAGGAGCGGATGTTGTCGTGCACCTGGGCTGCCAGTTCACGGGTCGGCGTCAATACCAACGCGCGGACCTTGCGCGGGACGCGCTTGTAGTCAGCTGGGCGCTGGCCGTTGGGGAACAGCAGTTCCAGAATCGGCAGTGAAAAACCGGCGGTCTTGCCGGTACCGGTCTGGGCGGCGACCATCAGGTCGCGGCCTTCCAGAACGGCCGGGATGGCCTGGGTCTGGACGGGAGTGGGGGTGGTATAACCAGTGGCAGCCACGGCGCGCACCAGCGCGTCGGACAGGCCGAGAGAGGCAAAGGACATTCAGATAAACCCTGTGATGGCCGTTTGCGAACAAGGACTGTCCGTGCGGCCGAAAATGAAGAGGCTGGAGTGTAACAGAAATGAACCAGTCTCGCAGAAAAAAGCTTCCCGGCGGTCGCCGGAGGCGCTGGAACAAGCCGGAGATATATCGCCCAGCAAGGCGGCCTGGAGCGGCGCTGGCCGAGGCCGAACGCAGCCCGCTTGGGAAACAACACCGTCCGACGGAGGGGCGGGTGCCATCCCGGCCAGGGGTGTTCCAGGCGGCCGGGATGGAACTCGACACTCCAACAGCAGATAGGGAGAGTGTGTTTCTATATCGACTGTTGGGTTACAGATTATCCAGGATCGCCAGGCTTGGTTGCGCCTGATTCAGCGTATAGAAGTGCAGGCTCGGTGCGCCGCCGTCGAGCAGGCGTTGGCACATGTCGCTGATCACTTCAGTACCGAAGGCCGCAATACTGGCGCTGTCATCGCCGTAGGATTCCAGCTGCTTGCGGATCCAGCGCGGGATTTCCGCACCGCAGGCATCGGAGAAACGCGACAGGCTGGTGTAGTTGGTGATCGGCATGATGCCGGGCACGATCGGCAGATCCACACCGGCCTTGCGCACCCGGTCGACGAAATGGAAGTAGCAGTCGGCGTTGAAGAAATACTGGGTAATCGCGCTGTCGGCGCCGGCCTTGGCCTTGCGGACGAAGTTCTCCAGATCCGCTTCGAAATTGCGTGCCTGTGGGTGCGCCTCGGGGTAGGCGGCGACCTCGATGATGAAATGGTCACCGGTTTCCTCGCGGATGAACTCGACCAGCTCGTTGGCGTAGCGCAGCTCACCGGAGGCGCGGCCCATACCGGAGGGCAGGTCGCCACGCAGCGCAACGATACGGCGGATGCCGGCTTCGCGGTATTCGGTAAGCAACTGACGCAGGTCTGCCTTGCTGTCGCCCACGCAGGACAGGTGTGGTGCGGTCGGGATCTTTACCTGCTGATCCAGCTGCAGCACGGTATTGATGGTGCGGTCGCGGGTGGAGCCACCGGCGCCGTAGGTCACCGAGAAGAACTCGGGTTGCTGGTCGGCCAGTACATGGGCCGCCGCGATCAGCTTCTCGTGACCGGCTTCGGTCTTGGTCGGGAAGAACTCGAAGCTGACGGGAATCTCTTTGCTGGTCGTCATGACTCGTCTCTTATCAAACTCATCTGGTAGGAGCCTCGCCTCGCTGCGATAGCGGACTGCCGATCGCAGCGAGGCGCAACGCCTGACTTGCCGCTGTGCTTAGTAGCGGTAGGTGTCCGGCTTGAACGGGCCGTTGACCGGTACGCCGATGTAATCGGCCTGGACCTGGGTCATCTGGGTGACCACACCGCCGAAGCCCTTGACCATCTCCAGGGCCACTTCCTCGTCCAGCTCCTTGGGCAGCACTTCCACGCGCAGCAGCTCGGCCTTGGCGCTGGCATCCAGGTTGGCGTAGCCCTGCTTGAACAGGTGGATCTGCGCCAGCACCTGGTTGGCGAAGGAGCCATCCATGATACGGCTGGGGTGGCCGGTGGCGTTGCCCAGGTTGACCAGACGGCCTTCGGCCAGCAGGATCAGGTAGTCATCATTGGCCGGGTCGAAGTTGTCCTTGCCGGTGCGGTGGATCTTGTGCACCTGCGGCTTGACCTCTTCCCAGTGCCAGTTCTGGCGGGTGTAGGCGGTGTCGATCTCGTTGTCGAAGTGGCCGATGTTGCACACCACGGCACGCTTCTTCAGCGCCTTGAGCATATTGGCGTCACAGACATTGACGTTACCGGTGGTGGTGACGATCAGGTCGGTGTTACCCAGCAGCTCGCGGTTGATGCAGGCTTCGGTACCATCGTTGATGCCGTTGATATAGGGCGACACCACTTCATAACCGTCCATGCACGCCTGCATGGCGCAGATCGGGTCGGCCTCGGCGACGCGCACGATCATGCCTTCCTGGCGCAGGGACTGGGACGAGCCCTTGCCCACGTCGCCATAACCGATGACCAGTGCCTTCTTGCCGGACAGCAGGTGGTCGGTGGCGCGCTTGATGGCGTCGTTCA
This sequence comes from Pseudomonas sp. G11-1, assembly GCF_024031555.1. Lineage (NCBI taxonomy): Bacteria > Pseudomonadati > Pseudomonadota > Gammaproteobacteria > Pseudomonadales > Pseudomonadaceae > Pseudomonas > Pseudomonas sp. G11-1. The sequence continues at coordinate 997,611 of NZ_QEYQ01000001.1, read as the reverse complement.
GGCTGTGACGGCAGCCGTACTTGTTGTCGTTCTTGCTCTTGGTGACCGAGTCGTTGACGTTGATCGCCGGTACCTTGAGTGTGCCCTTTTTCAGCATGTCGAGCAGGCGGTGCACGCCGGTAGTGGTTTCTTCGGTGACGCCGTGCACGCTTTCCAGTACCTGGGGGAATTTCTCGTGCAGGATCAGGGTCAGATCGCCGCCGTCATCCAGCACCATGTTGGCATTCCACGGCTGGCCGTCCTTGAGGATGGTCTGCTCGATACACCATTCGTATTCTTCCTCGGTTTCACCCTTCCAGGCGAATACCGGTACGCCGGCTGCGGCAATGGCAGCGGCTGCGTGGTCCTGGGTGGAGAAAATATTGCACGAGGACCAGCGCACTTCGGCACCCAGTTCGACCAGCGTCTCGATCAGCACGGCGGTCTGGATGGTCATGTGGATGCAGCCCAGGATGCGCGCGCCCTTGAGCGGCTGCTCACCGGCATACTTGCGACGCATGGCCATCAGCGCCGGCATCTCGGATTCGGCAATGATGATCTCGCGGCGGCCGTAATCGGCCAGGCTGATATCAGCCACCTTGTAGTCGGTGAAATTGCTCTGGATAACTGCGCTCATACTTTTCTCCAATCAGTTTCAGGTGGAAGACGCGTTAAGATAGCGCCCTCAATGTTCCAAAGGGATGTCACGATGTTTGCTGTTCCAACCCCCAAAATTCTGTTGCTCGCTGCCCTCGGCCTGGCGCTGGCCGGCTGTGGTAACAAGACCGATCCCAACTCGCCGGAAGGCAAACGCCAGGCGGCCTTCAAGGACTTTCTCAGTCACAGCGAGCCGATGGGTGGCATGCTGCGTGACCGTCTGCCCTTCGATGGCGACACCTTCGCCGCCCATGCCCAGGCCCTGGCTGCTTCCGTCGAAGCGCCTTGGGCGTATTTCCCCGAACCGGGGGAAACCGAGCAGAAGCATGCTGCTCTGCCTGAGGTCTGGACTGACCCCGCAGGCTTTGCCCAGGCCATTGACCGCTATCGCGATGCAGTAGCCGAGCTGGCGGAGGTCACTGCGCAGGGCGTCGAAACGCCTGAACAGGTGACCGAGGCCTTCAGCGCCGTGCAGCAGAGCTGCAAGGGCTGTCACGATAACTTCCGGCGTTAACTCCTGACGTTGACCTGCTGCGGTCAGACCTTCGCGTCAGCCCGCAGCGCCTCGGCCTTGTCCGTCTTCTCCCAGGGGAAGGCGGTGAAGGTGTCATTGCCCACCGTCATCTCGAACGGGTTGCGGCCGAAGTGGCCGTAGGCCGCAGTGGCGCGGTACATCGGGTGCAGCAGGTCGAGCATGCGAGTGATCGCATAGGGCCGCAGGTCGAAGTGCTCGCGCACCAGCTTGATGATCTGCTCATCGCTGATCTTGCCGGTACCGAAGGTATTGACCGAGACCGACGTCGGCTGCGCTACACCGATGGCGTAGGACACCTGGATCTCGCAGCGCTCGGCCAGGCCGGCAGCCACGATGTTCTTGGCCACATAACGACCGGCATAGGCGGCGCTGCGGTCAACCTTGGACGGGTCCTTGCCGGAGAAGGCGCCACCACCGTGACGGGCCATGCCGCCGTAGGTGTCGACGATGATCTTGCGACCGGTCAGGCCACAGTCGCCCACCGGCCCGCCGATGACGAACTTGCCGGTCGGGTTGATGTGGTACTGGGTGTCGGCATGCAGCAGCTCGGCCGGAATCACGTGCTTGATGATGGTCTCCATCACCGCTTCGCGCAGGTCGGCCTGCTCGATTTCCGGGTTGTGCTGGGTCGACAGCACGATGGCGTCGATGCCGACTACCTTGCCGTTGTCATAGCGGCAGGTGACCTGGGATTTGGCATCCGGGCGCAGCCAGTTCAGCGTACCGTTCTTGCGCACTTCGGCCTGGCGCTCGACCAGTCGGTGGGCGAAGGTGATCGGTGCGGGCATCAGCACATCGGTCTCATTGCTGGCATAGCCGAACATCAGACCCTGGTCGCCGGCACCCTGGTCTTCCGGCTTCTGCCGGTCGACGCCCTGGGCGATGTCGGGTGACTGCTTGCCGATGATGTTGATCACGCCACAGGTATCGGCGTCGTAACCGACCTCGGAGGAGGTGTAGCCGATATCCTTGATCACGCCGCGCACCAGATCTTCCAGGTCGACCCAGGCGCTGGTGGTGATTTCACCACCGACGATGGCAACCCCGGTTTTCACCATGGTTTCGCAGGCCACGCGGGCAAATTTGTCCTCGGCGAGAATGGCATCCAGCACAGCGTCGGAAATCTGGTCGGCCAGCTTGTCCGGATGGCCTTCGGAGACCGATTCGGAGGTGAAAATCGAGTATTCGCTCATGGTCACAGCCCTTTCGTTGACAGGGGGCGGGTAGCACGATGACGGATCATCGGGCACCCTTGGTAAATTGTTGCAGCTGAATCTGGAAGCCGTTGCGCAGCCCCAGGTACAGGCTGCTGCCGAGCTCCAGTCCGGCACTGCCGGCCCAGCGGGCCAGGTCGTCCTGATCGAAGCCCAGCCAGAGGTCGCCGCAGGTCTCCCGGACCCAGCTCTGGTCGTGACTGCACAGCTCGGTCAGCACCAGAGTGCCGCCGGGTTTGAGCAGGTCGGCAAAGCGCCGCAGCGCCTCGGCCGGTGCCGGCATATGGTGCAGCACCATATTGCATACCAGGCAATCGGCGGCCGGCAGTTCCTGCGGCAGTAACGCATCGGCCAGCAGGCAATCGACATTATCCAGGCCCGCCTCGGCACATTGTTGGCGGGCTCGTTCCAGCATAGCCGGTGCATTGTCCAGTGCCAGCACCCGGCCGAAGCGGCTGGCCAGGTCCGGCAGGAAACCGCCTTCACCGGGCCCCACTTCGATGGCCAGTTCAGTGGCGGGGAGCACCAAGCTATCGATCAGCCCCAACAGCGATTCGCGATACAGACCGAAATGCGCGATCAGGTCCTGCTGGGCCGGCGTGCCATCGGCAAAGCGGGCGAAGAACTGTCGGGAGACCTCGCCGCGCTGGCTATGCACTGCGGCAATCGCCTGGGTCAGCGCCGGCTCCAGGGGCAGTGCGTCCAGCCCGTTCAGCAACTGCTCGTGTAAATGCCGCCAATGACTGGCAGCATCCGGCAGGCTGCGCCGATAGAAAATCGAGTTGCCTTCCCGGCGGGTACGCACCAGGCCGGCATTGGCCAGTACCTTCAGGTGATGGCTGATACCCGACTGGCGCATGCCGAAGATCTGGGCCAGCTCCAGTACGCCAAAGGAATCGCTGCGCAGCGCCCGCAGGATATCCAGCCGCAGCTGGTCACCGGCAGCCTTGCAGAAGGCAGCCAGTTGTTCGGTAGCTGTATCGTCGAGGGGCGCAAGCCGTACTGGTTCGTTCATGGTGGAGCAGTGTAGTGAAGCCCCCGGCTGATCGCAATATCTATATCAAAATATTTTGATATAGATGCTCCGGCAGGGCCATTCGTCTCGCAACAGCGGTGTTTGCACCACGGAGTCGGGGTTTTCATTGCCCGTTGCGGCAGTTTGGGCGAAAATGCCGGCCTTTATTTCCCGGCCAGCCGACCTTGATCCCGGTTCGCCCTCTGCCTTGAAATCACAGGAGTAGTTCATGCCCAGTCGTCGTGACCGAGCCAATGCCATTCGTGCCCTCAGCATGGATGCGGTGCAGAAAGCCAACAGCGGCCACCCGGGTGCGCCCATGGGGATGGCGGATATCGCCGAGGTGCTGTGGCGTGACTTCATGAAGCACAACCCGGCCAACCCGAACTGGGCCGACCGCGACCGCTTCGTGCTGTCCAACGGTCACGGCTCGATGCTGATCTACTCGCTGCTGCACCTGACCGGCTATGACCTGTCGATCGATGACCTGAAGAATTTCCGCCAATTGCACAGCAAGACGCCCGGTCATCCGGAGCTGGGCTATACGCCGGGTGTGGAAACCACTACCGGCCCGCTGGGCCAGGGCATCGCCAACGCGGTGGGTTTCGCTCTGGCGGAAAAGATCATGGCTGCCCAGTTCAACCGGCCCGGTCACAATATCGTCGATCACGACACCTACGTGTTCCTCGGTGATGGCTGCATGATGGAAGGCATCTCCCACGAAGTCTGCTCGCTGGCCGGTACCCTGGGCCTGAGCAAGCTGACCGCCTTCTATGATGACAACGGCATTTCCATCGATGGCGAAGTACACGGCTGGTTCACCGACGACACCCCGCGCCGCTTCGAGTCCTACGGCTGGCAGGTGATCCGCAATGTCAACGGCCATGATGCCGACGAAATCAAGACCGCTATCGAGACCGCCCGCAAGAGCGACAAGCCGACCCTGATCTGCTGCAAGACCATCATCGGCTTCGGCTCGCCGAACAAGCAGGGCAAGGAGTCCTCCCACGGCGCGGCCCTGGGTGATGCGGAAATTGCCCTGACCCGCGAAGCGCTGGGTTGGAGCCACGGCCCGTTCGAGATCCCCGCCGACATCTATGCCGAGTGGGATGCCAAGGACGCCGGTAACCAGGCCGAGCAGCAGTGGAATGAGAAATTTGCCGCCTACCAGGCCGAGTTCCCCGAACTGGCTGCCGAGTTCACCCGGCGCATGGCCGGCGAGCTGCCGGCGGACTTCGACGAAAAAGCTTCGGCCTACATCCGCGCCGTGGCCGAGAAGGGCGAGAACATCGCCAGCCGCAAGGCCAGTCAGAACTGCCTGAACGCTTTTGGCCCCATGCTGCCGGAGCTGCTCGGCGGCTCGGCTGACCTGGCCGGCTCCAACCTGACTCTGTGGGATGGCTGCAAGCCGGTGGTCGAAGAGGACGCCTCGGGCAACTACATGTACTACGGCGTACGTGAATTCGGCATGGCAGCGATCATGAACGGCGTGGCGCTGCACGGTGGCCTGGTGCCCTATGGTGCGACCTTCCTGATGTTCATGGAATACGCGCGCAACGCGGTGCGCATGTCGGCATTGATGCGCCAGCGCGTCATCTATGTATTCACCCACGACTCCATCGGTCTGGGCGAAGATGGCCCAACCCACCAGCCGGTCGAGCAACTGACCAGCCTGCGCACCACGCCGAACCTGGATACCTGGCGTCCGGCCGATACCGTCGAGTCGGCGGTGGCCTGGAAGCATGCGCTGCAGCGCAACGACGGCCCCAGCGCGTTGATCTTCTCGCGCCAGAACCTGCCGTGCCATATCCGCGACAACGAAACCGAGGCGGCCATTGCACGCGGCGGTTACGTGCTCAAGGACTGTGCCGGCGAGCCGGAACTGATCCTGATTGCCACCGGCTCGGAAGTTGGCCTGGCTGTTCAGGTCTGGGAAAAGCTCACCGAGCAGGGCCGTCAGGTTCGCGTGGTGTCCATGCCTTGCACCAGCGTGTTTGATCAGCAGGACGCCGAGTATCGTCAGGCCGTACTGCCGCTGGAAGTAGGCGCACGCATCGCCATCGAGGCGGCCCACGCCGATTACTGGTACAAGTACGTTGGCCTGGATGGTCGCATCGTCGGCATGCACAGCTATGGCGAGTCGGCGCCGGCGGGTGCGCTGTTCGAAGAGTTCGGCTTTACTGTCGACAACGTGCTGGCGGTGGCTGAAGAGCTGCTGGAAGATTGATCACAGCGGCAAGTGACCAGTGGCAGGTGACAAGTTGAAGGTACCCAGCTTGTCACCTGCTGCTGGTGGCTTGCAGCTGCAACCGAGCTGCTGACCATGTCCTCGAGTCACCGTCCCCTGCGCATTGCCCTCAACGGTTACGGCCGTATCGGACGCTGTGTGCTGCGTGCACTGCATGAACGCGGTGGCAGCGATATGCAGATTGTCGCCCTGAACGATCTGGCCGACCAGGCCAGCATCGAGTACCTGACCCGTTTCGATTCCACCCACGGGCGCTTTCCCGGCGAGGTTCGGGTCGATGGGGATTGTCTGCATATCAATGGCCAGTGCGTGCAGGTGCTCTGTGCACCCTGCCCCGAGGATATCGACTGGCAGGCATTGGAGCTCGATCTGCTGCTGGAATGCTCGGGGCAATACACCTCCCGTGCCGACGCCGAGCGATTCCTCCAGGCCGGCGCGCCGCGTGTCCTGTTCTCCCAGCCGATGGCCGGTGCCGGGGCAGTGGATACCACGCTGGTTTATGGCATCAACCACCAGACGCTGGATCCAGCCGCGCGGTTGGTCTCCAACGCCTCCTGCACCACCAACGCCAGCGTACCGGTGCTGCGACTGCTCAACGAGTTGATCGGGCTGGAATATATCTCCATCACCACTATCCACTCGGCAATGAACGATCAGCCGGTGATCGACGCCTATCATCACACCGACCTGCGTCGTACGCGTTCGGCATTCCAGTCGGTGATTCCGGTTTCCACCGGGTTGGCCCGCGGAATAGAGCGGCTGTTGCCGGAGTTGGCCGGACGTGTTGAAGCCAAGGCGATCCGCGTGCCGACGGTCAACGTCTCGGCGCTGGATATCACTTTGCAGACCTCACGCGATACCAGTGCGGCGGAAGTGAACCGTCTGCTCAAATCCGCGTCAGAGTCTGAGTATCGCGGGCTGCTTGATTACACCGAACTGCAGCATGCCAGTTGCGATTTCAACCACGACCCGCATTCGGCGATCGTCGATGGCAGCCAGACCCGGGTGGCCGGGCCACGGCTGGTCAATCTGCTGGTGTGGTTCGACAACGAATGGGGATTTGCCAACCGGATGCTGGACGTGGCGGATTACTGGTTGCAGCTGGCCAACCGGAATAACTGATCAACATTATCGACAAGGAACTCTGCATGACCGTATTGACCATGAAAGAGCTGGATCTCAAGGGCCAGCGGGTATTGATCCGTGAAGACCTGAACGTGCCGGTCAAGGACGGCCAGGTCAAGAGTGATGCGCGCATTCTTGCGGCCCTGCCGACCATCCGGCTGGCGCTGGAGAAAGGCGCGGCGGTAATGGTCTGCTCGCACCTGGGGCGCCCTGAGGAGGGCGTGTTCAGCGAGACGGACAGCCTGGCACCGGTAGCCGATTACCTGAGCAAGGCGTTGGGCCGTGAAGTGCCGCTGGTACGTGACTATCTGGGCGGCGTCGCGGTGCAGCCGGGCGAGGTGGTGCTGCTGGAGAACGTCCGTTTCAATAACGGCGAGAAAAAGAATACCGATGAACTGGCGCAGCAGTATGCCGCGCTGTGCGATGTGTTCGTCATGGATGCCTTCGGTACCGCTCACCGGGCCCAGGGTTCCACCCATGGCGTGGCCAAGTTCGCCCAGGTTGCCTGTGCCGGCCCGCTGCTGGCCGCCGAGCTGGACGCGCTGGCCAAGGCGTTGGACAAGCCGGCCCAGCCCATGGCGGCCATTGTCGCCGGCTCCAAGGTATCCACCAAACTGGATGTGCTCAACGCCCTGGCGGACAAGTGCGACCAGCTGATCGTTGGCGGCGGCATTGCCAACACCTTCCTCGCTGCTGCGGGGTTGCCGGTGGGCAAGTCGCTGTATGAAGCCGATCTGGTGGACACGGCCAAGGCCATCGCCGCCAAGGTCAGCGTGCCGCTGCCGGTGGATGTAGTGGTCGCCAAGGCCTTTGCCGAAGACGCCGAAGCCACCGTCAAGCTGGTAGCCGAAGTTACCGAGGACGACATGATCCTGGATATCGGCCCGCAGACCGCCGCCCAGTTCGCCGAGCTGCTCAAGTCTTCCGGCACCATTCTGTGGAACGGCCCGGTTGGCGTGTTCGAGTTCGATCAGTTCGGTGAAGGTACCAAGGCGCTGGCGTTGGCCATTGCCGAAAGCCAGGCCTTCTCGATTGCCGGTGGTGGCGATACCCTGGCAGCGATCGACAAGTATGGCGTCGCCGAGCGCATTTCCTATATTTCCACCGGTGGTGGAGCTTTCCTCGAATTTGTCGAAGGCAAGGTGCTGCCCGCGGTCGAGATCCTGCAGCAGAGAGCGCGCTGAGCGCAGTAGCAAGCGTCAGTTTTTGCACGATAACAGGCGCTCGGCGACAGGCCGGGTGCCATGAGTTGAAGCCAGGTGAGTAAACTGTCAGCCTTGACCGACTGTTTGCCGCTTACCGCTTTACCCAGACATCATTTACGGAGAGAAAGACCATGGCTTTGATCAGCATGCGCCAGTTGCTGGACCACGCCGCCGAGCACGGTTACGGCGTCCCGGCCTTCAACGTCAACAACCTGGAGCAGATGCGCGCCATCATGGAAGCGGCCGACAAGACCGACTCCCCAGTGATCGTGCAGGCCTCCGCCGGTGCCCGCAAATACGCCGGCGCGCCTTTCCTGCGCCACCTTATCCTCGCCGCTATCGAAGAATTTCCGCACATTCCGGTGTGCATGCATCAGGATCACGGCACCAGCCCGGCGGTATGCCAGCGCTCCATTCAACTGGGCTTCTCCTCGGTGATGATGGATGGTTCCCTGGGTGAAGACGGCAAGACCCCGACCGACTATGACTACAACGTCGACGTGACCCGCCGTACCGTGGAAATGGCTCACGCCTGCGGTGTGTCGGTGGAAGGCGAGCTGGGTTGCCTGGGCAGCCTGGAAACCGGGCAGGCCGGAGAAGAGGACGGTATCGGCGCCGAAGGTACCCTGGATCACAGCCAGATGCTGACCGATCCCGAGGAAGCTGCCGATTTCGTCAAGCAGACCAAGGTGGATGCTCTGGCCATTGCCATCGGCACCAGCCACGGCGCCTACAAGTTCACCAAGCCGCCGACGGGCGACATCCTGGCGATCGATCGCATCAAGGAAATCCACAAGCGCATCCCCAATACCCACCTGGTGATGCATGGCTCCTCCTCGGTGCCGCAGGAGTGGCTGGCGATCATCAACGAGTACGGTGGCGACATCAAGGAAACCTACGGTGTGCCGGTCGAGGAAATCGTCGAGGGCATCAAGCACGGCGTGCGCAAGGTGAACATCGATACCGACCTGCGTCTTGCCTCCACCGGTGCCATGCGTCGTCATATGGCGCTGCATCCCAGCGAGTTCGATCCGCGCAAGTTCTTCGCCGAAACGGTCAAGGCCATGCGTGATGTCTGCATCGCCCGTTACGAAGCCTTCGGCACTGCCGGACATGCCTCCAGCATCAAGCCGATCAACCTGGAAACCATGTTCCAGCGCTACGCCAGCGGCGAGCTGGATCCCAAGGTCAACTGATCCGTACCGGCGCCGGACACCCGTCCGGCGCCCTCTTCGCGAGTCCGACACATGCATTCATCCGATGATGCGGCCGACGATGCTTTCGCCCATGAAAAACTGGTCGAGGCGATCGAGAACCAGCTGGCTGGAGGCGAACCACCGGCGGCCCAGGCCACATTGAACAAATTGACCCTGGTTGGCTATGAGCGCGAGGAGATCCTGAGCCTGATGGCCCAGGTGCTGGCGCATCACATCAACCTCATGCTGGAGCAGGATGCGCCCTTCGACCTGCAGGCCTACGAACAGTCCCTGCGCAACCTGCCGGATCTGCCCTGACAAGGAATAGACACAATGTCACCGGTTGCTGTACTGCGAATCATCGCTTTCTATCTGTTGGCCGTCCTGGTGGCGACCATTCTCGGCTGTCTGGTCCAGGCGCAGATTCAATTGGCGGGTATGCCGCCGACTGAGGTGCCGGTCAGCCTGACTGACCGACTGGCCAGCGTCTGGCCGGACCTGCTGGATTTCGTCAAGGCATTCGCCCTGCTGGTGGCGGTGGCATTTGTCTGCCTGCTGCCGGTGGCCGCTGGCCTGGCGCGCATCTTCCGGCCCTGGCGCTGGCTGCTGTTTGCTCTGGCTGGTGCTGGCGGCGTCTGGGCAGGTTTCAAGCTCAGCCAGCTGTCTCTGCCGGGCTTCATTGCCGTGCCTGAGCAGAGCTGGGGATTGGCCGCGCTGCTGGTCGCGGCGGCCATTGGCAGCTGGCTGTTTGGTCAGTTGACCCGTCCCAAAGCCAGACGCGGATTGCGCGTCTTGGGCTGAACCGCCGGGCGCCCCGAGTCTGCCTGGGAGCATCCGCCTCACTTCGTGCACAGTCTCCTGGAAGGTCGATGGCGACCCCGTCGATCGCGACCCGGTCGAGTTCCATCTCGACCAGCGGCCCTGCCGGTAACTGATTTGTAGCGGATTGGCTCTGTACCGGGTTTGGGGGCTGTGTGTGTCCGTGGCACCGTTGGTTGCCGGTGGCAGTGCTCAGATACATGGGGCACGTTCGGTGTCTGACGGCAGTGGGCAGGTAAGTCTGGGGCACGTTCGGTGTCCGACGGCACTGGGCAGTTGCCCTTGGTGAACACGCACCCGTGCCGTCCGTGGCGCTCGTGTGCGGCCGTCCATGGCCGCACACGGTTCGCCAAGGGCAACTGCCCAGCACCGTCCTGTAACTTGGGTATGGCTGAGAGGAAAGCCGTCAGAATTGAGAGTATTGGCTGCAACTATAGCTGTGACTCAGGTGTGGTCCTCCTGGGAAACGTCGAGCACCAGCTCGATGAGCGCCCCATCCGGCCATCGCCCGACTGCCGCCGGACACGGCCCGCCATACTGCGCCTACAGCAATCTTATCTTGAACCGCCGCCCCTTGATCTTGCCTTCCTCCAGCCGCTCCAGCGCGGTATTCGCCAGCTCCCAACGCACTGCTACCAGTGCCTGAAAGTCACTGATGCTGATCTTGCCGATGGCGTCGCCAGGCAGGCCGGCGTCGCCAGTGAGTGCGCCAAGCAGATCGCCGGGGCGTACCTTGTCCTTGCGTCCGCCCGCTATCGCCAGGGTACGCATCGGCGCCAGCAGCGGCTTGTCGAGACGCTCAGGCAACTGATCCAGCTCACACCAGGGCAGGGGCTCACCGAGCTTCTGCTCGATACTGCGCGCTCGTCCCTGTTCCGCGGGCGCGACCAGGCTCAGGGCCAGACCGGGCTGGCCGGCACGGCCGCTGCGGCCAATGCGATGAGTATGCACGGCCGGGTCGGGTGACAGCTCGGCATTGATCACCGCGGCAACCCCTTCCACGTCGATCCCACGGGCTGCCACATCGGTAGCCACCAGCACGCTACAGCTCTGGTTGGCAAACAGCGCCAGCACCTGATCGCGTTCGCGCTGTTCCATGTCGCCATGCAGGGCCTGGGCGCTCACGCCATTGCTCGACAGCAATTGCTGCAACTGCTGACATTGCTGACGGGTATGGCAGAAGACGATGCAGGGCTGCGGCCGTTCATCGGCCAGCAGACGCAATACCGCCGGTAGCCGCTCCTCGGCGCTGACTTCATAGAAGCGCTGGCGGATCGGGTTGCGGACTTCAACGTCTTCGATTACCACCTGTTGTGGCTCGCGCAGAAAGCGTCCAGCCAGCTGTTCGATGCCTGGTGGATAGGTGGCGGAGAACAGCAGGGTCTGGCGCCGCTCGGGGGTAGCCTGGATGATCTCGCTGATACTGTCGATGAAGCCCATGTCGAGCATGCGGTCGGCTTCGTCCAGCACCAGGCAGTTGAGCTTGTCCAGACTCAGGGTGCCACGTTCCAGATGGTCCTTGACCCGTCCCGGCGTGCCAACGATCACATGGACACCTTGTTCCAGCGAGGCCGCCTGGGGGCCGAATGGCGTGCCGCCGCACAGGGTGATGATCTTGATGTTGGGAATGCCCCCCGCCAGCGTGCGCAGCGCCGTAGCGGTCTGTCCGGCGAGCTCCCGGGTCGGACTCAGCACCAATGCCTGGCAGCCGAAAAAAGCCGGATTGAGCGGTGCCAGCAGGCCGATGCCGAAGGCGGCGGTCTTGCCACTGCCGGTGCGCGAGCGGGCAATCAGATCCTGCCCCGCGAGAATGATCGGCAGTGCGGCAGATTGCACTGGCGTCATGCTCTGATAGCCCAGGCGGTCGATAGTGGCAAGCAGGGAAGGGGGCAGCGGGAGAGAGGAGAAAGCGCTTGTAGTCACGGTAGCGGCCTGCTGAGGATGGGCGCCACAGTGTAACAGAAGCAGGGGTACGCCCGGTCAGTTCCTGATTCGCGACTTGCGGAATCCGCCATGGGTGACGAAGGATCCGGTGTCGCCGAGTAACCAGAAGCGGGTTGCGCGATAACAGGCCTGCAGGCGCGAGACATGATAACTCCGCACTTTGTGATAGGCCCAGCTCCAGCTGCGTTTCGACTTACTCATATTCTACTGTTGCCGTTTTCATGATCGGCTGAGCCGATACCGGTGACAAAATGGCCTTGGCAGGCGGTGATGAAAAACGGATCATTCTCTTGCTCGGTAACATCCATATATAAGCCCTTCTTCCGTGCTCGTCGGCCTGCCACAGCCCTGACAATGGCGTTTGAGAGAATTCGGCGGCATTGGTTCCCGGTTTTATTCCGGGTTGGCGCAATTCGATATGGTGGCATTTTGCTCGGCGAGGCGCTCCGCCCCGTCTGATAACCAAGCAGGCCCAGCCGTTACGGCGCCTGACGGAATGATGCTGATATGGGCGGCAGGGTGCCATGGTTCCCGCTACTTATCTTCGTCAAATGTCGACCACATCAAGCTTTCGTCATCCGGGGTGGCCAAAGGATGTTCTCTCGTCATGGCACGACGTAGTATCGAGCGTCGTAAGACGGTAACCCGAATAGGGTATTGTCCGTGATGAAGCTCACGCTCTAGGGTGCGAGCAGGTCCTCAATCCAAAAGCTGCGCTGATGTCCGATTCCACTTCAGATTTTCTGGCTGCGGATGCCCATACCCAACGGCGAAATGCACCGCTGGCGCGGATGATGTATCGCCTGCTGTTCGCCGCGCTCAGCGGCTTTCTGCTCTGTGTGCCCTGGTTGAGTATCAACCTGTATTGGGTCGGCTGGTTTGCCTGGGTGCCTTTACTGTTTGCCCTGCGCGATACCCGCCCCATGATGGCGCTGTTGCTCGGCTGGCTGGCCGGTACTCTCTGTTTTGCCGGCGGCAGCTACTGGCTGGCCGGCTTCATGGTCAACCTCAAACAGATCAGCCCCCTGTCGAGCACGCTGCTGGCCTTGCTGTTCTGGTGCTATATCGGGCTGGTCATCGGTCTGGGTTGTGCTCTCTACCGCTGGCTGGTTCGGCGCCTGGATGGCTGGGATCTGCTCGTTTTTCCTGCCGTCATGGTCTCGGTAATGGCGCTCTACCCGATGCTGTTCAAGACCCATTTCGCCGATGGCCAGGTCAGTTTCCTGCCGGCTCTGCAGGCCATCGATATCACCGGTGCGCCGGGGCTGGATGCGATGATGATGCTGTTCAGCGTGCTGGTCTATCGCATGCTGACGCCGCGACGCTTGCCCCAGGCGCCATACTCCCGGCTGGCCCAGGGGTTGGCTTGGGGGCTGTTGGCAGTGTGGCTGGGGTATGGCTACATCAGCCTCTACGAGTGGGATAGGCGTATGCAGCAATGGGATACGCGGCGGATCGGGCTGGTACAACCCAACGATGCCATCACCCTGGATATTCCCGCGCCGGCGGTCGGCTTCACCCGGGAATCCCCGCCGGAAATGCTTGCTACCGAACGGCTGGTGGCGGCCGGCGCCCAATGGGTGGCCTGGCCCGAGGCGCGCTACAAGGGGTACTTCGACGATTACAGCGTACGTGACAGCTACGCCCGGGCGATTGCCCGGCACGGTGTGCCGCTGATCTTCCATGATGTCGAGCGGCGCTGGGTAGATGCCCAGCGCGTCAGCTTCAACACGGTAGCGTTACTGGACGGGCAGGGCGAGATGACGGCGCAATACCGCAAGATGTTGCGGATGCCGTTCGGTGAATATCTGCCCGAGCCCTGGTCGTGGCCGGTGCTCAAGGGGCTGGCCGATCTGGTATTCGGTGAGTTCCTGCGGCCGCTCGGTGCCGGCAGCGAGCACATCGCTTTTGATCTGAATGGTATGCGCGTGGTGCCGAAGGTTTGCTACGAGGCGGCCTTCCCCGGGTTTGTTGCCGACGCGATCAGTTCTGACGGGGCCGGCAAAATGCTGCTGTTCCTGTCCCAGGATAACTGGTTCGGCGAGACATCCCAGCCGTTCCATCACGGCAACATGTCGATTCTGCGCGGGGTTGAGAATCGTGTGCCGATGGCGCATCTGATCAATAACGGGCCGTCGCTGGTGTCCGCGCCCAATGGCCGCCGGCTGGCCAGCAGCGTGGCTTTCAACCGGGCTGAGCTGCTGGCCGATGTGCCCTTTTCCGAGCAGGCCGGCGGCAGCTTCTACAGCCGCCACCCGCAGCTGTTCCTGAACCTGATCTATGGCGTGGTGATAATGTTGATCATATCGGCGCTGTGGCGTGGTCGCTCTTGGGTCAGACGGCGAGGCCGGCGCTGTAGCCAGAAGACCAGGCCCACTGGAAATTGAAGCCGCCCAGGTGGCCACTGACATCCAGCACCTCACCTACGAAGTACAGCCCCGGGTAATCCCGGGCCTCCATGGTTTTCGAGCTGACCGCCTCGGTGGCCACCCCGCCGAGGGTCACCTCGGCGGTGCGATAGCCTTCGGTCGCCGAGGGCTTCAACAGCCACTGGTGCAATTGGTCGGCCACGGTGCGCAGCTGCCGGTCGCTGTAATCGGCCAGCGGTCTGGCTGGTGCATCGGGCCACCATAGCTGTTGCAGTTCGGTCACCAGCGCCCGCCCCAACCGCTGGGCCAGCAACGTCTTCAACAACTGCTTGCCCTGTTGTTGTTTGGCCTCACGCAACCAGTGAAAGGCATCAAGGCCGGGCAGCAGATCGATGACCAGCGTGTCGCCGGGATGCCAGTAGCTGGATATTTGCAAGATCGCCGGCCCGCTGATGCCCCGGTGAGTGAACAGCATGTTTTCGGTAAAGCTCTGGTTGTTGCAGCTGGCGGTGACTTCAAGCGCCAGGCCGGACAATCGCTCGCAGAGGGTCTTCATGTTATCGCTGAACATGAACGGCACCAGACCGGCGCGGCGCGGGACGAGCGGCAGTCCGAACTGGGTGGCGATATCGTAGCCCATGCCGCTGCCACCCAGGGTGGGGATGGACAGGGCGCCAGTGGCTACCACCAGTGACTGGCACTCCAGCCGGAGCGGCTGTTGGCCCTGTCGGCCGATGAGTCGGTAGCGCAGGTTATGCGATTCCAGCGGCTGCACTTCGGTGATGTCACAGTGGGTGTGGATCTCGACACCCGCTTGCTGGCACTCGTCGAGCAGCATGTCGAGAACCTCCCGCGCCGACTGGCGGCAGAACAGTTGGCTATGCCGGCGCTCCTCGTAGTCGATGCCGTGACGCTCCACCATGCCGATGAAATCCCATTGGGTGTAACGCTTCAGTGCGGCCTTGCAGAAGTGCGGGTTGGCCGAGAGGAAGTTATCCGCCTCGACCTGATAATTGGTGAAGTTGCACCGGCCACCACCGGACATCAAGATCTTCTTGCCGGGCTTGTTGGCCTTCTCCAGTACCAGCACTCGGCGTCCGCGCTGGGCGGCTATGGCGGCGCACATCAGACCTGAGGCGCCGGCGCCGAGAATGATCACGTCATGGGAGCTTGGGGATTGCACGAAGATCTGGCCTGCTCTGCTGGGGGAATGCGGCACCGGCACACGGTGGCGCTGCCGGCGCGCATGATAGCACGCCGCTTGAATGCAGCAGAGCGGCCGACTACAGCAGCGCCTTCTTTCTCCAGGCCGGTAACGGTCGGGTTCGGCTAGCCGGTGATATCGGCGTACCAGGCGCCGCGAAAGGTCGGCACCACCAGAAGGTTGAACTGGCGGAGGGGGACTGCAAGCGGGAGGGGGTAGGTTTCCACATGGTTGCGTTCTCTTCAGCGTTCTATGGTTTCCACCGGCATCACGATCAGATCGTAGAGCCGCCAATCCAGCGTGCAGGCCTGCTCTGCAATCTCCTGCACACGTCGCGCCACGTTGGTCTGACCGGGGGCCAGCACCACGAAGATCTCACCGCCGATGACATGGCCTTCCTCGCGCAGGCGGGAGACGACGTCCTTGATATCCGGCTCGCGCAACAGGCTTTCGGCGATCTTTTCCTCCAGCCCCAAGGGCTTGTCGCCCACGGTTTCGGTGGGGCGTTGATCCATCAGATTGAACATCGCTTTGCGCACATGGGTGACGCCATCCTTCAACACATCCAGTGAGATGACAGCAGCAGCAACCGCGTCGGCCCACCAGAAGCCCAGGCCGATACCGAGGATGCCGACGATGGCAGCCGCTGAGGTCATCCAGTCGGCCTTATTCATGTCGGCATCGGCATACAGGGTACTTTCATGCAGCGCCTTGGCCAGCGGCATCTTCATGTGGCCCAGAACCACCGGCGGAATCATCGCGTACACCAGCGCGCCGATCATGATCCAGCCGGCCCAGATCTCGTACGGCCAATCGAACAGTTGGAAGTGGCCGATGCTCGGGTGCTCGCGCTTGAGCAGAGAAGAAGCTGAATCCACCAGCATGAACAGGCCGAACATGACGATGGCCACCGCTGCTGCGAGGAAAGCCAGCAAAATGGCGCGGCTGTAACCATAGGGGTGCTTTTCATCCGGTGAACGCTTGCGCACCCGCATCGCCAAGAGGAACACGGCTGGCGGCACAAAGGCCAGCAAATCCTCGAATAGCGCCATCTTCATGGCCTGGGACGAGCCCATCGTCAGGTATACGATGATGACGATGGTCAGTGAGAAGAACATGGAGATCCATTCCAGCCGAATGGTCCGGCGCAGCAGCCGTTCCTTGTCCGGGGGAAGGTCATAACCCTGGCGAACCTTCATGGCTGCGCCTCCTGCCACAGACGTGTGGCAAGTTGTTGCTGGTCACGATTGCGGAATAGAAAGCGCTCCAGTTCCATCAGCAGGGCGTTCTCGCCGGGAGGTGTCAGCAGCACATGCTTGTGCTTGAGCAATTCCAGGCTGGAACTTGCAAAACCCATCCCGCTGAGCCGCCACTGCGCGGTGGCGACCGGGTTGGGGCTATCTGCCAATGTCTCGCGTATCTCGCTGATGGCGTTGTGCTTGCGCAACTGGGGGGCCAGGTTGGTGTCTGGCAGTATCGCAATGGTCTGTCCATCAATCGCCGAGGGGGGCGTCCCCCGGCTGCCGATCAGCACCCGTTCGGTGTAATAGGGAAAGGTATTGCCGACCTCGGCCTTCCAGGGATTGGCCGCGGTGAAGCCGCCAATCAGCAGGTCCAGCTCGAATGACTTCAGGGCCTCGATCTGTTCTTCCACGCCCCCGGTACGCCAGTCGACCGTCATGCCCAGTTCCCGGGCGAATTCCGTTATCAGCTGGCTTTCCAAGCCTGTGGGAGCTTCCGGATCGGTGATCTTGACCCAGGGTGGGTTGGCCACGACACCGACTTTCAGGGTGCCGCGCTCAATGGCGGTAGTCAGGGAATCACGCGGGTCGGCCGGCCAGTGGTCGCAGCCTTGCAGCGTCAGGATCAGCAACATCAGGCCCAGCGGCAACGCGGATCTGATCAATCCAGCTAAAGGCATGATGAATCTCGGTGTTTGACAGGATGTTACAGAGTCAGACTTGGCCCGACGGCTTGGGTTCCAGTTTTATCTATCGGGGCTGCAGGGAAAAAACGGTCAAACTTCAGGATAAACTGGCGTAAAATCGGCTTTTTCTGAATTCGGGGTTGCACGATGGGACGCGCTTACCAAAACCGCAAAGAATCCATGGCCAAAACGGCCGATGCCAAAACCAAGGTCTACAGCAAATATGCCCGTGAGATCTATGTCTGCGCCAAGTCCGGCGGTGTCGATCCCAACGGCAATTTGAGCCTGCGCGGGCTGATTGACCGCGCCAAGAAGGACCAGGTACCGGGCCACGTTATCGACAAGGCCATCGACAAGGCCAAGGGCGGCGGCGGTGAAGATTTCGCCGTGGCACGTTATGAAGGTTTCGGGCCAGGCAACTGCATCGTCATTGTCGATTGCCTGACCGACAACCCCAACCGCACCATCGCTGACGTGCGCCATTGCTTCACCAAGACCAAGTGCAAGATGGGCACCCCCGGCAGCGTCAGCCACATGTTCGATCATTGCGCGATTCTGGCATTCAAGGGCGATGATGAGGAAGCCGTGCTCGAAGCCCTGATGATGGCGGACGTGGATGTGACCGATATCGAAAACGAGAGCGGTGTCATCACCGTGTTCACCCCGAACACCGAATATGCCAAGGCGCGTCAGGCGTTGACTGAGGCTCTGGGCGAGATCGATTTCGAGGTGGATGAGATCCAGTTCCTGCCGCAGACCTCGACAGCGATCAGCGAAGAGGATATGCCGATGTTCGAACGTTTCATCGACATGCTCAATGATGTCGAGGACGTGCAGAACATCTACCACAACGCCGAGGTGTGAGGCTCAATCGCTGCCGTGCAGCGGCAGCGACTGCCGTTCGTGCGCCAGAAAGCGTGCCTGCTCCACGGCGTAGTCCCAGCGCGTGACCTGGCACCAGCGCTGGCCATTGGTCGATCCATAGTCGATGAAGTTGACCGAATTGGGAATGCTGCCGCGCACCCGTTGCGACACCCCGGTGCCGGCCTGGAGCGACCAGGCCTGGCGCTGACCGCTGCCGGCCAGTGGCAACCGATAGGGCAGATGAATGTGGCCGGCCAGCAGCAGATCCATCCCCGCATCGACCCAGGCCGGTACCGCCTGTTCGCGACCGATCAGCAGGTTGGCCAGATCCGATGACTGAATCGCGCATACCGGGTGATGCAGCATGACCACACGCAATTGATCCGGCTTGGCCTGCTGCAGCCGCCGCGCTACCTGCTGGATCTGTTCTGCGGACACCTCGCCATTCTTGTGCCGCGCCGCGCGGGTGCTGTTGACGCCAATCACCAACACATCGTCCCGCACCAGCTCTGGCGCAAGTGATTCGCCGAACACCCTCCGATAGTTGCCATAGGGATTCAGCAGTCGCAGCGGCAGGTTGAACAGCGGCAAGTCATGATTGCCGGGTATCGCCAGCACCGGCGCCGGCAGTTGATGGACGAAGGCGCCGGCGGCAGCGAACTGGCTGCGCCGCGCGCGCTGGGTGATATCGCCGCTGAGCAGGCACAGACTCGGACGATGCTCTTCGGCCAGTTGCAGCAGCGCCTGGACCACCGCCGGGTCTTCGGTGCCGAAATGCAGGTCCGAGAGATGCAGGATTCTACTCATGGATGGTCCGGTGGCGGGGCGGTACGGGGAATCAGCAGCGGCAATGACTTGGCAGCGATGCTGAATTCCAGCGGCGTGCGCATGCGGAAGATCTCCCCATCCATGGCTACCTTGACCAGCCGGGGGCGCCGGCCGAGATGTACGGTCATCCGCTCGAAACCGATGCTGGACACCTGGTCCGCTTCGCCCATGCGGCTCAGTAGTCCCCGCAACAACAGGCCGTACAGCGCCAGGGTGCCCACCGGTCGCGAGGTCAGAGCGACCAGGTGGTCGGCATCCTCCGGCAACTGCGGATCGATACCGATATGCTCCAGCTGCAGCGGGTTGTTGCATACCACCAGCGTCGGTGTGCGCAATTGCCGATGCCGGTTGGCATAATCCAGCTGGATCTGCAACTGCCGGTGCGCTCGGGCGAGGGTGACCAGTGCCGACCACAGGGCGACCAGGCGGCTGCGGCCATACCGCTGCTTGTAGGCTTCGCGGTCTTCCAGCAGGCGGGGATATAGTCCAAGACTGGCATTGACCAGGAAATATCGGCCGTTGAGCTCGCCCAGGCTCACCTGCGTCAGGCGCGCATCGAACAACTGCTGCAACGCCTGTTCGAGATCCTGGGAAATACCGTGGGCGCGACCGAAATAGTTGAAAGTGCCCTGCGGCAGCACACCGAAGGGCACCTGCTGACCCACCACCGCCTGGCAGACCGCATGCAGGGTGCCGTCACCACCCACCGCGACCACCGCCCCGGCTTGTTCCCGCGCCAGGTGCACGGCCCGTTCGGCAGCCCGCTGCAGCTCACT
This sequence comes from Pseudomonas sp. G11-1, assembly GCF_024031555.1. Classification (NCBI taxonomy): domain Bacteria; kingdom Pseudomonadati; phylum Pseudomonadota; class Gammaproteobacteria; order Pseudomonadales; family Pseudomonadaceae; genus Pseudomonas; species Pseudomonas sp. G11-1. The sequence goes on along the minus strand of NZ_QEYQ01000001.1, from coordinate 977,706 downwards.
GCCGTGATCCACCAACAGCAGCTGACAACGGCGGCCGGCTCGCTCACAAGCGGCCTGAATGGTGGCCTGGATCTCGGTGCTGTCATGCTTGCCCGACCCGGCGTTCATCACCATGAACAGCGGCTCGCCACCGGTCAGTGATAACAGCGGCCGGCCCTGTTCAAGGCTCACGGGCGACACCTTCTGGCGGGCACCAATCAACGGAGCTGGCTATCTTTACTGCCGCGACGGTTGTAGCCACCGGCTTCTTGCAGCTCGCGGTCCCGGGCAGCCTGACATTCCACACACAGCTGTACTCCGGGCACCGCCTTACGGCGTGCCTCGGGAATGACCGCCTCGCATTCTTCGCAGTGGCTGCGGCTTTCGCCCGCCGGCAACCTGCTGCGTGCCCGCTCGACCGCGTCCTTGATGGTGTCATCGATCTGCTCCTGTACTGCACCGTCCTGCGCCCAGCCCGTTGCCATGTTCGCCTCCGGAGCTCATTGCCCATACATAGTCCGATAATACTCGTCTGCCATCCGGTCGGAATCGAATCGGGGCAGCACGTCGTGCATGCCTTGTTTGACCAGTGACAGCCAGTGTTCGTGCTGGTCGTAATACAACGGCCGGACCCGATGCTCAATGATGTTCATCAACTGAGAATAGTCCGCTGCGTCCTGCGCGGCGACATCCAATGTGGGATCGGCATCGGGGATCAGCAGGCAGTTGAGTCCGTCGCGGGCGAATTCAGGCACCCAGCCATCGCTGATCGACAAGTTCACCGCGCCATTCATTGCCGCGGTCATGCCGCTGGTGCCGGATGCTTCGCGCAACCGCTGGGGTGTGTTCAGCCATACGTCCGCGCCCTGTTTCAGCAGCCGTGACAGCTGGATTTCATAACCGGTCAGCACCGCGCAGCGTGCGGTCTTGTAGGACAGCCGTATCAGCCGATTGAACAGGTCGATGGCGGTCTGATCGAAAGGAAAGGGCTTGCCGGCCCAGATCAACTGCACTGGACGGTCCTCCTGCTCGATCAATCGGCAGAAGCGGTAAACGTCATGCAGCAGCAGATCGGCCCGCTTGTAGGCGGCGAAGCGCCTGGCCCAGACAATGGTCAGCACCTCGGGGTCGAAAAGTTTGCCGGTCTGGTCCGCCACCACCTGAAACAGCTGGCGCTTGAGCTCCCGTTTGCGGCGAATCAGGGCGGCATCATCGTCCAGTTCCACTGCCTGACGCAACGCCTGGTCCTGCCAGAACCGCGCATTCTGGGCATTGGTCACCGAGCTGATAGGGCAGATTCCCGGCTCGTCACCCCACATGCGGTTGGCGACCTGGCCATGCACACGGGAAACACCGTTGGCCCGGCCGGCAACGCGCAGTGCAGCCAGGGTATGACTGAAACGCGGGCCGCGCATGCCGGTCAGCTCGGTAACCTGCGCCGCAGACAGGTCACCGAAAAACCCCATCTGTTGCAGAAAGTCCTGGTCGTGTTCAGGATTCCCAGCCTTCTCTGGAGTATGGGTGGTGAAGACGATACGGCGCCGCACCGCCTGGCTGTCCTGCAACTGCGCCATCAAGTGGAACGCCAGCGGCAGGCCATGGGACTCATTCAGATGGCAGACATCAGCGCCCCCGAGCTGCTCCACCACCCGAGCGCCGCCCAGCCCCAGTACTATGCTCTGGGCGATGCGGGTCGACGGCTCGGTGTCGTACAGGCGGTGGGTAATGGTCCGCGCGAGATAGTCGTTCTCGGGGATATCGGTGGTCAGCAGATAAAGGGGAGCGGTGTTGAAGACCTCGGCCGGCAGCCGCAGCGCCTTGACCCAGACCTGATGACCGTTGACGGTGACCGGGACGCAAATGCCGGTATCGACCAGGAACGGGTAGTACTTCTTCTGAAACTGCACCCGCATGCTTTGGTCATCATGACGGACCTGATCGTAATAGCCATTCTTCCACAGCATGCCGATGCCGATCAGATTCTGCCGCAGGTCGAAGGCGCTGCGCATGTGGGAGCCGGCCAGAAATCCCAACCCGCCTGAGTAGATTTTCAGCGGCTGGTCGATGGCGTACTCCATGGAGAAATATGCCACGCGTTTGCGGTACTGCGGGTTGGGCTCCCAGGGGAGCGGCCATGGCTGTGTCATGCAGAGGGTCCCATCGCGATAGCCGGCCGGCTTTCTCGATCAGGCCCGCGCAACCTTAGGTTGCGATGATCAGGCCATGCAGGCGCGCTCGGCCTGGCCGGCAAACAGGCGCGCATCCGCCAGCGCATGATGCGGCACTTCCAGCATGCCATCCCCGCTGATCGAGGCGGTGGCAATGGCGCGCATGCGCACATTCAAGGGTAGCCCATCGGGGCCCAGCAGCCAGTCCAGCAAAGGCCGATCCCAATGGGGCGAAGCGGTAAGGATTTCCACCGGGGCGATGGCGGCGAGAAAGGTGCGCAGGCGCTGGCGCGCCTTGCTGGTAGTCAGGCCATGGGATTGCAGATCGAGCTTGGGCAGCACGGTGGCCTGGACAAATCCCGAACAATCATCCACTTCCCAGTTATCGATCAGTTCCAGGTACAGCTCGCGGCCGTCGTTGGTCACGAGCGCCAGACTGATCAATCGCGCATGACTGGCGAGACTGGTGAACTCCATATCCAGATATGCTCTGAGCATATTCTTGTTCTCCCTGTAGGTGTCGCTGATGCGGCGCATTCAGCGAAGCTGACCCCCGAGAGCATCAATCATCTGAAACCCAAAGGCAATAGGCCACTCGTCGGGTTTGTTCACTGGCGAGATAGTTGGCGCGGTCGCCTCTATCACTCCGCCTCCGGCTGTTCACCGAAATGCGCCACCAGCTCGTCGTAACCGCCGATACGCTGGCTGTCGAGGAAGATCTGCGGGGTGGTATCGACCCCTTGTTCCTCCTTGAACAGTTGCTCCTCGGTGGCATCGGCGAACACATGTACCCGGTAGGGTACTCGATGCTTGTCCAGCAGTGCGGTGGCCTTGTCAGCAAAGGGGCAGCCTTCTTTCTGATAGACGTAATTCTGCGTGTCGTTCATCTCTGTTTCTCCACTGGTGATCCTGTACCTGTTGGACGGGCAGGGAGGGCAAAGATTCGGACTTTTATTGTCGCGGTGGCCCGCTCAGACGGCAGCCTGGCGCTGTTCGAAGGCCGTCACCACCTCCGCGACGATGCGCATCACGGCCAGGTTGGCTTCTTCCATCTCGCCGAGATGCTGCACGGCAGTCTCCAGCGAGCCCTCGTTGAAACAGCGCATGGCCGCGAGCCCCTCGCTGTGTACCGCGGTATGCGGCCGTTCGATCTCCCGGAAGTGCTGGAATTGCTGGATGCTCTGGCTGCCGTCGCCGTAGTACCACCTGCCGAAGCGGCATTCGCGCTCGCTGGGCAGAGCCGGCAAGGGCGCGCCGCGCTGGCCCAGCAGGTGGTTGTAGACCACGAACTTGAGTGACAGCTCATCCAGGTTGGCCAGTTCAACCCCGGCGCGGAAGGCCGAGGTCTCGATGCCGCGTTGCATTTCCCCAGCCAGACCGTGCAACACGTCCATGCCGGCCACGGCATCTTGGGTGGTGCGGCTGAAGTCCTCGGCCAGCGCGCCCTGGGACTGGATGTACTGCTGCACCGCGCCGGTGATGTGCTGCAGCTCATCGATCCGGGCGACGATGTCGCTGGTAGCCTGGGCAGTGCGCTCAGCCAAGTGGCGGATCTCGCTGGCCACCACAGCAAAACCGCGCCCGGCGTCACCGGCGCGGGCGGCTTCGATGGCGGCGTTGAGGGCGAGCAGATTGGTCTGGCTGGCGATGCCGCCGATGAGATCGACGATGCCGTTGATCTCCGCGGAGTGTTCGGACAGCGTCTCGACCTGGTTCGAGGCGCCGATCAGCCCGCTTTCCATGGCGGTCGCCTTGTGGCGCAGCTCATCGAAGCGCTGCTGGTTGCTCAGCGCGGCGCTGGCTACCTGGGCGGCATGCTCGCGGTCGCGATTGAGCTGACCGGCCAGATATTCGAAGGAGTCGCCGAGGTGGGTGACCGAGGTGCTGAAGCGGATAAGGTTGCCGGAGACGTGGCGGTAGTAGCGCAGCTGGCGCTGATCACCCTGCTCGCGCTCGGCCAGTTGCCGTTCCAGTTGGGCGATATGGCAGGCCTGTCTGGCCACTTCGGCTTCCAGCCGTTGCTTGTCCTGTTGCAGAGCCTGTACTTCGTCGTTCTTGCTGCGCCACCACATGGTCACCTCTGCCGATCGATTCCTTTCCTGCTATATCGGCCGAGGTAACCATGACATGAGCCATAGTGGCAATTTGTCGCGGCTCGCTGGTAGCCATTATTGCTGGCTCTTGAGCTTTTCCGCCTCCAGTGCCTGGGGACTGTTTTCGCCGTCGTTGACCGCCTTGCGGAAGCCGCTGATGGCGCTACCGACGTCGTTACCCAGTCCGCGCAGGCGCTTGGTGCCGAACAGCGTGACCACGATCAGCAGAATGATCAGAAGTTGCCAGATACTGATGCCCATCATCTCGAGTTACTCCCTTACCGTGTTGGCCGGCCACGATGGCCGGCGTGGTTGTCTTGGTTGGTCACTGCAGGTCGCCCTGCATCATGTCGCCCATATCGTGCATATCGCCCTGCTGTATCATGTCGTGCATGTCACCGTGCTGCGCCGCTGCAGCCTGCTGCAGAAATTCCTGGTCGATCTCGTCGAAGTGCAGCACCGTACCGTTGTGCTCCGCGGCCAATGCCTCGGCGGCAGCCTGGTCGGCGAAGGACGCGAGGGACGCACCCATGGCGCCCTTCAGTGGCGTGCCGGATACGTACCAGGCTTTCCGGGCGTCGATCAGATGGCCGTCGTCGGGCTGATCCCACTGACTCTGGCCCATGTCATGCACATAGAGTCGGGCATCCAGAATGCGGTTCTCCGGTTGCAGCCACCAGCTCAGCATTTCCGCAGTGGAGCAGAATTTCTTCACCTCATTGCGCTCCACTGCCTGGCCTTTGGGGCCGGGGAAGTCCGCGATGATCATCCCGCACACGTGGCACTCATCGGCCTCGTGAAAGGCGACCGGGTCCAGCTTCACCGGCGCCTCCTCCTGTTCACCGCAGGCGGTGAGGGTGAGCGCGAACAGCATCAGCAGAGCGGTGCGTAGGCCAGATTTGTAACTCATGTTCATGACAGTTTTCCTATTCTGGTTTTCTGATCAGGCGGCACGGCGCCGAAATGCAATATAGGCCAATAGCAGCGCCAGGCCGGCCCATGCCAGCAGGCACAGCCAGAGCAGGGCGCCACCGATGGGCAGGTCCTCGCCCAGCGACAGTACGCCGATGGCATTGGCGCCGTCGAAGCCGGACAGGTTGATTAGCCGGTAGATGTCAGTCGGGTTGAGCAGCAACAGCCAGGGCAGCAGGTCGGGATTGAACTCGCCTTCGCTGAATACCAGCAGTGCCAGCAGCGCCAGATCGAACACCAGCACAAACAGAAACCACACGCCCAGGGCCATGCCGGCGGCGCTGGATTTCTCACTGACCATGCTGCTCAGCAGATAGGCCAGCGCCAGGAAGGCCCAACCCAGCAGAGTCGAGGACAGCATGAAGCGGCCGAATGCCCAGACCAGCAGGCCGACCTCGATATCCTCGACCAGCAGGGCGATGGCCACCGCCGCGCAACCGAAACCGATCAGCACCGCCAGCGCCAGGATCAGGCCGTGGCCGACGAACTTGCCGAGCAGGATCTGGCCGCGGCCGATGGGGTAGGTCATCAGCAACATCAGGGTGCCGCCCTCGTCCTCGCCGACGATGGCGTCATAGGCCAACAGCAGGGCGATTAGCGGCATCAGAAAGGTCGCCAGGCTGGCCAGGCTGGCGATGGTCGCCGGGATCGAGGTAAAGCCCAACTGCCCCGAGGCCGCCGCGCCGAGCCAGGCGATGCCCACCGCCAGCGCCGCAAACAGCAGGCTGATCGCCAGCAACCAGCGGTTGCGCAGACCGTCGCTCAGTTCCTTGCGGGCAATATTCCAGATCTGATTCATGCCTTGCCCTCCGCGGCCTGCGCCTGCTTTGCACGGTCGGTGTAGTAACGGTACAGATCCTCCAGCGAGGGTTGGATGATCTCGATATCGCTGGGCTGGTCCTGCTCCAGCAATTGGCGCAGCAGGGCGATCTTGCCGCTGCTGCTGCCGACCAGCTCGATACTGTCGCTGCCCAGCGGCCGTGGGGTCTGGCCCTCTGCGCCCAGGCTCTGCAGTAATTGCTCCCGATGCTGCAGGCCGCTGGCGCGAATACGTGACGGCAGACCGGCTTCGCTGCGCAGGCTGGTCAGGGTGCCGCTGGCTTCCAGCTGACCACCGGCAAGGATGGCAGCGCGGTTGATGTGGGCTTCCACCCCTGGCAGCACGTGGGAGCAGAGCACCACGCTGGTGCCTTGCTGGCGCAGGGTATCGATGAGGATGTACAGATCCTGGGTGGCGATCGGGTCCAGCCCCACGGTGGGTTCATCGAGCAGCAGCAGCTGCGGGTTGCCGAGCAGTGCCTGGGCCAGTCCCAGACGCTGGCGCATTCCCTTGGAATAGGTCTTGACCCGTCGGTCGACGGCATGGGCCAGCCCGACCTGTTCCAGCAGATCATCGGCCTGCTGGCCGGCGGCGCCCTTGATGCGGGCGAAGTGATGCAGGGTCTCGCGGCCGGTCAGCTGCGGGTAGAACATCACGTTCTCCGGCAGATAACCAAGCTGGCGGCGGATGTCCGGGGTGTTCGGCGTGCCGCCCAGTACCTGCACCTGCCCCTCGGTGGGCGTAAGCAGGCCGAGGATGAGTTTCATGGTGGTGGTTTTGCCGGCGCCATTGTGCCCGAACAGGCCCAGCACTTCGCCCGGCGCCAGTTGCAGATCCAATTGGCGCAGCGCGGTCACCTTGCCGTAACGTTTGCTGACGCCGCGAATTTCAACCGCATTCATCAAGGGGATTCCTGTGTTCGTTGAGTCAGATGGGTGGTGGGCAACTGCATCAGCGGATGACTGTCCTGCACGCCCTGCATCTTGATGACCGGGAAGGCCCGCTGTACCCAGCGCAGCAACTGAATGGCCGGGCTGTTCATCAGCAGCCGCACCTGCGGGTACATCCACAGCAGGCGGTCGACGTTGTCGTTGGGCTCATAGGGGACGTCGCCCAGGCCGTCCTCGTTGCGATCCCAGCCCAGGTAATCGCTCCAGTAGTTGCCGCGGCCCTCGACCGACCATTCCTGGGTGCGGGTGGCGACGTATTTGACCTGCTGTTCGTTACCGACGAAGGCATTGCTGCTGATCTTGTTGTTCTCCGATCCGGCGGTGAGGTGGATGCCCAGGTTGCTGCGTTCGAAGTGGTTGTTGTGGATGGTGTTGAACAGCGAGTTGTAGATGAACAGCGCCTTGCCTTCGCCGCCCTTGATCATGCTGTCGTCGCCGGTCTGGCCACGCTGGACGTTGGACACGAAGTTATTGCTGATTGTGGAATAGGTGATGAAATTCATCAGGATGCCGTAGTTGCGGTCATCCTCGGAGCGGTTGTTCTCGACCGTCAGCATGCGGCTCTGCATCAGCGCGTAGCCAGTGCGGGTGCGGCGGGTGGTGTTGTCGATCACCCGGTTGCTTTGGGAGAACATGTAATGGATGCCGAAGCGCAGGTCCTCCATCAGGTTGCCCTGAATAAGGTTGTTGTTCGAGTTGCCCAGGTAGATGCCGTCGCGGGTGTTCAACACGCGATTGTCGATAACAGTGGCCTCGTTGGTATTGATCAGGTGGATACCGTTGCCACGATCCTGGGAGCGGAGCTCGGGATCGCCCTCGACCAGATTGCGCTCGACCCGCAGATTGCGCGTGCTATCCGACCAGATACCGAACCCCGGTCCGCGCAGATGGTTGTTGCGCAATACCACGTCCTTGGCCGTCTGTTCGACGAAGATGGCCGCGTTCATGTCGGTCAGGTTGTGTCCCCAGTTGCGCAAATCGCAATTCTCGATGGTGACATCGCTCGCGCTGATGGTCAGGACGTTGCCCTGGCCTGCCGACTGGAGCACCGCGCCCTCCGCACAGCGCAGGGTGATGGGCTGGTCGATGACGAACGGGCCGACATGGTCTCCTGCGGGGAGCACCCAGCCATCGGCGGCGGGTTGAAGTGGCAGGGCAGATAAGGGTTGAGGGGCGGCACGTACCGTCGTGCCGAGGCCGCACAACAATATGAATGCCGGGAGGCGCCAGCGTATGGCCTGATGCTCGAACAATGCTGTTTCCTTATGCCGCTTGGAATGCGCGCCCTTAGGCGGATCTTGCTTTTTCCGGGCCGGGCTTATGTGGGAGCGGCCTTGGCCGCGAACGGGCCTGACGAAAGGCTTCGCGGTCAAGACCGCTCCTACAACCGCTTTATGCTGATGCCCGGAGCGTCGATGGAGGCGCCGGGCAACGCATCACGCCGGTTCGACCAGCATGCGACCACACATTTCCATGTGCAGGGCATGGCAGAACCAGCTGCAGTAGTACCAATACACCCCGGCCTGGTCGGCGGTGAAGGTAATCGACGAGGTCTGTTGCGGGCTGATCTCCATGCTCACACCATGGTTGACCATGACGAAGCCGTGGGATACGTCCTCGATCTGGTCAATGTTGGTGATGATCACGGTGACTTCGTCGCCCTGCTTGACGGTGAACTCGTTGATACCGAAGGACGGTGCCATCGACACCATGTACACCCGGACCTTGTTGCCGTCGCGGATGATCTTGCTGTCGCTGGTCAGGTTGATGCCATCGGCCTCGGCCATCTTCACGGTATCGGCGAAGAAGGGGTCGTTGCGGTCCCAGATCTTCTTAGTGCGGATCTGATCGCGGCGCGCCATGATGCAGTCGTGCGGTTCGGCGAAGGTGGGGCCGTCGTGCACCAGGATCATTTCCTCACCGGAGATGTCGATCAGCTGGTCGTTTTCGGGATGCAGCGGGCCCGTTGGCAGGAAGCGGTCCTTGGAGAACTTGCTCAGGACCACCAGCCACTGGCCATCGGCTTCGGAGGTTTCGGTCAGTGATGCGTGGGTATGGCCCGGCTGATAATGCACATCCAGCTTCTGCTTGATGTAATTGACGCTTTCACCATTGTAGGCCTGGATCGCTTCTTCGATATTCCACTTGACCACCTGGCTGTCGATGAACAGGGTGGTGTAGCCGTTGCCGCGGCCGTCGAAGGTCGTGTGCAGCGGCCCCAGACCCAGTTCGGGCTCACCGACAATGACCTCGCGCGGATCTTCGAACTTGTTGGCAAACAGGTCAGGCAGCTTGTCGATGGCAATGATCGAGGCGGTGGGCGACAGCTTGCCGGCGGCGATGAAGTACTTGCCGTCAGGAGAGGTATTCAGGCCGTGGGGGTTCTTCGGTACTGGAATGTAGCGAGTGACCTTGCTGTCCTGGCCATCCTTCTTGCGGCCGTCGAGCACCGGCACCTCGGAGTCGCCCAAGGTGATGAAGTTGCCGGCCTTCAGTTCAGCTTCGATGGCCTCCACGTCGAATACCACCACCCAGTCGCGCTCATTGCGCATGGTGCCGCCCAGATCCAGCGCCTTTTCCGAGTTGTAGCAGGTGGAGGCGGCGAAACGACCGGTGTAATCGGCGTCGGTATTGTCGAGGTTGCCATCGACGATGACCTGCCAGGCCACTTCCATGGTTTCCGCGTCGATCGCGTTGTACATGGTGTAGCTGTTCTCGTCATCCATGGCGAAATTCTTGCCATCGTTCGGATGCGGGATGATGAACTCGGCGTTGCAGAACACGTACTTGGTGTGCGGCACCTTCTGCAGGCGCAGACCGTGGATGGCCTGCACGTTGGGCACGGTGGTGATCTTGTCCGTTTTCATGATGTCCAGACGGATACGCGCCACACGGCTGTTGGCCTTGTCGTTGATGAACAGGTATTTGCCGTCGTACTTGCCATCGGTCATGGACAGGTGCGGGTGGTGGCAGTCGCCATTGAGGAACTTCGCGCTGTCGCCCAATATGGCACGGCTCTCGTTGGTCAGACCCCAGCCGGTGGCGGAATCGACGTTGAATACCGGGATACGCATCAGCTCGCGCATGGAGGGCACACCGAAGACCCGCACTTCACCCTGGTGGCCGCCGGACCAGAAACCGTAATAGGTATCCAGCTCGCCGGGCCCGACATGAATTTTCGCCTGCGCCTTTTTCTGGGCGTCGCTGACCGCTTGGGCCCAGGTTTCGCGGCTCATCACCGCCCCGCCGAAGGCAGTGGCCGCTACCGCCGCCCCGGTCATCGCGCTGGCGCCGAGAAAGCCGCGCCGGCTCAGTCCTTTGGATTCCGGGTTGGCCGGAAGGTTGTTGGGGTTGTCGCTCATGTTCAGCTCCTTATTGGGCCATCTTCATTGACCTTGCGGGTCAGGGTTCGACTACTTGCACCACCGGAATCAACTGCTCGTCCGGCGCCTTCTTTCCACGTGTCTTGCGCTTGTTCTTGAGGATCAGCGGAGGACACTTGTTCTCGTTGTGATAGGTCATCTGGCAATCGAGGCAGTAATGGCACTCGTTGTGATTGATGTGCCCATCGGGGTGAATCGCCTGGATCTCGCATTCCTTGGCGCACAGCTGGCAGGGGTTGCCACATTCCTTGCGGCGCTTGAGCCAGTCGAACAGGCGCACGCGGCTGGTGACCGAGAGGGCCGCGCCGAGCGGGCAGATGTAGCGGCAGAACACCTTGCGGGTGAAGATGTTCACCACCAGCAGGATCACCGCGTACAGCACGAACCACCACTGGCGATCGAACTTCAGGGTAATAGCGGTCTTGAATGGCTCCACCTCGGCGGCCTTCTCGGCCAGCGCCATGGATTCCAGGGAAATGCCGAACAGCACCAGCAGGATGATGTACTTGATCGCCCACAGCCGCTCATGCACCGCGAAGGGCAGTTCGTACTGGGGAATCTTCAGCTTGCGGGCGATCTCGTTGATCAGCTCCTGCAATGCACCGAAGGGGCACAGCCAGCCGCAGAACACCCCGCGACCCCAGAGCAGGATACTGGCAGCGGTGAAGGTCCAGATGATGAAGATGACCGGGTCGCTGAGGAACAGCTCCCAACGGAACTCGGTTACCAGCGCATGGACGAAGGTCAACACGTTGACGATCGACAGCTGGCCCAGGGCGTACCAGCCGATGAACACCACGGTGAAGGTCAGGTAGCCATGACGCAGCCAGCGCAGGAAGTTCGGATGCCGGGCGAAGTTGTCCTGGAAGAACAGGATCACCGTCAACAGCAGCAGGGCGGCCAGGACCACCCCGACCTGGAAGCTTTTCTGATACCAGATGTTGACCCACACCGGCCGATTGGCCTCCTCGATGGCACGCAGCTCCTCGGGCGTGGGTACCGGGCGTTCGATGTAGTGCTCGGGCGTTTCATAGGGCAGCTCGAAGCTGACGAAGATACTGTCCACCGGGCCGGTCTGGCGGCGGACCAGCAACTCCAGGGTCCAGGGCGTGCCGGGATCGAAGCCGGCATCTTCACGGAGGATGAAGATGGCCATTTCCTGGAATGGCGGGGCGCCCTCGGCCATCACGTCATACAGGCGGATATGGTCCAGGTCGCGGAAGCTGTGGATGTTGCCGAACTGACGAATCTGTACCCGGTCGAAGATGCCGCCGCGCACATAGCCCGAGCCCTTGAACGAATACTGGCCGCTGCCCAGCACCGCGAAGGCATGTTCGCCGGGCTTGAGATCGTCCATCAGGAAACGATACTGGTTGTCGCCCAGCACGGCGCGGCCGATGGTCGGCGCGTTCAGCCAGGTGGTATACAGATCAATGAAGGTTTCCTCGCTGCGTTCCGCCGGAGCCTCGTCGACACCCTCGGCTTCAGTGCCCTGGAAGGCGCGGTTGATATCCGCGTTGCTCAACAGCAGTCGGCGGATCGAGCCGTCGCCGGTCAGCTCAGGCCAGCTGGCCTCCTGGTAGACATCCTCACGGACGGTCGCCGGCTTGCCGCGGGCGGTGAGATTGCCCTTGACCAGGCCCAGCGATGCGGCCACGTCATGCGCCGCGCGCATGACGATCTCGTTGACCACCATCACCGTCACCGTCGCGCCGGACACGGCATCGACGGTAATGGCGTTCTCATCCCTGGAGCGGCCAACCACCACCCGCTGGTCCGCCTTGACGCCGGCATACAGGGCAGTGAAATCATGCAGTTTCTGCTCGGGAATACCGATCAGCAGGATAGGTTCGTGGTGTTCCAGCACGTAGGCGTCCTGAATTACCCCGTCGGTGTCCATCAGCACCAGCATATTGATCGGCTTGCCGGAATAGGCAGGAATGTTGAGCACGTTGATGCTTTCGAAGGCGTAACCGTACACCGTGCCGACGGCATCGCTGAGCGTGCGCACCCCGTAGTCGCCTTCCGGTTCGGAAATGACGGTCGCCTGGGGGAAGAACTGTTCGATCCGTTGATCGATGAGGGATTGATCGGCGGCCAACACGGGTGCCAGTGACAGGGTCGCGAACAACAGGCCGATGGCCAGCATCCATCTGCTGAGAACCGCGGCAACTATCGACAACTTCATAGCAGTTCTTTCCATATCAAGAGTATTTTCATTCTAATAACCCCCAGTTAAAGAAGACTTGATCAGTATCAACATCCTGTCAAATACGGGGCAATTTTCTGATGAGTATCGCTATCACTTCCGGAGCCAGCGCGGCGATCGGGTCTGCCTGTGACTACCAGCCCGAGCCGCCGGACCAGCCGGTGCAGATTGCCGCGATCGATCTGCAGGGCACGGGCAGTCGCCGACAGGTTGCCGTGATTGTGGGTCAGTACGGTTTCGATGAGCTGGCGCTGATAGGCGTCTACCGCCTGGCGCAGCCCGTAATGCGGCAACTGTGCATTGGCGATCTGCGCGGCGACGCTGGCGGGAGCGACAACTGCGGCCAGATCCAGATCCGCCGCAGACAGCTGCAGCGGTAACGGCGCGCCCGCGCCCCTGGCCCGGGCTCGGAGAATGGCCCGACTGACCAGGTGCTCCAGCTCGCGCACATTGCCCGGCCAGTCATAGGCCAGCAGGGCGTCGCGAGCCGCCTGGCTCAACCCCAGCCCGGGAGCCTGGAGCCGGGTGCGGCCCTGTTCCAGAAAGTAGCCGGCCAGCAACAGCACATCGCCGTCGCGCTCACGCAGCGCGGGCACACGCAATGGATAGGCGCCGAGACGGTGGTACAGGTCGGCGCGAAAACGCCCGGCGCGCACTTCCTCTGCCAGATCCCGGTTGGTGGCGGCGATGATGCGCACGTCCACGTGCAGTTGCTGATCCGACCCCAGACGCTGCAACTGGCCGTTCTGCAGTACCCGCAGCAGCTTGGCCTGCACGCTCAGCGGCAGTTCGCCGACCTCATCGAGAAACAGTGTGCCGCCATCGGCCAGCTCGAACTTGCCACCGCGGGTGCCGGTGGCGCCGGAGAATGCGCCGCGCACATGACCGAATAGCTCACTCTCGACCAGCGACTCGGGCAGCGCGGCGCAGTTGAGGCTGATCAACGGCTTGTTGCGGCGCTCGGATCGCTGATGGACCGCCTGGGCGACCAGCTCCTTGCCCACGCCCGTTTCGCCGCTGATCAATACCGAAAGATCACTTCTGGCTACAAGATCGATTTCTTTCAGCAGATGCCGGTGGGCCTGGCTGGCACCGATCAGCTCTCGGGAAGTAGCGCAGCTGGCGACCTGGCGCCAGGTTTCCGCGAGCTTTCGCCCATCCTCGGCCTGACGCGTCAGCCTGTTCATACGCTCGCACGCCTTGACCGTGGCTGCCGCCAGGCGGGTGAATGCTTCCAGGCTGGGAAGATCGATATGGCCAAAGCGGGCTGGGTCCAGCGAATCCAGGCTGAGCAGACCCCAGGGGCGGTCATCAATGGTCAGCGGGCAACCCAGGCAGTCATGGACCTGCAGGCGCCCCGGTGTCCCTTCGACCAGACCGTCATAGGGATCTGGCAGGTCGCAGTCAGCGGCAAAGCGGATGGCACCCCGGCTGCCCAGAACCTGCGCCAGCCGCGGATGCTCGCTCACCCGGAAGCGGCGGCCCAGGGTGTCCGGACTCAGTCCCAGCACTGCCACCGGCACTAGCAGATCACCGTCCAGACGCAACAGCGCCAGCGCATCGCACGGCAGACAGGCGCGCAGCGCCAGCAGCAGGCGCCGGTAGTGTTCGGCCTGGGGCAGATCCCGACTGAGATCATCCAGCAGCGGGAGAAGGGTGGTGAGCACGGGGCTGGGAGTCATGTCCTATCCACAACGCTTGGGTTTTCATTACCAGAAACACGGTTGTGAATATGACCACTCGCGGCCGGCAAATCCTTGATTTCGGTCAATTCCGGCGGTGGCACGCTTTGTGATAGGTGAACCGGGAGCTTTTACATCCCACAGGAGAATCCTATGAAATCCATCATCACCCTCGCACTGACCCTGGCGCTGACCACCGCCGGCCATCTTGCCCTGGCCGACGAGGTCGTCGCCGAGACCACAGATACCACCGCCGGCGGCGCCCTGGGAGTGAGTACCGGCCTCATGCTCGGCGGCGCCGCCGGTGGCCCGCTGGGTGCGCTGGTGGGCGCTGGCGTCGGGCTGTTCGTCGGTCAGGGTCTGCAGACCGCCAGCGGCCTGGAAGAAAGGGCCTATGCAGTGCGCGATGCCAATGGCGCGGAGCGGGTGGTCCGCTCGCCAGGCGCGGAATTCGCTATCGGCCAGCAGGTCGAGCGGCGCGGCGCCCGACTGCAGGCAGCCAGTCGCTAGAGGTTGCCCAGGGGCGGGCGGCTGCGCCGGCGGGCGCGCCGCTCGGTCAGTTTCAGGGTCATGCGGGTCAGCAGGCAGCCGGCGTGGGGGTCGCCGTAATGGAACAGTGCCGTGGCCCGGCGGTGTGTGGGGCTGCAGGGCTCATTGGCATGCAGGGTGCGGTAGCCCCAGAACAAATAGAGATTGCCTGGTTGCAGTAGCAATCGCAGCGGCCTGGCCCAGCCATGATGGATGGCAATGACCAGCAGTGCGCGGCTCAGGCGATTCTGCAGCAGCGCCTTCTCCAGCAGGTTGAACGCGGCATTGGAGCGCACCGGCCGGATATTGGGAAACATCAGCAGATCGCCACATTGTTCCGCGTCCTGAGGAATCTCGATGGGCACCAGGGCGGTGACCAGAGTCGCATCGTAATGGAAGGCATTGGACTCGCGTCGGCCGGTCTGGCCTTGCACGCAGCGCAGCACCTGACGGATTACCGGATCATGGGCGGGCCGGGCGCAGCTCAGGCGATGGATGGAGTCGAGCAGCGCGCAGAACTCGGTGGATTCGGCCAGCAGACCCAGCAGGCTGCGTTCGACCGCCGAGCCGCCATGGTAGGCGAAATAGTTGCCATGGTGCTGCACTGCCTGGGTCGACAGCTCGCTGCGCAGGCGGGCCAGGTGCTCGGCATTGAGGTAGTCGGGGATGCAGGCGAAGCCCTGCCTGCGAATATCGGCAACCAGCCGGGCATGGGTAGCTGTATCGATGGATTTGAAGGTGGCAGTCAACCGTGGCACTCCTGCGAGGCTTCCTGGCAGTACAACGGGGAAGCGTTAAGGGGATGCCAGCAATACTTGAGAATGGCGCAATGCAAACAAGTATGGTTCTTATCTAAACAAAAACTCCTAACCTTTCACTCACGGAGCGCTTTACCACGCGGTATTCGAGCGTATAGCCGGAACCCGTCGTCCTTCGCCAAGGCGAAGGATCCATCGGCGACACCGGGGCCGGACCGCAAATTCGGGTCTCGGCCTCGGCTTCCTGCGTCGCTCTAATCCCGCCCCGTGTAGTCAAATTCGCCGAAAGTGACAACAAAGGCGGGCCGGGGACATCAGTTCTGCCCTTCGGTTTCGCGCACCCGGAACCAGGCGGCATACAGCGCGGGCAGAAACAGCAGCGTCAGCGCCGTGGCCACGGTCAGACCACCCATGATGGCCACTGCCATCGGCCCGAAAAACTCGCTGCGCGACAGCGGAATCATCGCCAGGATGGCCGCCAGCGCGGTCAATACGATGGGCCTGAAGCGGCGTACTGTGGCATCGATGACGGCATGCCAGCGGTCATGCCCGGCGGCGATATCCTGCTCGATCTGATCGACCAGGATGACCGAGTTGCGCATGATCATGCCGGACAGGGCAATGGTGCCGAGCATGGCGACGAAGCCGAAAGGTTCGCGGAAGGCCAGCAGGAACAGCGTCACACCGATCAGCCCCAGTGGTGCGGTGAGGAACACCATGACCGAGCGCGAGATACTGCGCAGTTGCAACATCAGCAGGGTCATCACCACCAGCAGAAACAGCGGTATGCCCGCGATGATCGACTTCTGCCCCCGCTGCGAGTCTTCTACGGTACCGCCCACTGCGAAGCGGTATCCGGCCGGCAATTCGGCTCGGATCGGGTCGAGGCTGGGCATGATCTGCTGTACCAGGGTGGCCGGCTGTTCGCTGCCATGGATGTCGCCCCTTACGGTCACCGTCGGCAGGCGATCGCGTCGCCAGATGACACCTTCCTCGAAGCCGTATTCCAGGGTCGCCACCTGCTCCAGCGCTACGCTGCGTCCATCGCCGGTGGGAATCGCCAGGCTGGGCAGGTGCTGTAGCGCCTCGCGTTCCTGAACGGTGCCGCGCAGGGCAATCTCGATCAGCTCGTCCCCCTCGCGGAACAGGCTCACGGTGGTACCTGTCAACTGGCTGGAGAGAAAGCCCGAGACGTCGCTGGTGCTCAGGCCCAGCGCCCGGGCGCGTTCCTGATCGATCTGCAGCAGCACCACTTTGCTGGGTGCCTCCCAGTTGAGATGGACGTTGGCCACCCCCGGATTCGCCCGCACCTTGGCAGCGACCTCTCGGGCGATGCGCCGCACTTCGTCGATGTGTTCACCGGATATGCGGAACTGGATCGGATAACCCACCGGCGGGCCGTTCTCCAGGCGAGAGACGCGCGCTCGCACTTCGGGAAACTCCTGATCCAGCAACGTCATCAGCCAGCTGCGCAACTGCTCGCGGTCTGCGATCGAGTGGGTCTTGATGACGAACTGGGTAAAGTTGGTCGCCGGCAATTGCTGATCCAGCGGCAGATAGAAGCGCGGCGAGCCGGTACCGACATAGGCCACGAAGTTGTCGATGCCGGGATGTTCGCGCAGGTGCTCTTCCAGGCGCTCGGCCTGGGCCTGGGTGGCCTTGAGCGATGCCCCCTCGGCCAGGGTGAGATCAACCATCAGTTCGGTGCGCGCCGAGGGCGGGAAGAACTGCTGCGGTACCAGGCGGAACAGCAGTATCGAGCCGATGAACAGCCCCAGGGTCACACCGATCACCAGCCAGCGGTGGACCACGCACCACTGCACCGTGCTGCGGACCCGTTGGTAGAAGCGGGTGGCGTAGGGGTCATGGCCGTCTGGGCTGCCGCCGTGTTTCTTGGCATGCAGTTTTGCCATGTCGGGCAGCAGGTTGTACCCCAGGTAGGGCACGAAGATGACCGCAGCGATCCAGGAAACCAGCAACGCGATAGTCACCACCTGGAAGATCGCCCGAGTATATTCACCGGTCCCCGAAGCAGCGGTGGCAATGGGCAGAAAGCCCGCAGCGGTGATCAGCGTGCCGGTGAGCATCGGGAACGCCGTGCTGGTCCAGGCGAAGCTGGCCGCCTTGAGGCGATCGAAACCCTGCTCCATCTTGATCACCATCATCTCCGCCGCGATGATGGCATCGTCCACCATCAGGCCCAGCGCCAGAACCAGGGCGCCCAGGGAAATCTTGTGCAGGCCGATGTTGAAGTAGTTCATCACCGTGAAGGTCATCGCCAGCACCAGCGGAATCGATAGCGCGACCACCAGGCCGGTGCGCAGACCGAGGGAGAAGAAGCTCACCAGCAACACGATGATGACCGCTTCGGCTAACACCTTGACGAACTCGCCGACGCTCTCGCGCACGGCCTCTGGCTGATCGGATACCTTGTGCAATTGCAGGCCGACGGGCAGCGTCTGGCGCATGCGTTCGAATTCGGTTTCCAGGGTCTTGCCCAGCGCCAGGATGTCGCCACCGGGCTTCATCGAGACCGCCAGGCCCAGCGCGTCCTGCTCCATGTAGCGCATGCGTGGTGCCATGGGGTCATTGAACCCCCGGTGCACGTCGGCAATGTCATCGATCCGGAAGGTGCGGTCACCGATGCGAATGGGAAACTGGCGGATCTGCTCGACCGTCTCGAACTGTCCGGATACCCGCAGGCGCACCCGCTCATCGGCAGTCTCGAAGAAGCCCGCCTCGTGCAAGGTGTTCTGTTCTTCCAGCGCCTGCTGCACAGCGGCCAGCGGCAGGCCCAGAGTCGCCAGCTTGAGGTTGGACAGCTCGATCCAGATCTTCTCGTTCTGAACGCCGATCAGCTCCACCTTGCCCACATCCCTGACCCGCTGCAGCTGCAATTGCAGGCGTTCGGCATAATCCTTGAGCAGGGCGTAATCGAAACCGTCACCGGTCAGTGCATAGATATTGCCGAATGTCGTGCCGAACTCATCATTGAAGAAGGGGCCGACGACATCCGGTGGCAGGGTGTGGCGAATGTCGCCGATTTTCTTCCGCAGTTGATACCAGAGTTCGGGGATTTCCTTGGAGTCGAGCGTATCCAGCGCGACGAAGGTAAGGGTCGATTCGCCGGGCCGGGAATAGGACACCACCTGCTGGTAGGCACCGGTTTCCATGGCCTTCTGTTCGATCCGGTCGGAGACCTGGCGCGCCACTTCCTCGGCCGTCGCCCCTGGCCAATTGGTGCGTACCACCATGGCCTTGAAGGTGAAGGGCGGGTCCTCGCTCTGGCCCAGCTCACCGTAGGACAGGAACCCGGCCACCGACAGCACCAGCATGAAATACAGAACAATCTGGCGGTTGCGCAGTGCCCAGGCGGAAAGATTGAATGACATGTCTATTCTCCGGCGAGTGTCACGCTGCGATTCTGCCGATCCACCGGCTGCACCTGCTGGCCCTCGACCAGCATATGCACCCCGGCAGCGATGACCCAATCATCAGCCTGCAGCCCATCGAGAATGGTCGCGTGCTCCTGACCATAGTTGCCCATACGCACCGGCGTACGAACCACCGCATGGGTTTGCGGATCGACCACCCAGACAAAGCTCTCACCTTGCTCCGCGCTCACCGCAGACAGGGGGACTGCCAGCGGCACCTGATCGGACTGGCGGATAAAGACGCGGGCGCTCTGACCGACCTCGACTCGCTGCGCATCGGCGTTGAAGCTGACCCGGGCCGCAAAGGTGCGGGTCAGCGGATCGGCGGCCGGCGACAGCTCGCGGATGGTGCCGGCAAAACGGTCCTCGGGGCGGGACCACAGTTGTACGTCCACCGCCTGGCCAATGGCGATATGGCCAATGCTGCTTTCCGGCAGGCTGATCAGCGCCTCGCGCTCACCATCGGCCGCCAGCACGAAAACCTGCTGACCGGCGGCAACCACCTGCCCGACCTCGACCGCGCGCTGGGCGATAACGCCATCCTGTGGCGCCCGCAGCACACTGTAGGTGGCTTGGTTATCCGCCACATCGAACTCGGCCCGGGCCTGCTTTAGCCGCGCTGCGGCCGAGCGATAGGTATTGTCGGCATTATCATATTGCGAAGAGCTGATCATCTGGCGATCCAGCAGCGTGCGATAGCGGTCGCGCTCGGTCCTGGCCAAGTGCACATTGGCCTCGGCGGCTGCCACCTGCGCCCGCGCGGCTTCCAGCTGCAGGCGCACGTCCTCGGGATCGAGTTCGGCCAGCGGTTGATCCTTACGGACCCGATCACCCGCATCCACCATGCGCTTGGTGACCTTGCCCCCGATACGGAATGCCAGCTCCGGCTCGAAGCGCGCCCGTACTTCACCGGGATAACTCTGCACCTGCGCCTCGGCCGGTTGGGGGTGTACCACGACCGCCGGGCGGGGTGGCGTTTCGACGATTTCAGGCTCACGGCAGCCGCTCAGGGCGCTGGTGAGGACGAGAACGATAAAGCCGAGTAGGGCATGGCGGGACATGGGCGGCGACCTGTCACAGAGTTGGAATAATTGAACTGACAGGTATAGTATTAATACCAAACCCGCCAGTCCAGTATTTAAAGACATGTCTGAAAAAAAATTACGCCCCAGCGGTCCCGGCCGTCCGAAAGACCCGGCCAAGCGTCAAGCCATCCTGCATGCGGCCCAGGCCTTGTTCCTGCGCAATGGGTACGAGGGCACCAGCATGGAGGCCATCGCGGGGGAAGCTGAAGTCTCCAAGCTCACCGTCTACAGCCATTTCACTGACAAGGACACCCTGTATGCCGCGGCCATCCGGAATGTCTGCGAGAGCCAGATGCCGCAGCTGTTTTTCGAACATCCCGCCGAGACGGATATCCGCATCCTGTTACAGCGTATTGGCGATGCGTTCTGCCTGCTGATCAACGGTCCTGAGTCGCTGGCGCTGCATCGCCTGCTGGTGCGGATGGCCGGGCAGGATGCCAAGCTGGCGCAACTGTTCTACGAAGCCGGGCCGCAGCGGGTATGCGAAGGCATGGTGCAGGTGCTGCAACGGGCGGTGGGCCGTGGCGAGTTGGAGATCGAAACCCCGATCAATGCGGCGCGCCATTTCTTCTGTCTGCTCAAGGGCGATCACAACTTTCGCCTGCTGATCGGCCATGAGCAATCGATGAACGCGGTGGATCGCCAGCAGCATGTCGCCGAAGTGGTGGAGATCTTTCTGCGTATCTATGGCACCCATTCCCGCTGACCGGTGAAGGGCGGCTGGTGGTGCGGGGCGCTTTGGGATATCCTCTGCGCCTTTTTCCCAGGGGGTATGACATGCTGGAAACCACTCTCACCCAGCTCGAACGACTGGTTACCGATCTGCTGGAGCAGAACCGCACGCAGAACGAGAACGTCACTCGCCTCGAACAGGAGTTGCAGCAGGTCAAGGATGAGAACGACAGTCTGCAATTGGCAGCCATGGAGCAGGAAGAGCAATTGAGCTCCACGGTGGGTCGGCTGCAGGCCATTCTGCAGCGCAGTGGCGTCAGCGCTGAGGCATGAGCAACGTGCGGGTAGTCAGTTTTCTGGGGCAGGATTATTCGTTCCGCATCAGCGAGAGCGAGGAACTGCTGTTCCAGCAGGCCACTGAGCTGCTGCAGCAGAAATTGAACGAATCCCGCGAGCAACGTGCCGGTAGCGATGCGCACCAATTGCTGGTGACCACGGCGCTGGCGCTGTGCGTTTCCCAGATCCAGCAGAACGAACAGCTGCAGCAGGCGGAGCACCGCCTGACTGCGCTGGTCGCCCAGTTTCAATCGGTGGACTGATCAGCTTCACCTTTCCCGCCTTCCCTGGTTCCCCTCTTTACCTACTAGTCGAGTCGGTACTTTCTGTCTTGCCTGATGAGTGAATATTCATTCTGTTTATGTGGGCTTGTGTGATCCGCTTCTCATATATGCTCCATGGCGAAACGGTAAGGGGGAGTGTCTCGTCTGCTGTCTCGGATTGACAATGGTTGCCCCGCTCCAGAGGCGACCCCTGACAATAACTACAAAAACTGAAGGTATGTAATGAACAGGAACAAGAGGTCTCTGCCGTCTGCAAGCGGCTTGCGCATGTCGGCTATAGGTATCGCATCAGTCATGCTGGCGGGGTGTTTTTCCGGCTCGGGTAG
This sequence comes from Pseudomonas sp. G11-1, assembly GCF_024031555.1. Lineage (NCBI taxonomy): Bacteria > Pseudomonadati > Pseudomonadota > Gammaproteobacteria > Pseudomonadales > Pseudomonadaceae > Pseudomonas > Pseudomonas sp. G11-1. The sequence goes on along the minus strand of NZ_QEYQ01000001.1, from coordinate 956,027 downwards.
TTCCGACTCCCGCTCCGATGAGCTGAGCGAAGGGGTTTTCATTGACAGCGCGGTGAGCGGACTGAGGTTCAGTACAGAGACTCAGCAGGGCAGGACCAGCGCCGAGGGCGCCTTCGTCTACCGCCCGGGAGAAAATATCGATTTTGCCGTGGGCGGTATCCAGCTGGGTTCGGCTGCCGGCCAGAGCGTCATTACCCCGATTAACCTGCTGCCCGACGCGGACCCAGCGGATGCCGCTGTGGTGAACATGGCCCGGCTGCTGCAGAGCCTGGATGCCGATGGCAACCTGGTCAATGGCATCCAGATCTCCGATGGGATCGACCAGCAGGTGACCGAGTATGCGCAGCAGCATCGCCTGGAGAACCTTGACTTCAGCGATGACGAAGCCTTCGAGCAAGCCGTGGCCGGTCTGCTGGACGAGCTCAACCAGGCGGGCGTCTTCGATGAGAACAGCCGTGCCGGTGAGCGTTCATTGCGCGCGCGGCTGCCGGCCTGGCAACATCTGCAGGACTCGTTGGCGCAGTTGGACGGCGCCGAGCTGCAACACGACCGGCTGCCAGTGCTGTTCATCCATGGCGGCGCAGGCTCGGCGTCGCAGTTCGAGTCCCAGGCCCAGCGCTTGCGCGCCAACGGTTACCCGTTGGCGCATATCGGGGTCTATGAATACAACACCGCTACGGGTCAGGACCCGTTCGATCCGGAGCAGGCGGCGGCCCGCAACGCCAGTATCAACCGCATCATCGACCAGCTATTGCTCGCCACAGGAGCGCAGCAGGTCAATCTGATTGGCCATTCCATGGGCACCCGGGTCAGCCTGGTGTATCTCTCCGAACCGGCCAATGCTGCCAAGGTAGCCCGCTATGTCAGTGTCGACGGTGCGGCGGTTGATCATCAGCCCGGCGACGTACCGACGCTGGCGTTGTGGGGGCAATATGTCGACCGTACCGTAGTGGGCGCGCAGAATGTCTATCCTCCGGCAGACGCCCCGGTAGGTCACATCGAGGTCGCCACGTCGGCGGAGTCGTTCGAGCGCATGTACCATTTCTTCAACGGTGAGGCGCCGGCCGAAACTGCCATTCCGCAGGCTGCAGGCCAACAGGTCTGGATCGCCGGCAAGACGCATATCTTCCCCGAGAATATCGGTGCAGAAGGCACTACCCTGGAAATCTACCAGACCGACCCGCATACCGGGGTACGGCTCAGTGACGTGCCGTTGCACACACAGCGAATCGGAGTCAGCGGTGATTGGGGACCGCTGCAGGTCGACCGGGACGCCGTTCTCGAATATGCCCTGCTGCATCCCGAACCAGGCAATGATCAATATTTCTACCGTGAGGGATACCCGCAGGACAGTTTCCTGGTGCGGCTGAATACCTCCCTGCCGGGAACCGGCGTTGGCCAGTATCTGCATCGCAGCGCGGCACATACCAATATCATCATCGGCCGGGACAAGGAGCTGTGGGGTGATCAGGGTGATGATAATGATCGCCTGACCGTCAATGGGATCGATGTGGTAACCGAGCTGACGGCACCCTTGCTGAAGCGATTGAGCAGCTTGTTCCTGCATGATCGCAACAGCGATCAGCGCAGCAACCTGGCGGAGCCTGATCAGCTGTTCCACCTTTTGCCCTTCATGTCCGGGCTGGACCTGTTCCTGCCGGCGTCATCGCATGCTGGCGAGATCATTGCGATCCGCTTGCAGCCGCGCGGTGGGGGCGAGGAGCAGGTAATCAACGTGCCGAACTGGCCGTCTGACAAGGTGCGTTCGGTATCGGTCCAGTTCAGGGATTATGCGACCGGAACCGCGCAGGATTAAGCGCCGTCTGTGAGCGACAATGGGGGCGTCATGATGACGCCCCTTTTTGCGTCAATGTTGTATCGGTCTCTGCCGACTCGGCATTCTTGCGGGTGCCGCGCAGGTTCATCAGAAACAGGCCGATCTGCAGCACGATCAGCGCCCAGGCATGGGTGTGCCAGCCCCAGATGATCCACAGCACATTACTGGCGATGAAACAGACGAAGCCGGCCAGGCGTTTCAGTCGTTGGCGTGATCCCACCAGCCAGGCCGCCACCAGGGTGACGATCATGGCTGGCCATTGCAGCAGATTGATCAGGGTATCGGTATCCATGCAGACTCAGACCCGGCCGGCACTTTCGCGTTCCGTACACGATCAGGCCGCGGAAACAAAAAAGCCCGGCAGGAAACCTGCCGGGCTCGGGGTGCTGCGGTTGTTTATCGTGCCAGCTTGGCCTTCAGCTCGCGGCGGCGGCGATGCAGGACCGGCTCGGTGTAACCGTTGGGCTGCTTGGTGCCTTGGAGGATGAGCTCCAGCGAGGCCTGGAAGGCGACGCTGTCATCGAAGTTGGGCGCCATCGGGCGGTAGGCTGGATCGCCGGCATTCTGCCGATCAACCACTTCGGCCATGCGCTGCATGCTATCGATCACCTGCTGCTCGGTGATGATGCCGTGGCGCAGCCAGTTGGCCAGCAGCTGGCTGGAGATACGCAGGGTCGCGCGGTCTTCCATCAGGCCGACATCATTGATATCCGGCACCTTGGAGCAACCAACGCCCTGGTCGATCCAGCGCACGACATAACCGAGAATGCCTTGAACGTTGTTGTCGATCTCGTTCTGCTTCTCTTCCGCGGTCCAGTTGGTGTCCTTGGCCAGCGGAATGGTGAGAATGTCGTCCACCGAGGCGAAGGTGCGCTTGGCCAGTTCCTGTTGGCGCTCGAACACGTTGACTTTGTGGTAGTGCAGGGCGTGCAGTGTGGCGGCGGTGGGCGAGGGCACCCAGGCGGTGTTGGCGCCGGCCATGGGGTGGCCGATCTTCTGCTCCAGCATGCCGGCCATCAGATCGGGCATGGCCCACATGCCCTTGCCGATCTGAGCACGACCAGACAGGCCGCAGTTCAGACCATGATCGACGTTCCAGTCTTCATAGGCGCCGATCCACTTCTCGGCCTTCATGGCAGCCTTGCGCACCACCGGGCCGGCTTCCATGGAGGTGTGGATCTCGTCACCGGTACGGTCGAGGAAGCCGGTGTTGATGAACACCACGCGCTCGCTGGCAGCCTTGATGCAGGCTTTCAGGTTGACGGTGGTGCGGCGTTCCTCATCCATGATGCCCATTTTCAGGGTATTGCGCGCCATGCCGAGCAGGTCTTCCACGCGGTTGAACAGCTCGTTGGCGAAGGCGACTTCTTCCGGGCCGTGCATCTTTGGCTTGACGATATACATCGAGCCGGTGCGGCTGTTGGCGCGGCTGGTGTTGCCCTTGAGGTTGTGCTGGGCGATCAGTGCGGTGAACACGCAATCAAGGATGCCTTCCGGCGCTTCGAAGCCGTCCTTGTCGATGATCGCATCGTTGGTCATCAGGTGGCCGACGTTGCGGATGAACAGCATCGAGCGGCCATGCAGGGTCAGCTCGGAACCATCTGCCTGGGTATAGATGCGGTCGGCGTTCATGGTGCGGGTAAAGGTGGAGCCCGCTTTGCTGACCTGCTCGGCCAGATCGCCCTTCATCAGACCCAGCCAGCTACCGTAGACCACGGTCTTGTCTTCGGCATCAACGGCGGCGGTGGAGTCTTCGCAGTCCATGATGGTGGTGATGGCGGCTTCCATCAGCACATCCTTCACGCCAGCCGCGTCGGTCTGGCCGATGGGGCTTTCGCGATCGATCTGAATTTCGAAATGCAGGCCGTTGTTCTTCAGCAGCACGGCGTGGGGAGCGGCGGCATTGCCCTGGAAGGCAACGAACTTACCGGCCTCCTTGAGACCGGTCTGGCTGCCGTCTTTCAAGGCAACGCGCAATTGACCCTGATCGATGGTATAAGCGGTGGCGTCCACATGGGAACCTTTGGCCAGCGGTGCTGCCTCATCAAGGAACGTGCGGGCAAAGGCAATGACCTTGTCGCCACGTACTTGATTGTAGCCGGGGCCTTTTTCGGCACCGTCGGCTTCGCTGATGGCATCGGTGCCATACAGGGCATCGTACAGCGAACCCCAGCGGGCGTTGGCGGCATTGATCGCGAAACGGGCATTCATGATCGGCACCACCAGCTGCGGGCCGGCCATGGTGGCGATTTCATTGTCGACGTTTTCGGTAGTGATCTTGAAATCGGCGGGTTCAGGCAACAGATAGCCGATGTCCTGGAGAAACGCCTTGTAGGCAGCGGCATCGTGGGGCTGGCCGGTACGCTCCTGGTGCCAGGCATCGAGAGTGGCCTGCAGCTCGTCACGCTTGGCCAGCAGGGCGCGGTTCTTGGGCGCCAGGTCATGGAGCAGTGCATCTACGCCGGCCCAGAACGCATCGGCCTGTACACCGGTGCCGGGAATGGCTTGTTCGTTGATGAAATCGAAAAGAACCTTGGCAACCTGGAGATCACCAACCTGGACGCGTTCAGTCATGAAAACCTCTCACTCTGCTGAGATACTGCGCGATAGCGCATAAGGACGTGGCATTTGGAAACGCAGCATGTTACATGATGATCGTTTGCAAATCATGCTCAAAACATGGAATTGTGTCGATATCAGACTAAAGCGGCAGAGATTTACCCGTCTGCTGCCTCAGGACAAGCCGGGATGTTAATGGATCAATCCTTTCTGGATGCGCTCGTCGAGCAGTTGCCCGAGCTGGAACCGGGTCAGCCCTTCAACCCGGCCGCCAGGCAGTATGCTGCCTATTACGGTATCGACTTCAGTGCCGAGGTGCAGCAACATCTGGGGCGCATCACCGTGGACGGCTTCGATGTCGCGGTGCAGGTTTGGCGGCCATCGGCGCCGTGCGGCACGCTGGTGCTGCTGCATGGCTATTACGACCATATGGGGCTGTACCGACACCTGATCCGCTGGGCGCTCGGGCAGCGGCTGGCGGTGTTGGCCTTCGATCTGCCGGGGCACGGCCTGTCGAGCGGCGAGCGGGCCAGCATCGATTGTTTTCTGCGTTATCAGCAAGTGCTGGACGGGGTTTTCGAGCAGGGGCGGTTGTGGAAGCTGCCAGCGCCCTGGCATTTCCTCGGACAGAGCACCGGCGGGGCGATTCTGATCGACCGGCTGCTGCATGGGCCGATGCCGGAGCAGTCGGGCCAGACCATTCTGATGGCCCCACTGGTGCGGCCACGCCAGTGGGGCGTTTCGCAATTCAGTCTCAAGCTGCTGGGCGGTTTCATCCAGCAGTTGGGGCGGCGCTTCAGCGACAACTCCACGGATGTGGATTTCCTCGAGTTCATTCGCCAGCATGATCCGCTGCAGGCGCAGGTGCTACCCGTCGCCTGGGTGCAGGCACTGGACAAGTGGATCCCGCGCATCGAGACGGCCACTCCGGCCTCCCATCGACCCTTGATCGTGCAGGGTCAGGCTGATGGGACGGTGGATTGGCAACACAACATCAAGGTCCTGCAGGACAAGTTCGACGCCCCGGAGCTGTTCTATCTGCCCGAGGCGCGTCATCACCTGGCCAATGAAAAGCCCAGGTATCGCCGGCAGTATCTCGACTGGCTGGGCGAGCGCCTGGGCCACTGAGCGGGAGCTGCATGGCAGCTCCCAATCCAACATCAGGGATTCAGGGCATCGCGCACGGCTTGCTCCGTGGCGCGGTAGAAGGCTTGCCCACCGGCAGACTCCGTCCATTGCGCAAAGCGCGTCAGCTCATCGTCACTCAGATCGCGATAGACATAAGCCAGGGTATCCGGCAGGTTCGGGCGCATCTGTGAGCGCAGGCGATCACGGCTGTCGCTGCCGCCTTGCTGTGGAATCTTCATCAGCCCGCCGAGCAGATCATTGGCGCTCTGGGCCGCGAGGCCGGTCAACGCCATGGAAACTTCCACGCCCAACTCCAACGCGGGTAACCGGGTGGCCAATCGCTCGATCAGCGCTCGACGCTCAGGACTCAGCTGCTGGACTGGCAGGCCTTGCTGCATGGCTGCGACCGAGGCCGGTGCACTGGCCCGGGTTTCCGCTGAAACTATTTTGCTTCCCAGTGGACTGTTGAAGAAGGTCAGTGCCTGCTGGATGGCGGCCGGCTCCATGGCCAGGGCCAGCCGCGCCTGGGCGCGATCATGCATGCCCTGGGGTTCGAAGCGCTGGCTGCTGTTGCGTACCAGGGTTTCCTGTACTGCCGGCGGAAGTTGCCGGGCATAGCGCTGTTGCGCACTCTGCAGCGCCGCCTGGAAGTGTTGTTGATGTTGCGCCATGCCGGAGCGTTGATACAGCTCGGCTGGGCTGGCGCTGGCATAACCGGCATACAGGCTGCCCAGCAGCATGGCAGCAAAAATGAACCACAGAGAAGACAGGGGGAAGGGGCGCATGGATCCTCGCAATCATGGAGTCAGGGAAGTATTGGGTGCTGTTACGCAAGAGGCGGTCCGTTTACACTATACGGCGCCCGGATCCCCGGGTCTTGTCCGCCGTGCCCCGTCCGTGGCAGGGCGATGCCGCTACCCGATTTGAGTATGAACAGGATGCCCGAGTTCCCTGCCACTGCGCCCGACCGTCTGGTCTGTGTGGCTGATAGCCTTGCTGTGCACGGCTGGTCGATAACCGAGAGCGCATTGCCCGCTGAGCTGCTCGGCGAGCTGGAGCGCAATTGCCGTTCCCTGTGGGCCAGCGAGGCGCTGCAGCCGGCGGCAGTGGGGCGGGCTGGGGAGCAGGTGGTGGTGCCGGAAATCCGCGGCGATCATATCCGCTGGTTGGACGACTGCCCGCCCAATCCTGCCGCCGCGGCCTATCTGCAGGCCATGGAGGACCTGCGCTGGGCGTTGAACCGGACACTGTTCCTCGGTCTGGACAATTTCGAGACGCATTATGCGCTCTATCCGCCCGGGGCCGGCTACCAGCGCCATGTGGACCGGTTCAAGGACAACCCGCTGCGCACCGTCTCGGTAGTTCTCTATCTCAACAGCCAGTGGCAACCGGGCGATGGCGGCGAGCTGCGGCTATATTTGCCCGACGGCGCGATGGATGTACCGCCACGGGCGGGAACCCTGGCAGTGTTCATGAGTGACAGCCTGCCCCATGAAGTACTCCAGGCGCAGCGTGACCGGGCCAGTCTGGTGGGTTGGTTCCGGCGGCGCCCGGACAATCCGTTGATGGTGTGAGCAGATATGCAGAAGATTCTCGTCAGCAGCTGCCTGCTGGGCCAGCCGGTCCGCTATGACGGCGGTGCCCACGGCCCCTATTCCCTGCTGCAGCAATGGCAGGCGCAGGGGCGGGTGGTTGCGCTGTGTCCGGAAGTGAGCGGTGGACTACCCACACCCAGGCCGCCAGCCGAAATTCCAGGCGGGCAGGGCGCGGCGGTACTGGATCGGTTGGTGCCGGTAGTGGATGTCGATGGGCGTGATGTCAGCGCCGCCTTCCTCGCCGGCGCTGCTGCCGCAGTGGAACTGGTCAGTCGTCACAATATCGCATTCGCTGTGCTCAAGGCCCGCAGCCCCTCCTGCGGCAACCATGAAACCTATGACGGCAGCTTCAGCGGCTCCCGCGTCGCCGGCGAGGGCGTCACCACGGCGGCTTTACGCCGCCACGGGGTGCAGGTGTTCAACGAGAACGAGCTGGAGTCGCTGGCTGCGCTGCTGACGGATTGACGGGTGCAAAACGGTAGAACAGGTTTGGCTCGCTGACGATGTAGATGCGCCGCTGGCTGTCGACGGTCAACCCTTCCGCCTGGGGGACCGTCCGGCTCAGGCCGCTCATACCGCGCCATAATCCCAGCAGACTGAGTGGCTGGCCGGCGGCGCTATACTCCACGACCATGTGCGATTCATCGCTGAGCAGCAGCAACTGGCCGGTGAGGTTGTCCGCGGACAGCGAGGACAGGTCGCTCATGAACAGATTGTCGGGCTGGAGCGAGGGCTCCATATGAATGCTGATCGACGCGTTCTCCGGTTGCCCGACGAAGCCGGTGACCACGAACACCCGCATCGGGTCTCGCTCCTTGACCACCATCAGGCGCTGGCGTTGGGCGTCCCAGGACAAGCCTTCCAGGCCCTTGTTGTCCGGCTCTTCGTCCAGGGCCACCGTCAGGCTGGGGGCGTCGGTCACATCGAGTTCCACGGCATCGTCGGGGATCTCGATTTCCAGCAGTCGCCGCCGTCGTTCCTCGGCAACCACATAGCGGTCGCCGGACACATGGGTGAGCCCTTCCATGTCCTCCACCCCCTTGATCAGGATGCTGCGCAGTAGCTTGCCGTCCAGACTCAGCTCGACGATCAGCGGCGTACCATTGAGCAAGCCGAACAGGGTATCGCTGTCGCTGTTGTAGGTCAGTGCGGAGAGGTCGTCTCCCAGCTCGGGAATGGGCAGCGCTTCGATATCGACCTTGTAACGGCCCAGGTCGAAGGCTTGTTCCGGCATCGGCTGACGATTGAGTTTCCAGCTTTGCCACAGCAGGACATCGAGATTATTGGAATGCAGGAAGGTGTAGCCTGCGACCATCAACAGCGTAATGGCGGCCAGCAGATAACGTTTCAAACGGCTGTTCCTTGAGGGAGGTGTAAAGCTGTCAAGACTGCCCGCTGACCGGGAAAGTTCCCGGTGCGGTCAGTGGCGGTCAGCCGATTACCCGGGTGGCCTGTTGCAGGGCTCCGGGAATCGCCAGCTCCAGTTCATCGCCGGTATTCAGCACGCCGACCCCGGCGGGGGTTCCGGTAATCACCACATCACCCGGCAGCAGAGTGAAGACCCCGGCGATATGCTGCAGCAGGGCAATGATCGGTGTGATCATGTCCGCGCTGTTGCCTTGCTGGCGCAGCTCGCCGTTGATCGTCAGTTGCAGTGGAATGGCATTCAGTGCCGGGGCCTGCTCGAGACGGACAAAGGATGATAGCGGACAGGCCGCATCAAACGCCTTGGCCCGTTCCCAGGGATGCCCCTTGGCCTTGAGCTGGTCCTGCAGCTCGCGCAAGGTCAGATCCAGCGCCAGGCCAACACCGGCAATGGCGCCCGCGGCATCCGCCGGGCTGATGGTGCCGGATAGCGGGGTGCCGATCAGCAGGGCGATTTCGGTCTCGTAATGTACGGCGCCACGGCCGGTCGGCAGGCGGAAACCGTTGGCCAGCGGCACTACCGAGGTGGCCGGTTTGATGAACAGCAGCGGTTCGCTGGGAACCGGGTTGTTCAACTCCCGCGCATGCTCCGCATAGTTTCGGCCTACGCAAACCACCTTGCCCAGGGGTAAATCGATTGGCGTGCCGTCACTGAACTGATGCTGGTAGGTCATGGTTGCCTCTCAGTCTGGAAAGATCTTGCCCGGATTCATGATGCCGTTCGGATCGAATACCGCCTTGACTGCCTTCATCACGGCGATTTCCTCGGGGCTGCGGCTGTAGCCCAGGTAATCGCGTTTGGTCATGCCCATGCCGTGTTCGGCGGATATCGAACCGTTGTAGCGTTTGACGATATCGAATACCCATTGGTTGACGCTGGCACACTTGGCGAAGAATTCTTCCTTGGGCATGGCGTCGGGCTTGAGGATGTTCAGGTGCAGGTTGCCGTCGCCGATATGGCCAAACCAGACGATCTCGAAATCCGGGTAGTGTTCGCCGACAATGGCGTCGATATCCCGCAGAAACGCCGGTACCTGGCTGATGGTGACCGAGATGTCGTTCTTGTACGGGGTCCAGTGGGAGATGGTCTCGGAGATGAACTCGCGCAGCTTCCACAGGTTCTGCAGTTGCTGCTCGCTCTGACTCATCACGCCGTCCAACACCCAGCCCTGCTCCACGCAATGCTCGAAGGTTTCCAGCGCCTGGTTGGCGATATCTTCGCTCACGGCCTCGAATTCCAGCAGGGCGTAAAAGGGGCAGTCGGTCTCGAAGGGCGCGGGTACATCGCCGCGGGCCATGATCTTGCCCATGGCCTTGTCGGAGAAGAACTCGAAGGCGGTCAGGTCCAGCTTGCCCTGGAAGGCGTGCAGTACCGGCATGATCGAGTCGAAGTCGGGGGTGCCGAGCACCATGGCGGTGAGGTTCTTCGGTGCCCGCTCCAGGCGCATGGTCGCTTCGACGACGAAACCCAGGGTGCCCTCGGCGCCGATGAACAGCTGGCGCAGGTCGTAGCCGGTGGCGTTCTTCACCAGGCCCTTGTTCAATTCCAATAGTTCGCCGCTCCCGGTCACCACCTTCAGGCCGGCCACCCAATTGCGGGTCATGCCGTAGCGAATCACCTTGATGCCGCCAGCGTTGGTGCCGATGTTGCCACCGATCTGGCTGGAGCCGGCCGAGGCGAAGTCCACGGGATAGTACAGCCCCTGGTCTTCGGCGTACTGCTGCAGTTGGGCGGTAACCACGCCCGGCTGGCAGGTCACGGTGCGGTCATAGGGATTGAAGTCGAGGATCTGGTTCATGTAATCGAAGGACACCACGATCTCGCCATTGGCAGCCACGGCGGCAGCCGACAAACCGGTGCGGCCGCCGGAGGGCGTCAGGGCCAGCTTGTGTTCATTGGCGAAGCGAACGACCGCCTGAACCTGCTCGATGCTCTTGGGAAACACGATGGCCAGCGGCGCCGGCTCGAACTGCTTGGTCCAGTCCCGGCCCCAGGTGTCCAGCGACGCGCTGTCGGTGCGGACCTTGTCGGCATCGACCAGCGTTTTCAGGGTTTCGATAATGGCTTCTGGGGTCATGGCGGCTCTCAAACAAAATTCATGCGCTGCCTGAACACAATTCATGGGTCGCAGGCATCTGGAAAAGGGAGATTATGCTAGCATAAGCGGCTTCCGAAACAGGTCAGCGACGGAGAAAACGCCGAAAAACCTGCCGGACCATCATACATCAGCATTACGAGTAACTGACACATGGCTAAAACCTCGCTGGACAAAAGCAAGATCAAATTTCTGCTCCTCGAGGGTGTGCACCAGACTGCCGTCGACACTCTGCAGGCAGCCGGTTACACCAATATCGATTATCACACCGGCTCCCTCCCGGAAGAACAGCTCAAGGAAGCGATCGCCGATGCGCATTTCATCGGTCTCCGTTCGCGTACCCAGCTGACTGCGGACGTACTGGCACATGCACACAAACTGGTTGCCGTCGGCTGCTTCTGCATCGGTACCAACCAGGTTGATCTGGAAGCTGCCCGGGAAATGGGTGTCGCGGTGTTCAACGCGCCCTATTCCAACACCCGTTCGGTGGCTGAGCTGGTGCTGGCCGAGGCCATCCTGCTGCTGCGCGGCATTCCCGAGAAGAACGCGGTAGCCCACCGCGGCGGCTGGCTGAAAAGCGCCACCAACTCCTTTGAAATCCGCGGCAAGAAGCTGGGTATTATCGGTTACGGCTCCATCGGCACCCAGCTGTCGGTGCTGGCGGAAAACCTCGGCATGCAGGTGTACTTCTATGACGTGGTGACCAAGCTGCCGCTGGGCAATGCGCAGCAGGTTGGCTCGCTGACCGAGCTGCTGGGTATGGCTGACATCGTTACCCTGCACGTGCCGGAAACCGCCGCTACCAAGTGGATGATCGGCGAGAAGGAAATCCGTGCCATGAAGCAGGGCAGCTACCTGATCAACGCTGCCCGCGGCACTGTGGTCGATATCGAAGCACTGGCCGCCGCCCTGCGCGACAAGCATCTGCACGGCGCTGCCATCGATGTGTTCCCGGTCGAGCCGCGCTCCAACAATGATGAGTTCATCTCGCCGCTGCGTGAATTCGACAACTGCCTGCTGACCCCGCATGTCGGTGGTTCGACCATGGAAGCCCAGGCCAACATCGGTCTGGAAGTTGCCGAGAAACTGGTGCGCTACAGTGACAACGGCACATCCATCACCTCGGTCAACTTCCCCGAAGTGGCGTTGCCGTCGCATCCGGGCAAGCATCGTCTGCTGCACATCCACCAGAACATCCCCGGGGTGATGAGCGAGATCAACCAGGTGTTCGCCAGCAATGGCATCAACATCTCCGGTCAGTATCTGCAGACCAACGAAAAAGTCGGTTATGTGGTGATCGACGTTGATGCTGCCTACTCCGATCTGGCGCTGGAAAAGCTCAACGAAGTCAACGGCACCATCCGTTGCCGCGTGCTGTTCTGATGTCACGACGTGGCGGGGTTGCACTCCGCCACGTTGCCTTCAGGCATTCCGCACACTGCGCGCAGGAGCGCCCCCGCGGCGCGATTTCCTGCGGTCACGCCAACCAATTCTGGCGCGTCTAGATTTCCCCCCGCTTTTGTTCAGCTGAGGTTCAGCAAAGGTTCAGGTTGCGTTCAGCTGGCATTTGGCATGCTGTTTCCCGTTGTCATCAAGGAGACGCACCCAATGAAAACCACTCTGAAACTGCTTGCCGTTGGTACCACGCTGGCCTTTGCCAGTCTTCCCGCTCTGGCCCAGGATCGCTTCGTCGGCCTCACCTGGGGTGAGACCAGCAACAACATGGACCGCTCCAGCTCGCTGAAAGGCGAACCGGAAGCCCGTCGTCTGGACGATACCATCAACAACTCCGGTACCTGGGGTGTGCGCGCTGGTATCCAGGACGATACCGGTCGTATGTACCTGAGCTACGAGTATGTATCGGATACCTATTCCGGCAGCTACAAGATGCGTCAGCAGAATCTGCTCGGCAGCTATGATCTGTTCCTGCCGGTGGCGGATAACACCCGGCTGTTCGGCGGTGTCACTGCCGGTCTGGTCAAGCTGGAACAGGATTCCCCTGGCTACCACCGTGACAGCGACCTTGGCCTGGCCGGCGGTCTGCAGGTAGGCGTCCTGCATAGCCTGGCTCCGGAATTCTCGATCGAGGGCGGCTATCGCTACCTGCGCACCACCGCTGATGCCAGCCTGAATGCCCGTGACCGCAGCGTTGGCGGCTCATTTGACCTGAAAAGCTCGGATATGGCCTATCTCGGTTTAAACTACCACTTCTGATCCCGGCATGACTCCCAGCCCGCCCGGTCTCGCCAGGCGGGCTTTCATGGTAGCTGCCGGCTGGTTTTTCGGAGGATGGTATGAAACTCCTGTTGGTCGAAGACGAGGCGTTGCTGCGCCATCATCTGTCCACTCGCTTTGCCGAGGTCGGACATATCATCGATGCCGTGGACAGCGCCGAGGAAGGACTGTTCCAGGCCCAGCATTTCAATCACGACATCGCCATCGTCGACCTCGGCTTGCCCGGTATGAGCGGTCTGGATCTGATTCGCCAACTGCGCAGCATGGGCTGCACCTTTCCAATCCTGATTCTCACTGCGCGTGGCAACTGGCAGGACAAGGTCGAAGGCCTGACCTCAGGGGCGGACGATTATGTGGTCAAGCCATTTCAGTTCGAGGAGTTGGAGGCGCGCTTGAATGCACTGGTGCGGCGCTCGTCGGGCTTTGTCCAGGCGCAGATCCGCAGCGGCGAGCTGGTGTTGGACCTGCACCGCAAGCACGCCCTGGTCGGGGATGAACCGCTGCAGCTGACCGCCTTCGAGTACCGGATTCTCGAGTACCTGATGCGTCATCACCAGCAGGTGGTGGCCAAGGATCGCCTTATCGAGCAGCTGTATCCCGATGATGAAGAGCGTGACCCCAACGTCATCGAAGTGCTGGTCGGACGCTTGCGCCGCAAGCTGGAAGCCGCCGGCGAGGTGCGACCGATCGAGACCGTACGGGGCCAGGGATATCTGTTCACCGGACAGTGCCAATGATCCGCTCGCTGCGCTCGCGGCTGGTATTCAGCGCGGCCGGCTTTGCCATGTTGTTCATGCTCGCATTGCTGCCGGTGTTGCAGAACGTCTTTGATCAAACCATGGAGCAGATCATTCAGCAGCGCCTGGCCGCCGATGCATCGACCCTGGTGAGCGCGGCCAGTGTGGTCAATGGCCAACTGGTGATGCCCGAGCGCATGCCGGACGAAGAATTCAACCTGCCGGAAGCCAAGCTGCTGGGCTATGTGCATGACATGGATGGCAATCTGATCTGGCATTCGCGCTCCACCGAGGATGAGCAACTCAACTATTCCCCTCACTTCAGTGGTGGGCGCATCGACTTTCTGCGTATTCGTGACCGGAACCAGCAGGAATACTACGTCTATGACGTGGAGGTGCACCTGGCGGGAGATGATGAGTTGCCGCTGAGCTTCGTCACCATGTTGCCGAGCAGCGAGTTTGCCCCCATGCAGCGGGATTTTCGTAACCAGCTGCGCCTGTGGCTGGGTGGGGGCTTGCTGTTGCTGTTGCTGTTGCTATGGCTGGGTTTGACCTGGAGCCTGCGTTCATTCAAGGGGGTGCGCCGCGAACTCAATGAAATCGAGTCGGGCACCAGGGATGCCTTGAGTGACCAGCACCCCAGCGAGCTGGCCCGGTTGACGCGATCATTGAACCGTCTGCTCGATAGCGAGCGACTGCAGCGGGCACGTTACCGCGATTCTTTGGGCGATCTCGCGCATAGCCTGAAGACTCCTCTGGCAGTGTTGCAGACCGTGGCGGAGAACCTGCGCGTGCAGGCGCAGCAACAGGAACAGTCGCGGGTGTTGCAGGATCAGATCGAGCGGATGAGCCAGCAGATCGACTACCAATTGCAGCGCGCCAGCTTGCGGCGCAGTGGGCTGGTTCGGCATCGGGCGCACCTGGCGCCACTGGTGCAGCGGCTGAGTGCGGCCTTGAGCAAGGTTTACCGGGACAAGTTCGTTACGCTGGAATGCGTTATAGATTACGAGCTGCGCGTGCCGATGGAGGAGGGTGCCTTGCTCGAATTGCTCGGCAATCTGCTGGAAAATGCCTACCGGCTGTGTATCTCGCACATCCGCGTAAGCGCCTCGGTAACGAACGGGGTATGCGACCTGCTGGTCGAGGATGACGGGCCGGGCGTACCGGAAAGCCAGCGCCAGCGCATCATCGGCCGCGGTGAGCGGCTGGATACCACCCACCCCGGACAGGGAATCGGTTTGTCGGTGGTCAGGGATATCGTCGAAAGCTACAACGGCGAGTTGAGCCTGACAGATTCGCCACTGGGAGGCGCGGCATTTCGCATTCGTCTGAAGGGTGAGGGACGGGAATGAGCTGGGTAGGCATCCAGCGGAGCCATCGCGGCCAAGGCCGCTACCCCAGACCAACTACTCCCACGGAATAGCCGCATTTATCCGTCATGCCGGTAAGCGTCATGCGCTTATTTTTTCCGTGGGAGTGGACTGGCCCGCGAACGGGTCAGCCGGCGCTGCGTTCCAGTCGTTGCACGCCCTTGGCAGTACCCAGCAGCAGAATATCCGCCGGCCGCGCAGCAAACAGCCCGTTGCAGACCACACCAACAATGGCGTTGAGCTGCTCTTCCAGTCCGCGTGGATCATGGATCTGCAGGTTATGCACATCGAGAATCACGTTGCCGTTGTCGGTTACCACGCCTTCGCGATAGGCCGGATCGCCGCCGAGCTTGACGATTTCCCGGGCCACGTAGCTGCGTGCCATGGGGATCACTTCCACCGGTAGTGGAAACTCTCCGAGAGTCGCGACCAGCTTGCTCTCATCGGCAATGCAGATGAAGGTGCGCGCCACGGCGGCGACGATCTTTTCGCGGGTCAGGGCGGCGCCGCCGCCCTTGATCAGTTCCAGATGCTTATTGGCCTCATCGGCTCCATCAACATAAAAATCCAGATTGGCCACGCTATTGAGGTCATAAACCGGAATGCCATGTTGCTTCAGGCGCTCGGCGGTGGCCTGGGAGCTGGCCACGGCGCCATCGAAGCGGCCCTTGTGTCTGGCCAGCGCATCGATGAAGCAATTGGCGGTCGAGCCGGTGCCGACGCCGATGACACTCTGATCTTCCAGCTGGGGCAGCAGAATATCCACCGCGGCTTGCCCCACGGCCTGCTTGAGTTCGTCCTGGGTCATGCCGGTCACCTCTGTGCTTTGAATAAAGCAGCAATTATACGGCCCTGTCCGGACAGCGTGTAGTCGGATCGGGCCCGATTCGTTTAGACTGGCGCTTTTACCTCACCTATCACCAAGCCGAAACCCGATGCCTACCCTGGAAAGCTACGTCAAGAAGATCCTCTGCTCCCCCGTCTACGATGTCGCCGTCGAAACCCCCATTCACCGCGCGCCCTTCCTTTCCGAGCGGCTCGGCAATACCGTTCTGCTCAAGCGTGAAGACCTGCAGCCGGTGTTCTCCTTCAAGATTCGCGGCGCCTACAACAAGCTCAAGCAGTTGACCGATGAGCAGCGCGCCCGTGGAGTGGTTGCGGCGTCGGCGGGCAACCATGCCCAGGGCCTGGCTTTTGCGGCGCGGCACATGGGGGTGAAGGCAACCATCGTGATGCCCAAGACCACACCTGAGATCAAGGTCAAGGCGGTGCGGGCGCGGGGCGGCAAGGTGGTATTGCATGGCGATGCCTTCGACGAGGCGCTGGCCTACGCGCAGAAGCAGGTAGAAGAAAAGGGATGGGTGTTCATTCATCCCTACGATGATCCTGACACCATTGCCGGACAGGGCACCGTGGCCATGGAGATTCTGCGTCAGCATCCCGGGCAGCTGGACGCCATCTTCGTGCCGGTTGGCGGCGGCGGCTTGATTGCCGGTATCGCCGCCTATGTGAAGTACCTGCGCCCGGAGATCAAGGTGATCGGTGTCGAACCGCAGGATTCCAACTGTTTGCAGGCTGCGCTGCAGCGGGGCAAGCGGGTGACGCTGAGCCAGGTCGGGCAGTTTGCCGATGGTGTGGCAGTGGCCCAGATCGGCAAGTACACCTTCGATATCTGCAAGAAGTATGTGGATGAGGTGATCACCGTGTCCTCCGACGAGATGTGCGCGGCCATCAAGGACATCTACGATGACACCCGCTCCATCTGCGAGCCGGCGGGCTGTCTCGGAGTGGCGGGTATCAAGAAGTACGTCGAGCGCGAAGGCTGCGCCGGCCAGGTGATGGTCGCCATCGACTCGGGTGCCAACATCAACTTCGACCGCCTGCGCCATGTTGCTGAGCGTGCCGAGATCGGCGAGCAACGCGAAGCATTGCTGGCAGTGACCATCCCCGAGCGTCCGGGCAGCTTCAAGGCGTTCTGTCAGGCCATCGGCAAGCGCGCCATTACCGAATTCAACTATCGCTATCACGACCAGCAGCAAGCGCACATCTTTGTCGGCGTGCAGACCCACCCCGAGCTGGATCCACGTGAGGCGTTGGTGGCCGGGCTGATCGAGCGCGACTTCCCGGTGCTGGACCTGACCGACAACGAGCTGGCCAAGCTGCATATCCGGCACATGGTTGGCGGGCACTCGGTACAGGTGGAAGACGAGGTGGTGTACCGCTTCGAATTCCCCGAGCGCCCCGGCGCGCTATTCAACTTCCTCAACAAGTTGGGCGGGCGCTGGAACATCTCCATGTTCCACTACCGCA
Organism: Pseudomonas sp. G11-1; assembly: GCF_024031555.1. Classification (NCBI taxonomy): domain Bacteria; kingdom Pseudomonadati; phylum Pseudomonadota; class Gammaproteobacteria; order Pseudomonadales; family Pseudomonadaceae; genus Pseudomonas; species Pseudomonas sp. G11-1. The sequence goes on along the minus strand of NZ_QEYQ01000001.1, from coordinate 938,735 downwards.
ACCACGGTGCCGACTACGGGCGGGTGGTGGTCGGCCTGCAGGTACCCGAGGCTGAGCGGTCGAAGGTGCCGGCAGCGCTGGATGCCATCGGTTATCGTTATTGGGACGAGACTGACAACCCTGCGTACCAGCTCTATCTGGGCTAGGACTTGATCCGCGGTGCTGGTTTGGCCAATGCATGGAGAAGCATGACGGTGCGGAACAGGGGATGAGGTGCCGGGGAGGCGCTGGTTGACAGGCTGTTCTGGATAGGGTATATCGGTGTCGCTCGATACGTCGGAATGTATTGTCTCGAAATGTGTTTGTGCGCCCGTATGCCGGACGCTCTGATGGACCAGACAAGGTAGTTGGCCAGTATTGGAGGGCAAGTAATGCGCCGTAAGCCGGATTTGATATGGATTCTCGTGTTGGTGTTTACCCTGGGGGTGGTGACCACGGGATACACCCAGAGCTACTTCGATCGCCCCGCTGTCCCGACCGGGATGGAATCTAACGCAACAGAATGATCTGCTGATCGCTGACGATGCCGTCCAGTGGGATATCCCAGCTGGCGATAGGCAGCTGCGCGACTTTCTGACAATGATGGGCCAGGCCCAGCAGGCGAGGGCCGGTCCAGTGCTGGCGCCGCCGCCGGAAGGCGAAGGTGCGGTCATAGAAACCGCCGCCCATGCCGAGGCGGTTGCCGTTCTCATCGAAACCGACCAGGGGCATCAGGATCAGGTCCAGACGCCAGGGGCGCGCCTGCAGGCCGGGATCAATCAGCGGTTCGCGGATACCAAAGCGGTTGCTGACCCAGCGCTGTCCGGGCACCAGGCGCTGGAAATGCATGCGATCGGCTGGCCAGCCGGTGATCACCGGCAGATAGCAATGCTTACCCAGGCGGCGCGCATGGGCCATCAGCACCGAGGGATCGATTTCACCATCATTGGCCAGATAAAACGCGATATGTCGGCTGCGGCGAAATAGTGGATGTTGCGCCAGTTGCCGCCACAACTGCTGGCTGGCTTGATGTTGCTGCTGGGGGCTGAGGGAGCGTCGCGCGGCGCGCAGTTGCCGGCGCAGGGTGGAGCGGCTTTCGCCATTCATGAAAAGGGACCCCGGAATGCCGCTGTCGGGTTAGCCCTTGAACCCGAAAGTTCAAGGCGGAGGACATGGTACCGTTTTAGGCTTTCCGGCAAGCGGACATGCACACCGACGGCAACGCGTGCCCCCCTTCTACAGGAGTATCGGCTCAGGGACATCACCGACTGGCAAACATCCCAGGGATGTGACCGAGTATACAGAAAACTCACTGCTATTCCAGACCTCGGGCTGTCGGGGGCTATTCCTGATGGCGCGCCAGAGCTTGATCGAGACGGTTGGTCAGCTCGGTTATCTGTTGCTGTTGATCGCTCATCAGGCGGCCCTTCTGCAGATTGCCGCTGAGCATTTCATGGCTGATGTTGAGGGCGGCCATGACTGCGATCCGTTCCAGTCCGACGACCTTGCCGCGATTGCGGATGTCGCGCATGGTGTTGTCCAGATGCCGGGCGGCTTCTTCCAGGTTGTAACGTTCTTCGGGGGGGCAGGCGACCTGGTATTCCTTGTCGAGAATGCGCAGGGTGACTGTCAGGGGTTGGTTCATGAATCGTGCTCCAGGGATTTCAGACGCAATATCATGGCTTCGACCTTCTGTCGGGCCAAATCGTTCTTCTCGATCAATTGCAATCGTTCGTCACGCCAGGAACGTTCCTGAGCCAGGAGCTGTTGGTTCTGCTGCTGCAGTCGATCACAGGTGGCAATCAACCGGTCAATTTTTTCAATCAGGTCGTTGATGTTGGAATCGTCCATTGTCGCCGTCAGTAGTCATCCCGCTGTTGCCGAACTATAGAGGGGGTAGGGAGGACGGTCAAACCCCGGATGCGGTAATCTGTCGACCGGTCGCTGGTTGTTCCCGGGGCGCTCGGGTCTGTAGGATATGCCAGTTGACTGGAACGCTTCCCAGCCCGATGTCCCCCCTTGTCCGAGAGGCCGGAAAACCATGGCTCTGATGCCCGCCGCTTTTGATTACGACCGAGTCGAGCAACTGTTCAACGAACAGTCTGCCGCCGGCTTCCCCGCTGAACTGCACGGCCACCTGGTTGGCCGGCTCGCCGCTGGTGCGCGGCTCGACCATGGAACCTGGCTGGAGGTGGCCCGCGAGGTCATCGATGGTCGTGGCAGCCTGTCCGAGGCCGACAAGGTGTTTCTGATCCAGCTGTACGATGCCAGCCTGGCGCAACTGGCCGGCAGTGGCTTTGACCTGACCCTGCTGTTGCCCGATGACGAAGCCGCCATCGATCGCCGCACGCTGTCCCTGGGGCAGTGGTGCGAAGGGTTTCTCGGCGGCTTCGGCCTGGTGGGGCGCAAGGGTGAGCTGAGCGAGGAAGCCAGCAGCGTGCTCGCTGACTTCGCCGCCATCGCCCAGGTACAGACCGATCTGGAAGAGTCCGACGCCAACGAAGCCGATTTCATGGAAGTCATGGAATACGTTCGCATGGCGGTGCTGTTATTGTTCAGCGAATGTCAGCCGGCCGACCAGGCTCCGGACCAACCGCCCGCTTCACTGCACTGAGAGAAAATTCATGTACATCAGCAAGCAGGAATATGCCCGTCGCCGCAAGGCGCTGATGGCGCAGATGGAACCCGACAGCATCGCCATCCTGCCGGCCGCACCGGTCTATATCCGCAACCGCGATGTGGAACATCAATACCGCCAGGACAGCGACTTTCAGTATCTGACCGGCTTTCCCGAACCCGAAGCGGTGGCAGTGTTGATCCCTGGCCGCGAGCATGGCGAATATGTGCTGTTCTGCCGGGAAAAAGACCCCGAGCGCGAATTGTGGGATGGCTATCGTGCCGGTCAGGAAGGGGCGGTGGCGGACTTCGGCGCCGATGACGCCTTTCCGATCAGCGATGTGGATGACATCCTGCCCGGTCTGATCGAAGGCCGCGAGCGGGTCTACTACGCGATGGGTGCCAATCAGGAATTCGACATGCGCCTGACCGGCTGGATCAACACCATCCGCAGCAAGGCGCGGCTGGGTGCCGAGCCGCCGAAGGAATTCGTCGCCCTGGATCACCTGCTGCATGACATGCGCCTGTACAAGAGCGCCGCGGAACTGCGGGTCATGCAGGCCGCCGGGGATATCTCTGCCGAAGCGCACACCCGGGCCATGGAGGTCTGCCGTCCCGGTATGTATGAATACCAGCTGGAAGCCGAGCTGCAGCATACCTTCATGCGCCACGGCAGCCGATCGCCGGCCTATGCCTCGATCGTCGCTGCCGGGCGCAACGCCTGCATCCTGCATTACACCGAAAACACCAGCCAGATCCGTGATGGTGATCTGGTGCTGATCGATGCCGGTTGCGAGCTGGACTGCTATGCCAGCGACATCACGCGCACTTTTCCGGCCAATGGGCGCTTCAGCCCGGAACAGCGGGCCATCTACGACATCGTACTCAAGTCCCAGGCCGCTGCCTTTGCCGTCATCGGCCCTGGCCGGGACTGGAACGAGGCCCATGACGCCACCGTGCGGGTAATCACTGCCGGGTTGCTGGAGCTGGGCCTGCTGCGCGGGGAACTGGAAGAGTTGATCGTCAGTGGCGCCTACCGTCCGTTCTACATGCACCGTGCCGGTCACTGGCTGGGCATGGACGTGCACGATGTCGGTGAATACCGGGTCGGCGGCGAATGGCGGGTACTGGAGCCAGGCATGGTGATGACCGTCGAACCGGGTATCTACATCGCGGTGGATAACATGGATGTGCCGGCCAAATGGCGTGGCATTGGTATCCGCATCGAAGATGATGTGGTGGTGACGCGGGACGGCCACGATGTGCTGACCGGCAATGTCCCCCGCGAGGCGGATGAGATCGAGGCGCTGATGGCCCGGGCCCGCGCTGCGATGGACCTGCCCGCGTGAGCACCAGCCTGAACATCGTCGGCGGCGGCATGGTCGGTGCCAGTCTGGCGTTGGGGTTGCAGGATTGCGCCCGCCAGGCCGGCTGGAAGATTCGCCTGATCGAGGCCCTGCCGCCGGTCAAGGGCGGCTGGCAGCCGAGTTACGACAACCGCTCCACGGCGTTGTCCCATGGCAGCCGCCGACTGTTCGAGCGCCTGGGGATCTGGTCCGACCTGGCCCGGCGCGCCGAGCCGATCCGCCAGATTCATGTCTCCGATCAGGGCCATCCCGGCTCGGCGCGCATGCACGCCGCGGATGAAGGCGTGCCGGCACTGGGCTATATCGTCGAGAATGCCTGGCTGGGCGAGGTGCTGCTCGGCTCGCTGGATCATCAGGCCATCGAATGGCTGGCCCCGGCGCGGGTGGCGCATGCCCGGCCGCAGCCAGGTGGTTATGCGCTGGATGTGCAGACCCCCGACGGGCAGCAGCAATTGTCCTCCGATCTGCTGATCATTGCCGATGGCGGACGCTCCGGTCTGCTCGATCAACTGGGCATCCGGCGCAAGGTCAATCCCTATCAGCAGGTCGCAGTGATTGCCAATATCACCTCCGCTGATGGTCACGGCGGGGTGGCCTACGAGCGTTTCACCGACAGTGGGCCGCTGGCGCTATTACCGCTTTCCGGCCAGCGCAGCGCATTGGTCTGGAGCCTGCCGGTGGATGTCGCCGACGCGGTCGCGGCGCTGCCCGACGAGGCGTTTCTGCAGCGTCTGCAGGCGGCCTTCGGTTTTCGCATGGGGGCGCTGACCAAGGTGGGTGAGCGGGCCAGCTATCCGCTGAACCTCATCGAGGCGGAAGAGCAGGTGCGCTCGCATCTGGTGGTGTTGGGTAACGCCGCGCACAGCCTGCATCCCATCGCCGGCCAGGGCTTCAACCTGTCCCTGCGCGACGCCATGGCGCTGGCCGATCACCTGCTGAAGGCTCAGCGCGACCAGCGCGGCCCCGGCTCATTGGCAGTATTGCAGGGCTATGTCGATGCCCAGTTTGCCGACCAGGCTGCCACGGTTGCCTTCAGCCATTATCTGACCCAATTGTTCAGCAATCGTAACCCCGCACTGGTGACCGGCCGCAATGCCGGGTTGCTGGCGCTGGACTTGCTGCCACCGCTCAAGAGCCTGTTCGCCCGTCAGGGCATGGGGCTGCGCGGATGAGCAGTGATACTTCCGGAGGCGCCATGGCGCAGCAGTTCGATCTGATTGTTGTCGGCGCCGGTATGGTCGGCGCAACCCTGGCGCGGGCAATGGCCGACAGCTCTCTGCGTGTGGCGCTGCTGGATGCCACGCCGCTGGACCGGCCGGTGCCGGCCCGGGCGACCGAATCGGGGTACGATCCGCGGGTCAGCGCATTGAGCGCTGCTTCGGAAAATATTCTGACCAATCTCGGTGCCTGGCAGCATATCGCGCCAACGCTGCGCAGCCCCTACCGGCATATGTGCGTCTGGGATGGCGAGGGCACCGGTGAGATCCGCTTCGATGCCGGTGCGCTGGGTGAAAACCGCCTCGGTCACATCATCGAAAACCGGCGGGTGCAGCAGGCCGTCCTGGACAGCCTGGCCGGCACCGGCGTGGCGCTGTTGGGTGGTCGCCGGGTAACCGACCTGATCCAGGGCGAGGCCGGCTGGCGCCTGGAGCTGGAGGGTGGCGAGGCGCTGCAGGCGCCACTGATCGTCGCGGCCGACGGTGCCCGTTCCCGGCTGCGGGATCTGGCCGGTTTTGCCATGCGTGAGTGGGATTATCTGCACCATGCGGTGGTCACCACCATCCGCACCGAGCGGCATCACTGCGATACCGCCTGGCAATGCTTCCTGCCCACCGGCCCGCTGGCCTTGCTGCCGCTCAATGACCGCGAGGACGGCCATTACTGCTCCATCGTCTGGTCGCTGCTGCCGGAGGCGGCGCAGCGGATCATGGCGCTGGACGAGGCCGCGTTCGCCGGGGAGCTGGAACGGGCCTTCGAGGGGCGCCTGTGTCGCATTCTCCAGGCTGACCAGCGCCACTGCATCCCGCTGCGCCAGCGCCATGCCCGGCGCTACGTGAAGCCCGGGCTGGCGCTGATCGGCGACGCAGCGCACAGCATTCATCCACTGGCAGGGCAGGGGGTGAACCTGGGCCTGCTGGACGTCGCCGAATTGGCCGATGTGCTGGGTGCGGCACTGCGTCGCGGGGAAGATATTGCCAGCCTGCCGGTGCTGCAGCGATATGAGCGGCGACGCATGGCCGCCAACCTGTCGATGATGGCGGCCATGGAAGGCTTCGAGCGACTGTTCCATGCCGACGCCCTGCCGCTGCGCTGGTTGCGCAACACCGGCATGCAGTGGCTGGACGGGCAGGATGCGCTCAAGGCCGGTGTCATTCGACGCGCCATGGGGCTGGGCAGCAAGCTGCCGCCGCTGGCGCAACCGCCGGAACTGCTCAACGAGGGCGTTATACGCAGCTGATGGAGCGGTTTTTTCAGCTGCGCTCTGGATTGGAAGAATTAAACTCATTATCATCTGGATTCGCTTTTCGACCCAGAGGCTTGTCCGATGTCCTTTACCCGTAACCTCGTTGCCCTGACCCTGGCTGCTACCGCCTTCACCAGCGTTGCCCAAGCCAAGGAGCTGGTGGTGTATTCCTCCCGCCAGGATCACCTGATCAAACCGGTTTTCGATATGTATACCGAAAAGACCGGCGTCGAGATCAATTTCATTACCGATAGGGAAGCGCCGCTGATGGCGCGCCTGCGTGCCGAGGGTGCCAACACCCCGGCGGATATGTTCATGACCGTGGACGCGGGCAACCTGTGGCAAGCGGAAGAGCAGGGGCTGTTCCGGGCCGTTGATTCGGCGACCATCAAGGAAAATATCCCGGCGCACCTGCGCTCCAGTAACGATATGTGGACCGGTCTGTCCCTGCGCGCGCGGACCATTGCCTACTCCACCGAGCGGGTCAAGCCGGAAGAGCTGAGCACCTACGAAGCCCTGGCCGACGACAGCTGGAAGGGCCGTGTCTGCCTGCGTACTTCCAAGAAGGTGTACAACCAGTCGCTGGTCGCCACCATGCTTGAGTCCATCGGTGAAGAAAAAACCACCGAGGTTATCCAGGGCTGGTTGGCCAATCTGGCCACCCCGGTATTCTCTGACGACACCGCGCTGCTGAAGGCCATCGACGCCGGCCAGTGCGACGTGGGCATTGTCAATTCCTACTACTTTGGTCGTCTGCACAAGGCCGAGCCCGATGTGAAGGTCAAGCTGTTCTGGCCGAACCAGGAAGACCGTGGTGTGCACGTCAACATCTCCGGCGCCGGTGTGACCAAGCATGCCAAGCAGCCGGAAGAAGCCATCAAGCTGCTTGAGTGGATGACTACCGAAGAAGCCCAGCGGGTCTTCGCTGATGTGAACATGGAGTTCCCGGCCAACGCGTCGCTGGAGCCCTCCGCAGAAGTGGCAACCTGGGGTGACTTCAAGGCGGACAACGTCAATATCGAAGTAGCTGGTCGCCGCCAGCCCGAGGCCATCATGTTGATGGATCGTCTGGGCTGGAACTGATACGCAGCGCAGTGCCGCCGAGGTAAACCCGGCGGCCGCTTTTGCTTATATACTGCACGCCCGTCGGTCCCCCGACGGGCGTGTTCGTTTATTACTACAGGACGTTGTCAGTGCCTCTTCAATCCACTGCCAGGAAAACCCGCTGGCAACTTGTTGCCTATCTGTGCGCTGCGTTGGTGCTGATGCCGCTGCTGGTCCTGTTGATCAGCTGGCAGGACATCGATCAGCAGATCTGGGGTCACCTGCTGCAGACGCAGATGCTGCGGTTGATCAGCAATACCCTGTGGTTGATCGCCGGTGTTGCCGCAGGCGTCATCCTGCTGGGGGTGAGCCTGGCCTGGCTGACCAGCCTGTGCGATTTTCCCGGCCGGCGCTGGCTGGATTGGGCGTTGATGCTGCCCTTTGCCGTACCCGCCTATGTACTGGCGTTCGTCATGGTCGGTCTGCTGGATTTCGCCGGGCCGTTGCAGAGTCTGCTGCGCGACTGGTTCGGCAATGATTTCCGGTTGCCGCCGATCCGTTCCACCGGCGGGGTGATCCTGACGCTGGTGCTGGTTTTTTACCCCTACGTCTACATGCTCGCGCGCAGCGCCTTCCTGGCGCAGGGCCGCGGCCTGATGGAAGCCTCACGGATTCTCGGACAAACGCCCTGGCAGGGCTTCTGGCGGGTGGCCATTCCCATGGCGCGGCCAGCCATCAGTGCTGGTACTGCCCTGGCGATAATGGAGACGCTGGCCGATTTCGGCGCGGTCTCGGTGTTCAACTACGACACCTTCACCACCGCCATCTACAAGACCTGGTACGGATTCTTCAGCCTGCAAAGCGCCACTCAGTTGGCCAGCCTGTTGCTGCTGTTCGTATTTCTGGCATTGTTTGCCGAGCGCCGCGCCCAGGGCCGCAACAAGCGCTTTCCAGCCAATGACAAACCGCGCAAAGGTGCGCTTTACCGGCTCAAGGGGCCGCTGGCCTGGCTGGCCAGCGGCTATTGCCTGCTGGTGCTGGCAATCGCGTTCGTCATTCCGGTGGGGCAATTGCTGTTCTGGTTGCTGAGCAGCGGTATTGCCGATCTGGACAGCCGCTACTGGGGCTTGATTCGCAATACCCTGACGCTCGGCGGTATCGCCGCGGCGCTGACCGTCAGCGTGGCGATCCTGCTGGTGCTGGCCCAGCGTCTGCAGCCGATTCGCCGGGTGCGCAGCGCCGTCGCCCTGGCCAATCTCGGCTATGCCTTGCCCGGCTCGGTGTTGGCGGTGGGCATCATGTTCTTCTTCAGTTACCTGGATAACCATCTGGTGGTGCCGCTGCAAGCCTGGCTCGGTATGGCCAATCCTGCGCCGCTGCTGCTGGGTGGTCTGTTCGCGCTGCTGCTGGCCTACCTGATCCGCTTCATGGCCGTGGCCTACGGGCCGCTGGATACCTCGCTGGCGCGGATTCGGCCATCGCTGCCAGAGGCGGCCCAGAGTCTTGGTCAGCCCGGCTGGGTGGTGTTCTGGCGCATTTACGTGCCGCTGTTGTTGCCGGGCATTCTCAGCGCCGCGCTGTTGGTATTCGTCGATGTGCTCAAGGAAATGCCCGCCACCCTGCTGATGCGGCCGTTTGGCTGGGATACCCTGGCGGTGCGCATTCACGCGCTGACTACCGAAGGTGACTGGACCCGCGCCTCGCTGCCGGCATTGACCCTGGTGCTGGTTGGCCTGCTGCCGGTCATTGTGCTGATCAGGCGTTCCGGTCGCCACTGATCCGCTCCCAAAGCCGCATCATTGTGACTACAATCAGACACTGGTCTGATGACAACAAAGGAACAGCCATGGGTTCGCGCACGCCACTTTATGATCACCACCTGGCCGCTGGCGCCAGGATGGTCGACTTCGGCGGCTGGGACATGCCGCTGCACTACGGCTCCCAGATCGAGGAGCATCACCAGGTGCGTCGGGATGTGGGCATGTTCGACGTATCGCACATGGCGGTGGTGGATGTGGCCGGTGCTGATGCCAAGGCCTGGCTGCAGTACTTGCTGGCCAACGATGTGGCGCGCCTGAGCGAGACTGGCAAGGCGCTGTACACCGCCATGCTCAACGACAATGGTGGCATCCTCGACGATCTTATCGTCTACCGCACCGACGATGGCTACCGACTGGTACTCAACGCCGGCACCCGCGACAAGGATCTGGCCTGGATGCGCCAGCAGGTTGGCGAATTTGCGGTCACCATCACCGAACGCACTGAGTTGGCCATGCTTGCCGTGCAGGGGCCGCGCGCCCGTGAGCTGTGCGCCAGTGTGGTCAGCGACAGTCGTGCCGCACTTATCTCCATCCTCAAGCCCTTCGAGGGGCAGCCGGAAGGCACCTGGTTCCTGGCCCGCACCGGCTACACCGGTGAAGATGGTCTGGAAATCATGCTGCCAGCCGACGAGGCTCCCGATCTCTGGCAGGCATTGAACGACGCCGGCTGCAAGCCCTGCGGTCTGGGCGCCCGCGACACCCTGCGGCTGGAGGCGGGCCTGAACCTGTACGGCGCCGACATCGACGAGCAGACTTCACCCTTGGCCGCCAACATGGGCTGGACCATTGCCTGGGAGCCCGCCGACCGTGACTTCATCGGCCGTCCGGCGTTGGAAGCGCAGCGCCAGGCCGGTGATCAGCCCAGGCAGGTGGGGTTGGTCCTGAATGAGCGCGCGGTATTGCGCGCCCACCAGACCGTCATTGTCGACGGAGTCGGGGCAGGTGAGATCACCAGCGGCAGTTTTTCCCCCACGCTTGGCTGCTCCATCGCCCTGGCGCGGGTGCCGGCGGCTACCGGTCACACAGCCAAGGTCGAGATCCGCGGCAAGCAGCTGGAAGTGCGGGTGATCCGCCCCGGCTTCGTGCGCAACGGCAAACAGATATTCGAATAACCTGACGATCCATCGAGGACAATTGAAATGAGCGATACCCCCAGCGAACTGCGTTACGCCAGCAGCCATGAATGGAGCCGCCAGGAAGCCGATGGCAGCATCACCGTGGGCATCACCAACCACGCCCAGGATGCCTTGGGCGATGTGGTTTTCGTCGAACTGCCGGAAGTCGGCCGCCAGCTCACCGCCGGTGAGGAATGCGCGGTGGTCGAGTCGGTCAAGGCCGCATCCGATATCTACGCCCCGGTGAGCGGCGAGGTGGTCGCGATCAACGAGGCGCTGGCCGACACGCCGGAGCTGGTCAACGAAGACCCGTACGGCGCCGCCTGGTTCTTCCGCATCCAGCCCACCGATAGCAGCGAACTGGACAAGCTGCTGGACGCCGAAGGTTACCAGGCCAGCCTCTGAGGCGCTTTAACACATAGCCCATGACACAAGAGGTCAGTATATGAGCCATACCCCGAGTCTCCGTGAACTGGAACAGCCTGACGCCTTTATCCGCCGCCATATCGGCCCGGATGCGGCGGAGCAGCAGAGCATGCTCGAGACCCTGGGGGTGGCGTCGCTGGCAGAGCTGATTGAACAGACCCTGCCGCAGAGTATCGCCATGGGCGGAGCGCTGGCGCTGGACGAGCCGCGCACCGAGACTCAGGTATTGGCGTACCTGAAGGGACTGGCCAGCCGCAACCAGATCTTCACCTCCTGTATTGGCATGGGTTATCACGACACCATCACCCCGCCGGTGATTCTGCGCAACGTGCTGGAAAACCCCGGCTGGTATACCGCCTACACGCCCTACCAGCCGGAAATTTCCCAGGGCCGCCTGGAAGCGCTGCTCAACTTCCAGCAGATGACCCTGGACCTGACCGGCATGGAGCTGGCCAACGCCTCCTTGCTCGACGAAGCCACTGCCGCCGCCGAGGCCATGACCCTGGCGCGGCGGGTGGCCAAGAGCAAGAGCAACCTGTTCTTCATCGATGAGGATTGCCACCCACAGACCATTTCGGTGGTACGCACCCGCGCCGAAGCCTTTGGCTTCGAGCTGCTGGTCGACTCGGTCGATGCGCTGGCGCAGCATCAGGTCTTCGGGGCGGTGTTCCAGTACACCACTACCTGGGGCGAAATCCGCGACCTGGCGCCACTGATTGCGCAGGTGCAGGCACAGCAGGGGCTGGCCTGCGTGGCGGCGGACCCGCTGAGTCTGGTGCTGCTGACGCCGCCCGGCGAACTGGGCGCCGATGTGGTGTTCGGCTCATCTCAGCGCTTCGGCGTACCCATGGGCTATGGCGGCCCCCATGCCGCCTTCTTCGCCACCCGGGATGCCTACAAGCGGGCCATGCCGGGGCGCATCATCGGCGTATCGGTGGATACCCGCGGTAACCGGGCGCTGCGTATGGCGCTGCAGACCCGCGAGCAGCATATCCGCCGGGAAAAGGCCAACTCCAACATCTGTACCGCTCAGGTATTGCTGGCCAATATCGCCAGTTTCTATGCGGTCTACCATGGCCCGGAAGGGCTGCAGATGATTGCCCGCCGGGTGCATCGGCTGACCGCCATGCTCGCCGCCGGGCTTGAGCGGGGCGGCATTAACCGCAGCAATCATCGATTCTTCGATACCCTGACGCTGAACGTGCCGGGGCAGGCGAATACCATTGTCGGCCGCGCGCGCAGCCAGGGCATCAACCTGCGGCTGATCGACGCTGACCATCTGGGCATCAGCCTGGACGAAACCACCACGGCAGAGACGGTCGAAGCGCTGCTGCGCTGTTTTGTCGGCGATGGCCACAACCAGGATCTGGCCGAGCTGGATCGGTCGGTGGCCGGCAAGGAGTCGGGCATACCCGATCAGTTCTTGCGCCGGTCGGCGATTCTGACGCACCCGGTATTCCACCGGCACCGCTCGGAAACCGCCATGCTGCGCTACATCAAGTCCCTGGAGAACAAGGACCTGGCGCTGAACCACGCGATGATTCCGCTGGGCTCCTGCACCATGAAGCTGAATGCCACCAGCGAGATGATTCCCATCACCTGGCCGGAATTCGCTCGCATGCATCCCTTTGCGCCGCTGGCCCAGGCGGCTGGCTACAAGGCCATGATCGACGAGCTGGAAGCCATGCTGCGAGCGATCACCGGCTTCGATGCCATCAGCATGCAACCCAACTCCGGCGCCCAGGGCGAATATGCCGGGCTGCTGGCGATCCGCAAATACCATGAAGAAACGGGTAACGGACACCGTGATGTCTGCTTGATCCCGACCTCGGCCCACGGCACCAACCCGGCCTCGGCGATGATGGCGGGCATGCGCGTGGTGCTGGTGGCCTGCGACGAGCAGGGCAACGTCAATATCGACGATCTGCGCAGCAAGGCTGTGGAGCACACCGCGGACCTGTCCTGCCTGATGATCACCTATCCCTCGACCCACGGCGTGTATGAAGAGGGCATCCGCGAGATCTGCGACATCGTCCATCAGCATGGCGGTCAGGTATACATGGACGGCGCCAACCTCAATGCCCTGGTCGGCTTGGCGCAGCCGGCGGATTTTGGTGCCGATGTCTCGCACATGAATCTGCACAAGACCTTCTGCATTCCCCATGGCGGCGGTGGGCCGGGTATGGGGCCGATCGGCGTCAAGGCGCATCTGGCGCCGTATCTTGCCAATCATATGGTGGTGCCATTGGACGGGCCGAACCCGGAAAACGACGCGGTCAGTGCCGCGCCCTGGGGCAGCGCGAGCATTCTGCCGATCAGCTGGACCTACATCGCACTGATGGGTGCCAGCGGTCTGCGGCAGGCCACCGAGGTGGCGATTCTCAACGCCAACTACATCGCCCGGCGCCTGGGAGAAGCCTACCCGGTGCTCTACAGTGGGCGTAACGGCCGGGTCGCCCATGAGTGCATCATCGATATCCGGCCGATCAAGGCGGCCTCGGGCGTCACCGAGGAAGACATTGCCAAGCGCCTGATGGACTTCGGTTTCCACGCGCCGACCATGTCATTCCCGGTGCCCGGCACGCTGATGATCGAGCCGACCGAAAGTGAATCCAGGGCCGAACTGGACCGCTTCATCGATGCCATGCTGACCATTCGCAGCGAAATCGCGCGGGTCGAGCAGGGCCAGTGGAGTGCCGAGGACAACCCGCTGCACAACGCGCCGCACACCCTGGCGGATATCACTGGTGACTGGCAGCGCAGCTATTCCCGGCAGGAAGCGGTGTTCCCCCTGGATTGGGTGGCCCATAACAAGTTCTGGCCGGCGGTGAACCGCATCGACAACGTCTACGGTGACCGCAACCTGTTCTGTGCCTGTCCGCCGCTGGAGGCTTGGGCCGACGACGCGCAGTAGGGCGGCCGGGGCGCCGGCCATTGTGGTATTTTAGCGGGCCGGCCGCTGCCGCTTGTATCTCAGGCGTCTGGCTGTGCGTCAATTGAACCACCGCCCGATGGAAGTAAGCCATGAGTGAAGAAGCCCTATCCGCTGTCGAACTCCAGGAAGCCGTTACCGAGGCGCTGGGCAAGGGCAAGCTCAAGCGTGTGCGGCGGATCCTGCGCGATTTGACCGCCCAGGAAGCCGTCGACCTGCTGCAGCAGCTGGACGAACAGCAGCAACAGCTGGTCTGGAACCAGATCGGCGACGAGGCCGAGCAGGAGATTCTCCTGCTGCTCGATCCTGCACTGGCCGAACACCTGCTGCTGCACAGCAATGACAATCCCGACACCCTGGAGCCGGAGGCGGATGAGGCCGAGGAGGTCAGTCCGATCGCCCAGGTGCGTGAAGCGCTGGAAGGGGGGCGGTTCAAGCGGGCGCTGAAGATCCTCGGCAAACTGCATCCCGCGCAGGCAGCCGGTCTGCTGGAAGCCTTGCCGCCCAGCGAACGCAGCAGTATCTGGTCGCGGCTGGACAGCGCCCGGGCCGGACGCATTCTGGTGCACCTGCGCGAGGAAGTGGGTGCGGGCCTGGCCATGGAAATGGCCGATGGTGAATTGCTTGATGCCGCCCGGCAACTCGACCTCGATGACCTGGTGGACCTGATCCAGGCGCTGCCCTTCGGCCCCGGTCGGCAGCTGCTGCTGTCGATGGACGTGAAGAAGCGCCAGCAATTGGCGGACATGCTGTCCTACCCGGAAGAATCCGCCGGTGGCCTGATGAACATCGACCACATCTCGGTGCGTGCGGATGTGCGGGTGGGGTCGGTATTGCGTTATCTGCGTCTGCTTGAAGACCTGCCCGACCACACCGACAAGCTGATGGTGGTCGACCGTGAGAACCACTATCTCGGCGTGCTGCGCCTCAGCCGGCTGGTCACCAGCATGGCTGATGAGCTGGTCAGTGAAGTAATGGACAGCGAGTTCAAGGCGCTGGACGTGCTCACCAGCAGCCAGGAAGTGGCGCGCCAGTTCGAGGATCTGGACATGCTCTCGGCGGCGGTGACCAGCGAGGATGGCGTCCTGCTCGGGCGCATCACGGTGGATGATGTGATGGATAGCATCCGCGAGGATTCCGAGCGGGCCATCATGGGCATGGCCGGTCTGGATGACGAGGCGGATATGTTCGCCCCGGTTCTGACCAGTACCCGCCGCCGCTCGGTCTGGCTCGGCTGTAACCTGATCACTGCCTTTCTCGCGGCCTCGGTGATCGGCCAGTTCCAGGGAGCGCTGGAACAGATAGTCGCGTTGGCGGTATTGATGCCGGTGGTGGCCAGCATGGGCGGGATTGCCGGCAGTCAGACCCTGACGTTGGTAATTCGCGGTCTGGCCCTCGGCCAGGTTGATACCGGTAACCTCAAGGTGCTGTTGGGCAAGGAGCTGGGGATAGGCACGCTCAATGGGCTGCTCTGGGCCGTGCTGGTGGCAGGGGTGGCGATACTCTGGTTCGGCAGTCTGGGTATCGGTTGGGTGATCGGTCTGGCAATCCTGATCAACCTGGTCTGCGCGGTACTCGCCGGGCTGCTGATTCCATTGATCCTGCGACGTTTCGGCATTGATCCGGCGCTGGCTGGCAGCATGGTACTGATGGCGGTCACCGACGTAGTCGGCTTCTCCTCCTTCCTCGGGCTGGCGACGGTATTTTTGCTGTAACCAAGCCCCATGCCCTGGTCATTCATGGCGAGCCATTGCATGGGCGCTAGTATCGGACCCTGCCGTTTCCTCCAGCTCGACCATCAGGTCATCGGCGAGGTTTTCCAGATCGGCGCGCAGCGCGTCGATATCGGTCTGGGGCAGCACGCCCAGGCGGATAGTGGCGCGAAACAGCAGATCGGCGGTCATGGGCGCCGGCTCACGGCAGGTGTCCAGTTGTTCCACATTGACGCCATGCCGCGCCAGGATCGCAGAAACCTCGTGGACGATACCGGGGCGGTCATTGCCTACCAGGTTGAGCATCAGCGTCCCCAGGGGTAGCTCCTCCCCCTGACCGCTGGCTGCCAGCTGGATATTGATGCCGGCGCTGCTCATGTTCTCCAGTTCCACCCGCAAGGCTTCGACCTCGCCGGCGGGCACATCCACCCGCAGGATGCCGGCAAATTGCCCGGCCATCCGCGCCATACGGCTGTCCAGCCAGTTGCCGCCATGTCGGTTGATGGCCTGGGCCAGGCTTTCCACCAGCCCGGGCTTGTCGACGGAAATCACGGTGAGAATCAGCGGAATGGTCATGGCATGCTCCTGGCTATCAGTGTGAGGGGGCCGGACTGTTCAGTGTAGCCGGCTCCTGTGATTCATTGGGTCGAGATTGATCAGTACCTTTCAGCCATCCGCAATAGAGAACCCGCAGGCATCCGGCCTGGCTCCTGTATACTGCCGTCCCGGCGGAATGTTCCAGCCAGCCATATCCAGGAGTTAGTGATGAGTCTGCCCAGCCTGCGCCTCAAGTCCAACAGTGATCGCCGCATCAAGGGCGGCCATCTGTGGGTATTCAGCAATGAAGTCGATATTGCCCAGACTCCGCTCACCGCCCTGGAAGCAGGCCAGGAGGTTCAGCTGGAGACGGCCTCGGGCAAGCTGCTGGGATTGGCTACCGTCAGTCCGGACAATCTGATCTGTGCCCGCCTGCATAGCCGCGATGCTGCCCACGGGCTGGACAAGTCGCTGCTGGTGCATCGGTTGAAAGTCGCCCTGAGCTTGCGTGAGAAGCTGTTCGACAAGCCCTTCTACCGACTGGTGTACGGTGAGTCCGACTTGTTGCCGGGAGTGGTTGTGGACCGTTTCGGCGACTACCTGGTGGTGCAGATCACCACGCCAGGCATGGAGCGCGTACGTAGCGAGATCATCGACGCCCTGGTGCAGGTATTGAAGCCGGCGGGTATCCTGTTCAAGAACGACGGGGCGGCGCGCAAGGCCGAGAAACTGGCTTCCTATGTGGAAGTGGCCTTCGGCGAAGTGCCCGAGCGGGTAGCGCTGGAAGAGAATGGCGTGCGCTTCGAGGCACCGGTACACACCGGGCAGAAGACCGGCTGGTTCTACGATCACCGCATGAACCGTGCGCGCCTGGCGCCTTACGTCCAGGGCAAGCGGGTGCTGGATCTGTACAGCTACATTGGCGGTTGGGGCGTGCAGGCGGCGGTTTTCGGCGCCAGCGAAGTCATGTGCGTGGACAGCTCGGCGGCGGCGCTGGATCTGGTCGAACACAACGCGGCGCTGAACGGCGTGGCGGATAAGATGGCGGTGGTCGAAGGTGACGTGATGGACGCGCTGCGCGAACTCAAGGGCGCGGGCGAGAAGTTCGATGTGGTGATTGCCGATCCGCCGGCCTTCATCAAGAAGCGCAAGGATATCCGCAACGGCGAGAATGCCTATCGCCGCCTCAATGAACAGGCCATGCGCCTGTTGAATCGGGACGGCATCCTGGTGTCGGCATCCTGCTCCATGCACCTGGCCGAAAACAGCCTGCGCGATATCCTGCTGGCCGCCAGCCGGCATCTGGATCGTCATCTGGTGATCGCCGAGCGCGGCTTCCAGGGCGCCGATCATCCGCTGCATCCGGCCATTCCGGAAACCGGCTACATCAAGAGCTACTTCTGCCGGGTATTGCCGGTCTGACGGGGCAGGGCGCCCCGTTGAACTGAGGTTCTTACCAAAAAAGGCTCCGGCAGAGTAGATTGCCGGAGCCTTTTTGTTTTGCGGGAGCGGGATCAGTCGCGCAGGCTGATGATCGACCAGCCGTGCTGCTCGGCATGGGCACGCAGCACATCGTCTGGATCGACGGCGACCGGGTTGTCGACCATCGATAGCAGCGGCAGATCGTTGCGCGAGTCGCTGTAGAACCAGGCGTCCGCGAGATCGTTGCCGGTCTCTTCGAGCCAACGCTCCAGGCGGGTGACCTTGCCCTCGCGGAAGCAGGGAATATCGCAGGAGCGACCAGTATAGCGGCCATCGATTTCCTCGCATTCGGAGGCCAGCATGATATCGATGCCGTAGCGGCGACCGATGGGGCCGGCGACGAAGCGGTTGGTCGCGGTGATGATCATGGTGGTATCACCGGCCTGCTCGTGGCGGGCTATCAACTCCAGCGCCTTGGGCAGGACGAAGGGCTCGATCTTTTCCTGCATGAACTGGGTGTGCCACTGCTCCAGCTGCTCGCGGCTGTGCCGGCCCAGAGGTTCAAGGCAGAAGTCGAGGTAGTCGGTAACGTCGAGTTTGCCATCCAGGTAATCATTGAAGAACTTGGTATTGAGTGCGCCGTATGTCTGCGCATCGACGATATTGTGCGCAACGACGAATTCCCCCCAGGCGTTGTCACTGTCGGTGCCCAGCAGGGTATTGTCGAGGTCGAAGATGGCCAGTGCCACGGAATGCTCCTGTCGTTGGATGTAGCGAAGCTGCAAGGATAATTCAGGCGCGGGAGAAATGCTTGGTCCAGGCGGCATTTATGCAATTGCTGGGGCGCGCGTCTTTATGGAACAATGCATGGGAAAACAGATAAGGATACCGGCAGTGATCGACTCCGACGGCTTTCGTCCCAATGTAGGCATCATCCTGACCAATGGGTTGGGTCAGGTGCTATGGGCCAGGCGTATCGGTCAGGAGGCCTGGCAGTTTCCGCAGGGCGGTATCCAGCGCAATGAAAGCCCCGAGCAGGCACTGTATCGGGAGCTGCATGAAGAAGTCGGCTTGCTGCCGGAGGATGTGGAAATCCTCGCCTGCACCCGTGGCTGGCTGCGCTATCGTCTGCCGCAACGGCTGATTCGCAGCCACTCCCAGCCGGTCTGCGTCGGCCAGAAGCAGAAGTGGTTCCTGCTGCGGCTGGCCTGCGAGGATGAACGAGTCTGCATGACCCGGACCCCCAAGCCCGAGTTTGATGGCTGGCGCTGGGTCAGTTACTGGTATCCGCTGGGTCAGGTGGTGGCCTTCAAGCGGGACGTGTATCGCCGGGCCATGAAGGAGCTGGCACCGCGTCTGCCGCTGAGTGAGCTGACCGGATGTTGAATATGCTCAATACGCTTCGGCGTATCGTCCAGGAAGTCAATTCGGCCAAGGACCTGGCGTCTGCATTGAAAATCATCGTCCGCCGCGTGCGCGAGGCGATGGAAACCCATGTCTGTTCCGTCTATCTGCTCAATCCCGATACCGATCGCTATGAATTGATGGCCACCGAGGGCCTGAACCAGGACGCGGTCGGGGTGGTGAGCCTGGGCAGCAATGAAGGCCTGATCGGCTATGTCGGTATTCGCGAGGAGCCAGTCAACCTCGAGGACGCCGCCGCCCACCCGCGATTCCGCTACTTCGCCGAGACCGGCGAGGAGCGCTATGCCTCCTTCCTCGGCGTGCCCATCATCCACCACCGTCGGGTCATGGGTGTACTGGTGATCCAGCAGAAAGAGCGCCGTCAGTTCGACGAGGTGGAAGAGTCCTTCCTGGTGACCATGAGCGCCCAGCTCGCTGGCGTCATCGCCCATGCCGAGGCGACCGGAGCGATGCGCGGTTTGGGCTGGAGTGGCGAGGTGATTCAGGACACCCGCTTTGATGCGGTGCCCGGCGCGCCAGGTATTGCCATGGGCCGTGCGGTGGTGATGCTGCCGCCCGCTGATCTCAAGGCCGTACCGGACAAGGAAATCAAGGATATCGATGCTGAAATCGCCTTGTATCGCAAGGCGGTGGAGGCGGTGCGGGTCGATATCAAGCGGCTGTCGGCAAAGCTGTCTGCACAGCTGCGCCCCGAAGAGCTGGCGCTGTTTGATGTCTACCTGATGATGTTGGACGACTCATCCCTGGGTAATGAAATCATCAAGGGCATTCGCGAAGGGCAGTGGGCCCAGGGTGCCCTGCGCGATGTCATCAACGCCCATGTGGCGCGTTTCGAGTTGATGGATGATCCCTATCTGCAGGAGCGGGCGTCGGATATCAAGGATCTTGGTCGCCGGCTGCTGGCCTGCCTGCAGGAAGCCGGGCGCCAGCGACTGGTGTTTCCGAAGCGGACCATTCTGGTCGCCGAGGAGCTGACACCGGCGATGCTCGGCGAGGTACCCAAGGATCGACTGGTCGGGCTGGTCTCGGTATTGGGCTCGGGCAGCTCCCATGTGGCCATCCTGGCGCGGGCCATGGGCATCCCCACCGTCATGGGCGCGGTGGACCTGCCGTACCTGCGCATGGACAAGCTGGAACTGATCGTCGACGGCAACGCCGGTGAGGTCTACTCCAACCCTTCCCAGGAGCTGCGGCGGCACTACCGCGAGCTGATCCGCGAGGAAATGGAACTGTCCCATGGGCTGGAGAAACTGCGTGCCGAGCCTTGCATTACCCTGGACGGCCATCGCGTACCGCTGTGGGTGAACACCGGTCTGTTCGCCGATATCGCCCGGTCGCTGGATCGCGGCGCCGAGGGGGTGGGGCTGTACCGTACCGAAGTGCCCTTCATGATCCAGGACCGCTTCCCCAGCGAGAAAGAGCAGCAGGCAACCTATCGGGAGCAGTTGCAGGCCTTTCATCCGTTGCCGGTGACCATGCGCACCCTGGATGTGGGGGGCGACAAGGCGCTGAGCTACTTCCCGATCAAGGAAGACAACCCTTTCCTTGGTTGGCGTGGCATTCGCGTCACCCTGGATCATCCGGAAATCTTTCTGGTGCAGATTCGCGCCATGCTCAAGGCCAGCGAGGGTCTGGATAATCTGCGCATAATGCTACCGATGATCAGCAGCGTCTATGAGGTAGAGGACGCGCTGCACCTGATCCACCGCGCCTATAGCGAAGTGCTGGATGAGGGCGTCAAGGTGCCCATGCCCCCGGTAGGGGTGATGATCGAAGTGCCGGCGGCGGTCTATCAGGCGCGGGAACTGGTACAGCTGGTGGATTTCCTGTCGGTCGGCACCAATGATCTGACCCAGTATCTGCTGGCAGTGGACCGTAACAATCCGCGGGTGGCGGACCTGTACCATTCGCTGCACCCAGCGGTGCTGCAGGCACTGCAGATCGTATCCCGCGCCTGCCGGGAGGCCGGCAAGCCGATGAGCGTGTGTGGGGAAATGGCCGGTGATCCCGCCGCCGCGGTGCTTTTGCTGGCCATGGGCTGCGATATGCTGTCGATGAACGCCACCAACCTGCCGCGGGTCAAATGGCTGCTGCGCCAGATCAGCCTGAGCGATGCCCAGGCCTTGCTGGACGTAGCGCTGCAGCAGGACAACGCCTACCTGGTGCAGAGTATCCTGCATCTGGCTTTGCGTAACATGGGACTGGGCAAGGTGTTGATGCCGGTGCGTTGAGCACCGGTTACCTTAGAGTTTCCAGCTCGATTCACCCAGGTCCGCACCTGCCGGACCGAAGCTCCGTTCCACGAAGGTGATGCTGTCATCGGCCTCGATAGTCAGCAGGCTGCTGGCACGCGTGCCGTAGTCGGCGCCAAGGATAAAGGTCGCCGACAATCGGCGCTCCCATTCCAAACTGACGCCGCTATCGGGTAACTGCCCATCCGGATACTCCTGTGTGTCGCTGAGCAGCGCCAGCAAGCTGTTGCTGTCGCTATCGAGGTTGGCTTCCAATCCTTGGCGCAGGCTCTGCAGCTTCGGCCAGGGGCTGTTCAGCGATGCATTGGATAGCCCATAGAGACCGGGCGCCAGCGCGCTCGCCGACCCTTCCTGACTGTTGAGATGCCAGAGCTGCTCGGGTGTACCGACCAGCAGATTGAAGCCGGCGTAATCATCCAGATCGCCGGCCAGGCTCTGCAGATAATCGCCCGGACTCATGTCCCCGGTCAGATAATCGAGCACCAGGCTGCCCCGTGAGCGCGGGCCGGGTCCGGCCTGGGGCGAGCGGATATTGGTCAGCGCGGCGAAGCGGCCGCCGCGGGTCACGCCGAGCCAGGTGCCTCCGGCCTGCAGATCCTTGCCCGCCAGCAGCTCTGGGTGGCCTTCCTCGTTCCAGAACGTGGCGGCCCGCGTGGGCCGGGGATGGAATTCGTCGCGGTTGCCGAGCAACACCAACGGTCGGCCCGACAACTGCCAGGCGAAAGCGATCAGACACATGGTCGACTCCTGATGGTTCAGCGTTTTCCTTGGTCCAGTGTACCGGCTCGCACATGGAGCGTCTCCTGCGATCCGGGGCAGCGGGCGGGGGCGGTTTTCGTTACACTAGCGGATTGTGCCGCCGCCCCAAAGCGCGGCGTATCCTGGGGAGCAATGATGGAGTTTGTCATATATCTGGTACTGGGCGCCTGTGCCGGGGTATTGGCCGGTTTGTTCGGCGTCGGCGGCGGCATGATCATCGTCCCGGTACTGGTCTACAGTTTCGCCCTGCAGGGCTTCGCTCCCGAGGTGCTGACCCATATGGCCGTGGGTACGTCCCTGGCGACTATTGCCTTCACCTCGGTCAATTCAGTGCGGGCGCACCACAAGCTGGGCGCGGTGCGCTGGCCATTGTTCCTCTGGTTGGCGCTGGGCATCGTCTTCGGCGCCGTGCTGGGCGCGCTGACCGCCTCGGCCATCACCGGCCCGCTGCTGCAGAAGATCATTGGTGTATTCGCTATCTGCGTGGCCATCCAGATGGCATTCGAACTCAAGCCGAAGGCCGCCCTCGGCGAGCCGGGCAAACCGGCGCTGACCATCGCCGGCGGCGTGATCGGCTGGGCCTCGAGTATTTTCGGTATCGGCGGCGGTTCGCTGACCGTGCCGTTCCTGGTCTGGCGCAGCGTACCCATGCAGCAGGCGGTGGCTACCTCGGCGGCCTGCGGCATGCCGATTGCCCTGGCGGGCGCCGCGAGCTTCATCTGGACCGGCTGGTCGGCCACGCCCTTGCCGGAATGGAGCCTGGGGTATGTCTACCTGCCGGCACTGGTCGGCATCGCGGCGACCAGTATATTCTTTGCCGGATACGGTGCACGTCTGGCCCACCGGCTGTCACAACGCCTGCTCAAGCGACTCTTTGCCCTGTTGCTGGTAGCCGTAGGCATCAATTTTCTGCTCTGACCTGGGGAATCCCATGCTGACTTATCCGCAGATCGATCCGGTTGCCCTGTCCCTGGGGCCGCTGCAGATCCATTGGTACGGCCTGATGTATCTGGTTGGTATCGGTGGCGCCTGGTATCTGGCCAGCCGCCGCCTCAAGCGCTTCGACCCGAATTGGACCGGGGACACCCTGTCCGATCTGGTGTTCTGGGTGGCGCTCGGGGTGATCGCCGGGGGGCGCCTGGGGTATGTACTGTTCTACGATCTGGCTGCGTATCTGAATGACCCCTCGCTGGTGCTGCAGATCTGGAAGGGCGGCATGTCTTTCCATGGCGGTCTGGTCGGGGTGCTGTTGGCGGTGCTGTGGTTTTCCCATCGTCACCACAAGAGCTTCTTCCAGTTGATGGACTTCATTGCGCCGCTGGTGCCTATCGGTCTGGGCGCGGGGCGCATCGGCAACTTCATCAATGCCGAGCTGTGGGGCAGGGCGACGGATGTGCCCTGGGCCATGGTGTTTCCCACCGACCCGGCGCAACTGGCGCGGCACCCGTCTCAGCTGTACCAGTTCGCCCTGGAAGGCGTGGCGCTGTTCACCATCCTGTGGATCTACTCGCGCAAGCCGCGCCCGACCATGGCGGTCAGCGGCTTGTTCGGCATCTGCTACGGCGTGTTTCGCTTCATCGTCGAATTTGTTCGTGAGCCGGATGCTCACCTCGGCTATCTGGCCTTTGGCTGGCTGACCATGGGTCAGCTGCTGTGTATACCCATGATTCTGGCCGGCGCCGCCCTGATGTGGTGGGCCTACCGCAAAGAGGATGCAAGGCATGAAACAGTATCTTGAGCTGATGCGCCGGGTGCGCGATACCGGCACCTTCAAGAGCGATCGTACCGGCACGGGCACCTGGAGCGTGTTCGGCCATCAGATGCGCTTTGATCTGGCCGACGGCTTTCCCATGGTGACCACCAAGAAATGCCATCTGAAATCCATCGTGCATGAACTGTTGTGGTTCCTGCAGGGCGATACCAATATCCGCTACCTGAAGGAAAATGGCGTCTCCATCTGGGACGAATGGGCCGATGAAAACGGTGATCTGGGACCGGTCTACGGCTACCAGTGGCGTAGCTGGCCGGCGCCCAACGGCGAGTCGATCGACCAGATCAGCAAGCTGATCCAGATGATCAAGACCAACCCCGATTCCCGCCGGCTGATCGTCTCGGCCTGGAATCCGGCGCTGGTGGATGAGATGGCGCTGCCGCCGTGCCATGCGCTGTTCCAGTTCTACGTGGCCGACGGCAAGCTCAGTTGTCAGTTATATCAGCGCTCGGCGGACATCTTCCTCGGCGTACCCTTCAATATCGCCAGCTACGCTTTGTTGACCCTGATGGTGGCACAGGTCTGCGATCTGCAGCCCGGTGAGTTCATCTGGACCGGCGGCGACTGCCATCTGTATGCCAACCATATCGAGCAGACGGATCTGCAGTTGAGCCGCGAGCCCTATCCATTACCGACGATGCGACTCAACCCCGAGGTCAAGGACCTGTTTGCCTTCAGCTTCGATGACTTCACCCTGGAAGGCTATCAATCCCATCCGCACATCAAGGCGCCCGTGGCGGTGTGATGCCGGGGCGGGTGGCACCTGTCATCGTATTGCAACAATTTCGTCATATGCTTAATCGGCTTATATATGGAAATGGGGAGCGGCAATGCGCAGGGTCATCTTCAACCAGAAGGGCGGTGTCGGCAAATCCAGCATTGCCTGCAACCTGGCGGCGATCAGCGCCGCCCAGGGCTATCGAACACTGCTTATTGACCTAGATGCCCAGGCCAACTCCAGCCAGTACCTGACGGGGCTGACCGGCGCTGACATTCCCACCGGCATTGCCGAGTTCTTTCACCTGATCCTCTCCTCGGGCATTGCCGCGAAGAAAGCCAGACCGCAGATCCTGGCAACCGCCTATCCCAATCTGCATCTGATTACCGCATCACCGGAACTGGCAGACCTGCAGCCCAAGCTGGAGGCCAAACACAAGATCAACAAGCTCAACCGGCTGCTGGACAAGCTCGACGGTGACTACGAGCGTATCTATATCGATACCCCGCCAGCGCTGAACTTCTACTCCATCTCGGCGTTGATCGCCGCCGACCGTTGCCTGGTCCCGTTCGACTGCGACAGTTTCTCCCGCCAGGCGCTATATGCCCTGCTGGAAGAAATTGACGATATCCGCGACGATCATAATGAGCGCCTGGAGGTTGAGGGTATTATCGTCAACCAATTCCAGCCGCGGGCGGCATTGCCACAACAGATGGTTGCCGAGCTACTGGAAGAAGGTCTGCCGATTCTGCCGGTATACCTGTCTAGTTCGGTGAAGATGCGCGAATCGCACCAGGCCTGCTTGCCGCTGGTGCACCTGGACCCCAGGCACAAGTTGACCCAGCAGTTCGTCGCCTTGCATGACCATTTGGAAGCAGCCAGCTGACATTGCCGCCCGGGACGCGGAAAGGTATTCTGCGCCGATGAAAAACCATCTTCCGCTTTCCCTGATTGCCGCCTGCGCACATGATCGTGTAATCGGGCTGGACAACCGCATGCCCTGGCATCTGCCAGCGGACCTCAAACACTTCAAGCAGACCACCCTGGGCAAACCCATCATCATGGGTCGCAAGACCTGGGATTCTCTGGGGCGGCCCTTGCCGGGCCGGCTCAATCTGGTAATCAGCCGTCAGGCCGGTCTGCAGCTCGAGGGCGCGGAGGTGTTCGCCAGTCTGGCCGCTGCCATCGCCCGGGCCGATCAGTGGGCGCGGGAGCAAGGTGTGGATGAAATCATGTTGATTGGTGGGGGCCAGCTCTATGCCGAGGCGTTACCACTGGCCGCACGTATCTACCTGACCCGGATCGACCTGACGGTGGCGGGGGATGCGTTCTTTCCGGAATTCACTGGTTGGCAATTGGTTGAGAGTGAAGCCCACGCCGCTGGGGAAACCACACCCGCTTTCCGCTTCGAAACCTGGGTCCCCTCGACCAGCGACTGATCGCTTGCCTGCAAGGCTCGCGCTGTCGCTGGATTGTCTATGCTGATGGCAGGTGTCATACATACGGAGTAATGCTGATGAAGAAGACTTTACTGGTAGCCCTGTTGCTGTCCTTGCCGGTTCACGCAGGTACCCCGGCGGCGGGTCACGAAACCTGTGCCGACAAGGAACAGCGCATCATGGAGCGCCTGCAGCGGGCTGAAGCCGCGAATAATCAGGGGCAGGTGCGGGGCCTGAATAAAGCGCTGAAGGAAGTGCGCGACCATTGCACCGAGGAAGGGCTGGCTGCCGAGCGAAAACAGCGTATCGCCGAAAGTGAGGCGGAGGTGGCGGAGCGCCGGGAAGATCTGGCCGAAGCCATCCGCGACGGGGATAAGGACAAGATCGAAAAGCGTGAGGGCAAACTGACCGAAGCGCTGCAGGAACTGAACGAAGCCCGGGCGGAGTAAACGTACTCCCGCCGGGATTCGCTCAGCGTCTTCCAGTGATCAGTCTTCCAGCATCGCCTTGTTACGCACCGCGCCTTTGTCGGCACTGGTAGCGAGCAGGGCGTAGGCCTTGAGCGCTGTGGTCACCTTGCGTGGACGGGTTTCCACGGGCTTCCAGCCCTTCTTGTCCTGTTCGATACGGCGATGTGACAGTTCCTCATCGCTCACCAGCAGATTGATGGTGCGGTTGGGAATATCGATAAGGACCTTGTCGCCGTCGCGTACCAGCCCGATGGCGCCACCCGCCGCGGCTTCCGGCGAGGCATGGCCGATGGACAGGCCGGAGGTACCGCCGGAGAAGCGACCGTCGGTCAGCAAGGCGCATTCCTTGCCCAGGCCCTTGGATTTCAGGTAACTGGTCGGGTAAAGCATTTCCTGCATGCCCGGGCCGCCCTTGGGGCCTTCGTAACGGATGATGACGATATCGCCGGCTTTCACCTCGTCGGCGAGAATACCGCGTACCGCGCTGTCCTGACTCTCGAAGATCTTCGCACGTCCTTCGAACACCAGAATCGATTCGTCGACGCCAGCGGTCTTCACCACGCAGCCATCCAGCGCGATGTTGCCATACAGTACGGCCAGACCACCTTCCTGGGAATAGGCATGCTCGACCGAGCGGATGCAGCCGTTTTCCCGGTCATCATCCAGACTCGGCCAGCGGGTGTTCTGGCTGAAGGCGGTCTGGGTCGGAATGCCGGCCGGACCCGCTTTGAAGAACTCATGCACTTCTGCATCGCTGGTCTGGGTGATATCCCACTGGGCGATAGCCTCGGCCATGCTCGGGCTGTGAACGGTGGGTACTTCGGTGTGCAGCAGACCGCCGCGGGCCAGCGCGCCGAGAATGGAGAACACGCCACCGGCGCGGTGTACATCTTCCATGTGATATTTCTGGATGTTCGGCGCTACCTTGCACAGCTGCGGCACCTTACGCGACAGGGCATCGATATCACGCAGGTCGAAATCAACCTCGCCCTCCTGGGCTGCGGCCAGCAGGTGCAGGATGGTATTGGTCGAGCCGCCCATGGCGATATCCAGGGTCATGGCATTCTCGAACGCCTTGATATTGGCAACATTGCGCGGCAGAACAGATTCATCATTGTCCTGGTAGTAGCGTTTGCACAGCTCCACCGCCAGGCGGCCGGCGCGCAGGAACAGCTGCTCGCGGTCGGCATGGGTAGCCAGCATCGAGCCGTTGCCGGGCAGCGACAGCCCGAGGGCTTCTGTCAGACAGTTCATCGAGTTGGCGGTGAACATGCCTGAGCAACTGCCGCAGGTCGGGCAGGCGCTGCGCTCGTATTCGGCGACCTTCTCGTCGGAGGCACTGTCATCGGCGGCTACCACCATGGCATCGACCAGATCCAGGCCATGACTGGCCAACTTGGTCTTGCCGGCTTCCATCGGGCCACCGGAGACGAACACCACGGGGATGTTCAGGCGCAGGGCGGCCATCAGCATGCCGGGGGTGATCTTGTCGCAGTTGGAGATGCAGACGATGGCATCAGCGCAATGCGCATTGACCATGTATTCCACCGAGTCGGCGATGATCTCGCGGCTGGGCAGGGAGTACAGCATGCCGTCATGGCCCATGGCGATACCGTCGTCCACCGCGATTGTATTGAATTCCTTGGCTACACCACCGGCCTTCTCAATCTCGCGAGCG
Organism: Pseudomonas sp. G11-1; assembly: GCF_024031555.1. NCBI lineage: Bacteria > Pseudomonadati > Pseudomonadota > Gammaproteobacteria > Pseudomonadales > Pseudomonadaceae > Pseudomonas > Pseudomonas sp. G11-1. The sequence continues at coordinate 910,789 of NZ_QEYQ01000001.1, read as the reverse complement.
ACCAACTGACCCATGTCCTTCAGGTGCACGTGCCCGGGCACGAACTGGGTGAAGGAGTTGGCGATGGCGATGATCGGCTTCTTGAAGTCTTCATCTTTCATACCGGTAGCGCGCCACAGGGCGCGGGCACCGGCCATGTTGCGACCGTGGGTGGACGTCTTGGAACGATAATCAGGCATGTGATGTTGTCTCGTTATACGGTGATGCAGGATGCGCCTAGCATATCAATTTGCCGTCGCCCCTGCAGCCCCGCCCGCCAGGCGGAGCCCTGGGGGCGTCGAGCACCAGCTCGATGAGCGGGGCCGGTCGGGAGCGTGTAATCTGCAGGTACACAAGGTACGAGCCGATGTTCGGACCGCCCGGGTGTTACAGGCTCTTCTCGAATACCTTCGAATTGCGCTGATAGTTGTACAGCGACGCGCGCTGCTGGGGCAGGCGTGCCACCGAGCTGGGCTCAAAGCCGCGTTCGCGAAACCAGTGTGCGGTACGGGTGGTGAGCACGAACAGCGTGGTCAGCGACCGCGCCCGGGCCTGGGTCTCGATATGTTCGAGCAACTGATCACCCCGCCCGCCATGGCGGTAGTCCGGGTGAATTGCGACGCAGGCCAGTTCGGCGCTGTGTTCATCCAGCGGGTACAGGGCGGCGCAACCAATGATGGTGCCATCGCGCTCGACCAGGGTGAACTGGTTGATCTCGGTCTCCAGCACCTCGCGGGAGCGGCGCACCAGAACGCCGGCTTCTTCCAGCGGGTGCAGCAATTCCAGCAGGCCGGCCACATCCTCGATGGTTGCGGTGCGGATCTTCTCGAACGGCTCCTGGGTGACCAGGGTACCGCCGCCGTCACGGGTGAACAGCTCGGTGAGCATGGCGCCATCTTCGGCATAACTGATGATATGGCTGCGCCGCAGACCGGCATTGCAGGCCTTGCAGGCGGCGGTCAGCAACGAGCCCGGTAGGCTGTTGCCGAGCGCCGCCAGTAATGACTGGGCGCGGCTGGGCTTGAGTTCACGCAGCAGCCGCCCTTCGGCATCGAAAATGCCGGTATCGGGGCCGAACAGAATGAGCTTGTCAGCCTCCAGGGCACTGGCGGCGCTGGTGGCCACGTCTTCGCAGGCCAGATTGAATACTTCGCCGGTCGGTGAATAGCCAATGGAGGACAGCAGCACGATGGATTCGTCGTCCAGATGGCGGCTGATCGCCTTGCGATCGATCCGGCGTACTTCGCCGGTATGGTGCAGGTCCACACCGTCAATCACGCCGATTGGCTTGGCGGTGACGAAGTTGCCACTGACCACGCGCAGGCGACTACCCTGACCGGCAAGCGTGCACAGTCGAGCCTCGATGGCGATGCGCAGGCTGCCCACGGCGTCCATCACGCAGCCCAGGGTGTCGCTGTCGGTGATCCGCAGATCCTGGTGATAGCGTGAACTGAGTCCCCGCGCGCCAAGCCGGTCCTCGATCTGGGGGCGTGAACCGTGCACCAGCACCAGCCGCACCCCAAGACTGTTGAGCAGCATGATGTCGTTGACTATGTTGTTGAAGTTCGGGTGCGCGATGGCCTCACCCGGCAACAACACGACGAAGGTGCGATCGCGGTGGGTGTTGATGTAGGGTGTGGAGTGGCGGAACCATTTGACGTAATCGGACATGCGACTGTTCCGTGAAAAACGCCAGTTTGAGATATTCAGCCCTGCTCTTCAATAGCGCGGGGCCGGAATTGCCGTTGCGAATGGAATGCGGGCAAGATGTCGGGGCTCAGCCCCTACCTGACAGTGAGACAAAAGAGAGAAAGCCGTGCATCCAGGTACCGAAAAATTCATCGTTGTGCAGACCCCCGAAGAGGCTGTCGACCAGCTGTCCGCTCTGTACGAGCAGGCGGTAGGCGCATTGAGCCGTTCATTGAAAGAGTATCTGCGGGACCGCACCCGGCCGACCGCGGAGCAGCTGCGGTTGTTCCGCTATCCCGAGCTGCGCCTGACCTGGACCGGCAGCGATCCGGCGCCGACCAGCGTCCGTGCCTGGGCCAAGGTGCAGGTGCCGGGCACCTACAGCGCGACCATCACCCACCCCAAGGCCTTTCGCAGTTATTTGTTGCAGCAACTGCGCCCGCTGACCAGCGAGTTCAACGTGCAGTTGGAAGTAGGCGTCAGTCTGCAGGCGATTCCCTATCCCTATGTGGTAGAGCAGGGCGATGAGTTGGCCGGCTCGGGTGTGACGGCCGCCGAGCTGGCTCGGGTATTTCCCAGTACCGACCTGGCTGCCGCCACCGATGGCATCGCTGATGGTCTGGTCGACTGGGAGCGGAGCGATCCGCTGCCACTGGCGCTGTTCGACGCGGCGCGGACAGATTTCTCCCTGCGCCGGCTGGTGCATTACACGGGCAGCGACTGGCGTGACGTGCAGCCCTGGATTCTGCTGACCAACTACCACCGCTATGTGGATCAGTTCATCCGCCACGGGCTGGATATGCTGCTCGCCGACTCGCGGTTCTGTCGTATGGTGCTGCCGGGTAACGTAGTGGTCGAACGCGGCATGGCCGAAGGGGAAATGCAGTCGGTACTCGACAGCGTGGTCTGGCACAAATACCAGATGCCCGCCTATCACCTGCAAGCAGCCGATGGGGACGGCATTACGCTGGTCAATATTGGTGTCGGCCCGTCCAACGCCAAGAACATCACCGACCATTTGGCGGTGCTGCGTCCGCATTGCTGGCTGATGATCGGCCATTGCGGGGGGCTGCGCCAATCGCAGACCATTGGCGACTATGTACTGGCCCACGCCTATATGCGCCGCGACGGTATTCTCGACCGGGTGTTGCCGCCGAACATACCGCTGCCAGCGCTGGCCGAGGTGCAGCAGGCCCTGCAGGATGCCGCCGCGCAGGTCACCGGTGACAAGGGCGATGCGCTGAAACGGCGCCTGCGCACTGGCACCATCCTCACTTATGACGACCGCAACTGGGAATTGCGCTGGGCCCAGGAGCGTCCTCTGATCAATCTGTCCCGCGCTGTAGCCGTGGATATGGAAAGCGGCACCATCGCCGCCCAGGGCTACCGTCTGCGGGTGCCCTACGGCACGCTGCTGTGCGTCTCGGACAAGCCGCTGCACAGCGAACTCAAGCTTCCCGGCGCCGCCGGCGCCTTCTACGAGCGCGCCGTCACCCAGCACCTGCACATCGGCATCGCCGCGCTGGATCTGCTGCGTGGCCAACTGCACAGCCTGCATTCGCGCAAGCTGCGCAGTTTTGATGAGCCGTTGTTTCGGTAGGTAAGGGTTCCCCTCTCCCTTGCGGGAGAGGGTCGGGGCGCGGCGAGGGAGAGGGAAAGCTGCCTACAGACAAAACCGTCCAATCAACTGCTTCAACAATTCCACCGTCGGTGCGATCCGGTCTGTCGCCAGGAACTCATCCGGCTGATGCGCCTGGGCGATGTCACCGGGGCCGAGGATGATGGTCTGCAGGCCGAGCTGGTTCAGGTAGGGGCCTTCAGTGGCAAAGGCGACACTGCCAGCGCTGTAGCCGGTGAGTTGCTCACAGGCGCGGACGATCTCGGCAGTGGCGGGCGTGTCCATCGGCGGGACGCCGGGAAACAGCGGCTGGTAATCGATCTGCACCTGGTGGGCTTCGGCGACGGTCTTCAGGCGCTGATCGATGGTGGCGCGCAAGGCATCCGGGTCCATGCCGGGCAGCGGGCGCAGGTCGAACTCCAGGGCGCAGCGGCCACAGATGCGGTTGGGATTGTCACCACCGTGAATGCAACCCAGATTCAGGGTCGGCGTGGGTACGCTGAACAGCGGGTTGGTCCACTGTTGCTGCCAGCTGCTGCGCAGTGCCAGCAACTCGTTGATCACCTGATGCATGGCCTCGATGGCATTGCGTCCCAAAGATGGATCGGAGGAATGCCCGGCCTGGCCGATGATATCCACGCGCTCCATCAGTATGCCCTTGTGCACGCGGATCGGTTTCAGCCCGGTTGGCTCGCCGATCAGTGCGTGGCGGGCGCCGAGCAGGTCATCCGCCACCAGCGCCTGGGCCCCACCCATGGCGCTTTCCTCGTCGGCGGTGGCCAGGATGATCAAGGGGCGTTGCAGCGGCTGCTCCAGCAGCGAACGAACCGCCTCGATAATCAGCGGGAAAAAACCTTTCATGTCACAGCTGCCCAGCCCGTACCAGCGTCCGTCCGCTTCGGTCAGGGCAAAGGGATCATACTGCCAGCGCTCGGGATTGCAGGGCACGGTGTCGGTATGCCCGGCCAGCACCAGTCCGCCCGGCCCGCTACCCAGACTGGCGATCAGGTTGGCCTTGTCCGGCGCGCCGGCGACTGGCTGAATGGTGCACTCGAAGCCAAGCTCGCTCAGCCAGTCGCTGAGCAGATGGATCACCGCCAGGTTGGACTGGTCATGTTCTGGCTGGGTGCAACTGATGGAGGGGGTTTGCAGCAGGGCGGCAAATTGCGCCTTGAGCGAGGGGAGGGGCATGACAGACTCCTGGCTGACGTCAGCTGAATGGACAGCTTACGTCAGCCAGGCAGGGGCGTCAGCTGAAAATGGCCGAGAAGATCAGGAAGTAAATGATCGACAGAATAGCCCCGGCAGGCAGGGTCACGACCCAAGAGGTAAAGATGGTGCCGATCACACGCAGGTTGAGGGCGGCGATACCGCGCGCCATGCCAACCCCGAGAATCGCACCGACCAGGGTGTGGGTAGTTGATACCGGCAGGCCGAGGCCGGAAGCGCCGACGACGGTGGAGGCCGCGGCCAGTTCGGCGGCAAACCCGCGGCTGGGTGTCAGCTCGGTGATGTGCCTGCCGATGGTGGCGATCACCCGGTAGCCGTAGGTCGCCAGACCCACCACGATGCCGAGCGCACCCAACAACAGCACCCAGCCGGGCACAGTCGATTGCGCATGAATCTCACCCGATTGCAGCACGCCAGCAATGGCGGCCAGCGGACCTACGGCATTGGCCACGTCATTGGAGCCGTGGGCGAAAGCCATGGCGCAGGCGGTGAAGATCATCAGGATGGCGAAGACCCGCTCAACGCTGTTGAGGTGGGACTTGCCGGAAGACTCATCCTTGATACGGCTCATCAGCGCCACACCGATAACGGTGACCATGACACCCGACAGTACTGCCAGGCCAAAGCTCTCCAGGACCGAGAGGTTCAGACCGACATGCTTGAGGCCCTTGGTCAGGGTCATCATCGCGATGATGAAGCCCACCGCGAACATGTAAAGCGGGATATAGCGCTTGGCGTTGGCGAATGGTTCGTCGGTATCCAGGATCAGCTTATGCACGGTGACGAAGATCATGAAGGAGATGCTACCGGCCAGCAGCGGGGAAATAATCCAGCTGGATACGATAGGCACTACCCCAGCCCAGTGTACCGCTTCCACGGACACACCCACCGCCGCAAAGCCAATCACCGCGCCGATGATTGAGTGGGTGGTGGAGACCGGCCAGCCCTTGAGGGAGGCAATCAGCAGCCAGGTGCCGGCGGCCAGCAGGGCGGCCAGCATGCCGAAGATCATCTGGTCCGGCGTAATCATTGAGGAATCGACAATACCGCTGCGAATCGTCTGGGTAACCGAGCCGCCAGCCAGATAGGCTCCCAGGAACTCGAAGACCATGGCAATGATGATGGCCTGCTTGATCGTCAGGGCGCGGGAGCCCACCGAGGTGCCCATGGCATTGGCCACGTCGTTGGCGCCCACGCCCCAAGCCATGAAAAAGCCGAATAGACAGGCCAGCACCAGCAAAATGGTGCCATATTCTGCGATAAGAGTCATAAGAGAAGCTCTGTTGGATGTTGACAGATGATGGCCCGTCAACGGGCCATGAGGATTTCCAGGCGATTGCCTACACGTTCGGCCCGGTCAGCCACATCACCGATCCATTCGATGATCTGGTAGGTGAACATGACGTCGACAGGGGGTAATACGGACTCGCGTTTATACAGCTCGGCCCGCAATTTGATCTGCATTTCATCCGTGTCATGCTCGATGTGCTCCAGCTCGGTGATCAGCTTCTCCATGAGCTTCCTCTCGCGGCCGGCGAAACTGGTTTCCATCAGGTCGCTCAACTCCTCCATGGCCCGCAGGGCCTGGGTGGCGGCTTCGACGGAACGTTCGACGAAGCGACGGAACTGCGGCTGCACCTCGGGATGAATCTTCATCTTGCGGCCCAGCATCAAACCGGCCACATCCTTGGCGCGGTTGGCGACTTTGTCCTGTACACTCAGCAACTCCAGCAGATCCGAGCGCGGAACCGAGAGAAACAGGCTGTTGGGCAGATGAACCCGGACATCCTTCTTCATCTGGTCGGCTTCTCGCTCCAGCTCGCAGATCTTTTGCTGGACGCGCTCTGCTTCGACCCAGTCTTCCGCCATCAGGGCATCGACGAAGGGGATAAGACAGGACGCGCACTCATGTGCCTTCACCATGTGCCGTTGCATCGGGCCGATGGGTGAACGACCGAACAGATTCATGAAAGGATTGTTGGGCATGGGAAAACTCCGAGGCATGTCTGGGAGCGGATTATAATCATGGCAGAGCAAGTGGTCACCCAATTGACACATATTTGCCGCAATTAGCCTCCCAGCGGTCACAAGGCAACATCATCAGAGACAGAGTATGGCTCAGGAAACAGAAATCAAACTGCGCATCAGTCCCGACGCGCTGTCGGCGCTGCGCAATCATCCCCTGTTGCAGGAACGTCTGCAGGGCGAATGGACCACCAGTACCCTGTACAACCAGTACTATGACACCGCCAGCCGGGAGCTGGCGGCAGCGCGTGTGGCGTTGCGGGTGCGCCGTGATGGCGAGCAGTTTATCCAGACCTTGAAAAGCAGCGGCCAGAGTGTTGCCGGGTTGTCCGAGCGCAGCGAATGGGACTGGACCGTGGGGGCAGCGGCGCTTGACCTGACTCTGCTCGATGACAGCTGCTGGCCGGCCAGTCTCGCCCCGCTGGACAAGCTGAATCTGCTACCGGTATTCACTACCGACTTCAAGCGCACCAAGGCCATGCTGCACTGGGAGCGTGACGGTGAAAGCGTGGAGGTGGAAGCCGCGCTGGATCAGGGTATGGTCATCGCGGACGGTCGTGAAGAGCCGATCTGCGAGCTGGAACTGGAGCTGCGCAGCGGCCCGGCGGCGGCACTGCTGGAGCTGGCCGCTGCCCTGGCGGAGGATATCGCCCTGATGCCTTGCGATATCAGCAAGGCCGAGCGCGGTTACCGACTGTTTGACCCGGCCAGCTACGACCTGCGACTCGATGCCCATGACTGGTCGGCCGATACCCCGGTAGACCAGGTAATCGCCGTTGCCGGCTGGCAGTTGCTTGGACACACTCAGCGGCTGGCTGAGCAGTACCGGTTCAGTGGTCAATGGAAGCTGTTCCGTGAATTGCTGACCAACCTGACCAGTCTGCGCGCCTTCTTTGGTGTATTCGATCTGGCGCTGCCACGCAGCACGGCTCAGCCCTTCACGCCGGCATTGGATCAGCTCATCAGCCATTGGCGGCCCCTGGTTCTGTCGGGCTGGGCAGATGACGAGGATGGCCGCAATGCACGGGAGCAGGCGCCCCAGGCATTCGAGCAGGCGGTGGCCGATCCTCAGTGGGGGCAGTTGTTCATCGGTCTGGCCCTGTGGCTGCACACCGCCGGGTGGAAGACCAACCGCCCGCCGCGTGGTGAGCGGGTCGGCGACCTGGCGCTGCCGCGCTGGCTGTTGGCGGCGGTGGCGCGGGAGATTCAGGAGTTGCGCGTACCGCATCACAATGACCCGGATTCGGATGTCAGCGAGTGGATGGATCAACAGCCGCGGCTGAATCGGCTGCACTTTCTGCTGGCGCACTTTCGTGATCAACTGGAGACGCCGGAGCCGGATCGGCTGTTCGGTGAACTGAACAAGTTGCAGGCGTTGCTGGAGCAATACCCGCTGGTCGATGAGGAACTACGCCCGGCGCTACTTACGGCTCTGCGCAAGCAGGGGCAGCGGCTGCGCAAACTGAATGCCTGGCGCGAGCTCAATAGCTGAGACGGTACCGGCAACGATAGAACGACAGGGAGATGAACAGGGATGATGCATCTGGCCGATCTGGCAATCCCCGGTAGCGATCGACTGCTGGATCTGACGGATATTCTCAAGGCGCTGGCGGCGCAGGGGCGGTTGGGGCTGGACAGCGCCGAGCACCTGAGCAGCCTGCGCCGGGCGGCAACCGGCGACACTGCCCGGCTGCACCCGCTGGAGTTCATCGCCAGCCAGGCGCCGGATGACCTGCTGCGCCCCGGCAAACCGCTGGATCTGGATTCGCTGACTCGCTGGCTGGCCGGCGAATCGGGCCAAGCCTTCTATCGCATCGATCCGTTGAAGATCAATGTCTCGGCCGTCACCCCGCTGATGTCCTTTGCCTTCGCCCGGCGCCACGGCATTCTCGCCGTGGACATCAACGAGCGGGAGGTCACCGTGGCCAGCGCCCAGCCGTTCATGCGCGGCTGGGAAGCGGATCTGGTACATGTCCTCAAGCGCGATATCCGTCGGGTGGTCGCCAGCCCGGCGGATATCCAGCGCTATTCAGCGGAATTCTATCGGTTGGCCCGCTCGGTCCACGGTGCCAATGCCACCGATCAGAAGAACAGCTCGATCGGCAACTTCGAGCAGCTGCTCAATCTGGGCAACATGAGCCAGGAGCCGGACGCCAACGACGCCCACGTGGTCAACATCGTCGACTGGCTGTTCCAGTACGCCTTCGAGCAGCGGGCCAGTGATATCCATATCGAGCCGCGCCGCGAGAACGGCAGCGTGCGGCTGCGCATCGATGGTGTGCTGCATACGGTCTATCAGTTTCCGCTGCAGGTCGCGGTAGCGGTGGTCAGCCGGCTGAAAACCCTGGGCCGGATGAACGTGGCGGAGAAGCGCAAGCCGCAGGACGGCCGGGTCAAGACCAAGTCACCCCAGGGCAACGAGATTGAACTGCGACTGTCCACCCTGCCAACCGCCTTCGGCGAGAAGATGGTGATGCGTATCTTCGATCCCGACGTGCTGCTGCGCAGTTTCGATCAGTTGGGTTTTTCCGCCGAGGACCAGCGCCGTTGGCAGGGCATGGTGCAACAGCCCAACGGCATCGTGCTGGTCACCGGCCCGACCGGGTCGGGCAAGACCACCACGCTGTACACCACCCTCAAGCAGCTGGCCACGCCGGAGGTGAATGTCTGCACCATCGAAGATCCGATCGAGATGGTCGAGGACAGCTTCAACCAGATGCAGGTGCAGCACAACATCGAGCTGACCTTTGCCAGCGGTATACGGGCACTGATGCGCCAGGACCCGGACATCATCATGATTGGCGAGATCCGTGATCTGGAGACCGCGGAAATGGCGATCCAGGCGGCGCTGACCGGTCACCTGGTGTTGTCCACCCTGCATACCAACGATGCGCCCAGCTCGGTGAGCCGGCTGGTCGAGCTGGGTGTGCCGGCCTACCTGATCAAGGCCACGGTGCTGGGGGTCATGGCCCAGCGGCTGGTGCGTACGCTGTGTCCGCATTGCAAGGAGCCGGTGGAGATCGACGAGACGGATTGGCAGGAACTGACCAAACCCTGGAACTCGCCATTGCCGACCCGGGCGCATCGGCCCGTGGGCTGCCCGGAATGCCGGGAAACCGGCTATCGTGGACGGGCCGGGGTATATGAGCTGATGCCGCTGACCGATAGCCTCAAACCCCTGGTGCAGACCGACATCGACCTCAACGCCCTGCGCCGCCAGGCCTACCGGGAGGGTATGCACAGCCTGCGTCTGTCGGGAGCGCAGAAAGTGGCGGCGGGGCTGACCACCATCGAAGAGGTGCTGCGGGTAACGCCCACCAGTCAGCAGGGGTAGGTTTTGTGCAAGCCCTGCCGGTAAGCACAGGCACTCCTCCGCCTTGCCGGACACGCCTTTCATTTCACATTCCGCTAAGATGCGCGTTCTGCCGTTCAGGAACCCCCTCATGAATTACCGTCACAGCTTCCACGCCGGCAACCATGCCGATGTCCTCAAACATGCCATTCTGCTGCGCATGGTCACCCTGATGCAGCGCAAAGACGCGCCGTTGTGCTATCTGGACAGCCACGCCGGGACGGCGTTGTACGATCTGCAGGGCGAAGCGGCGGAGCGTACCGGGGAATATCGCGATGGCATCGGCCGGCTGTGGGCACAGGATGACCTGCCCGGGCTGCTCGCCGATTACCGGGATGCCGTAGCGCGGCACAATCCAGACGGTGAGCTGCGTTTGTACCCTGGTTCACCGCAGTTGGTAGCCGATACCCTGCGCGAGCACGACCGGATGATCCTCAGTGAGCTGCATCCCGAGGATGCCCAGACCCTGAAGGCGCACTTTGCCGAGGAGCCGCGTATCGCAGTGCACCAGCGTGACGGTTACGAATTGGCCAAGGCTTTCCTGCCGGTGGCGGAGAAACGTGCGCTGTGGCTGCTCGACCCGCCCTTCGAGAAAGGCGATGACCTGCAGCGCTGTCTGCAAGCCATGGAGCAGGGCATCCAGCGCATGCGCCAGACGGTCATCGCGCTCTGGTATCCGATCAAGGACCAGCGCCTGTTACGTGACTTCTATCGGCAGATCGGCACCGCTCAGTTGCCCAAGGTGTTGCGGGTCGAGCTCAATGTGCGGCCCGCCGACACCTCCCTGGGGCTCAACGGCTCGGGATTGATGCTGGTCAACCCGCCCTGGCCGCTATGGGAGGAGCTGGAGCAGGTGCTGCCGCAGATGGCAGGTCAGTTCGCCCAGTCCGGCGCCGGTGACTGGCGCATGGATTGGCTGGTTGGCGAACCCTGAGCGTCTGATAGCGAAACCGTAAAAAAGGGGGAACAAGCCGCCGGGCCCCGGGTCAAGTATTGTGTCGGTGTGCTGAACATCGACTTATCCGAAGCTATCAAGGAGCACACGAATATGACTGCTGTTGACAAAAACGGACCCGTTTCAAATCAGGACCAGGTCAGCAAAAAACAGGAAATCGACTCCGGCAAGGAAGCGGTAGCAGCCGCTTACAGCAAGCTGATGGAAGCCAAGGAACACTTCAAGCATGCCGCCGAATCCGCCGGGATGGATTGGAAGCATGATGCTGAAGGTCAGCTCATGAAAGGCAAGGACAAGGCCGGTGAGCTATGCGATCACGCCAACAGTTACCTTCATGACAAGCCGCTGGCTACCTTGGGTATCGCCTTCGCAGCGGGCTTTCTCGTATCCCAGATGATGTCCAGAAAATGACGGGCACTCCCGGAGAGAACCGTCCGGAAAGCGGCGATGCCGGGGGGCAGGAGCAGCCCCGGCAGCCGCTCAAGGATGAACTGAAATCCTCTCTGGCGTGGCTGGAACACGCGGCCCTGGCGGGTGGCGATCTGGTTCGGCTGGCGGCGCTCGAATTACGGCTTGCTGCTGCTGATTCGGGCAAGCTGGTGGGGCTGGCGTTGGCCATGGTGCCCTTGCTGTTGCTTGCCTGGATCGGGCTGTCCGTGTTGCTGGGCTGGCTGGTGTTCGCCTGGAGTGGCTCGGTCGCCTGGGGGATAGTAATGTTCATCATCGTGCAGCTGGCGGCCTTGGGGATCATGGCGATCAATTGCAAGAAGTACTCGAAGAGCCTGTCATTTCCAGCGACCAGCCGACAGCTGAAAACACTGAAGGAGGAAGCCAGTGGACCGCAAGAAGCTGATAAGTCAGATTCAAGAACTGGATGAGCAGCTCGCCGTCGAGTTCAGCTTGCTCAAGCTGGATGCCCGGGAACGACGCGCAGCCATACGGCGCATTTCACCGCTATGGTGGGTGGCCGGCTCGGCAGTGGCGGGGTTGATCCTTGGCAAGCTGGCGGCGGGCCACGGTGGCCCGATGGCGGTGGCGCGACAGGGCATGAACATATTCCGCTTCGCCAGTCTGGTGATGCCGGGCATGGCCATTGCAGCCAGTCCTACGCTGGAAGACACACCCTGATATTCTGAGGTTCCGTGCTGCGGCGCCGATTCAGGCGCCGCCGTGTGGAATCGATGATCGTGCTGCCCGATAATCTCAGACGTTCCGCGCCTGCTCGTCTTCGTCGAAGTCCTCTTCCATCAGCGCGTCCTGGACATCCGGATCGGCTGTGGCGGGTGCGGTCTGTAGCCCAGCGCGTTTGCTGCGCAGCTTGCCGAACAGACTGGTGAGAGAGGCGTGCAGTTTTTCGACGGCACCGTCGACGGCGAGGTTTATCGAGTCGGCCTTGTGGCTGACCGAAATGGGTTGCTGCCCCTTTGGCCGCGCCTCGATCTGGCAGCGCTTGTCATGGGCGCCGGCCTTTTCGCCGTTCTCATCGTTGATATGCACCACAATGCGGGTCAAGTTTTCATCAAAGCGCCCCAGCTTGCTGGTTACGCTGTCCGTTACCCATTCCACCAACCGGGCGCTGCCTTCGGTATGGTTGTCACAATGAACTTGAATTTGCATAAGCCTGTTCCTCTTCATTGACTCGGATATCCGCAAGAGCTGCATGGCGGCAAGTCCAGACTACGCCATCTGATCGAGCTTTTGGCAAAATCCTGCAGGCTTTTTCATTGGAGCGGCGCCTGGATGATGGTGCCCACGGGTCGTGGTGTTACTCATCATCCGGGAATTGGTAGGCATCAGTCGAACTGGCGCCGTTGCGTGCATTGCGCGCGCGCAGGTTGCGATACACCGCGGCGCGCATCAGCAGCATCGAGGTGACCGGCGCGGTGAGCAGTACGAAGGCGGTGATCAGCAGTTCATGAACGACCGGCCGTTCCTCGGTGCCACTGAAGTAGAGCATGGAGGCGATCAGGAAGCAGCCGGTCCCCACGGTAATGAACACCGCCGGGCCATGGATCCGCTGAAAGAAATTCGGCAGGCGCAGCAATCCCAGGGCGCCGATAAGGGTGATCAGTCCGCCGAGGACTAGCAGCAGTGCCACGGGTATCGCTAGCCAGGGGCTCAGATCGGTCATGGAGGCGGTCAGTAATTCGCTCACTCGATGATCTCCCCGCGAATGAGGAACTTGGCCAGGGCGATAGACGACACGAAGCCGAGCAGGGCGATCACCAGTGCCGCCTCGAAATACACCATGCTGGAAAAGCGGATACCCAGCAGCAGAATAAACAGCATGGCGGCCATCCACAGCGAATCCAGGGCCAGGATCCGGTCCTGCGCCGTGGGCCCTAGCAGCAGCCGAATGGCGCAGAATGCCAGGGCCAGCATGACGCAAAACTGAGCAAAGCCGAGAGCCAGGGCGAGAACGACGGTCATGGCGCCTCCTGTTCAAAAATATCGATCAAGGGCTTTTCCAGGCGGGTCTTGATCATGTTCACCCACCAATGGGCATCATGCAGATCGAATACATGCAACGCCAGGTCGTTGCTGCCCGGAATGATCTCCACCCAGACCGTACCCGGTGTGGAGTTGATGATGCACGCCAGCACCGCCAGGCCATGGGGGTCACGCAGGTCGAGCGGGATGCGGATGAACTGGGAATTGAGCCGGCCGCCCCCGAACACGATCAGCGTGCAGACGTTGAAGCAGGACCGGAATATTTCAATCAGGGCATAGATGATGAGGCGGATGATGGTGAAGGGGCGGGAAATCCGCACCGGTGTCGGCCGCAGCGGTGCGACCAGCAACGGCACGGCTATCGCCAGGATGGCACCGAGCAGCAGGTGCGCCGGCTCGATGCTCTGGTTGAGCATCAGCCAGAGCAGCAGCAGAAAGGCCGACAGCAGAGGCGAGGGCAGCCAGCGTTTCATGGTGTGGCTCCTTCGTTGATGACGACGCCAGGTACCGCTGTGATGGACATGACGCGGTCGATATACAGGCTCGGCTGGTGCAGCGCGCTGGCGGTACGGTCGAGATAGGCACTGACCGGGCCAGCCAGCACGGTCATGGAGATACAGAGTGCCAGCAAAAGGGATACCGGCATGGCCTCGGTCAATTGCAGGCGCGGTGCGGTGGCGTCGGTGGACCAGAAGGTGCGCACACCGAAACGCATCAGCGAAATAATGGCGGCCAGGCCGGACAGAATGATCAGGGCCAGCATGGTCCAGGCCAGCGGGCCGGCGGTGTACAGATTATCGATGAACATGCCGGCTGGGTTGAGCAATGCATGGAACAGGGTGAACTTGGCGACGAAGCCGGATAGGGGTGGCAGACCGGCGATGATCAGTGCACAGGCAACGAAGGCCAACCCGAGAAAGGCCATGGCCGCTGGAATGATCACCCCCGCGGATTCTTCCGGGTCATTGTCGATGGCGAAGGCCTCCATGGTCAGCGCCAGCATCGCCGCACTGGGTTTGCGGATGCGTTCGATCAGCTCGATCAACAGCATGAAGGCGGCCACTGCCAGGGTCGAGCTGAGCAAATAGAACAGCGCGGCGCTGACCACCTGTTGCTCGCCGTAGCCCACCGCGGCCAGCAGCGTGCCGGAGGAAATGATCGCGCTGAAGCCGGCCATGCGGCCCAGTTCCTGGCTACCCAGCAGACCGATGGTACCGAACGCCAGGGTGAGCAAGCCGGCGACCACCAGCGCTGTGCCGGAAATGGCCTGCAGCGAGGTCTCCTGGTCGGCAAAGACCAGCAGCCACAGGCGCAGCAGCACATAGACGCCAACCTTGGTCATCAACACCAGCATGGCGCCCACTGGCGGAGCGGCGGCCGCATAGGTGGTCGGCAGCCAGAAACCCAGTGGCCACATGGCGCTCTTGGTGAGGAAGGCAATGGCCAGGATCGCTGCTCCCACTTCCAGCAATAGTCGTTCGCTGTCATCCATACTGGCGGCGCGCACCGCCAGATCGGCCATGTTCAGCGTGCCGGCGGCAGCGTAAATGAGAGCGACGCCGATCAGGAAGAATGACGAGGCGAGCAGGTTGATGACCACGTACTGCATGCTGGCGCGGATGCGGTTGGGTTGCAGGCCGAGCAGCAGCAGGCCGTAGGATGCCGCCAGCATGATCTCGAAGAACACGAACAGATTGAACAGGTCGCCAGTGATGAACGCGCCGTTGATCCCTGCCAGCAGGAACTGGAACAGTGAATGGAAATGCACACCGGAGCGGCTCCAGCGTCGATAGGAGAACACCAGTGCCGCCGTGGCGATCACTGCGCACAGCGTCAGCATCAGTGCCGCCAGCCGGTCCACCACCAGCACGATACCGAAGGGTGCTACCCAGTTGGCGGCCAGATAGGCGCCCACACCATTCGGCCAGACCTCGCTGTCGGTCAGCCAGAACAGGGCGATGGCGGTTACCAGCAGAGCCAGGGTGCCGGTCAGGTTGATGGCGAACTTCAATTGCTGGCGACGGCCGTTGAGCAAGACCAACAGTGCGGCGAACAGCAATGGCAGCAGTATGGGCAACAGAATCAATTGGTCGGCCCAGAACCTCATTGGCGCGGTTCCTTACCATCCACATGGTCGGTACCGGTCAGGCCGCGCGAAGTCAGCAACAGCACCAGATAGAGGGCCGAGGTGGCGAAACCGATGACGATGGCGGTAAGCACCAATGCCTGGGTGACCGGATCGGCGAACATGCCGACTTCGACCGGGCTGTCCAGGGTCAGCGGTGGCTTGTTGATCGACAGCCGGCCCATGATGAAGATGAACATATTGACCGCATAGGAAATCAGCAGCAGGCCAATGATGACCTGGAAGGTCCGCGGCCGGAGGATCAGCCAGACCCCGGAGGCAAACATGACGCCGATGGCGATGGCAATGACGGCTTCCATCAGTGTTTCTCCTTGTCAGTGGAATCGGCAACGTCAGCAGCAGACAGCGGCAGACGGTGACTGCGGATCGATTGGTGGGCCAGGGCCACCAGGATCAGCATGGTGGAGCCGACGACGACGCAGAACACGCCGAGATCAAAAAAGAAGGCGCTGGGCAGATGCAATGCACCTAGTACCGGCAGGTCAATATGCGCGGTATGAGTGGTCAGGAACGGGTAGCCCAGCAGCAATGCGCCCAGCCCGGTAAGTACCGCCAGGATCAACCCCAGGGCCAGCCAGCGGTGCGGTTGCAGGTGCAGGCGCGACTCGACCCAGAGGGTGCCGGCCAGCATGTACTGCAGAATGATCGCCACCGCGAAGATCAACCCGGCGACAAAGCCGCCGCCGGGCAGGTTGTGTCCACGCATGAAAAAGTAGACGGCGCACACCAGGATGATCGGCAGCAGCAGGCGCAGATAGATGCCCGGCACCATGAGATATCCGCTTTGCGCCTGTTCGGCCGGTGGCTGCTGGGCCGCTGGGTCGACGAAATTGGTCTGCTGGGGCGGCAGCGACATGCTTTCCGCCGCAGGGCGGAACCGCCGCAGCAGACCGTAGACCGTCAGCGCCACGATGCTCAGTACGGCGATCTCGCCCAGGGTATCGAAGCTGCGGAAATCTACCAATAACACATTGACCACGTTGCTGCCGCCGCCTTCTAACAATGCCCGTTCCAGGAAGAAACTGCCGATACCACTGCCGGCGGGCAGCATCAATACCAGGTAGCTGATGGCCGCCATGCCCAGGCCGGCCAGTGCCGCGACGATGAAATCACGCATGCGTCGTGCCCGGGCCCGGCGGTTTTCCTTCCGGTCCTGCTCGATCGACAGAATGCGCGGCGGCAGCCAGCGCAGGCCCAGCAGAATGAGGATGGTGGTCACGGTTTCCACCATCAGCTGGGTCAGGGCCAGGTCCGGCGCGGACAACCAGAGGAACGTCAGGCACACCACCAGGCCGGCTCCGCCGACCAGGCTCAGGGAGGCCAGGCGATGATACTTGGCCTGCCAGGCGGCGGCGACGGCGCAGCCGCCACCGATGATCCAGAGCAGGGTGAAGGGCAGGTGAGGATCGCTCGGTTGCAGGGCCGACCAGACCTGGGGTGCCGTCGCGGCGGCAGCAACGGCCGCGCCCAGACCCACCAGTATCATCAGTAGCAGCTGAGGTTGCAGGCGCCGGGTGCCGAGCAGTTTCTCCAGCCGCGAGGCACTGCTGCGTAACTCCAGCATGGTGCTTTCATAGGCCTGCTTGCCATTGAAGCGGTACAGCAGCGGCACCTGGTCACGATAGGTGAGATTGAACCGGGTGCGCAGGATGACGTACAGCAGCACTCCGCCACCCAGGGCGACAAAGCTCATCAACAGAGGGATATTGAAGCCATGCCACAGTGCCAGGCTGTAATACGGCGTTTTCTCTCCGAGAACGGCTTCCACGCCGTTGTGCAGCAGCGGGCCGACGCTCAGGCTGGGCACAATGCCGACAATCAGGCAGAACAACACCAGCACTTCCACCGGAAAGCGCATCCAGCGCGGCGGCTCGTGGGGCGTTTTCGGCAGGTCGGTGGCCGGCCTGCCGAAGAAGACATAGATAAAGCGCAGCGAGTAGGCCACGCTGAATACACCCATGGTGACTGCGGCCAGCGGCATCCACCAGTTGCTGGCGCTGCCCACCAGCAGCGCCTCGGCAAAGAACATTTCCTTGGACAGGAAGCCATTGAGGAACGGCACCCCGGCCATGGCCGCCGAGGCGACGATCGCCAGGGTCGCGGTTTGCGGCATCATCCGGTACAGGCCGCGCAGTTTGCGCATGTCACGGGTGCCGCTCTCATGGTCGATGATGCCCACCGCCATGAACAGCGAGGCCTTGAAGGTGGCATGGTTCATGGTGTGGAAGATGGCGGCGACCATTGCCAGCGGCGTGCCGATGCCGAGCAGGGCGGTGATCAGACCCAGATGACTGATCGTGGAATAGGCCAACAGACCCTTGAGATCATGCTGGAAGATCGCGATGAAGGAGCCGATCAGCAGGGTGCAGACCCCAGCGCCGCCGATGATCCAGGTCCATTCCGGCGTGCCGGACAGCACCGGCCACAGGCGCATGAGCAGGAAGATACCGGCCTTGACCATGGTCGCCGAGTGCAGATAGGCCGATACCGGCGTCGGCGCGGCCATGGCATGGGGCAGCCAGAAGTGGAAGGGGAACTGGGCGCTCTTGGTCAAGGCGCCCAGTGCGATCAGGATCAGCGTGGGCAGGTACCACGCGTGCTCGCGCAGGGTTTCGCCTGAGGCCAGCACCACATCGAGATCGTAGCTGCCGATGATATGACCAAGCATCAGCACCCCGGCCAGCAGGCACAGGCCGCCGGTGGCGGTCACGGTGAACGCCATGCGCGCACCGCGCCGGGCCTCGGCCCGGTGGTGCCAGTAGCCGATCAGCAGGAAGGACGACAGACTGGTCAACTCCCAGAACAGCACCAATTGCACCAGGTTTCCCGACAGCACTATGCCGAGCATCGAGCCCATGAAGGCCAGCAGGAAGGAGAAAAAGCGCGGTACCGGATCTTCCGGTGACATGTAGTAGCGGGCATAGACCACCACCAGCAGGAAGATACCGATGATCAACATGCTGAACAGCCAGGCCAGGCCATCCATGCGCAGGACCAGATTCAGCCCGTACTCGGGCATCCAGTCGAGTTGATAGCGCAGTACCTCACCGTTATTGATCTGGGGAAACTGGATGCCGATGATGATCAGGCCGGCCAGGGCAATGGCTGCGGCCAACCAGGCTTCACGGTTACGAGCGTTTGCCGGCAGCAAGGCCGCAAGAAAGCTCCCGATGAAGGGGATTAGGATCAGGATCAGTAACAGCATGAGCTCCCAGGAGATGGTCAGAGGTTAGTGGGTTTGCGTTCGAGCCTCGATCAATGGCAGCGGCAACATGGTCGCGCCGGCACTCCGGGCATGCTTGATGCCGATGAGATATTCCGCAAAGCGGATGTTTTATTAGTAATTACCTGAATCTGCAAGCAAAAAGATATTACTGCATGCAAACTCCGGTCCCGGCGAGGCCGCAGTAGCCACCCGGATTCTTGTGTAGATACTGCTGATGATAAGGCTCTGCATAATAGAACGTTGTCGCGGGCAGGATCTCGGTGGTGACGACACCCTTGCCGGCTGCCTGCAGGGCCTCGGCGAAGCGGGCTTTGCTGACTTCCACCTGGGCCCGCTGCGCCATATCACTGACGTAGATTCCCGAGCGATATTGCGTGCCCATATCATTACCCTGGCGCATGCCCTGGGTTGGGTCGTGACTCTCCCAGAACACCCGCAGCAACTCGTCCAGCGCCAAAACCTCGGGATCGAATACCACCAGCACCACTTCGTTATGGCCGGTCAGTCCGGAACAGACTTCCTCATAGGTCGGATTGGGCGTCAGGCCGGCGCTGTAGCCGACCGCGGTGGTATAAACCCCATCCAGTTGCCAGAACAGCCGCTCGGCACCCCAGAAACAGCCCATGCCGACAATGATTTGCTGCATGCCTGCTGGGAACGGTGGCTTGAGCGGCGCACCCAGCACCGCATGGGTGCTGCTGGTGTGAACTGGTTCGGCGCGTCCGGGCAAGGCTTCGCTGGCGGTCGGCATGCGCAGTTTGTGTTCCGGCGGTGATTGGAAAAACATGGCAGGCTCCTGCAATGGTTGATGATTACCCCAGCAGCAGGCGCAGCAGGGCGTCGTCGGGCTGGCCGGTGGCGATGAAATGGGGGTTCAGCCAGTCAGCCCGATGGGGATAGGTGAAGCGCTCGCCATCGAGCCCGAGTACGCGGCCACCGGCTCCTTCCAGCACTGCCTGGGCGGCGGCGGTATCCCACTGACTGGTGGGGGCAAAGCGCGGATACAGGTCCGCTGCGCCTTCGGCCAGTACGCAGAATTTCAGTGAACTGCCAACGCCGGCCAGCTCGGTGCCATGGGCCTGCTGCAAACGATCGAGCAGAGCTTCCTGTTCCGGACTGGTATGTCGGCGACTGGCGACGATACGCAACGGCATGGAGGGTGCTCGGCAATGGATGGGCTGGGGTGCATCGCTGCCTTGCTGGCGCCAGCTGCCCAGCCCGGCACCGCCCCAGTAGAGGGTATCACGCGCGGGTACGCCGACCAGACCAAAACGTACCTGGCCATGCTCGATCAGCGCGATATTGACGGTGAACTCCTCTGATCCGGCGATGAATTCCTTGGTGCCGTCCAGCGGATCGACGAGCCAGAAACGATCCCAGTGCTGGCGCTGATCAAGTGGCACGTCAGCTGCCTCTTCGGACAACACCGGGATTTCCGGCGTCAGTGCGTGCAGGCCGTCCATGATCACCTGGTTGGCCGCCAGATCGGCGGCGGTAACCGGCGAATCGTCGGCTTTGGTAATGACCTCGGGATTATGCTGCCACCAGGGCAGGGCGGCTCGACCGGCATCGCGGGTCAGCTGGCACAGCCGCTCGGCGGCAACCGGCAGACTCATCGCTGCAGCTCCCCGCGTTGCTCCAGCAGATCGCGGACCAGATACAGCGCGGCCAGTGCCCGGCCCTCGGAAAAGCTCGGCCGGGTCATCAGCTCGCTCAAGGCATAGAGATCGACGCTGTCCACCCGGATCGGCTCGGGCTCGTCACCGGGCAGGCGCTTCTCATAGAGATTGCGCGCCAGCACCACCGAGATGCTCTGGCTCATGTAGCCGGGCGACAGGGCCAGCTTGCCCAGCAATTCCAGGCGCTCGGCACCGAAGCCGGCTTCTTCCATCAGTTCGCGGTTGGCCGCATCCAGCACATCTTCGCCGGGCTCGACCAGGCCCTTGGGCAGGGACAGCTGATAATCCTGGGTGCCGCCGCAATACTCTTCGATCAGCAGGGCGGTACGTGCATCCTTGAGCGCCACCACCATTACCGCCCCGTAGCCCACGCCCGAGCCGACCAGGCGTTCATAGGTGCGCTCGGTGCCGTTACTGAAGCGCAGCTGCATCTGCTCGACGGTGAACAGGCGGCTCTTGGCGACAACGCGGGCATCGAGAATCTCTGGCTTCTGCGGCATGCTGGCTCCGTGATCAATGAATGGTTTGTTATCATAGCCGTCCATTTCAGCAAAGCCCAATCATCCATGCTCAACTGGAACACCATCGACACCGTCCTGCTGGATATGGACGGCACGCTGCTCGACCTGCATTTCGACAACCATTTCTGGGTCGAATACCTGCCCCAGCGCTATGCCGAGCACCACGGTCAGTCACTGGCCTGGGCGAAACGGGAAATCCATCCGCTGATGCAGCGCATCCAGGGCAAGCTGGACTGGTATTGTCTGGATTTCTGGACCCGCGAGCTGGGCCTGCCGATCGTCGAGCTCAAGCGCGAGGTAGCCCACCTGATCGGTTTGCGCCCGGACGCCGACACCTTTCTCCAGGCCTTGCAGCAGAGCGGTCGGCAGGTGATCCTGATTACCAATGCGCACCGCGACTCGCTGTCGCTGAAGATGGAACGGGTCGAGCTGCGCACCTATTTCCAGCGGCTGATCAGCTCCCACGATTTCGGCTATCCCAAGGAAGAGCAAGCCTTCTGGCACGCCTTGCGCAGCGAAGTGGAGTTCGATCCGGAGCGTACCCTGTTCATCGACGACGGCCTGAGCATCCTGCGCGCTGCCCGCGAGTTTGGCGTTGCCCAGCTGTTGGCCGTCCGTCAGCCGGACAGCCGCGGCGAGCTGCGTGATACCGAGGAGTTCGACGCGGTAGAGGACTATGCCACCCTGGTGGCGGCGATCACCGCCGCGCAGAACGCCTGAGCATCGGCACTCTGATCAGGCGGCGACCGGGCTGACCCGCAATCAGCCCTTGCCCTTGGTACGGGTCTGATTGGGTCGGGCGTTTTTCTCGATGTACGCGATGATCAGTCCGGCAATATCCTTGCCGGTAGTTGATTCGATACCTTCCAGCCCCGGCGAGGAGTTGACCTCCATGACCACCGGGCCGTGATTGGAGCGCAGGATATCCACCCCGGCCACGTTCAGCCCCATGACCCTCGCCGCGCGCACGGCGGTCATGCGTTCCTCGGGCGTGATCTTGATCAGGCTGGCACTGCCGCCGCGATGCAGATTGGAGCGGAACTCTCCTGGCTTGGCCTGGCGCTTCATCGCCGCGATCACCTTGTCGCCGACCACCAGGCAGCGGATATCCGCGCCACCGGCCTCGCGAATATATTCCTGCACCATGATATTGGCTTTCAGACCCATGAAGGCCTCCAGCACCGACTCGGCGGCCTGTTCGGTCTCGCACATCACCACGCCGATGCCCTGGGTGCCTTCCAGCAGTTTGATCACCAGCGGTGCGCCGCCAACCATATTGATCAGGTCGGGAATATCATCCGGCGAGTGAGCAAAACCAGTGACCGGCAGCCCTACCCCCTTGCGCGACAGCAGTTGCAGCGAGCGCAACTTGTCGCGGGAGCGACTAATGGCCACCGACTCGTTCAACGGGAACACGCCCATCATCTCGAACTGGCGCAGGACCGCCGCGCCATAGAAGGTGATCGAAGCGCCGATCCGCGGGATCACTGCATCGAAGGGCTCAAGCTCCGAGCCCTTGTAATGGATGCTCGGCTTGTGACTGGCGATGTTCATGTAGGCACGCAGGGTATCGATTACCTTTACCTCGTGGCCGCGCTCCCGTCCGGCTTCAACCAGGCGGCGGGTAGAGTAGAGATTGGGGTTGCGCGACAATACCGCAATTTTCATGGTGTTTTTTTCAGCCTTCTGAATGAAAGAGGTTGGTCTGAGGTTGGTCCTGCACAAAGCGTAGCCCAGGATTGATGACCAGTTGACCGTCCAGCATCGCGGTGCAGCCGAGCAGCACCCGGTAGCGCATCGACTTACGGCAGGTGAGGGAGAAATCCACCCACCAGCATTTGTCGCCCAGCACCATGGGGGTACGGATGACATGACGTTCCTGCAGGTGACCGTTGGAGCTTTTGATCCGCTTGAAGCTGACCAGCCGGGCCTCGCAATCGATATCCTGCGGCTTGCGCGGCGTACCGACATGCGCTTTGAAGCGCACCCAGGTCTCGTCGTCACGCTCGAAGGTCTCGATGTCGGTGGCATGCAGCGCAGAGGTTTTGGCGCCGCTGTCAACCTTGGCCCTGACCTTGGCTATCCCCAGCCCGGGCAGCCCGATCCACTCACGCAGGCCGATCACGGTCAGATGATCGAAGGTCTTCATCCTGTGGTCTCTCCAGGTCCGCTGCAATGGCGCGCATCATGGGCCAAGATCATTGTTTCAACAAGCGGGAAAAACGTCAGTACGGGCGCCATTCATCCTCCGTCACAGTTGCTCTGCAGCCGGGCCGAAATGCTGCGGTGCTGTCCTTGATACACTGGCGGCATCAACCCGGTTCACAGGAGTACAGACTCGATGGGCGATGATGGCAAGGCGCGGCTGGATAAATGGCTGTGGGCAGCTCGGTTTTTCAAGACCCGTGCATTGGCCAAGGCGGCGATAGAAGGCGGCAAGGTGCACTGCCGGGGCGAGCGCTGCAAGCCCAGCAAGGAGCCGAAAGTGGGCGATGAACTGCAGATTCGCCAGGGGCATGACACCCGTGTGGTAGTGGTTCGGGAGCTGTCCATGGTCCGCCGTGGGGCGGTCGAGGCGCAGCTGTTGTACGAAGAAACCGCCGCCAGCGTTGCCCAGCGTGAAGCGGCGGCAGCCCAGCGACGGGCGGCCGGTCCGGGCCTGCTGATCAGCGAGCATCGCCCGACCAAGAAGCAGCGCCGACAGATCCACCGCTTTCGCGACGAGCGCAATGCGCCTTCCGATGACTGATTGGGTATAATCAAGGTTTTTTCCAAGGTGCAAGCCATGTCCTCCCAGGATGTCACCCAGCGTTTTCTGTTCGAGCATGCCGACGTGCGCGGCGAGCTGGTGTCGTTGAACCAGAGCTATAACGAGATTCTTGCCAAGCATACCTATCCCGAGCCGGTGAAGGCGCTGCTGGGCGAGATGCTGGCCGCCGCGGTGTTGTTGTCCACTGCGATCAAATTCGATGGGCTGCTGATCATGCAGGCTCGTTCTTCCGGTCCGCTGTCGACCCTGATGGTCGAATGTTCCAGCCAGCAGGAAGTCCGCGCCATTGCCAGATACAGTGACGACCTGAGTGGCGAAGGATTGGCCGAACTCATGCCCGATGGTGTACTGGCGATCACCATTGATCCCGATCAGGGGCAGCGATATCAGGGTGTGGTCGCGCTGGAGGGGGACTCGCTGGCCGACGCGCTGGCCGGTTACTTCGATAGCTCCGAACAATTACCCAGCCGTTTCCGCCTGCTGGCTGACGGGCGCACCGCCCGGGGTTTCATGTTGCAGGCGTTGCCCGCAAATCGTCAGGCCGACCCGGACGAGCGCAAGGAAACCTGGAATCGTCTGAGTGTGCTGGCCG
This sequence comes from Pseudomonas sp. G11-1, assembly GCF_024031555.1. Lineage (NCBI taxonomy): Bacteria > Pseudomonadati > Pseudomonadota > Gammaproteobacteria > Pseudomonadales > Pseudomonadaceae > Pseudomonas > Pseudomonas sp. G11-1. Next base: position 886,556 of record NZ_QEYQ01000001.1, on the reverse strand, counting down.
ACACCCTCACCGTCGAGGAGCTGATGGCACTGGATAACCAGACCATTCTGCATCGTCTTTATCACGAAGAAGATGTCCGGCTGTTTGATGAGCGATCCGTTAGCTTCCGGTGCAGCTGCTCGGCGGAACGATCCGGCAACGCGCTGGTCAGTCTGGGGCGGGAGGATGCATTCCTGTTGCTGGAGGAGCGGGGCGGCGAAATCGAGGTCGATTGCGAGTTCTGCAATACCCGCTATCTGTTTGACCGCGCGGCATTGGTCGAGCTGTTCGAAAAGGCCCGGGATCACGCCCAGAGTCTGCATTGATGCCCATGGCGTCCGCTGTTTAGCGCCACGGCCAAAACTTTGGCATAATGCCGGGCTTGCGCGGTGATGGCGCTTTTTCATGAGCTGTAAAAAAACCTAGGTGCTGAGGCCGAATCCATCGGTCTTGTGGATATTTCGGTCAAGCCGAAGAGGACGAAGTTTGATGACGCAAGCTACCAACACAGTATTTAACGACCTGAGTATTGCCGAGCTGATCGAGTTGGCGGTCCAGCGCAACGAAGGTCGACTGGCCGATACCGGCGCCCTGGTGGTCAAGACCGGCGCACGCACCGGCCGCTCGCCGATGGATCGCTTCATCGTTGATGAGCCATCGACCAGCTCCGCCATCGCCTGGGGTCCGATCAACCGCCCGTTCCCGGCGGACAAGTTCGACGCCCTGTGGACCCGAGTCGAGGATTACCTCGCCGAAGGCCCAAGTTATCTGTCCCACGTTCATGTCGGCGCCAGCCCGGAGCATTACCTGCCGGTGGTCATGGAAACCGAAACCGCATGGCACAATCTGTTCGGTCGTACCCTGTTCATCAATCCGCAGCAGTACAACCCGGCCGGCAAGGATCACTGGCAGATCCTCAATGCGCCGCATTTCGTCTGCGAGCCCGAGCGTGATGGCACCAACAGTGATGGCTGCGTGATCATCAACTTCGCCCAGCGCAAAGTGCTGCTGGCTGGCATGCAGTACGCTGGCGAAATGAAGAAGGCCATGTTCTCGGTACAGAACTTCCTGCTGCCGGCCAAGGACGTGCTGCCGATGCACTGTGCTGCCAACGTCGGTGACGATGGTGACACCACCTTGTTCTTCGGTCTGTCCGGCACCGGCAAGACCACCCTGTCCGCTGACCCGGCGCGCAACCTGATCGGCGACGATGAGCATGGCTGGGGCGAGGGTGTCGTATTCAATATCGAAGGTGGCTGCTACGCCAAGTGCATCGACCTGTCGCAGAAGAACGAGCCCATTATCTGGGATGCGATCAAGTTCGGCTCGGTGCTGGAAAACGTCATCATCGATGAGGACAACCGCAAGGCGGATTACACTGACGTCTCTCTGACGCAGAACACCCGTGCGGCCTATCCGCTGGAGCATGTCGAGAAGCGCGTCGAGGCCAACCTGGCTGGTGAGCCGAACGCGATCATCTTCCTGACCTGCGACCTGACCGGGGTGCTGCCGCCGGTATCCATCCTGAATAACGAACAGGCTGCGTACCACTTCCTGTCCGGTTACACCGCGCTGGTTGGCTCCACTGAAATGGGTTCTGGTGGCGGCATCAAGTCCACTTTCTCTACCTGCTTCGGTGCGCCGTTCTTCCCGCGTCCGGCTGGTGAGTATGCGGAACTGCTGATCAAGCGCATCAACGCCTTTGGCAGCAAGGTCTATCTGGTCAACACCGGCTGGACCGGCGGTGGCTATGGTGTCGGCAGCCGCTTCAGCATCCCGACCACCCGTGCCATTATTGCCGCCATTCAGTCCGGTGCGCTGGTCGGTGCCGAGACCGAGCACGTCCCGGTCATCAACCTCGATGTGCCCAAGGCCGTGCCGGGCGTCGAGACCAAGTTGCTGAACCCGCGCAATACCTGGTCCGATGCTGCCGCCTACGATGCCGCTGCTCGTGATCTGGCCGGTCTGTTCATCGAGAACTTCAAGAAGTTCGACGTGGCTGATGCCATTACCAGCGCCGGTCCGCAGCTGTAAGCGCCATCCGGTAAACAACAAACCCGCCTTCTGGCGGGTTTGTTGTTTTTGGAGTGGGCATAGCTTTTGATAGTCCGTTATCGGGGTGTTCCGCCGCTATAGCAGGCGCTCGGAAGGCATCAGAGTAGGGTGGGCGGACAGCACTTGGCCCCGACAAGACAGTTTCTGTCCCGGGCTGGAAGTAAGGGTGCGATTTTGAAAGGTGTTGCGAAGAACAGAAGAGGTTTTGAGTGGTGGGTCGTGTAGGATTCGAACCTACGACCAATTGGTTAAAAGCCAACTGCTCTACCAACTGAGCTAACGACCCAATGCTCAAAAAAATGGTCGGGGTAGGGGGATTCGAACTCCCGACATCCTGCTCCCAAAGCAGGCGCGCTACCAGACTGCGCTATACCCCGATATTTACAAGATGGCTCCGCGACCAGGACTCGAACCTGGGACCCAATGATTAACAGTCATTTGCTCTACCAACTGAGCTATCGCGGAATTATCTTGAAAACTCTCAACAAGTTACTGTGGGTTGGTGCCACATATCCCCTGCTGAGGCGCGCCATTTTACCGGCAACGGCGGGGGTGTCAAGCCCGAATTTGAGCTTCCTGTGCAATAGATGGAAGAATGGTCGAAACCCGGCGCTCGGAGAGGTGAAGGATGCAGCGAAGAGCGCTTCGCTGCATCCTTCTGGCGGCCTCAGTGCAGCTTCAGGCGCGGTTCAGTGCTGCGACCCATGCGGTCGCTGAGCATCAACATGATGGTCCGTGGCAGGCCGTATAGAGCCATCTGGTGCATGCGGTACAGAGAGATATAGAACATGCGGGCCAGCCAGCCTTCCAGCGTGATGCTGCCGGTCAGGTTGCCCATCAGGTTGCCCACGGCACTGAAGCTGGACAGGGAAATCAGCGAGCCGTGATCGCGGTAGCGATATTCCTTGAGCGGCTTGCCCTCCAGCAGCTGGCTCAGGTTCTTACTCAACAGGGTCGCCTGCTGGTGGGCGGATTGGGCGCGGGGTGGGACGAAGGTGCCGGGCTCGTCCATCGGGCAGGCGGCGCAGTCGCCAAAGGCGAAGATCCGCTCATCCGCGGTGCGCAAGGTCTTGTCGACCAGCAGCTGGTTGATACGGTTGGTTTCCAGTCCGAGCCCGGCGAGAAAGGCCGGTGCGCGGATACCGGCCGCCCAGACCTTGAGCGAGGCAGGGATGAACTGCCCATCCGCCAGCAGCAGGCCGTCAGCCTGTACTTCCTTGACCGGCGAGCCGGTGCGGATATGCACCCCGAGCCCGTTCAGGGTAGCCGCCGCCTTGCTGGCAAGCCGCTCGGGCAGGGCGGGCAATATGCGCGGTCCGGCCTCCACCAGGCTGATGTTCAGGTCCTCGGCTCGCACCCGGTCCAATCCGTAGGAGCGCAGCATCAGCGCCGCGTGGTGCAGCTCCGCGGCCAGCTCCACCCCGGTCGCCCCTGCGCCGATGATCGCCACGTTGATGGATTCGTCAGGGACCATCTCGCCACGTACCTGGGCTTTCAGATACTGATTGATCAGGCGGGTATGAAAGCGTTCGGCCTGGGCCCGGGTATCGAGAAAGATGCAGTGCTCTGCGGCACCGGTAGTATTGAAATCATTGGTATTGCTGCCCACCGCCACCACCAGATAGTCATAATCCAGCTGCCGCGCGGGGATCAGCGCATCACCGTTCTCGTCATTGATTGGCGCCAGCTGAACCTGACGCTGCTCCCGGTCGACGCCAATCATGCTGCCAAGCTGGAAGTTGAAATGGTTCCATTTGGCCTGGGCGACGTAGTTCAGCTCCTCCTCGGTGGCATTGAGCGAGCCGGCGGCCACTTCATGTAGCAGCGGCTTCCAGATGTGGGTCATATTGCCATCGATCAGGGTAATGCGGGCGCGCTTGCGCTTGCCCAGGGTGCGGCCGAGGCGGGTGACCAGCTCAAGGCCGCCCGCCCCACCGCCGACCACGACAATATGGGGTAGTGATGAAACGCCAGACTGTGACATTGTAAAGCTCTCTAAGTGACAGGAATCAGGCGCCTGTCAGAGTCATGCAATAACCAGAGCAGCAAGAAAGCGGGCCAGCAGGCCGAGGCCGGTAATCACTGCAACGATGGCGAGCAGCAGCCACCAGACCCTGAAGGGCTTGCGTTCAACCTGGTGCAGAGGGGAGTTGAGATATTCTTCGACGCGTTTCTGATCTTCAGGATACAGACGGCTGGCCATGGGTCACCTTGCGTTATTTTTATGGTGGAATTTCGTATTGCATATGAGTCTGACTGACTATGTGGTTATTCTATGCTTCACGGCTGGATATTGCACCTCCGGGAGGTAACCTGCAGGAAGCCGGGCGGCCTGCTATGATTGCCGCGCCAACCGCCCCCATACCATCTGCCCGGGAGATCACATGCTGTCAGCCAGCCTGTTAACCACCACCCAGATTCTTCTCGGCTTGTTGTTGTACGGTGGCAGTCTGTTGTGGGCGCTGGCGCGGATATCCTGGGTGGAACTGGTGGCGGACAGCCGTCGTCAGCATCTGTTCTATGGCAGCGTTTTTGCCCTGTTTGTGCTGTGGCTGCTGCGCAAGGAGTTCGATAATGGACTGACCTTCCATTTTCTCGGGCTGACGGTAGTGACGCTGATGCTGGATTGGCCATTGGCTCTGGTTGCCGGGACGCTGGCGCAACTGGGCATGGTGGCGCTGGGGTTGGATGACGCGGCCGCGCTGGGGATCAACGGACTGCTGCGGATCCTGATTCCGGTGGTAGTGACGGTGGCAGCGAGCCGTTTCCTGGAGCGCTTCAAGCCCACCAATCTCTTTCTGTATATATTCATCAGTGGGTTCTTCGCCGCGTCCTTCGCGGCGGTAGGCACCATGCTGGCCGGCATGGGGCTGCTGGCCTGGTCAGGCCAGCTGACGCCACCCGGCTCACTGCTCGAACTGCTCGGTTACATGATCATGGTGATGTTCCCCGAGGGGTTCATCAACGGGATGGGGGTGGCTGCACTGGTGGTATTCCACCCGGAATGGGTGGAAACCTTCGATACCGATCGCTATCTGCAGGAGCCCTTTGACGAGGATCCCTGAGCCGAGGCTCAGGGCATCTGCACTTCGATCACGCCGTCGGCGTTCACGCTGACATCAGCCTCGCCACCTTCAACGGCGGGGGCGGCCATCTCTGCATCGGCGGCCATGGCCATCTTGCTGCTGCGCATGAATGGGCGGGGCGACATGAACTGGGTGTTCAGGTTCAGGTTCACTATCTTGTAGCCTGAGCCGCCCAGGGTTTCGGTGGCGATATCGGCGCGTTGGCGGAATGCCTCGATGGCCTCCTTGATCAGACCATCCTCAGTGGTGCTGCGGCCGGCCGGTGACAGGCTGAACTCCATGCTGCCCAGGTTGAGCGTACCGAGCAGCTCACCGGTGACGCTGGAGACCTGAGCAAAATCGGTGCCTTCCAGGCGAATCTCGCCGCGTTCGCGCCAAGCCACGATGTTCTCGCGCTTTTCATCGTACACCGGCTGACTGTAGCGGCTGCCGCTGCTCACCTTGATCGCGGTGTTCTGTCGCACGGTTTCCAGGCCCTGGTTCAGGGTCTCGGTAATGCGGTTGGCCAACTTGGCCGGGTCCTTGTCCTGCGCTTCAGTAAACAGCACCACGGTCAGGGTGTCGTTGTTCACCGAGCGCTGCACGTCGGCTCGCAATGAAATCTGGTTGTAGTTCAACGGTTCGGCGAGTGCCTGGCCGGCAAATGCCAGGCTGACTACCAGCGGGAACATCAGAAATGAACGCATATGACTTCTCCTTAAGCCGCTCCGGCTATGAGATTCTGTGACCCCAAGTCTGGCATGACGGTTCCCGAGATGCCGACATGCGCGTGTTTATGCGACCCTATGTCACATCAGGCCCGGTTTCGGTCGATTCTATACTGGAGCGAACCTTGCAGCAGCGATTTTTGATGAACCCCAACGCACTGGCACTTTCCCCTTCCCGGCAGAATCTCTGGCGACTGATTTTCATCCGGTTACTGGTGCTTCTGGCCCAAGCCGTATCGGTGCTGGGTGCCTGGCTCAGCGGCTGGTTCGCGCTGGAATGGACGCCGCTGCTGCTGACCCTGAGCATATCGGGTGTAGTCAGTCTGTTGTCGCTGCTGCGGCTATTGCGCGATTGGCCGGTGACGGATGTGGAATACGGCTCGCAGCTGTTGTTCGATATCCTCGTGCACAGCGTACTGCTGTACTACGCCGGCGGCCCGACGAACCCGTTCGCGTCCTACTTTCTGGTGCCACTGACGATTGCCGCGGCCACCCTGTCCTGGAAGCACACGGCATTTCTGGCCAGCGTGGCGATGGTGGCCTACAGTCTGCTGCTGTTCTGGTATCACCCGTTGCCGCTATTCGAGATGCCGGTGCGTGCCAGCCAGATCGATATCCGGGTGATCGGCATGTGGCTGAACTTTGCCATGAGCGCCGGCCTGATCACGCTGTTCGTTGTGCATATGGCCGAAGCCCTGCGCCGGCACGCCGAGCGCCTGGCCGAGCGGCGTGAGCAAAGTATGCGCGATTCCCAACTGCTCGGCATTGCCAGTGTGGCGGCCGGGGCTGCCCATGAGCTGTCCACGCCCTTGTCGACCATGAGCGTACTTCTCAAGGACCTGCGGGCGGACTATGCCGATCCGCAGATTCAGGAAGACCTGGAACTGCTTCAGGAGCAGGTGCGTCAATGCAAGGAAAGCCTGCAGCAGATGGTCCGCAGCGCCGAGCTCAACCGCAGCCAGCCGCATAGTAACCAGCCAGCCGATGCCTGGCTCAAGGACTTGCTGGCGCGCTGGCAACTGATGCGCCCGGAAGCCTCCTGGCAACTCAAAGCCTTACCCGTGGGCGAGGTGCCCATGGTGCGTGCCAGCCCCGAGCTGAGCCAGTCGATACTCAATCTGTTGAATAACGCCGCCGATGCGTGTCCCGACAATATTACGGTGGCCCTGCAATGGAATGCCCAGCGGCTGCGCTTGAGCATTCGAGATAACGGGCCGGGAGTACCACTGCATATCGCTGAACAATTGGGTACTGCCTTTGTTACCACCAAGGGCAAGAAGGGTTTCGGGCTGGGGTTGTTTCTCAGTCAGGCGGCCGTCGAGCGTATCGGCGGCAGTGTGAAACTGTTCAACCAGGATGGCGGGGGGACACTCACCGAGGTAATCTTGCCGATAGGACATCAATGAAATCGGCTGCGTTGGCAGCGCTTTTCAGCGACTCCATTGCTATTAAGGAGCAGGCATGACTGAAGAATTCAATCAGGACGAGCAGCCGCTATTGTTGTTGGTGGACGACGACCCGACTTTTACCCGTGTAATGGCCCGGGCGCTGACCCGCCGCGGTCTGCAGGTCAGTACTGCCGGCGATGCGGAGGAGGCCATGGTCGTGGCGCAGCGGCAGAAGCCTGATTATGCGGTGCTGGATCTGAAAATGGAGGGCGACTCGGGGCTGGTCCTGCTGCCGCGGTTGCTGGAGTTGTATCCGGACCTGCGGGTGGTCATCCTGACCGGTTATTCCAGCATCACCACCGCTGTGGAAGCGATCAAGCGGGGCGCCTGCAATTACCTGTGCAAGCCGGCCGATGCCGATGACGTACTGACTGCGCTGCTGTCGGACCAGGCCGACCCGGAAAGCCTGGTGCCCGAGCACCCCATGTCGGTGGACCGGCTGCAATGGGAGCATATCCAGCGGGTGCTGGCCGAGCACGACGGCAATATCTCCGCCACCGCGCGCGCCCTGGGCATGCATCGCCGCACGCTGCAGCGCAAACTGCAGAAGCGCCCGGTACGGCGCTGAGCAATAGGCAATAAATCAACGTCCCGGCTGGCAGGCCGAGCGCTCTTCCCAGCCTGCCCCGTGGTAACCATAAAAAACCCTCGGTCCGAAAACCGAGGGTTTTTACTTGTTGCTGCTTCGCCTTAGTTCTGGCGGATACCGCAGATCACCCACGGTTGGTTCTCGCCATCGGCACGTTCCAGACGCCAGCTTTCATCGAAGCGCTCGCCTTCATCCTGCGGGAACTCGCGATCCAGGCCAGTGAAACCGACAGTGGCGATGGTCCGACCGTCACGCTGTTCGATCCCTTCCAGGCGTACCTCCAGCTCTTCAACGAAACCGTTAGTGCTCGGCGGGTTGTCGACGCGTTCGATCATCATTTGTTGCAGCAGGGCCGGGTCCAGGTACTCGGCCATGCCGGCGCTGTCACCGTCGCGCCAATGGCGCTGCAGTGTATAGAAGTGCTCTTCTGCACCCTTGAGGAAGCTGTCGGCATTGAACCAGGCCGGGGCATCCATGGTGAGCGACGGGGCCGCCACCGGCTGGACTGCCGGCTGCGCTGCGGCGCCGCCTTGTGGTGACCAGCTTTGCGGTGCTTGCGGCTGTTCAATCGGTCCGCCGGCCGGATGTGGCTGGCGCTGCATGGCTGGCGCGTTGCGGCGGGAGAACAGCTTGAACAGTACGAAGGCGATCAGGCCGAAGATCAGGATGTCGAACAGCTGCAGACCCTGAAAACCGTCACCGAACAGCATGGAGGCCAGCAGACCGCCAGCGGCGATACCAGCCAACGGGCCAAGCCAGCGGCTGGCGCCGGAAGTGGCTGCCGGGTTCTGCTGCTGGTTGCGCGGGTTGGCTTGCTGCTGTGGGGTCTGACGCTGAGCCGGCTGGCTCTTGTGCATCGGCGCGGCGCCGAAGCTCTTGCCGCCGCCCATGCGCCGGGCTTCGGCATCGGGGACGGCCAGACCGACCATCAGAAATACGGTGAAAAGGGGTAACAGCCAGCGCATGGGCAGGTCTCCAGAATTATTAATCGAGCGATAGTGCCAAACATGTGCGACGCTCGCCAGCGCTAAAATGTTTCGGTGGTTTGCCGCCGGCCTTAACCGGGCTTGCGATCCAGACCAAACCGCTTGCGCATTTGCGCCTCGCGCACCGAGGCCGGCAGCCAGCGTTTCAAGCGCAGCATGCTGCGGCTGCCGGAGCCGATCACGGCGGTTTCCGGGCGCAGCGGGTTCTTGATGTAGTCCATCAGCTCCATGGCGAATTCCCGGGCGGAAGTGGAGCTGGCCTTCTGCGAGGCATTGGCCCGCGCCTGCACGGCCTTTTCCCAGGGTTTGAACCAGGAACCCTCGGCCAAGGTAATGGCCGCGGTGGCATTGTTGCCGAAATCCGAGGCGATGGCGCCGGGCTGTACCGTCAGCACCTCGATACCAAAGGGCGCCAGTTCCATGCGCATTGCCTCGGACAATGCATGTAGCGCCGCCTTGGAGGCGCAATACACGCCGGAGAATGGTGTGGTGGTCACGCCCGATACGCTGCCGATATTGACGATCAGTCCGCCGCTGTCACGCAGCAGATCGGCGGTGGCGCGCACCAACTGCACGGGAGCGAAGACATTGGTGTCGAACTGCCGCAACAGCGTTTCGCGGTCGGCATCCAGTATTGGCCCCATGGCGCCGTAGCCAGCGTTGTTGACCAGCAGATCCAATCGGCCAGCTTCGCTGGACAACCGCTCGCGGCAGGCGGCGATCTGCGCGGCATCATTCACATCCAGCGTTACTGCCGTCGCGCCCCGCGCGGTCAGGGGGGCTAAGGTGGCGGGGTTGCGGGCGGCGGCGAACACCGCATAGCCTTCATCCAGGCAGATATGAGCCAGGGCCTGGCCGATGCCGCTGGAGCAGCCGGTAATCAGTGCGACGGGTTTACTCATGGTCATCCCTTTTTCTTGTGTTTATTCGGTCTTGATGAAGTCGGCGCGCACCTTGTCGGCCAGGTATTCCAGGTCCGCCGGGTGATACCCGCTGCGCAGACGCGGTACGCTGTAACACTGCTGCCAGTGCTCGCCGGCGGCCAATGGCTGACTGGTCTGATAGATGCCTTCGGTCACCCCGGTATCCAGCAGGTTGGTGTTATACCCCGGCTGGCGGGCCAGCAGTCGCCAGCTGATATGGCTGGCGGTGCGGTCTGCCTGATTATGGATACGCACCTGCAACGGCTTGCCGAAGTCGCACGCGTCGGGCATATGCTGAATACTGATATCCAGGCGCTGGACATCCTTGCCGTACTGCCATTGCCAGATACCGACGCCGGCCGCCAGGACTACGGTCAGGCCGACGATGATCGCGCTGGCCGGCAACATGATGCGCGGAAAGCGCACCAGTAGTACCAGCCAGATCAGCAGTAGTGCTATGCCCAGTGCCATCCTGTCTCCTTGCAGTGATTTCCGCTTGATGGTCCGACTCTACCAGAGTCATGGGTTTACGACACCGCAGTGGCAGACCAGCCGAACAATTCACAGGTGTTATGCAGGCATTGGCGGGCCAGTTGTTCAGCAGTTTCACCGCGCAGTTCAGCCAGCTCGGCGCAGATCTGCGGCAGGTTCTGCGGGCTGTTGCGCTGATAGGGGCGGAACGCCGGCGCCATATCGGGGCAGTCAGTCTCCAGGACCAGGCTCTCGGCCGGCAGCTGTGCGATGACCCGATGCATACGCTTGGCCTGGGGCCAGGTGGCCGCGCCGCCCATGCCCAGCTTGAAGCCCAGGCGGATATATTCACGGGCCTCTTCATAACTGCCGGAAAACGCATGGATGATGCCGGCACGGCGCAGCTGGTAGCGTTTCAGTGCGGCGATCACCGGGGCGTGGGCGCGGCGCACATGCAGCAACACCGGCAGATCGACATCCGCGGCGATCTGCAGTTGGGCTTCGAACAGCTGCTGCTGGCGTTCCCGGTCGGGCTCCTCGATATAGTAGTCCAGGCCGAACTCGCCAACCGCGCAGCAGCGCGGGTCTGCCGCATGCTGTTCCAAGCGCTCACGCAGGTGTTGCAGATCCTCCGGCTGATGTTCATCGAGGAACACCGGGTGCATTCCGAAAGCGGCGTACAGCCTGGGATCATTCTCTACCAAATCCCAGAGCGTATCCCAATTGCTGCGAGCCACCCCCATGACCAGCAGACGACGCACACCCAGACGGCCGCTGTCGGCAAGCACCGCGTCGCGATCATCGTCGAAGTCGGAAAAGTCCAGATGGGTGTGGGTATCGATATAGATGGTCATGGGTATAGCTTCGCCGCTGATGAGCCAAGGAGCAAGTGCAGCGGGGAAGCTGGGCCTGTCGGCTATTGAGGCGCTCGACATGCCAGCTGAGATCGGGATGATTCTGAGCGCACCTGCGCTACTGGTGTGGCCCGAGCAGTATCCGCCACTGCTCGGTGCTCACCGGCATCACCGACAGCCGGCTGCCGCGCTGCACCAGCGCCAGCCCCTCCAGGCCCGCCAGCGCCTTGATCTCGTCCAGCGGCAGCAACCGCGGTAGCTGGCGTTCGAAGACCAGATCGACCGCCTGCCAGCGCGGCTTGTCGTGGGTACTTCGGGCATCGAAATAAGGCGAGTTGGGGTCGAACTGGCTCGGATCGGCATAAGCGCTGGTGCTCACCCGCGCGATGCCGGCGATGCCGATATGGCGGCAACTGGAATGGTAGATCAGCACCAGATCATCGACTGCCATCTGCATGAGAAAGTTGCGCGCCTGGAAGTTGCGCACGCCATCCCAGCGAACCGGGGTATCCGGTGCGCGGGCAAAATCCTCGATGCCGCATTCGGCAGGTTCGGTCTTCACCAGCCAGTAGGCCATGCTGCTATTTCCATTGGGCTGAAGGGTGTCATGTCATGCGCAATGATGCCTCAGGCAGGGGGCATATGTCATCGAAGGCTCACTGAACTGTGTCATTTTGTAGCGGAGTGGAGCGGGCTCGGCGTTTCGCGTTACAATTCCGCGATTTTGACGCTTTGATTCAATCGGATTCCCGGTCGGCTTCAGTGATAAGCAGCGAGTCGGTCTCTCAAGGAGTGGTGCATGTACAGGAAGTTCGGCGTTGTCATTCTGGCCGCTTTGGCGTGCCAGGTTCAGGCCAAGGTGGACCCCGCCCAGGCAGCACGTCTGGGGGCCGATCTGACCCCATTGGGGGCCGAGCGTGCCGGCAATGCCGCCGGTACCATTCCCGCCTGGACCGGCGGCGTGCAGCCGCCAGCACACTACCAGCCGGGCATGCACCATCCCGATCCGTTTGCCGATGATGCCATGCTGTATCGCGTCGACGGTGCCGATCTGGCCCAGCATCGGGAATTGCTGCCGGCTGGCCTGGCCGATTTGCTGGAGCGAAATCCCGACTACTATCTGCAGGTCTATCCGACCCGGCGTAGCGCCGCAGCGCCGCAGCGCATCTACGATGCCACGCGGGCCAACGCCGAACGTGCCGAGCTGATCTCCAACGGCAATGGTGTCTCCGGCGCCGTGGCGGGCATCCCTTTCCCGATTCCGCAGGGTGGCATGGAAGTCATCTGGAACCACATCCTGCACTACAAGGGCGAGCAGACCCGCTTCATCAACAATCAGGCAGTGGTGATCAATGGTCGCAGCAACCTGATCAAACGTGACCGCTATATTTACTATGTCTACAACCGCGAGGGTATGACCATTGAGGAAATGGACAACACCCTGCTGTACTACCGCTATCAGGTGACGGCGCCGGCCAAACTGTCCGGTACTTCGCTGGTGGTGCAGGACCCGCTGGATCAGGTGTTGACCACACGCCGTGCCTGGCGCTACAGCCCGAGTGACCGCCGCGTCCGGCGCCTGCCGTCGCTGGCCTACGATTCGGTGCAGCCGGATACCAGTGGTCTGGCCACCGCCGATGTGGTGGATTCCTACAACGGCGCGCCGGATCGTTATGAGTGGTCATTGGTTGGCAAGCAGGAAATGCTGGTGCCCTACAACAGCTACGCGGTGCATCAGCAGGGCATCGATTACGACCGCATCGTGCTGCCCAAGACCTTGAATCCCGAGCTGCTGCGCTACGAGCTGCACCGGGTCTGGGTAGTGGAGGCCAACCTGCGGACCGGCTATTCCCATCCCTATCACACGCGGCGTTTCTATGTGGACGAGGACAGCTGGCAGATCCTGGCGGTGGACCTGCGTGATGACAAGGGCGAGCTGGTCGGGCTGCAGGAAAGCCACCCGATCAGCTACTACGAGCTGCCGATGTTCAACAGCACCCTGGAAACGCTCTACTACCTGAAGACCGGTAATTACTTCGTCGACGGCCTGGACAACAACGAGCCGATGTACGATTTCAACTACGAGATGTCTCCCCGGGACTTCTCGCCCCAGGCGCTGCGCCGCGCCGGCAACTGACACCACTCGATGAGCCGCTCCCAGCGGCTCATCATTTTTGCGCTGGGTACTGCTGCTGTTTCAGCAGCCTGGCCAGGTGCACGCAGTTTTGTGCCAGCACGCGGGTGGTCTGCACCACCTTGTCCGGTGTCGCTGGCAGATCCTTGAAATCGATCGAACCCATGGCCTCGCCAACCCAGTAGGTACAGCTATTGGCGGGCAGAGTGAAACCGACGTCATTCAGCCCCTGATAGACCTGCGCCACGATGTGATGAGCACCGTCCTCGTTGCCCACCACGGCGACGCCGGCGACCTTGCCATAGGACAGCATGCGGCCCTGATCATCGGTTTCGCTGAGCAGGGCATCCAGTCGTTCCAGCACCCGCTGACACAGGCTGGACGGATGGCCGAGCCAGACCGGTGTGCCCAGGATGAGGATATCAGCGGCCAGCATCTTCTGGCGAATCATCGGCCAGTCATCGCCGTCGCCTTCATCCGAGGTGACGCCGGGTTTGATGTTGTAATCGACGACTCGCAGCAACTCGCCTTGCGCGCCCTGCTCCTGCAGCGCGGCGAGGGTCTGCTTGAGCAGCAGGTCGCAGGAAGAGTCGGCAGGGGAGGGTTTCAGGGTGCAGTTCAGGGCTAGGGCGGTGAGTGACATCAGGTCTCTCCGAACGATGGCTTCAGAGAATTGGTCCTGGCAGTCGCGCTATTGGTTCAGGCTGTTTTACCTGCCTGCTTAGTCCTTGCCGCCGCGCCAGCGCTCACTGACAGCGCTGAGCCAGGCCGGGTCGAGACGTTCCTGCTCTGGCGTCAATCCTTGCGCCAGCATGCGCTCGCGATGCTCGTCGACCTGCCGGACCATATCGCTGAGAGCACTGGTGTTGCCATCCAGCTGGTACATCTGCGTCACCCCGAGATGATAGAACCGCAGCACCCGCATGGCGGTAGGATCGTTGGCGGCGACGCCGGCTTCGACCTGATGCATGATGTTGGTCACTTTCATCAGGTTGCGCTTGAGCCGAAAGCCGTAGACCGCCGACGCCATCCAGGGTTGTTGCCAGCAATAGAAACGCACGATGGCGATGGCCAGCAGCAGGCCGGCAAGCACGCCACCCAGGTTCCAGCGGAAGTTATTACCACCGGGCGTGCCGAACAGGGCGATGGACAGGGTCGCCATGCCAATGCACGATACTGCCAGCAGGGCGACGATGATCAGTGTGCTGCGGCGTGTCTGTTCGCGGTAACGTTCCGGGTCCATCGGTTGTATCTCGAACATGGCGGCACTCACAGTTTGCTTTTGAGGGGCACGTTGATGACGATCGGCTCGGTGACCAGGCAGCAGCAGGGCAGGATCTCGTCGCGTTTGACAAAGGCCAGCGGTGGTTTGGGATAGACCACGCTGCCAACCTTGAGTTTGATCCGGCAGGCGCCGCAGTAGCCACTGCGGCACTGATACTCGACATGGTGACCGGTACGTTCCAGCCCTTCGAGCAGGGTTTCTCCTTCCGCCAGTTCGAACAGGGTATCCCGGGTAATCACCTGCACTGCTTTACAGCTCGAACTCGCCGAGATCTTCCAGGGATACTTCAGAGTCGATCTGACCGACCAGGTAGGAACTGACCTCCACTTCCTGCGGCGCGACCTGGACGTTGTCCGACACCAGCCAGGCGTTGATCCAGGGAATCGGATTCTGATTGGCGCCCGGGAAGATCGGCTCCAGTCCCACCGCACTCATGCGCAGATTGGTGATGTATTCCACGTACTGGCTGAGAATGCTGTAGTTCAGGCCGATCATGGAGCCGTCCTTGAACAGGTACTCGGCCCACTGCTTCTCCTGCTCGGCGGCATGGCGGAATATCTCGATACTCTGTTCATGGCAGGCCCGGGCCACCTCGGCCATCTGCGGGTCGTCATCACCTTCCTGCATGATGTTGATGATGTGCTGGGTGCCCGTCAGATGCAGCGCCTCGTCACGGGCGATCAGCCGGATGATCTTGGCATTGCCCTCCATCAACCGGCGTTCGGCGAAGGCGAAGGAGCAGGCGAAGCTGACATAGAAGCGGATCGCCTCCAGCACGTTCACCGACATCATGCACAGGTACAGCTTCTTCTTCAGCTCGAACAGGTCGATAGTGATAGTTTCACCATTGAGCTGATGCGTGCCCTCACCGAACTGGTTGTACAGGTTGGCGTACTGGATCAGCTCATCGTAATAGGTGGAAATATCGCCGGCCCGCTCGATGATGTGGCGGTTGCGCACGATATCGTCGAACACCACCGCTGGATCGTTGACGATATTACGGATGATATGGGTGTAGGACCGGCTGTGGATGGTCTCGGAAAACGACCAGGTCTCGATCCAGGTTTCCAGCTCGGGGATGGACACCAGCGGTAGAAAGGCCACGTTCGGGCTGCGTCCCTGGATCGAATCCAGCAGCGTCTGGTATTTCAGGTTGCCGAGGAATATGTGCTTTTCATGATCCGGCAGGTTGCGGAAATCGATGCGATCCTGGGATACGTCCACTTCCTCGGGGCGCCAGAAGAACGACAGCTGCTTCTCGATCAGCTTCTCGAAGATCGGGTATTTCTGCTGATCATAGCGCGCCACGTTGACCGGCTGGCCGAAGAACATCGGCTCGCCCATCTGGTTATTGTCGGCCTGGGAAAAAGTGCTGTATTTCATTTTCATGGTCATATCTCAGATCTTGCACGCGCCGCCAGCGCAATCGTCGGCCATATCGCTCTGGGCGTCGTCGGCGCCGTCGCGGGTGTTCTGATAATACAGAGTCTTGAGACCGAATTTGTAGGCCGTCAGCAGGTCCTTGAGCAACTGCCGCATCGGCACGCGACCACCATCGAAGCGCTGCGGATCGTAGTTGGTATTGGCCGAGATCGCCTGGTCGACGAATTTCTGCATGATGCCGACCAGTTGCAGGTAGCCGTCATTGCTCGGCATTTGCCACAGCAGTTCATAGGCGCCCTTGAGTTCCTCGTAGTCCGGCACTACCTGCTTGAGGATGCCGTCCTTGGACTGCTTGACGGTGACCAGGCCGCGCGGCGGCTCAATGCCGTTGGTGGCGTTGGAGATCTGGCTGGAGGTCTCCGACGGCATCAGTGAGGACAGGGTCGAGTTGCGCAGGCCGTGGGCGACGATATCCGCACGCAGTGCTTCCCAGTCCAGGTGCAGAGGCTCGGAGCAGACCGCATCCAGCTCCTTCTTGTAGGTGTCGATCGGCAGTACGCCCTTGGCATAGGTGGTTTCATCGAAACCGGAGCAGGCGCCGCGCTCGCGGGCCAGCTGGTTGGAGGCCTTGAGCAGGTAGTACTGGATGGCCTCGAAGGTTCGGTGGGTCAGGTTGTTGCCCGAGCCGTCGGAATACTTCGCGCCATTTTTTGCCAGGTAGTTGGCAAAGTTGATTACGCCGATGCCGAGGGTGCGACGCTTCATGGAAGCCTTGCGCGCCGCTTCGATCGGGTAGTCCTGGTAATCAAGCAGCGAATCCAGTGCACGTACCGCCAGGTCGGCCAGTTCTTCCAGCTCGTCGAGGCTGTTGATCGCGCCCAGGTTCAATGCCGACAGGGTGCACAGGGCAATTTCGCCGCTGTCATCGTTCATGTCATTCAGCGGGCTGGTCGGCAGAGCGATTTCCAGGCACAGGTTGGACTGGCGCACCGGCGCGACCTTCGGATCGAAGGGGCTGTGGGTATTGCAGTGGTCAACGTTCTGGATGTAGATACGGCCGGTGCTGGAGCGCTCCTGCATCATCAGCGAGAACAGCTCGACCGCCGGCATGCTGCGCTTGCGAATCGCCGGGTCCTGCTCGTATTTCTCGTACAGGCGCTCGAACTCGTCCTGATCGGCGAAGAATGCCTCGTACAGGCCGGGCACTTCATGGGGGGAGAACAGGGTAATATTGCCGTTCTTGATCAGGCGCTGGTACAGGGTGCGGTTGATCTGCACGCCGTAATCCATATGCCGTACGCGGTTTTCCTCCACGCCACGGTTGTTCTTCAGTACCAGCAGCGACTCCACTTCCAGGTGCCACAGGGGGTAGAACAGGGTAGCGGCACCGCCACGCACGCCGCCTTGGGAGCAGGATTTGACCGCCGCCTGGAACAGCTTGAAGAACGGGATACAGCCGGTGTGCTGGGCCTCGCCGCCACGGATCGGGCTGCCCACGGCGCGGATGCGACCGGCGTTGATGCCGATGCCGGCGCGCAGCGAGACGTATTTTACGATCGCCGAGGTGGTGGCGTTGATCGAGTCCAGGCTGTCACCGCACTCGATCAGCACGCAGGAGCTGAACTGCCGCGACGGCGAGCGCACGCCGGACATGATTGGTGTCGGCAAGGAAATCTTGAACAGCGAGATGGCGTCATAGAAGCGCTTGATGTAACCCAGCCGCGTGTCCTGCGGGTAATCGGCGAACAGGCACATGCCGATCAGCATGTAGAGCATCTGCGGGCTTTCATAGACCCGGCGGCTGACCCGGTCCTGGATCAGGTATTTGCCTTCCAGCTGCTTGACCGCTGCGTAGGAGAAATTCAGATCGCGGCTGTGGTCGATATAGTCATTGAGGGTGTCGAACTCGTCGCGGCTGTAGTCACGCAGGATATGCTGATCGTAGCGATTCATTTCGGTCAGTGTGGTGACATGGTCGAACAGGTGTGGCGGTTCGAACTGACCATAGGCTATCTTGCGCAGATGGAAGATCGCCAGGCGGGCGGCCATGTACTGATAATCCGGTGTGTTCTGGGAAATCAGATCGGCGGCGGCCTTGATGATGGTTTCGTGAATGTCCTGGCTGCGGATGCCATCATACAGCTGGATCTGGGATTTCAGCTCCACCTGGGAAACCGATACATTGTCCAGGCCCTCGGCGGCCCAATCGAGCACTCGGTGGATTTTGTCCAGATTGATGGATTCCTGGCGGCCGTTGCGTTTGGTTACCTTGAGGGACTGGAAATCGGTCATGTGCAAATCCTGGGACATTGAGGCTTGAATATACGGTGATTTCATTGTATGGGTGAAATCACTATATGTAGTGATATGGGTTGGAATGAACGCAATATAGAGTGTGAAATGGCTGGGGTCAAATTGAAAAACATGAAAAATCAGCTTGAGTTTTTTGAAATACCCAGTCCCTGTGTCGGTGTCTGCGAAGTCAACAGCAAGGGCTTCTGCAAGGGCTGCTTCCGCTCGCGGGATGAGCGCCTGTATTGGCTGGAATTATCCACCGAGCAGAAACGACAGGTGGTACGTCTGTGCCAGTCGCGCAAGGCAAGAGTATTGCGGGCCAGACAGGAGGCCGCCGCCCAGCGGGATGCGGCGGGCGATGACCCGGTACAGTCCGGTCTGTTCTGAATAATGGAAAGCGGGGCGACTTTGCCGCCCCGCCGTCGATCACTCGACGAGCAGGCTCTGTTCAACGGGCCGCATTCAGTACGGGCAGATCAGTGGTGTTCGCGGGTGGCGTTGAACCGGATTTCCGGCCAGCGCTCCTCGGTCAGGCTGAGGTTCACCCGGGTCGGTGCCAGATAGGTCAGGTGCCCGCCGCCGTCCACGGCCAGGTTGTCCGTGGCCTTGCTGCTGAATTCCGCGAGCTTCTTCTTGTCGGTGGACTCGATCCAGCGGGCCGACCAGACGTTGATCGGCTCATACATGCATTCCACCTTGTATTCTTCTTTCAGGCGGCTGGCCACCACATCGAACTGCAGCACACCGACGGCGCCGAGGATGATGTCGTTGTTGCGCTCGGGGAAGAACACCTGGGTCGCGCCTTCCTCGGCCAACTCCTGCAGGCCCTGGCGCAGCTGCTTGGACTTGAGCGGGTCCTTCAGGCGCACGCGGCGGAACAGTTCCGGCGCGAAGTGCGGAATGCCGGTAAAGCTGACGTTCTCGCCGGCGGTGAAGGTGTCCCCGATCTGGATGGTGCCGTGGTTGTGCAGGCCGATGATATCGCCGCCCCAGGCTTCCTCCAGGCGTTCCCGGTCGCTGGAGAAGAAGGTCAGGGCGTCGGCGATCTTGATGTCCTTGCCGATGCGCACATGGCGCATCTTCATGCCTTGCTCGTACTTGCCCGAGCACACGCGCATGAAGGCGATGCGGTCGCGGTGGCGCGGGTCCATGTTCGCCTGGATCTTGAATACGAAACCGCTGAAGGTTTCCTCGGTGGGCTTGACCTCACGCTCCTGGCTCATGCGCGGCAGTGGTGCCGGCGCCCAGTCGACAAAGGCATCCAGCACATGGCTGACGCCGAAGTTGCCCAGCGCGGTACCGAAGAACACGGGGGTCAACTTGCCCGCCATGAATTCCTCCGGATCGAAGTCGTGGCACGCGCCTTGGACCAGCTCCAGTTCTTCCACGAAGTTGTCATACATGTCACCGAGCAGGGCGCGGGCTTCGTCGCTGTCCAGACCCTGGATGATCTTGTCCTCGGTACGTTCGTGGCCATGGCCGGGGGTGTAGACATGGATGCGATCGTTGGCCAAGTGGTAGACGCCCTTGAACTCCCGATAGCAGCCGATCGGCCAGGTGATGGGCGCGGCCTTGATGCTGAGCACCTCTTCGATCTCGTCGAGCAGTTCGATCGGGTCGCGGATATCCCGGTCGAGCTTGTTGACGAAGCTGATGATGGGCGTGTCGCGCAGGCGGCAGACGTTCATCAGGGCGATGGTACGGGGCTCCACGCCCTTACCGCCGTCGATCATCATCAGGGCACTGTCCACGGCGGTCAGGGTACGGTAGGTGTCTTCCGAGAAGTCCTCGTGGCCGGGGGTATCGAGCAGGTTGATCATATGGTCCCGGTAGGGGAACTGCATGACCGAGGTGGTAATGGAGATGCCACGCTGCTGCTCCATCGCCATCCAGTCCGAGGTTGCATGCCGGTCGGACTTGCGCGACTTGACCGTGCCGGCCACCTCGATCGCCTTGCCCATCAGCAGCAAGCGTTCGGTAATGGTGGTCTTACCCGCATCGGGGTGGGAAATAATGGCAAAGGTGCGGCGCTTGGCGACTTCTTTCTCGATATTGGACATGTTGCCTGTTCGGTTCGTGCTGGGGCGGGGAGGCGGCGGCGTGCCGGTCGGCTCCGGGCGAGGGTCATGGGATCGGCGCATATTGTGGCCGATTAGTCGGAGCAAGACAAAATTTAAATCCGCCATGGCCTCGCCGCGGAATCAGTTCACACCGTCAGATACCGCTGGATCAGTTCGTCATCCAGCGTCGCCATCGGTCCGGTTGCCACCGCGCGCCCGCGCTCCATGATGAAGAAATCATCGGCGGCGCGGCGCGCGAAGGGCAATTTCTGCTCCACCAGCAACACGGTCAAACCCAGTTCGCTATTCAGCTTGCGGATCACATCGCTGATGTCGCGGACAATATTCGGCTGGATGCCTTCGGTCGGCTCGTCGAGGATCAGCAGCTTGGGGTCGAGCACCAGCGCACGGCCGATGGCCAACTGTTGCTGCTGGCCGCCAGAGAGATCACCGCCGCGGCGATGCTTCATTTCCCTGAGCACCGGGAACAGTTGGTAGATCTGTTCCGGAATCTGCCTGGCCCGGTCGGGGCGGGCGCCGAGGGATATCTTCAGGTTTTCCTCGACGCTCAGCAGCGGGAATATCTCGCGGCCCTGGGGCACGTAGCCGATGCCGGCGCGGGCGCGGTTCTCGGTGCTCAGGCGAGTGATGTCCTGGCCATTGAACAGGATCTGCCCGTCCTTTACCGGCAACAGGCCGGTGATGCATTTGAGCAGCGTGGTCTTGCCGACGCCGTTGCGGCCCAGCAGGCAGCCGCAGGTGCCTTCCTTCAGTTCCAGGTCCAGATCCCAGAGGATATGGCTCTGGTTGTAGAACTGGTTGATGCCTTGAATGCTCAGCACGATGTCACTCCCCCAGATAGACTTCGATGACCCGCGGGTCGTTCTGTACCTGATCCATGCTGCCCTCGGCCAGCACCGAACCCTGATGCAGTACGGTGACTTTGCGCGCGATGGAGCGCACGAAAGCCATGTCGTGCTCGACCACGATCACCGAATGCCGGCCAGCCAGCGAGGTCAGCAGTCGGGCGGTGTGCTCGACTTCCTCGCCAGTCATGCCAGCCACCGGTTCGTCGACCAGCAGCACCCGCGGGTTCTGCACCAGCAGCATGCCGATTTCCAGCCACTGCTTCTGGCCATGGGACAGGGCGCCTGCGTCCTGGTGTGCTTGCGGGGTCAGACCGATCAGCGTCAGTACCTCATCGAGGCGGTCGCGCTGCTCTGCGCTCAGGTCGTGGTTCAGGGTGTACCAGACATGCTTGTCCGAAGCCGTGGCCAGCTCCAGGTTCTCGAATACCGACAGCGCTTCGAAGATAGTTGGCTTCTGGAACTTGCGGCCGATGCCGCCCCGGGCGATCTCATGCTCGGGCAGCTTCAGCAGATCGATGCGCTGGCCGAAGTACACGCTGCCGGTATCCGGCCGGGTCTTGCCGGTGATCACATCCATCATGGTGGTCTTGCCGGCGCCGTTGGGGCCGATGATGCACCGCAGCTCACCGTCGTCGATATATAGGTTGAGGTTATTTAACGCTTTGAAGCCATCGAAGCTGACGCTGACATCCTCGACATAAAGAATCGGGCCGTGACTGGTATCCACCGCCTTGCCGAATTCCGGCTTGGGGAGCATGAAGTCGAAGATCTGGTCGCGGCGCCAGGTTTCCCGCAGGCGATCGAGTGGGGTCATGACTTGTCTCCCTTGCGGCGTACATGGCCGAGCAGGCCGACTATTCCTTTTGGCAGCACCAGCGTCACCAGCACGAACAGGGCGCCGAGGATGAACAGCCAGGTTTCCGGCGAGAAGGTGGTGAAGAAGGTCTTGGCGTAGTTCACCGAGAAAGCGCCGACGATGGCACCGAACAGGGTGCCGCGCCCGCCGGTGGCGACCCACACGACCATCTCGATGGAGTTCAGCGGTGAGAATTCGCCGGGATTGATAATGCCTACCTGCGGTACATAGAGGGCGCCGGCAATAGCCGCCAGCATCGACGAGAAGACGAACAGCCAGAGTTTGTAGGATTCCACCTGGTAGCCGCAGAAACGGGTGCGGCTTTCGGCGTCGCGGATCGAGACGATCACCCGGCCCATACGCGAGGTGACGATATAGCGGCAGGCCAGGTAGCCGAGCACAAGGGCAATGGCCGAGGCGACGAACAGGCCGACACGGGTGGTCTTGGCAGCCAGGTCGAAGCCAAGGATTTCCTTGAAGTCATTGAGGCCGTTATTGCCGCCAAAGCCCATCTCGTTGCGGAAAAACGCCAGCATCAGCGCATAGGTCAGGGCCTGGGTGATGATCGCGAAATACACCCCGGTCACCCGCGAGCGAAACGCCAGCCAGCCGAACACCAGGGCCAGCAACCCAGGCACCAGCAGGATCATCAGTAGGGAAAACCAGAACATGTCGAAGCCCTGCCAGTACCAGGGCAGCGACTCCCAGTTGAGCACCACCATGAAATCCATCAGTTCCGGGTGGCCGTATACGCCCCGATCGCCAATCTGGCGCATCAGGTACATGCCCATGCCATAGCCGCCGAGGCTGAAGAAGGCGCCGTGGCCGAGCGAGAGAATTCCGCAGTAGCCCCAGATCAGGTCCACCGACAGGGCCAGCAGGGCGAAGCAGAGAAACTTGCCGAGCAGCGCCACGGTGAAGTTGGACACGTAGAACGGTGAGCTGGTGGGCACCACCAGATTGAGGATCGGCACCAGGATGGCAGTGAGGACGACCAGTCCGAGCACCACCATGCCGCCGCGATCACTGAGTAATAGACGTTGGGTTAGCATACTTCCCTCTCGATATCATTGGCTGTGGATGGCAGGCGAGCCTCAGTCCGCCGCCGCCCGCCCTTTCTGTGGGAAGAGTCCCTTGGGCTTCTTCTGGATGAACAGGATCAGCATGATCAGCACCAGTACTTTGGCCAGCATGGCGCCAGCATAGGGCTCCAGGAAATTGTTGATCAGCCCCAGGCTCATGGCGCTGACCAGGGTGCCCCAGAGGTTGCCGACGCCGCCGAACACCACCACCATGAAAGAGTCGATGATGTAGGCCTGACCGAGGTTGGGGCCGACGTTGGTGAGCTGCGACAGCGCGACCCCGGCGACCCCGGCGATGCCGGAACCGAGGCCGAAGGTCAGTGCATCGACCCAGCTGGAACGCACTCCAACGGCGCGCGCCATGGCGCGGTTCTGCGAGACGGCGCGGACCTTCAGGCCGAGCGCGGTGCGTTTCATCACCAGCATCAGGGCGAAGAACACCAGCAGGCCGAAGATCAGGATGTACAGCCGGGTATAGGTGATCGATAGCACCGGGTTGATGGTTAGCGTGCCGCTGATCCACTCGGGTGAACTCACCGAACGGTTGAGCGGGCTGAACAGGCTGCGCACCGCCTGTTGCAGCACCAGGCTGAGACCGAAGGTGGCCAGCAGGGTTTCCAGCGGCCGTCCATAGAGGAAGCGGATCACCCCACGCTCGATGGCGATGCCGACCAGGGCAGTGATCAAAAAAGCCGCGGGAATGGCGATCAGCAGGCTCCACTCGATCAGGTTGGGAAATAGCACTTGCACGCCCCAGGTGGTGTAGGCGCCGATCATGATCAACTCGCCATGGGCCATGTTAATCACGCCCATCACGCCAAAGGTGATGGCCAGTCCGATCGCCGCCAGCAGTAGTACCGAGCCGAGGCTGAGGCCGAAGAACAGATTTTCTACGAAGCGGTAGAAACCGATGCGTCCCTGAATGGACTCGATGGCCTCCGCTGCGGCGGCGCGCAGCTCGGGATCGGCGTCATTCGCGGCAATCCCGCGCAGGGCGTTGCGCGCTTCCTGCTCCAGCGAGCCGCTGAGCTCATTGATGGCGGCCTGGCGAATACCGCTGTCGGCCGATTGCAGCCGGTACACCGCCAGTGCGGTAGTGATCGCACCCTGCACTCGATCGGACTCTTCAAGCTCCTGATGCGCGTGCAGCAGCGCAGCGGTGTCGGCATTGACGCCATCACGAATAAAGCGCTGCACGGCGGCGTAGCGCTTGTCGGTATCGGAGTGGTTGAGGTGCAGCTGCGCCACCTGGCCGCGCAGCTGGGTGCGCAGGTTGTTGTTGACCGGAATCCGGCGCAAGCCGGTGCTATCGCTCAGCGCGGTACCGGTCAGTGCATCGGTCAGCTGTTCGCCGCTGCGTATGGCAATGGTGGGCGGGGTATCCTTGTCGGCCAGCAGCTCACCGGCCAGCAGGGCATTGAAAATGTCGGCCAGGCGTTCGTCGCGCTGGTTGGACAGCTGGTTGATGGTGGCGGTGCGGTCGCGCAGGCTACCGCCAGGCAGTTGTTGGACCAGTTGCTCGAAGCTCGGCTGCGCGGCAGGCACGGCACCCGTCCGGGCTTCGGCGGGGGCCGCGGGGGATTGCGCGCTGGCGTGCAGGGGCAGGGCGCTGAAGCACATCAGCCAGAGCAGCACGGCGTGCAGGGTATGCCGGGGTGTGAAGCGGCAAGGAGGGTTCATAGCGGCGGTCCTGGTATGGTTCGGAGTAATCAAACGCAGCGGCGATGGGCTGCTGCTGCGGATTCCGCTGGCGATAGTGCCGCCAGCGGTTCGGTCTGCTGGTTACTCGGGCTGGGCGCCCAGGCAGGTTTTGCTGGCGGTGTTGTAGTTGCCGCAGTTGATCGGTGCGGTCCAATCGGCTTCCAGGTTCTTGCTGCCTTCCAGGTAGTCGGACCAGGCATCGCCGGGCACCAGTTCATCTGTGCTCGACACGGTGAGGAACTGGCCGTCGTTCTGGATTTCACCGATCAGCACCGGCTTGGTGATATGGTGGTTGGGCAGCATCTTGCTGACACCACCGGTCAGGTTCGGCACTTCCACGCCAACCAGGGCGTCGATCACCTTGTCGCTGTCGGTGGTGCCAGCCGCTTCGACTGCTTTTACCCACATGTTGAAACCGATGTAATGGGCTTCCATTGGGTCGTTGGTGACGCGCTCGGTGTCGCCGATGAAATCGTGCCAGGTCTTGATAAAGGCGGCGTTCTCCGGGGTTTCCTCGCTCATGAAATAGTTCCAGGCGGCCATGTGGCCGACCAGCGGAGCGGTGTCGATACCGGACAGCTCCTCTTCACCGACCGAGAAGGCGATCACCGGGATGTCTTCGGCGGACACGCCCTGATTACCCAGTTCGCGGTAGAAGGGGACGTTGGCGTCACCGTTGATGGTGGATACCACGGCGGTCTTCTTGCCGGTGCTGCCGAAGCGCTTGATCTCGGCGACGATGTTCTGCCAGTCGGCATGACCGAACGGGGTGTAGTTGATCAGGATGTCTTCGTCGGCCACGCCATTGGCTTTCAGGTAGGCTTCAAGGATGCGGTTGGTGGTGCGTGGATAAACGTAGTCGGTGCCGGCCAGTACCCAGCGCTCGATCTCCAGTTCATCCTTCAGATAGTCGACGGCCGGGATCGCCTGCTGGTTCGGCGCGGCGCCGGTGTAGAATACGTTGCGCGAGGATTCTTCGCCCTCGTACTGCACCGGGTAGAACAGGATGCCGTTGAGTTCCTCGATGACCGGCAGTACCGCCTTGCGTGATACCGAGGTCCAGCAGCCGAAAATTGCATCGACCTGATGCTGCTCAAGCAGATCACGGGTGCGTTCGGCGAACAGCGGCCAGTTGGAGGCAGGATCGACCACCACGGGCTCCAGTTTCTTGCCGAGCAGACCGCCTTTCTTGTTCTGCTCTTCGATCAGCATCAGCATGGTATCTTTCAGGGTGGTTTCCGAAATTGCCATAGTGCCGGACAGCGAATGCAGTACGCCGACCTTGATGGTGTCCGCCTGCGCCGCCAGAGCGGTCAGGGCCATGCTACAGGCAACGCCGAGCGCCCCGGCCTGTTTGACCATTTTCTTCAGTTTCATGTGTCCATCTCCATTGTCGTGATCGTGTCCAACAGCTGTGAAAATCGATTTCGAACAGCGGGTGCAGCACTCCGGGCCCGGTCGTCCTGCGCCGGGCCTTCTGGTTTCAGCTATTTGCCTGCAGTGGCGGGTAGCTGTTGTTCGGTTGGTGTCGTGCCTGGAAAATCATGTGCAGGGTGATCCGCCGGACCTCTGCCTTGCTGTCCTCGATATGGCTTTTCAGCAGCCATTGCGCCTCGTCGCTGCGGCGCTCGATGATGTGGCGCAGGATGTTGGCGTGCTCCACATAGGTGGCCTCGATCCGGGGGCGCTTGGTGAAGTCGATGCGCCGTACGATGCGCAGGCGTTCGGTCACGTCGTGGTGAATGCGCGCCATTTCCGTATTGCCGCAGGCTTCCACCAGCTGTTCATGGAAGCGCTCATCCAGGCTGCAGACCGTCGGGCCATGCTCCAAACGGTCTTCCGCTGCTACCAGCCAGATGCGCTCGAGCGCGCTCAAGTCGGGGGCTGGTTCCATTGCACAAAGGCGCTTGACGGCAGCCATTTCCAGCACGATGCGCACGTCATACAGCTGCTCGAACTGCTGGAAATCCAGGGGGTTGACCTGCCAGCCGCTGCGAAACGACACCTCGACGAAGCCCTCCCGCTGCAGGCGGCTCAGCGCCTCGCGCACCGGCGTGCGGCTGGCCTGCATGCGCGCGGCAATTTCGCTTTCGGTAAATCGATCACCGGGCAGTAGCTGGAAATCGAAAATGCTCTGCTTCAACTGCTGGTAGATCCGCTCGGTCAGGTTCTGCCTGCGCACGGTGCTCATTCCTCGAGAACCAGCAACAGGTCCCCGGCGTTCACCTGCCGGCCTGCCGCGCAGTGAATGGCGCCGACCCGGGCATTGCGATCGGCATGCACGGCGAATTCCATTTTCATCGCCTCGACGATCAGCAGCGGCTGGTCCGCTTCCACGCGTTGGCCAGGCTCCACTAGCAGCTTCCAGATATTGCCGCTGATATCGGCGGTGACCGCATGGCCGTCCACCTCGATCGGCCCGCTCTGGATATTCACCTGCAGGGCGGCGTCGACCTGGGCCTCTTCGTCGGACCGCCACAGCGCCACCTCCCGGGTGAATGCCGCTTGCTGGCTGGCCTTGAAGGCGGCGATGCTGTCAGCGTTGTGGTGCAGAAACCCCTGGTGCTCGGCCAGATCGAACCAGCCCTCATCGATACGCAGGCTCAGGCGGCCTTCGCGGAAGGCGTCGCGCTGTTCGTCCAGTTCGGCTTCGCTGACCGGGTAATAGCGCACCTGATCGAAGAATTTCAGCAACCAGGGCTCGCCGTTGATGAACGCCGGGCTCTTGAGGAAGGTATTCCAGATCGGCAGGGTGCGTCCGACCAACTGGTAGCCGCCTGGTGAGTCCATGCCGTAGATGCACATGTACACACCGCCGATGCCCACCGTGCCCTCGGCGGTATAGGTGCGCGCCGGGTTGTACTTGGAGGTCAGCAGGCGGTGGCGTGGATCGACCGGCACCGCGCAGGGTGCGCCGAGGTAGACGTCGCCCAGACCGAGCACCATATAGCTGGCGCTGAACAGGATGTCGCGTACCTGATTGACACTGTCCAGACCATTGATGCGGCGCATGAATTCGGTATTGCTTGGCAACCAGGGCGCGGTGTCGCGCACTGACTGGCGATAGCGGACCACGGCATCCAGGGTGGCGGAGTCTTCGAAGGCCATGGGCAGGTGGATGACGCGGCTGGGTACGCGCAGGCTGGTGGCATCCGGCAACTCGGTTTCCAGCACGACCAGCCGGTCGATCAGCACATGCTGGTGAATGATCCGGCTGTCGTAGTTCAACTGCAAAGAGCGCACACCGGGGGATAGCTCGATGATGCCGTCAATGGGCTGGGCCTTGAGCGCTTCCATCAGCGCATGCACACGCAGGCGCAGGCTCAGGTCCAGTACGTTGGCGCCATACTCGAGCAGAATGTATTTATCGCCGGCCTGCCGGTAGGTGACGCTTGGTCGGTCGCCGTGCTCGGCCAGGCTGGCCAGGATGCAATCGGGCAGACCGGTTGCCGACGGGGGTTGCACTGCCTGCGCGAGCATCGGCTGCTCGGCCAATTGCTCGATGGCGCGGTCGGTTGCCCGTTCCATCGCCAGGGCCTGGTCGAAACTCAGGGGCTTGAAGCGGATGCGGTCTCCTGGCTTGACCTGGCCGACCTTCCACAACTCGGCCTTGGCGATGGTCACAGGGCAGACGAAGCCGCCAAGACTGGGGCCGTCCTTGGTCAGGATCACCGGCATATCGCCGGTGAAGTTGATCGAGCCGACGGCGTACTCGGTGTCGTGGATATTGGACGGGTGCAACCCGGCTTCGCCGCCGTCGCTGCGGGCCCAGGTCGGCTTCGGCCCGTTCAGGCGAATGCCCAGGCGATTGGAGTTGTAGTGCACTTCCCAGGCGGTGGCGAAGAACATCTCGATGGCGTCTTCGGTGAAGAAGTCTGGGGCGCCGTGCGGGCCGTAGAGCACGCCGATTTCCCACTCGCTGGGATAGTCGGGAACCAGTGCTGCTGGCGCGGCAGCGGGTGGATACAGCGGCGCTGGCGTGGTGCAGGCGACGATCTGCGGATTGCTGATCGGCAGCATGTCGGTGGCCCGCAGCGTACGGCCGGCGTGGCCGCCGAACTGGCCGAGGACGAAGGTCGAACGGCTGCCCAGATACACCGGCACATCGAAGCCGTTACGCACCGCGAGGTAACCGCGGCAGCCTGTCTCGGCCTTGCCGACGACCAGCACCTGTCCGGCCTTGACCGCAACCGGCACCCAGAAGGGCACGCTTTCGCCGTCCAGCCGGGCATCCGAGCGGGCTCCAGTGAGGGCGATCAGCGTATCGCTGTGAAAGCGCAGGGTCGGGCCGATCAGGGTGCATTCCAGCCCTGCGGCGCCGGCATGGTTGCCGACGATGCGGTTGGCCAGTCGGAAGGCATAGTCGTCCATCGGCCCGGACGGGGGCACGCCGACGCTCCAGTAACCGGCGCGGCCGGGATAATCCTGCACGCTGGTATAGGTGCCGGGCTGGATGACTTCCACCACCGGCGGGCGGTAAGTGAAGGTGGCCAGCCGGTTAGTGGCTACGTCGCCCTGGGCGAAGAACTCGGTGGCGATGATCTGCCGTAGGTAATCCAGATTGCTGGCGATGCCGGCCACGCGGGTGGCGTCGAGCGCCTCGCGCATCTTACCGAGCGCCTCGGCGCGGTCGCGGCCATGCACGATGATCTTGGCGATCATCGGGTCGTAATAGGGTGACACTTCGGTGCCGGTGGCGACCCAGGTATCGATGCGGGCGCTGGTGGGAAAGCTGACGTCGCTTAACACTCCCGGCGAGGGCTGGAAGTCGCGGACCGGGTCCTCGGCATACAGGCGTACTTCGATGGCAGCGCCGCTGGGCTGGATGTCGATGTCCAGCGTCGGCGGTTGGCCGCTGGCGGTGCGGATCATCCATTCGACCAGGTCGACGCCGGTGCAGGCTTCGGTGATCGGATGCTCTACTTGCAGGCGGGTGTTCACCTCGAGAAAGTAGAAGGCGTCGCGGGCGGCATCGTAGATGTACTCCACTGTGCCGGCGGAGCGGTAGTTGACCGCCTTGCCGAGGTTCACCGAGGCGTCCAGTAATTGCTGGCGGGTGGCGGCCGGCAGCTGCGGCGCCGGGGTTTCCTCAACCACTTTCTGGTTGCGCCGCTGCAGCGAGCAGTCGCGCTCGCCGAGGGCTATTACGCTGCCCTGGCCATCACCGAAGATCTGTACTTCGACATGCCGGGCGTTGTCGACAAAGCGTTCGAGGAATACGCCACTGTCACTGAAGAAGTTCTTTCCCAGGCGCTTGACGCTGTCATAGGCGTCGATCAGCGTCGCCTGGTCGTCGCAGCGGGTCAGGCCTATACCGCCGCCGCCGGCGGTGCTTTTCAGCATCACCGGGTAGCCCAGCCGCTCCGCAGCGCTGAGCGCCTCGTCCAGCGAGCCAAGCAGGCCGGTGCCGGGCGTCAGCGGCACGCCGGCCTGTTCGGCGATTTCGCGCGAGCTGTGCTTGAGGCCGAACTGGCGAATCTGCTCCGGTGTCGGGCCGCAGAAGGCGATACCGGCGGCTTCGCATTGTTCGGCGAAGGCGGCGTTTTCGGAGAGAAAGCCGTAGCCGGGAATGATTGCCTGCGCGCCACTGTTGCGGGCGGCAGCGAGAATCAGGTCGGTGCGCAGGTAGCTTTCGGCGGCGCTGTTGCCGCCCAGGCTGATGGTCTGATCGCAGGCGCTGACATGGGCGCTGTTGCGGTCGGCGTCGGAATGCACCGCGACCGATTTGATGCCCATGCGCTTCAGGGTGCGGGCGATCCGCACGGCGATCTCGCCGCGGTTGGCTATGAGTACGGTATGCAGCATTGGAGTCATTCCTTTATCAACCGCGCGAGGCGATATAGGCGCGCCAGCCGCCCAGGTGAGTGATATCGGTTGCGCCCTCGACAGCGGCACCCTCGCAAATGAAGCCCTTGACCTCGCGGCCGTCTTGCAGGGTCAGTGTGCCGATGCCCAGCGGGGCGGGAATCAGCGCGACGAAGCTGCCGAACAGATGGGTCGGCATGTCCCACAGCTCCACGGCGATCGGTGCGCCGCTGGCCGAGCGAATCAGGCCGGGCTTGGGTGGCGTGGTGTCGGGCAGGGCGAACAGGCGGTAGTTGCCTGCGCTGTAGGTCGCCTCGACGAAGCGCGCATGGCGCTCGGTCAGCTGCCCGTTGAGCGGCATGCCGCGCAGGTGCGCGCCGACCACGGCCAGGCGTATATGGCCGTCGGGTACCTGGTTGCTGACCGGTGGTGTCGGCAGGCGGCGATCGGTGGCGCCGAGTGCCCAGGGCGCGTGGGCCTGCCAGCGCCGGCCGAATTCGGCCAGGGCGGCATCCTGCCAGGCGGCGCCGACCAGGGTGATGCCGAAGGGCAGGCCATCGGCGCGGATACCGGCGGGCAAGGCCAGGGCCGAGCAGTCGGCCAGATTGACGAAGTTGGTCCAGATGCCCAACTGGCTGTTGCCGTCTACCGGGTTGCTGGCCAGGGTGGCGAGGGTCGGCAGGGTCGGCGCAGTGGGCACTAGCAAGGCATCCACCGATTGCATCAGGGTCTGGATCTGGCGCGCCAGATCGGCGCGGCGGTATTCGGCGCGGAAGCTGTCGGTGGCGCTGAAATGGCCAGCCTGCTCGATGATGCCGCGTACCACGGGGTTCATCTGCTCGGCATGCCCGCCGATGAATTCCTGGATGGCGACGTAGCGCTCGGCTACCCAAGGCCCGCCGTAAAGTAGCTGCGCCAATTCCTGCATGGGGCTGAAGTCCAGCTCCAGCAATTCCACGCCAATCTCACCCAGCTGGGCCAGGGCGGCTGCCCAGGCTGCTTCGGCCTGGCTGTCGCCAAACCATTCCGGCCTGGCGGGAATACCGAAGCGCGGGTGTTCGCCCATGGGGCTGGCCGGCAGCGTCGCGCTGCGCGAATAGCTGTCGCTAGGATCGAAGCCTTCGAGTATTGCGGCCACCGCCTCGGTGTCCGCCACGTTCAGCGCGAATACCGAGACGCAGTCCAGGCTGCGGCAGGCGGGAACCACACCGTTGGTGCTGAAGCGCCCGCGGGTAGGCTTCAGCCCGACGATATTGTTGAAGCCGGCGGGCACCCGGCCAGAGCCGGCGGTATCGGTGCCTAGGCTGAACGGCACTAGGCCACGGGCGACCGCGACGGCCGAACCGGAGCTGGAGCCACCGGATACATAGTCCGGGTTAAAGCTGTTGGGCACCGCACCGTAGGGTGAACGGGTACCGACCAGGCCAGTGGCGAACTGGTCGAGGTTGGTCTTGGCCAGCACGATGGCCCCGGCCGCGCGCAACCGGGCGACACTGGTGGCATCTTGGCTGGGGGTATAGGCGAAGGCCGGGCAGGCGGCGGTGGTCGGCAGTCCGGCCACGTCGATGTTGTCCTTGGCCACGAAGGGAATACCGTACAGCGGTAGATTGATCGCATCGGGCAGGGCGTCGAGCTCATTGAGCTGGGCATCGAGTTCGGCGCCGGAGACCACGTGAATCCATGCCGGGTCCCCACTATGCAGCTGAGCGCGCAGATTGTGCAGGGCGCCAGAGGGGGTTATGGATCTATTTCGATAGGCCTGGCGCCATTCTTCGAGCGTCCATCCGGTTTGCTGCGACATTGAACCTCCCGTGCGTCTGAATACCGTCTTGTATGCAAGAGGTGTTCAGCAGGGAGCGTGCCAACCGCGGAAAATAATTTTATGGGTTAAAAAATATTAATAAAATCAATGCATAGCAGCGGGTTAGATAACCTGATTACCGGGTCGTCTGGAGTGGGTGGACAGGCTGGCTGCGCGCCCTTTCAGTGCCAGCGGGTGATGGGGCGAGTGGATTTGGTGCGCCCGCGCTGGCCCGTAGGTGTCGGGCAGGGCGGCATGCGGCGCCCTCAGGTGGGGCGCCACTTGCTGCGAATATCCATGAAGTCCTGCAACACCGCGGCCTCGCTGGAGCGGATATGCAGGCCCAGCTTGGAGCGGCGCCAGAGCACATCCTGGGCCGTGGTGGCCCACTCGGTCTGGATCAGATAATGCACTTCCCGGGCGTACAGATCGGCACCGAAATGGCGGCCCATGTCATCCATGCTGCGGCAGCCGTTCAGCAGTTCATGGGTGAGCGTACCGTAGCTGCGGGTGAAGCGTCGGGCTGTCGCGTCGGGTAGCCAGGGATAGAGCTTCTGCAGGTCGGCCAGCAATGTCTGTTGATCCCGGAAGTCGCCGCCGGGCAGGGTCGCCTCGCGGGTCCATGCCCGCGCCGGGCTGTGCAGCAGCTCGCAGAGCTGGTCGGTGGCTTCCTCCGCCAGCCGGCGGTAGGTGGTGATCTTGCCGCCGAGTATCGACAGCAATGGCGGGTGGCCGTGTTGGGCATGCACATCCAGCAGGTAATCCCGGGACGCAGCCTGGGCCGCACCATCCTCACCGTCGAACAGCGCCCGGACGCCGGCATAGCTCCAGAGGATATTGCGCCGGGTCAGTTGCTGGCGGAAGTGGTTGTTCACCACATGCAGCAGGTAATTGCCTTCTTCAGTTGAAAGCTCAGCTGCAGCGGGGTCGCCCTGGTAGTCCACGTCGGTGGTGCCGATCAGGGAGTAATCCTGTTCATAGGGAATGACGAAAACGATGCGGTTATCTTCATTCTGCAGGATGTAGGACTCTTCCCCGGCATGCAGGCGCGGCACCACGATGTGGCTGCCCTTGACCAGGCGCAGGGGGCGCCGGATCGGTGTATCGATGACCGACTCCAGCAGGTCAGCCGCCCAGGGGCCGCCGGCATTGACCAGTGCCCGGCTGCGGTAGCTGCGGCGCTGACCGCTCTGGCGGTCCTCCAGTGTCACCTGCCAGAGGTCGTCGGCGCGCCGGGCATCGACGCAGGCGGTACGGGGCAGAATGCGGGCGCCCCGCTGGGCAGCGGCCCGCGCGGTCAGCACCACCAACCGGGCATCATCGACCCAGGCATCGGAATACTCGAAGCCGCGAACAATTTCCGGTTTCAGCGGGCTGGTCTGGTCGAAGCGCAGGCCGCGGGAGCCGGGCAGGGTTTCGCGGCGAGCCAGATGATCATAGAGGAACAATCCGAGGCGGATCATCCAGGCCGGGCGCAAGTGCGGCCGATGGGGCAGGCGAAAACGCATCGGCCAGATGATATGCGGCGCGTTGCGCAGGAGCGCCTCACGTTCGGCCAGGGCCTTGCCGACCAGGCGGAACTGGTAGAACTCCAGATAGCGCAGCCCGCCGTGGATCAGTTTGCTGCTGCGCGAGGAGGTGGCCGAGGCCAGGTCATCCTGTTCGCACAACAATACCTTCAGACCGCGCCCGGCAGCATCCATGGCGATGCCGCAGCCATTGATGCCCCCTCCGATGATGATTACATCATGAATGTCATCATCTGCTGCCAGGCTTGGACTGTGAACGGGTGCGTCCCGCATGTCGGAAATTCCTCTGCTGAGTGGGCCACGAACATCACCCACGATGGATTATTGCATATGAGCAGCCTCAACCTATTGACCGCGAACTCGCTTGGTTTTATGGTGCGCACCGAACGTTGAGGCTGGCACGATCCATACGGCTCAAGTACTGACGACGAGACAGCAAGACCGGTTCCCCAGGGGAGCGGACTTATTGCTTTCGGCGCACGCCTTGGGAAGTAGGCGAACCAAAGTGGGGATACTGATCAGACGTTCGCACCCCCGGGTTGTGTGTTGGCTATGCGTTCAGAGTCGCTTACGGAAGGCGTCCCTCGTCCTGGTTCCTGACCAGGGGATAGGTACGCCTGTCTGCCCTGCAGCTGATCCCAATGTCCCCACGCGGCCCGACACCAGACCTTATGCTTTGGAGCCGACGCCATGACCATCAAGCTCGACGAATATTTTGACCGCGATACCTTCAGCCGTATCCGTGCCTGTGCTGATCAGCATGAAACCCCCTTTCTGGTCGTGGACCTGAAAACCATCGACCGCGCCTATGACGAGCTGGTCGAGGGCTTTCCCTATGGCAAGATCTACTATGCCGTCAAAGCCAACCCAGCCAACGAAGTGCTGAGCCTGTTGAAGAACAAGGGCTCGAATTTCGATATCGCCTCCATCTATGAGCTGGAGAAGGTGATGGCGCTGGGCGTCAAGCCGGAACAGATCAGCTTCGGCAACACCATCAAGAAATCGGCACACATCCGCGCGTTCTATGAGAAGGGCGTACGCCTGTATGCCACCGACTCCGAAGCTGACCTGCGCAACATCGCCAAGGCCGCGCCGGGCTCGAAGATCTATGTACGCATCCTGACCGAAGGATCCACCACCGCCGACTGGCCGCTGTCGCGCAAGTTCGGCTGCCAGACCGACATGGCCATGGATCTGCTGGTACTGGCCAAGGAGCTGGGCCTGGACCCCTATGGCGTTTCCTTCCATGTCGGCTCGCAGCAGCGCGACATCGGCGCCTGGGATGCGGCTATCGCCAAGGTCAAGGTAATCTTCGAGCGCCTGAAGGAAGAAGACGGCATCGTATTGAAGATGATCAACATGGGCGGCGGCTTCCCGGCCAACTACCTGACCAAGACCAATACCTTGCAGACCTATGCTGAGGAAATCACCCGTTTCCTGCAGGAAGATTTCGGTGACGAACTGCCGGAAATCATTCTGGAGCCAGGGCGTTCGCTGATTGCCAACGCCGGTATCCTGGTCAGCGAGGTGGTGCTGGTCTCGCGCAAATCCCATACTGCGCTGGAGCGTTGGGTATTCACCGACGTGGGCAAGTTCTCCGGCCTGGTGGAAACCATGGACGAGGCGATCAAGTTCCCGATCTGGACCGACAAGCGCGGCGAGCTGGAAGAAGCCGTCATTGCCGGCCCGACCTGTGACAGCGCCGACATCATGTATGAGAATTACAAATACGGCCTGCCGCTGAATCTGGCGATCGGCGACCGGCTGTACTGGCTGTCCACCGGTGCCTACACCACCAGCTACAGCTCGATCGAGTTCAATGGCTTCCCGCCGTTGGAGGCGTTTTACGTCTGAGAAGGTGGCGACGGGGGCGGGGCGCGCTCGACCGGGTCGCGCCCGACTCATAGCCATGATGCGGGGATGGAAACTGCATGAATTACCCGCTGTTACTGATGTACCTGGCGACTATCACGCTGCTGATTTCGACGCCCGGCCCGGTTGTTGCGCTGGTCATCAGCGATGCTTCCCGGTTTGGGTTTCGTCACGCCTTGCGTACCGTGCTGGGCACCAACCTGGCGTCGTTGCTGCTCATCGGCAGTGCGGCGCTGGTGATTTCCGGGCTGCTATCGATCAATGATCTCTGGTTGCGCTGGGTCAGTCTGCTGGGTTGTGTCTTTATTGGCTGGGTCGCCTGCGCAACATTGCGCAGCGAATTTGCCGTGACGCCAGCAGTAGCGGATAGAGTTGCCACCCCTGCTGCCAGCCGGCGGCAATATCCCATGCTGAACGGTTTTCTGGTCGGGATCTCGAATCCGAAGGACATTGTGTTCTTCATTGCCTTTTTTCCACAGTTCATCGGCATCACCGCTGGCGCGGGATTGAGCCTGACGATTCTTACTGCCT
Source organism: Pseudomonas sp. G11-1 (assembly GCF_024031555.1). NCBI lineage: Bacteria > Pseudomonadati > Pseudomonadota > Gammaproteobacteria > Pseudomonadales > Pseudomonadaceae > Pseudomonas > Pseudomonas sp. G11-1. Next base: position 850,255 of record NZ_QEYQ01000001.1, on the reverse strand, counting down.
TGTGGATCGTTTTCGATCTGCTGATTCTGGTGGCCTACATTGCGGTAATGAAGGGTGGGATCTTCCAGCGCAATCGGCGAATCATCTCGATCCTCTCCGCCGGGTTTCTGCTGGTTATCGCTGTAGTCGGTGCCGGTTTTTCGCTGCTGGAACTTGCCGGGTCGTTGCGGTAGAACCGTCCCGCGACTACAGCAGCGCAGCGGCTTCTTCGTCGAGAATAATGGTCGTATCCGGATGACGCTGCAGGGCTGAGGCCGGGACAGCTTCGGTGACCGGGCCGTTGACCATCTGGCTGATACATTCGGCCTTGGCCTTGCCGCTGGCGATCAGCAGGATGGAGCGTGCTTCCAGGATGTTCTTGATGCCCATGGTGATGGCCGTGGTGGGCACCTCCTCCAGGGAATTGAAGAAGCGCTGATTATCCTGTCGGGTTTTCTCGGCCAGTAGGGTGAGAAAGGTTTCCCGTTCGAAGGGCGTGCCCGGTTCGCAGAAGCCGATATGGCCATTGCTGCCGATGCCGAGTAGCTGCAGGTCGACTGTCGCCTGGCGCAGCAGGGCGTTGTAGGCGTCGCACTGGCTCTGCAGATCGCCCCCTTCGGCGCAGGGGATATGCCGGTTTTCCGGCTGGATATCGATGTGACTGAACAGGTTGTCGTGCATGAAGCGGAAGTAGCTTTCCGGATGGCTGCGCGGCAGACCGCAATATTCATCCAGATTGAAGGTCTGTACTTCCTTGAAGGAAATCTCACCTGCCCGGTAGCGTTCGACCAGATACTGGTAGGTACCTTGAGGTGTGCTGCCGGTGGCCAGCCCCAGGGTGCAGCGGGGTTTGCTGCTTACCAGGTCCGCGATGATCCGGCCGGCGGTGGTACTGAGCTCGTTGTAGTTCTTGACGGTGATGATCTTCATGCGCTCGGGTCCTGGGCCGGTGGCCAGAGATAAAGCGCTGGATTCTACTCCGCGAACGCAACGGGTTGAAAGCGAAATGCCCATTTTGCCCCAAAATGGGGCAAAAAATGGGTCAGAGGCAGGACGTTCTCAGCTGAACTTCTGGATATTCTGCATCAGTTCCTTCAGTGCTTCGATGTTGTCCTTCGGATGCACGGCATTCTCGAAGCTGCACAGCTGGTCGAAATTGGCCTGTACATCTTCCGGGCTGAAGCCTTCATCCGGATTGAAGCCGATGCCCAGCGAACGCTCCCAACGCACCTTGCCCATCCAGCCGCCGCCGACTTCGAACAGGCTGGAGGTTTCCTGGCACTGCTCGGAGCACAGGTAGACCACCAGCGGACTGACCAGCTCGGGCTTGAGCTTCTCGAACGCACCGGGCGGGAACAGGCCTTCGGTCATGCGCGTACCACCGGTCGGGGCGATGGCGTTGACGAAGATGTTGTTCTTGCGGCCTTCGATGGCCAGGGTGCGGGTCAGACCATACAGCCCCAGCTTGGCCATGCCGTAGTTGGCCTGACCGAAGTTGCCATAGATGCCGGAAGTGGACGCGGTGAAGATGATACGGCCGAAGTTCTGCTCTTTCATGTGGTTCCAGGCGGCATGGGTCACCTTGTAGGCCCCTTCGACATGCACCTTGTACACCAGGTCCCAATCGGCATCGGACATCTTGGCGAAGCTCTTGTCGCGCAGGATACCGGCATTGTTGACCACCACATCGACCCGGCCGAAGTTGTCCATGGCGCACTGTACGATCTTGTCGCCGTCCACCACGCTGTCCGGGTTGGCGATCGCGGTCCCGCCGGCGGCCTTGATTTCCTCGACCACTTTCAGCGCCGCTTCACTGTTGGCGCCTTCTCCCTGGGTGCTGCCACCCAGATCGTTGACGATAACCTTGGCGCCATGCTTGGCGAACAGCAGTGCGTGAGCGCGGCCGATGCCACCACCGGCGCCGGTGACGATGACCACCTTGTCTTCAAAACGGATGTCGCTCATGGAGATCTCCTTGGCAGGAATGCATTGCGGAACCCGAAGGCACCACGGAAAAGTTGCCGCACAGTGTCATGCAGTTGCCGATAACCGGCAAGCCGTTCCGGGCTGGTGAATGGTCTGACATAAATAATCTGCCCACCCCGAATAAAGCATTAGCCATTCGATAGGTGGCCGATCGGCGCACGGCGCTATGCTCGGTGGCTGCGACATTATGCGCCTGATGGGAGACGGTGATGGAGAATCGGGACCTCTGGGTGGATCACGCCAAGGCACTGGGTATCGTCCTGGTGGTATACGGGCATGTATTGCGTGGGCTGCACAGCGCCGGAATTCCCATGCCGGAAACCTTCTATCAACTGTCGGACAGCATTGTCTACAGCTTTCACATGCCGTTGTTCTTCTTTCTGGCGGGGCTATTCTTCCGGCAATCGCTGGCGGCAAAGGGCGCCCGTGGGATGGTGTTCAGCAAGCTCGACAGCATCTTCTACCCCTATGTGCTGTGGTCCATTCTCCAGGGGCTGATCGAGGCTGCTCTGGCCGATTACACCAACGGCGCGGTCACCTATGCGGAGGTGTTTGCGCTGCTATGGGCGCCGCGGGCGCAATTCTGGTTCCTGTATGCCTTGCTGCTGTGCTTTCTGCTGGCCGTTGCGGTGTTCAGCCTGTCCCGGCGCTCGATCTTGCCAGTAGTCGTGATCGCGGCGCTGCTTTATCTATTCCCGCCGCTGCTGCCAGAAGTCGTGGCATTGCGCTATATCGCGGATAATTTCGTGTTTTTCGCGTTGGGTATCCTCTATGCGGACCAGGTGCGTGGAATGGTTGCGTCTGGCTGGCAGGTATTGTTCATGCTGGGGTTGTTCGCGGCCGCCCAATACGGCTTCCATGGTCTGCTGGAACTGCATTATGCCGATCGGGGAATGTTGTCGCTGCTGCTGGCGCTGCTCTCGATCGCGGCTGTGGTAACGCTCTGCTGCTGGTCCGCCCGCCGGCCGTTGGGATTTGTCGCCTATCTGGGTACGGCTTCCATGGCGATCTATCTGATGCATATCCTGGCCGGCAGCGGCGTGCGTGTGTTGCTCAAGGTCGGTGGTGTGGATTCGTTCCTGCTGCACGCCGTGGCGGGGGTGGCCGGCGGCCTGTTGCTGCCGCTGCTCGCGCTGGCCATCGCCCAGCGGCTGCAGTTGCGCTATCTGTTTTCCGCACCTATCAGCCGCTGGCTGACCCTGCCCGTCAATTGGAATCAGCCGCGGGCAGGGCGCTGAGCTGGCTCAGATCTTGAAGCTGTCCACCAACTGCTTGAGCCTGCCGGCCTGATGGGACAGGGCATCACAATCGCCGAGGGTTTCCTGAAGGTTCGCCACGCCTTGCTGGTTGAGCAGGTTGATCTGGCTGATATCCATGTTCAGCGCTTCGACCACGGTGGTCTGCTCCTCGGTGGCGGCTGCCACCGACTGGTTCATGGCGTCGATCTCGACGATCCGCTCCATCACGGTGCCCAGCCGTTCGCCGGCCTGGTTGGCCACATCGACACTCTCGACGCTGGATGCCTGGCTGGCGTGCATGGTATTCACCGCTTCCTGGGAGCCCTGCTGCAGGGTGGTGATCATGCGGTGAATCTCCTCGGCGGACTCCTGGGTGCGGTGGGCCAGATTACGTACTTCATCGGCCACCACGGCAAACCCGCGACCCGCATCGCCGGCTCGGGCAGCTTCGATTGCGGCGTTGAGTGCCAGCAGGTTGGTCTGCTCGGAAATGCCCTTGATCACATCGAGGATATGGCTGATGTCCTCGGTACTGGTATTCAGGGTCTCGATCTGTTCCCGCGAGGTATTGATGGTATCGGACAGCGCAGTCATCGCCTGAATGGTCCTGGCCATGACCTGCCGCCCATCTTCCGCTTGCTCGCTGGCGTTGCTGGCCTGGTTGGAGGCGTCGGCCGCGTTGCGGGCAATTTCCTGAGCGGCGGCGCCCAGCTCGTTGATGGCTGCGGCCACGCTTTCGGTGCGAGCGCTCTGTTCGTTGGAGCCGGCAATGGACGAGTTAGACGCGTTCATTACCCGCACCGCCAGGTCATGCACCTGACCTGTAGCAGAGGCCACTTCGCTGATGGAGGCATGGATGCGTTCGACGAACTGATTGAACGAGGCGCTCAGCTCACCGAATTCGTCGCGGCTTTCGACCGCCAGCCGGCGGGTCAGATCACCTTCACCGTCGGCGATATCCGCCATCGCCCGGCCCATGTTCTGCAGCGGACGCATCAGTATTTTGATCAGCAGGCTCAGCAGCATGGCAATGGCGACTACTGCGACCAGCATGGCGATGATCGCCGAGGTGCGGAACTGCGCCAGCGGGGCGTAGGCCTGGTCCCGATCGACGGATAGGCCGATGTACCAGTTCACCGAGGGCAGGCCGCTGATCGGCGTAAAGGACAGCATGCGCTCCTGACCATCCAGCTGTACTTGCTGCAGCTCCCGCTCCATACGCAACTCGCTCGCGCTGTAGATCTCCTTGAGGTGCTTCATCAAGTGGGACTGTTCGGGAGAGACCAGGATCTGACCGCTATCACTGACCAGGAACGCATGGCCCAGACCACCGAAGTCCACCGAATTGATGATGCCGACGAGGGTGTCCAAGCTGAGGTCAGCGCCGACCACGCCAGCGAGTTGACCATGACGCGTGACCGGTGTGGCCATGGTCAATACCAATCCATTGGTGACCTGATCGAGATAAGGTTTGGTCAGGATGCTGCCGTTGGCCTTCACCGCATCGGTATACCACGGCCGGGTGCGGGCATCGAAGTCGTCGGGCAGCTCCACAGGCGGATGCTGGATGAGGCTGCCATCGGCACTGCCAAGGTAAGTGAGTAGGTACTGCGAACTGAAGGTCGGTTGGCCAACCAGCTCAGCCCGGGTAGTTTCCAGCGGGTGGTTGGCGATGTTCTCGGCCAGGTTCTCCATTAACAACAGGCGGCCGCTGAGCCAGTTCTCTACGCTGCTGGCGGTGAGCTTTCCGGCTTGGTCGATGGAGAATTCCAGATTGTTACCAATGCTGTTGCGTTGCAGATAATCGTTGTACAGCGCGAATAGAGAGAACGCCAGAATGACGATGCCGCAGCCGGCAAGCAGGATTTTATGACTGAATTTGAGGTTCATGGCCGCCTGTACCTTGGAAAACGGAAAGCCGGGCCAGAAGGTGCCCGGTCGGTTACGTCAAGGTCGTATCGGCAGCGAGACAGGGAGCTTGAGGGCGAAAGACGCCCGCCCAGCGGGCAGGCGTCAGCCATTGGTCACACCAGTTCGATGGCTACCGCAGTCGCTTCACCGCCACCGATGCACAACGAGGCCACGCCACGCTGGCCGCCGGTCTGTTGCAGGGCGTTGATCAGCGTCACGATCAGCCGCGAGCCGGTGGAGCCCACCGGGTGACCCTGGGCGCAGGCGCCGCCAAAGATGTTGACCTTGCTGTGATCCAGCCCGTGTTCGCGCATGGCCAGCATGGTGACCATGGCGAAGGCTTCGTTGATCTCGAACAGATCGACATCATCCTTGCTCCAGCCGATCTTGTTGAACAGGTTGGTCATGGCACCGACCGGGGCGAGGGTGAACTCGCTCGGGTCCTGGCTCTGGGTGGCGTGGCCGACGATCCGGGCCAGCGGCTGGAGGCCGCGACGCTTGGCTTCGGACTCGGTCATCAGCAGCAGGGCACTGGCACCATCGGAGATCGAGCTGGCGTTGGCAGCGGTGATGGTGCCGTCCTTGGCGAAGGCCGGACGCAGGCCGGGAATCTTCTCGATATTGGCGTTGTGCGGCTGTTCATCATCCTTGACTACCACGTCGCCCTTGCGCGAGGCCACGGTCACCGGAATGATTTCGCTGTTCAGGGCGCCACTGTCAATGGCCTTCTTGGCCCGGGTCAGGGACTCGATGGCGTAGGCATCCATATCTTCGCGGGTCAGACCGTACTTGGTCGCGGTTTCCTGGGCGAAGGAGCCCATCAGCCGACCGGTCTGCGCATCTTCCAGGCCGTCGAGGAACATGTGGTCCTTGATTTCGCCATGGCCCATGCGCAGCCCGCCGCGCGCTTTCTCGATCACGTAGGGGGCATTGGACATGCTTTCCATACCGCCGGCGAGCATGATCTGATTGGAGCCAGCCTTGAGCATGTCAGTCGCCATCATCACTGCCTTCATGCCTGAACCGCAGAGCTTGTTGATGGTGGTGCAGCCGGTGGCGCTGGGTAGCCCGGCCTTGAGACTGGCCTGGCGGGCGGGACCCTGCTTGAGGCCGGCTGGCAATACGCAACCCATGATCACCTCTTCGACATCCGCCGGGGCGATGCCGGCCCGTGCCACCGCCTCGCGGATGACCAGAGCACCAAGGTCGACTGCCGATACGCTCGACAGGCTTCCCTGAAAACCACCCATGGGCGTACGGACGCCGCTGACAATGACAATGCTTTCGGACATGGTGACTCCTGAAAATATGACTGATTGTTTATTTGTGGTCATCAAGCGACTTTATACGCGCTTTAAACCCTTATTGTCGACTGCAAACCTTTGTATGATCGGGATACACAAGAGCCATGGTTGTCCTGCTCCGCTGTCGCTATATTAAATGCAGAACCGCGGGGCAGGCCCCGGCAAGCCAACAACAAGAAAGGTCGCATCATGTTGAATACACGGATTTTACCGCCCACCGAGCAGGCTCACTCCACGCCGTTGCTGATCAAGAACCTGTTGCTGTCGGGGGTGCGTTATGAAGCCTCGCAGGAAATTGTCTATCGGGACATCAGCCGTTACGACTATGCCACCTTCAACCAGCGTATCTGCCGGCTGGCCAATGCGCTGACCCAGGCGGGGGTCAAGGCCGGGGATACCGTGGCGGTACTGGATTGGGACAGCCACCGTTATCTGGAATGCATGTTTGCCATTCCGATGATTGGCGCGGTGCTGCACACCGTGAATGTGCGGCTGTCGCCGGAGCAGATCGTGTACACCATGAATCACGCTGACGACATCATGGTGTTGGTCAACAGCGAATTCCTGCCGCTGTACCAAGCCATTGAGCCGCAACTGACCACAGTGACGTCGACCATTTTGCTCACCGACGGTGAAGACAAGGCTGCCGAACTGCGCGGGTTCGCCGGTGAGTATGAGCAGTTGCTGGCTGCGGCGGACAGCACCTATGAATTCGCCGATTTCGACGAGAACTCGGTCGCCACCACCTTCTACACCACCGGCACCACCGGCAACCCCAAGGGTGTGTATTTCACCCACCGGCAATTGGTGCTTCACACCCTGACCCAGGCCGGCATGCTCAATGGCCTGGGGCATGAGCAACTGCTCAGTAACCGTGACGTCTACATGCCGATCACGCCGATGTTCCATGTGCATGCCTGGGGCATGCCCTACACCGCGACCATGCTCGGTGTAAAACAGGTCTATCCCGGCCGTTACGATCCGGAGCTGCTGGTCAAGCTGATCCAGCAGGAGCAGGTGACCTACTCGCATTGCGTACCGACCATTCTGCAGATGCTGCTCAATGCCAAGGCAGCCGAGGGACACGATTTCGGTGGGATGAAAATCATCATCGGCGGCAGCGCCCTGACCCGCGGTTTGTACAAGACGGCTGGCGCCCGGGGCATTCGCCTGTCCGGTGCCTACGGCATGTCGGAAACCTGCCCGCTTATTTCCGCTGGCTACAATAACCTGCAGATCGAGGCCGGCAGCGAAGAGGAGCAGATCACCTACAAGATCAAGGCCGGCGTGCCGGTGCCTCTGGTTGAAGCACGGATCATGGATACCGAAGGTCATTTCCTGCCCCATGACGGACACACTCAAGGCGAGCTGGTATTACGCGCGCCCTGGCTTACCCAGGGCTACTTCAAGGAGCCGGAAAAGAGCCGCGAGCTATGGGAACATGGCTGGATGCATACCGGCGACGTGGCGACCATCGACCCTACCGGCAGCATCGACATCCGCGACCGGATCAAGGACGTGATCAAGACTGGCGGCGAATGGTTGTCGTCCCTGGAACTGGAAAGCCTGATCAGTTTGCATCCGGCGATCCGGGATGTGGCGGTGGTCGGTGTTCCGGACCCGCGCTGGGACGAGCGGCCCTTTGCCCTGGTGGTGGTTGCCGCGGGGCAGGAGATGGACGCCAGGCGCCTCGCTGAACATCTGCAGCCCTTCGTGGATGATGGCCGCATCAACAAGTGGGCGGTGCCCACACAGATTGCCGTTATCGACGAGATCCCCAAGACCAGTGTCGGCAAGCTCGACAAGAAACGCATTCGCGTGGAAATCGCCGACTGGCTGGAGCAGCAGGCACCCTGCATTTCCTCGCTCTGACACCGGAGTCCTGGGAGGGACGAGCGCCCGCTCGTCCAAGGTGCCGTGGCGCAGTTCCTTTCATCGAGCTGGTGCTCGAGGTTCCCAGGGAAACCGCCTTCGGCATGTTTGCGGGTGCGGGTCTGCTGTTTGAAAGGTATTCTTCTGCATAAATAGACAAGGAGAATGCCCGTGCCCAGCCTGAATCGCCTGATCTTCATTGCCGCCGGCCTTGGTGTGCTTATCGGCTGGCTGCTCGGTGGCATGCCGGAAGAGACCGCCCTGCGTACAGGCGTGCTTTATGGCAGTACGCTGGTGGGTGGCGTGTTCATCGGTCTGCTGAAGATGGTGCTGATTCCGCTGGTTTTCACCTCCATTGTTGTAGGGGTGGCGAGCCTGCAGGCGCATCATCAGGTGCACCGGGTGTGGATCAGCACCGTGCTGTATTTCATGCTGACTACTGCCCTGGCGATGCTATTGGCATTGGTAGTGGCCAATGTGTTCAAGCCGGGCGCCGGGCTGTCGCTGGATATGTTCGCCGATGCGATGGAATCATTCGAAGCGCGGCAGATGACCATGCCCGAGTTCTTCCAGTATTTCTTCAGCGGGTTGTTCAAGAACCCCTTCGAAGCCTTCGCCAACGGCGACATTCTCTCGGTGCTGATGTTTGCCATCTTCGTCGGTGTCGCCCTGGTCGCGGGCGGCGAGCGTTATCGCTCGGTGCTGCAAGTGATGCAGGAGTTTCTCGATCTGCTGCTGCGCATCATCGGCTGGATCATGTGGTTGGCACCGCTGGGTATTCTTGCGCTGCTGATCCGGTTGGTCGCCGAGCAGGATGTCGCGCTGTTGGTCACCATGCTCGGTTTTATCGTGCTGGTTTTCGGCACGACGCTATTTCATGGCATGGTCACGCTGCCCAGCATCCTTTACGCCGTGACACGCAAGTCACCGCTGTGGTTCTGGCGCGGTGCGCGCGAGGCCATCATCACGGCCTTCGCTACCAGTTCCAGCTCGGCGGCATTACCGATCTCCCTGCGCTGCGCCCAGGATAATCTCGGCGTGAAAAGGCGGATCGCCGGCTTCGTTCTGCCCCTGGGGGCAACCATGAACATGGACGGCACCGCGCTCTACGAGGCGGCCGCGGCCCTGTTCGTCGCCAACCTGATTGGCGTCGAACTGTCACTCGCCCAGCAGTTGGTGGTGTTTCTCACAGCGATGATCGCCTCGTCGGGTGCGCCAGGCATTCCCAGCGCGGGCATGGTAACCATGGTCATGGTGCTGCAGGCGGTGGGGCTGCCGGCGGAGGCGATTGCCATCCTGCTACCCATCGATCGCCTGCTCGATACCGTGCGTACGGCGGTCAACGTGGAAGGGGATATCATCGGCAGTCTGGTGGTTCAGAAGCTCGCCGAGGATGAGGTGGAGCAGGGGGCGTAGCGCCCGCTCCCCCAGTCGCTTATGCGGGAGCGGCCTGCTCGGCCCCGTTTTCTGCGCAAGGTCAGCCGGTCTTGCGGTTCTTGAGCAGATAGCACAGACCGATCACTGCAACCCATGCCGGCAGCGCAAAGACCGACATGCGGGTGCCGGCGTCCAGCAGCAACACCAGCAGAATAAAACCGACAAAGGCCAGGCAGAGGTAATTGCCGAAGGGTGACCACAGCGCCTTGAAGCTCGGCTCCACCCCTCGCTCACGCAAGGCGCGGCGAAATTTCAGGTGGGACAGGCTGATCATTGCCCAGTTCAGCACCAGTGCGGCGACCACCAGTGACATCAGGATGATCAGCGCACCCTCCGGCAGCACATAGTTCAAGGCGACACACAGCAGGGTAACAGCGCCGGACACCACAATCCCCCGCACCGGCACCCCGTTGCGACTCAATTTGAGGAATGCCCGCGGTGCGTTGCCCTGTTCGGCCAGGCCATACAGCATCCGGCTGTTGCAGTAGACGCCGCTGTTATAGACCGACAGCGCCGCAGTCAGGACCACGAAGTTCAGCACATGGGCCGCCGTGTCGCTGCCGATCAGCGAAAAGATCTGCACGAAGGGGCTGCGCGCGTAGGGATCAGTGCCGCTGGTGAGCGTCTCCACCAGACTATCCCAGGGGTACAGCGACAGCAGAATGCCCAGGGCGAAGATATAGAACAGCAGAATCCGGTAGACCACTTGATTGATCGCTTTCGGGATCACCTTGCTTGGATTTTCCGCTTCGGCGGCGGTAATGCCCACCAGCTCCAGGCCGCCAAAGGAGAACATGATCACCGCCATCACCACCACCAGCCCGCCGATGCCGTTGGGGAAGAATCCACCATGGGCCCACAGGTTGCTGACACTGGCCTGCTCACCCCCGGCGCCGGATACCAGCAGATACAGGCCCAGCGCGATCATACCGAGAATAGCGCCCACCTTGATGATCGCGAACCAGAACTCCGCCTCGCCGAAGGCCTTCACGTTGGACAGGTTGATCAGGTTGATCAGCGCAAAGAACGCCAGCGCAGTGGCCCATGTCGGGATGTCCGGATACCAGTACTGCACGTACTTGCCCACCGCCGTCAGCTCGGCCATGCCCACCAGCACGTAGAGCACCCAGTAGTTCCAGCCCGACAGGAAGCCGGCGAAGGGCCCCCAGTACTTGTGGGCGAAATGACTGAAGGACCCCGCCACTGGTTCCTCGACAATCATCTCACCCAACTGGCGCATGATCAGAAAGGCAACGAAGCCACCAATCGCATACCCCAGCAGCATCGAAGGACCAGCGCTTTTCATCACCCCGGCGGAGCCGAGAAACAGACCGGTACCAATGGCGCCGCCCAGGGCGATCAGTTGAATATGGCGATTGGTCAGGCCGCGCTTGAGCTGGCCTTGGGGTGCTGGTTCGGTCATGGAGAATCCGTGGCGGGGGAGCTGGCTGTAAAAAAGTGGCAAATTGTACACAGATTGGCGCCTGTTCGCAGGCTATCGGTCTATTTGACGCAGGCTGGCTCTGCTGCGGCCAGGGTGGAGGCTTTCTTCGTCTCGATTTGTCATACTTCGGCCATGCAAACAGCTACAAGGACTCCCATGGAAGCCACCCAACCTGCCCTGATCCGCGAAACCTTTCCCGTCGGTCCGTTGCAGTGCAACTGCACCATCATCGGCGACCCCATCACCAAGAAAGCCGTCGTAGTCGATCCTGGCGGCAATCATCAGTTGATACTGGACCGTCTCGATCAGCTCGGCCTGAAGGTGGTGAGCATCATCCATACCCATGCTCACCTGGACCACTTCCTTGCCTCGGGAGAGATGAAGAAGGCCACCGGGGCGACCTTGCACCTGCACAAGGAAGACCAATTCCTATGGGACAACCTGGAAATGCAGTGCAAGATGTTCGGTGTGCCTTACACACCGGTGCCAGCGCCGGATCAGTGGCTGCAGGACGATGAGGAATTGGCCTGCGGTTGTGGGGTGGCCTTGCATACGCCGGGACACACGCCGGGCTCGATGAGCTTCTGGTTTCCCCAGGCCAAGCTGTTGATTGCCGGAGACACCTTGTTCCGCCGGGGGATCGGCCGTACCGACTTGTGGGGCGGTGATCATGCCAAGATCGAAACCTCGATTCGGACCCGTCTATACACTCTGGATGAAGACGCGGTGGTGGTGACGGGGCACGGTCCGGATACCCGGATCGGGGAAGAGATCCGCGAGAACCCTTTCATTCGCGGATAAAGTGATCATAATTGCACTATTGAGGGATAAAAGGCCAAGCGTAACGGTCTATGTTCCGGACGCATCCCGGCTGGGGTGCCGCGCTGCGATGATGAAGAAGCCAATTAAGGAAAAAAGCATGAAAATCAAAGCACTTATTGCCGCCTCTGCCTGTGCGGCACTGCTGACAGGTTGTACCAACAATCCCTATACCGGTGAGCGGGAAGCTGGCAAGGCCGGTGTCTATGGCGGCGGTGGCGCTGCGGCCGGTGCGTTGATTGGCGCCGCTACCTCAAGCAAGAAGGACCGTGGCAAGGGCGCCTTGATCGGTGCGGTCGTTGGTGGCGCTGCGGGTGCGGGTTACGGCTACTACGCTGACCGCCAGGAGCAACGTCTGCGCCAGGAGCTGACCGGTACGGGTGTGCAGGTCGTTCGCAATGGTGACAATCTGCAGTTGATCATGCCGGGCAATATCACCTTCGCCAGCAGCTCTTCGGACATCTCCAGCAGCTTCTACCCGACCCTGAATTCGCTGGTCAAGGTCTTCAAGGAGTTCGACAAGAACGGGATCGACATCGTTGGCCATACCGACAGCACTGGTTCGCTGGAGCTGAACATGCGCCTGTCCCAGGAGCGCGCCACCAGTGTGGCGTCCTACTTGACCGGCCAGGGCGTATCCGGCGCGCGCATCAGCAGCCGTGGGGTCGGCCCGAGCCAGCCGATCGCCAGTAACGACACTTCCGCCGGCAAGGCGCAGAACCGTCGCGTGGAGATCAACCTGCGTCCGCTGTAATTGGAATCTGGTTGATGTGAAAACGGGACGCCTTGGCGTCCCGTTTCTGTTGGGAAGTCGGTTACCTGGGAGACTCGAGCACCAGCTCGTATCCTGCGAGTTGGCCGGATAAGCCCTATGTTGCCGGCTGAGCGCGCTCATCGAGCTGGTGCTCGACGCTCCCAGGTGTGGCACCTGATATCGGCGCGCCAACCCGAGGAAAGCCTACGTCTGCGGTGGATAATCCCGGTGCAGTTGCGCGAGCAGGGCGTCCTTCTCTTCCCACAGACCGTTGACCCAGGCCTGGAATTCCGCCCGAAAAGCCGCATCGTTCTGATAGTCCTTGCCGAGGAACTCGGCGGGAATCGGCCGGGTCTCACAGCGCATCACGACCTTGCGAATCCGACCGCTGAGCAGGTCCCAGAAGGTCGGGCTGCCATCGGGATAATGGATGGTGATATCGACCAGCGAGCGCAGCTGCTCACCCATGGCATCCAGAACGAAGGCGATACCGCCGGACTTTGGCCTGAGCAGGTGGCGATAGGGTGAGTTCTGTTCGGCATGCTTTTCCGGTGTCAGTCGGGTGCCTTCCAGAAAGTTGAACACCGCCACCGGGGTGGTCTTGAACTTCTCGCAGGCGCGTTGAGTGGCCAGGAGGTCCTGGCCGGCCTTTTCCGGATGCTTGGCCAGATAGGCCTTGCTGTAGCGCTTCATGAAAGGAAAATCCAACGCCCACCAGCAGATGCCGATGACCGGTACCCAGATCAGCTCCTGCTTGAGGAAGAATTTCAGCATGGGCATGCGACGGTTGAGGTTGTGCTGCAGCACCAGAATGTCGACCCAACTCTGGTGATTGCTGCTCACCAGATACCAGCCGTCATGGTCCAGTTGCTCATGGCCCTGGACATCCCATTGGGTACGACCTGCCAGCCGCATCCAGCCACTGTTGCAGCGTATCCAGCTTTCGGCGATACGGATCATGACCCGCGTGAGAAAAGCCTGTAGCGCAGGAATGGGCAGCAGCTTGATCAAGGCGCAGGGAAACAGCAGGCTGAACCAGAACAGCGTGTTGAGGATCAGCAACAGGAGCGAGAGGCTCCCGCGCAGGAAAGCAGGCAAGAAATACAGCATTATCTGATGAACTCGTCCATGGGGCTTGGCAGCCTGTGGGGTTTCGCTGACCACACAGGCTGCCAGCGCACGTCAATCAGCTATCGTCCGCATCGGCCTGTATGGCGGTCAGTGCGATAGTAAACACGATATCGTCCACCAGCGCACCCCGGGACAGGTCATTCACCGGTTTGCGCAGGCCTTGCAACATGGGACCGACGCTGATCACGTTGGCACTACGCTGGACGGCCTTGTAGGTGGTATTACCGGTGTTCAGGTCCGGGAAGATGAAGACCGTCGCCTTGCCGGCAACCGGGCTGTCCGGTGCTTTCTGCCGCCCGACGCTGGCTATCGCGGCGGCATCATACTGGAGCGGGCCATCGATCAACAGCCCCGGCTGACGCTCGCGGGCCAGGCGGGTCGCTTCGCGGACCTTTTCCACATCCTCACCCGTACCGGAGCTGCCGGTGGAATAGCTGATCATGGCCACCCGCGGCGGGATGCCGAAGGCCTCCGCCGAGCGGGCGCTTTGAATGGCAATTTCGGCCAGGTCGGACGCGTTGGGGTCCGGATTCACTGCGCAGTCGCCATAGACCAGCACCTGGTCGGGCAGCAGCATGAAAAAGATCGAGGAGACCAGGCTGTATTCCGGCGCGGTCTTGATCAGCTGGAACGCCGGGCGAATGGTATTGGCGGTGGTGTGAATCGCGCCGGATACCAGGCCGTCGACTTCGTCCAGAGCCAGCATCATGGTGCCGAGCACCACATTGTCTTCCAACTGTTGCAGCGCGACCGGTGCAGTCATGCCACGATCCTTGCGCAGCTCGACCATCGGTGCGACATAGTCCTCGCGCACCTCATCCGGATCGATTATCTGCAGCCCGTCCGGCAGGGTGATGTGGTGCGCGCGGGCCACTGCTTCGACCGCTTCTGGCTTGGCCAGCAACACGCATTGGGCAATACCGCGGCGCTGACAGATCGCCGCTGCCTGTACGGTGCGTGGCTCGTCGCCTTCGGGCAATACGATGCGTTTGCCTGCCTGCTGCGCCCGGTTGACCAGATCGTAGCGGAACGCGGGCGGAGACATGCGTAGCTCGCGGGGCATGCCGCAGCGGTGCTGCAGCCAGCTGTGGTCGATATGCGAGGCGACGAAGTCGGTCACCAGCATGGCCCGTTCGTGGTCGTCGATCGGAATCTCCCGGTTCATCCGGTCCAGCAGCGAAGAGGTCTTGAAGCTGCCGGTGCCAACCAGAAAGATCGGCAGGCCATTGTCCAGCGCCGGCTGGCACAGCTGCATGACGCGCTCATCGGGCATGATGTCGCCGGTCAGCAGCAGGCCGGCCAAGGGCGTGCCGGACAACGAAGCCAGACTACTGGAAATGATGATGTCGTCGCGGTCACCGGGCACCACCAGCAGCGTGCCGGGGCGGAACAGGTGCAGCGTATTGGGCACGGTGCGGGCGCACAGTACGATATCCAGCACCCGGCGTTGCTGCATCTCGCCGGGGTGCAGGATCTTCGCGTTCAGGATGGCCGCTACGTCGGCGCTGCGCGGCGCGCTCAGCTCGCTCTGCCAGGGGACGCAGCCGATCAGCCGGAAGCCTTCGGTATCCAGCACCCGCGAATGCTGTTTCAGCGCGGCGGCATACTCCTTCAAGGTGCGCTTGAGCTGGCCGCGGTCATGGGGTACGTCACCGCCCAGGTCCAGATCCTGAACCTTGTTGATGATGACGCCCAGCACCTTGGGGTCCTGGGGGCCGCCGAAGCCGTGGGCGTGCACTTCGATGCGGTGGGCCAGGGTGGCCAGATCGTTGTCGTCCGGCGCGGAGACCAGGATTACATCGGCATCCAGGCTCTTGGCCAGATGCTGGTTGATGCGCGCGGCATAGGCGGCCTGGCGTGTCGGCACCATGCCTTCAACCACGACCACATCGGCATCCCGGGCCGCTTCGCGGTAGCGGCTGACGATGTCTTCCAGCACCTCATCCAGTTCGCCATTGGCCAGCCGCCGCTCTACTTCTGGCAGTTCCAGCGGCGTCGGCGGAGCCAGCCCCATGGTGCCGCTGATCAGCGCAGTGGAGCGCTCGGGGCCGTCATCACCGGGGTGCGGTTGGGCAATGGGTTTGAGAAAGTGGACGCGCAGGCCATTGCGCTCCAGGGCACGGATCAGACCCAGGCTGACCGAGGTCAGGCCGACGCCGAATCCGGATGGGGCAAGAAAAAAAGTATGCATCGATCAGGCTTCCTGTTCCACGGGCTGGGTGGCGGCGAGGTCGAGCAATGCCAGACACTCTTCGGTGATCTGCCGCTCCTCGTCTGTCGGTATCACCAGAATGGCGGGGGAGTTGCCCGCCTGAATCTGCCGGGCCGGATTGCCCGGTGGGGTAGCATTGGCCGCCGGATCGATGGCCAGGCCGAACAGCGCCAGATGACGTACCGTCAGCTCGCGCACCAGCGGTGAGTTTTCACCGATGCCGCCGGTGAAGATCACGCCATCGATCCGCGGCAGCGCCACGGCCAGGCCAGCCAGCGAGCGGGCCAGGCGATAGCAGAACACCTCCACCGCCAGGCTGGCGCCGGCATGGCCCTCGGCGCGGGCGGCGACCAACGTGCGCATGTCGTTGGACAGCCCCCCGGAAAGGCCCAGCAGGCCGCTTTCGCGGTTGAGCATGTTGTCGATGCGCTCCAGGTCCCAGCCCAGGGTGCGGGCCAGGTGCGAATGCAGGTTGGGGTCCACGTCCCCGCTGCGGGTGCCCATGACCAGGCCTTCCAGTGGTGTCATGCCCATGCTGGTATCGAGGCTCTTGCCGTCGAGCACGGCACAGGTCGAGCAGCCATTGCCCAGATGTGCAGTGAGCCAGGCGCCGTGGCCCGGCTCCAGGCCCATCAGCAGGCTGGCCTGGGTCGATACGAAGCGGTGACTGGTGCCATGGAAACCATACCGGCGCACGCCATGCTGGCTGTACAGCGCCTCGGGCAAAGCGTAACGGTAGGCGTGGGGTGGCATGCTCTGGTGAAAGGCGGTATCGAAGATGGCGATGTGCGGGATGTCGGTGAATACCTGTCGTGCCTCGCTGATGCCGGTCAGCTGCGCTGGGTTGTGCAGCGGCGCCAGGGGCGCGCTGTCCTCGATGGCAGCGAGCACTTCGTCGTCAATGAGGCTGGCGCCGGTGAAGTGTTCGCCGCCATGGACTACGCGGTGACCGACGGCGGTCAGCGGACGATGAGCGAAGCGCTCGATCAGCGGCAGCAGACTGGCCATGGCGGTGCTGTGTTTGCCATCGGTAATCGCGACTTGCTCGCGGATATCGCCGGCTTTCCAGTTCATCACACCATCGGCGGTGCCGAGGCGCTCAGCCAGGCCACTGAGCAGCGGCTTCTGCTCGGATTCGCTGCGCAGCGCGAACTTGAGGGACGAACTTCCACAATTTATGACAAGTACCAATCTATCAGTCATGGTGCTCCATTCTTATCAGTCAGGAAGGCGCGGGGTGTCGGCGTGCGCCTCTTCGATTAACCCAACTTATACCTTAGCTGGCCGTGCGTTTCCGGTCATTTATGCGTAAACTGACCACTTCAGAGCCCGAAAACACAGGATTTTTTTATGCAGATTGCTGCCAACAAAGCCGTATCGATTGAATATACACTGACCAACGATGCCGGCGAAACGCTGGATACCTCCGCTGGCGGCGAGCCGCTGGTGTATCTGCACGGCGCGGGTAACATCATTCCGGGTCTCGAACAGGCGTTGGCTGGCAAGCAGGTCGGCGACGAGCTGAAAGTGACTATCGATCCGGAAAATGCCTATGGCGAATTCAGTGCTGAGCTGGTGGCGGTACTGGGTCGCAACATGTTTGAAGGTGTCGATGAGCTGGAAGTGGGCATGCAGTTTCATGCCTCCGCTCCGGATGGCGGCATGCAGATCGTCACCATCACCGCTTTGGATGGCGATGAAGTCACCGTCGATGGAAACCACCCGCTGGCCGGTCAGCGCCTGACTTTCGAAGTCAAGGTCGCCGACATCCGCGATGCTACCGAAGACGAGCTGGCCCATGGTCATATCCATGGCGAAGGCGGCGTGCACCACTGAGGCCTGAGGCTTCACTGAGTAGCACCGAAAGCCGGCCCTTGTGGCCGGCTTTTTCATGCCTGCCATTCAAACTCTGCAGCGATTGTGATCGGGCTTTGATGGCAACAGCTTCTATCCTGCCATCAATGTCATCAATTGAACTCCTGAACGACTATTCTGCACTTATAGTGGCGGCCCGAAACATTTTCGCAGGAGTGCATGATGTCGACCGATGCCGGTTCCCTGTTCCAGCCCGTTGTGCTGGGTTCGCTGAATCTCCCCAGTCGCCTGGTCATGGCGCCCATGACACGCAACTTCTCGCCCGGTGGCGTGCCGACCGAGCAGGTGGTGGAGTATTACCGTCGCCGCGCCGCAGAGGGCGTGGGCCTGATCATCAGCGAAGGCACCACGGTGAACCATTGCGCCGCCAATGGCTATCCCGATGTACCGCGCTTTCACGATGAAGATGCCTTGGCTGGCTGGCGCAAGGTGGTGGATGCCGTGCACGAGGCTGGCGGCAAATTCGCCCCGCAATTGTGGCACGTTGGGAATGTGCGCCGCCTGGGTACCGGACCCGATGGCAACGTGCCGGGCTATGGCCCGATGGAAAAGCGCAAGGATGACAAGGTCATTGTGCACGGCATGACCCGTGACGATATCCAGGATGTGGTCAATGCTTTTGCCCAGGCCGCGAAGGACGCCAAGGCCATTGGCTGCGATGCGGTGGAACTGCATGGCGCCCACGGTTACCTGATTGATCAGTTCTTCTGGGAAGGCAGCAACCAGCGCGACGATGAGTACGGCGGCAACATGGACAACCGCGGCCGCTTCGCAGTCGAGATCATCCGTGCGGTACGTCAGGCAGTGGGGCCGGACTTTCCGATCATCTTCCGCTTCTCCCAATGGAAGCAGCAGGACTACAGCGCCCGCCTGGCACCCACGCCGGAGCTGCTGGAGCAATTCCTCGCTCCGCTGGCCGACGCTGGTGTGGATATCTTCCATTGCTCGCAGCGCCGTTACTGGGAGCCGGAATTCGAAGGCTCGCCGCTGAATCTGGCTGGCTGGACCCGTCAGATCACCGGCAAACCCTGCATTACCGTGGGTAGCGTCGGGCTGGACAGTGAGTTCCTGGAATACATGGTCAAGACCGACAAAGTGGCCGAGACTGCCAATATCGATGATCTGCTGCAGCGGCTGGACAACAACGAATTCGACCTGGTTGCGCTGGGTCGGGTGTTGATCGTCGACCCGGCCTGGCCGGCGAAGCTGCGCGAAGGGCGTTTCGACGAAGTGCTGCCCTACAGCCGTGAAGCGCTGAAGCAGCTGGTGTAAAGCTGGCGGAGGCTATCCCTGTTTGCTGGGGATAGCCCCCATTACCCGTCGGGACGACAGACTGGCCCGCCGCAGGTAATCCTCGAAGCGTTGCAGTATCAAAGGCCAACCGAGCTGGCAGGCGCGATGCCGGGCATGTAACCGGACACTGCGTCGACCTTCGCTGTCGCTTATCAGCCAGCGCAGATTGCTCAGAAACACCTCCTCATTGGCCGCTGGTGCCAAGCCGCCGCTGTAGCGGTCGCGAAGGTGCTGATGCGCCGCAGCCAGATCGAAGGCGTTGACCGCCAGGCCGGAGGCCATGGCTTCGGTCACCACATTGCCGAAGGTTTCGGTAAGGCTGGGAAACACGAAGATGTCCGCACTGGCATAGGCTCGCGCCAGCTCCACTCCGGCCAGCGCGCCGGTGAATATGGCGTCGGGCATATCCCGCTCCAGAGTCTCGCGCAACGGGCCATCGCCAATCACCACCATCCGCAGGCGCCCTTCATAACCCGGCATGTCGCGCAATGCTGTCCAGCTGCGTTTGAGCAGTTGCAGGTTCTTCTCCGCGGCCAGGCGACCGACGTGCAACAACACCAGGTCCTGCTCACCCACGCCCCAGTTGGTCCGCAGGATCTGATCACGGCGCGCGGGATGGAACAGCTCGCAGTCCACCCCACGGCCGAGCAGCATCAGATTGGTGATGCCCATACGCGACAGCTCGCGTTGCTGGCTGCTGCTGGCCGCCAGCGTCAGCACCGATTGGTTGTGAAACCAGCGCAACCAGGCCACGGCCGGACGGTAGAACAGCCCAAGCCCGTAGCATTCGCTGTACTGCTGGAAATTGGTGTGGAAGCCGCTCACGATGGGAATGCCCAGCTGCCGGGCGGCCCGCAGCGCCGACCAGCCCAGCGGGCCTTCCGTAGCCAGATAAATGGCATCGGGCCGATTGTTTTGCCAGTGCGCCTTCAGCCGGCGCGTTGCGGGCAGGCCGAACTGCAGTTGGGGGTAGCCGGGGATCGGCATGCCGCGCACCAGGACTTCCTGGGCCAGGCCATGGTCGATCAGCCCTGTTGCTTCCCCGGACTGGGCGGGACGCACCAGCTGGATCCGGTTATTGTTCTGCAACAGCCCGTCGAACAGGCGGCCAAGGGTATTGGCCACGCCGTTGATCTGTGGTCTCCAGGTTTCGGTAACCAGGGCGTAGTGCTGATGCTGCGAAGGAATAGTGGTCATGGGCACCAGTATGGTGCCTGTCGGTGATCGGCATGTGACGAATACATGACTAATTCATGTCAGCGCAAGCTGTCCTTCGGCCCTTCCCGCACCCATAGCAGCGTCGAGCCAGCCACCGCCGAGGGCATGACCAGCAGATTGATCAACGGAATCAGCATGCCCACATACACCGGTAGCCCGAAACCGAGCGACAGCGCCCGACGACCGCGCATCCAGCGCAGCATATCGCGGAAATCCACCTGGTCGTTGTCGGCCTGATAGTCAATATACTGCACTGCCATCATCCACACGCCAAATGCCAGCAGCAGGGGCGAGGCAGCCAGGTTCACCACCGGAATCAGTGTCAGCAGCAACAGGCCGATCAGGCGCGGCAGATAATAGGCGATCTTGCGAAATTCCCGTCCCAGGCTGCGCGGCACCACCATGAGAATCTCCTGCCAGCCGGTCGGCGGGCTGACCAGTCCGCGTTCCTGTTCAGCCACCTTCTCGGCCAGAAAGCCGTAAAACGGCGAGGCGATCAGGTTGGCGAGGATGCTGAAGCCGAAGAACAGCACCAGCAACACCACCAGCGCGAATAGCGGCCACAGCAACCATTCGACAAAGGCAGCCCACTCTGGCAGATGCGGCATCAGCCGATCCATCCAGTAGTTGAATTGCCGAACGCCCCAGCCAATCAGCGCCATGAACAGCGTCAGATTCAATATCAGGGGGATGATCAGAAAGCGCCGCAATCCCGGCTGGCGAATGCGTTGCCAACCTTCTCTCAGATATTCGGTACCCCGTAACGGGGCCAGGGCGTTTGCCATTGCGGTTTCCTTCATGGGAATGATGCCTGGAGACTATAGAGATAGACTATCCGGCTGATATAGTGACAGCAGTTTCGATCATCGGGTAGGGTGCTCAACCATACACCGCCTGCCGCTGTGACCGATGTCTACGCGACGGCAACGCCAGCCGATCCCTTGACCGGTCCTGAATGGCGCTATCGTAGGAGTTTGAACAGCAAATCGCTGCACTGGATTATCTACCGCCACGGTTGCAGGGCACAGTGCCGACCCGCCGGCCGCCAGGGTTGTTGGTCAGCGTTGCGCAGCGCTGGTTCGAAGATTTTCTTTTTTTGACTATAACGCTGCTCCGGCAGCGATCTGGAGGAATCAATGTCTGAAGCACGCCACTCCCGTCTGATCATCCTGGGCTCCGGCCCGGCCGGCTACAGCGCCGCTGTATACGCTGCTCGGGCCAACCTCAAGCCGGTGCTGATCACCGGCATGCAGATGGGCGGTCAGCTCACCACCACCACCGAAGTGGATAACTGGCCCGGTGACGTGGAAGGGCTGCAGGGACCGGACCTGATGGAGCGCATGCGCAAACATGCCGAGCGCTTCGAGACCGAGATCGTCTTCGATCACATCAACAAGGTCGAACTGAACCAGCGTCCCTTCGTCCTGACCGGCGACCAGGGCGAATACACCTGTGACGCGCTGATCATTGCCACTGGCGCATCGGCCCGTTATCTCGGTCTGCCATCCGAAGAAGCCTTCATGGGCAAGGGTGTTTCCGCCTGCGCCACCTGTGACGGTTTCTTCTACCGCAACCAGGACGTGGCTGTGGTCGGCGGTGGTAACACCGCCGTGGAAGAGGCGCTGTACCTTGCCAATATCGCCAAGAAAGTCACCTTGGTACACCGCCGCGATACCTTCCGCGCCGAGAAGATCCTGGTCGACAAGCTGATGGCCAAGGTGGCCGAAGGCAAGATCGAGCTGAAACTCAACGCCACCCTGGATGAAGTGCTGGGTGATGACAGCGGCGTGACCGGCATGCGTCTGGCGCTTAACAGCGGCGGTACGGAAGAAGTGGCTCTGGCGGGCGTCTTCATCGCCATCGGCCACACGCCGAACACCGGCCTGTTCGAAGGTCAGCTGACGATGAAAGACGGCTACCTGAAGATCAACAGTGGCACCGAAGGCAACGCCACTGCCACCAACATCCCGGGTGTGTTCGCCGCGGGTGATGTGGCTGACCACGTCTACCGTCAGGCAATCACTTCGGCAGGTGCCGGGTGTATGGCGGCGCTGGATGCGGAGCGGTTTCTGGATCAGCAGTAAGGCGGAATAAACGGAGCTCCCTCGGCGAAGGCCGGGGAGCCTCTTGCAAATCACACGCACAAAAAAACCGGCTCAGGGCCGGTTCTTGTCATGCTTGCTGCCGTTGTATCGCACCATTCGCATCATCGAATGGTGCCTCGGGGGAGAATCGAACTCCCACTCTGTCACCAGAAGCGGATTTTGAATCCGCCGCGTCTACCAATTCCGCCACCGAGGCTTTGTGCAAGCCGCGCGGAGTATACGAACCGTTGGGCGTTCAGGTCAATGCTTTGCGTGGTCGAAAAGGCATATTTCCGCTACCATATGCGCCCTTTTTGTCATCCGCGGATTTCCTCTGTATGCGCGTCAGCGATTTTCAATTCGACCTGCCTGACCGGCTGATTGCCCGGCATCCGCTGGCCGAGCGTCGTGCCAGCCGGCTGTTGTGCCTGGATGGGCCGAGCGGCGAGCTGGCGCACCGGCAATTCGCCGACCTGCTGGAGTATCTGCGCCCCGGCGACCTGATGGTGTTCAACAACACCCGGGTTATTCCGGCGCGCCTGTTCGGCCGCAAGGAAACCGGCGGGCAGCTGGAGATCCTGGTGGAGCGGGTGCTGGACAACCGGCGGGTGCTGGCTCATGTCCGCTCGAGCAAATCGCCAAAGCCCGGCAGCCGCATTCTGTTGGAAGGCGATAGCGCAGCGACCATGCTGACGCGGCATGATGCATTGTTCGAGCTGGAGTTCGATGAGCCGGTGCTGCCGCTGCTGGATCGCGTCGGGCACATGCCGTTGCCACCCTATATCGATCGGCCCGACGAAACGGCTGATCGGGAGCGCTACCAGACGGTGTATGCGCAGAAAGCCGGGGCGGTGGCGGCGCCGACGGCGGGTCTCCACTTTGATAATGAGCTGCTGCAGGCCATTGAAGCCCGGGGTGTGGCTACTGCCCAGGTTACCCTGCATGTGGGGGCGGGTACGTTCCAGCCAGTGCGGGTCGAGCGCATCGAAGATCACCATATGCACAGCGAGTGGTTGGAAGTCAGCCAGCAGGTGGTCGATGCGGTCAACGCCTGCAAGGCGCGTGGCGGTCGGGTGATCGCTGTTGGCACCACTAGTGTACGCTCACTGGAAAGCGCCGCACGGGACGGCCAGCTCAAGGCATTCAGCGGCGATACCGACATCTTTATCTATCCGGGGCGGCCGTTCCATGTAGTGGACGCGCTGGTAACCAATTTCCATCTGCCCGAGTCGACCTTGCTGATGCTGGTGTCGGCCTTTGCCGGGTACCGTCAGACCATGGCGGCGTACCGGGCGGCAGTGGATAACGACTATCGATTCTTCAGTTTCGGTGATGCCATGTTCATCACCCGCAATCCGGCTGCCTGCGGGCCCGAGGACATGCAATGAGTCATATGCAGTTTGAATTATTGGCTACCGACGGCAAGGCCCGTCGTGGCAGACTGACCTTTCCCCGTGGCGTGGTGGAAACCCCGGCCTTCATGCCGGTAGGTACCTACGGTACGGTCAAAGGCATGCTGCCGCGCGATGTCGAGGACATCGGCGCACAGATCATTCTGGGCAACACCTTCCACCTGTGGCTGCGGCCCGGCACCGAGGTGATCCGCAAGCACGGCGACCTGCATGATTTCATGCAGTGGCAAGGGCCGATCCTGACCGACTCCGGCGGTTTTCAGGTGTTCAGCCTGGGCGCCATGCGCAAGATCAAGGAGGAGGGCGTGTACTTCTCTTCACCGGTAGATGGTGCCAAGGTGTTCATGGGGCCGGAAGAGTCGATGCAGGTGCAGCGCGATCTGGGTTCGGACATCGTGATGATCTTCGACGAATGCACCCCGTACCCGGCGGATGTGGACACCGCCCGCCGTTCGATGGAATTGTCGCTGCGCTGGGCACAGCGCTCGAAGGATGCCCACGAGGGTAACCCCTCGGCGCTATTCGGTATTGTCCAGGGTGGCATGCATGAAGAGCTGCGCGCCCGTTCGCTGGATGGTCTGTGCGAGATCGGCTTTGATGGTCTGGCCATCGGCGGGCTGTCGGTCGGCGAGCCCAAGGAAGACATGATCCGCATTCTTGATTACCTGCCGCCGTTGATGCCGCCGGAAAAACCCCGTTACCTGATGGGCGTGGGCAAACCGGAGGATCTGGTTGAGGGCGTGCGTCGGGGTGTCGATATGTTCGATTGCGTGATGCCCACGCGCAACGCGCGCAATGGTCATCTGTTCACCGACACCGGCGTGGTGAAGATCCGCAACGCGGCCCATCGCCATGATGATTCGCCGCTGGACCCAGGGTGTGATTGCTATACCTGCCGCCACTTCACCCGCGCCTATCTGCACCATCTGGACAAGTGTGGCGAGATGCTCGGCAGCATGCTCAATACCATCCATAACCTGCGGCATTATCAGCGGGTAATGCATGGTTTGCGCGGTGCGATTCAACAGGGTACATTGACCGCCTTTGTGGATAACTTCTATGCACGTCTCGGCCAACCGGTACCTCCTCTGGAGGCTTGAATAACGGTCAGGAAGCCCCATTATTCTTTTCTTGCGACTATATAAAACAGGAGTTCTACATGAGTTTTTTCATCTCCGAGGCCATGGCTCAAACTGCACCTGGCGCTGCTCCGGGAGGTTTTGACCCGATGAGCATGATCTTTCTGGTTGGTTTTGTGGTCATTTTCTATCTGATGATCTGGCGTCCACAGTCCAAGCGGGCCAAGGAACACAAGAACCTGATCGGTGGCCTGAGCGTGGGTGATGAGGTCGTGACCGGTGGTGGCATTCTGGGCAAGGTCAAGAAAGTCACTGATGAGTTCATCGTGTTGGAAGTGAGTGAAGGTCAGGAACTCAAGTTCCAGAAGGGAGCTGTCGTCGCGGCGCTGCCCAAAGGCACATTGAAAGCCATCTAACCCTTCCAGACATTGCATCCGGGCGCTTTCTGCGCCCGGATCGTTATCGGGCTCTCACATGCTCAACCGTTATCCCCTGTGGAAATATCTGCTTATCGTGGCTGTGCTCGCGCTCGGCCTGATCTATGCCACACCTAATCTCTATCCCGACGATCCGGCCATCCAGATCTCTGGTGCCAGCTCCACCCAAACCATCCAGCAGGCTGACCTGCAGCGCATCGAGCAAGCCCTGAACGAGGCCGGGATCGAGACCAAAGGCGCGGAGCTGAGCTCCAATGCCAGCTCCGGTCTGGTGCGACTGATCCGGATGTCAGACCAGCTGCCGGCTCAAGACATTGTACGCCGTACCCTGGGGCATGACTTCGTCGTTGCCCAGAATCTGGCGGCCACTACCCCTGACTGGTTGCTGAATATCGGCGCTGGCCCCATGAAGCTTGGCCTGGACTTGGCTGGTGGTGTGCACTTCCTGCTGGAAGTGGACATGGACAAGGCCATTGAAGCCCGTATGAACGTTTATGACAGCGAGTTGCGTACGCTGTTTCGCGGCGAGCGCATCCGCTATCGCAGCTTGCCCCACCAGGGCACTGCGCTGCAGTTTGGCTTCACCGATGCAGCAGAGCTGAGTGCCGCACAACGCGCCATTGCCGGCAAGTACAACGAATTTCAGGTCACTACGACCAGTCGTGACAATATGGAAGTGCTGCGCCTGGCACTGACCGACGCCAAGCAAAGTGAAATCCGTAATTACGCGGTAAGCCAGAACCTGACCACGGTGCGCAACCGGGTCAATGAGCTGGGTGTGGCGGAGCCGCTGGTACAGCGCCAGGGTGCCAATCGCATCGTGGTTGAGCTGCCCGGGGTACAGGACACCGCTGAAGCCAAGCGAATCCTGGGCAAGACTGCCAACCTGGAATTCCGTCTGGCGGCCGAACCAAATGCACCGCGGGCCACCGTGGAAACCTTCGAATTCCGTGACGGCATGGGCCGTCCGCCGGCGGATATCGAGCGCAGCATCATCCTCACCGGTGATCAGGTCACCGATGCCCAGTCCAACTTCGACGAAAACGGCCAGCCTCAGGTCAATATCCGTCTGGATGGCCATGGCGGCGAGCTGATGACCCGGGCGACCCGCAATAACGTCGGCCGCGGCATGGCGGTACTGTTCATCGAGCAGCGCGAAGTGCCCCGTACGGTGCGCCAGGAAGTGGATGGCGTGATGCAGGAAGTGTCGGTGCCGACCTTCGTTGAAGACAAGTCCATCATCAGCCTGGCGACTATCCAGAGCACTCTGGGCAACCAGTTCCGCATCACCGGCCTGGGCTCCCCGGCCGAAGCGTCCGAGCTGGCGTTGCTGCTGCGTGCTGGTGGCCTGGCTGCGCCCATGTACTTCGCCGAAGAGCGCACCATCGGTCCGAGCCTGGGGGCGGAGAATATCTCCAGCGGTATCACCGCTACCCAGATCGGCTTCCTGCTGGTCGTGCTGTTCATGGTGGTGGTGTACCGCGGCTTTGGTGTGCTGGCGAGCATCGCGCTGAGCTTCAACCTGGTGTTGTTGCTGGCCTTGATGTCGCTGCTGGGCGCCACGCTGACGTTGCCGGGGATCGCCGGTATCGTGTTGACGCTGGGGATGGCGGTGGATGCCAACGTGCTGATCTTCTCGCGGATCCGCGAGGAAATCGCCAATGGCGCCTCCATTCAGCGAGCAGTACATGAAGGTTTCGACAAGGCCTTCTCGGCCATCATCGACGGCAACCTGACCACCTTGCTGGTGGGCGTGATCCTGTTCGCCATGGGCACCGGGCCGATCAAGGGCTTCGCAGTCACCCTGTCGCTGGGTATCGTTACCTCCATGTTCAGCGCCATCCTGGTCACTCGCGCACTGGTCAACCTGTCTGTCGGCGGGCGCGACCTCAAGAAGTCCTGGAAGCTATGGCTGTGAGGAGCAGATCATGAACAATCTTAAAACCATCAATTTCATGCGGCTGCGCAAGGCGTCTTACGTTCTTGCCGTCATCCTGATGATCGGCTCCATTGCATCGCTGGCAGTCAAGCAGCTCAATTTCGGATTGGATTTCACTGGCGGCGCGCTGGTTGAACTCAATTACAGTGAGCCGGCTGATCTGGATTCGGTGCGTACCACCCTGCGTGAGGGCGGCTGGGATGATGCCATTGTGCAGAACTTCGGTGCCAGCACAGATGTGATCATCCGCCTGTCCAGTGATGATTCCGAGCTGGGCAACGAAATCGCCCGCGTGGTGAAGCAGCAGGACGGCAGCGAGGTATCGGTCAAGCGGGTCGAGTTCATCGGCCCGCAGGTCGGTGAAGAGCTGCGCGACCAGGGCGGCCTGGGTATGTTGCTGGCGATGGCGGGGATTCTGGTTTACGTCGGTTTGCGTTTCCAGTTGAAATTTGCCGTGGGTGCGCTCGCTGCGTTGGTGCACGACGTGATCTTCGTGCTGGGGTTCTTTTCCCTGCTGGGTCTGTCGTTCGATCTCACGGTGCTGGCGGCAGTGCTGGCGGTCATCGGTTATTCGTTGAACGACACCATCGTGGTATTTGACCGAGTGCGAGAGAATCTGCGGCTGATGCGCAATGCGGATCTGGAGCACGTGATCAACGTATCCACTACCCAGACTCTGGCCCGTACCCTGGCGACATCGGTCACTACTTTGCTGGTATTGTCGGCACTGTACTGGTTCGGCGGGGAGAGCATTCGGGGCTTCGCCCTGGCGTTGATCGTCGGCATCGTTGTCGGTACCTACTCGTCCATCTACGTCTCCAACGGTCTGCTGGTCAATCTCAAGCTGACCCGGGAAGACCTGATCCCGACGCAGCTCGAAGAGGTCGACGACCGGCCCTGAGTCGACAGCCGAAGCTGAAAAACCCGACCACGTTCGCGTGTGTCGGGTTTTTTAATGGCTGCATGGAGTGGCGAAAGAGGTTGTTTGGGAATGAAAAAGGCCGGCCCCGCATGCGGGGCCGGCCTTCTGCATTGCTGGAATGGCTTCAGCGCTTCATCGACGCCGGCAGGTGTGGCTGGATGGCCGTTAGCACCGCCTTGAAGCATTTCGGGTTGCCGGCCACGATGTGGCCCTTGTCCAGAAAATGGTTGTCACCGGTAAAGTCGCTCAGCAGTCCGCCGGCTTCCTGAATCAGCAGGCTGCCTGCGGCCATGTCCCACTCTGCCAGACCGAATTCCCAGAAGGCGTCATAGCGGCCGGCGGCGACGTAGGCCAGATCGAGGCTGGCGGCGCCGCAGCGGCGAATGCCGGCGGTCTGGCCGACCAGGCTGCGGAACATGCCCAGGTAGTTGTCCAGCGACTCGGTCTGGTCTTCACGGAACGGGAAGCCGGTGCCGAGCAGGGCGCCTTCCAGGCTCTTGCGTGCACTGACGCGCAGGCGCTTGCCGTTCAGTGCGGCGCCGCGGCCGCGGCTGGCGGTGAATTCTTCCTGGCGTACCGGGTCCAGAACCACGGCATGCTCGATGCGGCCCTTGATGCGGCAGGCAATGCTGACGGCGAAATGCGGTACGCCGCGCAGGAAGTTGGTGGTGCCGTCCAATGGGTCGATGATCCAGACGATGTCAGCGCCCTCGCCGTGGCCGGGCTGGAAGCCCGATTCTTCGGCATGGATGCCGTGATCCGGATAAGTCTTGCGGAGTTGCTGGATGATGACCTGTTCCGCAGCCCGATCCACTTCGCTGACGTAGTCGTTAGCTTCTTTCTCGCTGACGGTCAGGACATCCAGCCTTTCCATGGAGCGATAAATCAATTCTCCGGCGCTGCGCGCGGCGCGCAGGGCGATGTTCAACATGGGCTGCATACGGGGGCATCTCTGAATGGAAGTACGAAAAGCCGGGCATTATAGCAGGGTTGCGGGGCAAACTGAAAAAAAGCGTCGTAGTCAGTAGGGGGCGGATTTTAGTAAGATGCAGGGCTCTTCTATTTGCAGTGCAACCCTGGAGTGTCCGTGTTCGACAAAATTCGCGTGGTTCTGGTCAACACCAGTCATCCGGGTAACATCGGCGGCGCTGCGCGCGCCATGAAAAATATGGGCCTGCGCCAGCTGGTGCTGGTCGACCCGCAGCGTTTTCCCGATCCCGACGCCACCTCCCGTGCCTCCGGCGCCGATGATGTGCTGGCCAATGCACGGGTGGTCGCTACCCTGGAAGAGGCATTGGCCGACTGCGTACTGGTGCTCGGCACCAGCGCCCGGGACCGGCGCATCCCCTGGCCGGTGGTCGACCCACGGGAGGCGGCCGACAAGGTGCTGGATCAACTGGAAGGTCCGGCTGCCGGCCCGATTGCCCTGGTCTTCGGCCGTGAGGATTCGGGCCTGACCAGCGACGAGCTACAGCGCTGTCAGTTCCATGTGCATATTCCCTCGGACCCGGCCTTCAGCTCGCTGAACCTGGCCACCGCTGTACAGGTGCTGGCCTATGAGCTGCGCATGCAGAGCCTGCAGCGTCAGGGGCAGCCGACCAAGATGCACAAGATAGAAACCACCGCGCTGGACAACGAAGTGCCGGCCACCGCCGAGCAGATGGAGCAATTCTATGCGCATCTTGAGCAGGTGCTGGTTGAAATCGGCTTCCTCGACCCCCAGCATCCCAGGAAGCTGATGCCCCGTTTGCGTCGTCTGTACGGGCGTATCCATCCCAATCTCGTCGAGATGAACATTCTGCGCGGCATCTTGACCGAAACCCAGAAAGCCATCGGCGTCCAGGCGTCCGGTGCGCGGAGACGTTAAGCATGTTCGACAGAATGAAGGAAGATATCGCCAGCGTATTCCATCGCGATCCCGCGGCCCGCAACAAGCTTGAAGTGCTGTTCTGCTATCCCGGCCTGCATGCCATCTGGTTCCACCGCCTGGCCCACTGCCTGTGGGTGCGCGATGCGCGGCTGCTGGCGCGCATGGTGTCCAACCTCGGGCGCTGGCTGACGGGTATCGAAATCCATCCCGGCGCCACGGTGGGCCGCCGTTTCTTCATCGACCACGGCATGGGCGTGGTGATCGGCGAGACCGCCGAGATCGGTAATGACGTGACCCTGTATCAGGGCGTGACTCTGGGCGGCACCAGCTGGAACAAGGGCAAACGCCACCCGACCTTGGAAGACGGTGTGGTGGTGGGCGCCGGCGCCAAGGTGCTGGGGCCGTTCACCGTCGGCA
Organism: Pseudomonas sp. G11-1; assembly: GCF_024031555.1. Classification (NCBI taxonomy): domain Bacteria; kingdom Pseudomonadati; phylum Pseudomonadota; class Gammaproteobacteria; order Pseudomonadales; family Pseudomonadaceae; genus Pseudomonas; species Pseudomonas sp. G11-1. The sequence goes on along the minus strand of NZ_QEYQ01000001.1, from coordinate 819,622 downwards.
AAGGCGCCAAGATCGGTTCCAACGCCGTGGTCACCAAGGCGGTGCCGGCCGGTGCCACCGCGGTGGGGATTCCCGGACGCATCATCGTCAGGGAGGAGGCCGTCACGGAGCAGCAGGTCAAGCGCCAGGCGATGGCCGAGAAGATCGGCTTCGATGCCTATGGCGAGACCCGCGACATGCCTGACCCGGTCGCCCGTTCCATTGGGCTGATGCTCGATCACATGCATGCGGTCGATGGTCGTATCGAGAGCATGTGCGAGGCCCTGAAGGAGCTGGGTAGCGATTACTGCGCCCGCGACCTGCCGAAACTGGATACCGAGGATTTTGAAGCGCTCATGGATGATGCGGAGCCCGAGCCGTCCAAGCCGGACGCTGACTCGTCTGCGCCGCGCTGAGGTGTTGCCATGAAACTGCCGATTTATCTGGACTATGCTGCCACCACGCCGGTCGACCCGCTGGTGGCAGAAAAAATGTGTGCCTGTCTGACTATGGATGGCAACTTTGCCAACCCAGCCTCGCGCTCGCATCTGTATGGCTGGCAAGCCGAGGAAGCAGCCGAGCTGGCGCGGCGTCAGGTCGCCGACTTGGTCGGCGCCGATCCGCGGGAAATCGTCTGGACCTCTGGTGCCACCGAATCCGACAATCTGGCAATCAAGGGCGCCGCCCGGGCCTTTGCCGAGCGTGGTCGCCACATCATTACCTCGCAGATCGAACACAAGGCGGTGATCGACAGCTGCCGGCAATTGGAGCGGGAAGGCTTCGAGGTCACTTATCTCAAGCCGGATAGCGACGGTCTGATCGGCGTTGAACAGCTGCAGGCCGCGCTGCGTGAAGACACCATCCTGGTGTCGCTGATGCACGTCAACAACGAGATTGGGGTGGTCAACGATATTGCGGCCCTGGGCGCGCTGGTGCGCGAGCGGGGGATTCTGTTCCATGTCGACGCGGCGCAGTCCACTGGCAAGCTGCCGATCAACCTCAAGCAGTTGCCGGTTGATTTGATGTCGTTCAGCGCCCACAAGAGCTATGGCCCCAAGGGTATTGGTGCGCTCTATGTGCGCCGTTCACCGGATGTGCGCATCGAGGCGCTGATCCATGGCGGCGGTCACGAGCGCGGCATGCGCTCGGGCACCCTGGCGCCCCATCAACTGGTCGGCATAGGCGAGGCCTTCGCCCTGGCCGGTGCACAAATGAAAGCCGAGAACGAGCGCATTTCCGCGTTACGTGACCAATTGCTCGAAGGGCTGGCAAGCCTGGACGGGGTGTCGCTCAACGGCTCCGCGCAGCAGCGGGTGCCGCACAACCTGAACCTGGCCTTTACCGGCGTGGATGGGGAGCTGCTGTTGCTGGCTCTGCGCGATCTGGCGCTGTCCACCGGTTCGGCCTGCACATCGGCCTCGGTCGAGCCATCCTATGTGCTGCGTGCCATTGGCCTGCCGGATGAGCTGGCGCACAGCTCCATCCGTCTGTCGCTGGGTCGGTTCACTACCGAGGCAGAGGTCCAGCACGCCGCCGAGGTGCTGTGCAAAGCGGTATCGCGCCTGCGTCAGAGCAGGTAAATACGGCGTTGCAACTCGATTGCAGCGCCTGTTACGTATTTGCAGTCAACCTGCGTATAATCTGCGGGTTGACACCCCTTTATTTATCATCCAACCCCATTTCTCTGGAGAGTTTCATGGCCGTAGAACGTACCCTGTCCATTATCAAGCCCGATGCCGTTGCCAAGAACGTGATTGGTCAGATCCTGAGCCGCTTCGAGCAGGCTGGTCTGAGCATCGTTGCGGCCAAGATGGTTCAACTGTCCCAGGCTGATGCCGAAGGTTTCTACGCCGAGCACAAAGAGCGTCCGTTCTTCAAGGATCTGGTCAGCTTCATGACTTCCGGCCCGGTGGTCGTCCAGGTGCTGGAAGGCGAAGGCGCGGTACTGAAGAACCGTGACCTGATGGGCGCTACCAACCCGAAGGAAGCCGCTGCTGGCACCATTCGCGCTGACTTCGCCGAGTCCATCGATGCCAACGCCGTTCACGGTTCGGACTCCACGACCTCCGCTGCCCGCGAAATCGGCTACTTCTTCGCCGAAACCGAGCTGTGCCAGCGCACCCGCTGAGCCCTGCCAAAGACACCAACTGAGTGATGGATTGCAATGACTGAGACCACCGGCAAGATCAACCTGCTGGGCCTGACACAGCCGAAACTGGAAGCTTTTTTCGAAGAGCTCGGGGAGAAGCGTTTTCGTGCCGGGCAGGTCATGAAGTGGATCCATCACTTCGGTGTCGACAATTTTGATGACATGACCAATGTCGGCAAGGCCCTGCGCGACAAGCTCAAGGCCCGCGCCGAAATTCGCGGCCCGGAAGTGGTCAGCGAGGATATTTCCAAGGATGGCACGCGCAAGTGGGTCGTGCGCGTGGCATCGGGCAGTTGCGTCGAGACTGTGTACATTCCGCAGAATGGCCGCGGCACCTTGTGTGTCTCGTCCCAGGCGGGGTGTGCCCTGGATTGCAGTTTCTGCTCCACCGGCAAGCAGGGCTTCAACAGCGATCTGACCGCTGCCGAAATCATCGGCCAGGTGTGGATCGCCAACAAATCCTTCGGCACCGTGCCGGCCAAGGTCGATCGGGCCATCACCAACGTGGTGATGATGGGCATGGGTGAACCGCTGCTCAACTTCGACAATGTCGTCGATGCCATGACGCTGATGATGGACGACCTGGGCTATGGTATTTCCAAGCGCAAGGTGACTCTGTCCACCTCGGGCGTAGTGCCGATGATCGAGAAGCTGGGTAAGGTCACCGATGTGGCGCTTGCCCTGTCGCTGCATGCGCCCAACGACGAACTGCGCAATCAACTGGTGCCGCTGAACAAGAAGTACCCGTTAGCGGTATTGCTGCCGGCCTGCAACAATTACATCGCCGGGCTGGGTGAAAAGCGCTATCTGACCATCGAGTACACCTTGCTCAAGGACGTCAATGACCAGCCGGAGCACGCTCGCCAGATGATCGAGCTGCTGCGCGAGACGCCTTGCAAGATCAACCTGATTCCCTTCAACCCCTTTCCCCATTCCGGCTACGAGCGGCCGAGCAACAATGCCATCCGCCGTTTCCAGGACCTGCTGCACAACGCCGGCTACAACGTCACGGTGCGCACCACGCGGGGTGAGGATATCGATGCAGCATGCGGACAGCTGGTCGGCCAGGTCATGGACAGGACCCGGCGCAGTGAACGCTATATTGCGGTACGCCAGCTTGCCGAAGAGCAAGTTGAGATTACGCCGTCGACAAATCGCCGATAACATCCAGCCGAGGAACGATTGTGATGAGCAAGCATATTGTCGTGATCTGGTTATTGAGCCTGGTGCTCAGTGGCTGTGTGACCACCACCGACCAGCCGACCCGCAAGACCGATCCCGCCGAAGCGCGGGACGCTTATATCCAGCTGGGGCTGGGTTATCTGCAGAAAGGTGAGACCGAACGAGCCAAGGCGCCCCTGAGTGAAGCGTTGAAGATCGATCCGCGCTCTGAGTCGGCCAACGTTGCCCTCGCTCTGGTCTTCCAGCAGGAAGGGGAAGCTCCGCTGGCGGACAAGCATTTTCGCGCGGCGCTGGCCAGCGCACCGAACAATGCCCGCATACTGAACAACTACGGCGCCTTTCTTCTGGAACAGCAGCGTAACGATGAGGCGCTCAAGTACTTCCAGCGCGCCGCGGAAGACACCTTCTACGTCGAACGCTCGCGGGTATTCGAGAATCTGGGGTTGACCTACAAGCGTCTGCAGCAACCTGAAGAAGCCAAGGCGGCCTTCGAGCGGGCGCTGCGGCTGAACAGCCGCCAGCCGCTGGCTTTGCTTGAGCTGGCCCGGCTGGAATTCGCCGAGCAGAATTTCGTGCCGGCATGGAACCACTATCTGAACTTCAGTCAGATATCGGCGCAGAACGCACCGAGTCTGTGGCTGGGCGTTCAGTTGGCGCGGCGCTTCAATGATCATAACCGCGCCGCCAGTTACGCACTGCAGCTGCGCCGGCTGTACCCGGCCAGCCCGGAAGCCCGTGCCCTGCTTGAGTCGGAGCAGTCCTGATGACCGACGAAATGGAAACCGCAACGGGCGCTCAGAACGCCGCACGGATCAATCCCGGCGAACTGCTGCGCGATGAGCGCGAGCGGGTCGGCTTTACCGCCGATGAGGTGGCAACCCACCTGCGTCTGACCCGCGCCACCTTGGGCTATCTGGAAGACGGCAAGTTTGATCGCCTGCCAGGAGATACCTTCGCCCGCGGCTACGTGCGGGCCTACGCGCGTTTGCTGAAACTCGACCCGAGCCGGTTCGTTGAGCACTACGACCGCTATGTTGGCATCGACGCCCGGGAAAGCCGCGTGAGTACCATCGATAAGGTGGACGTCAATCCCAAGCGTGGCGCGCGGCTGGTCATGACGCTCAGCACGGTGCTGATCGTGGTCATTATGCTGGCGTTGGGTCTGTGGTGGTGGAACGTGAGCCGTGAAGCGACTACCCAGGTGCGGGAAACCGGCGCCATGGACGACGTGCAGGTGGACTCGATGGTGCTGCCGGACAGCTTCAGCCAGCCGGACGGCAATGAGCTGGCCATAAGCGGCCCGACGATTGAGATCCCGGCGGCAGATGCTCCTGCTGCAAACGCCGAATACCAGCCTGACGAAGCGGCGGCAACCGCGCCGCAGGTGGATGCGGATCAGGCAGCCAGCACGGCGACTGACGAGGCAGCCCAATCATCACCGGCTCCTGCTGCTGAGCCCGCTGAGCCCGCTGAGCCTGTTGCGCCGGAAGCGCCTGCAGCAGTCAGTCAGAATGGCCTGGTGATGAGTTTCTCCGGCAACTGCTGGGTGCAGGTCAGCACCACCGATGGGCGAGTGTTGCACAGCGGCCAGATGCAGCAGGGTCAGACGCTGAATATCGACCGCGAGGGTCCGCTGGATCTGGTGATAGGAGCAGCCAGTGCGGTGTCGAGGATGGAATATAATGGGCAGCCAGTCGAGCTCACGAGCAATGCCAGTTCCGGCGTTGCGCGACTTCGCCTGGGCCAGTAAGAGGTAACGCAATGCATCAGCAATCCCCGGTCAAACGCAGAAAATCACGCCAGATCCGCGTAGGCTCGGTGCTGGTGGGCGGCGACGCGCCCATCTCCGTACAGAGCATGACCAACACCGAAACCTGCGATGTGGCAGCTACTGTGGGCCAGATTCGCCAGCTTGAAGCGGTTGGCGCCGATATCGTGCGCGTGTCCGTGCCGAGCATGGAAGCCGCCGAAGCCTTCGGCGAAATCCGCAAGCAGGTGAGCATGCCGCTGGTGGCCGATATCCATTTCGACTACAAGATCGCACTGCGGGTGGCCGAGTTGGGTGTTGACTGTCTGCGCATCAACCCGGGCAACATCGGTCGCGAAGACCGGATTCGCGCCGTGGTCGATGCCGCGCGCCACCACGGCATTCCGATCCGCATCGGCGTCAACGCCGGTTCGCTGGAAAAGGACCTGCAGAAGAAGTATGGCGAACCGACCCCGGAAGCTTTGCTGGAGTCCGCGCTGCGCCATGTCGATCATTTCGACAAGCTGGACTTTCAGGACTTCAAGGTCAGCGTGAAAGCCTCCGACGTGTTCATGGCCGTTGGCGCCTACCGCTTGCTGGCCGCGCAGATCGAGCAACCGCTGCACCTGGGCATCACCGAGGCCGGTGGCCTGCGCTCGGGCACAGTGAAGTCCTCGGTCGGCCTGGGCATGCTGCTGGCTGAAGGCATCGGCGACACCATCCGTATTTCCCTGGCGGCCGATCCGGTCCAGGAAATCAAGGTCGGCTTCGACATTCTCAAGTCTCTGCGCCTGCGCTCACGTGGCATCAACTTCATCGCCTGCCCCAGCTGCTCGCGGCAGAATTTTGATGTGGTCAAGACCATGAACGAGCTGGAAGCACGCTTGGACGACGTGGTCGTGCCGCTGGACGTGGCGGTTATCGGTTGCGTAGTCAATGGCCCGGGCGAAGCCAAGGAAGCCGATATCGGCCTGGCCGGTGGCTCGCCGAACAATCTGGTCTATGTCGACGGGGCGCCGAGCCAGAAGGTGACCAACGACGACATGGTGGACCGCCTGGAAAAACTGATTCGCGACAAGATTGCTGCCAAGCAGGCGTTGGATGACAACACCATCGCCCGCGGTTGAGCAGTTGGTAGCAGACAAGGAATAACGATTTTGAAGAACTTGCAAGCCGTGCGCGGCATGAACGACATCCTGCCCGCCGACAGTGCGCTGTGGCAATATTTTGAAGCTACCGTGGGCAAGGTCCTGGCCGGTTACGGCTATCAGCAGATCCGTCTGCCGATCGTCGAGCCCACCGAGCTGTTCAAACGCTCCATCGGCGAGGTCACTGACATCGTCGAAAAGGAAATGTACACCTTCGCCGACCGTAACGGCGACTCGTTGACTCTGCGCCCCGAAGGTACCGCCGGGTGTGTGCGTGCGATGCTCGAACACGGCCTGCTCGGTGGCGGCGTCAGTCACAAGGTCTGGTACACCGGGCCGATGTTCCGCCATGAGCGGCCGCAGAAAGGCCGTTATCGGCAGTTCCATCAGGTGGGAGTGGAAACCTTCAACCTGGGTGGCCCCGATATCGATGCCGAACTGATCATCCTGAGCTGGCGCCTGTGGCGTATGCTCGGGCTGGACGAGGCGGTGACTCTGGAGCTCAACAGTCTCGGCTCCAGCGCCGACCGGGCCCGTTATCGGGACGATCTGGTCGCCTACCTGCGCGAGCGCTTCGAGCAACTGGATGAAGACAGCCAGCGCCGCCTCGACAGCAATCCACTGCGGGTACTGGACAGCAAGAACCCCGATACCCAGGCTCTGTTGGCCGACGCGCCGAAGCTCGCCGATTACCTGAATGATGAGGCTCGCGCTCATTTCGAGGGCCTGCGCGCGCTGCTGGACGCTGCCGGCATTCCCTATGTAATCAATCCCCGGCTGGTCCGCGGACTGGATTACTACGGACTGACAGTGTTTGAATGGGTCACTGACCGGCTCGGGGCCCAGGGCACCGTCTGTGCTGGCGGCCGTTATGATGGCCTGGTCGAGCAGCTCGGCGGCAAGCCGGCGCCGGCGGTAGGCTTTGCCATGGGCATCGAACGCCTGCTGCTGCTGATCGAGACCCTTGGCAAGGTGCCCGCCGAACTGTCCCGGCAGGTTGATGTCTATCTGGTCACTCTGGGCACTGAAACACAGCAGCCGGCTATCCGTCTGGCTGAACAGCTGCGCGACGCCTTGCCCGGCATACGTCTGGTAGTGCATTGTGGCGGCGGCAGTTTCAAGAGCCAGTTCAAGAAGGCCGACAAATCCGGCGCACTGTACGCGCTGATTCTCGGTGAAGAAGAAGCAGCAGCGGGGCAGGTTGGCTTCAAGCCCCTGCGTGGCGACGGCGAGCAGCTGACGCTGGCCTGGGATGCGGTGCCTGAACAACTGCGCAAGGTTTTGCAGTAATAGCGATTAATCGGATGCGGTAAAGGAGAGCAGGGTGAGTAACCAGACAGAAGAAGAACAGGTAGAGCGGATCAAGGAAGTCTGGCATCGCCATGGTGTGCCTGTGCTGACCGGCGTGGTATTGGCGCTGGCCGGCGTGTTCGGCTGGAATGGCTGGACCAACTACCAGGAAAACAAGGCCAGTAATGCCTCAGCCGTCTACCAGAGCATGCTGGAGAACGTACTGCAGGATGACAGCGAGGCGAGCCGCACACGTGGTGCCGAGTTGGCCGAGACCTTGCGCAAGGATTATCCCGGTACCCGCTACGCCAGCTTTGCCGCGCTGATGCAGGCGCGTCTGGCGGTGGAGGCTGGTGATTTCGATTCCGCCGAAGCCCTGCTGCGCGATGTAGCCAAAGATGGCGACGACCTGGCCCTGCAGGAAGTGGCTCGTCAGCGTCTGGCCCGTGTGCTGGGTCAATTGGAGCGCGCCGAGGAAGGCCTCGAACTGTTCACTGTGCCGGTGACCGGCGAGCTGTTGGCCGGCCGCGAGGAAGTGCGCGGTGACTTGCTACTGAGCCTGGATCGCGTGGCGGATGCGCGTCAGGCCTATCAGGCGGCGCTGGAAGCCACTCCTGACCCACGTACTCGGCCGCAACTGCAGCTGAAACTGGATGACCTGGCGGAGGAAGCCTCTTGAAGCTGATGTCCCGAACTCTGGCCGCCGGGCTTGCTGCCCTGCTGCTGGTCGGCTGTGGTAGTTCCGGCAAGAAGGAATTGCCCCCGGCAGAACTGGAAAAATTCGATGCTGAGGTCCAACTGGAGCGCAGCTGGAAACGCAATATTGGCGTTGGACAGGGCGAACTGTTCAACCAGCTGCAGCCGAGCATCGACGGATTGACTCTGTACGCCGCCGATGCCAAGGGCCGGGTAGTGGCCATGGATCGCGATACTGGCTCGGTCAACTGGCAGGTCAAGCTCAAGGAGCCGCTGTCCGGTGCGGTGGGCGCTGGCGGTGGCCGCGTCATGCTGGGTACGCTCAATGGCGTGGTGATTGTTCTTGATGAAGCCGATGGCAGCGAACTCTGGCGCGCGCAGGTGTCCAGCGAAGTGCTGGCCCCGCCGCAGACCAACGGCGACGTGGTAGTGGTGCAGACCCAGGACGACAAGCTGGTGGCCCTGGATATCGGTACCGGCGAGCAGCGCTGGCTCTATGAGTCCAGCCTGCCAGTGCTGACCGTGCGCGGGCACAGTGAGCCGATCGTATCCTTGCATCGCGTCTACGCAGGCCTGGCCAGCGGTCGTGTAGTGGCACTGGATGCGCAGAACGGCATTCCCTTGTGGGAACAGCGTATCGCCCAGCCGGTTGGTCGTTCGGAGCTGGAGCGCATGGTAGACATCGATGGCCGGCTGTTGCTGGATGATCAGACCCTCTACGCAGCCACCTACCAGGGTAACCTTGTGGCGCTGGATGCAGAATCCGGCTCCATTCGCTGGCAGCGCCCGAGCTCCAGCCACGCCGGTGCCGCCATTGGTTTTGGCAGCGTCTATCTGAGTCAGGCCGGCGGCACCGTCGAAGCCTATGATCAGAATCGTGCTACGCCGCTGTGGACCAATGACAGCCTGCAACGTCGCCAGCTTACCGGGCCGGTGGCCTTCAGCAGCTATGTGGCGGTGGCCGACTTCGAAGGCTATGTGCATCTGCTGGCCCAGACCGATGGCCGCCTGGTAGGGCGCGTGCGGGTCGACCGCAAGGGTGTGCGGGTAACACCGATCGTGCAGGGCGACACCCTGTATGTGTATGGCAACAGCGGCGATCTGGCGGCTTACCAACTGCGCTGACGCCGAAACAGGTTATACTTTCCGGCCGCTGCCCAAAGAAGGAGCAGCGGCCTTTTTGTTTTTGTTTGGCACCAATAAGGTGCGCGGAGTAATCATGGTTCCTGTCATTGCCCTGGTGGGCCGGCCGAATGTCGGCAAATCCACGTTGTTCAACCGTCTGACCAAAAGTCGTGACGCCATAGTCGCCGACGTGGCGGGGTTGACCCGTGACCGCCAGTACGGCGAGGCGGTCTGGCAGGGGCAGCCCTATATCCTCGTGGATACCGGTGGGTTGACCGGTGACGAGCACGGCATCGATACCATCATGGCCGGGCAGTCCCTGCAGGCCATCGAGGAAGCCGATGCGGTACTGTTCCTGGTCGACGCGCGCGCCGGTCGTACTGCTGGCGATGAGATGATTGCCGAACATTTGCGCAAGCGTGACAAGCACACCTTCCTGATTGCCAACAAGGTCGATGGTGCTGATCAGGATTCGATCCTCGGTGAGTTTGCTCCCTTGGGCCTGGGTACTCCGATTGGCATCGCCGCGGCTCATGGACGCAATATCAACCCCATGCTCGAAGCCGTACTGGTCAAGGGCGACATCCAGGCCGAGCCGGAGCTGGACGAGGAGGGTAACCCCGTCGAACGCCTGCCGGTGACGCCCATCGGCACCAAGATCGCGGTGATCGGCCGTCCCAACGTGGGCAAGTCCACCCTGGTCAACCGCATGTTGGGCGAGGAGCGGGTGGTCGTGTTCGACCAGGCCGGTACCACCCGCGACAGCATCTATATTCCCTATGAGCGCCATGACAAGCCCTACACCTTGATCGATACCGCTGGTGTGCGGCGCCGCGGCAAGGTCTTCGAGGCCATCGAGAAGTTCTCGGTGATCAAGACGCTGCAGGCGATTCAGGACGCCAACGTGGTGATCTTCGTGGTCGACGCCCGGGAAGGCATCGTGGAACAGGATCTGCACCTGCTGGGCTTCGTGCTGGAGTCCGGCCGTGCCCTGGTGGTCGCCATCAACAAGTGGGATGGCATGGAGCAGGGCGAGAAGGAGTACGTGAAGAAGGAGCTGGAGCGTCGGTTGATCTTCACCCAGTTTGCCGATCAGCATTTCATTTCCGCGCTGCACGGTAGTGGCGTCGGGCTGCTCTACAAGTCGGTTGATCAGGCCTTTGAAAGTGCCATGGCCAAGATTCCCACCAAACGCATGACCGAGATCCTCGAAGCCGCGGTATCCGAGCACCAGCCGCCGCTGGTCAATGGGCGCCGGATCAAGCTGCGCTATGCCCACCTGGGTGGTTCCAACCCGCCGATCATCGTTATCCATGGCAACCAGGTGGACGCGGTACCGCGCTCCTATACCCGGTATCTGGAAAACACCTTCCGCAAGGTGCTCAAGCTGTCCGGTACGCCGATCCGCATTGAATACAAGGGTGGCGACAACCCCTTCGCGGAGAAGAAGAACAAGCTGTCCGAGCGTCAGGTGAACAAGAAACGCCGCCTGATGAGCCACCACAAGAAGGCCGAGAAAAAGCGTAGAGACAAGCGCTGATCGAGCCAGCCATTCAGTTCACGACAATCCCGCCACGTAGGCGGGATTGTCGTTTATGGGGTTGCTGCATCCAATTCGCGCCACATAATATGCAACTAGTTGCATTGGTTGGCTGGAGTTTGCTAATTTCATTCCGGTGTTATCTGCCAACGGGTCACCTGAATGCTGGTCAATCGGTCAGGCGGCTGCCCTTTTTGCCAAACACGGAAATGCAATCATGCAAGAACAACAATTATCCGCCGCAGCGCAGCGCACACTGGCCGCCTGGCATGAGATTCTCGAGCGCAATGCCATGGAAGAACTTGATCCCTGGTTGGCCGATGACATCGTGTTCCGCTCGCCGGTCGCGCATCAACCTTATCCAGGTAAAACTGCCATCAAATTGGTATTGAAGAACGTCAATCAGGTATTCGAGAACTTCACCTACCACCGCAGTTTCGTCAGCGATGACGGCACCAGCGCGGTGTTGGAGTTCAGTGCCACCGTCAAGGGCAAGCAGCTCAAGGGTATCGATATGCTGCGTTTTGATGCTGAGGGCCGGATCCTCGAGTTCGAAGTCATGGTGCGTCCGCTCAACGGCCTGCAGGCGCTGGCCGAGGAAATGGGCAAGCGGATGGCGCCCCATATCGCGGTTCTCAAAGGCCAGGCCGGCGCCTGACCCCTTGTTTCAACAATCTGATTGTATGTGGAGTGACAATGTCTTTACCTGATCTTCTCAAGGGCCGGTTATCCATTCCGGTAGTTGGCTCGCCATTGTTCATCATCTCCAACCCCGATCTGGTCATTGCCCAGTGCAAGGCTGGCGTGGTGGGAGCTTTTCCATCGCTGAACGCCCGTCCGATAGAAGTATTCGAGCAATGGCTGCAGCGTATTACCAGCGAGCTGGCTGAATATAATGCTCAGAATCCGGAGCGGCCCGCGGCGCCCTTCGCGGTCAACCAGATCGTGCATAAGTCCAATGACCGCCTGGAGCAGGATCTGGCGTTGTGCGTGAAGTATGAGGTGCCGATCATCATCACGTCGCTGGGGGCCCGCGAGGATGTGAACGAGGCCATTCACTCCTATGGTGGCATCGTATTGCATGATGTCATCAACAACTTCTATGCGAAGAAGGCCATCGAGAAAGGCGCCGACGGCCTGATCGCCGTGGCGGCAGGCGCCGGTGGACATGCTGGTACCCTGTCACCCTTCGCCCTGATTCACGAGATCCGCGAGTGGTTCGATGGACCTCTGCTGTTGTCCGGGGCTATTTCCAATGGCAACGCCATCCTTGCCGCCCAGGCAGCGGGCGCGGATCTGGCCTATATCGGCTCGGCGTTCATCGCCACCGCCGAGGCCAACGCAGAACAGGCCTACAAGGACATGATCGTCGACAGCACTGCGTCGGATATTACCTACTCCAACCTGTTTACCGGTGTGCATGGCAACTATCTGAAAAAGAGCATCGTCAACAGTGGCCTGGACCCGGAAGCGCTGCCTGAGTCCGACCCGTCGAAAATGAACTTTGGCTCTGGCGGCAGCAGCAAGGCCAAGGCCTGGCGGGATATATGGGGTGCGGGGCAGGGCGTTGGTGCGGTGAAGCAGGTGGTGCCCGCAGCGGAGCTGATCGAGCGCTTGCGGACAGAGTACCAGGCCGCCCGCGAACGCTTGTCGAGCCTGTAACTGCATCGAGGGAACTCGGACTTCTGGAAGATCGAGTTCCCTCTTGACCGGTGGAGCGGGGCTCAACGCCGCTGCGGTGACGCTTGTCTCCCGGACCAGTGCGGGGAGCCGCTGTTAGCCGGTATCACTCCACCAGCGGCAAGGTTTCCTTGGCCCAGGCCAACCAGTTTTCTTCAGTCTTGATGCCCATGCGCAAGACGGCATACTGCAGTTTCTGCGCATGGCTCATCGTGGGGTTGGAAAAGTCGCGCTGTTCGATATCGCGATACATTTGCAGGCGTTGCTGGTGCTGCTCGACCAGGCGCCGCAACTCCCTGCCCACTCCCAGCGGCCCCATGACCGCTTCGGCGCGCAGCTTGATCAGCAGGGCCTGATCATTTCTGCCCGGGCCCCCGCTGTCACCCACCCAGCGCGCCAGCTCCTGGCGACCAGCATCGAGCACGTGATAGATCTTTTTCCGCCGGCCGGTACCGGTAGGGTTATGCTCGACCAGCAGCCAGCCAGCCTCGGTCATGCGTCCCAGCTCTCGGTAGATCTGCTGGTGGGTCGCCTGCCAGAAATAGCCGATCGAATGATCGAAGCGGTTAGCCAGCTCGTAGCCGGAGGAGGGTTTTTCCAGAAGTGAGGTAAGCAGCGCATGTTGAATGGACATGCGCTGATTCTAGGTGCTGTTGGCGTTCTATCACAAGCCTGCCGGTTCGGTTTGGGAGTAAGCCTCGCCGCCAACTGGTGAAGGGCTTGTATCCCGCCTAATGCCGAACTCAGGCGGCCTGGGCTGCGGCCTGTTGCTTGGCCCGGTTCAATGCGCTGAACAGCGCCCGGAAACTGGCCGCAGTCAGGTTTTCATCGATGCCAATACCGTGCAAGGGGCGGCCATTATCCAGGCGGACCTCGATATACGCTGCTGCCTTGGCATCGCTGCCCGAGCCGATGGCATGTTCATGGTAGTCGATGATCTCCACGGCTTCCGGCAGGCCGGCGACCAATGCCTCCAGCGGGCCTTTGCCAATGCCGCGCCAATGCTGGGTAGTGCCAGCGTTGATTACCTCGACATCCACCGCGCTGGTGCCATTCTCTTCCTGCAGCCGGTGGCGAACCAGGGCATAGGGGGTGGTGGCCTGCAGATATTCGCGCTGCAGCAGTTGGTGGATCTGCTCGGCGGTCATTTCCAGACCGAGGCGATCGGTTTCACCTTGTACCACCTGGCTGAACTCGATCTGCAAGCGCCGCGGCAGGGCGATTCCATACTCCTGCTCCAGCAGGTAGGTGATGCCGCCTTTGCCGGACTGGCTGTTGACGCGGATCACCGCCTCGTAGCTGCGACCGATATCCGCCGGGTCGATCGGCAGGTAGGGTACTTCCCAGACGGCGTTCGGGTCCTGCTGGGCGAAGCCCTTGCGGATCGCATCCTGGTGCGAGCCGGAGAAGGCGGTGTGCACCAGGTCGCCGGCATAGGGGTGGCGCGGGTGAACCGGCAACTGATTGCAATCCTCGACTACCTTGCGTACCGCGTCGATATCGGAAAAGTCCAGCTGCGGATCGACGCCCTGGGTATAGAGGTTCAGCGCCAGGGTGACCAGGCAGACGTTGCCGGTGCGTTCGCCATTGCCGAACAGGCAACCTTCGACGCGATCAGCGCCGGCCATTACCGCCAACTCCGAGGCGGCAACGCCAGTGCCGCGATCATTGTGGGTATGCACGCTGATCAGCACGCTGTCACGCCGGTCGATATGCCGACCGAACCACTCGATCTGGTCGGCATAGTTGTTCGGCGTAGCGCATTCGATAGTCGCGGGCAGGTTGAGGATCAGCTTGCGCTGTGGGGTCGGCTCGAACACGCCAATCACGGCGTTGCATACCTCGACGGCAAAATCGGTCTCGGTCGAGCTGAACACCTCAGGGGAGTACTCGAAGCCCCAGTTGGTTTCCGGCGCGGCTTCAGCCAGGCGCCGGATGGTTTTGCCCGCGGCGATGGCAATGGCTTTCACCCCGGCTTTGTCCTGATTGAAAACAATCTTGCGGAAGGCGGGGGCACAGGCATTGTAGTAGTGCACGATGGCCTGCTTGGCGCCTTTGACCGACTCGAACGTCCGCTCGATCAGATCGTCACGGGCCTGGGTCAGTACCTGGATGGTGACGTCATCGGGAATATGCCCGCCCTCGATCAACTCGCGCACGAAGTCGAAATCGGTCTGGGAGGCGGATGGGAAGCCGACTTCGATTTCCTTCACGCCGATCGCGACCAGGCACTTGAAAAAGCGCATCTTCTTTTCCGCATCCATCGGTTCGATCAGCGACTGATTGCCATCGCGCAGGTCGGTGGACAGCCAGATCGGTGCCTGGTTGATGACCTTGTCCGGCCAGGTGCGATCAGGCAGCGCGATGGGAGTGAACGGACGGTACTTGCTGGACGGATCGGTGAGCATGGTCATGATGAAAATCCTGTTCTGTATTCTGGGCGGGCTAGCGGTGGGGGACCACGGCGGGCCTTAGTGCATCGGGCAGGGAAAAGCGCGTCAGTGACGCAGTCGCCGGCTGACCAGGCAGAGGCAGGCATGCTGCCGAAGGGTGATGAGTGTTTGTGGTGTTTTCATGCTGAAAACTTTACGACTATGTAGGTTTGATGGCAATAAGGGCGAAGAAAAAGCAATATTCTGCTGATTCAGGAGTGGATTCGGCTTTCTGGTTGCTCGGAAGTGTCGTTTTTCCGCTTCCTACGCCAGAATCCGGCGCGCCCGGTCAGGCGCGCCGGTGATCCTCAGCCCAGCGACGTGACGCCAGCCTCCGAGGAAGTACGCTGGGGCAGATTCATGTGCCGCAGATCATCGCCGCTCGGATGCTGGAATACACGCAAGCCGAATTCCGGAAGGATCGCCAGCAGATGATCGAAGATATCCGACTGGATTCCCTCATAGGCGACCCAGGCCACGGTATTGGTGAAACAATACAGTTCCATCGGCAGGCCGTCGGGTGTGGGCGCGAGCTGGCGGACCATCAGCGTCATTTCCTGATGAATGCCTGGGTGGCTGCGCAGGTAGCGATCAACATAGGCGCGGAAGGTGCCGATATTGGTGATTCGACGCGTGTTCACCGGCTCCTGGCCTTGTTCCTGCAACTGGCGGTTCCAATCATCGATATCGGTCTGTTTGTCCTTGAGGTAATCGCTCAGTAACCGGAAGCGGTGCAGATGTTGGCACTCGTCATCGTCCAGGAAATGCACGCTCTGCTGATCAAGCATGAGGCTGCGCTTGATGCGCCGACCGCCGGACTCCTGCATGCCCCGCCAGTTCTTGAACGGGTCGCTGATCAGGCGCTTGGTCGGAATGGTCGTGATGGTCTTGTCCCAATTCTGCACCTTGACGGTGTGCAGGGAGATATCAATCACATCACCATCGGCGCTCAGCGCGGGCATTTCCACCCAGTCGCCCACCCGCACGATATCGTTGGAGCTGATCTGCACACTGGCGACCAGCGATAGCAAAGTGTCCTGGAAGATCAACATCAACACGGCTGCCATGGCACCCAGACCGGAGAGCAGAATCAGCGGCGAGCGGTCGATCAGCGTGGCGATGATCAGGATGGTGGCGATCGAATAGATGACAATGTTGATCACCTGAATGTAGCCCTTGATGGGCTTCATCCGTGCCTTGGGACGACGTTCGTAAATGGTGTTGACGAGCGTCAGCGCACTGGCGATAGCCAGGGCGATAGTGAGAATGATGAACGCGCCACATACGTTGCGCACGATGGTGATCAGCGTCTCGGACAGGCCGGGAATCACGCCGATACCGATGGACAGAATCAGCGCCGGGACAATATTGGCCAGCCGGGAAATGACATGGGAATCATGTAGCGCTCGGTCGTTGCCCACTGGCGTGGAGCGCAGTAGGTGCATGAGGCCGCGGATCAGGATGCGCTTGACGATCCAGTTGGCGATCCAGGCGCCGAGGATCAGGGCGGTGAGCGCGAGCAGGGTATAGAGCTGGGGATAATCTTCCAGCCAGTTGATGACGTCGTTGTATTGCGATTCCATGACATTCCCAATTATGGAGTGGGTTTGGCGCCGCAGGGTGCGGCGCCGGCCATCCTAGCAAAGACGGATGACGATTGCTGTGCCGACTCAGTCCAGCAGTGGCAGGGTATGTGGTTGCTCTTCCTCGACGCGCAGGGTCAATTGGCCGTCGTGGAGCCGCGCCTTCAGCTGCTGGCCGGGGCGGGTTTCATTGCGACTGCGAATTGCCTGGCCGCGCTCGTCCAGCAGGATGCTGTAACCGCGGCCCAGGGTGGCCAGGGGGCTGACCAGCTGCAGGGTCTGCGCGGCGTTACCCAACTGCTGGCGATGCTGCTGCAGGCGCTGTTGCATGCTGCGCGGCAGGCGCAGCTGCAGTTGTTCGAGGCGTTCGCCGAGCAGCGCCAGGCGCCGGCCGGGATGCTGGTGCTGCAAGCGACCCTGCAGATGCTCCAGCCGCTGGCGGCGGTGTTGCAGGCGGTGGTGCAGGGCGCGTTGCATGCGCATTTCCAGTTCGTCCAGCCGCTGGGCCTGCTGCGCCAGGCGCTCGCCGGGATGGCGCAGACGCCGGCGCAGGTTATCCAGGCGCAGGTTGTCGCGGGCCAATCTTACCTTCATGCATTGTTGCAGCTGACGGTGGCTGCGCTGCAGCTGGGCCAGCATGGCCTGGGTGTCAGGGCTCAGCAGTTCTGCTGCCGCCGATGGGGTGGGTGCGCGCAGGTCGGCGACGAAGTCACTGATCGATACATCGGTTTCATGCCCTACCGCGCTGATGATCGGTGTACGGCAGGCGGCAACGGCGCGGGCGACCAGCTCTTCATTGAAGGGCCAGAGATCTTCCAGCGAGCCGCCGCCGCGGGCTAGGATCAGCGCATCGAAACCACCCCGGTCAGCCCGTTCCAGCGCACGCACGATCTGCGGCGCGGCATCGCGGCCCTGTACCGCGGTAGGGCTGATGACCAGCTCGATGAAAGGCGCACGGCGGCCGAATACGCTGATGATGTCCCGTACCGCTGCGCCGCTGGGCGAGGTGATGATGCCGATGCGAGTGGGATGGGTCGGCATCGGACGCTTGCCTTCGGCGGCGAACAACCCTTCGCCCTGCAACTTGGCCTTGAGTGCCTCGAAAGCCTGGCGCAGAGCACCATCGCCGGCTGGCTCCAGGCTGTCGATGATCATCTGATAATCGCCGCGGCCTTCATACAGACTCACCCGGCCGCGGGCCTGTACCAGTAAGCCGTCGCGCAGATCGAGCCGAATGCGCGCGGCATTCTGTCGGAACAGGGCGCAACGCACCTGGGCGCCGCTATCCTTCAGGGTAAAGTACAGATGACCGGAGGAAGGGCGGGCGAGGTTCGACAATTCGCCTTCCACCCAGACCCGTGGAAAAACGTCTTCCAGCAGGCTGCGTGCCCGGGCATTGAGTTGGCTGACGGTGAGCACCTCGCGCTCTGTGCCCAACCGTCGGAAAATGGCGTCATCATTATTCATGTGCGCATCTTACCAGCTCCCGGTCGGCGGAATACTGCATTGTGATGATTCCAATTGAGTACCGCTGGCAGCATGGGTATAATGACGCGCTTCCATTTTTCCCGCTCGGGAGCCCCTGCTATGCTGCGTATTCGCCAAGAAGCCCTTACTTTCGATGATGTTCTGCTGGTGCCCGGTTATTCCGAAGTGCTGCCCAAGGATGTCTGTCTCAAAACTCGCCTGACCCGAGGGATCGAGCTGAGCATTCCGCTGGTGTCGGCGGCCATGGACACTGTGACCGAAGCCCGCCTGGCCATTTCCATGGCTCAGGAAGGTGGCATTGGCATCATTCACAAGAACATGACCATCGAACAGCAGGCCAACGAAGTACGCAAGGTCAAGAAGTTCGAAGCCGGCGTAGTCAAGGATCCGATTACCATCGGCGCCGATGCAACCGTAGCCGACCTGTTCGACTTGACCCACCAGAACAACATCTCCGGTGTGCCGGTGCTGTACAACGACGATCTGGTCGGCATCGTTACCTCCCGTGATATCCGTTTCGAAACCCGTCTGGACGCGAAAGTGCGGGACGTGATGACGCCCAAGGAACGCCTGGTCACCGTCAAGGAAGGCTCTTCCACCGGCGAAGTACGCAAGCTGCTGCACAAGCATCGCATCGAGCGGGTGCTGGTCGTTGATGATGCTTTCCGCCTGAAAGGCATGATGACGGTCAACGACATCGAGAAGGCCAAGGCCTATCCGCTGGCCAGCAAGGATGAGCAGGGCCGGCTGCGAGTTGGTGCGGCTGTCGGCACGGGCGCTGATACCGAGGAGCGGGTAACTGCTCTGGCCAAGGCCGGGGTTGACGTGATCATCGTTGATACCGCCCACGGCCATTCCAAGGGTGTGATCGAGCGGGTTCGCTGGGTCAAGCAGGCGTTTCCGGACATTCAGGTGGTCGGCGGTAACATTGCTACCGGTGCCGCTGCACTGGCGTTGGCTGCCGCTGGCGCCGATGCGGTCAAGGTCGGTATCGGCCCCGGCTCCATCTGCACCACCCGCATCGTTGCTGGAGTTGGCGTGCCGCAGATCTCCGCGATTGCCGACGTTGCCGCGGCTCTGAAGGATACCGGTGTGCCACTGATTGCCGATGGTGGTATCCGCTTCTCCGGCGACCTGGCCAAGGCCATTGCCGCTGGCGCATCGGTAGTGATGATGGGCTCGATGTTTGCCGGTACCGAAGAGGCCCCGGGTGAGGTCGAATTGTTCCAGGGTCGCTCCTACAAAGCCTACCGCGGCATGGGGTCGCTGGGTGCGATGGCCAATGCCAGCGGTGGCTCGGCAGACCGTTACTTCCAGGACGCCGGCGCCGGTGCCGAGAAATTGGTACCCGAAGGCATCGAAGGCCGCGTCCCCTACAAGGGTGCGCTGGCGGCGATTCTGCACCAGTTGATGGGGGGGCTGCGTGCTTCCATGGGCTACACCGGTTGCGGCAGCATCGAAGAGATGCGCACCAAGCCCGAATTTGTCCGCATCACCGGGGCCGGCATGAGCGAATCCCACGTGCATGACGTGCAGATCACCAAGGAAGCGCCGAATTACCGGGTCAGCTGATCCGGTTCAGTCATCAGCCACAAGTGGCGTCTTCGGGCGCCGCTTGTAACTCGCAGCTCTTACTTTATCGAGAACACACCATGTCCCATGACATTCACGCTCACCGCATCCTGATCCTGGATTTCGGTTCCCAGTACACTCAACTGATTGCACGGCGCGTACGTGAAATCGGCGTTTACTGTGAAATCCACGCCTGGGATATGGACGAAGCGGCTATCCGCGAGTTCGCACCCAAGGGCATCATCCTGGCCGGCGGTCCCGAGTCCGTTACCGAAAACGGCAGCCCGCGCGCGCCACAGGTCGTGTTCGAGCTGGCGGTGCCGGTGTTGGGTATCTGCTACGGCATGCAGACCATGGCTGCCCAGCTGGGTGGCGCGGTGCAGGGTTCCGAAGAGCGCGAGTTCGGTTATGCGCGGGTTGATCTGGTTGGCAAGAGCAGTTTCCTCGATGGAATCGAGGATGCGGTAGCCGATGACGGTGTGCTGAACCTGGACGTCTGGATGAGCCATGGCGACAAGGTTATCGAACTGCCGGACGGTTTCAAGGTATTGGCCAGCACGCCGAGCTGCGCGATCGCAGCCATGGGTGACGACGCTCGTCATTTCTACGGCGTGCAGTTCCACCCGGAAGTGACCCACACCAAGCAGGGGCTGCGGATCCTGTCCCGGTTCATTCTCGAGCTGTGCGGCTGCGAAGCGCTGTGGACGCCGGCCAACATCGTTGAAGATGCCATCGCCACCGTGCGTGCCCAGGTGGGCGACGCCAAGGTGCTGCTTGGCCTGTCTGGCGGTGTCGATTCCTCGGTGGTTGCCGCGCTGCTGCACCGCGCTATTGGCGATCAGCTGACCTGCGTCTTTGTCGACAACGGCTTGCTGCGTCTGCACGAAGGCGAGCAGGTCATGGCCATGTTCGCCGAGAACATGGGCGTCAAGGTGATTCGCGCCAATGCCGAAGAGAAATTCCTGTCCCGCCTGCTCGGCGTGACCGACCCGGAGGCCAAGCGCAAGGTCATCGGCCGCACCTTCATCGAAGTATTCGACGAGGAGGCGACCAAGCTGCAGGATGTCCGGTTCCTGGCCCAAGGCACCATCTATCCTGACGTGATCGAATCGGCCGGCGCCAAGACTGGCAAGGCCCATGTGATCAAGTCTCACCACAACGTTGGCGGCTTGCCGGAAGACATGGCCTTTGAACTGGTCGAGCCGCTGCGTGAACTGTTCAAGGACGAAGTGCGCAAGATCGGTCTGGAACTGGGCTTGCCCTACGACATGGTCTACCGTCACCCGTTCCCCGGTCCGGGCCTGGGCGTGCGTATCCTCGCTGAAGTGCGCAAGGAATACGCCGACATCCTGCGCCGCGCCGACCACATCTTCATCGAAGAGCTGCGCAAGGCTGACCTGTACCACAAGACCAGCCAGGCCTTCGCAGTATTCCTGCCGGTCAAATCTGTCGGTGTGGTCGGTGACGCCCGTCGCTACGAATGGGTCATTGCTCTTCGCGCCGTAGAAACCATCGACTTCATGACCGCGCGCTGGGCGCACCTGCCCTACGAGTTCCTAGAAACCGTTTCCAACCGCATCATCAACGAAATCAGCGGTGTGTCACGGGTCACCTACGATATCTCCAGCAAGCCGCCGGCGACGATTGAATGGGAGTGAGCTTGATTTGTAGATGTTGAGTTGGATTAAAAATTAAGACTCAATAAAGGCCGCCGCTGTGAAACAGCGGCGGCCTTTATTTTGGGCTTTTCACTCCTGTCGAATGCGCCAACTATTTCAAGGTTGGAGATGATTCCCGCTTGAATAAGCGTGATGCGTTCTAGCCGCCCCGATGCTCATACCCATCGGCGTGCAAGCTGCGCTGTTTTAAGAGCGTCTTGAGAGTATCGATCTTCTGAGTGTCCCACTTTGCACCACCGGTAACTTCCAGCCATGCATTCAGGTAGTGTTCGGGGGCAAAAACATGGCCGTATCCCATCGGTACGGTGTCCGCCAGCGGCATATCGATAAACAATTGGAGCATGCTGACAATCGGGTACCACCGAAGCAAGGGGGATACGTCGGGCGCACGCGGAGATTTCATCCAGTCCGCTTCGCGATAGAGAAGGCTTCTGTCGAAAAACGTAATCGCATCACTACCATATTGCAGATAGACGAAGCGCAGGTCGCCCCATGGCGCGGTATTGCCTTCCGGTGTTCCATCTTGGTTCATAAAACGTATAAACCGCCCATTTTGAAAAATGGGTAGCCATTCGCTCGAACCCGTATCGCGATTGTTTGTCAGCGAACGCCATTTTGTACTTGCGAAGGGTGGGCCGCTCCACACTGCTCCGTCGATTGGATCCCCCAGCATATCGAAGAAAGTGATCGAACGTTGCGAGTTGAGCGCACCAAGACTTAGCCCGTGAAGATACAGCTTGGGCCGGTGTTCTGCAGGCAACTCTTTCCAGTGATCATAAACCACCCGGAACAGTGCTTCCGCCGAAGCGAGCCCGCTTTCAGGTTGAAACAACAGTGAAAGAGGGCTGCTTAAATAGGAATACTGCAACGCGACACTGGCGATATCGCCATTAAGCAGAAATTCAAGTCCATCTATGGCTGATGGATCAACCCAGCCCGTTCCGGTCGGCGTAATAATAAGCAATGCTTGGCGCTCGAACGCATTTAACGAGATCAGTTCTTCGAGCAGTAAGGCAGCCCTTTCCTCGGGAGATTCGGCTATTTGCAAGCCAGCATATAGCCGGATGGGCTCAAACGACTTTTGCTGTGTAAAAGCGCTGATTTCCTCCGCCCTTGGCCCCGATGCCACGAATTCTCTGCCTGCGCGCCCCAGTTTTCGCCATTCAAGTTTAGATAAAGGATTGCCTGCCCGTTCTGGGATAAGCGGTTGCGGACGATCTGGCTCCAGCAGTGCGTCAAATCGTTGAAACGAGTTATCCAAAAAGCGGAATGTGTACTTCACAAGCACGCCGTTTGCGAAAGTAAACGTGAGGGCAATCGTAATCACTGCGCCGGCCACAATGGAAATTCTGCGTGGGAAACGATTGTAGAACTTACCTGCGATGGACCGCCCCAGGATGATCAGTCCTCGCGTAATAAAAAGGAGAATCAAAAAGCATAGAATGGCGATAAGCGTGACGCTGAAAGGATAGGCGCTATCCACGGAATCCATGCCGACAGCATGGCGTACAGAGTTTTGCCAGCTTGCCGAGTGGTAGAGCGCCAAAAGCATAATTGCCAGAACAATCGTGCTAATCAACGGTTTTACAAATTTTAAAAGTCGCCGATCAAGTCCCGGTAGTTCCAGATAACGCCACAGCGTGTTCAGAATGACGCCAATGCCATATCCAGCACCGAAGGCAATTCCGGCGAGGGCGCCCTGAATCTCAAAATTACGGGGTATCAGGCTTGGTGTGAAAGAGGCGGCAAAGAAGAGAGAGCCCAGGATAAGACCAAAACGACAGAAAGACGTTCGCAAACCGTATGGATTTTTAGTCATTCTTAATCATCGTGGTTCTATTATCGATGCGGGATGGCGCGGCGCCCCAGGCGGCCAAATACGTGGCCCGGATATAACGCCTCTATCGATCGCCATCTTGAGGCCGAATGCCGGGCCACCCAGAGCGTGAACACTGGTGAGGTCGCGCATGCGTGTCGCTTCGGCTTCTGCTCCCGTCATCATTTGGGCTCAGTCAAGGTGGTACCATTAAAGATGCGCAGGTTGTCGAAGACGACTGCGCCTGCTGAAGTCTGGGCCTGCCCCGGCAAAGCCATGAAAAGCCCTAGTGCGATGCAGGTGCTATGGAAAAATCTCCTACCGCATCCTATATCGGCTTGGCAATCGCCTCAAGCCTACCGGTAAACCTCCAACACGGACGACGCTGCTAAGTGACTTTGTCATGCTGCGCTGCTGAAGTTGCTTATGGCGATAACGCATACCAGTATCGCAAACCAAGCTGTGTAATCTCTATCTTGAGATCTTCGTCATATCTCGCCATGAAAAACACCCCAAAGGTCGGATGAGTCCAACTTTTGGGGTGCAGCTCACATGCGGGCTTTTATTGTTCTGCCATGATGGCATTCATCATTTTCAGCCATGATCGGGGATATCCGGCCCAACCAGCCGGGCAAGCTGCTCCAGTGATTCCTGCCAGCCCAGATAACAGCTATCAACGGGGATGACCGAAGGAATGCCTTCCTGAACTATGCGTATCTCTGTGCCACTGGATACGGCTTTCAGTTCGATGGCAACTTGCATTTCGCCGGGGAGGTTTTCATCGTCAAAGCGATCGGTATGGCGAATACGTTCGTTAGGTGTCAGCTCGATATATTCAACGGTAAACGAATGACTGACCCCAGTACCGAAATTGGTGAAAGACATACGGTAGCCACCACCCACGCGGATATCCATTTCATGGATCGTACCGGTAAAGCCGTAGGGCGGTAGCCAGTACTCCAATGCCTGTTTATCGGTAAACGCTTTGTAAACTCGCTCAACGGGTGCTGCCAATACGCGGTGTAGGCGGACGGTGCCGGTTTCGCTAGACATAATCATCTCCTGTTTGTTTTTTGGTTACCTGGTAGTCGGTTTCCAGACAATAATTTCGACAGCCTTCAAAAAAAATACTGTCGTAGTGAGCTTGGGCGTAGGTTTCAACGAGCACTGGGCTTAATGACTGGCAGCGCCGCTGTATCAAAGGGCGGCAAGGTATTGCGCTACGTCGGGCTGGTCGGACATGACCTTCGTCAGGTAACCTGCCTGCCGCGTCTCTGATCTGGATATATCCTCGAATGACCCAGTTACTCGCCTCCCTCTGGCCGCTGTTCGCCCTGATTCTGGGCGGTTATGTCTTGCGCCGGGCGGGCTTTCCCAATGCTGAATTCTGGCCCGGTGCCGAGCGCATCAATTACTTTGTACTGTTCCCGGCGCTGCTGTTCAGCAGTCTGGCCGGAGCGCCGTTGAACAGCCCGGCGCTGGCGCGGGTGGCACTGTGTGTGGGCGTGGTGCTCGGCGTGGCATGGCTGGGGCTGATCGTGCTGCGGCGCTGGCTGGACTGGCCGGCGGCACGGTTTGGTGTGTTCGTGCAGAGTACGTTGCGGTTCAATACCTACATCGGCCTGGCTACCGTTGGCGCGTTATTTGGTGGTGAAGGACTGACGCTCATGGCGCTGTTGCTGGCGATCACGGTGCCGGCGGTCAATATCCTGTCGGTGCAGGCGCTGACGTCGGGGGGGAGTCTGAACCGGCGCGCGCAGCTGCTGATCCTGTTGAAGAACCCGCTGATCCTGGCCTGCTTGCTCGGGGTGGCAGCAAATCTCTCCGGCCTGCGGTTGGGCGGGGGGATGGATAATCTGTTGACGCTGCTGGCGGCGAGCAGCCTGCCCCTGGGGCTCCTGTGTGTTGGCGCTGCGCTGCAGCCTCAGAATCTGCACGGTGAGACACGTGCGCTGTTGATCAGCACCCTGGTGCGGTTGATCTTGATGCCGTTGGGGGCCTGGCTGCTGGTCGGGCTGCTGGGCATGCCGACGATGGAGCGGGTCACCTTGGTGCTGTTTTTTGCGCTGCCCTGCGCGCCCACTGCCTATGTGCTGGCACGGCAGTACGGCGGCGATGCGCATCTGATGGCGGGGGTCATTACCCTGCAGACACTACTGGCGATGCTGACCTTGCCGGTGCTGTTGCTGCTGGTGTTATGACGGGCGGTAGCCCCTCAATCTGCTGAGGGTTACGCCAGCGACGCCATGTCGATGACGAATCGGTAACGCACGTCGCCTTCCTCCATGCGGTCGAACGCCTCGTTGATTTGCTGCATGGGGATCATTTCGCACTCGGGCAGGATGTTGTGCTCTGCGCAGAACTCGAGCATCTCCTGGGTCTGGGCAATGCCGCCAATGGCCGAGCCGGCCACCCGGCGACGGCCGCTAATCAGGGGGACCGTGGTCAGGCTGTCCACCGGGCCTATCTGGCCGACTACCGCCAGGGTGCCATCGATGTCCAGCAATGGCAGGTAGGGTTTGAGGTCATGCTGGACCGGGATGGTATCCACGATCAGGTCGAAGCTGGCACGAGCAGCAGCCATGGCCTCGGCATCATTGGTGGCCAGGAATGCTGTGGCACCCAAGGCTGTGGCATCTGCAGCCTTGGCATCGGTGCGGCCAAGTACCGTGACCTGGGCGCCCATGGCCACGGCGAACTTGACGGCCATGTGGCCCAACCCGCCAAGTCCGACGATGGCTACCCGGCTGCCCGGCCCGACCTGCCAGGTGCGCAGTGGAGAGTAGGTGGTGATACCGGCACATAACAACGGCGCGGCGCGGGCCAGGTCCAGGCCGTCAGGCATCCTGAGAACGAATTTCTCCCGCACCACCAGCTGACGGGCATAGCCGCCCTGGGTGCGTTCGCCGGTGATACGGTCACGACCGCCATAGGTGCTGGTCATACCCTGACGGCAGAATTGTTCCTCACCCTGGTGGCACTGATCGCACTGCTGACAGGAGTCGACCATGCAGCCGACCGCGACATGATCACCCACCCGGTAGCCGCTGACCTCTTCGCCCACCGCGATAACCCGCCCGATGATTTCGTGCCCCGGCACCAGTGGATAACGGGTGACTCCCCAATGGTTCCGGGCGATATGCAGGTCGGAATGACATACCCCGCAATACAGGATATCCAGGGCGATATCGTCGGCACGAAGCGTCCGACGGTCGAATTCCCAGGGCGTCAGAGGTGATTGCGGATCATGGGCAGCATAGCCGATGGTCTTCATTGGCGGGAGCTCCAGCGCAGCTTGTTGTTGTGTGCCGAAGCATGCAACAGGTTGCGCTTTTGTTCCAGCATGATTCCATATCACTAAATGTCATGATGCGGCGAGGCAACGGCTTCAGTCGTGGGAGAGCGGCGCCAATTGCTGTCGGGTCCAAGCCAGCAATTGCCGGGTCAGTTCCTCCGTCGCCTGGCCATATCCCTGGGCCACGTCGGTGATCTGGGTGCTGGTGACCGGCTGCTGAACCAGGAAGCTGTGGTTGACATAGATGCGCCGACTTTCCGGATTGACCAGGCGGGCATCCAGCTCGATGACGATCCGGGGGGTGTCGTCGGTGTTCAGTTGGAAGCGGCGCAGGTTGGTATCCAGATGGACATCGGCATGCAGTGCATGCTCATCGGTGGTGACGCTGCTCAGCGCGCCGGAGCGCTGCAGGGATACCGCCAGGTATTCGCGCAGCAGCTGGGGTGAGGGATCGCTCCAGCGGACGCCCTTGTAGCTTTGCAGTTGGTTATCGGCGGTGACCACCATGATGCGCGGCCCGCTGAAAGCGTAGCCGGCCTGTGGCGTATTCACCCGCAGTGACAACGGCAACCGCGGCTCGCTGCTGGCGCTGCCGGCTGGCGGCGACGGGAATTGGTAGACGCTCAGGGCTTCGGATTCGGGCAGTACGGTGCAGGCACCAAGCCCCAGCAGAGCGGTAAACAGCGCAACGGATGTCAGGCGGCGGATCATGGCTGGTATTCCTCGAAGGTGTCACGGCCCAGCAGGAAGCGTGCGGGGTTGTCTTCCAGGCGGCGGGTGATCGAGCGCAGCGCGTTGAGACTGCCACGCAATTCATTGATTGCCGGCTCCAACTGGCCGAGGCCCTGCATGCCGTTGGTGAAGGCTTCACTGTTGTCCTGCAGCATGTTCTCCAGGGTTTCGCTGGCGCGGGCGATGGATTCCAGGGTCTGCTCGGCGCTG
Source organism: Pseudomonas sp. G11-1 (assembly GCF_024031555.1). Taxonomy (NCBI): domain Bacteria; kingdom Pseudomonadati; phylum Pseudomonadota; class Gammaproteobacteria; order Pseudomonadales; family Pseudomonadaceae; genus Pseudomonas; species Pseudomonas sp. G11-1. The sequence goes on along the minus strand of NZ_QEYQ01000001.1, from coordinate 792,279 downwards.
TTCAGCGTCTGGCTGCCTTGATTATTGACCAGGGTGTTGATGCTGCCCATCAGCTCGCCGGCCTGCTGGCTGGCAAGCGTCAACTCGCCGACCAGGGCTTTTACATCATCGCCTTGGCTGGACAGGCTGCTGGCGGCGGTATCGATAGACTCCAGGGTGCTGGCGATACGCTCGGCGTTTTCGTCCGACAGCAGGTTGCGCGCACTGATCACCAACTGATTGATATTGGTCATCAGATCCTCGCCGTTGGCCAGCAGGCTGGAGAGTGGGGAGGGCACGGCATAGATGCGTGGCTCTTCACCATCGACGCTCTCCAGAGATGGGCTTTGCGGGTCGCCGGGCACCAGCTCGATCACTGAGTTGCCGGTGATACCGGTGAAGGTCAGTCTGGCCTTGGTATCCTGGGTGACCGGGGCGGTGGCGCTCACCCGTACGCGGGCCAGCACCTGGCCTGGGTCGCTCGGGTCGAGGGTCAGCTCGCTGATGTCACCTACCGGAATGCCGCTGTATTGCACGGCGCTGCCGCGGGACAGGCCGGTGACCGTTTCGCGGAAGACCACCGTGTAATAGCGGTAGTCCTTGCTGGTGGTGGCGTTGCTGATCCAGATGGCAAAGAAAATCGCACCGACACCAGCGAGCAGGGTGAACAGTCCGATCATGACGTGGTGAGCGCGTGTTTCCATTAGCGGAACTCCGGCTGATGGCTGGATTGATTGGCAGTGGCCGCTACTGCGGCGCGTCCGCGGGGACCGTGGAAATACTCCTGGATCCAGTCGTTCTCGGTGGCCGCGACGCGCTCCAGGGTATCGGCGACCAGGACGCGCTTCTCCGCCAGTACCGCCACCCGGTCGCAGATAGCGTACAGGGTATCCAGGTCGTGAGTGACCAGAAATACACTCAGCCCGAGGGCGTCGCGCAGGGTGAGAATCAACTGGTCGAAGGCGGCGGCGCCGATGGGGTCCAGGCCGGCGGTCGGTTCGTCAAGGAACAGGATGTCCGGGTCCAGGGCCAGTGCGCGCGCCAGGGCTGCGCGTTTGACCATGCCGCCGGACAGCTCGGAGGGAAATTTGTCACCGGCGCCGGGCGGCAAACCGGCCAGCGCCAGTTTCATGCAGGCCAGATGTTCAGCGTCGTCGCGGCTGAGCCCGGCATGTTCGATCAGCGGCAGGGCGACGTTCTCGGTCACCGTCAGCGAGGAGAACAGTGCGCCGCGTTGAAACAGTACGCCAAAGCGTCGCTCGACCTGGGAACGCTGCTGTTCATCCAGTTGCTGCAGGTCTTTGCCGAAAACCCTGACGCTACCGGCATTGGGCCGCCGCAGGCCGACGATGGAGCGCAGCAGTACCGACTTGCCGGTGCCCGAGCCGCCCACCACGCCGAGAATCTCTCCGGGGTGGATATCCAGGTCCAGATTGTCATGTACGGTCTGTTTGCCGAAGCGATTGACCAGGCCGCGTATCTCCACCAATGGTGCTTGCTTGTCGGTCACCAGTTCATCTCCATGAAGAACAGCGCGGCCAGTGCATCCATGAGGATGACCACGAAGATCGACTGCACCACGCTGGACGTGGTGTGCTCGCCGACCGACTCGGCGCTGCCGCTGACCTTGAAGCCTTCCATGCAGCCGATGATGGCAATCAGGAACGCGAACAATGGCGCCTTGACCATGCCCAGGTAGAAATGCTGCACCGCCACGTTCTGCTGCAGGATGCTGAGAAACATGGTCGGGGATATATCCAGCGCCAGCGAGCAGACCACGGCGCCGCCGAGCAGGCCGGACAGCATGCCGATAAAGGTGAGGATCGGCAGTGAAATCATCATGGCAATGACGCGGGGGATGACCAGAATCTGCAGCGGATTGAGGCCGAGCGTGCGAATTGCATCGATCTCCTCGTTGGCCTTCATCGAACCGATCTGCGCGGTGAAGGCACTGGCGGTACGCCCGGCCATGAGAATTGCGGTCAAGAGTACGGCAAACTCACGCAGGAAAGAGAACGCGATCAGGTCGACGGTATAAATGGTCGCGCCGAAGTCTGCCAGCACGGTGGCGCCGAGGAAGGCGATGACCGCGCCAACCATGAAGGTAAGCAGAGCGACGATGCCGACGGCATTCAGGGCAATCTGTTCGACCTGGGCAACCACGGAGGTCAGCCGCCAGGTTGAAGGGCGCAGCAAACCGAAGGCCAGCCCGGCGAGGGTGAGGCCGACAAAGCCCAGCAGAGTGCGCACATGGTCATGAAACGCCAGCGTGCCCTTGCCTATATTGCCGAGCAGTTCGAATACGGCGCCATGGTGCGGTTGCGGTTGCGGCTCCCGCTGCAGGCTATGGGCGATACGGCGCAGCAATACCCGGCGCTCCTCGGGCAGGCTGGCGCCTTCATCGGTCAGGGTCTGGATGCGCTCGCTGCCGAGCAGCTCGGTCAGCAGTTGGCCGCCAGCGGTATCCAGTCTGCCGATCTGGCTCAGGTCCGCCTCTACGTCGGCAGATTGCTCGTTGCGCAGCCGGCCAACCAGCTGACGCAGTTCGGCGTAGTGCTCCAGGACCCAGTCACCACGTATGACGAGATGGGACGGGTCGTCCGATGATCTGGTTACAAAGCGTTGTTCGGCATCGGGCATGGAGGAATCCGTTTAGCGCCACCGGCGAGGGCGGGCTTTATTTGCGTTTTACGCCGAATTCTTCGGATAGCATGCCGGGGTCTTCGTCCGCTTTGGTGGCATAGTCACGGGGCGGTTCGAGCGTGTCGAACACTGGCTCGATACGGTCGCGAGAGGAGACCGGGTCATTTTCCTGCTCCAGCGCGGCCAACAGACGTTGCCGGGTCATGTCGTCAGGCGCGAGATCTACGGCAGCCTGGCCCAGATGCTCCTGGATATCCTGATAGCTGCGGTTCAGGCGGGTGACCAGATTGGCAGTGGTGTTGAAATGGCTGGCGACTTCCTGCTGGTATTCTTCGAAGCGCAGCTGCAGGCTCTCCAGTTGGGCTTGAGTGCTGGATGACTGTCCGCCGCTGATACGTGGCGCCAGACGGGCTACAATGATGCCGACGATGAAGCCCACTGCCAGGGCGATAGCTATTGCAATCCACAGGTTTTCGCTTGTTTCCACCTTGGGTCCCTCATTGAACTGAAACGTGCGGCGCCAACGCGCTGCTTGGGTCTGCTGCTACGGTAACGGCATTTCGCAAACAAGGCTAGCGCCTGTTGCTGCGGGCCGGAACTGACTAGCTTCAGTGTAGGTTATGCGACGCAGGTGGGAATACAGCAGTCACGGAGAAACTGAATGAAGCACAACGCTGAAGACAAATTACTGATCGATGGTCCCGCCGGGGCGCTGGAGCTGCTGGTGACCCGTGCCGAGCAGGCGCAGGCGGTGGCGATCATCTGTCATCCGCACCCGCTGCATGGCGGGACCATGCACAACAAGGTGGTCTCCACATTGATGCGCGCGGCGCGGGACCTCAACGCCAATACAGTGCGTTTCAATTTCCGTGGGGTGGGGGAGAGCGGCGGTGAGCATGCCGCCGGGGTAGGTGAAACCGACGACTGCAAGGCGGTGATCGAGTGGGCGGCGCGGGAGTTCGGTGATCTGCCCCTGTGGCTCATGGGCTTTTCCTTTGGCGGTTATGTGGCCGCTGCGGCTGCCTGCGAGCAGGCTGACTGGCCGGCTCGGGTAGTGCTGGTAGCCCCCTCGGTTGAGCGCATGCCCTTCGCCGATCTGCTGCCGTTGCCGGGGCCGACCACGGTGCTGATGGGGGAGGCGGACGAGGTAGTCGCACCGGAGGCGGTGTTCGGGCTATTCGAGGATCAGGCTGATGTTGAGGTGGTACGCTTCGCCGATACCAGTCACTTCTTCCACGGCAAGCTGGTGGAGCTGAAAGCGGCGGCGGAGCAGGCGCTTGGCTGATTGCCAAGTGGCGGCATGGCAGGTAGAGTACGGGCCCCTGTTTTTCACTGGACCCCACCCAGCATGACGCCTCTTGAACGCTATCAGGCGGACCTCAAGCGTCCGGACTTTTTCCATGATCCTGCGCAGGAAAATGCAGTCAGGCATCTGCAGCGGCTCTACGACGAGATTCTCGAAGCGGGTCCGCCGCGCAGTGTCGGCCTGTTCGGCAAGTTTCGTCCCAAGCGCAGCATACCGGTCAAGGGTCTGTATTTCTGGGGGGGCGTCGGCCGGGGCAAGACCTATCTGGTCGATACCTTCTTCGATGCCTTGCCGATCAAGCGCAAGATGCGTACGCACTTTCACCGCTTCATGCAGCGGGTCCATCAGGAGCTGCGTGAACTCAAGGGCGAGAAGAATCCGCTGAAGCTCATCGCCCGCAAGTTCGCCGATGAGGCGCGGGTGATCTGTTTCGATGAGTTCTTCGTCACTGACATCACGGATGCCATGATCCTCGGCACACTGATGGAAGAGCTCTTCGATCACGGTGTCATCCTGGTCGCCACCTCCAACATCGTACCTGATGGCCTGTACAAGGACGGCTTGCAGCGGGCGCGTTTCCTGCCAGCCATTGCGCTGCTGAAGGAACATACCGAGGTGGTGAACGTGGACAACGGCGTGGACTATCGTCTGCGCGCGCTGGAGCAGGCCGATCTGTATCACTGGCCGCTGGGTCAGGAAGCGGACTCCAGTTTGCAATGCAGCTTCGACAGCCTGGTGCTGGAGCCGGAGCATGTGCAGCATAATGCCGAGTTGACTATCGAGAATCGCGCGGTCAAGGCGGTGCGGATGTACGAGAACGTCGCCTGGTTCGAATTCCGCGAGCTCTGTGACGGGCCGCGCAGCCAGAACGACTATATCGCCCTGGGCAAGATCTTCCAGGCGGTGCTGATTTCAAATATTGAGCAGATGAATCTGGCCAAGGACGACATGGCGCGACGCTTCATCAATTTGGTTGACGAGTTCTATGATCGCAACGTCAAGTTGATCGTCTCGGCAGAGGTGCCACTCAAGGATCTGTATGTCGGTGGCCGGCTGGAGTTCGAATTCCAGCGTACCCTCAGCCGCCTGCTGGAAATGCAGTCTCATGATTTTCTGGCTCGGCCGCACAAGCCTTGAGCTGGTGATGACGCGGCGTAACGAAAAGGGCAGCTCGAGTGGCTGCCCTTTGTCGTTATGGAAGACGCTTAAGGTGCGGGATTGGGTTGGCTGCGGTGAATTTCCTCGATGCTTTCCAGGATCTTGTCCGTCAGCCCCATATTGATGCTGCTGAGGTTGCGGTTCAGCTGGTCCATATTGGTCGCACCAATGATATTGCTGGTAACGAAGGGTTGCCGGGTGACAAAGGCCAGCGCCATCTGTGCCGGGTCCATGCCATGGTCCCGAGCCAGCTGTACGTAGCGGGCGCAGGCCTTCTGGGCCTGTGGGTTGGTATAGCGGCTGAAGCGGCTGAACAGCGTGAGGCGTGCTTTCTCCGGTCGCAGGCCATTCAGGTACTTGCCCGTGAGAGTACCGAAGGCCAGTGGCGAGTAGGCGAGCAGGCCGACCTGCTCGCGTATCGATATTTCGGCCATCCCGACCTCATAGCTGCGATTGAGCAGATTGTAGGGATTCTGGATTGACACGATCCGCGGCCAGCCGCGGGCTTCTGCCAACTGCAGAAAGCGACTGGTGCCCCAAGGGGTTTCGTTGGACAGCCCGATATAGCGGATCTTGCCAGCCCGCACCAACTCATCCAGCACCTCCAGCGATTCTTCAATCGGCGTGATCTGTTCCTCCAGATCATGCTGGTAGCCGAGCTTGCCGAAGAAGTTGGTGTTGCGGTCGGGCCAGTGCAATTGATAAAGATCCAGATAATCAGTCTGTAAACGCTGCAGGCTGGCATCCAGGGCGGCGGTGATATGGTGGCGATTGAAGCGGGTCTGGCCGCCGCGGATATGCTGCATGTCGCGGCTCGGGCCGGCAATCTTGCTGGCCAGCACCCAGTTGTCACGCTGGCCTCGTTCGCGCAGGTACTGGCCGATGATGGTTTCGGTCGAACCATAGGTCTCGCCGCGCGGCGGTACCGGATACATCTCGGCGCAGTCGATGAAATTGACGCCGGCGTCCCGTGCTCGGTCGATCTGGGCGAAGGCGTCGCGCTGGGTGTTCTGTTCGCCCCAGGTCATGGTGCCCAGGCACAGGGCGCTCACTTTCAGGGGGCTGCTGCCGAGGGGGCGGTATAGCATGTGATGGCTCCCGATCAGGAAATGAACCGCCATTATTGGTCATGTGGCCAATAATGCCAGGAATGTCTGGTGCGGCTGGTGATGGTTCAACATTAAGGGTTGTAATTTTCTACCACGTTGGCATAATGCCCGCCACTTTCGACAGGATGCCTAGCCTGTCGTTGTTGTTACAGCGCAGATGCCACCCAGACCCACAGAGCCCCCACTGAGTGTCTGTCTAGGCTTTGTTGGCTTGTAAAAACACATATCATTCTGTAAGATTCGCCCTCTTCAATATAAGAGCGGCCTCTGAGGCTAGGATTTAATGAAAACCTTCAGCGCCAAACCGGAAACAGTAAAACGCGACTGGTACGTAGTAGATGCCACTGGTCTGACCCTTGGTCGTCTGGCTACCGAAGTTGCTTCCCGCCTGCGCGGCAAGCACAAGCCTGAGTACACCCCGCACGTGGACACTGGTGATTACATCGTGATCGTCAATGCCGAAAAAATCCACGTGACCGGCAACAAGGCTCAGGACAAGATCTACTACAGCCACTCCGGTTTCCCGGGCGGTATCAAGTCGATCAATTTCGAGAAGCTCAACCTGCGCGCTCCTGAGCGTATCATCGAGATCGCAGTCAAGGGCATGCTGCCCAAGAATCCTCTGGGTCGTGCGATGTATCGCAAGATGAAAGTGTATGCCGGTGCTGCTCACCCGCATACTGCTCAGCAACCCCAAGAACTGAAGATCTAACAGGAGCTCACTATGTCGGTTACACAGAACTACGGCACTGGCCGCCGTAAAACCGCTACCGCTCGGGTCTTCCTGCGTCCGGGTACTGGCAACATCTCCATCAACAACCGCAGCATCGAGACCTTCTTCGGTCGCGAAACTGCCCGCATGGTGGTTCGTCAGCCGCTCGAGCTGACCGACAGCACCGAGAAGTTTGACGTCTACGTCACCGTTCAAGGTGGTGGTATTTCCGGTCAGGCTGGTGCTATCCGTCACGGTATCACCCGTGCGCTGATGGATTACGACGAGACTCTGCGTAGCGAGCTGCGCAAAGCCGGCTTCGTAACCCGTGATGCACGTGAAGTCGAGCGTAAGAAAGTGGGTCTGCGTAAAGCGCGTAAGCGTCCGCAATACTCCAAGCGCTAAGTCTTCAGGCTGCGGCCTCGAAAACGCCCGGTTTCCTTCACAGGAACCCGGGCGTTTCTGTATCTGCGACAAGGTGTCACGTATTCAGGGGCGCATCCGGAACGCCCGTCGCGCCTCGCTTGGGGTAAACTTCGCAGATGCTTGGTTAATGGAGATCGCCTTGTCATGATGGGGCTTTTTCATTACCATCTGTTTCATTTTGTGCAGGCAGTTAAAAACTTGAAAAGCCCTTGTTTCAAAGGGCTGAATTAGCTGATGGGAGACGACTGGATGAGTAATGACGGCGTAAATAACGGCCGGCGTCGCTTCCTGGTAGCAGCCACGAGTGTGGTGGGTGCTGCTGGTGTAGTGGGGGTTGCTGTGCCCTTTGTGGGGTCATGGTTCCCAAGCGCAAGAGCCAAGGCGGCAGGTGCGCCGGTTAAGGTGAATGTGAGTAAGATCGAGCCGGGCCAACAGATTGTTGCCGAGTGGCGCGGCCAGCCGATCTTCATCTCGCGCAGAACACCGGAAGCCCTGGCGTTGCTGGATGAAATGGACAGCGTCGTAGCCGACCCCAATTCCGAGTCGTCCGATCAGCCGGAGTATGTAGACGGCAAGACCCGTGCCATCAAGCCCGAGCTGCTGGTTGTGCTGGGTATCTGCACACACCTGGGCTGCTCGCCGTTGTTCAAGCCGGAAGTTGGCGCCGCTGACATGGGAGCTGACTGGAAGGGTGGCTACTTCTGTCCCTGCCATGGCTCGTTCTACGATATGTCCGGTCGTGTGTTCAAGGGTATGCCTGCCCCGCTGAACCTCCCCGTGCCACCGCATACCTATGAGTCCGATGACGTCATCATCATCGGTGTGGATGAGGAGACAGCCTGATGAGCAAGCTGCTTAACTGGGTCAACGAACGTTTGCCCGTCACTCAGGTCTGGGAAGACCACCTGAGCAAGTATTACGCACCGAAGAACTTCAACTTCTTCTACTTCTTCGGCTCGCTTGCGCTGCTGGTGCTGGTCAACCAGATCATCACCGGTATCTGGCTGACGATGAGCTACGAGCCCTCCGGCGCAGGCGCCTTCGCCTCGGTCGAATACATCATGCGTGATGTGGAGTACGGTTGGCTGCTGCGCTATCTGCACTCCACCGGCGCTTCCGCGTTCTTTGTGGTGGTCTATCTGCACATGCTGCGCGGCATCATGTATGGCTCCTACCGCAAGCCCCGTGAGCTGGTCTGGACCTTCGGTATGCTGATCTATCTGGCGCTGATGGCCGAAGCCTTCATGGGTTACCTGCTGCCCTGGGGGCAGATGTCCTACTGGGGTGCCCAGGTGATCATCTCGTTGTTCGGTGCGATCCCCTTCATTGGTCCGGATCTGGCTCAATGGGTGCGCGGTGACTACCTGATTTCCGGGATTACCCTGAACCGCTTCTTCGCGCTGCATGTGATCGCTGTGCCGATCGTGCTGCTGGGCCTGGTGGTCCTGCATATCATCGCGTTGCATGAAGTCGGCTCCAACAACCCCGATGGTATCGAAATCAAGAAGCTGAAGGATGAAAACGGTATCCCGCTGGATGGTATCCCGTTCCACCCTTACTACACCGTCAAGGACATCGTCGGCGTGGTGGTCTTCCTGTTCGTGTTCTGCACCGTGGTGTTCTTCTTCCCGGAAATGGGTGGTTATTTCCTGGAGAAGCCGAACTTTGAAATCTCCAACCCGCTGAAGACGCCTGACCACATTGCACCGGTCTGGTACTTCACTCCCTTCTACGCCATCCTGCGCGCCGTGCCTGCTATTGCTGGTTCCGCATTCCCGGGTGTGTTGGCGATGGGCGGCGCGATTGCCGTGCTGTTCGTATTGCCCTGGCTTGATCGCAGCCCGGTCAAATCGATCCGCTACAAGGGCTGGATGAGCAAGCTGTGGCTGGTGATTTTCTGTGTCAGCTTCGTGATCCTGGGTGTGCTGGGTGCCATTCCCGCAACACCGGGTCGTACCTTGCTGTCGCAGGTGTGCACCGTTCTGTATTTTGCCTTCTTCATCCTTATGCCGTTCTACACCCGTATGGAGAAGACCAAACCGGTTCCGGAGAGGGTTACTGGCTGATGAAAAAACAATTGATTGCTTTGATGTTTGCGTTGCTGCCGGGCTTTGCTTTGGCTGCCGGCCCCAGCGTGCCGCTGGATAAAGCCAATATCGACCTGTCGGACAAGGCGTCCCTGCAAGACGGTGCCCGCACTTTCGTCAACTACTGCATGGGTTGCCACTCGACCCAGTACCAGCGTTACGAGCGTGTTGCGACCGATCTGGGTATTCCTGAAGAGTTGATGATGGAAAACCTGGTGTTCAGCGAAGGCACTCTGTATGGCGAGCACATGACAATCGGCATGCGTCCGGAAGATTCCAAGGTGTGGTTCGGTGCTGCGCCGCCGGATCTGACCATGGTTGCCCGTGTGCGTGGCGAGGATTGGTTGTACTCCTATATGCGCGGCTTCTATGAGGATCCGTCCCGTCCGCTGGGTTGGAACAATACTGTCTTCGCCAACGTGGGGATGCCGAACGTTCTGGCTGAACTGCAGGGTCGCCAGGTCAAGGGCTGCAAGCCGATGCCGGTCAAGGATGGCAACAGCATCGTGCGTGACACCCTGACTGGTGAGCCGATGCTGGAAGAGCAGTGTGATGTTCTGACCGTGGTTGAAGATACCGGTACGCAAACCGAGGAAGAGTTCGATACCACGGTGCGCAATCTGGTCGCCTTCCTCAGCTATTCAGCTGACCCGATCAAGGAAACCCGTCATCGCATCGGTGTATACGTGCTGCTGTATCTGGCCATCCTGTTCGTCTTCGCCTATTTGCTGAAGCGCGAATTCTGGAGAGATGTGCACTGATTCCGGTCTGTCCGAAGCAAAACACGCGCCCCCTTTGGGGCGCGTTGTTGTTTCTGGGGTATAATGCTCGCTTTCGATAAAGGCCTGGCCAGCGTTTCGCTATGCTGACCATCCGCGGGCGCTTTACCGTAATCGCCACAGGATGAGGGTTGATATATGAGTGTTACCGCCAACAAGCGTTCTTCGATGGCTTTCTTTTCCGATCCGACCGACCAGTATTGTCATCGGGTGCGCATTGTGCTGGCAGAAAAAGGGGTGACCGTCGACATCGTCAATGTCGAGCCGGACAACCATCCGCAGGAGCTGGCGGAGGCCAACCCCTATAATACGGTGCCTACGCTGCTTGATCGGGATCTTGTGTTGTACGAGCCGAACATCATGATGGAATATCTTGATGAGCGCTTCCCCCATCCGCCGCTGTTGCCGGTATACCCGGTGGCGCGAGCCAACAGCCGTCTGCTGATGTACCGTATCCAGCGGGACTGGAGCGTGCTGGTGGATGTCCTCAGCAACCCGAAAAGCCCTGCCGCAGCTGTCACCAAGGCGCGCAAGGAGCTGCGGGAAAGTCTCACAGGCGTGGCGCCGGTATTTGCCGAGATGCCCTTCTTCATGAGTGACGAATTCAGTCTGGTCGATTGCTGTCTGGCGCCGATCCTATGGCGTCTGCCCATGCTGGGGATTGAACTGCCGCGCCAGGCCAAACCGCTGCAGGACTACATGGAACGTATCTTCCAGCGTGAAGGTTTTATCGGCAGCCTGTCTGCCGCTGAACGGGATATGCAGTAACCCGCCATTCATCTTTACAGCACAGGAGTGAGCATGGTGCGCATGAGCTCAAGCCGTCCCTATCTGGTCCGGGCACTGTACGAGTGGATTCTGGATAACGACAGCACTCCCTACGTGCTGGTCAACGCTGATTATCCGGGCACCGTGGTGCCAGAAGGCTTCGTGGAAGGGGGGCAGATTGTGCTCAATCTGTCGCCCAGTGCTATCCGGCATCTGGACATGGATAACGAGCGGGTCTGTTTCGATGGGCGTTTCGGTGGGGTGGCCCAGCAAGTCTGGATCCCTATGGGCGCGGTCATGGCAATTTACGCCAGGGAGAACGGCCAGGGCATGGTCTTCGAGATCGAGACCGAAACGCCGCCGCCGGATGGCGATACTCCGCCGGAAGACTCGCCGAAGCCAGCTGGCCGGCCGTCATTGAAGGTGGTCAAGTAAGCAGTAACTGATAAATACAGCGGCGATGCCCCAAAAGGCATCGCCGTTTTTCATTCAGTCGATATATTCGAACAGCTTGACTATGCGCTGCACGCCGCCGACCTGCTGCACCGCAGCCACGGCGGCATTGGCCTCCGCATGGGTGACCAGGCCCATCAGATAGACCGCACCGGCCTCGGTGACGACCTTGACGCGGCGCCCGGGTATGTTGCTGTCGGCCAGCATGCGGGTCTTGCTGCTGGAGGTGATCAGGGCGTCATTGTTGCGCGCCAGCAATGACAGTTTGGGCCCCACTGTCAGCTCGTTATGCACCACCTTGACTCGTTGCACCTGTTTCACTGCATTGCCTGCCACTTCACGCAGCTCGGCCCGCGGAACCTGGCCGGTGAGCAGGGCCACGCCGTTGTAGCTCACCACATCGAAGCGGGCCTGGCTTTCCAGGTCGGGGTGAGCCTTGGCGACATTGACGCGGGCTTTGGTTTCGATCAACTGGTCATCGATACTGCTACCCAAAGTGCGGGTGCCGTAATTGTGATTGATGGGGTTCTCCCGGGTCGCAGTCAGCACGCCACTGCAACCAGTCAGGGTCACCGCCAGGATCACGGCGGTCAGGCGGATCATTCTTCGCTCCCGAACAGTTGCCGATCGATCAGATCACACAGGCAGTGGATCGCCAATAGGTGGACTTCCTGGATACGCGCGGTGGAGCGGGCTGGTACGCGGATTTCCACATCTTCGGGCAGCAGCAGCGATGCCATGCCGCCGCCATCACGCCCGGTCAGTGCCACTACCAGCATGTCGCGGTCATGGGCTGCCTGGATGGCCTGCAGGACGTTGCCGGAATTGCCGCTGGTGGAGATCGCCAGCAGCACGTCGCCGGGCTGTCCCAAGGCGCGAATCTGCTTGGAAAAGACTTCGTCGTAGCTGTAATCGTTGGCGATCGAGGTAATGGTCGAGCTGTCGGTGGTCAGGGCGATGGCCGGCAGGCTGGGACGCTCGCGCTCGAAGCGATTGAGCAGTTCGGAAGAAAAGTGCTGGGCATCGCCGGCGGAGCCGCCGTTACCACAGGTAAGGATCTTGCGCTCACTCAGCAGGCAGCTGACCATCAGCTGGCTGGCTTGCTCGATGCTTGGCCCCAGTACATCCATGGCACGGGTCTTGGTTTCAATGCTGTCGGTGAACAGCTGTCTGATACGGTGTTGCATGTCCATAAGAAGAACTCGCTAGCAGGTGAAGGCTTCTCGGATCCATCGGTATGAGGCCGGGTCCGCGGGATCGCCGGTAGCCGCGACAACGTCGAAGCGACAGGACTGGTTGACCAGGTGGGGATGGGTCAGCAGGTAGTGATGGGCGGCAGCAATCAGGCGTTTCTGCTTGCGCCAGTCCACGGTCTCTACCGCATCGCCCCACTGGTTTCGTCGCCGGTAGCGCACTTCGACGAATACTACTGTATCCGCATCGCGCATGACCAGATCCAGCTCGCCCTGTTTGCAGCGGTAATTACGGGCGAGCAGGCGCAGCCCGGCGCTGATCAGCAGTCGTTCGCTGGCGCGCTCGGCCTGGTTGCCGGTGCGCTGCTTGTCGGTCAGTTGAGTCATTGCAGCAGTAACGGGGATTCCATTATCGGTTGCAGCTGGCCATCGACCATCTCGCCCCAGGGCAGGACCCGTAGAACCCGGCCATTGCCATCCAGAGACAGGGTGCCGGTGGCGCCGTCGATGCGGGTGTCAGGCTGCTCCTGCATCTGCAGCAGGCGACTGAAAATGCGCTGGGCATCCACGCCCATGGCATACAACCGGCCCATGGGACCGGCCGCCGTCGGCCAGTTGTCTACCACCGGCTGGTAGAGCGGGTCGGCGCGGGTCAGCAGCCAGGGGATTTCGGCAATCATGATGCCGTCGATATCGGGGTTCGGCTCGCCATTGAGAGATAGCCGATAGGCGCGGGAGGCGGCATACACCGGGAGGTCGCCGGCATACTGGAATACCAGAGTCGGCTTGATCTGGCGGGCCTGCAGTGGGTCGGCGGCCAGGAACAGGGCGTCCAGGTCCGGCCGTGGTGCGGGTTGTGTCACCCCGACGTCGCCGAGGCCGCCCTGCACGTCCTGATTGGCTTGTTGCCTTTCGCGCACTTGCAGCAGGTCGGCGATCTGCCCGGAGATGCGTGCCGGTTCGTCGATGGTTTCGTGGCCAACCAGCAGGCCGCCCAGTTCTTGCCAGTGGTCGGCGAAGGCACGCGCCGAGCGCTGGCTCCAGTCATCGCGGTTGGCCAGAATTGCCATCTGTCGATGTCCATCCTGCCAGGCCTGCAACGCAGCGGAACGGGCTTCATCTTCCGGGGCCAGGCCGAACTGGAACAGTCCGGGCGGTGGCGTGGCGGTGGAGTCGGCATAATTCAGCGCCAGGGTCGGCAGCGGCAGTTCGGGTAGGGCGGCCAGGGCTCCGACCTGCTGACGATCCAGCGGGCCGACGACCCATTGCACGCCATCGGCCTGGGCCTGCTGGTAGAACTGCAGCAGATTGCCGTAGGCGCCGCTGTCATACAGGCTGATCCGGGGCTGGGTCAGGCCTTCGCTGTAAGCGTGGTACTGGGCGGAGAGAAAGCCGTCACGCAGAGCATCGGCGGCGGCGGCCAATCCGCCCGCGAACGGCAGTAGCAGAGCGATGTGTTGTGGGCGCTCGGCGTGCAGTTCGAGCAGCCGGCTGATGGCCTCGGGTGGTGTGACCGCCGCCGGATGGCTGGCATGCCGGTCCTGCCATTGCTGCATGGCATGGACCTGCAAATCCAGATTGCCATGGTCGCGTACGATCAGCGCCAGCTCCAGCCAGCCAGCCAGGTCGCCGCTGGCGGTAGTGGAAGCCTCGCGCAATTGCTCGGTCGGTGCCTGATTCAGACTGGTCCAGATCTGCGCCAAGTTGTCCTGCTGGGCGTGGGCAGGCAGCAGATTGTGAATAAAGACGCGCTCCTGAGCCGCGCTCAAATGCTCACCGGCGGCGGCCATGGTTTGCGCGCGCAGCAGCTGGATATCCAGTTGCGCTTCGGGCGTCAGGCTGTCGAGCTGTTGCAGCGACGGGTGACGCAGGGCACGCAGCGCGGCAGCCGGTTGGTCCAGCGCCAGTTCGCTGCGCGCCTGCAGTTCACTGAAGCGCTGTTGCTGGTCCAGTGGCAGGTCGCTCTGCGGGATCATTGCGAGAATGCTGCGCACCTGATCGAATTGATTGCGGTTCAGAGCGGTCTGGGCCGCATGCAGGCGCAGCAGGTGTGCTTCGGCACCGGAGCGGCGTTCGGCCTGGCGGAGAATGTCCTCGATAGGGGAGTCGGTGGTAGCGGGCAGTTCCGACAACTGACGGGGAGTCGAGGAGCAGCCGGCAATCAGCGAAGCCAGCAGCAGGCCGGCAAGCGGCAGACGATTCATGCGGAGCATCAGGCAGGGTACCTTGTGGCGCGTGAGCAATTGACCTGCATTGTAACCAAGGCCCGTGCTCCCCGCCATGCGCTTGGGTGGAACCTGGTCACGTCCTGTACAATGTGCGACAAACTCGTCACAGGATTCGTCATGGCTGTCACTACCGGTACCTTGTATATCGTCGCTACCCCGATCGGCAATCTGCAGGACATGACGCCACGGGCGCTGGATATCCTCAATGCGGTCAGCCTGATCGCCGCGGAGGATACCCGGCACAGCGGCCGGCTGCTGCAACATTTCAATATCCAGACGCCGACCACCGCCTGCCATGATCATAATGAGCGGGGCAAGAGCCAGCGGCTGGTCGAGCGCCTGCTGGCCGGCGAAGACCTGGCGCTGATTTCCGATGCTGGCACGCCGCTGATCTCCGATCCGGGCTTTCATCTGGTGCGCCTGGCGCGGGAGGCAGGGGTACGCATCTGCCCGGTGCCCGGCGCTTGTGCTTTGATCGCCGGGTTGAGTGCAGCGGGCCTGCCATCGGACCGTTTTGCCTTTGAAGGCTTTCTGCCGGCCAAGTCCCATGGTCGCCGCCAGCGCATTCAGGGGTTGGCGACGGAGCAGCGCACCTGGATGCTCTATGAGGCACCGCATCGGCTGCTTGAATGCCTGGAAGATCTGCTGGAGCTGCTGGGGCCGGAGCGTCAGGTGGTGTTGGCGCGGGAGCTGACCAAGACCTTCGAAACCATCAAGGGTGCGCCGCTGGCCGAGCTGGTGGAGTGGGTGCGCGCCGATGCAGACCAGCAGCGGGGGGAATGTGTGCTGATTGTCGAAGGTGCGCCGCAGCCGGACGACGGCGATGCGCTGGACCCGGCTGCCGAGCGGGTGCTGGATATCCTGCTGGCAGAGTTGCCGGTGAAACAGGCGGCGGCACTGGCGGCGCAGATCACCGGGCTGAAGAAGAACCGGCTGTATCAGTTGGCTCTGGGCAAGAATGCCTGACCTGAACGGCTTGGTTTGGTGGCGTCGAGGCCGCGGGAAAATCCCCGTTCTTGAGCGATCAGCGCTTGCTGTCAGCCAGCAACCGGGCTAATCTTGCGCCCAGGAGTTGGCCGAACAGTCGCTGTATCGCTTTGGCGGTATGGAGGAAAGTCCGGGCTCCACAGGGCAGAGTGCCAGGTAACGCCTGGGAGGCGTGAGCCTACGGAAAGTGCAGCAGAGAGTAGACCGCCTAAGCGCGCAAGCGCCGGTAAGGGTGAAAGGGTGCGGTAAGAGCGCACCGCGCGACTGGCAACAGTTCGTGGCATGGTAAACCCCACTCGGAGCAAGACCAAATAGGAACCCTATGGTGCGGCCCGCACTGGGTTCGGGTAGGTTGCTACAGGCAGTCAGTGATGGCTGTCGCAGAGGAATGACTGTTCTCGACAGAACCCGGCTTACAGGCCAACTCCTATTTTTTCCCGCAGCAAGATTTTTCTTCTCTTCTGAAAAACACCTCCGCAAACCTCATGTTCAACATTAAGTTGCATGAGCATGTCTTTGTTATTTCTTCTCTTATCTCTGAATAGTTCTGGCCCGACGGACGGTTTTCCTTCCTTATTGCCGCTAAACCCTCGCCATATAAGGCTTTTTCTCTGAATTGGTGACTTGACGCTGTTTGGCCGCCTTTCTATAGTGTGCGAAAGTGGGGTGAAGTGGGTGAAAGTGGATTTTTTTGGGTTTGGCGTTGTCACAACAGTGGTCTCATCAGAGGAATAACAAAACGTGTTTCGTGGAGCGAACGCCATCAATCTGGACGCCAAGGGGCGACTCGCGATGCCTGCCCGGTATCGTGACCGTCTGCTGGACTCCTGTGGCGGTCAATTGGTCGCGACCATTGCCCTCGAAGAACGTTGCCTGTGGATCTACCCGATGCACGAGTGGGAAGCCGTCGAGCAGCAGTTGCGCAAGGCGCCGAACATGCATCCGGCGGTCAAGCGGCTCAACCGCCTGCTGATCGGTAATGCCAACGAAATAGAACTGGACAGCCATGGCCGCTTTGTCGTGCCGCCGCTGTTACGCGATCACGCTGGCCTGGACAAGAAAGTCATGCTGGTAGGTCAATTGAGCAAATTCGAGCTGTGGAGTGAAGAGGTCTGGCAGGCCACCACCGCAGCTTATCTGGAAGAAGAGCAGGATGTCGGCGAGCTGCCGGCAGAACTGCATTCACTGAGCCTATGAATCAGCAGACCGAATTGAAACATGTCAGTGTACTGCTGAACGAAGCGCTGGAAGGACTGGCGGTTCGACCGGAAGGCACCTATATAGATGGCACTTTCGGCCGCGGCGGGCACAGCCGCGCCATTCTCCAGCAACTGGCCGAAGGGGGGCGGCTGCTCGGCTTCGACAAGGACCCGGAGGCAATACGGGTCGGGAAACAGCTGGCGGCCGAAGATGGCCGCTTTGTCGTTGTACAACGTTCATTTGCCGATATGGCCGAAGAGCTGCGCGAGCGCGGCTTGCATGGCCGTATCGATGGCGTGTTGCTGGACCTGGGCGTGTCCTCGCCGCAGCTGGATGACCCGCTGCGTGGCTTCAGTTTTCTCAACGACGGCCCGCTCGATATGCGCATGAATCCTGATATCGGCCAGAGCGCCGCCGACTGGATCAACAGCGCTGACGAAGCCGACATTGCCACTGTGCTCTGGGAATATGGCGAGGAGCGTTTCTCCCGCCGCATGGCCCGGGCTATCGTCAACCGTCGCGCCGAGCAGCCGTTCACCCGTACCGCGGACCTGGCTGAAGTGATCAAGGTTGCCAACCCCGCCTGGGAAAAGCACAAGCATCCGGCTACCCGCGCTTTCCAGGGGATCCGCATCTTCATCAACCGCGAGTTGGAAGATCTGGCTGACGGCCTGCGCGCCGCCCTCGAGGTGTTGGCGCCGGGCGGCCGTCTGGCCGTCATCAGCTTCCATTCGCTGGAGGATCGTCAGGTCAAGCAGTTCATGCGCCGCGAAGCCAAAGGTGCGCCACTGCCCCGTGGACTGCCGGTGCGTGATGCAGATATTCACACCAGTCTGAAACTGATCGGCAAAGCCATCAAACCATCGGCTGACGAAGTCGCCGCCAACCCACGCGCCCGCAGTGCGGTATTGCGCGTGGCGGAGAAACACAGATGAGCGAACAGACCCAGTCCGCCACCAACCAGACCCGTTCCGGCCTCCCCGCCGGCAGCGGCTGGTTGCTTACGGTCTGGATCCTGATTCTGGGTAGTGCGCTGGCGGTACCCTACAGCGCACATTGGAGCCGTCAGTTGCTTAATGAACTGGCAGCCGAGATGACCCAGCGCGAGAAGGCGCAGGCAGAGTGGGGTCGGTTGATCCTCGAGCAGAGCACTTGGACGGCGCACAGCCGGGTTGAGACGATTGCGACCCGCCAGCTGGGCATGCGGGTTCCCGAGCCCAACGAAGTGATTCTGGTGCAGCCATGAAGAAATTTGCCCTCAAGCCCAATGGCAGTCTCTATCCCTGGCGTTTCCGGCTGGTCATCGCGTTGCTCGGACTGTGCTGCGTGGCGGTGACCTGGCGCATTGTCGAACTGCATGTATTGGACGAGGGCTTCCTCAAGAACCAGGGCGACAAGCGCAGCGTGCGCCACGTACCCATTCCCGCCCACCGTGGGCAGATTACCGACCGCAATGGTGAGCCGCTGGCAGTGAGCACGCCGGTCTTGACCATCTGGGCCAATCCGTCCCAGTTGATCAACCAGCAGCAACAGTGGCCTGCGCTGGCCGAGGCGCTGGGTACTGACCTGTCCACCTTCAGTCAGCGCCTGCAGAGCAATGCCGACAAGGAATTCATCTACCTGCGTCGACGCATGGTGCCGGCGGCTGGCGAAGCGGTCATGGCGCTCAAGGTGCCGGGTGTCTACAGCATCGAGGAATATCGACGCTTTTATCCGGCGGGAGAAGTGGCGGCCCATCTGGTCGGCTTCACCAACGTGGATGAGAAGGGTCAGGAAGGTGTCGAGCTGGCTTATGACCACTGGCTGGAAGGCCTGCCGGGCAAGCGCCAAGTATTGCAGGACCGGCGCGGCCGGCTGATCAAGGATGTGCAGGTGGTCAAGAATGCCCGCCCGGGCAATGACCTGGCGCTGTCCATCGACCTGCGCCTGCAGTATCTGGCGCACCGTCAACTGCGCGAAGCGCTGCAGGAATTCGAGGCGCGGGCCGGCTCCATCGTCATGCTCGACGTGCGCACTGGCGAAGTGCTGGCGATGGTCAACCATCCCACCTACAACCCCAACAACCGCGCCAACCTCAAGCCGGACATGATGCGTAATCGCGCGCTGATCGATGTGTTCGAGCCCGGTTCCACGGTCAAGCCGATCTCCATGAGCGCCGCGCTGGCATCCGGTCGCTGGTCACCCACCGATCAGGTCAATGTCTACCCCGGCACTCTGCGTATCGGGCGCTATACCATTCGTGACGTGTCCCGGGCGCCGGGCGGCGTACTCGATCTGACCGGTATTCTGCTCAAGTCCAGTAACGTTGGCATGAGCAAGATCGCCTTCGATATCGGTGGCCCCGCGCTGCGCGAAACCATGCAGAATGTCGGTTTCGGCCAATATACCGGGTTGGGCTTCCCCGGCGAGCGGGTCGGCAACCTGCCGAGCTACCGCGAGTGGCGCCAGGCTGAAACCGCCGCGTTGTCCTACGGTTATGGCCTCTCGGTGACCACCATGCAGATGGCCCAGGCCTACGCGATTCTCGCCAATGATGGACGCAAGGCGCCAATGTCGCTGCTGCGCATCAACGAGAAGCCGGGCACCCAGCAGATGATTCCCGAGGACGTGGCCCTGACTGTACAGGGCATGTTGCAGCAGGTGATCGAATTGCCGGGCGGTACGTTTCGGGCCCAAGTGCCTGGTTACCACGTGTCCGGCAAGAGTGGTACGGCGCGCAAGACCAGCGTCGGCAGCAAGGGCTACAAGGAAGACTCCTACCGTTCGCTGTTTGCCGGCTTCGCCCCCAGTACCGATCCGCGCATCGCCATTGCCGTGGTCATCGATGAACCGACCAAGGGCGGCTATTACGGCGGCCTGGTCGCGGCACCGGTGTTCAGCGGCTTGATGTCCAACGCCCTGCGCCTGCTGAATATCGCTCCGGACAATCTGGCCGAGATGCAACAGGTCGAGTTGCCGACCGTGGATGCCGGGGAGGAGCGCGGATGATGCAGCTCCAGCACCTCATTCCCCAGTGGCAGGGCGCACCGGTAGAGATTGCCGGTCTGACCCTGGATAGTCGCAAGGTGGCGCCGGGCTTCCTGTTCCTGGCCATGCCGGGGCAACGCCACGACGGCCGTCAGCATATCCAGCAAGCCATTGCTGCTGGTGCCGCCGCGGTGGCCTATGAGGCCGGCGATGGCTTTAGCTGCGACGCCGATATTCCCACGCTGCCGGTTGTACAACTGGCGAATGAGCTGTCCGCCATTGCCGGACGATTCTACGGTCAACCGGCGGATAGCCTGGGATTGATCGGTATTACCGGCACCAATGGCAAGACCAGTGTCAGCCAGATGCTGGCCCAGGCGTTGAACCGTCTGGGCCAGCCGTGCGGTGTCATCGGCACCCTCGGCAGTGGCCTGCCGGGAGCCTTGCTCGACCATGGCATGACCACTCCCGATGCGCTGGCGGTGCAACAGCAGCTGGCATCGCTGCGTGATCAGGGCGCTCAGCGGGTCAGTATGGAAGTGTCGTCCCATGCATTGCAGCAGGGCCGGGTGGCTGCATTGCAGTTCGAGGTCGGTGTGTTCACCAACCTGAGTCGCGATCATCTGGATTATCACGGCGACATGGCCAGCTACGGTGCGGCCAAGGCCCGCTTGTTCGGTCAGTCGCGGACTGCTGTCATCAACCTCGATGACGACTTCGGCCGACAACTGGCGGCCAATTGCCCGGTACCGGTTGCTACCTACAGCGTGAGCGACGAGGCGGCCGACCTGCATTGCAGCGATATCCGCTTCGACGCCGAAGGTATCAAAGCGCGACTGCATACTCCCGCCGGTAGCATCGACCTGCGCAGCCCGCTGCTCGGCACATTCAACCTGTCGAATCTGCTGGCGGTCGCTGGCGCTTTGCTGGCCCTGCGGATATCCCTGGACCAGGTTGCCGAGCTGCTCGGCGAGCTGCTGCCGCCGGATGGCCGCATGCAACGCCTGGGTGGCAACGGCCAGCCGTTGGTAGTGATTGACTATGCCCATACCCCGGACGCCCTGGAAAAGGCACTTGCTGCTTTGCGCGCCCATGTGGCCGGGCGGCTGATCTGCGTGTTCGGCTGTGGTGGTGACCGTGATCGCGGCAAGCGTCCGCTGATGGGACGCATCGCCGAGCAGGGCGCCGACCAGGTGGTGGTGACCGATGATAATCCGCGTACCGAGCCATCCGTCGCGATCATCGAGGAAATCCGCGCCGGTATTGAACAACCACAGCGGGTCACAGTCATAGCCAACCGTGCCGAGGCCATCAGCCAGACTATCGCCCGTGCCGAGCCGGGGGATGTGATCCTGCTGGCTGGCAAGGGCCACGAAACCTATCAGGAGATTCATGGGGTGCGTCACCCTTTCAGCGATATCGAACAGGCCGAACGCGCCTTGCAGTACCGGGAGGATCAGCATGCTTGAAGCCATGCGCCTGTCGGATTTGCTCAAACCGCTCAACGCTGCACTCAATGGCAGCGATGCCAGCTTCGACAGTGTCAGTATCGACGCCCGTGCGGTGCGCCCTGGTGCGCTGTTCGTGGCGCTGCCCGGCAGCCGAGTGGATGGCCATGACTTCCTCGCCCAGGCCCGCGCCAACGGTGCGACCGCCGCCCTGGTCGAGCGGGCCGTGGATGACCCGCTGCCGCAACTGGTGGTGCATGACGGTGCCTATGCGCTGGGTCAGCTCGGCGCCTTGAACCGTGCGGCCTTCACTGGTCCGCTGGTGGCCATTACCGGTTCCAGCGGCAAGACCACAGTGAAGGAGATGCTGGCAGCCGTTCTTGCCGAATGCGGTCCGGTACTGGCCACTCGCGGCAACCTGAATAACGAACTGGGTGTGCCCCTGACCCTGCTGGAACTGGCCCCCGAGCATCAGTATGCCGTGGTGGAGATGGGCGCGGCCGCGCTCGGCGATATCGCCTACAGCATGCGCCTGGCCAAGCCCAGCGTGAGTGTGTTGACCAACGCGGGTGTGGCGCATATCGGCCGGTTCGGCAGCGAGCAGGCCATCGCCGAAGCCAAGGGCGAGATATTTGCCGGTCTGGACAGCCAGGGCCAGGGCGTGATCAACCTCGACAGTCCGTGGTTCGAGAACTGGTACCAGACCCTGGGCCAGCGCAAGAAACACGTGTTCAGCACCCAGAACCCGACCGCCGAGCTGCGTGCCGAGAACATTCGCCTCGATGATTCCGGCTGCGCCCAGTTCACCCTGATAGCGCCCGCCGGGCAGGTCGACATCCAGCTGCAGCTGGCGGGGCAGCACAACGTCGCCAACGCCCTGGCGGCGGCGGGCGCGGCATTGGCGTTGAACGTGCCGCTGGATGCCGTCGGTCGTGGCCTGGGTAAGCTCCAGCCAATGGCCGGTCGCGGCCAGCGCCTGTCCGGTTACAACGGCGCAACAGTTATTGATGACAGTTACAACGCCAACCCGGCGTCGGTACGCGCGGCGATCGAGCTGTTGGCCAGTCTGACCGGGCAGCGTCTGCTGGTGCTGGGTGACATGGGAGAGCTGGGCCAACTGGAAGACCAGGCACATACCGACATCGGTGCCTACGCTCGGGAGCAGGGGCTCGATGGCCTGTATGCCACCGGCCGACCGTCGGCGCTGGCAGCTGCGGCCTTCGGTAACGGCGGCCAGGTGTTCCCCGATCGCGCCGCACTGGTGGCGGCACTCAAGACACGGCTGGACTCGAACTCCCGGGTACTGGTCAAGGGCTCGCGCAGTGCGGGTATGGAAGAAGTCGTCGCCGCTCTGGTGGCAGGCTCGCAAATCACGGACGAGGGCTAGCCGACATGCTGCTGATACTTGCTCAATATCTCCAACAGTTTCACACCGGCTTCGGTGTATTTCAGTACCTGACCCTGCGCGGCATCCTGGGTGTGCTCACTGCCCTGGGACTGGCGCTGTTTCTCGGTCCCTGGATGATCCGTACCCTGCAATTGCGCCAGATCGGCCAGGCAGTACGCAATGACGGGCCGCAATCGCATCTGTCGAAAAAGGGCACACCCACCATGGGGGGTGCGCTGATCCTGATGGCCATCACCGTCAGCACGCTGCTCTGGGCCGACCTGAGCAACCTGTACGTCTGGGTGGTGCTGGGCGTGACCGTCAGCTTCGGCGCCATCGGCTGGGTCGATGACTACCGCAAGGTGGTGGAGAAAAACTCCCGCGGCCTGCCGTCGCGTTGGAAGTATTTCTGGCAATCGGTGTTCGGCCTGATGGCGGCGGTGGTGCTGTACCTGGCGGCGGAAACCCCGCTGGAAACCACCCTGATCGTGCCGTTCTTCAAGAATCTCGAGTTCCAGCTGGGCATCTTCTTCGTGGTGCTGACCTATTTCGTCATCGTTGGCTCCAGCAACGCGGTCAACCTCACCGACGGGCTGGATGGCCTGGCGATCCTGCCGACGGTGATGGTGGGCGGTGCGCTGGGCATCTTTGCCTACCTGTCGGGTAACTTCCAGTTCTCCCAGTACCTGCTGATTCCCTATGTGCAGGGCTCCGGTGAGCTGCTGATCTTCTGCGGCGCGCTGATCGGTGCCGGCCTCGGTTTCCTGTGGTTCAACACCTATCCGGCCCAGGTCTTCATGGGCGATGTGGGGGCGCTGGCTCTGGGGGCGGCGCTGGGCGTGATCGCGGTAATCGTCCGTCAGGAAATAGTGCTGTTCATCATGGGCGGCATTTTCGTGGTCGAGACCCTGTCGGTGATCGTTCAGGTGGCCTCGTTCAAGCTGACCGGCCGCCGGGTGTTCCGCATGGCGCCCATTCATCACCATTTCGAACTGAAGGGCTGGCCCGAGCCGCGGGTCATCGTACGTTTCTGGATCATCACCGTGGTACTGGTGCTGATCGGTCTGTCCACGCTCAAGTTGCGTTGAGGAAAACAAGGTGTCACTGATCACTACGGACAAACAGCGGATCATAGTCGGACTCGGGGCGACCGGCCTGTCGGTTGCCCGGTACCTGGCTGGTCGTGATATGCCGTTTGCCGTTTGCGACACCCGCGCCAACCCGCCGGGCCTGGACAAGCTCAAGCGCTTCGCGCCCATGGCCGACCTGCATCTGGGTGAGCTGGACGCCGAGCTGCTGAGCAGTGCCGGCGAGCTGATCGTCAATCCGGGTATCGCCCTGGCCACGCCGGCGATCAAGGCGGCAATCGACGCTGGCGTGAGCGTGGTCGGCGACATCGAACTGTTCGCTCGCGAGGCGGATGCGCCGATCGTCGCGATCACCGGTTCCAATGCCAAGAGCACCGTCACCACCCTGGTTGGCGCCATGGCCGAGAAGGCCGGCCGGCAGGTGGCGGTGGGCGGCAATATCGGCACGCCTGCGCTGGATCTGCTGGATCAGCGCGCCGACCTCTATGTGCTGGAGTTGTCCAGCTTCCAGCTCGAGACCACCCAGGCGCTGAACGCCGAAGTGGCCACCGTGTTGAACGTCAGCGAAGACCATATGGATCGCTACAGCGGCCTGGCGGCCTATCACCTGGCCAAACACCGCATCTTCCGCGGTGCCCGGCAGGTGGTGATCAATCGGGATGATGACCTGACCCGCCCGCTGGTGGCCGATCAATTGCCGTGCTGGAGCTTTGGCCTGTCCCGCCCCGACTTCAAGGGGTTTGGTCTGGTGGAAAAGAATGGCGAAAACTGGCTGGCCTTCGAATTCCAGGCGCTGATGCCTACCGCCAAGCTGAAGATCCGCGGCGCGCACAATCAGGCTAACGCTCTGGCGGCACTGGCGCTGGGGCACGCCATCGGCCTGCCGATGGCAGCCATGCTGGATGCCCTGCGCGAGTTCGCCGGTCTGCCGCATCGCTGCCAATGGCTCGGCCAGCACGGCGGGGTGGATTACTACGACGATTCCAAGGCGACCAACGTCGGTGCGGCGCTGGCGGCCATCGAAGGCTTTGGCGCTGACCTGCAGGGCAAGCAGGTGTTGATTGCCGGCGGCGACGGCAAGGGGGCTGACTTCTCGGCGCTTATCGAGCCGGTAAGCCGTTACTGCCGGGCGGTCGTTCTGCTCGGCCGGGATGCTCCGGTATTGGAGCAACTGCTGACCGGTCATGTGCCGGTACAGCGGGTGACTACCCTGGACGAAGCGGTTGCGGCAGCTGCAGCGGCAGCCGAGCCGGGCGATGCGGTGCTGTTGTCACCGGCCTGCGCCAGCCTGGACATGTTCCGCAATTTTGAAGAACGCGGCCGGCTGTTTGCCGACGCGGTCGGGAGGTTGCCGGTATGATCTTCACCGACGCCATGCAACGCTCACTTGCTCCGCTGATCGGCGAGCGCCGCTTCGACCTGGATATGCCGCTGCTGGTAGGTGGTCTGGCCTTGCTCGGACTGGGATTGGTAATGGTCACGTCCGCGTCCATGGAAGTGGCCGCCGGGCAGCTGGGCAACCCTCTCTACTATATGAACCGTCAGCTGGTGTACATGCTGATCGGTGTGATGGCGCTGCTGGCCACCCTGGCGGTGCCGGTCGGATTATGGGAGCAGTTCCGCTTCCCGCTGTTGTTCCTCGGCTTTGCCCTGTTGATCGCGGTACTGATTCCGGGTATCGGGCGGGAGGTCAATGGCAGCTGGCGCTGGATTGCCGTCGGGCCGATCAACGTGCAACCCTCGGAGCTGGCCAAGCTGTTCGCCGTGGTGTTCCTGGCCGGTTATCTCGTCCATCGGCGGGACGAGGTCAAGGAACAGTGGTTCGGCTTTATCAAGCCATTCATGGTGCTGGGGCCGATGGCCTGGCTGCTGATCATCGAGCCGGACTTCGGTGCCACCGTGGTACTCATGGGCGCGGCTACCGGCATGCTGTTCCTTGGCGGCGTCGGGCTGTTCCGCTTCACCCTGCTGTTCGGTTCGCTGGGCGGTCTGGCGGCATTGCTGGTGTTGTTCGAGCCCTATCGCCTGCAGCGCCTGACCAGTTTCCTCAATCCCTGGAACGACCCCTACGGCACCGGCTATCAGCTGACCCAGGCGTTGATCGCCTTCGGCCGCGGCGAATGGTTGGGTACCGGACTGGGCAACAGCATCCAGAAACAGTTCTACCTGCCCGAGGCTCACACCGATTTCGTGTTCGCGGTGCTGGCCGAAGAGCTGGGCCTGATCGGCGCGCTGGCGGCCTTCGCGCTGTTGATCTTCGTCGCGGTGCGGGCCCTGTATATTGGTCTCTGGGCCGAGAAGGCCGGACGTTATTTCTCCGCCTATCTGGCCTATGGCCTGGCGATCATGTGGTGTGGCCAAGTGCTGATCAACGTCGGCGTGAATATCGGCTTGCTGCCCACCAAAGGGCTGACCCTGCCGTTCCTCAGTTACGGGGGCAGCTCGCTGGTGGTCTGTTGTATCAGCCTGGGGCTGTTGCTGCGTATCGACTGGGAGCGCCGGCAGGCGCTGCGGGAGGCTGCCAATGACCAGTAAGGTATTGATCATGGCGGGCGGTACCGGTGGACACGTATTCCCGGCGCTGGCCTGCGCCCGGCAGTTGCAGGCGCAGGGCTATGAAGTGCACTGGCTGGGCACTCGCCGTGGCATCGAAGCCGAGCTGATTCCGGCGGCCGGGATTCCCGTGCATTACATCGATATCCAGGGGCTGCGCGGCAAGGGCAAGGCTGGCCTGTTGAAGGCGCCGGTGCGGCTGCTGCGGGCCCTGAGCCAATCCCTCAAGGTGGTACGCCAGCTGCAACCGGTTTGTGTACTGGGTGCTGGCGGCTATGTCACCGGTCCCGGCGGTGTGGCGGCCTGGTTACGGCGCATTCCCCTGGTGATTCACGAACAGAACGCCGTGGTCGGTACCACCAACCGGCTGCTGGCAAACATCGCCGCGCGTCGTTGCGAAGGATTTGATGGCAGTTTTGCGCCGAGTGCCAAGCGGCGCAGCACCGGCAACCCGGTGCGTGAAGATATCTTTGCCGTGCCGCCAATGAGCTGGGACGGCAGTCGCTCGCCGCGCTTGCTGGTACTCGGCGGCAGCCTTGGCGCATTGCCGTTGAACCGACTATTGCCCGACGCGCTGGCGCAGCTGCCTGCCGATCAGCGGCCGCAGGTGCGCCACCAGTGCGGCAAACAGCATGTGGAAGCGGCCCGTGAGGCCTATACCAGTGCCGGTGTGGAGGCCGCAGTTGAACCCTTCATCGCCGATATGGCCGAGGCTTACGCCTGGGCCGACCTGGTGGTGTGTCGCGCTGGGGCGCTGACAGTCGCCGAACTGGCGGCTGCCGGGCGCCCGGCGCTGCTGATCCCGTTGCCCCACGCTATTGATGACCACCAGAGCGCCAACGCCCGTTATCTGGCTGATCGCGGTGCAGCCGAGCTGCTGCCGCAGAACACCTTGACCGCCGCGCAGCTGGCGCAGCGGCTGAACACCCTGTTTACCCAACCGGAGACGTTACAACAGATGGCAGAACATGCCCGCAAGCAGGCCAAACCCGACGCCACAGCGGATGTGGTCCGCGCCTGCCTGGAGGTCGTCCGTGAACACTAAGGCCACCTATAGTCTCCCGGCCAT
This sequence comes from Pseudomonas sp. G11-1, assembly GCF_024031555.1. Lineage (NCBI taxonomy): Bacteria > Pseudomonadati > Pseudomonadota > Gammaproteobacteria > Pseudomonadales > Pseudomonadaceae > Pseudomonas > Pseudomonas sp. G11-1. The sequence continues at coordinate 764,739 of NZ_QEYQ01000001.1, read as the reverse complement.
GCGCCGTATCCGTTGCATTCATTTCGTCGGGATCGGCGGTGCGGGCATGTGTGGTATTGCCGAAGTGCTGTTGAACCTGGGCTATGAGGTATCCGGCTCCGATCTCAAGCGCTCGGCGGTGACCGCACGCCTGGAAAGCTTCGGCGCCCGGGTGGATATCGGTCATCGCGCCGAGAACGTGCAGAGCGCCGATGTGCTGGTGGTGTCCAGCGCGATCAATCCGAGCAACCCGGAAGTGGCCGCGGCGATGGAAAAGCGCATCCCGGTGGTGCCCCGTGCGGAAATGCTCGCCGAACTGATGCGCTATCGCCACGGTATCGCCGTGGCCGGTACCCATGGCAAAACCACCACGACCAGCCTGGTGGCCTCGGTGCTGGCTGCCGAAGGCCTGAGTCCGACCTTCGTCATCGGTGGCCGGCTGACCAGTGCCGGCACCAATGCCCAGCTGGGCGAAAGCCGCTATCTGGTGGCCGAAGCCGATGAAAGCGATGCCTCCTTCCTGCACCTACAGCCGATGACCGCCATCGTTACCAACATCGATTTCGATCACATGGCGACCTATGAAGGCGACTTCAATCGCCTCAAGCGCACCTTTGTCGATTTTCTGCACAACCTGCCGTTCTATGGGCTGGCAGTGCTGTGCATCGATGATCCAGTGGTGCGCGAGATCCTGCCGCAGATCAACCGCCAGGTCATCACCTACGGCCAGTCCGAGGATGCCGACATTCGCGCGGTGGATATCGAACAGCGGGGTATGCAAACCCATTTCACCGTGCTGCGTGAGGGTCATGAGCCGCTGCGGGTGTTCGTCAACATGCCGGGTGTGCACAACGTGCTCAATGCCCTGGCCACCATTGCCGTCACCGCCGATGAGGGGGTCAGCGACCAGGCCATCGTCAAGGGGCTGACTGGCTTTGAGGGTGTCGGTCGCCGCTTCCAGGTGCATGGAGATTTCCCGCTGGGCGACGAGGGCGAGGTAATGCTGGTGGATGATTACGGCCACCACCCTCGCGAAGTGGCTGCAGTGATCAAGGCTGTGCGTGGCGGCTGGCCTGACCGCCGGCTGGTGATGATCTATCAGCCCCATCGCTATTCACGTACCCGTGATCTGTACGAAGACTTCGTGCAGGTGCTGGGCGATACCAATGTGTTGTTGTTGATGGAAGTCTATCCCGCTGGCGAGGAGCCGGTACCGGGTGCGGACAGCAAGCACCTGTGCCGCAGTATCCGTCTGCGCGGGCAGATCGACCCGCTGTATGTCGAGCGTGATGCGGATCTCATGCCGCTGCTCCGGGCCGTGCTGCAGCCGGGCGACATCCTGCTGACCCAGGGCGCCGGCGATATTGGCGGTTTGGCACCGCAGCTGGCGCAGGCATTGACCCAGCTGGGCAATGAACGAAAAGGAGATAAGGCGTAATGGTCGACGTAGAAGCCTTTGGTCGAGTGGCGGTGCTGTACGGCGGCACATCAGCTGAACGTGAAGTTTCGCTGAAGTCCGGTGCTGCGGTACTGGCCGCGCTGCAGGGCGCCGGGGTGAACGCCTTTGGCATCGACGCCGGGGCTGACCTGGCCGAGCGCCTGATCGCCGAGCGTCCTGACCGGGTATTCATTGCGCTGCACGGCCGCGGCGGTGAGGACGGTAGCCTGCAGGGGCTGCTTGAATGCCTGCAGCTGCCCTATACCGGCAGCGGCGTCATGGCCTCGGCACTGGGTATGGACAAGCTGCGCACCAAGCAGGTGTGGCAGAGCCTGGGCCTGCCGACGCCGGCTTACGCCGTGTTGCGCGACGAGCAGGAGTGCGCCGCGGTAGTCGAGCGCCTCGGCACGCCGTTGATCATCAAGCCGATCCATGAAGGATCGAGCATCGGCATGGCCAAGGTGCACTCGCTGGACGAACTCAAGGCTGCCTGGCAACAGGCACTGAAGTACGACGACGTTGCGCTGGTCGAGCAGTGGGTAACCGGCGCCGAGTTCACCGTCGGTATTCTTGACGGCCAGGCGCTGCCGGCGATTCGCCTGAGCACACCAAACACCTTTTATGACTACCAGGCCAAATACCTGGCCAATGATACCCAGTACCAGTGCCCCTGCGGTCTGCCGCCGGAGCGCGAGGCCGAACTCGCTGAACTTTGCCTGCAGGCCTTCAGTGCCGTCGGCTGTCGCGGTTGGGGGCGGGTGGATCTGATGCAGGACAGCGATGGCAACTTCTACCTGCTCGAGGTCAATACCTCGCCGGGGATGACTGACCATAGCCTGGTGCCCATGGCCGCAGCCGCGGCGGGTCTGAGTTTCACTGATCTGGTGCTGGCGATTCTCGCCAGTGCCCGTTACTGAGGACTGCACATGTTGCTGGGGCTGATGATCCGGGACCAACGCGCAGGCAGGACTGCCGGGCGGCGCAATGCGCCGAACCGGGGCGCCGTGCGCGTGACCCCGCCGGCCCCACGCAGCTGGCCGCGGTTGAGCATGCCGTCTGTCAATGACGCCGCACGCCGCATGCAGCAGCTGCTCTGGCCGCTATTGCTGGTGGTGCTGGGCATGGGGCTGTACGAGCTGGCCAACCGCCTGCAGCCATTGGCGCAGCGGCCTATCAGCCTGATCAATGTCGAGGGCGATCTGCAGTACATCGACCGCGAGTCGGTGCATCAGAGCATCGAGCCGTATCTGGAAGAAAGCCTGCTGACCATCGATCTGGAGGCGCTGCGCGCCGACCTTATCGCAATGCCCTGGGTTGCCAGCGCAGCGGTCACGCGGGTCTGGCCGGACCAGTTGGTGATCACGCTGGACGAGCACCTGCCGGTGGCGCGGTGGGGGGATTCAGCACTATTGAACAACGCTGGACGGGCCTTTGTGCCAGAACATATCGACAGCTTTGAAGGTTTGCCCCTGTTGAACGGGCCGGAACGGACCAAGCGCCGGGTGATGCAGACCTATCAGCAATTCAACCGGCTACTGCGGCCCTACGGGCATCGCGTGGCGCAACTGGAATTACGGGACCGCGGCAGCTGGTTCCTGACCACCCGCGAAGGAATCGAGATCCTGCTGGGGCAGGGGGATGTGGTGGAAAAAATGCAGCGCTTTCTGACCATCGACAAGCTGATGCTGTCGGACCGCCGCGAACTCATTGCGCGGGTCGATCTGCGCTACAGCAACGGCATGGCAGTGGCATGGCGCGAGCCTGCAACGATTCAATCGGGGAGTAACGAGTAATCATGGCAAGCAAGCAGGGTAGCAGGATGATCGTCGGACTGGATATCGGCACCTCCAAGGTAGTCGCTCTGGTCGGCGAGTTCGGCGCAGACGGTGAGCTGGAAATCGTCGGCATCGGCTCGCATCCGTCCCGCGGCATGAAGAAGGGCGTGGTGGTGAATATCGAATCCACCGTGCAGTCCATTCAGCGCGCCATCGAAGAGGCCGAGCTGATGGCTGGCTGCCAGATTCATTCGGTGTTCGCCGGCATCGCCGGTAACCACATCCGCAGCATGAACTCCCATGGCATCGTGGCCATTCGCGAGGGCGAGGTGGTGCAGGCGGACATTGAACGTGTGTTGGATGCAGCCCAGGCGGTAGCCATTCCCGCTGATCAGAAAGTGCTGCACATCCTGCCGCAGGAATACGTGATCGATAACCAGGAAGGCGTCCGCGAGCCCCGTGGCATGTCCGGTGTGCGGCTGGAGGCCAAAGTGCATCTGGTCACCTGCGCCATGAATGCAGTGCAGAACATCGAGAAATGCATCCGTCGCTGCGGCCTGGAAGTCGAGGACGTGATCCTCGAACAACTGGCCTCCAGCTACTCGGTGCTGACCGAGGACGAGAAAGAACTGGGCGTGTGCATGGTGGATGTCGGCGGGGGCACCACTGACATCGCCATCTTCACCGAGGGTGCGATCCGCCATACCGCAGTGATTCCGATTGCCGGCGATCAGGTGACCAATGATATCGCCATGGCCCTGCGCACCCCGACCCAGCACGCTGAAGAGATCAAGATCCGCTACGCCTGCGCACTGGCCAAACTGGCCGGCCCGGAGGAAACCATCAAGGTTCCGAGCGTGGGTGAACGCCCGCCGCGGGACCTGTCACGCCAGGCGCTGGCGGAGGTGGTCGAGCCGCGGTACGACGAACTGTTCACCCTGATCCAGGCCGAACTGCGCCGGTCCGGGTACGAAGACATGATTCCGGCCGGCATCGTACTGACTGGCGGCACCGCCAAGATGGAAGGTGCTGTCGAGCTGGCCGAAGAGATATTCCATATGCCGGTGCGCCTGGGCGTACCGCAGGAATTCAAGGGACTGGCTGACGTGGTGCGCAACCCCATCTACTCAACGGGGGTGGGGCTGTTGCACTACGGCATGAAGCACCATGCCGATGGCAATCAAAGTAGCTCGGAGCAGAGCAGGGAGTCGCCGCTGATCAAAGTGAAGCGGTGGTTCAAGGGGAATTTTTAACAGACCCGCACAAGCGGGCAGCCGGGGGTAACCCGGCAAGCGGTACCAAACGAAACGAAACCAGATGAAACAAGACGAGTGTCAGACTCGAGGAGATGGGACCATGTTTGAATTAATTGATAACCTCCCGCAAAACGCAGTGATCAAGGTCGTCGGTGTCGGCGGTGGCGGTGGCAACGCCCTGCAGCACATGGTGGTCAACAATGTTGAAGGTGTGGATTTCATCTGCGCCAATACCGATGCTCAAGCCCTGAAGAACATGACCGCGCGCACCGTGCTGCAACTGGGCTCGGCCGTGACCAAGGGGCTGGGTGCCGGCGCTAACCCGCTGGTCGGCCGCGAAGCCGCGATGGAAGATCGCGAGCGTATCGCAGAAGTGCTGCAGGGTGCTGATATGGTATTCATTACCGCCGGCATGGGCGGTGGTACCGGTACCGGCGCGGCGCCGATCGTGGCCGAGGTCGCCCGTGAAATGGGTATCCTGACCGTGGCCGTAGTGACCAAGCCGTTCCCGTTCGAAGGCCGCAAGCGTCTGCAGATCGCCGAAGAAGGTATCCGCGAGCTGGGTCAACACGTCGACTCGCTGATCACCATCCCCAACGAGAAGCTGCTGACCGTTCTGGGCAAGGACGCCAGCCTGCTGTCGGCCTTCAGCAAAGCCAACGATGTACTGTTGGGCGCGGTACAGGGCATCGCTGACCTGATCATCCGCCCCGGCATGATCAACGTCGACTTCGCCGACGTGAAGACCGTGATGAGCGAAATGGGTATGGCAATGATGGGTACCGGCCACGCCAGCGGCCCGAACCGTGCCCGTGAAGCTGCCGAAGCGGCAATCCGCAGCCCGCTGCTGGAAGATGTCAACCTGATGGGTGCCCGCGGTATCCTGGTCAATATTACCGCTGGTCCGGACCTGTCCCTGGGCGAGTTCTCGGAAGTGGGTAATACCGTTGAGGAATTCGCCTCGGAAACCGCCACTGTAGTGGTCGGCACCGTGATCGATCCCGAGCTGCGCGACGAGCTGCGGGTCACCGTGGTCGCCACCGGTCTGGGCGCGCGCATGGAGAAACCAGTGAAGGTGGTGGATAATACTCCGGCACCGGCAGCAGCCCGTCAGTCGGATGCGACCGCGCCGAACTACCGCGATCTGGACCGCCCGACCGTCATGCGCAATTCCAACGCGGGCGGCAGTGCAGCCGCGGCACGTCTGACCCAGCCGGCTGAAGACCTGGATTATCTGGACATCCCGGCCTTCCTGCGTCGTCAGGCAGATTGATTTGATCAATCGATGGAATAGGGCTGATTAGTGTTCAACGAAGGCGGGTTTTGCTATGATGTGCGCCACTTGTTGAAAATTATTCGCAACTAGAGCGGAAGCCAGTTCAAGCATGATCAGACAACGCACACTGAAGAACATCATCCGGGCCACCGGTGTTGGCCTGCATTCGGGTGAGAAGGTTTACCTCACGCTGAAACCGGCGCCGGTGGATACCGGCATCGTGTTCCTCCGGACCGATCTCGACCCTGTGGTCGAGATCCCGGCGCGTGCGGAATTCGTGGGCGAAACCACCATGTCCACCACCCTGATCAAGGATGGTGTCAAGGTGGACACTGTCGAGCACCTGCTGTCAGCCATGGCCGGTCTGGGTATCGACAACGCCGTGGTAGAGCTCAGTGCCCCCGAAGTGCCGATCATGGATGGCAGCGCCGGTCCTTTCGTATTCCTGATTCAGTCAGCAGGCATCGAGGAACAGGAAGCTCCGAAACAGTTCATTCGCATCAAGCGTGAAATCACGGTTGAAGAAGAGGGCAAGACGGCTACCTTCGTTCCTTTCGAGGGATTCAAGGTATCGTTCGGCATCGACTTCGATCATCCGGTCTTCCGTGGCCGGAGCCAGTTTGCCAGCGTGGACTTCTCCAGCACGTCTTTCGTCAAGGAAGTCAGCCGCGCCCGGACTTTCGGGTTCATGCGGGATATCGAGTACCTGCGCTCGCAGAACCTGGCGCTGGGTGGCAGCGTGGATAACGCCATCGTGGTGGATGAGTATCGCGTACTCAACGAAGACGGCCTGCGGTACGAGGACGAATTCGTCAAGCACAAGATTCTCGATGCCATCGGCGATCTTTATCTGCTGGGCAAGAGCCTGGTGGGCGAATTCCGCGGCTTCAAGTCGGGGCATGCGCTCAACAACAAGCTGCTGCGCGCGCTGCTGGCCAATGCCGATGCTTGGGAAATAGTCACCTTTGAAGATGCCGGAACCGCGCCCATCTCCTTCATGCGCCCGGCCGCTGCGGTCTGATATTTTCTCGTTTCGTTTGACGGCCACCTCGGTGGCCGTTTTTTATTCGTCTGATTCGCCGCGATGGTGGCGTGCCAGGCGTTCCAATGCCGAGCGCAGATTCGGGTCGCTGATATGGCCTGCGGTCTCGCTCAGACTATCCGCTGCCACCGCCGATCGCCTCATTTTGCGAACTGGTGGTGCTTTTTTGACCAATGGCGGTTGTACCTTGCAGTGGATTTTCGTTAAGGTGGCGAATTCCGCGTAAGCCTGAAGTTGTCGGATGAGGCGTCGTTGCTGATATCGGACCCGGGTTGCCCACTGACTGTCGGCCACCAGCAACCGAAGCACGCCATCACGATAGGATGCTGCGCGGCAATGCTCTCTGGCGGCGGGTTCGAGTACGGATTCGAGCAGAATCTGCAATCGTTCTACGGCCCTTGCCTGATTGAAAAGGCCCTTCAGGGTGGAGTGGGTTCTTAGCAGGTCGCCCGGGCGACGGGCATGCAGAGGATGAAAAGACATCGTGTCGTCCGGAGTGGCTGAATCAGCGGTCATCGTACCAGAACCGCAGGAAGATTTTGGGGATCTACAATATTGAACATCATCATTCTTACCGGGCGCGAGGGTGCTACCAAGGCACTGACGCTCGGCTCGCCCTGGGTCATTTCCGGCATCATGGCGGTACTCGCCATGCCGATTGCCGCCGCAGTGATAACCTGGCAGTTAAGCGGGGCCGGCAAGGCCATTGAAGAATCCAGTGCCGCGCTGGATTACGAACAGATCTGGGAGCAGTCTCTCGAAGGGTATGAGCTTGAGAGCGACTATATAAAGGAAGAATCCCAGGTACAGCTGGAGCACATGACTCAGCAGCTGAGTCGGTTGCAGACCCGGCTGTCGCGTCTTGACGCCCTGAGTGAACGACTTACCGAACTGGCCGACCTGTCTGACGGCGAATTCAACTTCAGTACCGACCCTGGCATGGGTGGTCCGGAGTTGCCGAGCCACAGCGATTCCTATGAGGGTGCTGACATTCAGACGGTGCTTGATCGCCTGTCTGCCCGGATCGACGATCGCACCCAGCAATTGCGGCTGCTGGAAGAGTTGATGCTCAACCGGCACAACGACGCCAATGCCATGCTGGATTTCATTCCAGTGCAGACCGGTTATATTTCCTCCGGCTTCGGTCGGCGCACCGACCCCATCACCCGTCGCTCGGCCATGCATTCGGGGCTGGATTTCGCTGCTCCGCGAGGTACGGAGATTCATGCCCTGGGAGCGGGCGTGGTGACGTTCTCCGGCCGTCGTGGCGCCTATGGCAACATGATTGAGATCAGTCATGCGGGTGGCTACAAGACCCGTTATGCTCACGCCCAGGACTTGCTGGTCAAGAAAGGTGAATTGGTGAAGAAGGGGCAGCAGGTCGCAACCGTCGGCTCGACAGGTCGCTCAACCGGACCGCATCTGCATCTGGAGGTCTACCACAACGGCATGGCCATCAATCCGGCACGCTTTCTCGCCCTGAAATAACTCCCTGCCTTACTCACCCAAACCCGGCTTATGCCGGGTCTTCGGGTCTTCCCCTTTGCTCGCCGCCATCTGCTCTGCCGCAACGGCGGTTTATTGTCTCCAGACTTTCAGAGTAGAATGGTTTTTTCGGTGAATGGCCTGCGCACGGGCCAGCCTTGCCATCATCACATGGATATCGAAGTCGATTATGTTTGCGCCTTTATTGAAGAAGATGTTTGGAAGCAAGAACGAGCGTGAGTTGAAACGCATGAACAAGATCGTTCATGCCATCAATGCACTCGAGGAAGGCTTGAACGGTCTGAGCGATGACGAGCTCAAAGCCCGGACCGTTGAATACAGGGAACGGGTAAGCAAAGGCGAAAGTCTCGACTCCATCCTCCCCGAAGCTTTCGCCCTGGTGCGTGAAGCGAGCAAGCGGGTGATGGGCATGCGGCACTTCGATGTGCAGCTCATCGGTGGTCTGGTCCTGCATGAAGGCAAGATCGCCGAGATGAAGACCGGTGAGGGCAAGACGCTGGTCTCCACCCTGCCAGCCTATCTGAACGCGTTGTCCGGCAAGGGCGTGCATGTGGTCACGGTGAACGACTACCTGGCCCGCCGCGACGCCAACCTGATGCGTCCGCTGCATGAGTTCCTTGGCCTCAGCGTCGGGGTGGTCGTGCCTTTCCAGGACCCGGCGGAAAAGCGTGCTGCCTACCGTTGCGACATCACCTACGGCACCAACAACGAATTCGGCTTCGACTACCTGCGTGACAACATGGCGTTCCGCCTGGAAGACAAATTCCAGCGCGAGTTGAACTTTGCCATTGTCGACGAAGTGGACTCCATTCTGATCGACGAAGCGCGGACTCCGTTGATCATTTCCGGTCCGGCGCAGGACAGCTCCAAGCTCTACACCGCCATCAACAAACTGATCCCGCTGCTCAAGCGCGGCGTCAGGGCGGAAGAGGGCGAAGAGGGCGTGGACGGTCATTACTTCATCGATGAGAAGACCCGTCAGGTCGAGCTCAACGAAGACGGCCATCAGTACGTCGAGGAGTTGCTCACCCGCGAAGGCCTGCTGGCCGAAGGCGACAGCCTGTACCAGGCGCAGAATCTCAACCTGCTGCACCATGTACACTCGGGCCTGCGTGCGCATACCCTGTTCCACCGCGACGTCGAGTACATCGTGCAAGACGGTCAGGTGTTGCTGGTTGATGAGCACACCGGCCGCACCATGCCGGGTCGCCGCCTCTCCGAGGGGCTGCATCAGGCCATCGAGGCCAAGGAAGGATTGAATATCCAGGCTGAGAGTCAAACCCTGGCCTCGACCACCTTCCAGAACTATTTCCGGTTGTACAACAAGCTGGCCGGTATGACCGGTACCGCTGACACCGAAGCCTTCGAGTTCCGCCAGATCTACAATCTGGACGTGGTGGTTATTCCTACCAACCAGCCGATGATCCGCAAGGATTACAACGACCTGGTGTACCTGACCATCGGTGAGAAGTTCGCCGCCATTGCCGCCGACATCAAGGGATGCCAGGAGAGCGGGCGTCCGGTGCTGGTGGGTACCGCCTCGATCGAATCCTCCGAGGTGGTGTCCCAACTGCTGAACAAGGAAGGCATCGCGCACCAGGTACTCAACGCCAAGTATCACGAAAAGGAAGCTGAGATCATTGCCCAGGCCGGTCGGCCGGGCGCGGTAACCATCGCTACCAACATGGCTGGTCGTGGTACCGACATCATCCTCGGCGGCAGCTGGGAAGCGGAAATCGCCAGCCTGGAAGACCCCACTCCCGAGCAAATTGATCAGATCAAGGCCGAATGGCAGGAACGCCACCAGCAGGTACTGGATGCCGGCGGTCTGCACATCATCGCCTGCGAACGCCACGAATCCCGCCGTATCGACAACCAGCTCCGTGGTCGTTCCGGCCGTCAGGGTGACCCGGGGTCCAGCCGCTTCTACCTGTCGCTGGAAGACAACCTCATGCGTATTTTCGCCTCGGATCGGGTGAAGAACTTCATGAAGGCGCTGGGGATGGAGAAGGGCGAGGCTATCGAGCATCGCATGGTCACCAACGCCATCGAGAAGGCCCAGCGCAAAGTCGAAGGCCGCAACTTTGATATCCGCAAGCAGCTGCTGGAATATGATGACGTGGCCAACGAGCAGCGCAAGGTGATCTATACCCAGCGCAACGAGATTCTCGCCGCGGACTCCGTGGAAGAGACGATCAAGGCCATCCGTGCGGATGTGGTGAATAATACGATCAGCCAATACATGCCGCCGCAGAGCGTACCCGAGCAGTGGGATATCCCCGGCCTGGAGCAGCACCTGCGTACCGAACTGGCGCTGGACCTACCCATTCAGCAGTGGTTGGATGAGGACGACACCCTGCACGAAGAAGGCGTTCGTCAGCGCGTGCAGGATGAGCTGAACAACGCCTACGCCGAGAAGGAAGAACTGACCGGACCGGAAGCGCTGCGTTCGTTCGAGAAGCAGATGCTGCTGCGGGTACTGGACGATCTGTGGAAGGAACACCTGGCGACAATGGACCATTTGCGTCAGGGCATCCATCTGCGCGGCTACGCCCAGAAAAACCCGAAGCAGGAATACAAGCGCGAGGCCTTCAATCTGTTCGAGGAAATGCTCGAATCGATCAAGAACGATACCATTCGTGTGCTCAGCCACGTGCAGGTACGTCGGGAAGACCCGGCCGCGGAAGAAGCCCGGCTGCGTCAGCAGGCCGAGGAACTGGCCAAGCGTATGCAGTTCAAGCATGAGGAGCTGCCTGGAGTCGGCGAAGAAGCGCAGGCCGAGGAGCAGACCGGTGAACCGGCAACCTCGATGCCCGGTACGCCGATCACCCGCGACGGCCCCAAGATCGGCCGGAACGACCCTTGCCCCTGTGGCTCGGGCAAGAAATACAAGCAGTGTCACGGCAAGATCGGCTGATTACGACGTCCCGCCCTGTCGGGAGTAGACCCTCAACCCCGTCATCCTCGGCCTGCGCCAAGGACGGCGGGGTGTGGTGGAATGTCGATTGTAAAAAACCTTAAGTAAGTGCCATTCAGTTTCTATCTATTCTATTTCTGGAGTTCCTTTCATGCCCGTCGGACTCGGTCCTCTTCCCGCTCTGCACCCGGTTCCCGGGTTTCGTCTCGGTATTACCTCTGCTGGTATCAAGAAGCCTGGGCGCCGAGATGTAGTAGTGATGGAGGCGGTGCCGGGCACGGCGATCGCCGGGGTATTTACCACCAATGCCTTCTGCGCCGCACCGGTTACCCTGTGCAAGCAGCACCTGACTCAGGCGCCACGCTATCTGCTGGTCAATACCGGTAACGCCAATGCCGGCTCCGGCAAACCCGGTATGGCCGCAGCGCTGAAGACCTGCGCAGCTCTGGCCGAGCTGACGGGTGTCGAGCCGGACCAGGTTTTGCCTTTCAGTACCGGGGTCATCGGTGAGCTGTTGCCAGCGGACAAGATCATTGCGGTATTGCCCCAGGCGCTGGCGAACCTGGCTGAGGATAACTGGGCCATGGCCGCCGAAGGCATCATGACCACCGACACCCAGCCTAAAGGTTCCAGCCGGCAGATCAAGCTGGCAGGCCAGACGGTGACCATTACCGGCATCTCCAAGGGTGCCGGCATGATTCGCCCGAACATGGCGACCATGCTCGGCTACGTGGCGACTGATGCCAAGGTGGCGCAGCCGGTACTGCAACAATTGCTGCGTCAGGCCGCCGACCTGTCTTTCAATCGCATCACCATCGACGGTGACACCAGCACCAACGACTCCTGCATGCTGATCGCCACCGGTCAGGCGGCGATGGCAGAAATCACCGATCCGGCGAGCAGTGAATATGCCCAACTGGCCGAAGCGGTAAATGCCGTCATGCTGGAGCTGGCGCAGGCGATCGTGCGCGATGGCGAAGGCGCCACCAAGTTCGTTACCGTGCAGGTCAACGGTGGCGGTAACCGCAACGAGTGTCTGGATGTGGCCTATGCCGTGGCTCATTCACCGCTGATCAAGACTGCGCTGTTTGCCTCCGATCCGAACTGGGGTCGAATTCTGGCTGCGGTTGGTTACGCCGGAGTGCCGGATCTGGATGTGGAGCGCATCGACGTATATCTCGATGAGGTCTGCATTACCCGCAATGGTGGCCGCGCCGCGGAATACACCGAAGAGCAGGGCGCTCGGGTGATGGCCCAGGCTGAAATCACCATCCGCATCGAGCTGGGGCGGGGCGAATTCAGCGAGACCATCTGGACCACCGACCTGTCTCACGAGTACGTACGTATCAACGCCGAATACCGTACCTGAGACGGCAGTGCCGGTACGCCTACAAGGCGTACCGGCTCGGTTTCAACTGCCGGGTCTGCCTTGATCCGGTTGAGCGTAATCACAAACGCCTTGCGGGAAGATGGCATTGAGCTCAGCTACCTGCTCGGTGGTGGGGTTCCAGCTGCCATAGGTGCCGTCCGTGAGCGCAGTGCTGACCGGCTTCAGCGCGCACTTGAAGATGCTTCCCTCAATCGGCCCACCGGCGATCATCCGTGACGTGGTGTAGGTCGGGAACAGGTTAGTACAGGCCCCGGCGGAGCTGTTATCCAGTATGCCGTCCCATACATCCTGTCCCGCAGCTTTCAGGTCACCATTGGTTTCGAAACAACTGTCCACTGCCGCGGCAGGTTTGTTGCCGGCGATGCCGTCCTCCGGGTTGGCGCGGATATTCATCAGCCACTCATGCAGTACGTCCAGGGCCATCCAGGTCTGATCGAAATCTTCCCGCGGCTGCGGTTCGTCGGGATCGCCCAGGTCGGTTGGCCGGGCATCAGTGAACCAGATCACCTGACTGTCCGAGTTGCCCATCCGGTTGCGGATACGCTGGCGGGCGGAGAAGGACTGATGGCTGTTGTGCATATCCAGCACTTCTTCCAGATAATGCCGCCAGTCGATAACCGGCATGTTCAGTTGCCCATCGAATACCATGCCCGAGTCATAGGCAGCATTGATGGCCTGCAGGTCACCCTCGGTACGTGGAGCCGGGCTGTTGCCATCCGGACTCAAGCGCATGTTGCGGCTGCTCCACGGATCGAAACGGGAAGGGTCCTCCAGGACGTCAGCCTCGGTGCCGATGAACGGGAAGCCCTCTTGAATCATCTCGTTGGGATGCTTCCAGCCACCGATCTGGCTGTTCAGCTTGAGGAACTCGGCAGGGGTAATATCTCCGTCGTTCAGTGCCTTCAACCCATATTGCACGCCCACGTTGTCGAACAGGGTGCGTGGGTTGCCATTGTCATCGACCCCGTAGATGTTGCGCAGGTCATCATAATGGGTCCATTGCACATCGTTCATCACACCGGGCGGCTGCATCTGCCCCTGGTTTGTGGCCTGGCCGTAGTGCGGATTCATCACCAACGGCGTCAAGCCACGCCAAGCGGGGATGCATTCGGTCATGCCGGGTGCGGTGCTATAGCCCAGCATGTTTTTTGCGCCAGCAAAGGGGTCAGGGTAGGCGTCGGTCGAGTTCAACCCGACCAGCAGGCTACGGTTGGCGGTAGTGCGCCAGAACGGGTTGTCGCGGTCGGTAGCGTCCATATAGTATTCGAGCAGCTCGCAGTCGCCGATGTGGATTGTCTGGGTGACCATGTCGGGATAGGAGTATTGCGGCACACCAGCATCCAGCAGATCCGGGTGGTTCTGCGAATAGACATATTGTTGGATACCGCCACCCGATCCGCCAATGGCAACGGTGTAATCCGGGGTGCCGAAGCGCTTGATGAAATGCTCCTTGACCATCAGCGCGGTCTCGCCACCCACCTGCAGGTTGTAATGGGCGTTGGTACGGGTGCCCGACGAGTAAATGACCGCGTAGCCTTTGCCCAGCACTTCCGGCGCCAGGGCCCTACCGCTGACTCGCCCCTGCGTATGGCCAATGGCGACGCCACCTTCGAAGTGGAACAGCAGACGCCCGTTCCATTTGTCCGTTGCTGCGGCATCGGCGGCATCCCCCAGCGTAGCGAGGGTAGCGAAACTGTAGAGGAAGCGGTTGATGGTGCCGCGCTCCTGGCGGACGATGAAATCCACTACCCGACCATCGGTGAGGGTGGTGGTGGCCATATCAGCGGGGCGCGAACCATCCGCTGGCAAGGGTCGATAGGTAGGGTTGGTGGCATTGGTCCGGTATAGAAACACCACGTAGGGCTCAATCGAGCAATCCTTGCTCAAGCCGATCTGCGTACCATTGTCGTCGTACACCGGGAATCCAGCGTCACCCTCGGTATCCACCAGCGGCTGCCTGCCCAGTTCGGAAACCGAGGTGCAGACAAAAGGATACTGCTGCGGCCCGGAGAAGATCGGTCCGGTGATTGGATGATTGGTCAGGGTAATGTCATGCAATGGGCCATGCTTGGCATGGTGCAACTCCAGTTGGTTCTCGCCCTGCGCCAACCCTTCGAGCAGGATTTCCAGACGATCGTTGCGGCGGCTCAGACGCGCGGGCTGCACTTCCTGATCATTGATCCAGAACTCGAGCTGATCCAGCTCCTCGTCGATTTGAGCAGCATCGCCTTCCAGCGTAACCAGAACGCTGCCGCCGCTGACCTGGTCTGCTGCGCTGGACAATACGCTCAGCTCCAGGTCAGGGGCATTGTCGGAGCGGGAGCTTGAGCCTCCGGAACTCAGGCATCCCGTCAAGGCGATCGCTAGCAGGCTGGCTGCGCCGGGCAGCCAATAGAATTTTGCAGGTTTCATAATGGCTCGCTCTGTCTTCTTATTATGGAGCCTTGATCCTATGCCTCCCTCTGGAGGGAAAACAGGTACAGATTGTCTGATCTGACTGAAACAGCGCGACGAATGAGACGGGAATTAGCCGTCAGAGGTCGGCCCCTCCGTGAGGCTGGCCAGCCCTTCGGGCTATCTCCCCCAGTCGGCGCACGGCTTGCAATACAGCTGAGTTTACTGGCTTTCCGACATTCAAGCGCAGGCAGTGCGCGTATCGCTGTCCGGGAGAAAAAACGCTCCCTGGGAAAATATGAATTCCGCTTTGTAGAGCTTCTTCAAATAATGAGTGGGAATTCATATGCGCTGGTAGAACTACCCATAGCACACAGCCGCCGCTGGGTTGCTGTACCGAGGTGCCCGGTGGGAACCATTCCAGTACTGCCTGGCGTACTTGATCAGCCTGGGCGGCCAGTTGCTGGCGTAGCGAGACCAGATGCTGGGCATAGAATCCGCTTTCCATCAGCCGAGCCAGCAGCAGTTGTGGAGCCGATGCGGTGGTAATGCTGCTCACCAGTTTCAATTCGCGCAACCGGTGGTGAAAGCGGCCGGGAGCCACCCAGCCCAGCCGTATACCCGGTATCAGGGACTTGGAGAAAGAATGGCAATACAGAACCATCCCGGCATGGTCATAGGCTTTGGCCGGCATAGCTCCGTCGGAGTAGAGGGTGTCGCCCCAGACATCATTCTCGATGATGGGAATATTGTAGCGGGTGGCCAGCTCAACCAGCTTCTGTTTGTTTTCCTCTGACATGGTGAACCCAAGTGGGTTCTGCGCGTTGGGCGATACCAGGCAGGCACTCACGCGACGATGCTTGAATGCCAGCTCAAGTGTTGTCAGGCAAACGCCATGGCTCGGATCGGTAGGGATTTCCAATACCTTGCGCCGCAGCACCTCCAGCGCGAGCAAGGTGCCGTAATAGGTCGGAGACTCAACCGCTACGGTGTCACCTGGCCGGGTGACAGTGCGCAGGGCGAGATCGATGGCCTCCATGCAGCCGTTGGTGATGATGACATCATCCTGGGAAATCGGATTAGGGTAGTGGAGACTACGCCGGGCAAGCTGGAGCGTAAAACGCTGATGACCCTTCGGGTGGGTGTAGTCCCAGACGTCAAGCGGCTGCTTGCGGGTTATATCCCTCAGAGTGGTCATGATGCGCTCCATGGGCATCAATTGCGGGTCGGGCAGCGCAATGCCCAGGTGGATCAGGTCGAGCTGATGATGGGGTTCCATGTAGTGCAAAATATCATCGCTCAGCGATATCTCGACCGGCAGGAATTCGAACTCGGCAGCTCCCGTGGTAATCGCGGGTGGGCAGGCGGCTACGAAGGTACCCGAGCGGGCTCTTATTTCGATGTAATTTTCCTGCTCAAGCTGGCGCAGGCACTGGATTATGGTGTTGACGCTGGTGTTGAAAAGACGGCTGAGACTGCGCACGGAGGGCAGGCGCTGCCCAGGTCTGTAGCTGCCGCCCTCGATATGGCGACGCAGCTGCAGGCTGATACTCTCGTATAGGTAAAGATCCTGACCCAGCAAGGGAAGCAGTCTCCATGAGGTTATAGGTTTTTATTTTTCCTCTTAAGCAAGGAGTATAACTGCTCCGATATCGCTGTATAGCTGATGATCTAGCTGGGACAGTTCGCTGCCGGGATCTCCGCCGCTTGCAGCCGCGCCCGCCCGATCCGGTTGATGATCACTTGTCGCCCCTTGGCATCTGCCTCATTGGGACAGAATGAAAATGTCCCTGACTGAAAACCACCGTTCAACAGTTCCGACTCGCCCTGAGCGTTGTAGCGCAGGTAACTGGCGAGCGGTGAGTTGACATGCACATGGTGGACGCGGGCGGGCAGCTCTTCATGCAGAACGATCTCGCCGGCATCCAGTGCGCCATTGTTATTGGCATCGATGAAGATGTTCCAGCCATTGCTCCAGTCGCCTGACAATGGCGCCATGGTGACGTGGCGGTTGCGGCGGGTGGCTTCTGTACGGGTTTGGTTGATGCTGCGCAGCAGGCTGTTGACGCTGCTGTCCATGCGCTGGTTGTCGATCAGGCTGCCGAAGGCGGGCAGGCCGATGGACAACAGGATGGCCAGTACGGCGATCGCTACCATGATTTCAATCAAGGTAAATCCACGACAACGCATGGCGTAGTCCTCCCTGGTGTAGGGGCTACTGCCTGTGCTGCCCGTTTAAATGGAAATGATCTGGTATCTCCGGAACTGGAAAGTGTACCGCAGCCAATCCGGGCTGCTAGGACTAAGGGCTGAATCTGCGAGAGGGTTCACGCTTATCACGTTGATCCACCTCACAGATAGCGCGACCACTTCAGTTCAACGATACCCGGCGTGCCTGCGCTGCCGTCGCCGTTCTCGCCGCCGCCTTCTGACGATCCCCCTTCCACCGCGCCGGCGGTAGGGTCATAGCCGGGGGGCAGGCGGCGCAGATCGATCACGGTGCGATTGCCGATGCGGTTGCTGGTGCCCTGTGTGTTGCCCAGGGCCAGTGCCGAGACATAGCCTTCCACCCGGGTATTGCCGGAGGTGTTGAACATGTTGCCGGCCTTGATTGCCCCCAGCACTGGACCGGCGATGCTGATGTTGCCACCGATGTATTGCGCAGGCGCACAGCTGCCAGGTGATCCCGGCGGGCAACTGCCAGCCTGGAGGGCGAAGTTGCCCAGCCCGCCAAGGGCAGAGTAGTCAAAGCTGCTGCCGGAGCAGAAATCCGCCGGCGCCAGACTGTAGGTATTGCTGCATACGCCCTGGAAGCTGGGGCTGGAAAATTCCGGTATGGCCACCGTTCTGGAGCTTGGGCCTATATAGTTTGGCGCGGCGATGCTGTTGCTGCTCGAGACCATTTGCAGATTGCCCGTAGCGATGAACGTATTGGTGTAGTGACCATTGGCAATCCGAACATCGCCTTCCAGCAGTACTACGCCGGGAGCATGATGGACGCCATCGAGAACCCACCCACTGCTGCCGTAGGCGGGCAGGGCGGTGGTATCGTTCAATGCGGTTGCCAGGCGTCGGCAGTTGTCCCGGTCCGCCATGCTGGTTGCAGGCGTGGTGCAGGCATGGTTGGCGACCATGCGGTTCCAGTTGACCGAAGTGTCCCGTGCCGACCGGTGATAATAGCCGTTTGTCCGAACATCCGGCGGGTTGCTCGGGTCATCGCTGTCGCGGACTCCCCGTACGTTGCGAATGATCACCCGGGTGGCGCCATTATGGCGACGGTAGAGATAGTGCGCCGAGTCCCGCAGTTGATTGGCATCGAATACTGCCTGCTCGATCAGTACGGGTGGCACCAGGGGAATGGATAACCGCAGTTGCGGATTGACCACGGCGCGGGCGGTGCACCGGGACGGAAATTGCACGCCTGTCCGCGAGACGATATCGGCGCGCTGGTCCGGGCAGCTATCGAGCAGGATCTGTTGTTCCGCCCGCCAGCGATCAACCGTCGCGGCGGCTTCCCGGGCGCGAATCTGGCCCTTGGTGTGCACCTGTCGTACCGGTGTCGACCATTCGATATTCACTCCGTAGGTGTTACCCGAACAGTGCCGGGCGGAGCCGATGGCGCAGCTGGCGACGCCGTCGTGATTGGCGCTGGCCCAGATGCCGCCGTGCTGCCCGCCGGCCACGGTGACGAAGCCGTTGGCTTCGATCAGTGAAGTACTCGCCGTGTTCTGTACACAGACATTATTGGTGGCGCGGATGGCTTCGATATTGAAGCCGTCGACATTGGCGACCCTGACATCGCAACTGGCATGCAGCTCCCGAAAATCACCGCCGGAGCCGCCCTGATAGGCGATGGAATGGGTTGAGCGAATGGTATCGATGCCGGTCAGAGAGACGCTGCCGATATTGACGTTGCCCTCGACGAACACATCATATTCCTCCCCTGCCTCCGCATGGATATTGATGCCGCCGCTGATATCGAGACCGTCGTGAAAGTGAATGACATTGCGGCTAGGTGGACCCGTCGGGCCGGTGCCTCCGGCAGTCGGCGGCTGGATGGCGAAGGTCAGCTGCAGCGAGCTGTTGGTGGCGATGCGGGTGTCTGGCGCGGTCGTGGCGGTAATGGTGGTCGAGAACAGCAGATGTTCGCTATCGGTAAAATCGACACCGGTAAAACGGGCCTCCAGACCCTCGAAGCCCGTCATGCGAATGTCCGGGTAGGCTTGAATCTGCGGGGAGAACTGGGCAACGAAGGCCGTCCAGTCCTCATGGTTATCGGCCGTCTGTTGCAGGTACTGGCGCAGCGCTTCGGCTGCGGACCAGGCGCGCTTCTGGGTCACTGTCTGGCTGTGCAGGCTCACGCCCAGTTCCTGTGACGAGCGCACCTGGCTCAGCCCGGCGAGAATGGTTGCCGACAGGGAAAAGCCCAGCAACACCACAATGAGAATGGTAGCGATGCCGCGTTGCCGGAACCGGGACTGCATCTCAACTTCCTCCGAGATTGGTCAGGCAGGTGCGGGAGAAGAACTGCCGAAAGGTGGCCGGATCGGTAGGGCGGTAGTTCTCGGGATCGTCGGTAATCGGGTGATGAGCCTCCAGAGTCGCCATGACTGTCCCCGTGCCGCCCACGCCGAAGGCGGCGCAGGACTCGCTTTCCAGTTCGATTCCGGCAAATACGCCACCGGCCAGTCCGGAGGTGGCGAACAGGACCGACACGTCGTCATGCGACCAGCTGGGCAGGGCGGTAGTGCTGGCACAGGGCAGGGCGTGCAGGTACAGCAGTTGCCCATTATTGATGGCCAGCCCTTCGCATCGAGAGGCGGCAGGTCCATTGCCCAGCGGCGCGGCCAGGGTCGCGAAACGCCAGATCATCACCGGCTGCTGCTGATCGACGGTGGCGGCTGTGCAGCTGCTGGGTTGATAGCCATTGCTGCCAGCGCTTATGTCGTCACAGAGCACTACGGCCGAGGTGAGGACGGCCCCGTCAATGCCATAGCCGGCATTTTGCAACAGGGTTTCGGCATTGATGATGGCCGCGGCCCGGTCGCCGGTAACCCGGGCGTAGCGGGTGGATTCGCTGGTTACCTGCACGGCGGTGCGATACAGGGCCAGCATGCCCAGCACTGCGACCATCGACACCACCAGCCCGACCATCAGACTGACCAGGGTCGCACCGCATTGCCTGTTGCGGCCGGACCTCATGGCGCCACCACGATGCGCCCGTCGCCGGAAATATACTCCTCGCTGTGCACCTCCAGGCGCTCGCCGGGCACGCTCATGGTCCGGCTGATACCGCCGATATCAATCACCACCTCCGAGTCGACCGCGATCCGCTGCACCGGCACTGTCAGCGCCTGGCGGCCGCCATCGCTGCCGGTCACCCCCAGCACTATCTCGTTGTCGTCCAGCATGGTCAGATTGCGCAGGCCGGTGAGAATCTGGTTCTCGGTAATGCCGTGGGATTGAATGCTCAGGGTATTGGATATCACCATGAGCAGACCCAGCCCCATGGTTGCCACCAGCAGGATGCCGATCATCGCCTCCAATAGCGAAGTACCATGCTCCTTAAAGGACATAGTCATGGCTCTCGCCTCCCCGGGAAATGCGGATGCGCACCGGCTGCGTCGGCAAACCCCGGTTGGTCAGTTCGATGGCATTGCCGGCGGGCAGATCAAGTTCGACCCCGGCAGGGATGTCCACATTCCACCAGGCGTCCCGGCAGTTGGCATCGTTCAGGTCACGGCAAACCCTGATTTCCCGGTTGCCAGTATCGAACACCAGGCGGGCGGCGGGATCGTCGCCGGTAGCCTTGAATTCGTTGCGCAGTGCTACGGCGCGGGCGTGGCGAACAGCCTGGTCGAGATATCCCTGAGCCTTGTGCACGCTGGCGCTGTCTGTCCAGGCGCCGGTAAAGGGACCGGCGGCAGCAGCGAGCAGGCCGATGATGAGCACCACCACCATCAGCTCCACCAGGGTGAAGCCGCTCGATTGCCTGCTGCCTACCATGACGAACCTATCGCGCAGGCTGCGCTGGCGGTACGCTCGTTGGCGCCGTTGAGGGTCAGCTCGCAGCCGGCCATGGCGCCCTGGCCGATGGCTTCGAGCACATAGGGCGAGCCCGGTGTGTAGTTGTAGGAGAAGAAGTCCGCGCTTTGTGCCGGTGCCCATTGGGTAAATGCCGCAGTGACAGCGGCGGTACCGGTGCGGGTGTCCGGGTGGTAGCTCAAGGTCCGCTGGAAGTTGCTTTCCACTGCCGCACTCAGGCCCGCCAGGTCCGCTGCCGCGGCCTGGGCACGGCTCCGGGTCACGTAGTTCTGGTAGGAAGGCAGGGCGATCGACGCCAGAATGGCGATCACCACCACTACTACCATCAATTCGATCAGGGTAAAGCCAGCTTGGCGCATATGGACCTCGTGCTAAAGCGCAACCAGAAGGTATCGGGCCGGTCTGATGGCAGTTGGGGTAGCCATAGCCAAGATGGCTGAAGGGTTGCGGAGCGGCTGTGGCCTGCCCTTGCCTGGTACCGCTCGGGGTTCAGGGGCCTGCAAGACTTCTGACCTTTGGCCAAACGGCCAGTTCCGATCATTTGCCCTCGCGCCATGGCAAGAAGATGCTGCAATCTCTGTGCAATGTCTTTGTGCCACCATTCTGATTGATAGCGTCTCTTTCCTAATCGGTACCCCATGGCCAACCATCACAGCTCGCCTGTTCCAATCGGTCTCGTCCAGCGCGCCATCGTCATATCGGGCGCGCTGATCGTGCTGTTTCTATGGGTGATGTTCTACTACCACAACGACCAGATTCATGATGAGCGGCTGAAGGCCGAGGCAGCGGAGCACCTGAACCTGTCGGTCATTATTGCGGAGAACCTGCGGCAGATGGCCGACCGTGCCAAGGCCGCCGGTGGTATCTACCGCAGTGAGCAACAGCAGGGTGGTGACGTGGCCGAGCGCCTGTCCAGGCTGCTGGCCGGTGACCCGGTGTTCAATCGATTGAGCGTGTTCGGGGCGCGGGGGCAGTTACTGTTTGCCAGTCATGAGGCCGGTCTTGCGGTGCTGCCACCGGCCTGGCTTGAGAGGTTGCATAGCGATACCGAGGTCACGGCCAACGAGCCTTTCATTCCGCCGGCCCTGGGCGACGCCCAGACGCACTGGCCGTTTCCCAACTGGCGTCTGCCCTTTCTCGTTCCCCTGGCCGGCAGTGACGGCCAGGTCATGCTGGTGGAGATGGATATCGGCTATCTGGTCAGTCTGTATCACTACATCGATCTCGGCCAGACCGGCTTCATCCAGCTACTGGATGCCAGCAACAGGGAGCGCATGCGAGCCGACTCCAGTGGCGTGATCATTGGCGGAGCGACCCTGAGCCCGGCGCCTGGCCAGGATGGTAGCGCCGTGTACACCTCGCGGGTGGGCAGCAAGCTCTATCAAAGCGCCTTCCATGGCATGCCGCAGCATGGCTTCACCGTGGTGATCAGCAAGCAGTACGACGAGATACTGCAGTCATTTCGCGCCGGCCAATCGCGCCAGTTGTTGTTCAATGGCGTCATGACCCTGGCGGTGTTGATCTGCGTATTCTGGATGGTCAGGATGCTGCACGGCCAACAGGCGGCACTGCGCACCTTGCAGCAATCGCAGGGGGAGAACCAGCAGTTGATCGCCCGCCTGGAAAGCGAACATGAGCGCAGCAGCCGCGCCGCTTCCACCGACCACCTCAGCGGGCTGTTCAATCGTCGGCAATTCATTGAAGTGGCCAGTCGGCAACTGGTTGAGCAACGCAGCAGGCGACGGCTGCTGGCTGTATTGTTCATCGACCTGGACCGGTTCAAATCCATCAACGATACCCTCGGTCATCGCATCGGTGACTTGCTGTTGCAGGCAGTTGCCGGGCGCATCACCCGCCTGCTTGAGCCGGGTGACGAGGCGGCCCGTTTCGGTGGTGATGAGTTCGTGGTGCTATTGGCAGGTAGTCGCACCGAGCAGCAGATCATCAGTTGGGTGGACCAATTGACGCAGCGGCTGTCGGCGCCCTATCAATTGGAAGATAGCGAGGTGAATACCAGCCCGAGTATCGGTATCAGTATCTGCCCGCGTGATGGTCAGGATGTGGACAGCTTGATTCGCCATGCGGATGCGGCCATGTACTCGGCCAAACGGGCGGGCCGGGGTCGATATCGCTTCTTCGACCCGTCATTGAACGTGGCCGATGTGCAGGAATTCTATCTGGAGCAGGCCTTCGGCGAGGCGCTGGCAAAGCACCAGTTCGTATTGCACTATCAGCCGCAGATCGACCTGGATTCGATGTCGGTCACCGGTTACGAAGCGCTGGTGCGTTGGAAGCATCCTGATTTCGGGCTGATCTACCCGGACCGCTTCATTTCCATTGCCGAACGCAGCGGCTTTATCATCGGGCTGGGTGAGGAGGTTATTACGCTTGCTTGCCGGCAGTTGGCCGCTTGGGGCGATGAAGGGCTCGATACCCGGGTGGCGGTAAATGTGTCGGCGATACAGCTGAGTCAGCCGCATTTCAGCAGTATGGTGTTGCGGCAACTGGCTGAGACGGGGGTGGAAACGTGGCGGTTGGAGTTGGAAATTACCGAAACCGCTATTCTTGAGAAGGAAAGCATGGCTATTGCCAGCCTGGAAACGCTACGCGCTGCCGGGCTGGGAGTAAGCCTGGACGATTTCGGTAGCGGCTACGCCGGTTTCGCGCACCTACAATCACTGCCCGTGAACAAACTGAAGATTGACCGTGGCCTGATCGCCCAGTTATCCAACAGCCACGATGACAGCCTGATCGTGTCCTTCACCATTACTCTGGCCAAGCGGCTGTCGCTGCGGGTGGTGGCCGAGGGAGTGGAAACGCCAGAACAACTGGTTTATCTCCGTCTTGCCGGCTGTGACCTGGTGCAGGGATATCACTTCAGCCGGCCCATGCCCGCTGAACAGGTGGCTGAATTCGAGCGTGGTTTCCATGCCACCAAGGTCAATGCCGAATGAGAGTCCTGTTGTGTGGTCTGGTGTTTCTGCTGTCGCTGCAGGCTCCCGTTGTTCTGGCTGACGCTGCGCACTGCCGCCAGGCTGGACTGAGCATCGCTACGGTGCCAGTGAAGAACATCGACCAACTTATCGAGGAATATCAGCCACTGGCCGAGTGGCTGAGCGAGGGGCTGGATATGCCAGTACAGATACTGCGCTCCAGCTCCTATGAAAGCGTAATTGATGCCATCGTCTCCGGTGGTGCGGATATCGCCTTGCTCGGTCCGGCCTCCTATCTCACAGCGCACCGGCAGAATGACGGCATTGAGGCTTTTGCCTCCATGGCCATGCAGGGTGGTTATTTTTCGTCGGCGGGGGACTATTACCAGTCCATTCTGGTGGTGCGGGCCGACAATGGCATGGATAGCCTGGAGGATACCCGCGGGCAGCGCTTGGCGCTGAGCGATCCTGCCAGCACTTCGGGAGCACTGATCCCCCACCGCGAATTCCCCGTCAGTGGTGGCAGCCCTTTGCATCAGCACTTCGATCGGCAGATCTATGCCGGATCACACGACAAGGCATTGGATGCACTGTTGCTGGGGCGAGTTGGGGCAGCTTTCGTATCCAGCGTACGTGCCGATGAGTATCTCCGACGCGGGCTTATCACCACCGATTCGCTACGGGTGCTCTGGCGCTCGGCACCCATTCACTATGATCCCTTCGTCTTCAGCAGCGAGCTGTGTCAAGACTTGAAAACCCAGATTCGCGAACTGATGCTCGAGCGTTCGCCAGCGATGCAGGTCTTTCTGCAATCGCAGCGGGCGGCGCGGATCATTCCGGTCGCCCACCAGGCCTACGAGCCGCTGCTGCAGTTGATGACGCCGCGCTGAATCAGCGGCGCTCCAGCAGCACTCCCGATTCCATGTGATGGGTATAGGGGAACTGGTCGAACAGGGCGCAGCGGACGACACGGTGCGTCTCATGCAGTTCGTCCAGGTTGGCCGCCAGGGTCTGCGGGTTGCAGGAGATATACAGGATACGCTGGTAGCCCTTGACCAGTTCGAGGGTGGCCGGGTCCAGTCCGGCGCGGGGCGGATCGACGAATACGGTGCCGAAGTCATAGCCGCTCAGGTCGATACCCTGCAGCCGCCGGAACTCGCGCACGCCGGTCAAGGCCTGGGTGACTTCCTCGCTGGACAGGCGCACCAGGGTGACGTTATCCACCTGGTTCAGGGCGATATTCTCCAGCGCCGAGCGCACCGAGCTCTTTGACAGTTCGGTCGCCAGTACCCGGCGAAAGCGGGTGGACAGCGGCAGGGTGAAGTTGCCGTTGCCGCAATAGAGCTCCAGCAGATCATCGGCATTATCATCGGCCACCTCCTGCGCCCAGGCGAGCATATGCTGGTTAACCTGGCCGTTGGGCTGGGTGAAGCCGCCTTCGGCCTGCTGGTAATGCCAGGTGCGGTCGTTGACGCTCAGCGCCTCCAGCACGTGATCACGCTGCAGCACCCGTTT
Source organism: Pseudomonas sp. G11-1 (assembly GCF_024031555.1). Taxonomy (NCBI): domain Bacteria; kingdom Pseudomonadati; phylum Pseudomonadota; class Gammaproteobacteria; order Pseudomonadales; family Pseudomonadaceae; genus Pseudomonas; species Pseudomonas sp. G11-1. Next base: position 739,273 of record NZ_QEYQ01000001.1, on the reverse strand, counting down.
GCGCCCGCGGCTGCGGCCAATCAACAGAATATCCAGCTGTTGCGCCAGGGCCGTGGCTGCCGCATCCCATTCTTCATCAATGGGGCGGTGGTAGCACAGAGTGACCAGGGCCTCACCAGTCAGCGTGGTGAGAAACTCGATCTGGAACAGCTTGCGGCCCAGCAGCGGATCGGCCTTGCAGGCTTCCAGCAAGGGCATCATCAGCTCGTTGATGCGTTTGCTGGCGATCGGTAGTTGCTCGATCAGGATCGGCCGGCGGTTGTCGCCCGGCTCGAACATGGCGTAGTGGGGCTGGCCCTGCTCGTACCACAGGCGAAACTCTGCGCGCAGACGAAAATGTTCGCGCGGTGAGGTGAATACCTCCGGCTCGGGTGCGGCGAAGGGCTGCAGCAGCGACATCAGTCGCTGGCGCTTTTCCTCAAGCTGCTGGTCATAGCCAGCGGGATCGAATGCCGTACCCATCAGCTGAAGAACCCGAGTTTGACGATGAACAGGGCCGACAATATATACAGGCTCGGATTCAGCTCACGCCAGCGGCCAGACAACAGCTTGATCGCGGTCCAAGAAATGAAACCCAGGGCGATGCCGTTGGCGATGGAGAAGGTCAGCGGCATGACCAGCGCGGTTACCACCACGGGCGCTGCTTCGGTCAGGTCTTCCCAGTCGACCTGCACCAGGCCGCTGGTCATCAACACGGCAACGAAGAACAGTGCCGGTGCGGTAGCGAAGGCGGGTACGGCGCCAGCCAGCGGAGAAAGGAACAGGCTCAGCAGGAAGAGTGCGGCGACCACGCAAGCGGTCAGACCGGTGCGGCCACCGGCGGCGGTGCCGGCGGTGGATTCGACATAACTGGTGGTGGTGGACGTACCCAGCATGGAGCCGGCCATGGTGGCGGTGCTGTCGGCCATCAATGCCCGTCCCAGGCGCGGCAGCTTGCCTTCCTTATCCACCAGTCCAGCCTTTTGCGCTACTCCGATGAGGGTGCCTGAGGTGTCGAACAGGTCGACGAACAGAAAGGCGAAGATCACGCTGATCAGGCCCACTTCCATGGCGCCGGCGATATCCAGCTGCAGCAGGGTGGGAGTGAGGCTCGGCGGCGCGGAAACGAAACCCGTAGCACTGGTCAGGCCCAGCGCCAGGCTGATGAGGGTGACCAGCAGGATGCCGATCATTACCGCACCGGTCACCCGGCGGTAGGCCAGTGCGACGATGACGGCAAAACCCAGGGAAGCGAGCAGCGGCCCGGGTTGCGTCATGTCGCCGGCGCCCACCAGAGTAGCTGGATTGTCCACCACGATGCCGGCGCTCTTCAGGGCAATCAAGGCCAGGAACAGGCCGATACCCGCAGCGATGGCCGAGCGTAGCGGCAGGGGGATGCTGTTGATCACCCACTCGCGGATCTTGAAGATGCTCAGCAGGAAGAAAATAAAGCCGGAAATGAACACTGCCCCCAGTGCCACTTGCCAGCTGTAGCCCATCGAACCGACCACGGTGTAGCTGAAAAAGGCGTTGAGCCCCATGCCCGGTGCCAGGGCGATGGGATAGTTGGCCCACAACCCCATGATCAGCGAGCCGATGGCGGCCGCGATGCAGGTGGCAACGAAGGCCGCACCCGGATCAATGCCCGCATCCGCCATCATCACCGGGTTGACGAAGATGATGTAAGCCATGGTCAGAAAGGTGGTGACACCGGCAATAATCTCGGTGCGCACAGTGGTGCCATGGGCTTTGAGTTGGAACAATTTATCCAGCATGACGGGGTCTCGGTTGGGATTGGGGGCGAAAAGGGCGGCATTTTAGCCTATTCGATCGCCCAGCGCAGCATTGTCGGTACCCGCTGGGCCGCCAGTCGTCGCGGTAAGGTTCGGCAGCGCAGAGGGTGAATTTTTACCAACGTTGTGTCAGGCTTTACGGTCATTTTTCCGGAGAGCCGTCATGAGCAATACTTTCGAAACCGACGAACAGCGTGTGAGCTACGGCATTGGCCGTCAAATGGGCGACCAGCTGCTGTCGAGCAATATCCCCGATCTGGTGATCGAGCTGGTCATGGACGGCGTGCGGGATGCTTACACTCAGCAGGCCAGCCCGGTTGACGAAGCAGCCATGCAGGCGGCTTTCCAGACGCTGCAGGGTAAGATGCAGGCGCTGGCCGAGGAATCTGCTCGCGCCGCCGGCAAGGCTGGCCTGGAATTCCTCGAGCGCAACGCCGCCCGCGACGGTGTGGTAACACTGCCGTCCGGCCTGCAGTACGAAGTGATCGAAGCCGGTAACGGCGCGACGCCGACCGCCAGCTCCACTGTGCGCACCCACTACGAAGGCACGCTGATCAGCGGCGAAGTGTTCGATAGCTCCTACAAGCGTGGTCAGCCTGCCGAGTTCCCGGTGGGTGGTGTGATCGCTGGCTGGACAGAGGCGCTGCAACTGATGCAGGAAGGGGCTAAATGGCGTCTGTATATTCCTTCCAACCTGGCCTACGGCGAGCGTGCCGCCGGCAGCATCCCGCCGCACAGCACACTGATCTTCGATATCGAGTTGATCCAGGTTTTGTAAGGCGTTTCAGCGGGGCGACCTTGCGGTTGCCCCGTGTTGGATGGTCTGGTCGGATTGCTGCTGGAGCGATTGCTTCAAATCAGAACTGACGATCTACCGCAAACCGTGCCAGCTGCTCCAGCGCATCCCGGTAGACTGACGGCGGCAGGGTCTGCAGCAGGCTGATCGCCTCATCCGCATGCTGGCGCGCCAGATTGGCGGTGTATTCCAGGGCGCCACTGTTTTCCACGGCTTCACGGATAACTGCGATGTCGTCGGTTCCGCCTTTCTGGATCGCCTTGCGCACCAGGCTGGCCTGTTCCGGCGTGCCTTCGCGCATGGTGTAGATCAGCGGCAGGGTGGGTTTGCCTTCGGCCAGGTCGTCGCCGACGTTCTTGCCCATGGCTTCGGCATCGCCGTTGTAGTCCAGTAGGTCGTCTATCAACTGGAAAGCGATACCCAGCGCGTCCCCATAGCGGCGCAGCGCCTCGGTTTGTTCGGCCGGTGCGTCGGCGAGCAGGGCGGCGGTATGGGTGGAAGCCTCGAACAGCATGGCAGTCTTGCTGCGGATAACTTCCATATAGGTGGCTTCGTCGGTGCTGGCGTCGCGAATCTTGGACAGCTGCAACACTTCGCCTTCGGCAATCACGTTGGTAGCGCCGGCCAACACGCGCATGATGCGCATGTCATTGAGTTCGACCATCAATTCGAAAGAGCGCGAATAAAGGAAATCACCTACCAATACGCTGGCAGCATTACCCCACAGAGCATTGGCAGTGGAACGGCCGCGGCGCAGGTCGGAAGTATCGACCACATCGTCGTGCAGCAGCGTCGAGGTATGCATGAACTCGATGATCGCCGCCAGGGTGTGTGGCCGTTCGTCGGTCAGGCCGCAGGCGCGGGCGCCAAGCAAGACCACAAGAGGGCGCAATCGCTTGCCGCCGGCGCTGATGATGTAGCTACCGATTTTCTCAACAAGCGGGACGCGGGAATGCAGTTGACGCATGATCAACTGGTTTACAGCTTCGAAGTCATCAGTGACCGCAGTGTAAAAGGGCAGGGTGGTCATCTACAGCACGCTTTCAGAAGGGTTGCGCGGCATGCTAGGCGGCGGCCAGCGTGCTGTCAAGAAAGCGAGTGGCGCGGTCTGCGCAGTCGCACGCATAAACAGCCGCCCGCGCATTGCGTTGCGCAGGATAAGTCGGTAGAATCCCCGCCCCTGAAAACCCGATTTACAGCATCCCTGTTTTGACAATGGCAAGCTCGGGCCCGATAGGCGGGTTCACTTGCAGCCATGCCGGCCACTAACCATTATTCCCAAGCGCCGGGTGAGCAGGATTACGGAGAAAGCAACATGTACGCAGTAATTGTTACTGGTGGTAAGCAGTACAAGGTCGCCGAAGGCGAATTCCTGAGAGTAGAGAAGCTGGAAGCCGAAACCGGTTCCACTATCGAATTTGATCGCGTACTGCTGGTTGGTAACGGTGACGACGTCACTATCGGTGCACCGGTTGTTGATGGCGCCAAGGTGACTGCAGAAATCAGCGCTCATGGTCGTGGCGAGAAGGTTCGTATCATCAAGTTCCGTCGTCGTAAGCACCACATGAAGCGTCAGGGCCACCGTCAGTGGTACACCGAAATCAAAATCACCGGCATCTCTGCCTAAGCATTGAGGAGATAAACTCATGGCACACAAAAAAGCAGGCGGTTCCACACGTAACGGTCGCGATTCAGAAGCCAAACGACTTGGTGTGAAACTGTACGGTGGCCAGCAGGCTACTGCCGGCAACATCATCGTTCGTCAGCGCGGCACCGAGTTCCACGCCGGCAAGAACGTTGGTATGGGCAAGGATCACACTCTGTTCGCCAAGGCTGACGGCGTGATCAAGTTTGAAGTCAAGGGTGAGTTCAACCGTCGCTACGTAAGTGTCGTAGCCGGCTGATAGCATCCCGGTTTCAAAAAGCCCTGTCTTGCGACGGGGCTTTTTTGTTTGTAGCTTAGGGCTTGTTCAATGGCCCCTCAATCAACCCCTTCAGGGGGAGCGCAATGAAATTCGTAGATGAAGTATCCATCACGGTAAAGGCTGGTGATGGCGGCAATGGGTGCATGAGTTTCCGGCGGGAGAAGTTCATCCCCAAGGGTGGTCCTGACGGTGGCGACGGTGGTGATGGCGGTTCCATCTTCCTGGAAGCCGATCCCAACCTGAACACTCTGGTCGATTATCGTTATACCCGTCGTTTCAACGCCAAGCGTGGTGAGAATGGTCGGGGTTCCGACTGCACGGGTGCCAAGGGTGAAGACATGGTTCTGCCGGTCCCTGTGGGTACCACTGTGGTCGATGCCGGCACCCAGGAAATCATCGGCGACCTGACCGAGCCAGGCCAGCGTCTGCTGGTGGCTCAGGGCGGCTTCCATGGCCTGGGCAATACGCGCTACAAGTCCAGCGTCAACCGCGCTCCCCGGCAGACATCCAACGGCAGTCTGGGTGAGTTGCGCGATCTCAAACTGGAGCTGAAGGTGTTGGCGGACGTCGGTCTGCTGGGCCTGCCCAATGCGGGCAAGAGTACTTTCATCCGCTCGGTCTCGGCGGCTACGCCCAAGGTCGCCGATTATCCCTTCACCACCATGGTGCCCAATCTGGGTGTGGTGGACGTGGGTCAGTTGCGCAGTTTCGTCATTGCCGACATTCCCGGGGTGATTGCCGGTGCCGCCGAAGGCGCCGGGCTGGGTACGCGTTTTCTCAAGCACCTGTCGCGCACTCGACTGCTGTTGCACCTGGTGGACATGGCACCGCTGGATCAGAGCGATCCGGTGGAAGCGATTGAGACCATTATCCATGAGCTCGGCAAGTTCAGCCCGGCGCTGACCTTGCGCGAGCGCTGGCTGGTGCTGAACAAGTGCGATCAGTTGCTGGAAGATGAGCAGCAGGCGATTCTCGATGATGTGGTCGAGCGGTTGGAATGGGAAGGTCCGGTGTTCGTCATTTCCGCGGCTGAGCGCGAAGGCACTCAGGAGCTGGCCAAGGCAGTCATGAACTGGCTGGATGAGCGTGTGCTGCGTATGCAGGAAGATGAGGAATATGCTGCTGAGGTCGCCGAGCTGGACCAGCGCATCGAAGATGAGGCGCGGGCGCATATCCAGGAGCTGGATGATCGTAAGGCGCGGCGCAAGGCTGGCATCACCGATGACGAAGAGGATTTCGACGACGATGATGAAGATGGCGAAGATGGCCCGGAAATTATCTACGTTCGCTGAGCGGAGCTGAAATTGCATGCGTGACAAGGTGACTGCCGCCCGGCGTTGGGTGATCAAGATTGGCAGTGCATTGCTGACCGGTGATGGTCGTGGCCTGGATCGCCAGGCTATGGCCGTGTGGGTGCAGCAGATGGCGGCCCTGCGTGAGAGTGGGGTGGACGTGGTGCTGGTGTCCTCCGGTGCCGTAGCGGCGGGCATGACCCGGCTGGGTTGGAGTGAGCGACCGAAAAGCATCCATCAGTTGCAGGCTGCTGCAGCGGTAGGGCAGATGGATCTGGTGCAGGCCTGGGAGAGCAGCTTTGAAGAGTTCGGGCTGACTACTGCCCAGGTGCTGGTCACCCATGATGACCTGTCCGACCGCAAGCGCTATCTGAATGCTCGAAGCACCCTGCGTGGCTTGTTGGACTTGGGGGTGATACCGGTCATCAATGAGAACGATACCGTTGTTACCGACGAGATCCGTTTTGGTGACAACGATACTCTGGGTGCGCTGGTAACCAATCTGGTTGAAGCTGATCTGTTGGTGATTCTTACTGATCGTGATGGTCTGTACACCGCTGACCCACGTAGCAATCCTGAAGCTGAGCTGATTTCCCAGGCCATGGCAGATGATCCGACGCTGGATGCCATGGCTGGCGGCAGTGCCGGTGCGCTGGGTCGCGGCGGGATGCAAACCAAGTTGCGCGCGTCGCGGCTGGCGGCTCGTTCCGGGGCCAGCACCATTATTGTTGGTGGGCGTATCAAGCAGGTGGTTGCCCGGCTGAAGGCGGGAGAGCAGTTGGGTACCTTGTTGTTGCCCGAGAAAGGCATGCTGGCGGCGCGCAAGCAATGGCTGGCTGGACATCTGCAGACGCGCGGGCGGCTGGTTCTCGACGAAGGCGCAGTGCGGGCCTTGGAGGGAGGGTGTTCCAGTCTGCTGCCGGTGGGGGTCAAGGCGGTCGAGGGTAATTTCCGGCGCGGCGAGATGGTTGTCTGCGCCGGTCTGGATGGCCGAGAAGTTGCCCGGGGACTGGTCAACTATGGGGCGCAGGAAGCAATGCGCATCATTGGTCGGTCCAGCGAGGAAATTGTCAGTGTGCTCGGCTATGTTGATGAGCCGGAGCTGGTCCATCGGGATAACCTGGTATTGGTCTAGGCATCTGGCGGGCCGCAAGGCCCGCATCGCCGGCTTTTCGGTAGGTGAGCTGGCTCTTTATCCCAGGCACAAAAAAACCGGCTCAATGAGCCGGTTTTTGTATCAACGCGGAACGCGAATCAAGCGGCGGTAGCCATGGCCTTGATGTGTGCGTTCAGGCGGCTCTTGTGACGAGCGGCCTTGTTCTTGTTGATGATGCCCTTGTCAGCCATGCGGTCGATGACCGGAACGGCAGCAGTGTAGGCAGCTTGTGCTTTTTCCAGATCTTTGGCGTCGATAGCCTTGATCACGTTCTTGATGTAGGTACGAACCATGGAGCGCAGGCTTGCATTGTGATTGCGGCGCTTCTCGGCCTGCTTGGCGCGTTTCTTGGCTTGAGGTGAGTTGGCCACCGTCTTGCTCCTCAGAAAATCTAGTGAATTAGGGTATAAATAAGGTCGCGTACTGTGCCGTAGAGCGTGACCAATGTCAAGGGAGAGGCCGCTGAATTGTTCAGTGTCCTCTATTCGATACCGGGCTGGCGCAGTGAAGTGTCCAAGTATATCCGGTTAGCGCTATCATCGCGCTCTTTAGGGCGACTCCAGGCCTCGAATGATGAAACGCAATGTCTCTATTGCGCTGTCGTCCTTCGCGAAGGATCTACCGGAACGCCGGAGCCGGACCACAGCTGCATTCCCGGCCAGTGCCGAAAATGACGGAGTAGTGGATGTCGCTTCTTGCTTATCCAACCAGACCTATTGATGTGATACATGACTGATACTGTTCCACCGGTTAAGCCTGCCGATAAGGCCCCCAGCCTGCTGCGCTCCGGCATGGTAGTCAGCATCATGACCATGCTGTCCCGTGTGCTGGGTATGGTGCGGGATGTGGTGGTAGCTGCCTATTTCGGCTCCCAATCCGAGGCGGACGCCTTTTTCATCGCTTTCAAGATCCCCAACTTCCTGCGTCGGTTATTCGCCGAAGGGGCCTTCGCTCAGGCCTTCGTGCCGGTGTTATCGGAGTATCGCGCACGCTTCACCCTGGCCGAGGTGCAGCATCTGGTAAACCGGGTGACGGGCACATTGGGGCTGACACTGGCGGGGATTACGCTGCTCGGGGTGGCCGGGGCGCCGGTATTGATCACCTTGTTTGCCCCGGGCTTTCACGGTCAGACGGAGAAGCTCGCGCTGGCCACCGATATGCTGCGCATTACCTTTCCCTATCTGTTTCTGATTTCCCTGACGGCGTTATGCGGCTCGATCCTCAACAGCTACGGTCGTTTCGCCGTGCCGGCTTTCACGCCTGTGCTGCTCAATCTGTGCATGATTGGTGCGACGTTGTTCATGACGCCGTACTTCGACCAGCCGATCATGGCGCTGGCCTGGGGTGTATTCATTGCCGGGGTGGCGCAGTTGCTGTTCCAGTTGCCATTCCTGGCGCAGATCAAGCTGCTGCCGGTGCCGCGCCCGGATCGTCATCATGAAGGCGTGAAGCGCATCATGACCTTGATGGTGCCGGCACTGTTCGGCGTGTCGGTCAGCCAGATCAACCTGCTATTGGATACGGTGCTGGCGTCCTTCCTGCAGACCGGCAGTATCTCCTGGCTATATTACGCCGACCGGCTGTCTGAGTTGCCGCTGGGCGCCTTTGGCATCGCTATCGGAACGGTGATCCTGCCGGCGCTATCGCGCCAGCATGCCGGGGAAGACCCGAAAGCCTTTGCTGCCACTTTGGACTGGGCGGTGCGCATGGTGCTGCTGGTCGGTGTGCCGGCGGCCCTGGCGCTGTTGCTGCTGGCCGAGCCGCTGATCGCCACGTTGTTTCATTATGGTGCCATGACCGAGCGTGACGTGGTGCAGGCCGCCAATGCATTGCGGGCCTATGCCGTAGGGGTGATGACCTTCATGCTGATCAAGGTGCTGGCCCCTGGATATTTCGCCCGGCAGGACATGAAGACCCCGGTCAAGATCGCCATGATCTGCATGGGCGCCAATATGGTGTTCAACCTGATCCTGGTCTGGCCGCTGGATCACGTTGGTCTGGCGCTGGCGACTTCGCTGTCGGCGCTGCTCAATGCCGGCATGCTGTGGTGGGGATTGCGCCAGGCGGGTATCTACCAGCCGCAGCCGGGCTGGCCGCTGTTCATCATTCGGCTGGTGTTGGCCTGTGCGGCGCTGGCGGCAGTAGTGTTGTGGCTGGCGCCCGGGGTGGAGCAGTGGTTTGCCTGGGGCTGGCAGCAGAAGGCCTGGCAGATGGCTGTTCTGGTGGTGGCGGGTATCGGGGTGTTTGTGGCTACGTTGGTGGCCACCGGTTTGCGGATGCGGCACCTGCGGCGCTGATCCTGCCGAGCCCTGGGACGGTCGAGCACCGGCTCGACCTGCGATGGCGCCTGAGACGCCGTTGTCGAGCTGGTGCTCGACAATCCCAGGAAACCCGCTCCTGCCAGCAATGGCCCGGCAATCAGCCAGGGCAAGGTTCAGCCATGATTGTCCATAGCCCTCCCCGATGACGCCGCACCCCCTAACCCTGTATACTTTCCGGCTTTGACCCATCTGCCGATAACGAGCGCTATGGAACTGGTCCGCGGCCTGCACAATCTGCGTCCCCATCATCGTGGGTGCGTGGCAACAATTGGTAATTTCGACGGTGTACATGCCGGGCATCAGGCGATTCTCAAGCGTCTGAGTCGTCATGCTGCGCGTCTGGGGTTGCCCGGTTGCGTGGTGATCTTCGAGCCGCAGCCCAGGGAGTATTTCGCCCCCCACAGCGCACCGCCGCGCCTGACCCGCCTGCGCGACAAGCTCGCGCTGCTGGAAGAGCAGGGCGTCGACCGAGTACTGTGCCTGGCATTCAATCGCCGCCTGCGCGAGCTGAGCGCGGATGAATTCATCCAGCAGGTGCTGATCGATGGGCTGGGCGTAAAACACCTGGAAGTGGGCGATGATTTCCGCTTCGGTTGCGATCGTGCCGGTGACTTTGCCTTGCTGCAGGCGCGTGGCCAGCAGCAAGGGTTCACTGTCGAGTCCGCCAGCACCGTGGCCGAAAGCGGCGAGCGCATCAGCAGCACCCGAGTGCGTCAGGTTCTGGCGGAGGGAGACTTCCCCCAGGCCGAGCGCCTGTTGGGTCGCCCGTTCAGCATTACCGGGCGAGTACTGCATGGCCAGAAGCTGGGCCGGACCCTGGGTGCGCCGACTGCCAATGTGCAGCTCAAGCGCATCAGTGCGCCGCTCAATGGGGTGTACCGGGTCAGCGTCGAGCTGGACGGCACACGGCACCTCGGTGCCGCCAATATTGGCACCCGTCCCACGGTGAACGGGGATGGCCAGGCGCATCTGGAAGTCCATCTGCTGGATTTCGACGGTGACCTCTACGGTCGCCGTATTACCGTGGTATTTCATGAAAAACTGCGTGACGAACGCAAGTTCGACTCGCTGGACGAGTTGCAGGCCGCCATCAAGGCTGATTTCGCCACCGCACGGGCCCAATGGGCCGCCGAATTGAACAAGTGAGCCAGGACAAGATGACTGATTACAAAGCGACGCTGAACCTGCCCGCAACAGATTTCCCGATGAAGGCCGGCCTGCCGGCCCGCGAGCCGGAAACCCTGAAACGTCTGGACAGTATCGGTCTCTACCAGCGAATTCGCGAGGTCAGCCAAGGCCGCCCCCAGTTCGTGCTGCACGACGGCCCGCCCTACGCCAACGGCAGCATTCATATCGGTCACGCGGTGAACAAGATCATCAAGGACATGATCGTGCGCTCGCGCACCCTGTCCGGCTTCGACGCGCCCTACGTACCGGGTTGGGATTGCCACGGCCTGCCGATCGAGCACAAGGTCGAGACCACCTTCGGCAAAAACCAGCCGGCGGACCAGACCCGCGAGCGCTGCCGCCATTATGCCGCTGAGCAGATCGAAGGCCAGAAAAATGACTTCATCCGCCTGGGCGTGCTGGGCGACTGGGATAATCCCTACAAGACCATGGAGTTCCCCAACGAAGCGGGCGAGATCCGTGCGCTGGCGAAGATGGTCGAAGGCGGCTTCGTCTTCAAGGGCCTGAAGCCGGTCAACTGGTGCTTTGACTGTGGCTCGGCACTGGCCGAAGCCGAGGTGGAATACCAGGACAAGAAGTCCGATGCCATCGACGTGGCTTTTGTCGTCGAAGATGCGGACAAGCTGGCGGCTGCCTTTGGCGTAGCGACACTGGCCAAGCCCGCCAGCATCGTCATCTGGACCACCACCCCCTGGACCATCCCGGCCAACCAGGCGCTGAACGTCCATCCTGACTTCATCTATGCGCTGGTCGATACCGGCGATCAACTGCTGGTACTGGCCGAAGAGCTGGCCGAGTCCAGCCTGCAGCGTTACGGCAAGCAGGGCGAGATCATTGCCCGGTGCGAAGGTCGTGTACTGGAAAACATCCGTTTCCGTCACCCGTTCTACGAGCGCTTCTCCCCGGTGTACCTGGCGGAATACGTCGAGACCGGCGCCGGTACTGGTATCGTCCACTCGGCCCCGGCCTACGGCGAGGACGACTTCCGTACCTGCAAGCACTACGGCATGGAGAATGACGACATTCTCACCCCGGTGCAGAGCAATGGCGTCTATGTCAGCGACCTGCCATTCTTCGGCGGCCAATTCATCTGGAAGGCCAACGCCAATATCGTCGCCAAACTCGACGAAGTTGGCGCGCTGCTCAAGCACGAGCCGATCCAGCATAGCTACATGCACTGCTGGCGCCACAAGACTCCGTTGATCTACCGCGCTACGGCCCAGTGGTTTGTCGGTATGGACAAGGTGGTTCACGACGGCAGCTCCCTGCGCCGCCGCGCCCTGGACGCCATCGAGCAGACCCAGTTCGTCCCCGCCTGGGGGCAGGCGCGCTTGCACGGCATGATCGCCGGGCGGCCGGACTGGTGTATCTCCCGTCAGCGCAACTGGGGTGTGCCGATCCCGTTCTTCCTGCACAAGGAAAGCGGTGAGCTGCATCCGCGTACCGTCGAACTGATGGAAGAAGTGGCCAAGCGCGTCGAGCAAGAGGGCATCGAAGCCTGGTTCAAGCTGGACGCCGCCGAACTGCTTGGCGAAGAAGCCGCCCAGTACGACAAGATCAGCGACACCCTGGACGTGTGGTTCGACTCCGGCACCACCCACTGGCACGTGATGCGCGGCTCGCACCCGATGGGGCATGAAGACGGTCCGCGTGCCGACCTCTATCTGGAAGGCTCCGACCAGCACCGCGGCTGGTTCCACTCATCCTTGCTGACCGCTTGCGCCATCGACGGCCACGCGCCGTACCGCGGTCTGCTGACCCACGGCTTCGTGGTTGACGAGAACGGTCGCAAGATGTCCAAGTCGCTGGGCAACGTGGTGGCCCCGCAGGAAGTGAACGACAGTCTGGGTGCCGATATCCTGCGCCTGTGGGTGTCCTCCACCGACTACTCCGGTGAAATGGCCGTCTCCAAGCAGATCCTGCAACGCAGCGCCGATGCCTATCGCCGCATCCGTAATACCACGCGCTTTTTGATGTCGAACCTCAATGGTTTTGACCCGAAGCAGCATGCTCTGCCCCCGGAGCAGATGCTCGACCTGGACCGCTGGGCCGTGGACCGCGCGCTGCTGTTGCAACAGGAAATCAGCGAAGCCTACGACACCTACAAGTTCTGGAACGTCTACCAGAAGGTGCATAACTTCTGCGTGCAGGAGCTGGGCGGTTTCTATCTGGACATCATCAAGGACCGCCAGTACACCACAGGTGCCGACAGCACTGCACGGCGCTCCTGTCAGACCGCCATGTACCACATCGCCGAGGCGCTGGTGCGCTGGATCGCGCCGATCCTAGCCTTTACCGCCGAGGAAATCTGGCAGTACCTGCCGGGCGAACGCAACGAATCGGTCATGCTCAACACCTGGTATGACGGTCTGACGGCGCTGCCGGCAGACATTGAGCTGGACCGGGCCTTCTGGGAGCAGGTACTGGCGGTGAAGATCGCGGTGAACAAGGAACTGGAAAACCTGCGCAACGCCAAGGTCCTCGGCGGTAATCTACAGGCGGAAGTTACCCTGTACGCCGACGAGCAGGTCAGCGCCACGCTGAACAAGCTCGGCGACGAGCTGCGCTTCGTGCTGATCACCTCCGCCGCGCGCATCGCGCCGCTGGCCGACGCGAATGACAGTGCCGTCGCCACCGAGGTATCCGGCCTGAAGCTGAGCATCGTCAAATCGGGGCACAGCAAGTGCGTCCGTTGCTGGCATTTCCTGCCGGACGTGGGCAGCCATGCTGCGCATCCCGAGATCTGTGGCCGCTGCGTCGAGAACATCGAAGGGCAGGGCGAGGTGCGCAAGCATGCCTGACCTGCGTCGCAGCGGACTGGTCTGGTTGTGGCTCAGCGTCGTGGTCATTGCGCTGGACCTGCTGACCAAGTGGGTGGCGGAGTCCAGCCTGAGACTGTACCAGCAGGTTCCGGTGATCGATGGTCTGTTCAGCTTCACCCTGGCCTATAATACCGGGGCTGCGTTCAGCTTCCTGTCGGACGCCGGCGGCTGGCAGCGCTGGTTTTTCATCGCCATTGCCGTGGGCGTAAGCGTCATGCTGCTGGTCTGGTTGTCGCGTCTGGCCCGGGATAAATGGCTGGAAGCACTGGCGCTGGCGCTGATTCTTGGCGGCGCGCTCGGTAATTTGTACGATCGTATCGTGCATGGCCATGTGGTGGATTTCATTCTGGTGCACTGGCAGCAGAGCTGGTTCTTCCCGGCCTTCAATATCGCTGACAGCGCCATCACCGTAGGCGCGGCGCTGATGATTCTGGATATGTTTCGGCCGGGGAAAAAAGACAGCTGACCGGCTCCTGCAGAAGCGGCGCTGTCGCTGCGCTGGTCCGCAAAGCGGGCCCGGGTTTCTCCGGCAGCCATACCCTGCCATTCAACGTATTTGAGACAGACATGACCGACATCCGCATCAACCACGACACTGAAGTCACTCTGCACTTCACCCTGAAACTGCCCAGCGGCGACGTAGTTGATTCCACCGTGGGCAAAGCTCCGGCCACCTTCAAAGTCGGTGACGGCAGCCTGCTGCCCGGCTTCGAAGCCAGCCTGTTCGGTCTCAAGGCCGGCGACAAGCGCAGCTTTGAAGTTGAACCCGAGCGTGGCTTTGGCCCCGGCAACCCGCAGAACATACAGACCGTGCCCCGCGACCAGTTCAGCGAAATGGAACTGGAGCCTGGCTTGCTGGTCATCTTCCGGGACGCCGCCGGCGGAGAAATGCCCGGCGTGGTCAAGACCATTCACGATACTATGGTTGAAGTGGACTTCAACCACCCGCTGGCTGGCAAGGTCATCACCTTCGAGGTGGAAATCATCGAGGTGAAGGCGGCCTGAGCCGCCATTGACCATGACTCAATCGAGGCTTCCCATGCAGATCAAACTGGCCAATCCGCGCGGCTTCTGTGCCGGTGTCGACCGCGCCATCGAAATCGTCAACCGCGCGCTGGAAGTGTTCGGTCCCCCGATCTATGTGCGCCATGAAGTGGTGCACAACAAATTTGTCGTCGAAGACCTGCGTAACCGCGGTGCGGTCTTTGTCGATGAGCTGGATGAGATTCCCGACGACGTCATCGTCATCTTCAGCGCCCACGGTGTATCCAAGGCCGTGCGTGACGACGCCGATGCCCGCGGTCTGAAAGTGTTCGACGCCACCTGCCCGCTGGTGACCAAGGTGCATATGGAAGTGGTGCGCTACAGCCGTGATGGCCGCGAATGCATCCTTATCGGCCACGCCGGGCATCCGGAAGTGGAAGGCACCATGGGGCAGTACGATGGCAGCAACGGTGGCGCCATCTATCTGGTGGAAAACGAGGACGATGTCGCCCGGCTGCAGGTGAAAGATCCCTCGCGCCTGGCCTTCGTCACTCAGACCACGCTATCCATGGACGACACCGCACGTGTCATCGACGCCCTGCGCAAGCATTTCCCGGCTATCGAAGGCCCGCGCAAGGATGACATCTGCTACGCCACCCAGAACCGCCAGGATGCGGTCAAGCAGCTGGCCGGTGAGTGTGATCTGGTATTGGTGGTCGGCAGCCCCAACAGCTCCAACTCCAACCGCCTGCGTGAGCTGTCGGATCGTATGGGTACACCTGCCTACCTGATCGATGGCGCCGACGAAATCCTCCCGGAATGGCTAGAAGGCGTTACCAACATCGGCGTCACCGCCGGCGCCTCCGCCCCCGATGTGCTGGTGCAGCAGGTTATTCAACACCTGCGCGACAGCGGCGCCACCGGCGTGCAGGAGCTGGACGGCCGGGAAGAGAATATCGTCTTCAGCATGCCCAAGGAACTGCGGGTAGTGGAAATTACCTGACGGTTTCGGGTTGTCGCGCACCCGCGCGACGCCCCGACTTCATCCCCAGAGCTGCCGTATCCCCGCTATGCCCTGAGCCCCTGCCTCGAAGGCATCCAGCAGCTCGTCAGCCGACAACCCACCCAGTAAGTACACAGGTATGTTCACCGAGTCGATCAGCTCCCTGGCGCGCTCCCAGCCCAGGGGTTGGGCATCAGGATGGCTGGCGGTAGAGTTGATGGGGGAGAGCGTCACAAAATCGGCTCCTAGATCGGCGGCCATCTTCAACTCTTCCGCGTTGTGGCAGGAGGCGGCGAGTAGGGCTCGGGGGTTCAGGGAGTCCGGTTTGCTGGAGCCCTGCAAAGGCGACCGCGGCGAGGGCGCCGCTTCTTCCGGAGAACCAGCAGCTTCGTTCTGTACCGAGCCGATGGTAGCCGCAGGCTGCCTCTGAGTTTGCCTGGTCCACATCGCACGCAGCTGTCGACTGGTCAGGTGCCAACCTGCACCCGGCCATGCAGGTGAGGTATCGCCTTTCAGCATCCACTGAACGTCGCCGCCAAACTTTTCCAACACTCGCTGTGCCAATGCCTGATACGCCGCGTCGTCCAGCCCGGTCTGCCGCAATTGCACCATTCTGATACCCGCGTCCCGAGCCCGTTCCAGCCCAGCAAACAACTCCGTCTCGTCCACCACATCGGGGGTAATCAGATACCGCTCCGGCAACTGCGCCGCTCGCACGATAGGGGCATTGGCGGCAGGAAACGCATACTCATCCAGCTCCGCAGCCGCCACCCAGCGCACCGGCTGCCCCTCAGCGCCATGGGCCTCGCCATCAAACCCCGTCACTAGCCACACGTCCAGCCGTACTGACTTGTCGGGATAATCATGGCGAATATCCAGCAGCGGACGGGCCTCGGTAACGGCAATGCCTAGCTCTTCCAGCAGCTCCCGGCCCAGCCCGTCGCGGCGGGTCTCGGCTTCTTCAACCTTGCCACCGGGAAACTCCCACAACCCGCCCTGATGCACATGGTCGGGACGTTTGGCAATCAGAATACGGTTTTGCGCATCACGGATGACAGCGGCGATGACATGGATACGGCGCATGGAGTTCTCGGATTTGTGGTGGGGGAAATTACTGCTTGGAGAAGTCTTCAGAAAACAGATCCTGCTCCAGCTCATCGCCGGGGATCACATGTTCCTCGGCCGCCCAGGCGCCCAGATCGATCAGGCGGCAGCGGGGGGAGCAGAACGGGCGGTCCGGAGAGCTTTCATCCCAGGTGACGGGGGCCTTGCAGGTAGGGCATTCAACAGTAGTGGTCATGGCTTGGCTCCTGTACTCAGCGCCAGATAGAACTGGTGCAATTGATCAACCTGGCGGTGCAGCGCCGCCAGGTCCTGGTCATTGGTGATGACGTCATCAGCGTGGCGCAACCGGTCTTCACGTTGCGCCTGGGCCCGGAGAATGGCGCGCACCTGCTCCTCTGGCACCTTGTCACGGGCCGTGGTGCGGGCGATCTGCAGCGCCTCGGGCACATCGACTACCAGCACTCGTTGGGTCATCTGATACTGCCCTGACTCCACCAGCAGCGGTGACACCAGTAGCGCATAAGGCGACTCGGCAGAGGTCAGATCACGGACGATCTCCTCACGGATCAGCGGGTGCAACAACTGCTCCAGCCAGCGGCGCTCGTCGGGTATCTGAAAAACCCGCTCGCGCAGGGCTGCTCGATTCAACGAACCGTCTGGCTGGAGTACCGCATCACCAAAACGGTCGACAATCTGCTGCAGTGCCGGCCGACCTGGCTCCACCACCACCCGCGACTTGATATCAGCGTCCACCACATGAATATCATGCGCCTCGGCAAACCGCGCCGCTGCCGCGCTCTTGCCGCTGCCGATGCCGCCGGTGAGACCGATGATGAAGGGGTTAGAGATGCTCATGGCAATATCAGCGCCTTGCGTCTATATCGAAGGCGCCCAGTATACGTAGATTGGATGGGTCTGTGGACCGGTCAGAGGAAGGGGGGCTATGAGAAGATCTAGACTCCAAGCGGAGCCAGGCTAGTTCCGGCACCAGCAAGGTGTTTGTGAGCGCGACCTCGGCCGCGAAGCCTTTACATCCAGCCCATTCGCGGGCAAGCCAGCCCCCGCCACCGATTTTACCTGGGAGGGTCGAGCACCAGCTCGACCAGCAAAGCCGCCTGAATCCCCGCTGGCAGGGACGGAACCCGGCCCCGATTCAAAACCCCGCAAACCGCAAATACGTTCCAGTAATCCAATCCCCCCAGATAATCGCAATCCACCCGGCAATGGCCAGGTAGGGTCCGAAGGGCAGGGGAGTAGAATTCGAGTCGCCGCGAGTCTTCAGAATAATGATCCCGAGAATCGCACCCACCAGCGAGGACAGCAAGATGGTCAGCGGCAATACCTGCCAGCCGCCCCAGGCCCCGAGCACCGCCAGCAGCTTGAAGTCACCATAGCCCATGCCTTCCTTGCCGGTGATCAGTTTGAACAGCCAATACACCGACCACAGGCTAAGATAGCCGAACACTGCGCCCCAGAGCGCCGAATGCATATCGGTGAACAACCCGAAGCTATTGGCAATCAACCCCAGCCACAACATCGGCAGCACAATGGCATCCGGCAGCAATTGGGTATCGGCATCGATCAGGCTGAGGGCAATCAGCGTCCAGGTCAGTAGCAGCATCCCGGCGGCCGGCCAGCCGAAGCCGAACTGCCAGGCCACCACGATACTCAGCACGGCGGTGAGCAGCTCCACCAGCGGATAGCGTGGACTGATACGCTCCCGACAGCTGCCACAACGGCCACGCAACAGCGCATAGCTGATCAACGGCAGATTCTGCCAGGGTTTGATCTCGGTCTGGCAATGCGGGCAGTGGGAATGAGGCAGCACCAGGTTGTACACCGGTGTCTCAGCCTGTGACTGGTCCGGATGCAACATCTCCCGGGCCTGTTGCAGCCAGTCGCGCTCCATCATTTTCGGCAAGCGATGAATCACCACATTGAGAAAGCTGCCAACTATCAATCCCAGCAGCCCAGCGACTACAACAAAGGCCAGCAGCTGGCTGGCCAGATAATCAAGTAAGGTCATGGTTCAGACAACGGCGCCCAGCTGGAAGATTGGCAAGTACATGGCAATGATCAGACCACCAATCAGTACACCCAGCACCGACATGATTATCGGCTCGAGCAGGGTAGTGAGGTTGTCCACCTTGTTGTCCACTTCGGCTTCGTAGAAGTCCGCCACCTTCTCCAACATGCCGTCGAGGTTACCCGACTCCTCACCAATACCTGCCATCTGTACAGCCAAGGTGGGAAACACATTGGTGGTACGCATTGCGAAGTTGAGCTGGGTACCGGCGGATACATCCTGTTTGATATTGTTCACGGCGTTGTAGAACACCACGTTGCCTGCGGCCCCGGCCACGGAATCCAATGCCTGCACCAGCGGTACACCGGCAGCAAAGGTGGTGGACAGAGTGCGTGCATAACGAGCCACCGCCGCCTCGTAGATGATCTGGCCGATGATGGGGGCTTTGAGCAGAGCTCGATCCTGAGCATCGCGGAACGGCTTCGAACGTCTATGGGCCTGGGTGTAACCCCAGCCCAGCACAATGAGTCCGATTAGTATGATGAACCACCAGGATTGCAGCCATTCGGACAACCCAATCACCATTAGAGTAAAGGCGGGTAGGTCCGCGCCGAAGCCGGCAAATACTTCTTTGAACTGGGGTACTACCTTGAGCAGCAGAATAGCCGTCACGATCACCGCCACCACCACCACTGAAATGGGGTAGGTCATGGCCTTCTTGATCTTGGCCTTCAGCGCCTCGGTCTTTTCCTTATAGGTAGCGATACGGTCCAGCAGCGATTCCAGCCGGCCCGATTGCTCGCCGGACTCCACCAGGTTGCAGAACAGGTCATCGAAGTATTGCGGATGCTTGGCCAAGGACGCCGCCAGGGTATTACCCGAGGCCACATCGGTCTTGATCTCGTTGATCAGCTTGGCGAAGTTGGGGTTGGCGGTACCCTCAGCAATGATCTCGAACGCCTGCACGATGGGCACGCCCGACGCCATCATGGTCGCCAATTGGCGAGTGAAGAAGGCAATATCCAGCGGCTTGATCTTCTTGGCGCGCGGCCCGAGCAGCGAGGACTTCTTGTGGATCTTGGTGACCAGCACGCCTTGCTTGCGCAGTTGCGCTTTCACCAGTGCCTGGTTGGTGCCCTGTATCTCACCGGACAGCTTGACGCCCTTGCGATCCTTGCCTTCCCACTTGAACGGGTAGACCTTCTCAACCTTGGCTTTCTTCGCGGGTTTCGCGACCGGCCTGGTCCTTTTCACTGCTGCTTGCTGGGCCATGACTTAATCCTTGGTCACTCGGTTCACTTCCGCCAGGCTGGTGACACCCTGTTCCGCCTTCATCAGCGCGGATTGGCGCAAGCTTCTGAATCCTTCATTCTGGGCTACGTCGGAAATCTGCATGGAGTTACCGTCTTCCATGATGATGCGCTGGATGGCCGGCGTGATTCTGACCACTTCATAAATCCCGACACGCCCTTTATAACCGTCCTGACAATTTTCGCAACCCACCGGACCGTAAATCGTTAACCCGCTAGCAATTTTTTCTTCAGAGTAGCCTTCCTCGCGCAGCGTCTCGCGGGGAATATCCATCGGCTTCTTGCAGTGTGAACACAGCCGCCGTGCCAGGCGCTGAGCAATGATCAGGTTTACCGAAGTGGCGATATTGAATGAGGCCACGCCCATGTTGCGCAGGCGGGTGAGGGTTTCTGCCGCGCTGTTGGTGTGCAGGGTGGACATGACCATGTGACCGGTCTGCGCCGCCTTGATGGCAATCTCGGCCGTTTCCAGGTCACGAATCTCACCGACCATGATGATATCCGGATCCTGGCGCAGGAAGGCGCGCAGAGCCTGGGCAAAATCCAATCCCTGCTTGGGATTCACATTGACCTGGTTGATTCCCTCCAGGTTGATCTCCACCGGGTCTTCTGCGGTGGAGATGTTGCGCTCCATGGTATTGAGGATGTTCAGACCGGTATACAGCGACACCGTCTTACCGGAGCCGGTGGGGCCGGTGACCAGAATCATGCCCTGGGGCTTGCTCAGCGCTTCCAGATACATCTGCTTCTGGTCATCCTCATAACCCAGCGCATCAATACCCATCTTGGCACTGTCCGCATCGAGAATACGCAGCACCACCTTCTCGCCCCACAGCGTCGGCAGGCTATTGACCCGGAAGTCGATGGCCTTGTTCTTGGAGATCTTCAGCTTGATGCGACCATCCTGTGGCTTGCGACGTTCGGCCAGGTCCATGGAAGACATCACCTTCAAACGCGCAGCAATCTTCACCCCCAATTGCACCGGGGGCTTGGAAACCTCATGCAACACGCCATCGGTACGAAAACGCACCCGGTAGGTTTTCTCATAGGGCTCGAAGTGCAAGTCCGAGGAGCCTTTCTTCACCGCATCCAACAGCATCTTGTTGACGAAGCGCACCACGGGTGCGTCTTCTGTGTCGCCAGCTGCATCCTTGCGCTTATCGTCATCGGCAGCGCTTTCAACTTCAAGGCTATCAAGGTCGCCATCGTCCATATCGCCCAGTCCACTGGTCGCGCTCTCCAGGTACTTGTCAATGGCCGTGCGCAGCTTGTCGTCCTCGACAATCACCGCATCGGTCATCAAACCAGTATTGAATTGGATATCGCTCAGTGCCTGCTGATTGGTCGGATCGGACAGCGCCAGATATAGCCGCGAACCGCGCTTATATAAGGGCATCACACAATGCTGGCGGATCAGCTTCTCGCTAACCAGGCTGACCTCCGGCTGGCTGTCGCGGTCCAGTGCAGTCAGGTCCAGATAGGGGTAGCCGAACTCCTCGGCACATACCATGGCCAGGTCACGCGCCTTGGCCAGCTTGTTCTGCACCAGATAAGTAATGAGGGGAATCTTGTCCTGGCTGGCCTGTTGACTGGCCTTGCCAGCCGCCTGCGCATCCAGCAGTTCTTCCTGAACAATCCGCCGGGCCAGGCCGGAGAGAGCGGGGGTATCCATATAGTCTTCCCGGTACGTAGTGAGACAGTGCCGACTATAGTACAGCACCGCGCCGATACACCAAAAGCGCAGCGGCCAAACACGTAACTCAGTCCGCGCTGCGCCTGACAAAAATCGTCACCTATTGTCGGCTTACGTCGCTCCTCCAGCACTTTTCAGCACATCGAGCAGCCCGCTCCTGTCACATCCTCCCCCATCGTCATCCTCGGCGAAGGCCGAGGATCCAGGGCTCCAGCCCCGATACATCGCGTTTCAACCCACCTTGGCACACAAGCTGCAGTGACCCCACCAGCCCAACGGCTATCTCACATACAAATGGAGTTGAGAAATGAAAGCTCAAATGCAGAAAGGTTTTACTCTTATTGAATTGATGATCGTTGTTGCGATCATCGGTATTCTGGCTGCAATCGCTATTCCAGCTTATAGCGATTATCAAGCGCGATCCAAGATGACAGCGGGCCTTGCTGAAATATCTGCAGGACGCACTGCGTTCGAAGAGATTGTCAATAACGGTGATACACCGACACTCGCTCTGGTTGGACTACAGGGGACTACTAATAACTGTACTATCACCGTGGATGCAACCAGCATCAGTTGCGCTATCCTTAACGCACCAACACAAGTTTCAGGCGCTAGCTTGACATGGACTCGTACTGCTGCTGACGGTACTTGGGCTTGCGCCTCCGCTGGGGCTTCTGACCCTAAGTTTGCTCCTAACTCCTGTCCCCAAGGTGTTGCTCCTTAATTGTGTGCGGTATTGGTACTTGGAGTCAGATGAACATTCGTTACTAATCTGCCCCGTACCCTTGGCTTCAAAATAACCCCCGGTATTCGGGGGTTATTATTTTTTAGCTTTGAGGTAGCGAGCTCCTACCTGACTTGCTTTCTGCTCTGAGTGGTCTTTGCGCCGTGAGAACAATAAGAGGGGCAGGAGTAAAGGGTCAAGAATAAAGGGGGCAGGTATATTTTTCCGTGGCTGCGCATATAAGTGCTCTGGTTCGACTGCTTGCTGTGTATTGTCAGCGACGCTATGCCAAGCAGACCGATGACTAGAGCGAGGGCGCAATAAGCAGTTCGATCAAGGTAAAACCTGATTGAGGATTTGTATTCATGGGCACATGTGCGGAGCTGGCCCAGCGTGAGTCGCTGATGGTCAACGTGGCAGCAACAGTAGACGCTATCTCATTCTGGAACGAAAACCAGCTTTTGCCGGAATCGTAGCCATGTGCGCTCTTTATGCACAAACCAGCTGCGTGCTGACTATGCTTTACTCCTCATCCTCAGTGCCTTGCTTCATAACAAGGCGCTCTTCCGTAGTCTCGATGGCCCGCATCATCGAGCACTCCTTCAGGATGGGCCTTCTGGGCTTGCTTACCGACCTGTAATCAATTGTCTTTTTGCCGTCATTGCCGCGTCACGCTGGGCCCATAGTTTGTACGGGAATCCACCTCTCATGGACGCCCCGTCATGCCCAGTATGCAATGGAAAAGCTTCAGCCTTCTGGCAACCTGTATTGCCCTGGCCGCCTGTAACAGCGACAGTGACTCATCCTCCGATAACGCAGACAGCGGCCAGCCGCTGGTGCTGAATATTGCCCATATCAACGACCATCATTCCAATCTGGAGCCACTCGAGCTGACGCTGCAGTTGGATGGTCAGCCTACGACGGTCGAGGTGGGGGGCTTTCCGCGGATAACCCGTTTGTTCAACGAGGCGGAAGCCGAACACGCGAATCTGCTCAAGTTGCACGCCGGCGATGCCGTTACCGGCACCCTGTATTACACCTTCTACGAAGGTCGGGCGGATGCCGAGCTGATGAACACGGTGTGCTTTGACGCCTTTGCCCTGGGTAACCACGAGTTTGACGATGGCGACGCCCAACTGAAAGCGTTCCTGGATCATCTGGCCGATGGCAGCTGTAACACCCCCGCACTGGCGGCCAACGTCAAGCCCGCGGTGGGCACGCCATTGGCCCCATCAGCGGTGGATGACTACATCAAGGCACATGTGGTGACCGAGGTGGATGGCGTCCAGGTGGGCATCGTCGGTATCGATATTGCAGGCAAGACGCAGAATTCATCTCGCCCGTTGCCCACCACGGTATTCGAAGACGAGGTCACTGCCGCCCAGCGCAGCATCGACGAACTGCAGGAGCAGGGCGTCGAGCATATCGTGCTGCTCACGCATCAGGGCTATCAGAATGATGTCGACATGGCTGCCCGGTTGAGTGGGGTGGATGTGATTATCGGCGGTGACTCTCATACGCTGGTGGGGGATTTCCGCAATCTGGGCCTGCAGGGCCCTGACGATACGCCGCTGGCTTATCCGACTGTGGTGACCAACCGTGATGGCGAGATGGTCTGCATCGGGCAGGCCTGGGAATACACCAAGGTGTTCGGTCTGATGACGGTCAACTTCAATGCCGAGGGTGCGGTGGAAAGTTGTGGCGGTCAGGCGTCGCTGGTTATCGGCGACGAGTTCCAGCGCGATGACGCGCCCTTGAACGAGACGGAAACAGCGGCGCTGCTGCAGGTGCTGGCCGAAATGCCGGAAGTGGCGGTGGCTCAGCCGGACCCGGATGCCCAGAGTATTCTCGACCGTTATCAGGACCAACTGGACGCTGCCCGGCAGGAGCAGATTGGTTCTGCCGAGGTTCCCTTCTGCCTGGTGCGAGTGCCAGGGACCACCCGCAGTGGTGGGGTTCCTGGTTGTGAGATGGCAGATCAGCTGGCCCAGGGCAGCGACGCAGCGCAGTTGGTGGCCGGGGCTTTCCTTGAAGCCAGCAAGCGGGCTGACTTCTCCCTGCAGAACGCCGGTGGTGTGAGAACACCCATGGCGGCAGGTGTCATCACCTTCGATACTGCTGCAACCATGCTGCCGTTCACCAACGTGCTGGTCGAGCTGGATATAACTGGTGCGGAGACGGTTGCCGCCCTGGAAGATGCCGTGTGGAGCCATGTGGAAAATGGCGGTGGTGACGGTTCACATCCTTACGCTGCAGCGCTGCGCTGGGATCTGGATATGTCGCAGCCACGCGGTAGCCGCTTCAGCAACGTCGAAGTGAAAGGTGCGGATGACCTGTGGGCACCCATCAACCCGACCCAGACCTACGTCATGGTCACCAATGATTTTCTTGGTGAAGGGCGCGATGGGTATCTAACCCTGGGCGAGGTGACCGCAGATGGCCGGTCGATCAACACCGGCTTGTTATACACGCAGAGCCTGGTGGATTACCTGAAGGCCCGTCCCTCGGTTGGCACCATCCCGCGGGACGAATATTCCCATCAGCGGGTGATTACTGTCAGCGGCACTGAGCTGACTTACTGATCGGGTAATCGGCCTGGGCGACAGGTAAATACATCACCCAACCGCTATAAAGCGACAGCGAGACCACACCAGTCTCGCTGTCTTGCCCCGGGTTTACGCGTGAGCCGGCTGCGGGGAAGCAGCTTTCGCATTACTTCCCAACGCCTGCTCGACCACACCACCAATCATATCCGCCGTAACGGCGCTCAGTGTCCAACCCAAATGGCCATGCCCGGTGTTGTAGAACACGCAGGGCGACTTGCCGCGCCCGACCTTGGGCATCATGTTTGGCATCATCGGCCGTAAGCCGGCCCAGGGCACGACGCTGCGGGTGTTGACGCCGGGAAAGCACTCATTCACCCAATCCACCAGCGGACGAATGCGGTCGGCGCGAATGTCACGGTTGTAGCCATTGAACTCGGCGGTGCCGGCCACACGGAAGCGGTCATTGCCCAGGCGGCTGGTGACCAGTTTGGTTTCATCGTCGAGCAAGCTGACGGTGGGTGCTGAGGCGCGGCTGATCTCGTCGGTGAGGTTGACGGTGATGGAGTAGCCTTTGACCGGGTAGATGTTTACCCGGTCGCCCAACTGGGCGGCCAGGTCGCGGCTGGCGGTGCCGGCGCAGACCACTACACCGTCAAAATGCTGTGTCTCATCGCCAGCATTGCTGCCCGTGGTCACGCTGGCGCGCTTGCCATCGGTGGTGACCGCTTTCACGTCCTGGTTGTAAAGGCAGCGCACGCCGAGCCGATCGATAGCCGCCGCCAGGCCGTTGGTGAACTTGTGGATGTCGCCAGTGGAGTCGCATTCGGTGAAGTAACCGCCGTAATACTGGCCGGCCAGGGTGGGCTCGATGCTGCGCATTTCCTCCGGTGTTACGCTGCGGCGGGGTAGGCCCCCTTTGGCTAGCAACTGGGATACCCGTCCAGCGTGGTCGAAACCTGCCTTGTCGCGGTAAATGTGCAGGATGCCTTTTTTCTTCAGGTCGAAGTCGATGCCTTCCGCTTCAGCCCAGGCAAACAGATGCTCACGCGCGGCCACTGCCAGGCGTGCGGTTTCGATGGTGTTCTGGTTGTAGCTGGGGATCGAGGCGATGAATTCGGCGAACCAGGAAAGCTTGTGCCAGCTGGGCTTGGGGTTGACCAGTAGCGGCGCATCGCTCTTGAGCATCCATTTCAGGCCCTTGACGATGGTCGACCAGTGGTTCCAGACCTCGGCATTGGAGGCCGACAGCTGGCCGCCATTGGCGAAGGATGTTTCCATGGCGGCGTAGCGGTGTTTTTCGAACAGGGTAACGGCGAAGCCGCGTTTGCTCAGGGCGTAGGCGGTGGTGATACCGGTGATCCCGCCACCAACGACAGCGATTGTTTTCATTGTTGTAGCTCCAGTAACGTCAGGGGATTGAGGCCCGTGCGCACCATGCGCGGCGAGCGCCCCCTCTGTTCTGGACCTGAGAGTTTCACGGCGGCGCCAATGCGCTGCCGCTTGCTCCTTCGGTGCGCCCGACGACGTAACGGGCGGCTCTTCAGAGTTTACCGGTGATAGCGGTCCGTTTGCCTGAGAGTTTCCGGGGCGGTTGCTCCTTCGGCGCTGCGGCGGATCAAGCCGGCAGTCTCTCCCGATATCACATTGACCCGCCCCGGGTGCGCAATCTGGCGACGCGGTGCGGAGTCATGGGCGCTACATTGCCAGAAAATGCAATCGTTGTAACCCTGATTATGCGCGGTTCTGCCAACTTGATGCCGGGCGGCTCAGTACACCCAGAGTTCCACGCGCCGGTTCTTGTTTCGGCCATCGTCATGGGTGTTGGCGGCTACCGGCAGGTCATCGCCGATGCCCATAACGTCCTTGACGAAGATGCCCTGGCCGGCCAGCGCGGCGCTGACCGTTCTGGCTCGCAGGCGCGACAATAGTTCGGCGCCTCTGGTTCTCGGGTCGCTAAAGCCTACCAGGACCACCTTGTACTCGGTCTTGTTTTCAGTCTGCAGATATTCGAGCAGGCGGTCGATGTCCTGCCAGGCCTTGTTATCCAGCCGGGCGCTGCCTTCATTGAAGCGGATGTTGACCGACAGGCGGTGCGCTTCTTCGGCCAGTTTGCGATAGTCGTCCGGCATATAGGGCTGCGGTGCGATCCGAGCGGCTGTGATGTTCTGGCCGACAAAGCCCACCTGGTCCACGATATCCTGCCCGGCTTTGCTCTGGGTGAAGGCAATTAACCCCAGTGCCAGCGGGTTGGTTTCCTCGGGGCTGATGTACATATACAGCCGGCGGGCCAGCGGATAATCCTCTGTGGCTACCAGCGCTTTGCTGGGGTACATGGGGCGGGAGTCACCAGCGGTGATGGACAGCGCCTTGGCTTCCTGTATATAGGCCAGGCCAACAAAGCCGACAGCATTGCGATCACTGCTGACGGCCCGGGACAGGTCTGCGTTGGATTCGTAGCGGTGGGCATCTGCGAGCAGATCCACCTGATTGGGTTTCAGCACCAGGTCCCGGAAGGTCTCCCAGGTCCCGGAGTTACCGTCCCTGGCGTGTACCCTGATTTTACCCTGGCGCCCGCCGAGCTGCGCCCAATCGGAGACCTGGCCGGAAAATATCCGGGCAATCTGTTCGATATTGAGGCTGTCGAGCGGGTTTTCCGGGTGCATGATGACCGCCAGGCCATCCAGGCCGATCACCTGCTCTGCTTCCTTGCTGAGCATGTTTCCGGCATTTTTCAGTGCTGTGACTTCACTGTCCTTGATCGGTCGGGACGATGCTGCGATCTGCCCTGTGCGGTCGATCAGCCCGGTAAAGCCCGTGGTAGAGCCATGTGCGTTCAGACTGATTTCGATCGATTCGCCCTGAGCGCCTACGGCGGTGATGCGGTGTTCCTGCGGTTCGGCATCGAGCTGTATATCAATTTCCGTAGCACCTGACTCTTTCAACATGCCTTCAACCAACAGGGGTGCCAACTGAGCGCCTATGGTGTTGGAGCCATTAATCTGTAGTTGCAGTGGTGCGGCGATGCTTGGAAAAGAAAGGCA
Source organism: Pseudomonas sp. G11-1 (assembly GCF_024031555.1). NCBI lineage: Bacteria > Pseudomonadati > Pseudomonadota > Gammaproteobacteria > Pseudomonadales > Pseudomonadaceae > Pseudomonas > Pseudomonas sp. G11-1. The sequence continues at coordinate 711,609 of NZ_QEYQ01000001.1, read as the reverse complement.
GACAAGCCCGGCAAGCGATAACTTTACTAATCGGGCTCGCAGCCCTGAGGTGGTTTTCAACGTGTAACTCCCTGTAATGGCGGAACAGCCCTCCACTGGATGGAGGTTTGCTGATAGATGATGCCCTGCGTCTGTTAAGAAATTTTTGCGCCGTGCGAATAATGGATTCACAAACAGACCGCTGTTTTGCCTTTGCCGGTGCCTCTGGTATGGTCGGGCCTTTTGCTAGCGGAGGCTCCATGTCCTTTTACGTTTATCTTTCCGGCGAAATTCATACCGATTGGCGCGATGAGATTCAGCGCGGCGCTGAGGCCGAGGGCCTGGATGTCGTTTTCACTTCGGCGGTGACCAATCACGACGCCAGCGACGCGGCGGGTGACCATCTGGGTGCGGAAGACAATGCCTTCTGGCGCGACCACAAATCAGCCAAGGTCAACGCCATCCGCACCAAGACGTTGATCGAGCAGAGCGATCTGGTGGTGGTGCGCTTTGGAGATAAATACAAGCAGTGGAATGCCGCCTTCGATGCCGGTTACTGCGCTGCGCTGGGTACACCCTACGTCACCCTGCATGCCGAGGATATTGTCCACCCGCTGAAAGAAGTTGATGCTGCGGCGATGGCCTGGGCGACGACTACGGAGCAGGTGGTTGATATTCTGGCTTATGTGTTGAAAGGCTGAAAGTCATCGGCAAACGGGGCAGCTTACTGCCCCGATTCTGTCTGGCGTTTCAGTTTGTTATTCCGCCGCTGTAACCGAACGGACAACGGAGTGGCGAGAGCATGGATCTGCGCGTCGTTAAGTATCGCAGTTATCCCCGCGCGATGATCGCCAGTGAGTTCGCCATAGAAATCATGGGCGCGCTGCCACATCCATAGGTTATACGGAAACACCAGTCGCTCTTCCTCCATGTCACCCAGCCGATAGCGCAGCGTGCCGATAGCGCGGGGAATGTCCTCGGCGTCGGGGTTGGCCTCGGTCCATTCTTTCAGTTGCCGAGCGGTTTCCAGCAGTACGGGTACCTGTTCATCGAACATCCGGTTGATGATGGGCAATAGCGTTTCCGGTACCTGATCATTCGGCAGGAAGCCGCCGTCATGGCTGCTTGCGTCCGGGCTGATCATGCGCTCAACCCAGCGCGCTACCTGCGGCGCACGCTCGCGCATCAAGCGTCCGGAAGCAGGGTCGCGATAGAGGTGGGCATACAGGGGGCCAATCAGGCCGAAGTCGCCGATGCAGGGCTGATCGCCGAGCAGATAGTCATGATCGCTGAAGTGGATGTTCAGTTCATCGAGCAGCGACAGATAACTTTGCTCGATGGCAGCGCGGGAATGATCGGTGATGCCCAGACGGGGTAGGGCGCCGGCAAAGGGACCGGATGCCTCCAGTCCAGCGGCATATTGCTCTTTTGCGCTGGCGCTGGGCAGGCGAGTGCGACCGAATTCCTGAATGGCAAACTCGCGGTTTTCTTCGATCTTCCAGCGATAGAGCATGGCGGGATTAACCAGCCATTCATCACCGTAGATTTCCAGCAGCAGCGCAACCAGCCGCTGACAAGGACCGGTTGGGTACACGGACCTGTTCGGGAAATGATGTTCCAGATGGTCGATGATTTCGGTGGAGTCCTGGATTACCTGGTCATCCGGCGTCACCAGCACCGGAATATAACGCACCCCGGTTCGGGGAATGATCAGCTCCTTGAAAATCTGCGGCGTGGACAGAACTTCTTCAAATCTGATGCCCTTGAATTGCAGATAGCAGCGTACCTTGCCGGTATAAAGTGAAACTGGTGCGCCGATCAGTTTATGCATGCCTGTTCTCCTGATATCTGCATGAATTGTCGGATACTCGGCGGTAGTGATCCAGGCCCGAATGGGTGATTGTATAGATAGAAACACGCCAGAAGACGTTTGAAGCTGTAGAGATTGTTCTGTTTTTGTAAGGTATTGATGTGGCGAATCAGCCTTCTGGGCCAGTCGATAAACGGGTAGGCTGTCTATGACTGAGACATTCTGGGCGACAATGCCGACCAATAAAAACAGACATTGAGGCGTGCCATGCAAGAGCTGGACTCCCCCCACGTTTTCTTCCGCCGGGTGATTTTTGATGTAAGCCCGACCGAATGCCTGGTTGCCATGGAGGATGAGCACCATTATTTCGTGTTACAGCTGGGTCACGATGGTGAGTGCATCACCTCAGTAGCCAGCACCGCCCGACGTACGCCATGGACCCTCTGCCCCGAGGCAGAGCGGCAACTGCAGGCCTTCGTTGGTCAGCCCCTGCGCCAACGCATCGCCATCAACCTGCCGGATATCGACAGCAAGCAGCAATGCACGCATCAATATGACCTGCTGATGGTGGCCCTGTCCCAGGCACTGCGACCGGGGAGGCGGGAATACGTCGCCAAAGTGGTCGGCGCGATGCACGAGTACCGTCACGCCCAGCTCTGGCTGGATGATGAAAAACTACTCGACTGGCGCCTGCGTGGCACGGTAATCGACAGCGAGGATCAGTGTAACCAACAAGACCTGCGCAGCGTCATGCCGTGGGCGGACGAGCACTTGGATGACCAGATGCTGGAAGCCTTGTTCGTACAGCGACGGGCGGTGATGGTGGCGGCGAGCAAGGGGTTCGACCTGGACCTGATCCCCAACGCGGGCGTAGCCATGCGGGCACGCGCGGGGGCTTGTTTTGTGTTTCAGCCGGAGCGGGCGGCGCAGGCGGTGCGGGTGATGGGAAGTACGCGGCAGGATGTAAGGGGGACGGGGGATCTGTTGGTGGGGTGGGAGTGAACCTATAAATAGCAATGATCCATATTGGGTTTGCTAGCTGACAATACCATCTGCTCCTCGAATTCAGCCGCTTGTCATCAAGTACGGGCCTCTAGCCGGCTCGCGCCATATAGTGCTATCACTATCAGGAGGATTGTGATGGATAAAGTGAAAGGCTTCACGTTAATTGAATTGATGGTGACTATCGCTGTCGCCGCGATTCTATTGGGCGTAGCGGTTCCTTCCTTTCAGACCGTATCCCGGAATAATGCTGTAAAAGCCACTACTAATGATCTGATGTCTACGATCAACATGGCGCGCCAGCAATCAATGAGCACCCGTTCCAATATCGAGGTTCGGCCAGCTGCAGGCGGTTGGGATGACGGCTGGGCCCTTAATTTTGTGAACGACTCGATGGGAGAAGACGCTGATTATCTGCCCCGGCAAGGGGTAAGCGTTGCTCGTACGCAGGGGAGCGGGGAGCTGCTATTTGTCGCGCGAGGCGGCATACAAGGTGGTGGAGCGGAGTTCACCATTTCACATACCGATACCAACATTGCGAGCCGAGTTTTCTGCGTTTCCTTCTTCGGCAAGATCGCGCCCGGAGAATGCTCATGATTGATCAATCATCCCAGCGGGGCGTGGGCATGCTGGAAGTGCTGATCGCTTTGCTAGTGCTCGCCGTGGGCGTACTGGGATTTGCTGGACTGCAGATGACCGCATTGAGCAAGAGCGATGAAGCCAATTACCGGGCTGCTGCTGTACTGATCGTGCAGGATGCGATCGAGCGGTTTGAGTTGAACCCGTCAAAGCGCGAAAGCTACCTGACTAGCAATTGGGGGGCTGGAAGTGCAGGCGGAACGCCCCCTGCCGATTGCATTACCAGTGCCTGTGATGCAGACGCTGTAGCAAGCTGGGATATCGCACAACTTGCTTGGCAGGCCGCCAATCTCCTTCCGGCGGGACGCGTGATGGCATCTAATTGCGAATTCAACAATCAGTTGATCTGCGTCATCGTCAGTTGGGACGAGCAGGACCCTGCCGCCTGCATGGATAACAGCGGATTGCTGGTGGACGAAGGTAGCCGCTGTTTTGTCATGGAGATCGCGCGATGAAGCGAAACCAACAAGGCTTCACACTTATTGAATTGATGGTCGCGATGCTCATCGGGCTGATTCTGACCCTGGCGGCCTTGCAACTTTTCATGACCAACCAGCGGACATTCTCATTACAGCAAGCTGTGGCGGAGTTGCATGAAGATGGACAGCAGGCGATCCGTTATATGGTGGCGGATATTCGCCAGGCGGGCCGCGGCAGCGCTCTAGCCGGTGCTATCCCCCCCATCGATCTTATCAACAGCAGCAATGGCACCAACGATGCGCTTGCAGTTCATTACTGGGGTACCTCGACCTGTGCAGGTGAGACCTACTCGCTCGAGCGCGAAATTCACAATGTTTACAGCGTGAATAACGAGGTTTTGCAATGTCGCAGCGTATTGACTAACACCACCGTGGACTTGGTGAGCGGAGTCGAAAGCTTCCAGGTTCTTTACGGTATTGACGGTAATAAAGATGGCGAGCTGGGCGTAACGCAGTTCGTTACCGCGAACAACCTGACTGCGGATTCCGTGGTGGTCGCTATCCGCTTTGCGTTGTTATTGTCCTCTGATCGATTCCGTCAGTCACAATCGGCAAATACCACTCATTGGGTGCTGGATCAGAAGGTTGATTCCGCCGACTCGAACTTGCGGCGGGTATTCAATTCCACGGTGCAACTGCGTAACTACGACTGGGAAGGTGTGTAATGAAACGGAACTCAGGAGCCGGGGTGCGTGCCTCGCAGCGCGGTGCAGCTTTGTTGGTTGCGCTGATTATTCTTGTGATGGTTTCCGTGATGGGAATTTCTGCCCTTCGTTCGAGTATTTTCTCCGGCAAGGTGGCCACGGGTATTCAGGCTGACGCTATGACCTTTGAGGCAGCTGAGACTGCTCTGGGAGTAACTTATCGGCATCTGAGCACCATGACAGACCAGACTCTCTACGCGGCGCTGGGTGGTGGAGCCGTCGAGTTCTGTGTCGATAACGCCAACACGGACGCAACAGGTGCGTGTGGTGCAAATACCTTCATGGATGAACGGAATCTGCTGCGTGCGCGCTCAGTAAGTTACCACGCGGGATACTCTCCCATTGATGGTGCGCAGGTTAGCCTTACCGGAACCGGCAGCGTATTTGTCGATTATCAGGTTAACATGCTCGCCGAAAGCGATATGCCAAGTCTGAATCTAGAAAACTATCATCTACAGGAAGCGCTGAAGCGGGGAATCATGCCGGCTTCAGATATCAAATGAGGAGCAGGGACATGCACACGCTCATACGGAATCTTGCGACCAGCCTGATGGTTGCTGCGGGGCTATCCATACCGGCTCTAAGTTATGCCGATGATACGGAAATATACTTCGCCAAGGCGAATGCGGAAAATTCTGAGAACAAGCCTTCTGCGAATGTGCTCTTTCTGATCGATACATCCGGGAGTATGTGTGACCCACGGGCGGGCAACAATACTTCTCGTAATTGTAGTAATCAACACACTCCCATGGTGGCACTGCGTAACGCGTTCTCTACCATGGTGGAGGGCCTGGAAGAAAACGTGAAAATCGGCTTGGCCAAGTTCAACGGTGGACACGACAACTCTGGCTATGGCGGCTATGTCTTTTACCCTGTGTCGGAGCTGGACAATACCAAGAAGGTGGATGTTAAAAGCATCGTCAATAATCTGCAGGGAACAGCGAATACACCGGTGATGGAAGCTTATTCGGAAGCCGCCCGATATATGTTGGGGATGTCGCCAACTGCTTATGCAAAGATAGGGGAAGCTATATCCAACTCCCCACGTCCTGCTGTTAACTTTCTGGGCATTGAGAGGGTTTGCACTAGATACTGGTCTGGAGGTTCCTGTCGAGAGTGGTCCGATAATGTAGTCAGCGCAGCGTCCTACGAAAGCCCGATGACGATGGCCAATCAATGCGAAAGCAACCATATCATTGTCATGACAGACGGTGCGCCTACTCAAGACTCCGATCATTCGAAGGTCACCGATATTTCTGGAGGCTCTTGCCAAAGTACATCCGATTTTTTTGGAACGAGCCATGAGAAGAATAGCTTTGCCTGCCAGGCGAAGCTTGCCGAGTTTTTACAAGGCGAGAGCCCGCGAGGTAAAAAACCCATAAAGACCTGGCAAATTGCATTCGGGGTTGGCCAAGATTCCAACGAAGTCAAGAATATGCGCAAAGTGGCAAAGGCGGGTGGTACTGACGACGTCCGATACGCCGATGATGCCGACGAGTTGGCGCAGGCATTTCTCGACATTCTCGATCTTATCGACAAGGATTCTCGCACGATCGCCGCGCCCGGCGTCGCGGTCAATTCCATGAACCGCTTCCAGCATCTGGATGAACTGTACTATGCGGTGTTTCAGCCAGCAGAGAGCAGTTTCTGGGAAGGCAACCTGAAACGCTATCAGCTAAAAAATCAGCAGATTCATGGCCAGAATGGCCCAGCCGTTGATGCTACTACAGGTTTTTTCAGCCAGGACGCGCGCAGCTTTTGGAGTTCGGAAATTGACGGAGCTGACGTGTTCAAGGGCGGAGCCCGGGAGAACGTCGGCACACGCAAGCTGTTTTATACGGACCAAGCTGGTGGCGCAATCAAAGAGTTTTCTTGGACGAGTACCGATACGCCCAATAATTCCTTTTTTGATCTGACAGGGAGTAATGCCGCAGCAAGTCGCACTTTGATGCTCGACAGCCTGAAAACCGTATGGGGTGACCCCATGCACAGTGTGCCTTTGATGGTGAACTACGGTGATGACAAGAACTACGTCTTCGTTTCCACCAATGGCGGCATGTTGCATGTTATCGACACCGAAGATGGCAGCGAGACTGCCGCCTTTATGCCGTATGAGCTCTTCAAGGAAGCCAAAAAATTCACCATCGAGAAACCGGGCCTGACGCAAGCAAACCGGCGCCAGATCTATGGTCTGGATGGCAGTTGGATCGCCTGGCGCAAGCCTGGAGAGACGCTGGAAGATAGCCCAGAGAAAGTATATATCTATGGCGGTATGCGCCGTGGAGGTAAACATTACTATGCGTTGGATGTTACAACGCCCAGCTCTCCCAAAATGAAATGGCAAATCAGCAGCGGGGACGCAGGCTTTGAGCAACTCGGGCAAACCTGGTCTACACCAACGTTGACCAAGGTTAAGACCGCTTCCGGAAATGTGCCGGCCTTGATCTTCGGCGGCGGATACAGTCCGGATGATCATGATGGCCCGACCCATACGCGGTCAGCGGCTGACGGTGAGGGCAACGCTGTTTACATAGTCAATGCGGAGGATGGCACGTTGATATGGAGTGCCCTTTCCAATGCTGATATGAAATGGGCGATCCCAGGCGGCATTTCGGTCGTCGATATTGACTTCGATGGGGTTGCCGATCATCTCTACTTCGGTGATCTGGGTGGTCAGCTATTCCGGGCAGACATGAGCGGTACGGGTAATAAGCCCAGCGTAACCCGTATTGCGGATCTGGGCGGTACCGGTGCCGATCACCGCCGGTTCTTCGAGGCGCCAGCCGTTGCGTATGCCAAATCGGGAGTCAAGAACCTGCTTTATGTGGTAGCTGGTTCCGGCTATCGCGCTCATCCTCTGGATGAAGATACCGAGGAGGGTATATTCGTCGTCATTGATGATGGGGCTCTGCAAGAGAGCTCCTCAGACATGGCTACGCTGGGGAATATGGCGAACGTAGTTACCAATGCGGTGGAAACCACTGATCGAGGCTGGTATTACCTGTTCAAGGAAGAGGCCGGGCGCAGTGGCGAGAAAGCACTTTCGTCGCCGGTGATTTTCGATAACAAGATCATGTTCTCGACTTACGCTCCCACAGAGGATCAGGAGTACGAAAACCCCTGTGCGGTTCGCTACGGTGGCGCCTATCTTCATACGGTGAACATGCGCACCGGCGCACCAGCGTCGCTGACGGGAGACGCACCGGACAGTCGCAGTCAATCCCTGGATCAGAGCACACCGCCTCCAACACCCACACTGCTGGTGGATGAAGACGGTAACCTGGTGATCGTGGTAGGTCCGGAGGTGGTTGGAGAAGGCGATCTCGGCGATCCGAACCTCCGCAAGCGGCGCTGGATGCAGTTGCCCAAGGATGAAGCCAACAAGTTCCGGGCAATAGCTGAAGGGACTCTCGAGGAAGAAGACGCGGATGAATAATGCAATGAGGAGATGGTCACGGGGAGCGGCAGGTTTCAGCCTGATCGAGCTCATGATCGTAGTGGTGATAGTGGCTATTCTGGCGGCTATCGCTTATCCATCCTATCAACGCTATGTCCAGCAGACCCGTGAGGCTGAGGCGCAGGGGCAAATCATGGAGTTGGCAAGTGCGTTGGAAGCTTACCGGGCGAAGAACTTTTCATATAACGGTGCTACGGCTGCCCTTTCGCCAGATTTAGATGCTAGCGAACACTATCAGGCAGTGGTGAATGTCGGAGCGTCCAATCAGAGCTATACCATCGTGGCCACCCCGCAATCGAGCCTGATGTCGGGAATGGACGTTCTGTCCTATACAAGTGCGGGTGAGGCTTCGTGGGAATAACTAATAAATAAGGCTACTATCGAGAAGCCAGCCCGCAACGGGCTGGCATTTTTCATAATGTGCGTCAGAGATGCGATCCTCATCCAAGTCATTCCCGCTCATTCAGCAAAATAATCCGCTCCGTTTTTCATTGGCCTAAGCCCGCCAGGTTGGATACCCTCAAACCACAACAACAATCACCTGGATCGCTGTCATGAGAGTATCTGGATTAAGGGGGCTGGCTTTGACTACTGTTCTGCTATCCGCGCACGGCATTGCTGCCGATCTTCCCGACCCTGTCTCTGTACGTACCGACCAACTGCAATTGATGCAGGGCTTCCCGCCAGCCGCCGATAAGCAGATAACCCAGGCGGGTTTCATGCGGCCTTACCCCAATCCGCGCTGGAGTTTCCATCATGCGCGGGAGCTGTTTCCTTCGCGGCGGGTGGCGCGTGGTCATGAGGCTGTTTCCGTATTGCCACAGGCCGAGGGGATGGAGCAGCAGATTGCCGATCTGACTTTCACCGGCCCTGATGGTGAGCAGATGAGCTTCGGGCAATATCTGGATTCGACCTATGTTGATGGCGTGCTGATCATGCAGCACGGCAAGGTCCTGTTTGAGCGCTATCAAGCGGGCGTGCCCGAGGATGAGCCGCATATTCTCTGGTCGGTGACCAAGTCCTTTGTGGGGCTGCTGGCTACACAGTTGATCGAAGAAGGCGAGCTGGATCCTGCGGCGCTGGTCACGGGCTATCTGCCAGAGCTGGAAAACAGCGGTTGGCGTGGGGCGACGGTGCAGCAGGTGCTGGATATGACTGCGGATATCGATTACAGCGAGGTTTATGCTGATCGCAATTCCGATGTAGTCAAGTATTCGCTGGCCGCGGGTATGGGGCCGGTGCCCCATGACTACCCGGGCGCGCGGGACCTGTACAGTTATCTGCCCACCATTGCTGCCGGTGTGGATGAACATGGGCAATCGTTTCGCTATCGCACCACCCACACCGAGGTGCTGGGCTGGATTCTGCGGCGGGTGACTGGCATGTCCACCGCTGCGTTGATTGAGCAACGTCTGTGGCGCAAGCTGGGGACTGAAGAGGATGCGTATATGCTGCTCGACTCCAAGGGGGCCGAGTGGGCGGGCGCGGGTCTGAACGTGACGTTGCGGGATCTGGCGCGGTTTGCGGAGATGGTCAGGCTGGGTGGTGAATTCAACGGCCAGCAGATCATCAGCGCCGCGGCAATCGAAAAGATCCGTGAGGGTGGCGACCGGGATAAGTTCAAGGCGGCCGGCCGCGATTTCCAGCCGGGGTATTCCTATCGCAACCAGTGGTGGATCAGCCACAACCCGGATGGCGCCTTTGAAGCGCTGGGTGTGCATGGTCAGATGATCCACATCAACCCGGCGGTGGGGATGGTGATGGTGCGGCTGTCCTCGCATCCGATTGCCAGCAGTGCGCAGACGATGCCGTTGAGTATCCCGGCGTTGGCGGCGTTGGCGGACTTGTTGCGAGGGCGGGAGGAGTAGGTTAGGACGTAGAGCCTGGGCTCGCTCGACCTTCCAAGGTCTTGCGTATTCTGAAAGGCAAAGGGCGTCGGCAGCGCTGGGCCGCCGGCGCCAAAAATCCGCGTCGGCTTATGCCGCCTGGGTCACCGGCATCTGCGGCGGCAGGCGCCACAGGGCGGTGAGGCAGATGAGCAGGCCGCCGAGGCCCAGCACGCCGCCGACCAAGCCGACATTTGCCAGGCCCATATGCGTGGTCACCTGGCTGCCAAGCAGCGCGCCAGCGCCGATGCCCAGATTGTACAGGCCGGAAAACAGCGACATGGCCACATCAGTAGCATCCGAGGCGATGCGCAGAACGCGGGACTGCAATGCCAGCGTCAACCCGAGAATAGCCGCACCCCATACGAAGCACAGAATACCCAGGGTCCAGATGTTCGTGGCCGACGCCAACAGCAGCAACAGGCAGAAGGTCAGGGCGAACATGCTGCCGACCAGCACGCTGCGCGGATAGAAGGGGCTGCAGCGGCTGAAGATCAGCGCGCCGAACAGACCGGCACCACCGAATACCAGCAGCAACCCGGTGATCTGGTTGCCGAACAGGCCGGCAATGTCCCGAGCAAAAGGTTCTATGTAGCTGTAGGCGGTGAACTGGGCGGTTACACAGATGACTACCAGGCCATAGACCACCATCAGTGCCGGGCGCTTGACCAGTACCGGCAGGCTGCTGAGCGAACCGCTGTTCTGGCTCGGCAGCAACGGCAGCATGCGTGCCAGGGCGACCATGGTCAGCAGGGCGATCATGGCGACGCCCAGGAAGGTGACTCGCCAGCCGACCATTTCACCGACCAGTCGACCCAGCGGGATGCCCAGCACCATGGCCAGGGTGGTGCCTGTGGCTAGCAGTCCCAGGGCTTGCGCTTCCCGTCCCGGCGGGGCGACGCGAACCGCCAGCGAAGCGGTGATACTCCAGAACACGGCATGGGCGAGGGCAATCCCGATGCGGCTGATCACCAGCACCTCGTAGCTCCAGGCCACGAATGACAGCAGATGGCTGATGATGAACAGAATGAAGACTCCCATCAGCAGCCGGCGACGCTCGATATTGCGCGTCAGCAGCATCAGCGGCAGCGACATCAGTGCGACCAGCCAGGCGTAGATGGTGAGGATCAGGCCGACCTGCTCGGGTTGCATCCCGAAGCTGGCGCCGATGTCGCTGAGCAGCGCCACCGGGGCGAATTCGGTGGTATTGAATATGAATGCAGCCAGGGCCAGCGCAACAACGCTGAGCCAGCTGCCCTGGTGGGCGGTATTCGACATTGTCATGAAAAGCAGAACCAGATGGGGAAGGAGGCCGGCGGGCTAGAGGGAGTTAGCCTGCTGCGGGCGAGGCGTATTCTAGGTCTGTTATTGGCTCATCGCAAGCTGCGGCAAGCCAGGTTCAGATCATCGGATCCCAGCGCTGGGACCAATCCTGATTGGTATGGGCGAGAGAGCGCAGCAGTTTCAGCGCCTGGTCGAGGATGGCCGATTCCCGCTGGCGCGAATACACCAGATAAGTCGGAAAGCTGAACTCCGGCGCCATGTTGACCGGCTCCAACAGACCATTGTCGATATAGCTCTGGACAACCCGGCTGCGGAAGTAGCCCGAGCCGCCGGCTTCAAGGATGTATTGCAATGCCAGCGGGCCCAGGTTGAAGGCGACCGGGGCGCGGGCCTTGTCGGGCAGGGCGGCGTCGTGCTGGCGCCGGAAGCCTTCGCCCCAGTCGATGTAGACGTAGGGTTCCGGCTGGCCGGGCAGGCTCACCTGGATGAGCTTTTCTTCCAGCAGTTCTTCCACCTGCAGGCCGGGCAGGTATTCCGGTTGATACACCAGCGCCGCATCCAGCGAGCCCTGTTCGACGCGTTGCATCAGGGTGCTGCTGTCGCCGATCTCGGCGCGCACCGAATGTTCTGGAATTTCCCGGCGCAGCGCACGCACCCAATCCAGAATCAGTGGCGTACACAGACTGGCCTCACCACCAATGTGCAGCACATCACTGAAGCCTTTCAGCAGCGGCAGGTCGCGCTGGGCATTGTCCCAGGCCTGGATCATCTGCGTGGCATGGGTAATGAATGCCTCGCCGTCGACCGTCAGCCTGGCGCCGGAGCGGTTGCGGATGAATAGGGTGCAGTTGAGCTGGCTTTCCAGGCTCTGGATGCGCGAGGTGATGGCAGCCTGGGTGACATGCAACCGCTCCGCTGCCGCGACAAAGCTGCCGCAGCGGACGATCTCCAGAAAGGTGCGGGCCAGACTGATATCCATGTGCCGATTCCCGGGATGAAAGGAGCCTATTCTAGCAAGTCGGCGGATCATCCGGGGAATACGGCCCGGTCGAATCAGCGTACGCCGGCAGCGCGCAAGGCAGCAGGGGTAAATTGGTTGTAAGTGGGCGGAGTGCCGTCGAGCTGTGGGGCAGAGGCTTCCTCGGTGTACATGCCGAGGGCTATGTAGCGGCCGGCAATAATGTCATACAGGGTTTCCAGGGCATAACCGGGAATCTGGTACTGGTAATTGAAGCTGAGGTGGCCTTCAGCCACACGCCATAGCGCGCCCCGGCCATCATAGTGATCCGCCAGGCCAATCATCCATGAATCCTCGTCGATGAAGAAATTTCGCTGGCTGTAGATGTGCCGCTGTCCGTCCTTCACGTTGCCCTGTACTTCCCAGACGCGATGCAGCTCGAAGCGCGTATGCTCCGGATTGATGTGTCCGGCCTTGATGACGTCAGCGTATTTCAGGCCTGGAGTGGTCAGTTTGGCAGAGTTATACGGAAGGTAGACTTCCTTCTTGCCGACCAGCGTCCAGTTGTACCGGTCAGGTGCGCCGTTGTACATGGAGAAGTTGTCCACGGTACGCATGCCATCGGAGGCGCTGCCCGGGCCATCATAGGACACCTGCGGAGCGCGGCGTACACGCCGCTGGCCGGCATTGTAAACCCAGGCCATGCGCGGCTCTTTCAGCTGATCCAGCGTATCGTGAACCAGCAGGACATTACCGGCCAGGCGCGCGGGTGCGTTGATCTGCTGCTTGAAGAACAGCAGGGTGTTGGGCATGGTCGTGGGGTCGATATCCGGCATCTGTTCCGGGTAGCCGATATTCTCTTCCAGCTTGATCAAGGTATATGAACCGTTGGTTTGCGGCATCACCTGCATGTACCAGCGGTGCGCATTCAAACGATAGCGGGTCATATGGTTCCAGATCACTTCGCCACCTGACTTGGGCAGCGGAAATATGAAAGACGAGCCCGGCGTGACGTTTTCCACACCATCGCCACCATTCAGCAATCTGGCCTGTCCGGCGGTCTCTTTGACCTGATCGTAAACCGTCTGCGGGTAACCGACGGTACGCCTGGACGGATAGATGGGCATGCGGAAGGAGTCGGGATAGCGCTCGAACAGCGCCACCTGACCGGGTGTCAGTTGGTCTTTATATTGCTGGTAGTTGCTCGCGATGATCACAAACTCGGGCTGTTCATCCTGGAAGGGGTTTTCCAGGAAGTGATTGGCCAGAGGCTGGCCCGCATCCTGCGGCAACCCGCCCGTCCACTCCGGGATGGTGCCGTCAGCATTGCCGGCCTTTTCCGCACCAATGGGGGTAAGGTTGGTGCCCAACTGATCGATCTCCGACTGGCTGAGGCTCTGGGCTGCTGCCCCGGTCGCCAGCATGCTCAGGGTAACGCCGTAGAGCCGCGCTTTTGTCTTATGCATTTCTTTCTCCAATTGCTGTTGTTTTTGGACTTGCGTTGGAGCCTTGATCAAGCACTTGCAGCTATCCGCCGAGCGGGTTGGTCAGCCGGCTTGTTTACAAAGTAGAGTAATTGCTCTATATAATCAAGAACACGGATAACAACTACGACAGACGAGATCGCACACCATGCTCAGACTTCCTCCCCTGGCCCTGCTGTTGGGCACGCTTGCGTTGCTCGCGCCGCTATACGGTCAGGCTGACACTCGCCCCAATATTCTGCTGATCGTCGCCGACGACATGGGATTTTCCGATCCTGGCGCCTACGGTGGAGAGATCAGTACACCGAATATCGATACCTTGGCTGCCGAAGGTATCCAGTTCAGCAACTTCAACGTGGCCGCGACCTGCTCCCCGACGCGGGCGATGCTGATGACCGGCGTGACCAGCCACAAGGTCGGCATGGGCAACATGAAGGAGATCATGGCCGACAACCAGAAAGGCCAGCCCGGTTACGAAACCTGGCTCAATGATCAGGCCGTGACCTTGCCGACCCTGCTGCGAGATGCCGGCTACCGCACTTATATGGCCGGCAAATGGCATCTGGGCTCACGGCCGGAGAGCTTGCCCAACGCCAGGGGATTTGATCGTTCGGTGGCCCTGCTTGAAAGCGGGGCTGACAACTGGGAAGCCAAGCACTACCTGCCCGCCGGCACGGCGACCTGGGTTGAAGATGGTCAGCCGATCAGTCTGCCGGATGATTTCTATTCGTCGTTCTACTATGCCGACAAGCTGATCGAATACCTGAGCAGTGAGCAGGGCAGTGAGAAGCCATTTTTTGCCTACCTCGCATTCCAGGCCGTGCACGCGCCGCATCATGCGCCCGAAGCCTATGTGGAAAAATACGCCGATACCTACCAGGGTGGCTGGGATGTGCTTCGCCAGCAGCGCTATGAACGGCTGACCGCCATGGGGTTGCTGCCCCGCACTGCCGAGTCGGTCATCAGCAACGACTGGGGCACTTTTTATGATACCCAGCCAATCGACTGGGACAGCCTCAGCGACGAAGAGCGCGCCTATCGCGCCCGGCAGATGGCGGTCTACGCAGGCATGGCCGAAGCCATGGACGAAAGCATCGGCCGGGTCATCAGTCACCTCAAGGCCAGTGGCGATTATGACAACACGCTGATTGTCTTCATGAGCGACAATGGCGCCGAGTCCACGGTACTGACCGAAATAGCGCCGCTGTTCTACCGCTTGCGCTACGATCAGGACTATGCGGACCTGGGTCGCCCCGGCAGCTGGAGCGAATATGGCCCCGGTTGGGGCTATGCCGCCAACACGCCGTTCTACTCCTACAAGGGCTCGCCTTTCAATGGCGGGCTGCGGGTGCCGATGATCGTGCGGTATCCGGGTGTGATCGAGCCGGGCTCACGCACCTCAGCCTTCGGTTATGTGACTGATATCGCCCCCACGCTGCTGGAGCTGAGTAACACCGCGGTGCCGGACGGTGAGTATCAGGGACGCGAGGTGCATCGCATCATGGGCACCAGCATGGCGCCGCTACTGCGTGGAGAGAGTGACCGCATTCATGCGGACGACGAGGTGGTTGTCTACGAACTGGCCGGCGGCATAGCCATCTGGCAGGGCGACTATAAACTGGTGGTATCGAATTCCAGCGCCATTGCTTCACGTGCCGGCATGCTGTTGTTCAACATGCAGGATGATCCACTGGAGCGTAACGACCTGTCAGCTCAGCAGCCCGAACGTGTCGCTGCGCTGATGGAGGCTTATCACAGTTTCGTGGCCGAGCATGGGCTCGTCGAGGTGCCGGAGGACTACAACGCCTGGGAACAGCTGAACCGCAACGCCCGTGAACAGCTGCTTGACCGTCATGGCCATCAGTTGCTGCTGGGTGCGGTCATTCTGGTGCTGCTGCTTGGCTGGTGGCTGCGGACGCGACTGCGTCGTCGCCGTCGCTGATCTCTCCCAGCGGCACATAGAGGCGGTCGCGCAGGGCGCTGACCGCCTCTTGATACTCGGGTGCCACATACCCTTCTTCCAGGACCAGTATCTGATAGATGCCGCGGCGCATGAGCTGCTCATCCAGATCGGACTGGATACCCCGGGTGGTCGTCAGAAACTGCATCCAGGAACTCAGCACGATCCACACATTGATACTCAGGGACTCCGCCTGCTGCGGGCTCAGCAACAGGATGCCCGCGTCGGCAAAGGCCTGATAGATGTGCTGGGTGCTGCGCAAGCTGCGCTGGGCGAATTGTCGATAGCGGGCGGCCAGTTCGGGGTCGGCTTCGAGCAGGTATTCCAGGCCCTGATGCATGAAGCGAAACTGCCACAGCAGGTCCAGCAGGCTTTCCAGATACCGGGCCTTGTCCTCCAGGGTGACGCTGGCCTCTGCTGGCAAGGTAAAGAAAACCTCCATCTTGCTTTCGAACTCGTTGAAGAGCTCGGCAACGATCATGGGTTTGTTGCGAAAATGGTAATAGAGGTTGCCGGGTGACATGCCCAGGTGGCTGGCGATGTGGTTGGTGGTGATGTTGCGCTCGCCCTGGGTATTGAACAGGTGCAGGCTGGCTTGCAGGATACGGTCGCGGGTGCTTGGCTTTGCAGCCATAGTCAGGTCTCTCATTGTTTCGCTGGGCAGCTCCCCTCAGTCACTGGAGAAGTGACCGAGGGGCTGTCGCTTAGTCGGTGATCGGCTCGATCAGCGCGAAGTCCGGGGTGAAGTTATCCATCAGGCTCAGCAACTCGAGAAAGACTTGCGGATTGCCTTCGATGCGGATATCTCCGGACTTGATGGCCGCTGGAAAGCTGTTCTGTTGCGTCAGGATAGCATTGAGCGTTGCCCGGGTCATAGTGATGCTGGCGTCGGCATCCGGCGCGCTGCGCTCGGGCAGCCAGGTCAGCGTGGCGTTCTGCAGGTTGAGGCGGAACTGCTCGTCCGTGTCGGTGAAGCTCCAGTTCAGTAGCATCTGCTTGCCTTCGGCTCGGGGACCATTCAGGCGTACGCCGAGCAGATCGAAGAACATGCCGGTGTCCAGCGCCTGCAGCAGATCGGTGGCGATGGCACCGGCAGACTGTTGTGCCGTCCCGTTGCGCAACTCCATGGCACCGGACAGGTAGACATTGCGCCAGGGGCCGGATTCGGCCTGGTAGCCGAGTTGTTCCAGCGCGGCGGCATTCAGTTGCCGGGCAGCCTGATTATCCGGTTCGGCGAACACCGCCTGGCTCATGACCGAGGCTACCCAGCGGTACTCGCCGCGATCGAAGTCCTGCCGGGCGCGGGAAATTACCTGCTCGATACCGCCCATGTACTCCATGGCCTTGCGTGCTGCTTCCTGCGTCGGCAGAGGGTTGAGGTTGGCGGGGTTGGCGTCATGCCAACCCAGGTATTTCTGGTAAATGGCGCGGGCGTTGTGGCGCAGGGTGCCGTAATAGTCGCGGGCGATCCATTCCTTCGCCAGGCTGGCGGGCAGCGTGAGCTGCTCGGCAATTTCGTCGGGGCGGTAGCCCTGGTTCATCAGCCGTACGCTCTGGTCGTGAATGAATTTGTACAGATCGCGTTGCACGGCAAGAAAGTGCCGGGCATCGTCCTGATTCCAGACCGGCCAGTGGTGCTGGGCCATCAGAATGTCGGTGCGCGGCCCGTATTTCTCCAGAACCTCATCGATATAGCGTGACCAGAGGCTGGCGTCGCGCACTTCGGCGCCGCGCAGGGTATAGATATTGTGCAGCTGATGAGAGGTGACTTCGGCGGTGTTGAGCACCCTGGCTGCGGGAAAATACATCATCATCTCCGCGGGTGCTTCACTGCCCTGGGCCAGGTGAAATTCGACCTCGACCCCGTCGATCACCTTGGTTCCATTGGCGGTAATGATGTCGGTGGGCGGAATGAGTGTCAGCGCGCCATGGCTCAGTGCCTTGCCCAGGCCATTGTCGACATGCCCGGTAGCGCTGGCGTCCAGTTCGGTACCGTACATGTACATGGCGCGACGGGTCATGGCGTTGCCGGCAATCACGTTCTCGCTTACCGCGTGCTCCATGAAGCCTTCTGGCGCGTAGATGCGCACGCGCTGCTGTTGGATGTCCTCATCGCTGACGATGCCGCGCACCCCGGCAAAATGATCCACATGGCTGTGGGTGTAGATCACCGCCACCACCGGTTTGCTGGGGCGGTGTTCGAGATAGAGGTCCAGGGCTGCCCTGGCGGTGGTTGGCGACAGCAGTGGGTCGATGATGATCAGCCCGGTCTGACCTTCGATGACGGTCATGTTGGCCAGGTCCATACCGCGAATCTGATAGCTCCCGTCGGTGACCTTGAACAACCCATGGATGCCGTTCAGTTGAGCCTGACGCCACAGGCTGGGGTTCACCGTGTCTGGAGCTTCTCCTTCAACGAAGGCATAGGCGCTCATATCCCAGGCGGTGCTGCCATCCGGGTTGCGTAGCGGGCCGTCTGCCGGGGCGGCGATAAAACCGCGGCGGGCATCTTCGAAGGCCTTGCGGTCACTGAAGTCCAGTTGCTGCAATACGGCTGCGTTGGCCTTTACGGTGGTGGGTTCTGCTGGTTGGCCATCGGCAGATGCGATAAGTGGCAGGCACAGGCTGGCAGCCAGCAAGCCTATGGCATAACGTTGTTTGTTCATTATTGTTCTCCGTTTTCAAGGGTGCAGCTAACCGGCTAACCGCTCGGCGAGCAGGCTGGATAACCTGGCTGTCAGCCCATAGATCGACAGCTGCGGGTTGGCGCCGATGCTGGTAGGGAACAGCGAGCCGTCGTGAATCGACAGGTTCTCCAACTGGTGGTGCCGGCCAAGGCTGTCGGTGACGGCGCGGCTGGCGTCTTCACCCATGGCGCAGCCGCCCATGACGTGGGCGCTGCCCAGACGGGCCTTGAAGCGGCGCAGGTCGAGCGCGTCGATCATCTCCTGCGCTTCGGCCAAGTTGCTTGCTGGGCGAGCATCATTGTGCACCGGAGTCACGGTGCGGGCGCCGGCGGCAAACTGGATCTCGGCCATGCTCTGATAGGTGCGCCGCACGGCCTCCCAGGTGTAATCGGTCAACTGGTAATCCAGCACCGGGGAGCCATCGCTGCGCAGTTGTACTTCGCCTTGTGAACTGTCCGGGTGAAAGCCATCGCGCAGCAGGGCAATCATCATGTTGGCGTTGGGTAGTTGCTGCATCAGCTTGCTATTGGCCACGCCAGTGCCGCCGAGGACCGTAGCACTGAAGCCAGGTTGCATGGGCGGCACCTCCAGTTTGTAGCCCATCGGGCCGGTGGCACCGTCCTGCCACTGGAAATGGTCGGAATAAATGGACTGGGGAGCGCCATAGAAGGGATTGATCTGCTGTTCGAACTGCGCCCAGGAAAAGGTCGTGAGGTGCAGGAAGGTGCGCTTGCCGAGAATGCCATGCGGATCGGGCGCTTCGGAGCGCAGCAGCAAACCTGGGGTATTGATGCTGCCGCCGGCCAGGATGTAATGCCGGGCGTGAACCTGGATCCGCCGACCGGTCGGCGCGACGCAGCGCTCATCCATGGCTACGCACTCGAGCCCGGTTACACGGCCACCGTCCAGCTGCAGACGCTCGGCCCGGGCGAGGTAGATCAGCTCGCCGCCATTATCCAGCAGCGCCGGGATGCTGGTGACCAGCATGGACTGCTTGGCGTTGGTTGGGCAGCCGAGACCGCAATAGCCGAGATTCCAGCAGCCGCGCACGTTGCGTGGGATGACCTGCCAATGCAGCCCGAGCTTCTCGCAGCCACGGCGCAGCACGTCGTTGTTGGCATTGGGCGGCATGGCCCAGGGGCTGATGCCCAGGCGCTCTTCCATACGAGCGAACCAGGGTGCCAGTTCTTCTACGCTGAGCCCAAGTACCTCATGCTCACTGGCCCAATGCGCCAGGGTGGGCTCGGGCGTGCGGAAGCAGGACGTCCAGTTGACCAGGGTAGTGCCGCCGACGGCGCGGCCCTGCAGGATGGTAATGGCGCCGTCCTTCGACATGCGCCCCAGCCCTTCCTGATACAGGTCGGGGTAGGCCTCATGTTCCTGCAGCTTGAAATCACTGCTGGTGAACAGGCCGCCTTCCTCTATCAGCAAGACCTTGAATCCAGCCGCGCTGAGTATTTCCGCGCTGGTGGCACCGCCGGCGCCGCTGCCGACGATGGCGATATCCGCTTCCAGGGTCAGGTCCTGCTCCAGTTGTGCAGCGTTGGTCACTTTCCAGTCGCGCTTGAGTCCTTCGGTGAACAGATCCGGAATGGGCATGCAGGGGCTCTCCTGTTCAGATGCGCGGTGGGCCCGGATAGCCGCATTGCGGCCATGACGCCGGGGTGCTGTAGCAGGACAGCAGAATCAGATTGGTCAGAGCGTTCTGGCCTTGTTGCAACAAGGCGAAGGAGCTGTTTTCCCAACGCTTGAGGAAGGCTTGCACCGCCTCGTCGCTGGCACTCTCCCAAGAGCCCCAGATGCCGGTTACTGCGCCGCGCGTGACGCCCAGAGTCAGCAGATCGAACAGCTGCAACAGCTGGGTGTTGAGGCTGGGTGACAACTGATTCAGGTTGTTGTCGAGCGCCAGCAGAACGCCTTCTACAATGGCGGCCTGTTGCTCTGCCGGGAGCGCGCCAACCAGCACCACTGGGATTACCCGACGCAACATGGGCAGATCATCCTTGCGCAGTTGCTGGAAACCCTGCGCGGGGGTATCGGCCGAGCAACCGCCAAGGCTGGCGATGCCGCCGACGGTAGTCAGGACGGCGGTGCCGAACAATCCCAGTTTGAGCAACTGGCGACGATTCATGCCGGGGGCGTCTGCAGTGGTGTCGGGCATTATTATTGTTGTCCTTGGCCTGGTGAGTTGGTCAGCGAATCAGCAATTTGCGCAACAACTTCTGCATGGCGCTGCCGTAGGGCGGATAAAGCACCCGTGTGGCATTGAAGCGCGGCTTGCGCAATACCGCCTTGGCCTTGCTGAAGGTCAGAAAACCCTCATGACCATGGTAATGGCCCATGCCGGAAGGCCCGATACCGCCAAAGGGCAGGTCGCATACCGCGACATGCAGCAGGGTCTCGTTCAGGCCCACGCCGCCGGAATGGGTCTGCTCCATTACCCGCTGTTGCTCACCCCGATCGTAGCCAAAATAGTAGAGCGCCAGCGGGCGCGGACGGGCATTGATATAGGCGATGGCGTCGTCGATCTGCCGGTAGGGCACGATCGGCAGCAATGGGCCGAATATCTCATCCTGCATCACCAGCATGTCATCGCTGACATCCGCCAGCAGGGTAGGGGGCAGGCGTTGCTCCTGGCTTGCGTCGAACAAGGGGAGCACCCGCGCACCCTTGGTTTGGGCATCGTCGATATAGCTGTTCAATCGCGCCTGCTGGCGCGGATTGATGATGCTGGTGTAGTCGGGGCTATCACTGAGCTGCGGATAGAACCGGCTGATCACCTTGCGGTAAGCCTCGACAAATGCGTCCACCCGCGCTTCCGGCACCAGTACATAGTCCGGCGCCACGCAGGTCTGCCCGGCATTCATGGTCTTGCCGAAGGCGATGCGTTCGGCAGCGTCGTCCAACGGTACCGTTGCCGAGACAATGGCCGGTGATTTGCCACCCAGTTCCAGCGTTACCGGGGTCAGGTTATCCGCCGCTGCGTGCAGAATATGTCGGGCAATGCTGGTGGCGCCGGTGAATAAGAGGTGATCGAAGGGCAGGCGGGAAAAAGCTGCACCCACATCCGCCTCGCCCAGCACCACAGCGACCTGATCCTCTGGAAAGGCTCTGGCCAACAGCTCCTTGACCAGTTGGGACGTAGCCGGGGTTGATTCACTCATCTTGATCATTACCCGGTTACCCGCCGCCAGCGCACCGAGCAGCGGGCCGATGGCCAGAAAAATCGGATAATTCCAGGGCACTATCACCCCAACGACGCCCAGCGGTTGATAGAACACCTGAGCCGAGCCCGGTTGAAAGGCGATGCCCAGCGGGCGTCGTGCCGGTTTCATCCAGCGGCGCAAATGTTTGCAGACGTGATCGATGGATTGCAGGCTGGGTAATATCTCGGCAAACAGCGTCTCATCCCGCGAACGGTTACCGAAATCCCGACTCACCGCCTCAGCCAACGCTTCCTGTTCATCTACCAGAACTGTGCGCAGCCGTTTCAGCCAACTCAGCCGAGTTGCCAGCGAAGGCATGGGATCGGCCTGAAAAGCATTGCGCTGCTGCTTCAGTAACGAAGCCAGAGGCGCCTCGATGTCGCTACGGGAAGGGCTACTATCCACTGAAAAAGCTCCGGGCGGGATTGGAGTAATTATTCTAATCTTTGTAAAGCAATGCCGCAGCAGGGTCAAGAAGGATTTCAAGCCCCGTCATCCTCGGCATAGGTCGGATCCATCCTTCCTAAGGTGTTTGGTAAAGCGGGCATGAGGCATACCCGCACGTTGACCTGTGGCAACGCGCAGGGCCGGTTCGCGGCAGGCAATGAGCTTTGGTAGCGAATGAGGCGCACCAGGCGCCTCATTGTTGAACGGCTGAGGAAGGAGCTACTTGTTCAGTTGGGCAAGACCTTTTAGCAAAGCCTCATGAAACTGCTCCGGTGCCTCCACCTGCGGTGAGTGTCCCAACTCGGGAAACTCCACCAGTGTTGCGTTGGGAATGGCCTCGGCGGTTGCCTGGCCTAGTTGGGGATACTGGCCCAGCTGCTCGGCAACGGCCTCGGGCGCGCGATTGGCACCAGGGGCGGTGCGATCCTTGCCGCCAATCAACAGCAGGGTCGGCGCCTGAATGTTCGGGAACTCATGGACTACCGGTTGGGTGAACAGCATCTCGGCGGTCTGCGCCTGATTCCAGGCGACGATTTCCTTGCCGGGGCCGGCGTACATGCCGTATGCCATCTCGACCCAGCGGTCGTATTCGGGCTTCCACTCGCCGTTATAGTAGTACTTCAACTGGTAGTTCTTGATGCCTTCATAGGTGGTTTTCAGCTGCCCTTGATAGAGCTGGTCGATGGTGGCGTAGGGCACGCCCTTTTGCTGCCAGTCTTCCAGGCCGATCGGGTTGACGAGTACCAGTTGCTCGACCTGTTCAGGGAACTGCAGCGCGAAGCGTGCGGCCAGCATGCCGCCCATGGAGTGGCCGACAACGGTGGTCTTGTGCGTACCCAGCTCCTCAAGCAGAGCGTGTGTATTGTCGGCCAGTTGCGCAAAGCTGAACTGGTAGCCGCGCGGTTTGCTGGAGCTGCAGAAGCCGATCTGATCCGGCGCGATGACGCGATAACCCGCCTGGCTCAGCTCCTTGATGCTCTGTTCCCAGGTGGCGCCGCAGAAGTTTTTGCCGTGCAGTAACACCACCGTCCGCCCATTGGCCTCGGTAGTCGGTTTGACGTCCATGTAGGCCATTTCCAGCGATTGTTGCTGGGAGGTAAAGGCAAAGTGCTCGACGGGGTAAGGGTATTCAAAGCCCTGCAATTCCGGGCCATATTCGACGGAGGTATCAGCCTGCAGGCTGGCGACGGACAGCAGGCTCGCGCAGGCGGTAAGGATGACGGTTTTTTTCACATAGAACTCCCGGCTTGATCGACAACGTCCCGATACTGCTGCGTTGGTGCTAAGTCCTGCGGTAGACGGGGCAAGGCTATGGAGTATAGCAATGGATACCGGCGATAGAGGTGCCGGTGAGTTTCCGGATGTCACTTGGCAACCAGGGCAGCTTTACTGCTATGAAACGAGGGGAAAAAGGAGCAGAGCGCAGATGCAAAAATGCCTCGGATGGGTGACCATCCGAGGCATTTTCTATGTTGGTTGCGGGGGCAGGATTTGAACCTACGACCTTCGGGTTATGAGCCCGACGAGCTACCAGACTGCTCCACCCCGCGTCTGAGGTGGCTCATTCTACGGATTTAAGAAGGGCTGTCAAGCAATTGATGCAAAAAGAATTTTCAGGGGGCGAGTGAGGCGGCTATGCCATTTTCATAAGACAGCTTGATGTCGTTGTGACATCATTCGTTTGCTTCGGCCGGGAGGTGGTGGGAGACTTCCGTGACGGGATCAGGCGTGCTATATGGCTTGAAAGAATAAAGGGATGTCTATGAACGATTCCATTAAGCCTTACCAGATTTCTGCATTCTCGGCGGAATTCACCGATCCGTCGGAAGAGCAGGCCTTTCGAGCTTATATCCGGCCCTTGGCGGCGCGCAGTTTGCGGGTAGCGCTGATTGTCTGGGGTAGCTTGCTGCTGTTATTTGTCGGGCAGGATTGGCTAAGCCTCGGCTGGTCTGATGATTTCGTGACGTTGCTGGTCTGCCGAGTGCTGCAAGCCGGCATGTTGTTCATCTTTGTCTTCATGCTGGGCCGCAAGCCGCAGTTGGTTTCCAGCGGGCGTGTGGTTACCGTGCTGGAGATTACCGGTTTCTTTTTATTCATGCCGGTGTACTTTCTGCTGCCGGAGGTGGCCGCTTTTACCATCGGCGTCATCGGCCTGATGTTGCTGTCGATGTTCCTGTTCGTACCCAACCGCCTGCTGCTGACTTTACTGGCTGCTGTGACTGGCGTGGTGCTGACGCTCAGCTGCATGGCCTGGAACGGGCGCAGTGTGGACATTCTCTTTGGCGCGTTCTTTATTCTGATGTTACCCGTGGCCACCGGCTATTTCGGCGCGCAACAGTTGCAGATGGTACAGCGCCGGCAGTATGCGATGTTCAATCAGGCGAAGGAGGCCAACCTCGCGCTGGAGGAGGAAGTGGAGCGCCGCAAGTTGCTGGAGCAGGAACTCAAGCGCCAGGCGACGACAGATCCACTGACCGGGCTGTTCAATCGCCGCCAGTATGAAATGCTGTTTCGCCGCGAGCGTGAGCGGTGTCGGCGTCAGGGTACGGCCATCTGCGTGGCCATGGTCGATCTGGATTATTTCAAGGCGTTGAATGATGAACTGGGCCATGACTGTGGCGATATGGCGCTGAAGCATGTTGCCACGCTGTTCACCAACCAGCTCCGGGAAGGGGATGTGGTGGGGCGTTTCGGCGGAGAGGAGTTCATCATTCTGCTGCCGGATACGGGGCCGGCGGAGGCTGAGCGGGTCATCGAGCGGCTCAGGCAGACGCTGGAAAATACGCCGGTGAGTTTGCAGGGTGAGCCGCGGCGGCTCACAGCGACCTTTTCCATTTCGGCGGTGCTGGATGATGAGACGGACATCAGCGAGACGCTGCGCCGGGTGGATAGAGGATTGTATCGGGGCAAGCGTGCCGGGCGTAATCGGGTGGTGATGGTCTGATGTACAATGTCCGGCAAACCCGGCCGGACGGATTACCTTGCGCAAGATCATCCACATCGACTGCGATTGCTTCTACGCGGCCATAGAGATGCGTGATGACCCGCGCCTGCGCAACCGGCCCCTGGCGGTCGGCGGCGATCCGGGCAAGCGCGGGGTCATCGCCACCTGCAATTACGAGGCGCGCGCTTATGGCGTGCACTCGGCCATGGCCTCGGCCTATGCAAAGAAGCTCTGCCCGGATCTGCTGATCGTGCCCGGTCGGATGCAGGTCTATAAAGAGGTTTCCGTGGCCATTCAGGCCATTTTTCATGAATACACGCCGCTGGTGCAGCCGCTGTCGCTGGACGAGGCGTTTCTCGATGTGACCGATTCGTCGGCATGCCAGGGCAGTGCGACCCTGATCGCCCGGCAAATTCGCCAACGGGTCCAGGACAGTCAGGGCATTACCGTCTCCGCCGGCGTGGCGCCGAACAAGTTTCTGGCCAAGATCGCCAGTGACTGGAACAAGCCCGATGGCCTGAAAGTCATTTTGCCCGAGGAGGTGGATGACTTTGTACTGGCGCTGCCGGTAAACCAGCTGCATGGGGTGGGCAAGGTAACGGCGGCACGTCTGCACAAGCTCGGTGTGGATACCTGCGGTGAGCTGCGCCAATGGCGCAAACAGGATCTGGCCCGTCAGTTCGGCAGTTTTGGTGAGCGTCTGTGGGAGCTGGCGCGGGGCATTGATAACCGCCCGGTAGTGGTGGAGCGGGTGCGGCAATCGGTGAGTGTGGAGAATACCTATGAACACGACCTGCCGGATTTGCAGTCATGCCTCGGTGCCCTGCCACCGCTACTGGACAAGTTGGCCCAGCGCCTGGGACGGCTGGACGGTGGCTATCGGGTGAGCAAACCCTTCATCAAGCTCAAGTTCCACGATTTCACCCAGACCACCCTGGAACAGGCCGGGGCGCCAATCACGCCCCAGGGGTTCGCCGATCTTTGCAGCCAGGCCTTTGCCCGGGGTGGTCGGCCGGTGCGGCTGATCGGCGTTGGTGTACGGCTGGATAATGCCCACAGCCCGCTGGGTGAGCAGTTGCTACTGTTCTGAACGGGCAGCCTTGCTGCACTGCGGGCACAGATGGTTGTCGTCCCGAGGCGTCCAGCCAAGTTCGCTGATCCGCTGCACCGCCTTGCGGGTGCGCTGGGGCAGGTCATCTTTCTCCGCGGCGAGAAATTCGAACGCCTGCTCCTTGCTGCACTCATCACACTTGATCGACCAGCCCAACACCATCTGGCCACGCAGGTCCGGACCGTTGGCGGTGGCGGTCCACTGCCCGGCCGGGTTGATCAGATAACGCACCTTGCCCACCACCAGGGGCAGTGGCAGGTCCTTGCTCCCCTTGACCGTGCAGATCAGCGTATCACCCGGCTGGATGCCACCGCCCTGGCCGGTGACCTGATACAGTCCGCCGGCCAGCGTGCGGCATTCGATCAGAGTGTGGGAGGGGTTGAGCGCAGTGCGCCGGAAGTCGTGTTCAGCCATGGAAGCTCCGTTTTCAAGAGGGCACATGATAACACCGGTGCAGGGTGACATATCACTGAGCTCACTGATGGTCTGTCTCAGCCGTGGCGGGCGCTATGATCACTGGCCTGACTGGCGATTAAAACAAGAGGATTCATCATGAGTGTAATGCAGTTGTTCGATCTGACCGGCAAGGTTGCCCTGATCACTGGCGGAACCAAGGGCCTGGGTTTGCAAATGGCCGAGGCGCTGGGCGAGCAGGGAGCGAAGATTTTCCTCAACGCGCGTAACCCCGCCGAGGTTGAAGAGGTGGTGGCGCAATTGAATGCACGGGGCATCGAGGCCGGCGGCATCGCCTGTGACCTGGGCAAGCCCGAGGGTAACCCGGTTGCTACCCTGGTCGGCGCGGCCGAGGCGCGCTTTGGCACTGTGGATATCCTGATCAACAATGCCGGCACCACCTGGGGTCAACCTGCCGCCGAGCACAGCTATGCCGGTTGGCAGAAGGTGATGGGCCTGAACGTGGACGTCTGCTTTTTGATGGCCCAGGAAGTGGCGCGCCGGTTCATGATTCCCCAGCGCTCGGGCAAGATCATCAACATCGCCTCGATCGCCGGTCTCAAGGGCAATGGCCCCAATACCGGTGTGTTCACCGTCGCGTACAACACCAGCAAGGCCGCAGCCATCAACCTGACGCGGGCGCTGGCAGGCGAGTGGGGTGCCCATGGTATCCACGTCAATGCCATCTGCCCGGGCTACTTCCCCACCAAACTGGCGAAGGGGCTGGATCACGTATCCGAGACGATCATCCGCAACACGCCTTTGGGGCGCGTTGGCGGTGAGGATGATATCAAGGGGCTGGCGCTGTTCTTCGCCAGTGACGCCTCGCGCCACGTGACCGGCCAGGCGGTGGCAGTGGACGGCGGTTATTCGGCCGTCTGATCCTTGCCGGCTGCGCCTGACGTAGCCGGGCGCACACCGCTGCTCAGCACCCTGGCGACCTGTACCACTTCGCTGCGGTGCTGGGCTTCCAGGGTTTCCATCTGCCGTTCGTGCAGCCGGCGCTGGGCCTTGGGCAGTTCCGTCCACGCTTGATGAGTGGGGATATGCGCGGTGGCATCGTAGATGGTCTCGAACACCTGTAGATCCACATCGGCCCGCCGCTGCCCGCTGTAATTATCCAGCAGGACCTTGATGCGGATCGCACCCTCGATCAGCGGCAACTGACCACTGAGCAGACTTTGCGCCAATATCCTGATGTCGCCCTCCAGCCGGGTATTGCGTTCCTGCTCCTGCTTGGCCAGGCGCTGCTGATTGCGCCACACCCGGCGCCAGAGGATCACGGCATACAGCGCCAGGGCGAAGATGGTGATCAGGCCGAGAATGATCAGCCAGTCATTGATTGTCATGGGACGAGACCTTAAAAACTCATGTCTGAAGGGTTAATGGTACCTTCTTCCCGCAGGGTCAGCTTGGGCGAGAGGAACAGTCCGGTGCTGATGTGCCCTTCGATCCGGTAATCGATCGGTTTCTGGTGCTCCACCAGCTTCAGCAGGTCACTCAGATGGCGCCAGATATTCGAACGCACCGTCACATCGAAATATTCCGTGCCGTAGGCCGGTACGTCGAAAGCCCGGTCGGTCACCCCGGTGGCCAGGCGCATATTGTTCAGATAGACCTGATAGTGCATGCCACGCACTGGCAGGTTGCGGTCGTTGGGGTTATCCACGCGCAGCCGCAGGCGGAAGGATTGCTCCCAGAGATTGGATTTGAGCATCTCTACATTGGCCAGGTGGACTTCCGGTTCGGTATAGGAGCGATCGAAGACGGCGCAGCCATTGAGGCTGAACAAACCGGTCAGCAGTACCGTCAGCATCAAACCATATGAACGAATCATCAAATGGAACCCCCTCCGTTTTAACCGCATGCCATTATTTGAAAAGTTATCGGCGTTCGGCAGATACTAACCCCTAATCTAGGCAAGGGAGTGACAAGATGGCAGTTTTCGAGGTGGTTTTCCATGGTCAGGTGCGTGCGGATGTCGCGCCTGAACAGGCTCGGGCGCGTATCGGTCAGCTGTTTCAGGTAGGTGACCGGCAACTGGAGATGCTGTTCTCGGGGCGCCGGATCGTCATCAAGCAGGGGTTGGATCAGGCCGCTGCGGAGAAATACCGCCAAGCCATCGAGCGGGCGGGTGCGCTCTGTGATATCTGCCCCATGGCAGATAGTCCGGCCGAGCCGTCGTCCGCCGCAACGCCCCCACCGGTTGCTTCACCCCAACGGCAACAGCGGGCTGCGGTTCAACCGCGGGATGAATACATGGCAGCGTTCAAGGATGTCGATGCGCCGGATCTGCCAATCGCGCCTCTGGGTGCGGATATGCAGGACAGCTACGCTGACCCCGCGCCGCCGGATCTCGACCTGTCCGCCCTGAGCCTGGCGCCGCCCGGCAGTGATCTGGAGCAGGTGAGGGCGCCGCCGCCTCCGGCTGCACCGGACACCGGCCATCTGCGCCTGGCCGACGAAGGCTGAGCCAGCGGCGGAATCAGTAACGACAGCACTGCTTGAATTTGCGACCTGAGCCGCAGGGGCAGGGATCGTTGCGGCCGATATCCAGCGAATGATTGGGGTCAATGAAATACCAACGCTCGCCGAGCTTGCAGAAATCCGAACATTCCTGGTGACTGTGCTGACTGCCATCAGGGTCGGCCCAGCGGGCAGTGAAGGTGACCTGTGCGCGGTTGGCGGTGGGCTCGGAATCTTCCTGCTCGACGCTCAGGCCCAGCCAGTGGCTGTTGCGACTCCACTCGGTCATGGCCTGGCGCTCCAGCCGCGATTGCTGGGCGGGTAGGGTAGTGGCGACCAGGTAGTCGATCAATCCCAGCGCATAAGCGCTGTAGCGCGAACGCATCAGCCGTCCGGCGGTTGCCGCTGGCTGGCCCTGGTGCAACGGCTGACAGCATTCGGCATAGGCTTTGCCGTCACCGCAGGGGCAGGCGGTCATGGTTGAACTCTGTGGCATTTTTCGTCACCTGTCTGGTCTGCCGGGCTGATAATCGCCGCAAGATGGTATCATCCGCGCTCTGCTTCGGAGACCCCATGCTCAACGATGATCTCAAAGGCCAGATCCAGACGGCCTACCGCACCTTCCTCGAAAACAAGTCGCTCAAGCCGCGTTATGGCCAACGGGTGATGATTGCCGAGGTGGCGAAGTTGTTCGGCGGCGTCGCGCTGGACGACGAGGGGCATCGCGATGGCGAACCAGCCGTGGCGGTGGTGGAAGCGGGCACCGGTACCGGCAAGACGGTGGCCTATTGTCTGGCTGGAATTCCCATCGCCAAGCACCTGGGCAAGCCGCTGGTCATCTCCACCGCCACGGTGGCGCTGCAGGAGCAGATCGTGCTCAAGGATCTGCCGGATATCCAGCGCAACGCCGGGCTGAACTTTCATTTCGCGCTGGCCAAGGGCCGTGGGCGCTATGTCTGCCTGTCCAAGCTGGATCAGCTGCTGCAGGATAACCAATCGCTGGCCGCCCAGCAGCAGGGCTTTGCGGAGGAAGGTTTCCGCATCGACGTGGATGAGGCCGGGCTCAAGCTGTACACCCGCATGGTCGAGGCGCTGGGCACCAACAAATGGGATGGCGAGCGCGACTCCTGGCCCGAGGCGCTGGAGGACCAGGACTGGTCGCGGCTGACCACTGACCATATCCAGTGCACCAACCGCCGCTGCGGTCATTTCAACCAATGCGTGTTCTACAAGGCCCGCGAGGGCATCCAGAAGATCGATGTGATCGTCACCAATCACGATCTGGTGTTGGCCGACCTGGCGCTGGGGGGCGGAGCGATCCTGCCGGACCCGCGTGAATGTCTCTATATATTCGATGAAGGCCACCACTTGCCGGACAAGGCCATAGCCCACTTCGCCCATCACACGCGCATGGCAGCCACTGCCGACTGGCTGGATCAGTTGGACAAGAACCTGAGCAAGTTGCTGGCGCAGCATCCGCTGCCGGGTGATTTTGGCCGGCTGCTGGAGCAGGTGCCGCAGCAGGCGCGCGAACTCAAGCCGCATCAGCAATTCATGAGCCAGGCGCTGGGCGAAGTGGCGGACTTTGCCAGCGCCGAAGACTTTTCCGGCCAGGTGCGGCCGCAGCATCGCTTTGAACATGGCGTGGTACCCGAGCATCTGCGCGAAATGTCGCTGGAGCTCAAGGCTGGCTTCGGGCGTATCAGTGATCTGTTGCAGCGCATGGTCGACACGCTCAAGGAGGCCATGGATGGTGAGGTGGTAGGCGTGCACCAGACCCAGGCCGAGGAATGGTATCCGCTGTTCGGCGCATTGCAGGCGCGGGCCGAGGGCAACTGGACGCTGTGGACCCAGTTCAGCCTGGTAGATCCGGAAGACAAGCCGCCGACCGCGCGCTGGCTGACCCTGACCGAGCAGAACGATCTGGAAGTCCACGTCAGCCCGATCCTGGCCGCTGACACCCTGCGCCAGTATCTCTGGCACAGCGCCTTCGCCGCGCTGGTCACCTCGGCCACCATCACCGCCCTCGGCCGCTTCGACCGTTACAGTCATCGCGCCGGTTTGCCGAAGAGCGCGGTATGCACCCTGGCGCCGAGCCCGTTCCGGTATGCCGAAAGCGGTGTGCTGCGGGTACCGAACCATGGTGCCGACCCGCGGGACAACGCCGGCCACAGCGCGTCGATCATCGAACATCTACCGACCATGCTGGAGCACGAGCGCGGCAGCCTGGTGCTGTTTTCCTCCCGCCGGCAGATGCTGGAGGTATATGCCGGCCTGCCGGCGGACTTCCGCGAGCGTGTGCTGGTGCAGGGTGATCTGTCCAAGCAGGAGCTGATTCGCCAGCACCGCGGCCGGATCGACAAGGGCGAGCAGAGTGTCATCTTCGGTCTGGCCAGCTTCGCCGAAGGCGTCGACCTGCCCGGCAAGTACTGCGAGCATGTGGTGATCGCCAAGATTCCCTTCGCGGTGCCGGATGATCCGGTCGAGGCGGCGTTGTCGGAATGGATCGAGCGCAACGGCGGTAATCCCTTCATGGAAATTGCCGTGCCCGATGCCAGCCTGCGATTGATCCAGGCCTGCGGCCGGCTGCTGCGTACCGAACAGGATACCGGCACGGTGACGCTGCTGGATCGGCGCCTGGTCACCCAGCGCTACGGCAAGGCAATCCTCAATGCATTACCCCCGTTCCGCCGGAAAATCGACTGATTCAGACAACAAGAAGAGAGCACGCATGACCCAGGTCCAAGGTTATTTTGATCCCCGCTTTGAATCCGTACGTGAGCTGTTCGCCCAGCAGCAGGCCGACCCGCAGGCGCGGGGCTCGGCGCTGTGCGTCACTGTCGGTGGTGACACCGTGCTGGACCTCTGGCAGGGCGTGATGGACAAGGACAACAGCCGGGTCTGGGAGCAGGACACGCTGATCAATGTGTTTTCCTGCACTAAGCCACTGGGCGCGGTGGCGCTGCTGCAGCAGGTCGAGGCCGGGCGCATCAGCCTGGATGACCGGGTGGCGGATATCTGGCCGGAATTTGCCCAGGCCGGCAAGGCGCAGATAACCCTGCGCCAATTGCTCAGCCATCGGGCTGGCCTCTCCGCCATCAGCGCGCCGCTGGAACCCGAGGCGCTGTTCGACTGGCAGGCGATGACCGATGCGGTCGCGGCCCAGGAGCCCTGGTGGACGCCCGGCGAGATGCACGGCTATGCCCCCCTGACCTATGCCTGGTTGATCGGCGAGCCCCTGCGCCGGCTGACCGCACAGATGCCCGGTGATTATCTGCGCGAGCATATCTGCGGTCCGCTGGGCATGGACTTCCATGTCGGCGTGGCCGACCAGGACCTGTCGCGTATTGCCCATGTTTCCCGGTTGCGCAATCAGCACGGTGATCAGTATGCCCGTGATCTGTTTGCCGCCATGGGGGATCCGCAGGGGCTGGCCTGGAAAGCCTTCGGCAACCCGACCAGTCTGCAGACCAGTACCAACAAGCCGGCATGGCAACAGGCCCAGATCCTGTCCGCCAATGGTACCGGCAACGCCCGCTCACTGGCGCGGTTCTGGCAAGTGCTGGCCCACGGCGGCAGCCTGGACGGTGTGCATGTGCTTGATGCGGAACTGGTTGCGTTGCTGCGCCGGGAACACAGTGTCGGCATGGATCGCACCCTGCGTTGCCCGACTCGCTTTGGCCTCGGTGTCATGCTGGAGCAGGAGTGGCAGGGCGGCAGTTTCGGCATGGGCGCCAATGCCTTCGGTCACCCGGGCGCCGGTGGCGCGCTGGGGTTTGCCGATCCGGATACCCAGGTCGGTTTTGGCTATGTCACCAATACCATGGGGCCCTACGTGCTGACCGATCCGCGGGCCGGCGAGCTGAGCCGGGCGGTGTATCGCTGCCTGCGTGAGCAGGATTGAGCTAGGTCAATGGTCGTTGCCCGGCCGCGGTGCTAGGCTAGCCTTATCATTTCCAGGAGTACGTGAATGAAGCTCAGCATTGCCGATATGCGCCGCAACTACACCCGGGACGGGCTGCTGGAAAGCCAGGCACCGGCAGATCCCTTTGCCTTGTTCGGCACCTGGTTCAGCCAGGCGGTGGAGGTGGAGTCCACTGAGCCGAACGCCATGATGCTGGCCACGGTGGATGCCGAGGGGCAACCGCACCTGCGTACCTTGCTGCTCAAGGGCTTCGATGAGCGTGGGTTTGTGTTCTATACCAATTACCAGAGTGCCAAGGGGCAGCAGTTGCTGGCTCACCCCAAGGCGGCCATGACCTTCTGGTGGCCGGACCTGGAACGGCAGGTGCGCATTGAGGGTGCGGTCGAGGTAGTGACGGATGAGGAATCCGATATCTATTATCACAGCCGGCCGTTGGGCAGTCGCCTGGGCGCCTGGACCTCGCCGCAAAGCCAGGTAATCAGCGGACGCGAGGTGCTGGAGCAGCGGCTTGCCGAGGTAGAAGCACAATACGCCGCCGCGCCACCGCCGCGCCCACCGCACTGGGGCGGCTTTCGCGTGGTGCCGCAGATGATCGAATTCTGGCAGGGGCGGCCGAGTCGCTTGCATGATCGGCTGCGCTTTTGCCGGGATGGGGATGATTGGCGACGGGAGCGGTTGGCGCCCTGATTCTTCCTGCCGCTCCGTTGGTCGAGCTGGTGCTCGACCATCCCAGGGGCCATGTGTCCGAGCTACCAGCCTCAACCAAACTCGCTTCCGGGATTGTCGAGCACCAGCTCGACAGCTTTTCCCTGCAAGTCACTCCGCCGCCGCCGGGTTTCATCGCGGCCAGCGTAGTGACAGGCGTTACCGTTGGTTGAGCTGGTGCTCGACCGGGTCGCGATCGACCCTCCCAGGGGCCATCTGCCCGGACTACAGTCTCAACGAAACTCGCTTCTGGGATTGTCGAGCACCAGCTCGACAGCTTTCCCTGCAAGTCACTCCGCCACCGCCGGGTTTCATCGCGGCCAGCGCAGTGTCAGACGTTACCGTTGGACGAGGCAGAACGCGACGCTCCCAGCCACTCGATTACCCCTTCCGCCGCCACCAGCCCACTGGCAAAACACGCGGTGAGCAGGTAACCGCCAGTGGGAGCTTCCCAGTCGAGCATTTCGCCGGCACAGAATATGCCCGGCAGACTCTTCAGCATCAAGCGCTCATCCAGCGCCTGGGCGCTAACGCCGCCGGCGCTGCTGATGGCTTCGTCCAGCGGCCGGGTGCCGGTCAGTCGAACGGGCAAAGCCTTGATGCCGGTGGCCAGGCGCTGTGGATCGGCCAATTGCTCCTTGCCCAGGCACTCATGCAACAACGCGGTTTTCAACGGGTCGAGTCCAGCGCGCTTGCGCAGCACCGCCGCCAGGCTCTGCCCTTTGCGCGGCTGGGCCAGCAGGCTGGCCAACTGCGACTGGCTGCGGTCGGGAGCAAGATCGAGCTGTAGTTCAGCCTGACCCTGATGTTCGATAAGCCCCCGCAGCTCGGCCGACAAGGCATAGATCAGGCTGCCTTCCAGGCCATCCTCGGTCACTATGCATTCGCCGCGGCGTTCATGGGATTGGCCATCGACAGCAACCACGCGAGCGATAACCTGTTTCAGCGGCTGGCCGGCAAAGCGCTGGCGCAGATGGTCGCTCCAGATCGTGATGAATCCGCAATTGGCCGGGCGCAGATCGCGCACCTCGACGCCCCGTTCGCTCAACCAAGGCACCCAGGCGCCGTCCGAACCCAGGCGTGCCCAGCTGCCACCTCCCAGGGCCAGCACCACGGCATCGGCCGTTATCGGTAGCGGGCCTTCCGGCGTATCGAACAGCAGCTGTTGCTGGGCATCCCAACCCAGCCAGCGGTGGCGTGGGTGCAGGGTGACGCCAGACTCGCGCAAGCGTTTGAGCCAGGCGCGCAGCAGCGGAGCGGCCTTCATATCGGCGGGAAACACCCGGCCGGAGGAGCCGATGAAGGTATTGATACCCAGCCCGTGAATCCACTCGCGCAGGGCCGGGCCATCCAGTCGTCGCAACCACTCGCCGACCCAGGAGGCAGCCGTGCGGTAGCGGCCGACGAACGGCTCGGCGGGTTCGGAATGGGTGATATTCATACCGCCGATACCGGCCAGCAGAAATTTGCGGCCCACCGACGGCATGGCGTCGTAAACTCGCACAGTTAGTCCGGCTTGAGCCAGACGCTCGGCGGCCATCAGTCCGGCCGGGCCGCCACCGATGACCGCGACGACGGGAGTGGAGGGCGAAGTAGGGAGCATGCTGAATTCCGCGCTGAAAATCCGCGAAGTTTAGCGCGAAATATCGGGTTCCGAGCAAAAGGCTGTAACAATTGCCCGCTCAGGTTTAAAATCCTCAGCCTTTTGGTGCGTCGTTCTGTCGCCGGGTCACACGTTGAGGAGTCCCTATGAGCCAATTGCTGGATAATCTGGTCAGTTTGCTGGCGTTGGAGAAAATCGAGGAAAACCTGTTCCGCGGCCGGAGCGAAGATCTGGGCTTCCGTCAGCTGTTCGGTGGACAGGTATTGGGCCAGGCACTGTCGGCGGCCAGCCAGACGGTCGACCCGGCGCGCAAGGTGCATTCGGTGCACGGCTATTTTCTGCGCCCCGGCGACGCCAGCATGCCGATCGTCTATCAGGTCGAGATGCCGCGCGACGGTGGCAGTTTCACCACCCGTACGGTCAGTGCCATCCAGAAGGGGCGAGCGATCTTCACGTTGATGGCTTCCTTCCATGGCGATGAGCGGGGCGTATCGCATCAGTCGCCAATGCCGGAGGTGCCGGGTCCGGAAGGCTTGAAGAGCGAGCTGGAAATCTGCCTGGAGAACCAGCACCTGCTGCCTGACGCAGTGCGTGACAGTGTACTTTGCCCCAAGCCCATCGAAATTCGTCGGATCAACGGCTATAACCCCTTCAAACCGAAGGCCTCTGAGCCCCAGCAGTACATCTGGTTCCGTGCCGATGGGCAACTGCCGGATGACGATCACCTGCATCGCTATCTCTTTGCCTACGCGTCGGATTTCAATCTGCTGAGCACCGCTGCCTTGCCCCACGGCATCTCGACCTGGTCGCCGCACATGCAGGTCGCCAGCCTGGACCACGCGGTCTGGTTCCACCGTCCGCTGCGCATGGATGACTGGCTGCTGTATGCCATGGACAGCCCCTCTGCCGATGGCGCCCGGGGTTTCTCCCGTGGCCTGGTCTATAACCGCGCCGGTGAACTGGTGGCGTCGGTGGCCCAGGAATCGCTGATGCGCGATCGGCGCGGCTGATATGCAGCAAATACGCGGCTGGATCTTCGATCTCGACGGCACCCTGACGGTCGCTCAGCATGACTTTCCGGCGATTCGCCGAGAGCTGGGCATTCCCGCCGACGAGGACATCCTCACTCACCTCGGGCGCCTGCCCATTGCCGAGCGTCAGCGCCTGAACGATCAGCTCGACGCCATCGAGCTGCGCCTGGCTGCCGATGTAGCGCCGGCACCCGGCGCGGCCGAATTGGTCCGCGCACTGCATGCCGGCGGCCAGCGCCTGGGTATTCTCACGCGCAACCTGCGTAGCGTGGCGATGGCATCGCTGGAGCGTATCGGGGTGCTCGGCTGTTTTACCCCCGAGCACATTATCGGGCGTGGCGAAGCGCCACCGAAACCGGCGCCGGATGGCATTCATCGACTGCTGGCCGACTGGCAGTTGAGCGAGGCCGAGGCGGTGATGGTTGGCGACTTCCGCTTCGATCTGGAGGCGGGCCGGGCGGCCGGCTGTCGGACTTGTCTGGTGTTTCCCGAAAACGCCTGGCCGGAGATGACGGACCTGCACGTGCCCGACTGCCAATCGCTGTTGGCCCGGTTACGGGCCATGGATTACCTGACATGAGTGGTCGTGGCCACCAACCCAACATCTTCAAAGGAGTATCCCTATGAGCTGGCTGCAATCCCGACGCCTGCATTATTTCCTGGGCGGGGTAGCCATTCTGTTCGGGCTGCTGGTCGCGCTGCGGATGGTGTTTCTGTTCGGCTTTTCTTCGGTTACCGGTGGCGAGAGTCACCCCTGGGCATTGGTGCTCGAAACCCTCGGTGTTGGTGTCCGCTTCGATCTGCGGCTGGCCGTGCTGCTGATGTTGCCGGCCATGCTGCTGGCCTGGCTGCCCCGCTGGAACAGTGTGCGTAGCGGGTTGCTGCGCGGCGTCAGCCGGATCTGGTTCCTGCTGGCGCTGGCCGTGGTGCTGCTGATGTACTTCATCGACTTCGGCCACTACGCCTACCTCGGCGTACGACTGAATGCTTCGGCACTGAAGTTTCTCGGTGATGTGCAGATCTCCCAGCAGATGCTCTGGGAGAGCTACCCGGTGGTCTGGATCACCCTCGGCTGGCTGGCTCTGCTGGGGTTGTCGGTATTTGCGTTGTTTCGTCTGGAACGCGTCACTTTCGATCGGCAGGTGCGGCCCATCGGGCTCTGGGCGCGTGTCTGGGGCAGTGCGGCGATGGTAGTGGTGGTGTTTTTCGTACTCATCGGCCGCACCAGCAACGTCAACCTGGAGAACCCCGTTCCGCTGCGCTGGAACGATGCCTTCTTTGCCGGTGATAGCCAGTTGGGCGCGCTGGGTCTCAACCCGGTGCTGTTTTTCTATGACACCTTGAAGGTGCCGCAGGAGCGCTACGACGAGGCGCAGGTGGGCGAGTATTATCCCCAGGTCAGCGCTTATCTGGGTGTTGATACGCCCGATGCCGAGCAGCTGGATTTCTCTCGTCGTGTACCGGTGCAGCCACACCGGCTGGCCGGCGCGGCTCCGAATATCGTTTTCATCATGCTGGAGTCCCTGGGCACTACCGCGGTGGGCGCCTATGGCAACCCGTTGAACCCGACGCCGAACCTGGATCGTCTGGCCGAACAGAGCTGGTTCTTCCAGCACTTCTACGTGCCGGTGACTGGCACGGCGAAAACCGTCTGGGCGAGCATCTCCGGTGTGCCCGATGTGTCACGCTCGGAAACCGCTACCCGCAACCCGTTGATCACCAACCAGCACACTCTGATCAACGAATTGCAGGACTATCACAAGCTGTACACCATTGGCGGCAACTCCGGCTGGGCCAATATGAACGCCCTGGTGCGTCAGAGCATCGATGGCATCAAGCTCTACGAAGAAGGCTACTGGCAGTCGAAGAACGTCGATGTCTGGGGTATCTCCGATCTTGATCTGTTCAAGGAGACCGACCAGCTGTTGCGTGACCTGCCGCAGGACAAACCCTTCTTTGCCTATATCCAGACCGCAGGCAACCATCGCCCGTTTACCATTCCCAAGGAAAATGATGGCTTCGAGGCCATCGATCGGTCGCTGGAAGAGGTGCAGGCGGCGGGCTCGCGCAGTGTCGAGCAATACAATGCGGTACGGCTGCTGGATTTCAATATTGGCCGCTTCATGGAGATGGCCAAGGCGAGCGGTTACTACGACAACACCATCTTCGTGATGTTTGGTGATCACAATACGCGCATTGCCAATATCGACTACATGAAGCCGGCCTTTGACCAGTTGGGGCTGGAGAGCAACAACGTGCCGCTGTTGATTCATGCGCCCGCGCTGCTGGGCGCGCGGAAGTTCGATGAGGCGGTCGGGTTGACCGATCTGCTGCCGACCATGGCCGGGCTGCTGGGTATCGAATACGAGACCCGTAGCATGGGGCGCGACCTGTTGACCACGCCGCCGGAAGGGGAACGAGTCGTGCCGCTGGTGCTGCGTGAGGGTACCTTCCCGCTGATCGGCGCGGTTACCAAGGACTTTCTGCTGCAGATGAATCATGACGGCAGCGAGCCGAGCCTGCATGACCTGCATTCGGACACGCCGCTGGACAACGTTGCCGAGCAGTATCCCGAGGAATATCAGCGTTTGCTGCCACTGACCCGCGGCCTGCATGAAGCGGCGCGCTATATGCTTTACGACAACGTTCGGGAGCAGTAGGGCAGAAGCGCGTACCGAGAAGCTGCCAGCCTGTATCGAGCACCAGCTCGACACAGGCTGGCAGGTCACATGCTCAGGCGCATGGACAGGTCCACTGCCTTGACGTCCTTGGTCAGGCTGCCGATGGAGATGTAATCGACCCCGGTCTCGGCGACGGCGCGCAGAGTGCTTTCGTTGATGCCGCCGGAGGCTTCGAGCTTGGCCTTGCCGGCAGTGATTTGCACCGCAGTGCGCATATCGTCGTTGCTCAGTTCGTCGAGCATGATGATATCGGCGCCGGCTTCCAGCGCCTGGCGCAGCTCATCCAGACTTTCCACTTCGACTTCCACCGGCTTGCCGGGACTGATGACGCGGGCCTGGGCCACGGCGGCGTTGATCCCGCCGCACGCGGCGATGTGGTTTTCCTTGATCAGGAAAGCATCGAACAGACCGATGCGGTGATTGTGGCAACCGCCACAGGTGACCGCATATTTCTGTGCCAGGCGAAGGCCGGGCAGGGTCTTGCGGGTATCCAGCAGCTTGACGCCGGTGCCTTCCACCAGATCAGCGAAATGCTGACTGCGGGTCGCCGTGGCGGACAGCGTCTGGATGAAGTTCAGTGCACAGCGCTCGCCCGTCAGCAGGCCACGGGCTGGACCGCTCATTCTGCAGAAGGGTTGATTGGGGATTAACCGGTCGCCATCGGCGGCCAGCCACTCGATCTTGATCTGTGGATCTACCTGCCGGAATACCTCATCAGCCCAGGCCGTACCGCAGAGAATCGCCGGCTCGCGGGAGATGATGGTTGCCTGTGCCTGCCGATCCGCTGGTATCAGGGCTGCAGTGATATCGCCATCGCCGACATCCTCGGCAAGGGCGCGGCGCACTTGATCCTGAATGGAGGATTGCAGACTGTCCAGGGTGATATTCGGCATGGGTTGCTCCGCTGAGGATCGGATGGAAACCCCGAAGTATACCCGATAGAGGCTCTTCTCGAATTGTCCGAAACGCTGAGCCGAGGGAAGTTGCGCCCGCCCCGGCAGTGGATGACTACCGGGGCGGGCGTCTTGGTTAACGCTGCTTAGTCAGCATCGCGCACTGTGCTGGGCTGACTGAAGTAGGTCCGTGTGAGCTTGAACACGACCGGGCTCAGCAGCAGCAGGGCGATCAGGTTGGGAATGGCCATCATCGCATTGAGCGTATCGGCGACCAGCCACAGGGCGCCCAGGTTGATCATCGGCAACGTGCCCAGTGGGACGGCGATGATCCAGACGATACGAAACGGCATGATCGCCCGCTCGCCGAACAGGAACTGGGTACATTTCTCGCTGTAGAAGCTCCAGCCCAGAATGGTCGTGAAGGCGAAGGTAGCCAACCCGATGCTGACAATATATTCGCCCCAGCCGGGCAGACCCTGGTTGAATGCATGCACCGACAGGGATGCGCCGTTCTCACCGCTCTGCCAGGCGCCGGTGATGATAATTACCAGGCCGGTGATGGTGCAGATGATGATAGTGTCGATGAAGGTGCCGAGCATGGCTACGGTACCCTGACGGATCGGATTGTTGGTCTTGGCAGTGGCGTGGGCGATCGGCGCACTGCCCAGGCCGGCCTCGTTGGAGAACACGCCGCGGGCCACACCAAAGCGTATGGCGGCCCAGACCGTGGCGCCGGCGAAGCCGCCAGCCGCAGAAGCCGGGTTGAACGCGTGATGCAGAATCAGCCCGAACGCCGCAGGAATTTCTGCTGCGTTGATGATCAGGATGATCAGGCCGCCGCCGACGTAGAAGAGCGCCATCAGCGGCACCAGCTTGCCTGCCACCTCACCGATACGCTTGATACCGCCGATCAGAACCAGTGCCACCAGTACGCCGATCACCACCCCGGTGACCACCGGATTGATGTTGAAGGTGCTCTGCATGGCATCGGCTACGGAGTTGGACTGGATGGTGTTGCCGATGCCGAAGCCGGCAAGCATGCCGAAGATGGCGAACAGCACGCCTAACCATTTCCAGTTCTTGCCCAGGCCATTGCGAATGTAGTACATCGGGCCGCCGACATAGTTGCCGAACGCATCCTTCTCGCGAAAGTGTACTGCCAACACCGCTTCGCTGAACTTGGTGGCCATGCCGATCAGGGCAATCAACCACATCCAGAACAGAGCGCCAGGCCCACCGAAGAAGATAGCGGTGGCGACACCGGCGATGTTACCGGTACCCACGGTTGCCGAGAGCGCTGTCATCAACGCGTTGAAAGGGCTGAGATCACCGTCTGCCTTGGTGTCTTTACGACCGCGCCAGAGCATGTTGAAGCCGTAGGCCAACTTGCGCTGGGGAATGAGTTTCAGGCCCAGCGCCAGATAGATCCCCGTGCCGGCAAGTAACGCCAGCATGAAGGGCCCCCACACCACCCCGTTGATTGCATTGATCACATCGATCAGATTATCCATCTGCTTCTCCATGTTTTGCCGATTGGTTTTTATTTTCTGTTTCCTTGTATTGCAAAACTGTGAGGTCTAGCAAGGAAAAAGGTTACGGAAGCTGCCGGATTGCCTAAATTATGTATACTTGCAGTAATTTGACGCCAGAAACTCGTCAGAGACGGGTTTAAACGACGGAACGATTCCCGGAGAGTTGGCATGTCCCAGGATTACAAGGTAGTTTCACTTGCCTCTGCTGCCGCTGGCAGGCAACGAGCCGAGTTCGAGCGCGGCGGCCTATTGCCGGCTCCCCTGGCTGCAGTGCGGGATCGTGCGCTGACCTTTCTGCGGGTCGGCCTGAGTGAACTCTTCGATAATGCTGACGATACGCTGTTCGAGAAGGCCGACCGGGCCAGCAGCAACGCTGACCAGAGCCTGTTTTTCGATGCCATGCGCCTGCTGCGATTGCAGCGCCATGCCATCGAGAAAAGCTGCTGTGATGGCTTGGAACGGCAATTCGCCTCACTGCAGAGCGGCCGCTCCAGCGCCCCCCAGAATGGCCAACCCTTCGATGTGGATACCCTCAGCCTGGTCCAGCCGGATGAGCTCGAGCAAACG
Organism: Pseudomonas sp. G11-1; assembly: GCF_024031555.1. NCBI lineage: Bacteria > Pseudomonadati > Pseudomonadota > Gammaproteobacteria > Pseudomonadales > Pseudomonadaceae > Pseudomonas > Pseudomonas sp. G11-1. Next base: position 669,713 of record NZ_QEYQ01000001.1, on the reverse strand, counting down.
GTCGCCCTGGATGGCATGGTAGGCCGGGTCAATGCGCGCAATCAGTTGCCGCTGGCCCATCTGGCTCTGCGCCTCGGCAGCCTGGTTGGGCGCCCGGTGGATGGAGCGGACAATCCGCTGGCTCCCAGTTGCCTGGTGCAATTGTTTTCCGACAGCTGCGCGCCGCTGGGTCTGGATATCAAGGTACGCCTGATCATTCTCAAGATGTTCGAGCGGCACGTATTCAACTCTATTGATTCGCTGTACCTCGATGCGAACGGGCTATTGAAGAACGCCGGTATTCTCCCTGATCTGAAGCAGGACGGCCTGCCGATGCGCCCGCGAGGGCCCGCAGCAGCAGGGCGGACATCTGCTGGTACTGCTGGCACCTCAGAGGCCGCCGATCCCCAGGTGCTGACCCTGTTCAGCGAACTGATCAGCAGCTGGCGCCATGCCAGTGGTGATGTTGCCCTGAGTGCGCTGGGCGCGCCGTCGGCGCCACCGGTGCGCAGCGACGAACTGCTCGGCATGCTCAACAGCTTTGCCGACCGACAGCATGCCGGACCCAACACGACGCTCCACGATCTGCGCGGGCATATCAATCGCCAACTCAGCGAGCAGCTCCGGCAGACCGGAGAAGTACGCAAGCTCGACCGGGTGGATGATGACGTCATCAGCCTGGTGTCGATGTTGTTCGACTTCGTGCTGGATGATGCGCAACTGCCGGCGGCGCTGAAAGCCTTGATTGCCCGTATGCAGTTGCCCATCCTGCGCGTTGCCATTGCCGACAAGAGTCTGTTCAATCGCGCCTCTCACCCGGCCCGGCGTCTACTCAACGAACTGGCACGGGCAACCATGGGTTGGAGCGATCACGATGATCTGCGACGTGACCAACTGCACAGTTTGCTGGAACGCATGGTCGACCGGCTGCTCGGGGAGCAGCAGGCCGACACCGCCTTCTTCGAACAGATGCATGAAGAGCTGGCCGGCTTCGTGCGCATCGAACAACGTCGCGCTGAACGTCTGGAGCAGCGTACCCGGGATGCCGAAGAAGGGCGGGCCCGGGTTGATGCGGCGCGCCATCAGACGGCGCAAGTACTCAATACGCTGTTGCTGGGGCGGACCTTGCCGGTATTCGCCGTGGACCTGCTGCGCGATACCTGGAGTCAGGTCTTGCAGATGGTTTATCTGCGTGAAGGCGGTAATTCGACTGCCTGGCGCGAGGCGGTCGATACCGCCGAGCGGCTGGTGCAGAGCGTTGAGCCACCGGCGGCGGCCGAACTGGCGCAACGTCCGGAGTTCAATGTCAGCGTTTGCCGAGCTCTGTGCGACGGTCTGCGCCTGATCGGTGAGGAGCATCCGCAAGATCTACCCAGCATGGCGCAGTTGCAAGCGTTGCAGGGCAGCGTACTGCAGCGTGCAGCCCGCGCCCAGGCAACTCGACTGCCTTCGGGGGAGCGCGCGGCGGATGAAGATGCCATGGCCGCCGAAGTAGTGCAGGAGCCCGCAGCGCCCTACCAGGCGGCTGCCGAGGCATTGCCGGATGACGGCATACCGGTGCTGACCGAGACAGTGCTGGTGGATGAGACGTTGTTGCCCATGCCCGCCAGTGATGAACAGGTTGAGCTGGTGGATGATCTGCCGGGCGCCGCTGCCATCAGTTGGGTGGAAAGCCTGCATGCGGGCAGCTGGTTCGAACTGGCCGCGGTCGCTGAGCAGCCTGCTCAGCGGTGCAAGCTGGCGGCAATCATCAGCTTCAGCGGCAAGTACATCTTCATCAACCGGGCCGGCATGAAGGTTGCGGAATTCACCAACGCAGCGCTGGCGCATCATTACGAGCGCCAACAGATCCGCCTGCTCGCCGATGACCAGCTGTTTGACCGGGCATTGGAGTCGGTCATCGGCAATCTGCGCCAACTGCGTACCCGCAGGGATTGACTCCCGCCCTACAGCAGCCCCTATCATAGTGGTTTTGCTGTCAGGGTGGATTCATGCAGATTGACACGGCCAGTGGTTGGCTCAGGGGGATTCGGCATTGTCCATCGGCGCACTTCAATGCGCGCCCCGAGGGAGTCGACATTTCACTACTGGTGATCCACAACATCAGTCTGCCGCCGGGCCAGTTCGGTACCGGCTGTGTCCAACAGTTTTTCTCCGGTACCCTTGACCGTCAGGCTCATCCCTATTTTGCCGAGATCGCCGAGCTGCGGGTATCGGCGCACTTTCTCATCGAGCGCGACGGCGCCGTGACCCAGTTCGTTTCCTGTAGGGACCGGGCTTGGCATGCCGGTCAATCATGCTTCGATGGCCGCGAAAACTGCAACGATTTCTCCCTCGGTATCGAGCTGGAAGGCACCGATGATGAGCCTTTTGCCGAGGCCCAGTACGCCAGCCTGATAGCGCTTACCCGTGTCCTGCAGCAGGCTTTTCCCCGCATCACCCGTACGCGGATTACCGGCCATGAACACATCGCTCCGGGGCGCAAGACCGACCCGGGTCCCTGCTTCGATTGGCCCCATTATCTTGATCAATTGACTGATACCGCACCGACGGATGAGGGTTGCACATGACATTTCTGGTACTGCTGTTGGTGGCGTTGATTCTGCTCTGGACGCCTTGGCGCATCGGTTATCCGAAGGAAGTGCTCGCACCCTGGGTGAACTGGGCAGGCCGCCGCGGGCGCGATTGGCTGGCGCTGCTGGCGATATTCTCTTTGCTGGTGCCCCTGGGGCTGCTGCTGTGGGGCGTACAGAGCCTGTTCTATGGACTGCTGACGCTGATTCTGCATGTTGCCCTGCTGCTGCTGTGCGTTGGCCGGCACGACCCGCTGGGGCGCATGATCCAAGACTGCCATGCGGCATGGCAGCGGGGTGACCACGCTGCGGCGGGGCTGATTGCCGAGCAGCAGCTCGGTGTGGTGCCTGCCGATGAGACCGAAACACTGCCCGTGGCGGTGCAAGGCCGGCTGGTGGCCGTGACGCTGCAAGATTATTTCGTGCCGGCCTTCTGGTATCTGCTGCTCGGCCCGCTGGGTGCGGTGGCCTGGCGGCTGTTGTGGTTGGCCGCGCAACGGCCGACACTGCCTGCCGCCCGTCCCGCTGCCATGCTTGCCCATGCACTGGAGTGGATACCAGCCCGTCTGCTTGGGCTCAGTCTGGCGTTGGTCGGCCATTTTGAGGTCACCCTGCGTACGCTGCGTGACCTGGCGGGCGACTGGGACCTGCCGGGTGGCGAACTGGCCTCCCGCTGCGCCAGGGCGGCGTTGAGCGGGAGCAAGGTTGAGCTGGTGGCCGCGGAGCAGCAGAACGATATTCTCATCGAGACCCGTCAGTTGATGACCCGCGCCTTGCTCACCTGGGCCGTGATCATTGCCTTCTTGTCGATGCTGAGCTGAATACCTGCCGCTAAAGAAAAAATCCATTGTGCCGATAGGGAAGGGACATGCTGCCCCGCCAGTGTCGCGGGCTGGCAATAAAAAATAAGTGAGCCGACGCAAGGAGCCGTGATGCAGCACGGAGCTGGAGCGCAATCGGACAAGGAGAATAATGTGAACACCCTACTGGCACCCGCCATGGCCCTGATGAATCGTCTCGGCTATGCGATGAAATTCTGTCTGATCAGCGCCCTGTGTTTCGTGCCATTGATTGTGGTCAGCGGGATGCTGGTGAACCAGGCGTGGGACCGGGTACAAGTCTCTCATCACGCGCTGGATTCCATGGAATTACTGGAACGGGTTTCCGGGCTGCTGGTCGATGCCGAGAATCTGCGTGGTCTCGATATCATTGCCTTTCATCTGGGTGCCGGCGAACACGGGGAGGAGCTGGAACGGCGCAGCAGCGAGGCATTGCAACGCCTGGTCAGCGGCCTGGAGAACCTGCCACTGAACGCAGCCGACCCCGACGCGGCTGAGCTGATCGGCAAGCGTGACGAGTTGCTGGCCGAATACCGCAGGATCGATGGCGCCTCGCTGCGCAACCGTGGGCAGATGTCGACCCAGGCCCATGTGGGGATGGTGACGCTGCTGAACTTCAGCGCGGCGTACAGCGGGTTGGCTCATGATTATGAGCGCAACGTACGTCAATTGACCGATCTTCTGGTCGAACACGCCCCGCAGATCACCTCGGTATTGGGGTTCGGTCGTGCGACGGGCGCCTACTCCATGGGCCTGGGCTACCTGAATTCCGATGCCAGCCGGGACATGGACCGCCTGTTGGAGGAAACCCAGCGCCTGGGTGTCAACTACAGCCAGGCGCAGTCCTTTTTGCAGCAGCCGGAGCTGGAGTCGCTACGGGCCGCGGCGCAGTCCAGCAATGCGTCGCTGGAACGGGCACAGGCGATCTTCGAAGACGAGATCATCCTTGCCGCCACCTATAACGATACCTGGGATGGGTATTTCCAGCGGATGAGCACCGAGATGGGCCACACCCACGCCTTCAGCCGCGAAATCCTGCAGTTTCTCAAGCAGGGGCTGGCCGAACGCCTGAGCCATGGCAACCGGGCGATGCTGATACTGGTGGTGGCGCTGGCGGTTATCCTGGTGCTGATCATCTGGCTGTATCTGGGCTTCTACATGGCGACCCGACGTACTATCCAGACGCTGTCTGACACCATGGCGAAGGTGGCGGTCGGTGACATGACGGCGCGGGTAACCCTGTCCAGCCGTGACGAGCTGGGCAAGCTGGCGGGAGAATTCAACGGCAGCATCGAGCGCATCCAGGGGCTGATCCGCCATGTCAGCCAGACGTCGGGGCTGGTCGGTGATCAATCGCGCCAGGTGATCGGCATCTCCAGCGAAAGCAGTCAGGCGGTGGAGAGCCAGCGGACCCAGATCGAACAGGTGGCCACGGCGATGAATGAGATGGCTGCCACCTCTCAGGAAGTGGCGCGTAGCGCGGCCTTGGCGGTGACCAACGCCGAACAGGTCAACAGCGAGACAATCACGGGTCGGCGTATGGTCGAGTCCTCGGTTGATGGCATCGAGAAGCTGGCCGTGGAAATCGAGAACTCGGTGAAGGTGATCAATAACCTGGCCGATGACAGCGCCTCTATCAGCCGCGTGCTGGATGTGATCAAGGGCGTGGCGGAGCAAACCAACCTGCTGGCGCTCAATGCCGCAATCGAAGCGGCTCGGGCCGGCGAGCAGGGTCGCGGCTTCGCGGTAGTGGCCGATGAGGTGCGCACGCTGGCGCAGCGTACCCAGCAGTCGACCCAGGAGATCGAGCAGATGATCGACCGCCTGCAGGGCGGGGTCGGGGCGGCCGTGAAGGCGATGGGCATGAGCCACAGCATGACTGGTGAAGCGGTGGATTCGTCAATCAAGGTCCAGTCGGCGCTGGACAATATTCTGCGGGCGGTCACCCAGATCGTTGACCAGAGTCAGCAGATTGCCGCAGCGGCTGAGCAGCAGACTGCGGTAAGCCACGATATTGACCAGAACATCGTGCAGATCAACCAATCCGGCGAACGCACCGCAGATGGTGCGCGGCGCACGGAGGAGGCCAGTGGCCGGATGGGCGAGCTGGTCGCGGAGCTGCAGAAGATCATCAGCGCCTTCCGGGTGTGAGGCGGGCGCTGATTCATGGCCTGCTACAGCCTTCACTCAGCCGGCTTGGGCTTCGGCTGCCATAGCACCTCGGGGGTATTTTCCAGCCGGGCAACGCTTCGGGCCAACACGAACAGCAGGTCGGACAGCCGGTTGAGGTAGGCCAGCGCCTGGGGATTGATGGCCTGTTGCGCGGCCAGGGTCTGATAGCGGCGTTCAGCGCGGCGGCACACGCTGCGGGCCAGATGAGCCTGGGCGATCAACAGTGAGCCGCCGGGCAGGATGAACTCTTTCAGCGGCGGTACCTGGGCATTGAATTCGTCGATCAGGGTCTCCAGCTCGGCAACGTCATCGGCGCTGATGATCAGCGCATCAGGTATGGCCAGTTCCCCACCGACATCGAACAGGCGATGCTGTACCGGTGCCAGGGCGATCTGCACCGGGGCCAGCGCCTCGCTGGTCAGCCCAGCCAGCAACACGCCGATACAGCTGTTCAGCTCATCCACCGCACCCATGGCCTCAATGCGTGGGCTGTCCTTGGCTACGCGGCTGCCATCGGCCAGGCCGGTGGTGCCGGCATCACCGGTGCGGGTATAGAGTTTGCTCAAGCGGTAGCCCATGTCGATCTCCTGCAGAAAAGGGAGCGCCAGCCTAGCCCGAACATTCTGATGGTACAAGAAGCTGAAGTCTGGGCTGTGGCTCAAGGAGTGGAGCTCCTGGGAGGTTCGAGCACCAGCTCGTACCAAGGCTGGCCGGCAGCATCTTGATACCAGGCAGCTCCGTTCATCGAGTCGAGTGCGACCCGTAGGCCCGACGCCCCCGCTCCCCGTTCAGGCGGGCGGCAGGCCGAGGTTTATCAGGTGGTCCTGCAGTTGTTGATGCAGTGAATCAAGCACCGGTGTGGTCAGCTCGGCGTTGCGGGCGGTGCGGCAGGCGTGGCCGAGGATAAAGTCGATCTCGGTACGCCGGCCGGCGTGCACGTCCTGGCGCATTGACGAGCTGTTGGCGGCGGTAGTCTGGATGACGCTGTGCACGCGCTGGGTCAGTTCTGTGAGACTCAGCTGCACGCCCTGGCTGCCGAGCAGAGTGTGCAGCTCGGCCAGCAGCGGGGCGAACAGCGGCCCGGCCCGCTCGGGCACCTCGCCGTTGGGGCAGTCGTGCAATGCGGTAATCGGATTGATGGCGCAATTGATCGCCAGCTTCAGCCAGAGCACCGGCAGGATGTCCTGCTCCCAGCGCCAGTCGATTCCCGCCTGGCTCAGCAGCGCCAGCCACTCCGGCGCCGGCTGCTGTCGCGGGTCGCCCAGCAGCGTCTGGCCGATACCGGCCCAGACCACATGATTGGCGGCGCGCTTCCAGGCGCCATCGGTGGTGCTGGCGTACAGCACTCGCTGGCTGGGGAAACGCTGGCTGGTTGCCTGCTGGCTGCCCAACCCGTTCTGCAGCAGCACCAGCTGACTGTCAGCCTGCAACCGTGACGCGATACTCTCCAGTGCGCCGGCGACAGCCCAGGCTTTGGTGGCGATGATCAGATGACGGATGGGCTCATTGCTGCTGTCAGCCAGTTCAACGGTGACCGGCAGGCTCTCTATCGTTTCCTGGCGCTCCAGCAGCAGAGCGCTGTCACGGTCCAGCCATTCGCGCAGGGCGGCTGGGGTGCGCAAGATCAGCCGACAATCGATGCCGGCGCGGGCGCAACGCGCTGCCCACAGCAGGCCGAGGCTACCTGCGCCGAGAATATGCAGCGGCTCAGACAACTTGCGGCATCCGCACTTCAGTGATCAGGTTGGTGGCGTAGGCCTGACTGAGATGCTGCTCGGTCTGCTGCAGCATGGTGTCGGCGTTGGCGCCCTGATCATTGCGGTCCACCGTGCTGACGGATAGGCCGGCACGTACCGAGAGATAACCTTCGCTGGTCTTGAACGCCTTGAGGTTGAGGCCATCATGCAGGCGGCGGAAACTGTTGGGTTTGCAGTCATCGGCGCTGTCGCCAACGGTGCAGATGGCGAATGTGTTGGCGCCAATACGCGAGATCACATCCATTGGCCGGACCAGTTGCTGCAAGCGCCGGGCGATGCCCCGCAGCAGTTCCTGCTGTACTGTTTCACCGAAGCGGCTGCCCATTTCGTCGAAGTTCTGAATGCCCAGCACCAGCAGCGAACAGAAGCCACCTCGGGACTCGACTTGCTGCAAGGCATCCTCCAGCCGTTGCAGCAGGTAACGGCGGTTGCCCAGTGCGGTCAGACTGTCGACCAGATTGTGCTCTTCAAGCTGGGCATTGTTGCTGGCCAGCAGGCGGTTTTCATCGAGCAGCCGATTGATCAGTTGGGTGATCCGATCGGCCGCATAGATGCGCGGTAGCAATTGTTCATTCATCGCCGACTTGCTGATGAAGTCATCCACACCCCGATCAAAGGCCTCGCCCAGCACATTGTCGCCTTCCCGGGCGGTCAACAGCATGACGTAGGTGTAGTGATTGGTCTGTTCATCGCGTTGGCGAATGCGCGTGGTCAGTTGCAATCCGTCCATCTCCGGCATCAGCCAGTCGGCCACCATGACGCTGGCGGCGCGCTCCTCATGCATGGCCAGGGCGGCCATGGCGGAGCTGGCGAAGCGGATATCCGTATAGCCCGCTTGAGACAAGGTGTGGCCTATGACGGCACTGCTGAACTTGGTATCGTCCACCACCATGATGCTGAGTTGGGGGTTGGGCATGTCTGAGCTCCCTGCTGCATGTTTTTTAACTGACGTCGGTATAATGCCATGATGTCAGGGCAATGTTCTGCCGCCCCGTTCACAAATATCAGGTTTATTTGAGGTCAAGCCATGCCGTCTTTTGATGTGGTGTCCGAACTGGACAAGCATGAGGTAACCAACGCTGTCGATAATGCCATGAAAGAATTGGATCGCCGCTACGATCTGAAGGGCAAGGGCAGCTTCGAATTCAAGGAAAAGGAACTCACGGTCACCATTACCGCCGATGCGGAATTCCAGCTCGAACAGTTGCTGGATATCCTGCGGTTGAGCCTGACCAAGCGCAAGATCGACATCCAGTGCATGGAGGTGAAGGAGGCCTATGCCTCGGGTAAGCAGATGAAGCAGGACGCGGTGCTGCGCGAGGGAATCGACCAGGCCTTGGCGAAGAAGATCGTCGCCAAGATCAAGGAATCCAAGGTTAAGGTTCAGGCGGCTATCCAGGGTGAGCAGGTGCGGGTCACCGGCAAGAAGCGGGACGATCTGCAGGAAACCATGGCACTGTTACGGGCGGCAGAGCTCGACATGCCATTGCAATTCAATAACTTTCGCGACTGATCAGAGGTAAGAATGGAAGAATTAGTGAACGGGCTGGATGGTTTTCAGGATCAATGGCTGCCATTGGTGGTGACTTATGGCAGTCAGTTGCTGTTGGCGCTGGTTACCCTGCTGGTCGGCTGGTGGATTGTCGGGCGGGTTACCCGCGCGGCGCAGGCCATGCTGCAGCGTCGTAATGTCGACCCGACCCTGCATAGTTTTATCGGTACCCTGGTCAATATCGGCCTTAAGGCACTGCTGCTGATCAGCGTCGCCGGCATGGTGGGTGTCGAGACCACTTCCTTCATTGCGCTGATCGGTGCCGCCGGTCTGGCCGTGGGGCTGGCGCTGCAGGGCAGCCTGGCCAACTTCGCTGGCGGCATCCTGATTCTGGTGCTGCGTCCGATCCGGGTTGGCGAATATATCCAGGCCCAGGGCGTGGAGGGGACGGTCGACAATATCCAGATCTTCCATACCATTCTCAAGACTGCCGACAACAAGACGGTGGTTGTGCCCAACGGCACCCTGTCCAACGGCAGCATCACCAACTTCTCGCGGCAGCCGACCCGCCGGGTGAGCGTGGATCTGCGGATCAGCTATCAGGATAACGTCAAGCACGCGCGCAAGCTGCTGCTGGAACTGGCACATGCCGACAGCCGGGTGCTGAAGGACCCGGAGCCCGCCGTCTGGCTGGCGGCGCTGGGTGAAAGCTCGGTGGACCTGTCCCTGCGGGTGTGGACCAAGACCGATGATTACTGGGGCGTATTCTGGGGGCTGCAGGAGCAGGCCAAGGAAGTCTTCGAACTGGAAGGCATCACCATACCTTATCCGCAGCGCACCATGCATCAGGTTGCGCCACAGGCCTAAGGGCGCGCTGGCGGGGCAATGGGCCGCTGCGGCGGCCCATTGCTGGGTCAATCGATTCCGGGCCGCTGCATCCGGTCCGGATGTGCAAACTTCAACAGCATGGCAGCCAGGATGATCGCTGGCAGGCCGGTCAGCGCCGTGGTCATGAAAAAGCTCACCCATCCCACATTTGCCGCCAGTACGCCAGTGAAGCCTGCCGCAAACTGCCCGGGCAAGGTCATCAGCGAACTGAACAGCGCATATTGCGTGGCGGTATAAGCGGTGTTGGTGAGACTGGACAGATAGGCGATAAACACCGAAATGGCCAGTCCGCCGGTGATATTGTCGGCCACGATCGCCAGCACCAGCCCATAGGTTTCCGGGCCGATGAAGGCCAGCCAGGCGAAGGCCAGGTTGGTGACCGGCGCCATGAACGCCGTCAACAGCAGGATCGGCGCAATGCCGAAGCGGGCCACCAGCAAACCACCCAATCCTGCTCCGAGCAATGTCATTCCCAAACCGAAGGCCGCGGCGATATTGGCGATCTGCGCCTTGCTGAACCCCAGATCCAGATAGAAGGGGTTGGCCATCACGCCCATGAAGATGTCACTAATCCGAAAGGTGGCGATGAATGCCAGAATCAGCAGCGCGGTCTTGCCGTAGCGTTGAAAGAACTCGGCGAAGGGGCAAACCATGGCGCCGATGAACCAGGCGGTGAGGTTACGGCGCCAGCCAGCATGACTGGTTTGGGCCAGATAATCGGCTACCCGCTGTTCAAAGTGCAGGGTTGAGCTAGTCACTGTGACCGCCGGTTCGGCGATGATCAGCGTGGTCACTATACCCACGCCCATCAGTAACGCCATGGCGCTGTAGGCCAGAGTCCAGCTGTCGACGGATGCCAGATGCAGGGCGCCGGCGCCGGCGGCAAGAATGGCCACCCGGTAACCGGTAACATAGGTGGCGGCCATGGCAGCCTGGCGGTGGCGGGCCTCGGCTTCGACCCGGTAGGCGTCGATGGCCACATCCTGGGTGGCGGAGCCGAAAGCGGCCAGTACCGCCCATAGCGCGACCAGACCCAGATGCTCCCGCGGGTCGGTCAGTGCCATACCCAGCAGCGCGGTGGCGATCACCAACTGCGCCAGCAGCATCCAGGCCCGGCGCCGGCCGAGCAGGCGGCTGAGCAAGGGGACCGGCGCACGGTCGATCAGCGGTGCCCACAACACCTTGATCGAATGGGCCATGCCGACCCAGCTGAGAAAGCCGATGGCAGCCAACTCGATACCCAGATCGCGCAGCCAGGCGCTGAAGGTGCCCCCTACCAGCAGCAGCGGCAGGCCGGCAGAGAATCCGAGAAACAGCATGCCCAGTACCCGGGGCTTGAGATAGACCTTCCAGCCTTCGCGTGCCTGGGTTGTCGTGGTGTCGTTCATTGTGTGATCACTTGTCGCTTGTACTCTCATCCGGCCAGCCGAAACGGGCCATGTTCACCCGCCGGTTGCGAATGATGACACCTTCGGCCATCAGCCGCTGATATTGTTCCTGCCCGGAGGGGCTGTCCGGTGGCAATGAGAGTTGGCCCTGACTATTCAGCACCCGGTGCCAGGGCAAGGTCGTGCCGTCCGGCAATTGCCCCAGCCAGCGTCCGACCAGACGTGCGCCACGGCCCAGGTCGGCCAGTTGTGCCAGCCGCCCGTAGCTGGTCACCCGGCCCGGAGGAATGGCGGCGAGTACTTGCCAGAGCATTTGCTTGCGATCATCCGGAGAGGCAGCCGAAGCAGATGCCGGGGAACCTTCTCTCATGGATAATGCCTCTCTCTTTGTCTTTGTCGATTGTCCAGGCTGGTTTTCATGTTCAAGTCGCGCTATCTGCTGTTGTTGTCCCTGCTGTTCGCATTACCTGTGTCTGCCGATACCCTCTGGCTGGATAACGGTGACCGGCTGACCGGTCGTATCGAAGTCATGGAGGGCAACAAGCTGGTCATCCAGACCGATTTTGCCGGCCAGGTGGCAGTCAATGTCAATCGCATCCTCACGCTGGAAAGTGACCGCCAGCTGTTGATCAAGACCAGCGACAATACGCAGCACGCCCGGCGTATTCAACCATCTGAGCAGGCTGGGGAAATTTTCCTGGTCAACGGCGAGCCCGAACCTCAGCCGCTGCAGATTGCCCAGCTGCGGCAAATGATGGAGCCGCAGCCGGTGATCGAGGACTGGGTCTGGGATGGTCGGGTGGACCTGTCGCTGGAACTGGAGAATACCGATTCGAAGAAACGTGATCTGGACATCGATGTTTCCACTGAAGCGCGCCACGGTGACTGGCGGCATGCCTTCACCGGTGACTTTGAACGCGATTACCGGGACGACATCAAGACCCGGCACTTCTGGGAGTCGGACTATACCCTGAGCTGGTTCTTTGCCGAGAAATGGTTCTGGCAGAATAGGGTGAGCTACCAGCGCGACCATCTGGGCGAGGTGAAGCGCCAGATCCAGGTGGGTTCCGGTCCGGGTTATGAGTGGTGGAACAATGCGCTAGGCCGCTTCGAGACCTCCGCACGCTTCGAGCATCTGCGCATGGATGCCCGGGACGGGTCGGACTCCCGCAACAACGGCTTGGGTCTGGCCTGGGATTACCGGCGATATCTGCTCGGCAAGCGTTTCCAGTTGGTGCACAACGCGGAAACCCTGATCCCCAACGATGACGAGGTGAACTACATCGTCGATACGGAGCTGGGATTGCGCTATCTGCTCAACAGCTGGGCCTCGCTGAGCCTGATGACCGAGTGGGATTACACCAGCAGCTCAGACGAGAAGAGTCGCAACGAGACCCGCTACAAGGTTGGCCTTGGCGTCAACTGGTGACGCCGAGGCAACGGGTGGCGGGCCGTTATTGCATTAGAGCCGCAGACCGCCATCCAGCTCCAGGATCCGGCCGCTGTAGTAGTCGTTCTCGAACAGATAGGCAGCCGAATGGGCGATTTCTTCCGGCTTGCCCATGCGGCGCAGCGGAATACCGGCAGTCATCTTTTCCAGTGCCTCGGGCTTCATGCCGCCGGTCATCTCGGTCTCGATGAAACCGGGAGCGATGCCAGCCACGCGGATGCCGTAGCGCGCCAGTTCCTTGGCCCAGACCACGGTCAGCGCGGCCACGCCCGCCTTGGCGGCGGAATAATTGGACTGGCCCATGTTGCCGGCGCGGGAGATCGACGAGATGTTGATGATCAGGCCCTTGCTACCCAACTCCACCATCTTCGCCGCCACCTCACGGGTACCGAGGAACACGCCGGTCAGGTTGACATCGATCACCGACTGCCACTGGCTCAGGCTCATCTTCTGGATCTGCCCGTCCTTGGCCTTGAGCAGCAGGCCGTCGCGCAGGATGCCGGCATTGTTGATCAGGCCGTTGAGGGTACCGAAATCATCCGCCACCTGATTGACCATGGCGCTGACCTGATCTTCATTGGCAACGTTGCAGACATAGGCGCGGGCATCGCCGCCGGCCGCCTTGCAGGCATTGACTGCCTCGTCCAGGCGAGCCTGGTCCAGGTCCACCAGCGCCAGGCGCGCGCCGCGCCCTGCCAGGTATTCCGCCATTGCCCGGCCCAGGCCCTGGCCGCCGCCGGTCACGATGATCACGCTGTCTTTCAGTTGCATGTTATTGATCCTCTGGTTAGTTGTTGGTTTCGGCCGCAAGAATGCAACAAGCCTTGCGCATTATGAATACCTTTCTGAAAATTCAGTCATCCATTGACCTGGTCGGCGGTTGCCGTGCTGGTCGCGGGCCGGGCTTGAAACTGATCTCGCCAGCCCCATATAGGAACTTTGTCACCATTCACGAGGTTGTCATGCCCTTGTTGCGCATACTGCTGTTGGCATTACCGCTGATCGAACTGACGAGCCTGATTCTGCTCGGCCAGGAGGTCGGGGTGGGTTGGACGTTATTGTGGGTGCTGTTTACCGGTGTCGTCGGTCTGATGCTGATTCAGCGCAACGGCTGGGGCATGCTGCAGCGGTTGCAGCAGCAGATGGTCACCAATCGTAGCCCGTTCAACGTCCTCAAATCGGGCATGTGGGGCGTACTGGCCGGAGTGCTCATCGCGTTTCCGGGGTTGGTCAGCGATGTGCTGGCGATTCCCTGTCTGATCATGGCGCTGATGCACCGCGGTGGCGGTTCCGGGCCGGATGACCAGAACGGACCACGCATGTACCGACGCGGTGAACACACCATCATCGAAGGGGAGTGGGAAGCGGGACAGCCCACGCCAGCCGATGACCAGCGTTTGAACCGGCCTTGAAAAATTTGCGTCCGGCCCCTTGAAATGGATTGGCCGGGCCCCATAAACAAGGCACCAGTTTTACAGGCGCCCATTGCGGGAGTCTGTGTTGGATAGGGACGCAGCTCAGGCACGTCCTTCAGGCCCAGGCCTGATTAACTTGAAATGCCGGCAAGCCGGCCTTTGACATTCATTTGGGAGACTCACAACGATGAAAATCCGTCCGTTACACGATCGCGTAGTCGTTCGTCGCAGCGAAGAAGAAACAAAAACCGCTGGCGGTATCGTTCTGCCTGGCTCTGCAGCAGAAAAACCGAACACCGGCGTAGTCCTTGCTGTTGGTACCGGGCGTCTGCTGGACAATGGTGAAGTGCGTCCGCTGGCCGTCAAAGAAGGCGACAAGGTTGTTTTCGGACCGTACTCCGGCAGCAGCACCATCAAGATCGATGGCGAAGAACTGCTGATGATGAGCGAATCCGAAATCTACGGTGTCCTGGAAGGCTGAAGCCCACCAGTCCGATCCCTGAACGAATTCATTTGAAGGAAAGTGAAAATGGCTGCTAAAGAAGTATTGTTCGACGTTGCCGCGCGCAACAGAATGCTGGAAGGCGTCAATGTGCTGGCCGATGCCGTCAAGTCCACCCTGGGTCCGAAGGGCCGCAACGTCCTGATCGAGCGCAGCTTCGGCGCGCCGCTGATCACCAAGGACGGCGTTTCCGTCGCCAAGGAAATCGAACTGAAAGACCGCTTCGAGAACATGGGCGCCCAGCTGGTCAAGGACGTTGCCTCCCGCGCCAACGACGATGCTGGTGACGGTACTACCACCGCGACCGTACTGGCCCAGGCCATCGTTACCGAAGGTCTGAAAGCCGTTGCTGCCGGCATGAACCCGATGGACCTCAAGCGCGGCATCGACAAGGCCACCGTGGCTGTGGTTGCCGAGCTGAAGAACCTGGCCAAGCCCTGTGCCGACTCCAAGGCCATCGCCCAGGTAGGCACCATCTCCGCCAACTCCGACGACTCCATCGGCAAGATCATTGCCGAAGCCATGGATCGCGTTGGCAAGGAAGGCGTGATCACCGTTGAGGAAGGTTCCGGTCTGGACAACGAGCTGTCCGTCGTTGAAGGCATGCAGTTCGACCGCGGTTACCTGTCTCCCTACTTCGTCAACAAGCCGGAAACCATGTCCGCCGAGCTGGACAACCCGTACATCCTGCTGGTTGACAAGAAGATCTCCAACATCCGCGAAATGCTACCGGTACTGGAAGCTGTCGCCAAGGCCGGTCGTCCGCTGATGATCGTTGCTGAAGACGTTGAAGGCGAAGCGCTGGCTACCCTGGTAGTCAACAACATGCGCGGCATCGTCAAGGTCGCTGCGGTCAAGGCGCCGGGCTTTGGTGATCGCCGCAAGGCCATGCTGGAAGACATCTCCATCCTCACCGGTGGTACCGTCATCAGCGAAGAAGTCGGCATGAGCCTGGAAACCACTGGTCTGGAGCACCTGGGTCAGGCCAAGCGCGTGCAGATCAACAAGGACAACTCCACCATCATCGATGGTGCCGGTTCCCAGACTGATATCGAAGCCCGTGTTGCCCAGATCCGCAAGCAGGTTGAAGAAACCACTTCCGACTACGACAAGGAAAAACTGCAAGAGCGTCTGGCCAAGCTGGCTGGCGGTGTTGCGGTAATCAAGGTCGGCGCCGCTACCGAAGTGGAAATGAAAGAGAAGAAGCACCGCGTTGAAGACGCGCTGCACGCGACCCGTGCCGCCGTTGAAGAAGGCGTGGTACCTGGCGGTGGTGTGGCCCTGGTGCGCACCCTGGTGGCCTTCGAGAACCTGACCGGTGACAACGAAGACCAGAACGTGGGTATCAAGCTGCTGCGTCGCGCCATCGAGGCACCGCTGCGCCAGATCGTCACCAACGCTGGTGAAGAAGCTGCCGTCGTGCTGCAGGCTGTGCGTGCCGGCGAAGGCAACTATGGCTACAACGCTGCTACCGGTGAGTACGGCGACATGATCGAAATGGGTATCCTCGATCCGGCCAAGGTAACCCGTAGCGCGCTGCAAGCCGCTGCTTCCGTTGCCAGCCTGATGATCACTACCCAGGCGATGATTGCCGAGCTGCCGGAAGACAAGCCGGCCATGCCCGACATGGGCGGCATGGGTGGCATGGGCGGTATGGGCGGCATGATGTAAGTCGCTCCCCGCGCAGCACCGAAACCCGCCCCTGATTCAGGGGCGGGTTTTTTTGTTTCTGTCTCCTGAGCGAGCTGGCGAAGAAGGCCTCGTGTAAGACATTGGCTATGTTCTGTGTAAGTCTTATCAGTCACTTGTCGTGAGCGGAATAGGATTTTTGTCTGTGGAAAAATAGTAACCAATTGAAATTAATCATAAATATCTATCATAGCCCTAACGGGTGAGACGATTTTTGATATTGATCGGGGATCGTTTCCGGGTACTATGTGTCCATGCGCGACGGAATGCGCTGCTCGGCAGGGAGCTTGAGCCAAGGGAGCATCAGGATGGTGACAGTCGGGATGACTGGGTCATGGACGGCAGTAGGGATAGAAAAAGTGGGGGCGGATTATTCCGCCCCCTTTTTTTGTTCTGCACAATCTTGAATTGACAGCTTCTCCTGCCTCGCGCGTCATCTTCTTCTCGTCTGATCAGACGATGCCAGCCGCAATCAGAGTTTCCAGAATCGATGCAATTGATACCGGACAGCTGGGGCCGAGCCGTTGCCGTGAGGCATGGTTGGCCTGGTGACCGGTCCATTCGCTCTGGAGATCACCATGGCAGGCACCGAACAACAACAACTCGCCCAAGCTTATACCCCCCTTACCATCGGCCCGTTGACACTGCGCAACCGCTTCATCAAGTCCGCTACCAACGAAGGCATGTCGCCGGACGGGGTGCCCTCGCGTCAGCTGGTGCAGTTCCACGCGGGGATGGCCGCTGGCGGTGTCGGCCTGACCACAGTGGCCTACTGTGCGGTCAGCGCCGACGGCTGCACCTTGCCCAACCAGATATGTATGGACCGCGCCACACTGCCGCATCTGCGCGCCCTGACTGATGCTGTGCATGCGGAAAACGGCGCGGTATCGGCACAGATTACCCATGGCGGCTGCTTCACCTTCATCAAGGGGTCGGGACGGCCGCTCTCGGCCAGCGGCGGTTTCAACAAGATCGGCCTGATGAGTGGGCAATATTTCAAGCAGGAAATGAGCGTGGCGGACATGCAGCGGGTGGCGGCGGACTTTGCCACGGCTGCCGAGCTGGCCCGTGAGGCCGGTTTCGACGCGGTGGAAATCCACATGGGCCATGGCTACCTGCTCAGCCAGTTCATCTCGCCGCTGTACAACAAGCGCCGGGATGAATATGGCGGCAACCTCGCCAATCGGATGCGCTTTCCCCGCCAGGTATTGCGTCGGGTGCTGGATGCGGTGGGTGATGACCTGGCGGTAATCTGCAAGTTCAGCATCACCGAGGGTGTGCGTGGCGGCAACAGTATCGATGATGGTGTGGGTATCGCCCGCGAGCTGGCAGCAGAGGGTGCGCATCTGCTGGTACTGAGCGCCGGTATGAACGCCGAATCCATCACCACCATGTTCGGCTCCTCGTTCCCGCCGGAGAACCGCGCGGTAGTGACCAACCCGATCATGAAAGGGGCGATGTTCCTACAGTCGCTGGTCGAGAAGCCGGTTCCGTTCCGTGAATTGTATCTGCTGGAGCATGCCCGCAAGGTGCGCGCCGCGGTGGATGTGCCATTGGCCTACCTGGGCGGAGTGACCTCGGCCGCGGGAGTTGGCCAACTGATGGCTGAGGGGTTCGATACGCTGGCTATGGGCCGGGTGCTGATCCATGACCCGACCTGGGTCAACCGCCTGCGCGAGGGGCAGGTCCAGCGCTCCGGCTGTACTGCCTGCAATCGATGCGTGACCATGATGTATACCGAAGGCGGCACCAGTTGTGTGCTCGGCAGTCCGGGTGATGCGGTGATCAACCGTATACCCGCGGCAGGCTGAATATCTCCATAACAACAATACAGAAGGATGCTGCAATGCTGACTGACAATACCTATTCTCCTGCCCGTGCATGCCCGCTGGCGGCGATTCCGGGCTGGGATCTGGAAACCGATGTGGTGGTGGTGGGCTTTGGCGCCGCCGGTGCCTGCGCGGCGATCGAGGCGCGCCAGGCGGGTGCGGGGGTTGTGGTACTGGAAGTAGCCGGTGTGGGCGGCGGCAGTGCCAGCCTGTCGGGCGGCGAGGTGTACGTGGGTGGCAACGGCGGCACCGATGTGCAGCGCGAGCATGGCTTCGAAGATGCCACCGAAGACTTCCAGAAATACCTGATGCTGGCCGGTGGCCCGGCCGCCGATGCCGAGCGAGTAGGTATTTACGCCGACAATGGTGTGGCACATTTCAACTGGTTGCGTGAGCAGGGCGTGCCTTTCAAGGGTACTTACCTGCCGGGCAAGTGGATCGAACCCACGACCGATGACACTCTGTTGTGGTCGGGCAATGAGAAGTCCTGGCCTTATCTCGATCAGGCTAAGCCAGCGCCGCGCGGCCATACCGTGCAGTTTGTCGGCTGGGGCGGCGGCCAGGTACTGATGGAAACCCTGTGTGCCCGTGCCGAGGAGCTGGGTGCACAGGTGCGTTATGACAGCCGGGCCCTGACTCTGGTGGTGGACGAGCGCCAGCGTGTGGTCGGTGTGGTCACCCGCGAGGCCGGCACTCCACGCTTTGTGCATGCCCGGCGCGGTGTGATCCTCTGTGCCGGCGGCTTTATCAGCCACAGCGCCATGGTCGAGCGCTTCGTTCCCTCTGCGCTGGACTGCGAGTTGCAGGTCAGTGCCGGCAATGATGATGGTTCCGGCATACGCATGGGCATGAGCGTCGGCGCGGCCACGCTGAACATGCAGGAATTCTTCGCCACCTTGCCGTTCTTCCCGCCCGCCTCGCTGGTCAAGGGGATCTTCATCAATGAACGAGGCCAGCGTTTCGTCAATGAGGATTGCTATCACGGGCGGGTTGCCCACCATGTGCTGCGCCAGCCCAATGGCCGCGCCTGGTTGCTGGTCGACAACGAGATATTCGGCCGCCCGGTGATTCAGGAAGATATCCAGGTGGCGGCGGTAGGCGAGAGCTGGGAGGAGGTCGAGCAGGAGCTGGGTTTGCCGGCCGGTGCATTGGTACATACCGTCGAGGAATTCAACCGGCTGGCGGCGCAAGGGCAGGATCCGTATTTCCACAAGACCGCCGAGTGGCTGCGCCCCTTGACCGAGCCGCCGTTTGCCGCGCTGAGCTACTGCAAGGGCGATTTCCAAGGGCATGCCTTCACCCTTGGCGGACTGGCCACGCGCCCTGGCGGTGAGGTGCTGGATGCCGACGCCCAGCCCATCGCCGGGTTGTATGCCGCGGGACGCACCGCCTGTGGACTGCCGCGCTGGGGGGAGGGCTACAGCTCGGGCCTGTCACTGGGCGACTCGACCTTCTTCGGTCGGCTGGCCGGGCGCAGCGCGGCAGCCGTCAATTGATGATGGTATCGCACTCGTCCGTCCGGACGACGTCGCGACGCGGATGCTGGCGTTAGAGTCGATGCATAACCAAGGCCGGGTCGGCGATCTGGTGAGAATAACAAGCAGGTAACACGATGAACGAGCTAGAAGTATTTCGCCAGGAAACCCGAGCCTGGCTCGAAGCCAATTGCCCGGCTTCCATACGCACGCCCATGCCCTCCGATGAGATGGTCTGGGGTGGACGTACGGTCGAATTCAAGCACGAGGACCAGCGCCTGTGGTTCGAGCGTATGCGCGACAAGGGCTGGTTCTGCCCCGACTGGCCGGTGGAGTATGGTGGCGGCGGGCTGAGTCCGCAGCAGGTAGCCATTCTCGATGCGGAAATGCGCCGTCTGCACTGCCGTCCGCCGCAGATCAACCTGGGTATCTGGATGCTTGGGCCGGTGTTGCTGGAATTTGCCAGTGAGGACCAGAAACAGCGCTTCCTGCCGCCCATGGCCCGCGGTGAAATCCGCTGGTGCCAGGGTTTCTCTGAACCCAATGCCGGCTCCGACCTGGCCAGCCTGCGCACCTCGGCAGTCATCGATGGCGATGACTTTGTGGTCAACGGCACCAAGATCTGGACCTCCTATGGCAACAAGTCCGACTGGATGTATGCGCTGGTGCGTACCGGGCCCATGGAGCCGAAGCAGGCCGGCATCAGCCTGATCGTACTGGACATGACCTCGCCCGGGGTGACGGTCTCACCGATCGACCTGATCAGTGGCAAATCCAGTTTCTGCCAGGTGTTCTTCGACAATGTGCGGGTGCCGCGCTCGCAGCTGATCGGCGAGCTGAACGCGGGTTGGCCGCTGGGCAAGGCGCTGCTGCAGCATGAGCGCAGCGCCATGTCGAAGTTCAGCGAGTCGGCCCTGCCAACCCACTTCGACCTTGGCGAGTTCCTTGACAAATATCTGGCTGACCCGCAGACCACGGCCGAAACGGTCCTGCAGCAACGGGCCGTCGCCTGCCTGATGGAGGAGGAGAGCTTCCGACTGACCAACCAGCGGATCTTCGAGACCCTGCGTGCCCGGCAGGACGCCTCCGGCCTGATGGCTATCGCCAAGCTGGTGCACACCGAGCAGGAGCGCAGCAAGTTCGAGCTGTTGCTGGAGATCATGGGCAACCATGCCATGGGCTGGGAGGGCGACGGCTTCGACCAGCGTGAGCTGGATCTCACCGGCGCCTGGCTGATGAGCTTTGCCCAGACCATTGCCGGCGGCTCGTCGGAAGTGCAGTTGAACGTGATTGCCAAGCGCGTGCTTGGCCTGCCGGAAGCCAAGTGAGGAGAGTGCCGTGAGTCTGGTTTACAACGAAGATCAACTGCAACTGCAGGACAGCGCACGTGACTTCCTCTCGGCGCGCTCGCCGGTTTCCGTGCAACGGGCGATACGCGACCAGGCTGTCGCGACCGGCTATGACGCCGACGTCTGGCAGGGTATGCAGGAACTGGGCTGGAGCGCGGTGGCGTTCAGCGAGGAGGATGGCGGGCTGGACTTCGGCTTTGCCGGTTTTGCCCCGCTGTTCGAGGAGATCGGTCGTCATCTGAGTGCGTCGCCGCTGCTGGGTAGCGTGGTGCTGTGCGGCGGGCTGATCGAGCAACTGGGTACCGCCCAGCAGCGCCAGCAATGGTTGCCGCAACTGATCGCGGGCGAGTTGCGCCTGGCCCTGGCGCTGGAGGAGTCGGCGCGCCACGCACCGGACAGTATCGCCGTCAGCGCGCGGGCCGATGCCGCAGGCTGGCTGCTCGATGGGGAGAAAGCCTGGGTCGCCGATGCCCGTGAGGCGGATGGCTGGCTGGTGGTGGCGCGCGAGGCCGACGGCGGCTGTGGTGTGTTCCTGGTTCGCACCGGAACACCGGGGGTGCAGTGCGAGGCGCGGCAGATGATCGACTCGCGCAATATGGCCGCGCTGCGATTCTCCAATGTACGGCTCGATGCCGACAGCCGGCTGGGTACCGCCGATGCCGCCGACGCCCTCGACCTGGTCCTGGACCGCGGGCGCAGCTGCCTGGCGGCTGAACTGCTGGGCCTGGCTGAAACCGCCTTCGCAATGACCGTCGAGTACCTCAAGACCCGGGTTCAGTTCGGCGTGCCGATCGGCAGCTTCCAGGCATTGCAGCATCGTGCGGCACGCCTGTATGCCGACCTGCAACTGGCGCGCAGCAGCATGATGACGGCCTTCGCTCAACTCGACCGCCCGGGCGGTGATGTCCGCGAACGTCGGCGCCTGGTCAGCCTGGCCAAATGGCAGGCCGGCCAGGTGGCACAGCGGGTCAGTAACGAGGCGATACAGATGCATGGTGGCATTGGCGTCACCGATGAATATGATCTGGGGCTGTTTCTCAAGCGCATGCGGATGGCGCAGAACCAGTTGGGCAATGCCGATTATCACTGCCAGCGGTACGGCGACAACCGTGGCGCCTGAAACAGCCGTCGGCCCATTACAACAATTACAAAGAGGTACCCATGCACACCAGTCTTGTGGAACAGTGGCGGACGTGTCGCCAGCAGCTATTGAGCGCCCCATCACCTTTCGCCCTGGCCGATGACGAGCAGGGGCTGAAATATTTCGTCAACGCACCGGCCACCCTCACTGATGCGATTCAGGAAGGCCGCCGGCACGGGGACCTGCCATTCCTGCTATGGCGCGACCAGCGCCTGAGCTTTGCCGAGTTTTACGCCGCGGCGGATCAACTCACCGCCGCCTTGCAACAGCGCATCCAGGTCAAGGCGGGGGAGCGGGTGGCGATTGCCATGCGCAACCGGCCGGAGTGGATGGTTGCCTTCGTGGCTTGCGTCCAGGCCGGTGCGATTCCGGTGCCGCTGAACAGTTGGGGGCTGCGCGATGAGCTGCTGCATGCCATCGAGGATGCCGATGCCCGGGTCGTATTCTGTGACCCCGAGCGCCATCAGCAGCTCGATGGCAGCCTGGCGGGCCGTGCGGTAGTCCTGGTCGATGGCGATAGCCCGGACGCCCATGCCTGGCAGGCCCTGATGCGTGCCGAGCTGGCGCCCATGCAACGGGTGCAGGCAGCACCGCAGGATCCAGCCCTGCTGCTCTATACCTCGGGTACCACCAGTCGCGCCAAGGGCGTGCTGTCGTCCCATCGCGCGGTGGCCCAGTCCCTGTTCGCGCTGGATTACCAGGGCGCCTTTTCCGGCATGACCTCGCCGGAGCGAGTCAAACCGATCATCGAATCGGGCCTGCAGCCGACGGCCCTGCTGTGCTTTCCGCTGTTCCATGTCAGCGGCCTGCACGCGCAGTTCCTCAGCATGCTGCGCCATGGCCGGCGCATGGTGATCATGTACAAGTGGGATGTGGAGGAGGCGCTGCGGCTGATCGAGACCGAGCGCTGCACCCAGTTCAATGGTGCCCCGGTGATGATGCAGCAGTTGATCAATCATCCGCGTTTCGACAGCCCGGCGACCGCCACGCTGTTTGCCCTGGGCCTGGGCGGCGGCGCCTCGTCTCGGGTGATGCTCGACCGATTGATGACCTGCAAGCCGACCGCCATGGCGGGCACCGGCTACGGCATGACCGAAAGCAACGGCATCGGTGCGACCCTGGCCGGTGAGCAGTTTGTACATTTCTCGACGAGCTCCGGCTGGCCTTATCCGCTGATTGACCTGGTGGTCGGCGAATCCCCTGACCAGCCGCTGCCCCCCGGTCAGGCCGGGCCGATCTGGTTGCGGTCGGTGACCTTGATGCAGCGCTACTGGAATCGCCCGGAGGAAACCGAGCAGGCACTGCACAATGGCTGGCTGTTCAGCGGGGACGTGGGTTACCTCGACGAGCACGGCTTCATCTACCTGACCGACCGGATCAAGGACATCATCATCCGCGGCGGCGAGAATATTTCCGCGCTGGAGGTCGAGCAGCGGGCCGCCGAGCATCCGGCGGTCGTCGAGGCCGCGGCCTTCGCCCTGCCGGACGAGACCCTCGGCGAGTCCGTGGCGCTGGTCGCCCATATCAATGGCGCCGTGGATGAAGCGGAGCTGCGCGAGTTCCTGGCGACCCGGCTGGCGTCATTCAAGTTGCCGGGGCGGATCTGGTTTACCGATCAGCCCCTGCAGCGCAACGCCACCGGCAAGCTGCAGAAACCCCAAATCAAGCAGTCGCTGGGCCTGGCCTGAGCCACTTCGCGGGAGATTGACATGAGCAAGCTGAACGCAAAGGTGGCCATCGTCACCGGCGGTGCCCAGGGCATTGGCCGGGGCATTGCCGAGGCCTACGTCAACGCCGGCGCCAAGGTATTACTGAGTGACATCAACGGCGCCGCCCTTGACCGGGCAGTCGCTGAACTGGAGGCCATCGGTCCCGGCCAGGTGCTGGGCCGGGTGGTGGACGTTACCTGCAAGGAGCAGGTGCAGGCCATGGTGGCCGCGGCCATCGCCCACTTCGGCTGCCTGGACATCCTGGTCAACAATGCCTGGAGGGGCGCGCCGCTGGCCCGGTTGGAACAGCAGAGCGACGACCAGCTGCGGGGCGCCTTCGACATGGCGGTGATGGCCGCGTTCTGGGCCATGCAGGCCGCGCTGCCGGAGTTCCGCCGGCTGGGTGGCGGGCGGGTGATCAATCTCTGCTCGCTCAATGGCGTCAATGCACATATGTACAGCGCCGACTACAACACCGCCAAGGAAGCCCTGCGCAGCCTGACGCGCACCGCGGCGCGGGAGTGGGCCCGGGACCAGATCTGCTGCAACATCATCTGCCCCGGGGCTGCCAGTGAAGCCTATCGGCGGTTTGCCGAGGCCAGCCCGGATAATGCCGCTGCCATAGCCCGGGCCAACCCCATGGGCCGGATCGGCGATCCGCTGCAGGATATCGCCCCGGTGGCGGTGTTCCTCGGCAGCGATGACTGCCGCTATGTCACCGGCAATACCTTCTTCGTCGATGGCGGCGCGCATATCAATGGCGTGCGCTGGGAACCCCAGCTGCCGTCCTGACGCGCCTTCCGCATCGCCCCTTGCAGATGAGATCCGCCATGAACAATACAACGGCCAACCCCTGGGTGAGCTTCATCGCCCTGCTGTTTGCTACCTTCGTCACCATCGAGGCGGCGGCGTTCCAGGCGCCGGTGCTGCCCAGCGTCACCGCGCATTTTTCCATTCCGGTCAATCTGGCCGCGCTGATCCTGATTGCCTATTTCATTGCCGTTGCCGTGTGCGCGCCGGCCATGGGGCGCCTGGGCGACCAGTACGGACGACGCTACATGATCAGTCTCGGGCTGGTCATCTTCGGCCTGTCGGAACTCATGGCCGCCTGGGCGCCGGAGTTCTGGCTGTTCCTGGCGGCGCGATTCCTCCAGGGGTTGGGCGTGGCCTGCATCTTTCCCGCGGTCTTCAGCTATGTGAACCATCTGTTCCGCGAGGACCAGCGTGGCATGGCCCTGGGTGTGCTGATGTTCGTCATGACCTTCGGCGCCGCCAGCGGCGGTTTGCTGGGTGGCCTGATGATCGACTCGTTCGGCTGGCGCAGTGTCTATCTGGTCAGCGGGGCGCTGGCCTTGCTGGGGTTGATCCCGCTGCTGCTGTGGGTGCCGGAGAGCAAGGGCACGCCGGCCGCGGGGCGCTTTGACTGGACTGGCGCCTTGTTGCTGCTGGTGACCATAGCGGCCTTGCTGTCGCTGCCCACCTGGGCGGCCAATTTCGGCCGCGACTCGGCGGTGACCTGGGGCATCGTGGTGCTCGGTATCGTCAGCCTGCTGTGGCTGTGGCGCCACAGCGGTCGGCAGCCGGCGCCGATACTGGATGTGTCACTGCTCAAGGATCGGCGCTTTGCCATCCCCAGCGCCATCTATTGGATGCAGATGATCCTCAGCAGTGGGCTGGTCTATTCACTGGCGTTCTTCATCAACACCCGGCCGGGCGGCAGCGCCTCCCAGTTCGGCATGGTGACCCTGGCCTTCTTCGGCTGCACCATGCTGGCCTCGCCAATCTCCGGTCGCCTGATCGACAAGGTCGAGCCGCGGTTGATCGCCACCCTGTCGCTGGTTGGCAGCCTAGTGGCGGTGGTGCTGTTTTCCCAGCTGGAGACCGCGGCGTCCCTGACCTGGATCCTGTTCCTGGTGGGCTTTCTCGGATTGATGATGGGGGCCAACGTGCCGGCCCTGATGAAGCTGGCGCTGGGCGCGATCCCCGCGCACAAGGCCGGGGCCGGTTCGGGCCTGTTCAGTATGTTGCGGGATATGGGACTGCCGACGGGGTCATCCTTTTCGCTGGCGATCTTCGGCCTGTCCTCGGCCTACCATACCCGCCGAGTAACGGAACAGACCGCGAACGAACTGGGCCTGAATCAACCGCAGGCCGCCGAGCTGCTGCAGGTCGCGACCCAGCGCGGCACCGAAGTCAGCGCGGAACTGGCGGCGGTGTTGCTGGAGTCCGGCGCCCGGGTCGAGCAGGTACTGGAGAACATTACCGTTGCCTCCCTTGGAGGGGCGATCAGCAGCGTGGGTTATCTGCTTACCGGCCTGCTGGTGGTGGCGCTGGCGTTGACGCCGTTGCTCGGGCGCAGGGCGGATGTGCAGGCGGTCTCCGGTGAGGTGGGGGCGGTTGCCTCGCGTTGAGTGCTGATGGGTATTTTTCAGTGACAGGACAGTTAGCTTTCACCAGCGCATGAAAAACCGGCCCGCAGCAGCGGGCCGGGTCGGTATTGCGAGGGGATCAGTTGATCGGTTTGGAGGTGATATTGCACTGGCTGTCCAGCGGCTGGATCATTTCCAGCAGGCGCTTGTAGCCGGTACGCAGGATCCGCCACTGGCCGCCGACCTTGATGTAGCGGTCTTCGTAGATGGCACTGCCGTGCAGGATGGTGCCTTCATCCAGGTTGATGAACAGATCGTTGAGGTACCACAGGCCAGCGGCTTCATCGCCATCGATGCTGATTTCGGGAGTATGGCCGTTGTGCATACCGAAGCGGCGGTTGGTGAAGGAGCTGGCATAGAAATCCATGGCTTCGTTCATGCCATTGATCTCGAACTGATAGGTCGGGCTGTCGAAGGTGATCAGCACATCCTGCGCCAGAACGTCGCGCAGCAGCTCCAGGTTACAGGTATCGATGCCGCGAAAGTAGCGGGCCTTGAGTTGCTTGATCTGCTCGATGTCATACAGCTCTTGCATGGTCTGTCCTTTAATCGGGAAGGAAGCGGGCTATCAATGGGGCAGGTAATGCCCGCCATTGACATCCAACTGGGCGCCGGTAATCACCTTGGCATAGTCGCTGGCCAGGTACAGGGCGGCGGAGGCACAGTCGGCATCGTCCGGAATCTCACGCAGCGGGATCTGCTGGGCGATCTGCTCGACCAGGGATTCAACGCTGACGCCCAGGCGCTCGGCTTCGCTGTTGAAATACTGGATTACCGGCGCGCCCCACATCCAGCCATTGAAGGTGCTGTTGACGCGGATACCGAACGGCCCCAGATCCTCGGCCAGGTATTGCACGGCGGTTTTCAATGCCCCCTTGGATACCGCATAACCGGCCTCCAGTTGATTCGGACGGCGAGTGGCCATGGTATTGACCATGACGATGCTGCCGGACTTCTGCAGTTTCATCTGTGGCACCACCGCCTGGGTCATGTTCATGCTGCCGAACAGGTTGACCTCCATGGTTTTGCGCCAGTCATCCATCTGCGAGTTGCTGGATGAGCCCCAGGTGCCGTGGGCGTAGGCGGAGTTGATCAGCGCGTCGATGCGTCCGAACTGCTCTACTGTCAGCTTGGCCAGTGCTTCGCACTGTGCGGTCTGGGTGATGTCGGTCGGCAGCTTGAGGATATCGCAGCCGTGACCGGCTTCGCGGATGGCGGCTTCGGCCTCATCCAGCATGGCCGGCGTGCGGGCTGCCAGCACCACGGCCTTGGCTTGATATTCGGCGGCGCGCAGCGCCAGCTTGATGCCCATCCCCGGGCCGATGCCGGAGATGATGATGGTCTTGTCTTTCAACAGCATGGTGCACCTCTCTTGTTGTTATGTGGGCATGTTCAGCGGCGGCTGGCGTAGAGAGCTTCGGCGCGCTGCTTGAGATCGCGGGCTACCTGGTCGAAGGCCTCTTTTACCCAGGCTCCGTGTTCCGCCATGATGGTGTCGGCATTGACGCCGAGGAACTGATCGGTGGTGAAGTAGGTGCTGCGCCCGGTGTCGATGGCTTCGACATACTGATCGCGGCGGGCGGCGTCCTTGTTTTCAGGCACTGGTCGCTGTTCCCAGGACAGCAGTTGCTCCGGCTCGCAGGCGACCAGGTATTCATCGACCGGTACCACGGCATCGGTGCCCGGCGGGCGTACCAGCATCTCCACCGGGTCGTTGATCCGCATGCCGCAGCGGATGCTGAAGCAGAAGCTGTTCCACTCCTCGTATCTGTCCAGATCGGTCAGTACCTCCCAGACCACGCTGGCCGGGGCATCGATCTCGACCTTGATCGAGGTGACAAGGTTTGCGGCTTTGGTCATGTCGATATCCTTCTTGTTGTTGTCAGTTGATGGGTTTGGAGGTGATCTGCAGCTGTTCAGGCAGCGGCTCGACAGTCTCCAGCAACGTCTGGTAGCCGGTCTCGGCGATCAGCCACTGGCCGTCACGCTTGACGTAGCGATCCTGGTAGATCGCGCTGCCATGCATATGGGTGTTTTCTTCCAGGTTGATGAAGATGTAGCTCAGGTACCACAGCGCCGTAGCATGGTTGCCGTCGACCTCGATTTCAGGGGTATGGCCGTTGTGCGTGGCCAGGCGGGTAGCGGTGAAGGAGGTCCGGTAGAACTCCAGCGCCGGCTCCAGGCCCTCCAGGTGGAACTGGTAGGTGGGGCTCTTGAAGGCCAGTTTAACGTCCTCGGTCAACATGGCCCTGAGCATGTCCAGGTTGCAGGTGTCGATGGCGCGGAAATAGCGCGCCTTGAGCTGCTTGATCAGCTCGATTGCTTCTAGATCCAACATGGGTAGCCTCCTTGTGGCGTTCTTAGGCACTCAGCCGGTATTCACTGGTGAGGATGCAGTCGATCTTCTCGAAGTCGATAAAGCGGCTGGTCGACTCGTACATGGCCTGCTGACGCTGCGCGCACTTGTCCGGATCGCCCAGGGCAGCGAAGAATCCCTCCGGATTGCCGATGGCCTCGGGCGGGAAGTTTTCTTCGACGATGGCGTGCAGCACTGGCGCACCGTAGGTAAGCGCGCGGACCACCGTGTTCTGTCGGTAGCCGAAGATCGACTGCAGTGGATAGGCCTTGGGACCATGCCCGTTGCGCCAGACGTCGTACCATTGTTCGTAGTTCATCCAATGTGGCTTGTGCAGCAGCACCACCTGGTTCATGCCGGGGGTGCGCTGGCCAACCGGCACCTGATACCGGGCTGCGCGCGGTTGGCGCTCCTCGGGGTAGGGCTCGGACTCCAGCACCAGATATGCCTCCAGGCGGCTGACCAAGGGCGTCAGAAGGTCCGTGATGGACGGCAACTGCGAGGCGCTGTCCAGCCACAGCGAGAGCATTCCATCCAAGGGAACGGCGCTATTGGTGATGCGCTGTGCGGACGCGGCGGCTACCGCCTCATCCACCATCATGACGCGGATGTTCTGTGCCCCGGCGGCAGCCAGGTCGTCGCGCAGGCCGAGCAGGGCCTGGCGCCATTGCTCGACGCTGTGTTGTGGCGGTTTCCACAGACTCAACATGAGTTTTTCCATGGTTGCTCCTGCCTGCGTTCAGTGATTGCCGCTCAGATGGCGGGTGCGATATTCCAGGTAGTCCCGGGTCATCTGTGCTTCGTCCAGACCGAAGCGCTCCAGGCTGTAGTCGTGGCTGGCACGTTTTTCCCGGCCATTCTTCGCCAGCCATTGTTCGGCGTCGGCGCGCGCCTTATCGGTGAAGGGCATACCGGCGAAGCTGTATACGCGCTCCAGCACCTGCATCGGCCTGGCCACGGTGTCGGCGAACTGGATATCCAGGAAACGGTCAGGGGAATGCTGGTCGCGCACCTGCATGGTGTGGCGAATACCCCGGGCCATGCGACGGTTCCACTGGATGCCGGCGGATCTGGGGTCGGGCTGATCGCTGTACATCTGCCACAGGGTGTGTGCCATGCTGGCCATCGAGGGAATGGTCTGCGCCGGTTCGCGGTGGGTCAGGATCACCTGTGCCCGAGGAAACACCTCCAGCAGCAGATCGATGGTATGCAGGTGCTGGGGTGCCTTGAGCAGCCAGCGCTGACCGCCGGTTTCCCCGCGTTGCTGCTTCTGCCACTGCAGGAACTGCAGCATCTTCTTCAACTGGGTGTAGACGGGGCGCTGGTCCTGCTGGTCGAGCCACTGGGTATAGCTGGGCACGTCGGCGTAGGCGTCCATCGCGCACAGGAACGAATGCTCCATGAGCATGAATTCCTCATCGCAGAGCATGGCGTCGAACGGATGGATCGAGAGAATCTGCGGGATGGCTTCGATGGTCTGTTGCACCTCGGCCCTGGCCCGGCTGATGCGTTGCTCGGGTGCGGCCAGGGTTTCACCTTCCAGCGGCGCCGGGTAACGGGTTTCCCACCAGGCGGCGGAGTGGAAGCGTGAGTCCACCGCCAGGGTACGCTGCAGCATGGTAGTCCCGGTGCGCGGCAGACCGACGATGACCAGTGGGTCATCGATCGCTATTCGGGTGATTTCCGGGAACCTGCGCAGGTAGTCCTCCATCACCAGCCGGTTGAACAACTGGCCGACCAGCCGCTCGCGCATCAGGTAGCAGCCGGTATCCGACAGCCCGGCTTCGCGATCCAGCGCGTCGACCAATACCTCCAGGGCCTGTCGATAATTGTCATCGCCGAAGTGACTGAGTCCGTTGGCACGTTGGCTGGCCTCACTGAGCAACTGGTCGATATCCAGCGCCTGGCGTGTAGTTTGCGTGGTCATGTTCATACCGCCTCCTGCAACTGGTCAATCTTGACCACCCGGGTACTCGGATGGCACTGGTCCTGTGCACCCACCCAGCGCAGGCACAGCGTGCCCTGGCGCAGCCCGGCGGTCTGCAGCCAGTTGGCCACGCCCGGATCGCGTTCACTGAGCACCAGGGTGACGCCGCCGTTGCCGTCATATTCGGCCTGTTGCTTGTTGAAGCAGATCCGGTGATGCCGATAGTCCAGCGACTCCATCCAGTAGTTGTTGATCTGCAGGTTCCAGAAATCGCATTCGGGTACTTTCTCGACATGGATCACCAATGCTTCGTCTTCGGCCAGCGCCCAGTGCGAGTGGTAGTAGAAGATGTTCGGGTCGCCACCCACCGACTGGCACAGCGCCTGATCGGCGGGGGGCAGCTGGTTGCTGTGCGGCAGATAACTCTGGGACCAGTCGGCGAACAGTCGGGCGGTACTCTCCACGTAACTGCCCACGCGTTGCAGTGCCTGTTCGAAGCTGGCCGGGTCCAGCGGGCCAGGCCGGGTATCGGCGCCGATCCGTTCGATGGACAGTTGTGCCGGCACCTCGGCGTCGCGGTCGAGGAAGGTCTGGCGAACCAATACGGAATTGCTGGTTGGCTCCAGCTTCAACCAGTTACCCGGTTGTGGATGGCAACTGAGGATAATCTCGAAGTTGCCATCCTCATCGACCTGCAGCGTGCTGGCATCGAGGAAGCCGGTCTGGATCATCTTGCCATCGGTTTCGTAACCGCCTTTCTGGGTGCCGAAGCTCAGGTAGTAGACCGAGCCGCGGTTGCCCTTGATGCGGTACTCCAGGTTGCCGTCCAGGCGGGCGTACTCATACAGGTTGTCGGGGTTGTCCGCGCCGATCTTGGCGGTTTCATGGGAGGTCTTGAAAAAGCCGGGGAACGCCGGGTCGGCAAACTCCACGTGCATTTCCAGAGCTATGCGCAGCAGCCGGGTCAGGTAGCGGAACCCTTCGGCGCGGGTAGCCGCGTCAGCCGGGGCTTCCGGGCGCAGGATCTGTTCGCCGCAGCGCTTGAGGTGGTCGCAGAAATCCGACCAGGCCTGACCGCTGACCAGGGCGTCATGGGCAGTATTTGTTGTCATTGTCTGTCTCCGGAGGTGATGGGGTGTCACTCGATATGGCCGCGTTCGATCAGGGTGGCGATAATCCTGTCGACCGCCTGCTCGGGCGACTCGCGGGTGGTGTCGATATGGATGTCCGGGTTTTCCGGCGTTTCATAGGGTGAGTCGATACCGGTGAAATTCTTCAGCTCGCCACGCCGAACCTTCTTGTACAAGCCCTTGGGGTCGCGCTCTTCGGCAACCGCCAGTGGGGTATCGATGAACACTTCGAGAAAGGCCTCATCGCCCAGCAGTTTGCGGGCCATTTCCCGTTCGGAACGGAAAGGTGAAATGAAGGCGGTCAGGGTGATCAGGCCAGCATCGACGAACAGCTTGCCGACTTCGGCAACGCGGCGGATATTTTCCACCCGGTCGGCGTCGGTGAAGCCCAGGTCGCGGTTCAGGCCATGGCGCACATTGTCACCATCGAGCAGGTAGGTGTGCTGGCCACGGGCATACAGCCGGGTTTCCAGCAGGTTGGCGATGGCCGACTTGCCGGCGCCGGACAGCCCGGTGAACCAGAGCAGCACCGGTTTCTGACCCAGCTGTTCGGCGCGCTCCTTCTGGCCCACATCGGTATGCTGCATATGGATGTTCTGCGAGCGGCGCAGGGAAAAGTCGATCAGGCCGGCACCTACTGTGGCATTGCTCAGGCGGTCGATCAGGATGAAGCTGCCGGTTTCGCGGTTGCTCTGGTAGCTGTCGAAGGCTACCGGCTGGCTGCTGGACAGGTTGCAGATGCCAACCTCGTTAAGCGCCAGCTCCTTGGCTGCCAGGTGTTCCAGGGTATTGACGTTGATCTTGTATTTTGGCGCGGCGAGGGTGACCGGCACGGTTTTACCACCGATCTTCATCAGATACGGGCGCCCGCCGAGCATGGGTTGCTCATGCATCCAGATCAGGGTGACCTGGAATTGATCGGCGACACTGGAGGGCTCGTCTGCGGTAGCGATGACATCGCCACGGCTGCAATCCACCTCGTCACTCAGGGTCAGGGTGACGGACTGCCCGGCTACCGCCTGCTGCAGGTCGCCGTCCTGGGTAACGATGCGGGCGATATGGGTTTCCCGACCGGCAGGCAGAATGCGCACCCGATCGCCGGGCCGCACCAGGCCACTGGCGATGGTGCCGGCAAAGCCGCGAAAATCCAGGTTCGGCCGATTGACCCATTGTACCGGCATGCGGAAGGCCAGTTTCTGCTGGTGCGACTCGTCGATCTCGACGGTTTCCAGATAGCCCATCAAGGTGGTGCCACGATACCAGGGCATATGTTCGGTCTGCTCGGTGATGTTGTCTCCACGCAGCGCCGACATCGGGATGGCGGTAACATCGCTCAAGCCTATCCGGCTGGCGAATGCGCGGTACTCGTCGACGATTTCATTGAAGACCTTTTCCGAATAATCCATCAGATCCATCTTGTTGACCGCCAGCACCACCTTGCGAATACCGATCAGCGAGGCCAGAAAGCTGTGGCGCCGGGACTGGGTGAGCACGCCGCGCCGGGCATCGATCATCACGATAGCCACGTCGGCGGTGGAGGCGCCAGTGACCATATTGCGGGTGTACTGCTCATGGCCAGGGGTGTCGGCGACGATGAATTTGCGCCGGTCAGTGGAGAAGAAGCGGTAGGCCACATCGATGGTGATGCCTTGCTCGCGCTCGGCGGCCAGGCCATCCACCAGCAACGCGAAGTCCAGCTCGCCGCCTTGGGTGCCGACCTTTTTCGAGTCGGCCTCCAGCGCTTCCATCTGGTCTTCGAACAGCATTTTCGACTCATACAGCAAGCGCCCGATCAGCGTGCTCTTGCCATCATCCACGCTGCCGCAGGTGATGAAACGCAACAGGCTCTTGTGCTGGTGGGCCTTGAGATAGCCCTCGATATCATCGGCAATCAGGTTGGATACGTGTGCCATCAGAAGTACCCCTCTTGTTTTTTCTTCTCCATCGATGCCGCCGAGTCATGATCGATCATGCGGCCCTGGCGTTCGGAGGTGCGGGTCAGCAGCATTTCCTGAATGATCTTCGGCAGGGTGTCGGCGTCCGACTCCACCGCGCCGGTCAGCGGGTAGCAGCCCAGGGTGCGAAAACGTACATTGCGGACCATGGGTACTTCACCGGGGTTGAGTGGCATGCGCTGGTCATCGACCATGATCAGCATGCCGTCGCGCTCGACCACCGGGCGCGGTGCGGAGAAGTACAGCGGTACGATGGGGATGTTCTCCAGGTGGATGTATTGCCAGATATCCAACTCGGTCCAGTTCGACAGAGGGAACACGCGAATCGATTCGCCCTTGTGCTTGCGGGCGTTGTACAGATGCCACAGCTCGGGGCGCTGGTTCTTCGGGTCCCAGCGGTGCTGGTCGGAGCGGAAGGAGAAGATACGTTCCTTGGCCCGGGACTTCTCCTCGTCGCGGCGGGCGCCACCAAAGGCGACATCGAAACCGTACTTGTCCAGCGCCTGTTTCAGACCCTCGGTTTTCATGATGTCGGTATGGATCTGCGAG
Source organism: Pseudomonas sp. G11-1 (assembly GCF_024031555.1). Lineage (NCBI taxonomy): Bacteria > Pseudomonadati > Pseudomonadota > Gammaproteobacteria > Pseudomonadales > Pseudomonadaceae > Pseudomonas > Pseudomonas sp. G11-1. The sequence goes on along the minus strand of NZ_QEYQ01000001.1, from coordinate 635,720 downwards.
CCATGCTTGAACGGACTGATGCCCATTTCCAGCCCATCGGGGTTGATGTGGCTGATCAGCTCGAGTCCCAGCCTGGCTACCATCTGATCGCGGAAGCGATACATGTCCTGGAATTTCCAGGTGGTATCCACATGCAGCAGGGGGAACGGCGGTTTGGCCGGGTAGAAGGCCTTCATGGCCAGGTGCAGCATCACTGCGCTGTCCTTGCCAATGGAATACAGCATGACCGGGTTTTCGGCCTCGGCCACCACTTCGCGCATGGCCTGGATGCTTTCGGCCTCCAGTCTCTGCAGGTGCGTCAACGTCATAGCGTTTTCCTTCGACTTTTGTTGTTGTCGACGCTCAGCGTATCGGGGCTGATTCTCTGCCTTATGCGCGAGTTGAAGTTTTAACATGCGTTGCAGCATGAGCAGCATGGGGTTGTCGGGCGGCGCGGCGGAGCTGGTATCGCTCGTGGCGTTGGTGGCATCGGCAGCGCGGGGAGGCTGACGCATATCCTCGGCCAGCGCATGGGCACCGATCAGCATGTCGCTGGCTTCGGGCAGGTGAAACAGCTGCAGTTGTTCGGTGCGGCGGCTGGCCCATGCGCTGAAGGTAGCCGCCCGCTGCCATTGCATGCCCGAGAGCAGGGCAAACAGCTTGCGTCCGGTGCTGCGCTGCAGGCGATCGAAGAAGCTCTCCAGATGCGGTGCGCGCAGGCTGCCGTCATAGGGCAACCAGAGCACCTTGCCGCGGTTGCTCATGGCTCGCAATACACCATGTCGCCGTTTCTGCCCCGGCTCCGGTGCACCGACGTCGTCGACCCAGAAAATGTCGCCGCCTTCCGCCCGGGCCTGGCAGGCGATCTGATGATAGGTACTCTGGTGCCAGCGCTTGACACTGACCGGCGCGTTGGCGATGCGCTGGGCCGGGCGTTCGGCATTCAACCGCCAGCGTTGCAGGTAGTGTGCCGCGGTGCGGTCGGGCAGGGTGATCTGGTATTGCTGGTGGATCAATGCCCGCATGGCGTCGAGTTGCCAGAGCAGGTAGGGCAACTGGTGCGCCTGCGGTGTGCTGGTGACCAGTGTCTGGTATACCTCCAGCTCCTGCTCGGCGCTCAGCATCCGTCCCTCGCCGGTCTTGCGGCCGCGCTCGCGGATGGGTACCGCGTTCCAGCCGCCGTTCTGCCAAGCCTTGTGCGCGGCAATGATGGTAGGTGGGGACAGCCCAGTGGCGGCGCTGATGGTCTTCAGTGTATTGCCCGCCAGGCGCAGCTTCACGGCCTGGATACGCAGGCTGTTCAACTGCTCGATGGGCAGGCGGTGGCCACGTGACACGGTCGCTCCTTTAAACATCCAGTTGCTGATTGGTGAATGGGTTGGCCCTTGTACTCTTGCGGTTAGAAAAAAACGGCGCATAGGCCGTTTGGACCAATCCAGAAGAAAAGGGGAAATCCATGAACCAAGTCATGTCTGCGTTACTCGAGCAGGTGATCGATATCAGCCGCGCCGCTGGTGAGCAGGTAATGCAGGTGTATCGCTCCGACTTCGAGGTGCGCGGCAAGGAGGATGCGTCGCCGGTAACCGAGGCCGACGAGCGAGCCGAGGCGCTGATTCTGGCGGCACTGGCGCAATGTGCGCCCGGGGTTCCGGTGATTTCCGAGGAGGCTGCCGCTGCCGGGTATATACCTGAGGTGGGTCAGCGTTTCTGGCTGGTGGACCCGCTCGATGGCACCCGGGAATTCATCAACCGCAACGGCGAGTTCACCGTCAATGTCGCCCTGATCGAAGGCGGTGAACCTGTGCTGGGCGTGGTATTGGCACCGGCGCTGGGGCGATTGTTTGCCGGAGCCAGGGGGTGTGGCGCCTTTATCGAAGAGGCTGGGGTGCGCAAGCCAATCGAGTGCCGCGAGGTCTCGACCGAGGGACTGGACGTGGTGGCCAGCCGCTCCCATGGGGATGCCCAGGCGCTGGATGTGTTCCTTGCCGGGCGCAAGGTGCGGTCGTTGAAAAGCGCCGGTTCGTCATTGAAGATCTGCCTGGTGGCTGTCGGTGAAGCGGACCTGTACCCGCGCCTGGGCCGTACCATGGAATGGGATATCGCCGCCGGCCACGCGGTACTGCTGGCGGCCGGTGGGCAGCTACTGACCCTGCAGGACGAGCCGCTGCGCTACGGCAAACCGGACCTGGACAATCCGCACTTCTATGCCCGGGGCAGATAAAACCGCAGCTTGCGACCGGTTGGTGCTCGACTCCATGAGCGAAGCCAATCAGTAACACCATTGCTGTCGGCCAGTCTTGGTACGAGCTGGTGCTCGAACCTCCCAGGAACCCCATTGCCAAGCCTGCCCTGGGGGCGTCGAGCACCAGCTCGATGAGCGACGTTAACCGGCGATATGGAAGTATTCCAGAGCCGCCAAGGCGTAGCGCAGGTGCGCTACACCCCGGAATGCGGGCAGGTGACTTGAGCCTTGCTGGGGTCGACCTCCCGGCTACAGTGCCAGCGCGGCCTCGGTAGCCAAGCGCAGCGCGCCTTCGATATAGCCCAGCTCGTGGCTGTCGCCCAGGCGGTGGATGGGCAGGCCGCTGCTGGCCAGTTCGTCCGCCAGGCTGGGGTTCGGGCCGGCGCCGATGGCCAGGACCACCGAATCCGCGGCGATCTGCAGGTTGTCGCCGTCCTGGGTGCGGTAATGGACAGCACGCTCATCGATGCGGTCTACCTGCACCTGGGTCAACATGGGGACATCGTGCTGCCGCAGATTGTCCAGCACCCGCCAGCGGCGCACGATCGACAACTCGCGACCCAGGTCCGCGCCAGGCTCCAGCACGCTGACCTGGCGGCCTCGTTCAACCAGGAATTCGGCCAGTTCCAGCCCCACCAGCCCGCCACCAATGATGACCACCCGCTTGCCCAGCGGCATCCACAGTTTTGACAGCTGCTTGATGGCGTCGGTGCTGTTGGTCGCGCCGGTCAGGCTGCCGGCCTTCATCATGGTGCGCTGGGCCAGGGACAGCTTGGCCTTGGCGATCTCATCGGCGCGGTCGCCGGTCATCATGCGGCGCAATTCATCGCCGCTCCACACGTGCTTCAATTCTGCACCAGGTATCGGCGGCGCGGCGCGTGAGGCGCCGTTGGCGACCAGTACCTGATCGGCACCCAACTCGTGCAGCAGGGCAGGCGTGGCGGCGGTGTTCAGCCGTATTTCGATCGGCAACTGGTTGACCTGATGCACCAGGTTGTCCAGCAGCGCACCGTTTTCCGGGTAGGCCAGCGCGGCGAAGAACAGGGTGCCGCCGAGCCGGTTGCTGCGTTCCAGCAGCGTTACCCGATGGCCGCGCAGGCTGGCCAGGCGGGCGACTTCCAGGCCGGCCGGTCCGCCGCCTACCACCACGATATGCTGGGGCCGTTCGGCGGGCAGGATGACCTTCTGACTCTCCTGGCCGGTAAACGGATTGACCGCACACTTGACCCGCTGGTTGACGAAGATCTGGCTGACGCAGACGTAACAGTAGATGCAGGGGCGAATGGCCGCGGCGTCACCCTTGATGAGCTTGTTGGGCAGCTCCGGATCGGCCAGCAGCTTGCGTGCCATGGCGACGAAGTCGCACTTGCCCTCGGCGATGGCGCGGTCTGCGGTGGTCGGGTCCAGGCGGCCCACGGCGATCACCGGGACGCTGACGGCCTGTTTCACCTTGGCCGTCCAGTCAAGGAACCCGGCCGGCTTCTGCACCAGGGGTGCTTCGGTAAAGGCGACGCCGGTCGTGGTGGCGGCATAGGCCGACACCGATACGGCATCGACGCCGGCCTGCTCGGCCAGGCGCGCAAAGGCCTGGCATTCCTCCAGGGTGATACCGCCGTCCAGCCGTAGCTCCTGGGCGTCCAGCCGCAGCCAGACACCGAAGTCGTCGCCGGTGCGCCGGCGCACTTCATGCAGTACTTCCAGCATCAGGCGGGCGCGGTTTTCCAGGCTGCCGCCGTATTCATCCTCGCGCTTGTTGTAATAGGACGAGAGAAAGCCGGCGATGATATAGGTGTGGGCGGCATGCACTTCCACGCCATCGAAGCCGGCGCGCTTGGCGCGGTCGGCGGCATCACCGAACCACTGCACCATCTGGGCGATGTCGTCCCGGTCCATGACCCGCACCTGGGGCCTGGTCTTCGGCTTGCCGGAGCTGATGAAAGCGCCCAGCTCCTCGGCGGTGAGCGAGGCCATCATGTCGGTCTTGAAAGGCGGCGGGAACGACGGCACCCAGAGCTCGCGCCCCTCGGCGATATCGCGCACGGCGGTCTTGCCCGCGTGCTGCAGCTGGATGGCGATCTTGGCGCCATGCCGGTGCACGCGGGCGACCAGTTGGCTCAGGCCGGGCAGGAAGCGGTCATCGGACAACCCGACCTGATAGGGCTCGGCGGTGCCTGCCGGAAAAGCGATGGCACCGACGCCCATGATCAGCAGACCGGCGCCGCCAGCAGCGCGGGCTTCATAGTACGCCTGGATGCGTTCACCACAGGTGCCGTCGGACTCGGCGAAGTTGGACCCCATTGGGGCCATGATGATGCGATTGCGCAGCTGGAGCTGACCGATGGCAGCCGGCTGCAGCAGATGGGAGTAGCTCATGGGAGTAACCTCGGAACCGGGGCCGCCCGGCCCCGGTATGACTCATTCGGACAGGAAGTCGATGCATTCCCGATTGAACAGGGCGGCATGCTCGACCTGGACCCAATGGCCGCAGCGGTTGAGCATGACGAAACGGGCATGGGGGGCGTTATCCAGCACCTTGAACGCCCCGGCCGGCGGGTTGAACAGGTCGTTTGTGCCCCAGAAGCCGAGGATCGGTACCTGTATTTCCTGCAGCCGCTCAGTCATGTTGGGCACCAGCATGCTGGAGAACAGATTGCCCGGCTGGGTCACCGCAACCGCCGCACGCTCCTGCAGCAGCGCCTCGTCCAGCTGCGTGGGGTCAAACAGTTGCAGGGTCATCACATGACGCATCTGCTCCACGCCCATGGGACCCTGGCTGAAGACCTCGACCATGCGCTGGATGCCGGGCATCTGGAAGTAGGTTTCCCGTTCTTCCACGCCACCCGGGGCCATCAGGATCAGCTTCTCGACCCGCTCCGGGTAGGCGAGGGTCGCGCCCAGGGCAATGGCGCCGCCGAGGGAGTTGCCCAGCAGGGTGCAGCGGTCGATGCCGGCCTTGTCAAGAAAGCCCTGCAGGCTGCTGACAAAGAAATCCAGGTCGTAATCCACGTCATCGGGTTTGGCGGAACGGCCGAAACCGGGCAGGTCGAGGATGATGTTGCGGTAGCCGGCCTCGGCAAAGGTCGGATAGTTGCCCTTGAAGTTGCTGTACCCGCTGGCACCGGGGCCGCTGCCATGCAGCCAGACCACGGTAGGTCCGGTGCCGGCTTCCAGGTAATGCAGGGTCAGGCCATTGTCCAGGGTGACGTAGTGGCCGGTCGGCAGAGGCAGGTTGTCACTGTTGGTGGTGTTCAAGTGCGGGCTCCTTCAGGCAGGGATTCAACGGGCAGGTCGACGTCATTGCCGTCAACCTGTCGGCGGTATTGGGGGATGGCGCGGGCCAGGCTGATGCACGGGATCAGCAGGATGACCATGGTGGCGGCCATGGCGTAGCGCAGTGCTTCGGCGCCGATGGCCAGTTCGAACACGTCGCTGAGGATGCCCACCACCAGCGGACCGAGGCCGACGCCGAGCAGGGTGACGCCCATCAGGAACATGGCGGTGCCCTGGGCCAGGCGCGAGGCCGGGAACAGATGGGTCATGGCGCCGAAGCAGGGCACTGACCACCAGGTGCCAAAGAAGGCGAAGCCCAGGTACAGGGCAAAGGCGGTGGGTACGGCGAGGCTGCCGATCTGCAGGGCCGACCCGGCCGGCCAGAGGAAGAACAGCAGGCCGAAAGGGATGCTCATGGCCGTGCCCAGCAGCGCCGCGCCCAGCTGCCAGCCGGTGTCGCGCCGCACCATGCGGTCGGTGAACCAGCCGCAGGTCAGGGTGCCGATGACCGACATCAGGCCGCCGCCGATGCCCAACAGCGCACCGGCCTCGGTGAGCGTCACATTGTGCGAGCGAATCAGGAAGCTGGGCGCCCAGGTACCCACGGCGTAGGCGGCGATCGCTGCGGTGCTGCCAGCGAACACGATCAGTGCATAGGAGGGGGTGCGCGCCAGGGATCTCATGGTCTGGAAAAAGCTTTCCCGGGCATCCGCGGCGCTGGCCGGCTGGCGGCGCGGCGCCTGCACGGTAAAGGCCAGCAACAGCCCCAGCAGCACGCCCGGCGCGCCGATCAGGATAAAGGCCCAGCGCCAGCCGTAGGTGTCCGCCACCCAGCCGCCCATCCCCAGGCCGAACACCGCCCCCAGTGCCGGCCCCATGAGAAATACCGCCAATGCGCGGGAGCGGTGCGACGGGGGATACAGGTCCGACACCATGGCCACCGAGGGGGCTGAGCCCCCGGCCTCGCCGATGGCCACGCCGATACGAAACAGCAGTAGCATGGTGAAGCTGGTGGCGATGCCGCAGAGCACCGTCATCAGGCTCCAGGCGATACAGGCCAGGGCGACTACCGGCTTGCGCCCGATGCGGTCGGACAGGCGCCCCAGGGGCAGCCCGAAGACCGTGTAGAACAGGGCGAAGGCGACCCCCGAGAGCAGGCCGATGAGCGTATCGGATACCCCGAATTCCAGCTTGATCGGCTCGATCAGGATGGAGACCAGCAGCCGGTCTATGTAGTTGAAGATGTAGATCAGGGCGAGCATCAGCAGCGCATAGTGGGTACGCCAGGTGACGCTGCGCTGGGTCGTGGGGAGGGCGGCTGGCGAGCTCACGGTGTGCTCCGGTCTTATTGTTGGTTTTGCCGATCATCCACCGGGGTCACCAGCCCTTCATCGTCCATTCAGACCATGGCGGCGGGCCGCCGCAAGCCCGGTCCCGACGCGCATTCAGCTTAGTCTCAACGGACGATGTTGGGGGTTGGTCGCGCATGAATCATAGCTGCAACCGTTAATGGGTCGATGCCGTTCGGCCAATAGGAGCAGCGATGAAACTTGATAACAAGATTGCGTTCGTGACCGGAGCCGCCCAGGGCATGGGGGCCGCCATTGTCCGCCAGTTCGTGGAGCAGGGTGCCGTGGTATACGCCGCCGACATCAATGAAGAAGCCATCAACGCCAGCGTTGCCGACCTCAAGGGTCGTGCCCACGCCGTGGTCTGCAACGTGATGGACGAGGCCTCGGTGCAGGCTGCCATGCAGCGTATCGCTGACGAAGCGGGGCGCCTGGACGTGCTGGTCAACAACGCCGGTACCGGCTCGGTGGACAGCTTCCTCGATACCCCGGTGGAGCACTGGGACCGGGTGGTGGGCGTCAACCTCAAGGGCACCTTCCTCTGTGCCCGCGAAGCAGCCCGGCTGATGGTCTCCAAGGGCACTGCCGGCACCATCATCAACTTCTCCAGCACCGGTGCGCTGACCGGTGAAGGCCCCAGCCACTACGTTGCCTCCAAGGCGGGCGTGATGGGCCTGACCCGCAGCCTGGCCCGTGAGCTGGCGCCGCAGAAGATCCGTGTCAACACCATCGTTCCCGGCCCGACCGATACGCCGATGATGGCCGGCATCCCGGATGAGTGGATGCAGGCGATGATCGCTGCCATCCCGCTGGGCCGCCTGTGCCAGCCCGAGGAAGTCGCTCGCGTGGTGGCCTTCATTGCCAGCGATGACGCCGGCTTCATCACCGGCCAGAACATTACCGTCAACGGCGGTTCGGCATTCATCTAAGGGGCAAGAACATGACAGCACGCATGCAGAACAAGGTCGCCTTCGTTACCGGTGGTGGTTCGGGTATCGGTGCCGCCACCGCTATCAAGATGGCGGCCGAGGGCGCCACCGTGGTGGTCTGCGGTCGCCGCGAAGAGCCGCTGCAAGAGGTGGTGGCAAAGATTGAAAGCGCTGGCGGCAAGGCCGCCTACCGGGTGGCCGACGTCAGCAACGAGGAATCCTTCGTCGGCGCGATCAAGTCCACCGCCGCGGAATTCGGTCGCCTGGACGTGATGGTCAACAACGCCATGGCCTACACCTGGGGCGGCGTCGACACCATGACCACCGCCGACTGGCACGCCAACTTCGCCACCACCGTGGACGGCACCTTCTGGGGTACCCGCGCCGCGATGCAACTGATGAAGGAGCAGGGCGGTGGCGCCATCGTCAACATCGCCTCCATCTGCGGTGTGTTCGGTACCGCCTGGATGTCCGGTTATTCCGCGGCCAAGGCAGCGGTTATCAATTTCAGTCGCGCCGTGGCGTCCGAAGGTGCGCCCTACAAGGTGCGTTGCAACGTGGTCGTCCCGGGCGTCGTCGCCACACCGTCCACCGCCGGCATGCTCGGCGATGACAAGACCCGCAGCAACACCGAAAAGCTCATCCCCATGGGGCGCGTGGGCGAGGCCGACGAGCTGGCCAACGCCGTGTTCTTCCTCGCCTCGGATGAAGCCTCCTACATCACCGGCGCCAGCCTGCCGGTCGACGGCGGTCGCAGTTCCGATCTGTACACCGTACTGGAATGACCTGCGGGCCTGCGGGCCCGCCCCGGCAGTCAACCTGATAAGGCAACACCATGGATCAGAATACTCTACAGCGTCTTGATCGGCTGGAGTCGATCGAGGCCATCCGGCAGCTGGTGGGCAAATACTCCCTGTCACTGGATATGCGTGACCTGGACGCCCACGTCAATCTGTTCGCCCCGGATATCCGCGTCGGCGGCGGCAAGGTTGGCCGCGCCCACCTCAAGCAGTGGGTGGATGACACCCTGCGCCACCAGTTCACCGGCACCTCCCACCACATCGGCCAGCACATCATCGAATTCACCGATGCTGACCATGCGGTGGGCGTGGTGTATTCCAAGAACGAGCACGAGACCGGCGCCGAGTGGGTGATCATGCAAATGCTCTACTGGGATGACTACGAGCGCATCGACGGTGAGTGGTTCTTCCGCCGCCGGCTGCCCTGCTACTGGTACGCCACCGACCTGAACAAGCCGCCGATCGGCGACATGAAGATGCGCTGGCCGGGCCGCGAGCCCTATCACGGCACCTTCCAGGCGCTGTTTCCCTCGTGGAAATCCTTCTGGGCCAACGCGCCGGAACGCGACAGCTTGCCCGAGGTGGCCGCACCGGCACCGGCTGAACAGTTCCTGCGGCGCATGCGGGCAGACACGCCTGCGCCCAAGATCCGTGTGCGTTGAGGGGGCCATGATGAATGCATTGATGCAACCCATGCGCATGGGCGAGCTCGAGCTGGCCAATCGCATCGTCATGGCGCCGATGACCCGCAGCCGCGCGGACAGCGACGCGGTGCCCACCGCCATCATGGTCGACTACTACGCCCAGCGGGCCGCGGCCGGCCTGATTGTCGCCGAAGGCACCGCGCCCTCGGCCGATGGTATGGGCTACTGCCGCACGCCGGCGATCTACAGCCAGCAGCAGATTGGCGCCTGGCGCCAGGTCACCGAGGCGGTACACGCCGCGGGCGGCCAGATCGTGCTGCAGCTGATGCACTGCGGCCGGGCCGCGACGCAGCACAACAAGCCCGCCGGCAGCCGCACCGTGGCGCCCTCGGCGGTACGCGCCGAGATCCAGCTGTTTACCGATGCCGTGGGCATGACCGATACGGATGTACCCGAGGCCCTCAGCCGGGACGATATCCGCCAGGTCATTGCCGACTATCGCCAGGCGGCGCTGAACGCCCGGGCGGCGGGGTTCGACGGGGTGGAGTTGCACTGCACCAGCGGCTACCTGCCCATGCAGTTCATGTCGGAGAACGCCAACCAGCGCACCGATGAGTATGGCGGCAGCGCGGACAACCGGGTGCGCTTTGCCATCGAGGTGTTGCAGGCGATAGCCGAGGCCATCGGCCCAGGCCGGGTCGGGGTGCGCTTCTGCCCGGGCAACAAGTTCAACGACATCGCCGACAGCGACCCGGCCGCGACCTTCGACGCCCTGCTGCGCGGCCTGGACGGGTTGAACCTGGCCTACCTGCACATCATGCGCGCGCATACCCGCAAGGTCGACGCCTTTGCCCGTGCCCGCGCCGCCTTCAGTGGGCCGCTGATCGTTAACGATGGCTTCGAGCCCGACAGCGCCGAGCAGATGGTCGCCGAGGGTCTGGCCGATGCGGTGTCCTTCGGCCGGCACTTCATCGCCAACCCGGACCTGGTCCGGCGCATCGATGAGCAATTGCCGCTGGCCGAATTCGACCGCCACACGCTGTATTCCCCCGGTCCGGAAGGCTACATCGATTACCCCGTCGCTGATTCACGTTCTCTGGAGGAGTTGTCATGAGCACATCCCTGGCCCAGCAAGCCCCCACCGCCAGTCTTCTGCCCAGCCGGGAACAGACCCAGGCCAAGCTCGACCTGCGTTCGGCTGCCGCCAGCCGGATCAAGCCGGCACAACGCTACACCGTGGCTGATCGGCTGGAAACCCAGGTGGATCGCTTCGGCGAGCGGGCCTTCCTGGTCTATGGCCAGCAGCGTTTCAGTTACCGCGAGGTGGACGAGCGCGCCAACCAGTACGCCCATGCCTTTCTCGCCCGCGGCATCCAGCCGGGGGATGTCTGCGCCATGGCGCTGGAGAACCGCCCGGATTTCTTCTTCTGCTGGTTCGGGCTGACCAAAATCGGTGCGGTGACGGCCTTTATCAATTACCACCTCAAAGGGCGGGCGCTGCTGCACGCGCTGCAGTCCACTTCGGCCAAGGCCGTGGTGATCGGCGAGGAGTGCCTGGAAGGTTTCCTCGAGACCGAGGAGACCGCCGACTACCCGCGCTGGCTGGTACCCGACAGCGAGAACCCGGTCGATCCTGGCCAGCTGCCAACCACCCTGGACCGTCAGTTCCATGACCAGGTGCAGGATGCATCGCGCAATCGCCCCGATGCGGCGCTGCGGGCGAACATCAAGGCTGAAGATGACATGCTGTACATCTTCACCTCCGGCACTACCGGCCTGCCCAAGGCGGCGCGCTACAGTCACATGCGCTGGATGACCTCCGGTGATGTGATGGAAGTGACCATGGAGATTACCCCCGAGGACATCTTCTATTGCTGCCTGCCGCTCTACCATGGCGCTGCCGCTACCTCGGTGACTTCCACCGCGCTGGCCGCCGGTGCGTCCATCGTGTTTCGCCGCAAGTTCAGCGCCAGCCAGTTCTGGGCGGAGATTCGCCAGCATCAGGTCACCGTGTTCCAGTACATCGGCGAAATCTGCCGCTACCTGCTGAACAAGCCTGCCCAGGCCAATGACCGTGAGCATGGCCTGCGCTGCATGCTTGGCGCCGGCCTGAGCCGGGATGTGTGGAGCCGCTGGGTCGAGCGTTTCGGCGAACTGGATATCTTCGAGGGCTGGGGCGCCACCGAGGCCAATGCTGCGGTGCTGAACGTGGATAACCGCGTCGGTTCCTGTGGCCGAGTGCCGTTCTGGGACAAGACCAACCTGCGCCTGCTCAAGTACGACACCGGCACCCAGACCCATCTGCGCGATGCCGAGGGACGCTATATCCACTGCCAGCCCGGTGAAGTGGGCGAGGCGGTCGGCATGATCGTCAACCTCCCGGAGATCGGTGCGGGGCGCTTCGAGGGGTATACCTCGCCCGAGGCGACCGAAGGCAAGATCCTGCGCAACGTGTTCAGCGACGGGGACGCCTGGTGGGCCTCCGGCGATCTGCTGCGGTATGACGAGGACGGCTACTGCTACTTCGTCGACCGCATCGGCGATACCTTCCGCTGGAAGAGCGAGAACGTCTCCACTCTGGAAGTGGCCGATGCGCTGGGCGACTTCCCCGGGCTGGAGCTGATCAATATCTACGGCGTGCTGGTGCCGAACCATGAAGGTCGAGCCGGTATGGCTGCGGTGCTGATGCAGCCAGGCCAGCAGTTCGACCCCCAGGCGTTCTTTGCCTTTGCCAATGACCGTTTGCCCCATTACGCCTTGCCGGTGTTCGTGCGGGTGTCGGCCATGGCCGACATGACCAGCACCTTCAAGTTGCGCAAGATCGACCTGCAGCGTCAGGGTTATAACCCGGCGCTGTTCACTGATCCGCTGTTCGTCAAGGATGACCAGGCCGGCAGCTATGTGCCGTTCAGCGCCGAGGTGCTGGAGCGCCTGGAGCTGCCTGCCTTCGCCGGAGAGACCTGATGAGCGGCCTGGAGCTGCACGAAGGGCAGACCCGGGACAGGCTGAGCTTCCCCTGGGAAACCCCGCCGCAACCAGGCCACACCTGCGAGGTGGCGCCTGGGGTGTTGTGGCTGCGCATGCCGCTGCCGTTCGCGCTGGATCACATCAACCTGTACCTGCTGCGCCACGAGCATGGCTGGGTGGTGGTGGACACTGGCTTGAACACGCCCCAGAGCCGTGAGGTATGGGAGTCGGTATTCACCGACGTGTTTGCCGGTGCGCCGGTGCTCGCGGTGATTGCCACGCATTTTCACTACGACCACAGCGGCATGCTCGGTTGGCTGGTGGATCGCTTCCAGTGCCCGGCGTACATGAGTTTCGCCGAATACCAGGCGCTGTTCGTTACCCCGCCCAAGGGCGATGAGCCGAATTGGGCATTCTCCCAGTTTTTCCAGCGCTGCGGACTGGACAGCGACCAGGTGGCGGGTTTCCGGCCGATGCTCAGCCAGATGGCCTACGACACCCACGCACCCACCAGCTTCCGGCGGCTGCGGGAAAACGATCTGCTGAAAATCGGCGAGCGCTGCTGGCGGGTGGTCATCGGCTCGGGGCACTCCCCGGAGCACGTCTGCCTGTACAGCGAAGACGATCAGTTGCTGATCGCCGGCGATCAGATCCTGCCGCGCATTACCTCCAGCATCTTTGTCTCGGTGACCGAGCCGGAAGCCAACCCGCTGGGTGATTGGCTGGCGTCGCTGCGGCGGTTTCGCCAGTTGCCCGACGCGGTGCTGGTGCTGCCAGCCCACGAGCGGCCCTTCCATGGGTTGCATCACCGTATCGGCCAGTTGCAGCAGCACCACGAAGCCCATCTCGAATCGCTGACCACTGTACTGAAGACCGGGCCACAGACGGCCGCGGCGCTCTGTCCGGTGCTGTTTCCACGGCTGCGTAGCAGCTTCGACTTGTTGATGGCCATGGGCGAGACCCTGGCCCACCTCAATTTCCTCAGGGAGGAGGGAGTACTGACCCGCACGCTGGAGGACGAGGCCTGGCGCTTCGGCCTGGCCAGCAGTGGGGGGCAGGTTTTTGCAGCTGAAGACATCCACGTTTAACCAAACAGGCACGTTGTTTCACCTGAACCCAGGAGTAGTTATGCAAAACAATAACAAGAAGGTCATGCAGCGGAGTTCGACAGGGTTTGCATTTGCCTCGCTGGCGCTTGCCGTCGCCGCGTTCCCTGCCCACGACGCCCAGGCCGGCGAGACGTTTCGTTTCGACAATGGTGCCACCCTGGATTGGTCGGTCACCACCAGCTACGGTCTGGGCATCCGCATGGAAGATGCCGACTCCGACCTGCTGGACGGCCAGGCCAACGCCGATGACGGCAACCGCAACTTCGACCGTCACTCGCTGATGACCCACCGCGCCACGGCGCTGGGCGAGATGATCCTGCGCAAGGACAACTACGGCGCCGTGCTGCGCGGTAGTACCTTCTATGACGACGTCTACCATCGCGACAACGACAATGATTCGCCGGGCACCGTCAACAAGGACGGCGATCACGACAAGTTCACCAGCGACGCCAAGAAATATTCCGGCGGTCGCAGCCGCTTCCTGGACGCCTACGTCTTTGCCGACTTCCAATTGCCCGCCCGGCAGCGCCTGGGCGTCAAGGCTGGCCGCCACGTAGTGGCCTGGGGTGAAGGCCTGTTCTACCCCGGGGTAAACGGCGTGCAGGGGCCGGTCAACGTGGTCAACTCCGGTCAGCCGGGCATCGAGGTCAAGGACATCATGCTGCCGGTTGGTCAGGTGTCTGCCAACTGGGAAGTGACCCCCGACTTCGGCCTGTCCGCGTATGTGCAGTACGAATGGAAGGGCAACGAGCTGAATCCGGTAGGATCATATCTGTCGACTTCGGATGTGATCGGGCCGGGTCGTCAGTTCATGATTCTCGGGCCGGGCTTCAATGCGGCTTATGCTGGCACCAATGATCCGCGTGATAGTGGCCAGTATGGTATTCGCGCCATGTATCGGCCCACGCTGTCCACCGAGCTGGGCTTCTTTCATGTGCGGTACCACGATCGTAACCCTGCCGGTGTAACTATCGCCCCGGATTTCCAGAGTTATGAGATCGAATACGTTGAGGATATCAAGCTCACCGGTATGAGTTTCTCCACCAGCATGGGTGATACCCAGGTGGGCGGTGAGTGGTCATACCGTACCGGTGCGCCAGTCATGCTGGCGAATAATGCCGGAACCACCACCGGTTCCGGCCAGCAGATGCAGCTGAGCTTCATTCGTGCACTCGGCGATATGCCCTGGGCCAAGTCGACCACGCTGATGGGCGAAGTGGTGCACGTGCGGGCCGACGATGTGGACAAGATCGGCGACAACGACGACTTCACCTTCAAGACCGACACCTCCTGGCAGACCAAGACCTCCACGGCCTACACCCTGCAGGCGGTACTGTCCTACCCCGGCATCTTCTCGGGCTGGGACCTGAACGTGCCGGTCAACTGGGCCCACGTGGTGGAAGGCAATACCCCGATGAAGGGTGCCATCTCGGCCGGTGCGGGAGACAAGCGGATGTCGGTCGGCGCGACCTTTAAGTACCTCGGCAACCTGGAGCTGAACACCACCTACACGGCGTACCTGTACTCGGCAGATCCCGGCCGCAACCGGATGCTGGCTGACCGCGATTACCTGACCCTTTCGGCCAAGTACTCGTTCTGACAATGAATAGCCAAGCGACTTTCCCTGTATCCGCCGGCTTAGTCTGATCAGACGATGAGACGCTAACCGGCAGGGTAATAATGGATTGCGTATACCTGTGGAGAAGAATAATGAGTAGACATGGTGTAGTAGTTTCCCTGGCCGCCGCCATCAGCATGAGTCTTGCTGGGCTGGCCACTGCTGCCGTATCCCCGGAGGAGGCCGCGCGCCTGGGCCAGGACCTGACCTGTGTCGGCGCTGAACGTGCCGCCAACGCCGATGGCAGCATCCCCGAGTTCAAGGGCACCCATGTGGGCAAGGTGCCCGGCTGGGATGCGCCGCCGCACAGCGGCGCCCATCCGGTCGACCCCTTTGCCGATGACCAACCGATCCTGGTCATCACTGCCGCCAACGTGGCCGAGCATGCCGACAAGCTGACTGAAGGCCAGCAGGCGATGTTCAAGCGTTATCCCGACACCTACAAGATCAACGTCTATGAAGGTCGGCGCGAATTTGCCTACCCCGAGGTGGCGTGCGAGCGCGCCCGGTGGAACGCGGAAAATGCCGAGATCGTCGATGATGGCTTCGGTTACACCGGCCTGGGCTACATTCCCTTCCCGATTCCGAAGAGCGCCATGGAAGTGCTCTGGAACCATCAACTGCCGTTCCGCGCCTGGACCCAGGATGAGATTCGCGATATCGCATCGGTAACTGCCAGTGGCAGCATTGGTTGGGGCCGTTCCCATGGTCGCTGCCTGGCGCCGCCCATGGATCCGGATCCGAGCCTGCGTCCGCATACCGATGACGGCGTCTCGGCCTACTGCACCACCGAGGTACTGCTGCCACTGCGTGAGCGCGGCAACTTCTCGATGAACCATGAGCCCTATAACTACCGCACCTCGGCGCGTACCGCCTGGTCCTATAACACCGGGACGCGGCGGGTGCGCCTGGCCCCAGGCTATGGCTACGACCAACCGCTGGGCGGCAGTAACGGCTTGATGACCATCGATGAGGACCGCCTGTTCAACGGTGCGCCGGATCGCTACGACTGGACCCTGGTGGGCAAGCAGGAGGTCATCATTCCGGCCAACGCCTACAAGGTGCACAGCAAGGACATCAGCTACGCGGACCTGTTGACCGTCAACCATCCCAACCCCGAGTTCCTGCGTTACGAGCTGCGGCGGGTCTGGGTGATCGAGGCCAACGTCAAGGAAGGCAGCCGGCACCTGTATGGCAAGCGCCGCCTGTTCATCGACGAGGACACCTGGCACGCAGTGCTGGCGGACAACTACGACAGCCGCGGGGAGTTGTGGAAGCACGCGATCATCAACTATTACTACCATCCGGACACCAGCGCCTGGCAGGCTGGCTCCTCCTTCTTCCACGACCTCAACAGTGGCAGCTATATCGGCTATACGCTGTTCAACGAGCGTGAGCGGGCGGCCATCCTGAACAAGGGCGAAATGGATCCGAGCCAGTTCACCCCGGACCGGCTGCGCGCCCTCGGCCGCTGATCCCGGACCGTCTCGGCAAGCACAGAGGCCGGCTCCCGCAAGGGGCCGGCCTTTTGCTATGTCGGCTTCGACAAAATCTCCCCACGTAGGCTTAACGGACGATGAGCCGCCGGGCAGGGGACGCAACAATCCGGGCAGAGGGTGACGTTTTCCCGGTCGCCCGCAGCCGATGAGGGGACAGTCATGGGTTTGAAAGGAACGGCCGCCATTGTTGGCGCCGCGCAATACAAGCCGGAAAAATATTCCACCGCACCGCAGATGTTCCACCTGGAGCAGGTAGCGGACCTGGCCGCGCAGGCCCTGGCCGACGCCGGCCTCAAGGCCAGCGATATCGACGGACTCTGTATCAATGGTCCGCATTTTCATGAGGCCTCCAGTTTCGTGCCGGCAATGGCCGCGGAATATCTGGGCATCGCACTGAATTTCGCTGAGGTCGTGGACCTGGGCGGCACCACCGCCGTGGGCATGATCTGGCGCGCCGCCGCTGCCATCGAGCTGGGTATCTGCCAGGCCGTGCTCTGCGTGATCCCGCAGCGCATGGCACCCTTCGGCCCGGACGATGATCCGTCGGCCATGGCCCGAGCCATGCGTTTCGGTGGCCACAGCACCCAGTACGGTGCGCCGGAAGCCGAATTCGACCTGCCCTACGGCCACATGGGCCAGAACACCGGCTACGCCATGATCGCCCAGCGCTACGCCGCGCAGTACGGCTACGACCAGCGCGCCATGGCCAAGATCGCCGTGGACCAGCGCTTCAATGCCCAGGCCCACCCGGATGCGATCTTCCGTGGGCAGCCACTGACCATCGAGGATGTGCTGGGCAGCAAGCTGGTTGCTGATCCGCTGCACATTCTTGAAATCGTCATGCCGGTCGCCGGTGGCGCCGCGGTGATCGTCGCGTCCAAGGAGCTGGCCGCCCGCAGCAAGGGGCGTCCGGCCTATATCACCGGCTTCGGTGAACGCCTGGGCTACAAATCACCCAGCTATTCGCCCGACATGACCGAAACCCCGGTCGGTCCGGCTGCCCGCAGCGCCTTCGCCATGGCCGGGCTCAAGCCCGCCGACATGCACGCGGCGCAGATCTACGACTGCTACACCATTACCGTACTGCTCAGCCTGGAGGATGCCGGGTTCTGCGCCAAGGGTGAGGGCATGCGTTTCATCCTGGACAACGACCTGACCTACAAGGGCAACTTCCCGATGAACACCCACGGTGGGCAGCTGAGCTTCGGCCAGGCCGGGTCGGCGGGCGGGTTCTCCCAGGTGGTCGAGGCCTACCAGCAGGTAGCAGGCAAGGCCGGTGATCGCCAGCTCAAGGTTTGTGATCAGGTATTCGTCTCGGGCACCGGCGGTGTCATGAGCGAGCAGGGCGCATTGATTCTTCAGGGGGCTTGAGCATGAGCAACAAACCTATGCCGCTGCCAACGGCAATTTCCGCACCCTTCTGGGATGGCTTGAAAGAAGGCAAGGTCCTGTTGCAGCAGTGCAACGCCTGCCAGCACTGGATTTTCTATCCGCGGCGCCACTGCAGCAGCTGCCTATCCCACGACCTGAGCTGGAAGCAGGTGTCGGGCACCGGCACGCTCTACACCTACACCGTGGCACGGGTACCGACCCTGCCCGAGTTCGCCAGTGCCGAGCCACAGATACTGGCGGTGGTCGAACTCGACGAAGGTGTACGCATGAACACTACCCTGATCGGGCTCGACCCCGGGCAGATCAAGGTTGGCATGCGCCTCAAACCGGTGCGCGCCACCGTCAATGCCGACGGCGCCGTGCTGCTGCGCTATACCGGCGCCGACGTGCCGCTGGAGGAGCGTGACGAAGTCGTCAGGGCGCCCGAGGCACCGGCGGCCGAGTCCGGCCCGCCCAAGCGCAAGATCGACGTCAAGGACATCGAGACGCTGAAATCCCTGGTCACCGGCGAGTTCAGCGACTGGAGCAACCAGGTGCTGGTGGACCAGGAGTTGATCAACCAGTTTGCCGAGCTTTCCGGTGACAGCTACTGGATCCATACCGATCCCGAGCGGGCCCGCAAGGAGAGCCCCTTCGGCGGCACCATCGCCCATGGCGCCCTGGTGCAGGTGCTGATGTCTCGCATGCAGGTGCCGCTGAGCTTCGAGGTGACCGGTTTCACCAACATGGTGAACTACGGCTCCGAACGCCTGCGCTTCCCCAGCCCCGTACCGGCCGGCTCGCTGGTGCACTCACGCACCCGGGTCAAATCGGTAGAGGTACTGCCGCGAGGTACCCAGATGGTGCTGGAATGCAACATCCACGTGGTAGGTCAGGAGCGCCCGGCGGTGATCAACGACCTGGTCATCCTCTACATGTAAGCGTTTGTTGTGCTGCCCGGCCTGGGTCCAGGGTCGGTTCCTTTATCGCCCACCGGTTTGTGCCATGGGCGATTTTTTTTTGCTTGTCTTGGTAGGGGTGGCTGGCGATCTGTGCAGGCCTCTGCGTTGGTATGCCCCTGCCACGACACGCCGTGAACCCATCCATGGGGGCTCGTTGATGCCATCCCTGGCATCAAACGGTCGTGGCAGGGGCATCCCAACGCAACGGCAGAAACTCCGCGCCGCTGAGGGTTTTACCCCCAGCGGCGCGGGGTTCGCTGGCCGTTCTGGGGTGCAGGGTTGTGCCGGCCGTCGGTTTTCAGGGATGAAAACCGCGAGCCTACATGGATGTATTCACGGCGTGTCGGCACGGCCCTGCACCCCAGCACGGCCTTGCACACACTCACCGCAACATGCCCGCCCACCGCAGCCCATAACGTTAGTCTCAATGGACGATGAATGCGCCGCCCCCCAAGGGCAACAATCTACTCATGCTTCAAGACCCTGAATGAGGAGTGGCGGCATGAGTGAGATTCGAGCGCTGAGCTATTTCGTCGCGCAGATTGGTGATGTGCAGAAGTGGCAACACTATGCCGAAAACGTGCTGGGGATGATGACCAGCCCGGCGCCCGGCGGCGGATTGTATATCAAGATGGACGATCGTCCGTTCCGCATACTGATTGTCGAAGGCGCCGAGTCGCGCTACCTGGCCTCCGGCTGGGAGCTGGGCAGCAAGACCGCCTTCAACGCCATGCTGGCCCGGCTGGATGCCAGCGCGGTCGCCTATGAACTGGCCGACGCTGCCTTCTGCGCCCAGCGCCAGGTCAACGAAGCAGCGCTGCTGCAGGACCCGGCGGGCAACCGGCACGAGCTGACCTGGGGCTACCGCTCCGACTGCCAGCCCTTCGTCTCCCCCCAGGGCGTACCGCGCTTTTTGACCGGCGACATGGGGCTGGGGCATACCGTATTGCCGGCGCCGAATTTCGATGAGTGCGCAGCCTTCTATCAGCAGGTGCTGGGCTTCGAGATCTCCGACATCTTCAATTTCCGTCCGGCCCCCGACGCCCCCGCCACCCGCATCCACTTCCTGCATTGTGGCAACGCCCGGCACCATAGCCTGGCCATCGCCGAGTACGACGTGCCGAGCAAGTGCGTCCACGTCATGGTCGAGGTCGACTCCATGACCGAAGTCGGCCGCGCCCACGACCGGCGCCAGGCCCATGGCGTACCGCTGTCCGCCACCCTGGGGCAGCACCTCAACGACAAGATGACCTCGTTCTACATGAAAACCCCGTCCGGCTTCGATCTCGAGTACGGCTGCGGCGGGCTACAGGTCGACTGGAACCAGCACACCGCTTTCGAATTCACCAAGGTCAGCATTTGGGGACATGACTTCAATGCCGGCCGGCAGGAGGAGCAATAATGAACAAGCAGATGACTGCTGCGGATGTAGTAGGACAATTACGCGATGGCATGACCATCGGTTTCGGTGGCTGGGGTCCGCGGCGCAAGCCCATGGCGATCGTGCGCGAGATCCTGCGCAGTGATGTGAAGGACCTGACCGTGGTGGCCTACGGCGGCCCGGAAGTCGGCATGCTCTGCGCGGCTGGCAAGGTCAAGAAGTTGATCTTCGGCTTCGCCACCATGGACGCCATTCCGCTGGAGCCCTATTTCCGCAAGGCCCGGGAAGCCGGCACCCTGGATGTCATGGAGCTGGATGAAGGTCTGTTCCAGTGGGGCTTGAAGGCTGCAGCCATGCGCCTGCCGTTCCTGCCCGCCCGTGCCGGCTTGGCCACCGATGTGCTGACCCATAACCCAGAGCTGAAACTCATCACCTCGCCCTATGCCGACGGCGAAGTGCTGTTGGCCATGCCGGCGCTGGAACTGGACGTGGCCTTCGTCCACGTGAACAAGGCGGATCGCCTGGGCAACACCCTGATTACCGGCAACGACGTGTATTTCGACCACCACGTCGCCCGCGCTTCCAAGCAGTGCTTCGTGTCCGCCGAAGAAGTGGTCGAGCGCCTGGAACTGGACGCGGCGACCGCCCGCTTCAGCACCTTCGAGCGCTCCATGGTCACCGGCGTGGTGGAAGCCCCACTGGGCGCGCACCCCACCGCCTGCGGCCCCGCCTATGGCTGGGACATGCAGCACTTGAAGGACTACAGCGACAGCGCCGGCGAAGACAACGGCTGGCAGCGCTACCTGGATACCTATGTCAATTGCAGCGAAGCCGACTACTGCGAGCGCAACGGCGGTGCCGAGCGCATGGCCAGCCTGCCCCTGCCGACGTTCTGAGGAGTGAGACCATGAGTTCCAATACTTTCAGCCTGGCTGAACTGATGATCGTTGCTGCCTCGGAAGCCTGGCGCGACAACGGTGAATTGCTGGCCTCGGGCCTGGGCATCATTCCCCGGCTGGGCGCCAGCCTGGCCAAGGTCAGCCACAGCCCCGAGCTGCTGATGACCGACAGCGAGGCCTTCCTGGTCGAGGAGCCGATTCCGGTCGGCCCGCGTGGCGACTATGTGCCCAAGTACTCCGGCTACCTGCCCTTCGAGCGGGTATTCGACTGCGTCTGGCACGGCCGCCGCCATGCCATGGTCGGACCGACCCAAGTCGACCGCTGGGCGCAGACCAACCTGTCGGTGATCGGCGACTACGCCAAGCCCAAGGTGGCCATGCTCGGTGTGCGCGGCCTGCCGGGGAACAGCATCAACCACCTCAACTCCTTCTACATCCCCAACCACAGCAAGCGGGTGTTCGTCGAAGGCGAGGTAGACATGGTCTCCGGCGTCGGCTTCAACCCCGAGCGCTGGCAGCCAGGCATGCGTAACGACCTGATGGGTATTGGCCGGGTGATCACCGACCTGTGCGTCATGGACTTCAATGGCCCGGATCACGCGGCGCGGGTACTGTCGCTGCACCCCGGGGTGGACTTTGCGTTAGTGCAGGAGCGTACCGGCTTCCCGCTGCTCAAGGTCGACAACCTGGGCGAGACCCCGCATCCGACCGCCGATCAGCTGGCGAGCATCGCCCGGCTGGATCCGCATAACCTGCGGGCCCGCCAGCTCAAGGGCAATCCGGCCGGTATCCGTACGGCGGAGGAGGTGCGCGGATGAGCGAATTCGTCGAGCGTGAGGACACCGCGGTCTACGAGACCGAGGAACCGGTGTCCTATCGGGTAGCGGACGGCGTGGCGATCGTGACCATGAGCCGCCCGCAGTACAACAACGTACAGAACTCGCAGATGACCTACGCGCTGGACGACTGTTTTCGCCGCGCGATCAACGATGATGAGGTCAAGGTCATCGTGTTGTGTTCGACCGGCAAGCACTTTTCCGCCGGGCACGATATCGGTACGCCCGGGCGGGATGTAACCAAGTCCTTCGAGCACAAGCACCTGTGGTGGGACCACACCAACAAGCCCGGTGGCGAGTTCCTCTATGTGCGCGAGCAGGAGGTCTACCTGAACATGTGTCGGCGCTGGCGCGAGATGCCCAAGCCGACCATCGCCATGGTCCAGGGTGGCTGCATCGCCGGTGGGCTGATGCTGGCCTGGGTCTGCGACCTGATTGTCGCCAGCGACGACGCCTTTTTCCAGGACCCGGTGGTGCGCATGGGCATCCCCGGCGTGGAGTACTTCGCCCACGCCTTCGAGATGCACCCGCGTATCGCCAAGGAGTTTCTGATGCTCGGCGACCGCATGCCGGCGTCCCGTGCCTACGAGCTGGGCATGGTCAACCGGGTGGTGCGGCGTGATGAGCTGGAAAGCACCACCCTGGAGCTGGCCCAGCGCATTGCCAAGCAGCCGCGCATGGGGCTGGCGCTGACCAAGCAGGCGGTCAACCACATCGAGGATCTGCAGGGCAAGCGTACCGGGATGGAGGCGGTGTTCGCCTGGCATCATTTTGCCCACGTGCACAACGAGCAGATTTCCGGCGACAAGCTCGGCGGCTTCGACGGTAAGGCTATGGCCGCTGCCAACAAGGCCCAGGCCGAGCGGGAGCAAGGCTGATGCGGGCCCTGCAAACGCGGCTGACCGACGCGCTGGGTTGCCGGTATCCCATAGTGCAGACGGCCATGGGCTGGGTGTCCGACGCCAACCTGGTGATCGCCACTACCCGCGCGGGGGGCTTCGGTTTCCTCGCCGGCGCCACCATTGCCGCCGACCAGCTGGAAGCGGAGATCCAGAAGGTGATTGCCGCCACCGGTGGCAGCAACTTTGGCCTCAACTTCCACATGTTCCAGGACAATGCTGCCCAGTGCGTCGATCTGGCCATCCAGTATCGGCTGCGGGCGGTGAGCTATGGTCGCGGGCCGGACCAGCACACTATCCGCCGCTTCAAGGAGGCCGGTGTGCTGTGCATCCCCACCGTGGGTGCGCTCAAGCATGCGCTCAAGGCAGTGGAGCTGGGTGCCGACATGATCACCATCCAGGGCGGTGAGGGCGGCGGCCATACCGGCGGCGTGCCCACCACCATCCTGCTGCCCCAGGTCCTGGCGGCGGTGGATGTGCCGGTGATTGCCGCCGGCGGCTTCTCCACCGGTCGCGGGCTGGCGTCGGCGCTGGCCGCCGGTGCCGAGGGCATCGCCATGGGCACCCGGTTCATGATGAGCAGCGACTCACCCACGCCGAAGGCCACGCTGCAACGCTATCTGGCAACCCGGGATACGCAGCAGATCCGCGTCACCCTGGCGGTGGACGGCATGCGCCACCGGATGGTGGAAAATCCCTTCATCAACAAGCTCGAAGCGGCTGGCCCGATCGGCCGGCTGTGGATTGCACTGAACAGTGCGCGCAAGTGGAAAGCCCAGACCGGCATGACCACCGGCCACATGATCCGCACCTTCTTTACCGCCATCAAGGACGACCCGGGCGCCATGTCCCAGGTGGTCATGGCGGCCAACCAGCCGGTGCTGCTGCAGCGGTCGATGGTCGAGGGTTTTCCCGACGAGGGCATCCTGCCCAGCGGCCAGGTGGCAGCGGCCATCGACCAGTTGCAGAGCTGCGAGCAGATCATCCAGGAAATCGCTGACGAGGCTGAGGGCTGTCTGCTGCGCCTGTGCCAACGCCTGCAGCAATCGCCACAAACCCCGGCGGAGCAGACCGCCGACCAACACGAGAGAGCCCAGGCATGAATACTGCGTTCAAGGTGGAAGTAAACGAAGGCATCGCCGAGCTGGTCATCTGCAAGCCGCCGGTCAATGCACTGGACAGCAGCGAATGGCTGGCCCTGGCGGCGCAGATCAATGCGCTGGGTGCCGACGCAGCGGTTCGGGTGCTGATCATCCGCGCCGAAGGGCGCGGTTTCTGCGCGGGGGTCGATATCAAAGAGCTGGACGCCAACCCGGACCTGATCGTCAAGGTCAATGCCGGCAACTACGCCACCTTCAAGGCTATCCACCGTTGCCCGGTGCCGGTGATCGTTGCCGTGCATGGCTTCGTGCTGGGTGGTGGCATCGGCATGACCGGCGCCGCCGATATCGTTGTCGCCTCGCGCTGCGCGACCTTCGCGCTGCCCGAGGTGGACCGGGGTGCGATGGGCGGTGGCGCCCACCTGCAGCGGCTGTTCCCGGTGCAGAAGGTGCGCTACATGTTCTTCACCGGCGAAATCGTCACTGCCCCCGACGCGATGCAGTACAACTTCATCGAGCGGCTGGTCGAGCGCGACGAGTTGGTGGTGACCGCCCGCGACATCGCGGCGAAGATCGCTGCCAAGAGCCCGGCGATGATCCGCATCGCCAAGGAAGCCCTCAACGGTATCGAAGACGGCAACCTGGAAGACAAGTACCGCTGGGAGCAGGGCTTCACGCTGGAAGCCTACACCATGCCGGACTCCGCCGAGACCCGCCGCGCCTTCGTTGAAAAGCGCGACGCCAGCTTCTGAGAACCTGCCATGCAACTGACCTTTACCGCCAAACAACAAGCCTTTCGCGCCGAAGTGCGCGCCTGGCTCAAGGCCAATGTGCCGAACAAGCCGCTGGCCAGCTATGACACCCGCGAGGGCTTCGAGGAACACCGGGCCTGGGAAGGCAAGCTGTATGACAGCCGCCTGTCCATGGTCATGTGGCCGGAACACCTGGGCGGCCGTGGCTGCGACCTGATCGAGTGGCTGATCTTCGAAGAGGAATACTACGCCGCCGGCGCGCCGATGCGGGTCAACCAGAACGGCCAGCTGCTGCTGGGGCCGACCCTCATGGAATTCGGCACCGAGGAGCAGAAGCGCCACTTCCTGCCGCGCATTGCCTCCAGCGAGGACATGTGGGCCCAGGGCTGGTCCGAGCCCAATGCCGGCTCCGACATGGCAGCGATCCGCAGCAAGGCGCTGCGCGATGGCGATGAATTCGTGATCAACGGCCAGAAGACCTGGTCCACCCGGGCGACTTTCGCCGACTGGATCTTCGGTCTGTTCCGCACCGACCCGCAGAGCAGCCGCCACCATGGCCTGAGCTACCTGCTGGTACCGTTGGACAGCCCCGGCGTGACCATCCGCCCGATCAAGGCGCTGAACGGCAAGGACGCCTTTGCCGAGGTGTTCTTCGACGACGTGCGGGTGCCGGTCGGCAACCTGCTGGGTGCCGAAGGCCAGGGCTGGCATGTGGCGATGGCCACCGCCGGGTTCGAGCGCGGCCTGCTGCTGCGTTCGCCGGCGCGCTTCCAGCAGACCGCCCGGCGCCTGGTCGACCTGTACAAGGCCAACCCGCAGGTCGCCGAGCGCGATCCCGGAGTGCGCGATGCGGTCATCGAGAGCTGGATGGGCGCCGAAGCCTACGCCCACGCCGCCTATCATACCGTCGGCCTGGTCGAGAAGGGTGCCAAGATCGGCGCCGAGGCCAGTATCAACAAAGTGATCTGGTCGGAACTCGACCTGAAGATGCACGAAACCGCCATGCGCATCCTCGGCCCCTACGGCGAGCTGACCGGCCAGGCGCCGGAAGCGGTGGACCACGGCAACTGGCTGGAGGGCTTCCTGTTTGCCCAGGCCGGCCCGATCTACGCCGGGACCAACGAAATCCAGCGCAACATCATTGCCGAGCGCATGCTCGGCCTGCCGAAAGCCTGAGGAAGCCGACATGGACTTTACCTTTACCGAAGACCAATTGGCCTTTCGCGAAGCGATCAGCCGCTTCCTGATGACCGAGGCGCCGCCGGAAATGCTGCGCGAGATCTGGGACACCAATGACGGCCGCTCCCCGGAGCTGCGCCGCAAGATGGCCGAGCAGGGCCTGACCGCCCTGTCGGTACCGGAAGAGCAGGGCGGCCTGGGCATGGATGACATTGCCTGGTCGCTGCTGACCCAGGAACTGGGCTACTACGCCATTGCCGGTTCCATGGCCGATACCGCCTACGTGGCCACCGGCCTGCTCAATGCCCTGCCGGCAGACACACCGCGCCGGGACGAGATGCTGTCGCGCATTGCCGAGGGCAACGTTCGCATCGCCGTGGGCCACAGCGTCAACCCGCTGATTGCCGACGTGCACCTGGCCGATGTGGTGCTGCTGGAGCACCAGGGCGAAGTGCACGGCCTGCGCCGTGACGCCATCGGCTACGAACGCAACCCGAGCATCGACAGCTCGCGGCGGCTGAGCCGGGTTAACTTCAACCCCAGCGCCGACAGCCTGGTGCTGGGCGCCGAGCAGGGCCACGGGGTGTGGGCCGAAACCCTCAACCGCGGTGCGCTGGCGGTGGCCGGCCAGAGCCTGGGCCTGGCCCAGCGCATGCTCGACCTGTCGGTGGACTACGTGGTGCAGCGCAAGCAGTTCGGCAAGCCGATCGGCAGCTTCCAGGCGGTCAAGCATCACCTGGCGGATGTGGCGGGCAAGATCGAGTTTGCCAAGCCGGTGCTGTACCGCGCCGCCCATGCGCTGGCGCATGGCGAAGCCAACGCCGACCTGCACGTCTCCCACGCCAAGCTGGCCTGCTGCGAAGCGGCCTGGCTGGCCGGCCGGCATGGCATCCAGGTACACGGCGCCATGGGCTACACCTGGGAGGTCGACCTGCAGATGTTCATGAAACGCGCCTGGGCGCTGGACTCGTCCTGGGGCGACCGTGCCTTCCACAAATCCCGGGTGGCCAATGCCATCCTCGCGCCCGATGCCCCTATCGGCCCGCAATACACCTTCGCGGAGTGATGAACCATGGCCCAAGCCTATATCGTTGATGCCCTGCGCAGCCCGACCGGCCGGCGCAAGGGCAGTCTGGCCGACGTCCACGCCATCGACCTCGGCGCCCATGTGCTCAAGGCGCTGGTCGAGCGCAATGCCATTCCCGCCGACGAGTATGACGACGTCATCTTCGGCTGCGTGGATACCATCGGCTCCCAGGCCGGCGACATCGCCCGCACCAGCTGGCTGGCCGCCGGGCTGCCGCTGACCGTGCCCGGCACCACCGTGGATCGCCAGTGCGGCTCGTCCCAGCAGGCGCTGCACTTTGCCGCCCAGGCGGTGATGAGCGGTACCCAGGATGTGGTCGCCGTGGGCGGTGTGCAGACCATGACCCAGATCCCGATTTCCTCGGCCATGCTGGCCGGCCAGCCGCTGGGCTTTCCCGATCCCTTTTCCGGCAGCAAGGGCTGGCAGGCACGCTTCGGCGACCAGCCGGTCAACCAGTTCTACTCGGCCCAGCGCATTGCCAGTCACTGGAGTATCAGCCGCGCCGACATGGAAGCCTTCGCCCTGGAAAGCCATCGCCGCGCGTTGCAGGCCATTGCCGAAGGGCGCTTCGAGCGGGAGATAGTCGCGCTCAACGGCCTGGCCGTGGACGAGACGCCACGGGAGACCACGCTGGAGAAGATGGCCTCGCTGGAGCCGGTGGACCCGCAGTTTCCGGATATCACCGCAGCGGTGTCCAGCCAGACCTGTGACGCCTCGGCGGCCATGCTGGTGGTCTCGGAGGCGGCGCTGAAGCGCTACAACCTGACCCCGCGGGCACGCATCCATAACCTCACGGTGATGGGCGACGACCCCATCTGGCACCTGACCGCGCCAATCCCGGCGACCCGCAAGGCGCTGCAGCGCGCCGGCATGAGCATGGCCGACATCGACCTGGTGGAGATCAACGAGGCCTTCGCCTCGGTGGTGATGGCCTGGCAGAAGGAACTGGACTACGACCCGGCCAGGACCAACGTCAACGGCGGCGCCATCGCCCTCGGTCACCCACTGGGCGCCACCGGCGCACGGTTGATGACCACACTGCTGCACGAGCTGGAGCGCAGCGGCGGCCGCTATGGCCTGCAGACCATGTGCGAAGGCGGTGGGCAGGCCAACGTGACCATTATCGAGCGGCTGTAGCAGCGCCGCGGCGGCTCGACTGCCCCCAGGCTAGGGGGCAGCTGAGCTGCGCAGGGCGCGTGCAGCATCGCAAGGAGGCTCTGATGTCGGTGAATACTGAAGCAACTCGTTCCTCCCGGTTGTCGCTGGACGAGTATGACCGCATCGTCGGCAAGATCTACTCGGGCGCACTGCATACCGAGCATCTGCATGATGCCCTGGAAGAGCTGCGCGGCCTGTTCGCGGCCAACTTCGTATCGCTCATCCTGCATATCTCCGAGGCGGAGGATGTGGCGCTGATGCTGGTGGCCGGCAGTCATCAGGTGGAAGGCCGGGTAGCGCTGTTCAAGTATTTTCCCGGTGATACACCGTTGGCGCGGCTGCCGGTGGACCGGGTGTTCTGCATCGAAGACCTGATGAGCAGGGCCGAATGGGAAAGCAGTCGCTACTACCGGGAATACGCCCGGCCCAGTGACGCCTACCATGTCATGGGCGCGGATCTGAGCACCCAGTCGGGGATCATCGGTCTGCGCATTTCCCGAGGCCATGGCCAGCCTGCCTTTGCCGAGGAGGACCGGGCGCTGTGCGCGCGGTTGCTGCCGCATCTGCGCAGCAGCCTGGACTTCCATGACCTGCTGGAACGGCGCGAGTCCATGGGCAATCTCTACTCCGAGGCGGTCAATCGCTTATCAATTGCCAGCCTGGTTCTGGACGAGGCGGGCAACGTGCTGCAACTCAATGCGGTGGCGCGGAGCCTGCTGGCCCAGGCCGACGGGCTGAAGCTGGTAGGCTCGCGGCTGGAGGCCAGCTACCCCAGTGATAACCGCGAGCTGTACCGGTTCATCCGCTATGCCGCCGAATCCAGGGACCTGCGTACCGCGCAGGCGGTCTCCGGCGCGATATCCGTGGCTCGGCCATCCGGCCAGGTGAGCCTGGGCGTAGTCATCGAGCCCATCCGCAGCTCCGGCTGGATGGAAGGGCGCGGCCAGCCGGTGGTCATGGTCTATGTGCGTGATGCGGTGGGCGACGTGCAAATGAGCAGCAAGGTGGCCCAGGAGCTGTTCGCCTTCACCCCGGCCGAGACCACCCTGGCGCTGGAGCTGGCCAACGGCCTGTCGCTGGAGGAAACCGCCGAGAAGCTCGGTATCACCCGCAACACCGCCCGCGCGCATCTGCGCTCGATCTTCGCCAAGACCGGCATCAAGCGCCAGGCCGAGCTGGTCAGGGTCATGCTCAACAGCATCGTCTCCCTCGGGCTGGGCGATATCGCCCACCTGGAGCAGCGCCCAACGCCGGTAATCATCCAGCCGGAACAGCGGTTCACGCCGGAGCGCTAGCCCCCCGTTCGCGGTCCGCACCCGTCAACTCGGCCCTTTAGTCTCTATGGACGATGATTGCAAAGGGGCCGCTGGCAACAATCATTCCCCACGCCTGACAGCGCCGCTGGGCGGCGTCGGCACACGAACAGGGGAACAGAGATGGGAATTCTTAACGACAGAGTAGTCATCATCACCGGCGCCGGTGGCGGACTGGGTGCGGCCCATGCACGGGTGTTTGCCAGTGAAGGTGCCTGCGTACTGGTCAACGACATCAACCGTGACGCCGCCCAGAAGGTGGTGGACGAGATCGTTGCGGCGGGTGGTCGGGCAGTGGTCAACACCTCCGATATCACCCACTACGCCGACAGCGAGAATGCGGTCAGGCAGGCCATCGAGACCTACGGCGACCTGCATGTGGTGGTCAACAACGCCGGGGTCAACCGCGACCGCATGTTCGCCTCCATGACCGAGGCCGAATGGGACACCATCATGGCCGTGCATCTCAAGGGCCATTTCTGCATCAGCTCCCACGCCGTGCACTATTGGCGCGACCAGGCCAAGGCCGGCAACAGGGTCGATGCGCGCATCATCAACACCACCTCCGGCGCCGGCCTGCAGGGTTCCATCGGCCAGTCCAACTACGCCGCCGCCAAGGCCGGCATCGCCGCGCTGACCCTCAACCAGGCCGCCGAGCTGCGCCGCTACGGTATCACCGCCAACGCCGTGGCCCCGGCGGCCCGCACCGGTATGACCACCGCGGTCGAATCCATGGCGACCCGCATGGCCAAACCGGACGACGGCAGCTTCGACTACTGGGCCCCGGAAAACGTCAGCTCGCTGCTGGCCTGGCTGGCCAGCGCCGAGGCGGCCCACATCACCGGTCGGGTATTCGAATCCGAAGGCGGCAAGATCTCCATCGCCGATGGCTGGCGTACTACCCAGGGCGTGGACAAGGGCGCCCGCTGGCTGCCCGCCGAAGTGGGCGAGGCCATGCAGGCCCTGCTGGCGGCCGAGATTCCAGCGCAGCCGGTATACGGCGCCTGATTCGGAGGAATCGCCATGGAATTCCGTTTCACCGAAGAGCAGCAGATGATCCGCGACACCGCCCGGGCCTTCCTGGAGGACGTGTCCACCCCGGCCGCGGTGCGCCAGGCCATGGCCACCGAAGCGGGATTTGACCCGGAACTCTGGCAACGCATCTGCCAGGAACTGTGCTTCCAGGCGATCAGCGTGCCGGAGCAGTACGGCGGCATGGGCCTGGGCTATGTCGAACTCTGCGCGGTGCTGGAACAGATGGGCCGGGTACTCCTGTGCTCGCCCTTCTTCAGCACCGTCTGCCTGGGTGTCAGCAGTTTGCTGGTGGCGGGCAACGACGAGCAGAAGCAGCAATACCTGCCAGCCATCGTCGATGGCAGCCTGACCGCGACCCTGGCCTGGACCGGCCCGCAGGCGGCGCACCACGGCGGGCAATGGGACTGCAACGCGGTGACCGCCACCTGGCGGCCCGGCGCCGACGGCTTCGAGCTGGACGGCGAGCTGCGCTACGTCATCGACGGGCATACCGCCGACCTGCTGATCATCGCCGCCCGCCAGCCGGGCACCAGCGGCACCGACGGCATCTCCCTGTTCGCGGTACCGGCCTCCACGCCGGGCATACAGCGCCAGTGGCTGCCCACCATGGATCAGACCCGCCGCCAGGCAGCGCTGCAACTCAGCCGCGTGCAGGTGCCGGGCAGCGCCCTGCTCGGCGAGGCCGGGCAGGGCGGCGCGGCACTGTGCACGCTGATCGACCTGGCCAAGGTGGCACTGGCCGCCGAGCAGATGGGCGCCGCCCAGAAGACCCTGGACATGAGTGTGGCCTACATGCAGGAACGGGTGCAGTTCGGCCGCGCCATTGCCAGCTTCCAGGCGCTCAAGCACAAGGCCGCAGACATGCAGCTCAAATGCGAAGTGGCGCGCTCGGCGGTGTACTACGCCGCCTGCATCGCCCAGGAAGCCATTGATCCCCAGGGCGATAGTCAACTGGCCGCCGAGTTGCCGGAAGCGGCCGCCATGGCCAAGGGGTACTGCTCCGACACCCTGTTCTTCAACGCCGGCAGCGCCCTCCAGTTGCATGGCGGCGTGGGTTTTACCTGGGAATATGACGTGCATCTGTATTTCAAACGGGCCAAGGCCAGCGAACTCTACCTGGGCAACGGCGATGCGCAGCGCGAGCTGATTGCCGGCCTGCTGCTGGATTGAGGAAACCAACATGAAACTGACCTTCAGCGCTGCCGACGAAGCCTTCCGTGAAGAGATCGCCGGCTGGCTACGCGATAACCTCACCGGCGAATTTGCCCAGCTGAAATTCCGCGGCGGCCCCGGCGACGAGCATATGTTCCCCGCCGAGCGTAAACGCTGGGAGCAGCACCTGGCCGCTGGCGGCTGGACCTGTGTCGGCTGGCCAACGGAATACGGCGGCCGCGGCGCTTCCATCGAACAGCAGGTAATCTTTTTCGAGGAATACGCCCGCGCCGGTGGCCCCGGCCGGGTAGGCCACATCGGCGAAGGCCTGGCCGGCCCGACCCTGATCGCCTTCGGCAGCGAAGACCAGAAACAGCGCTACCTGCCGGGCATCCGCGCCGGCACCGAGCTCTGGTGCCAGGGCTACTCCGAGCCGGGCGCCGGTTCCGACCTGGCCAATGTGCGCACCCGCGCCCAGCAGCACGCGGACGGGCAATGGCGCATCAACGGCCAGAAGGTCTGGACCTCCCTGGCCCACGAGTCCGACTGGTGCTTCGTCATCGCCCGTACCGACCCCGACTCCCAGGCCCATCGCGGGCTGGGCTTCTTCCTGGTGTCCATGCACCAGCCGGGCATCACCGTACGACCGATCGAGCAATTGACTGGCACCTCCGAATTCAACGAGGTGTTCTTCGACGACGCCGTCGCCGCGGATATCGTCGGCGAGCCGGGTGACGGCTGGAAGGTCGCCATGGGGCTGCTGGGCTTCGAGCGCGGCGTCTCCACCCTCGGCCAGCAGATGCAGTTCCAGAACGAACTGGACGACATCGTCCGCATCGCCAAGGCCAACGGCGCAGCCAGGGTCCCGGCCCTGCGCCAGCGTATCGCCGAGGCCCACACCGGTCTGCGGCTGATGCGCTACAACGCCATGCGCATGCTCTCCGGCACCGACCAGGGCCAGCCCGACAGCTCCGCCCTGGTCTACAAACTGCACTGGTCCAGCTGGCACCGCCACTTGGGCGCATTGGCCATGGACGTGCTGGGCCCGGAAGCGGACATCATCGACGCCGCGCCCTACGAACTGACCCGGCTGCAGTCGCTGTTCCTGTTCACCCGCTCGGACACCCTCTACGGCGGCACCAACCAGATTCAACGCAACATCATTGCCGAGCGTGGCCTCGGCATGCCCAAGGAAGCCAAAGGCAGATAACCATGAAAGACCTGAAGAATCCTGAATATGTATCCGGCCACGGCCTGCTCAAGGGCAAGTCGGTATTGATCACCGCTGCTGCGGGCGCTGGCATTGGCGGCGCCGCGGCGCTCAAGGCGGTCGAGGAAGGCTGCCGCGGCATCGTCATCAGCGATGTACACGAGGGGCGTCTTGCCGCATCGGTTGAAAAGCTCAAGCAGGACACGGGCCTGGCTGAGGTCTGGGGCAAATTGTGCAACGTGACCGATGAAGCCGAGGTGCGGGCGTTGATCGACTTCGCCGAGGACAAGCTGCAGGGCATCGATGTGTTGATCAACAACGCCGGGCTGGGCACCACCAAGGCGCTGATCGAGATGGAAGACGCCGAGTGGAACAAGGTCATCGACGTGACCCTCAACGGCACCATGCGCATGACCCGTTACATGCTGCAGGTAATGAAGGCGCGTGGGCAGGGCGGCGTCATCGTCAACAACGCCTCGGTGCTGGGTTGGCGCGGCCAGAAGGAACAGGCCCACTACGCCGCCGCCAAGGCCGGCGTGATGGCTCTGACCCGCTGTTCTGCGCTGGAAGCCGCCGAGCTCAACGTGCGCATCAACGCCGTAGCGCCGTCGCTGGCCGTCCACCCCATGCTGCGCAAATCCGCCCCCGAGGCGCTGCTCAAGGAGCTGGAAGGTCGCGAGGCCTACGGGCGGGGGGCTGAGTGTTGGGAAGTGGCCAACGTCATGATGTTTTTGGCCAGTGATTATTCCAGCTACATGACTGGCGAAGTGGTGCCGGTGAGTTCGCAGCAGGCTTGACGCTGGTTGTTTGTCGGTGGTCGGTTGGGTGCTGGGTGTCGTTGTGGTTGCGCACTTGCCTACGGGCTACTGCGGACACGCCGCAAGTACGTCCATGTAGGCTCGCGGTTGTCATCCCTGACAACCGACGGTCCGCAGTAGCCCGTAGGCAAGCACGCGTAACTGACATCGTGCCGGCTGCGAGAAAAACCAAACATCTATCCAGGCTGGGGGGTGGGGTTTTCGTCCAGCCCGCATCACGATCGAAAGGGCGGGTCCGAGGCGCCTACCTCAGACCGTCGGTTGCCAGGGATGGCAACCGCGAGCCTCCATGGATGGATTCACGGCGTGTCTGAGGTAGGCGCCTCGGACCTGCCCCAGCACACGAACCACCAGCACACGAACCACCAGCACAACGACATGAAGAATTCGAGGAGTACACACATGACCACTACGTTCAACAACGCAGCCGCCCTGGAACAAGCCATAGGCCAGAGCCTGGGCGTAACCGAGTGGATCACCATCGACCAGCAGCGCGTCGATACCTTTGCCGAGGCCACCGGTGACCACCAGTGGATTCACGTGGACCCGGAGAAGGCCAAGACCGGCCCGTTCGGCGGCACCATTGCCCACGGTTACCTGACGCTGTCACTGGTCAACTACTTCCTGCCGCAATTGATGAGCGTGGAAAACCTGCAGATGGGCGTCAACTACGGCTGCGATCGGGTGCGCTTCCCGGCGCCGGTCAAGGTGGGGGCGCGGATTCGTGGCGCCGGTGAGATTACCCAGGTCGAGACCCTGGCCAATGGTTCGGTACAAGTCGTGGTGCGGGTGACGGTGGAAGTGGAAGGCAGCGAGCGACCTGGCTGCGTCGTCGACACCATCAGTCGCTACACCTTCAATCAAACAGTTTGAGGAAAATCAGCATGCAAGAAGCAGTCATCGTCGCCACTGCGCGCACCGCACTGACCAAGTCATTTCGCGGCTCCTTCAATGACACCGAGGCCCCAGTCCTGGGCGGGCATGTGGTGCGGGCCGTGGTCGAGCGGGCCGGTATCGATCCGGCGGACGTGGGTGATGTGATCATGGGAGCAGCGGTGCAGCAGGGCACCCAGGGCTACAACATCGGCCGTCTGTGCACCTATACCGGCGGGCTGCCGGATTCGGTACCGGGTATGGCGCTGGATCGCATGTGTGCGTCTGGCCTGATGGCCATCGGCGAGGCGGCCAAGGCTATTATTGCCGGCGAACTGGATGTGGCCATTGGTGGTGGCGTGGAGTCCCTGTCGCTGACCCAGACCAAGCACAAGAATGCCCACCGGGCGCGCTCCGAGGCAGTGATTGAAATCGCGCCGGCGGCGTATATCCCGATGATCGAGACGGCGGAAATCGTTGCCGAGCGTTACGGCATCAGCCGCGCGGCGCAGGACGAGTATGCCCTGCAGAGCCAGCAACGCACTGCGGCGGCGCAGCAGGCGGGGCTGTTCGACGAGGAAATCGTGCCGCTGACGGCCAATAAACTGCTGTTCGACAAGGAAGGCAAGCCGGCCGGGCATGAGCAGGTAACGGCAGACCGCGACGAGTGCAATCGGCCGAGCACCACGTTGGAAGGCCTGCAAGGCCTGGCGCCGGTATGGAAGGACGGGCAGTGGATCAAGCAAGGCCAGCACATCACCGCGGGTAATGCCTCGCAGTTTTCCGATGGTGCTGCCGCCTGCCTGCTGATGAGCCGCGCCGAAGCCGAACGCCGTGGCCTCAAGCCGCTGGGCACGTACCGCGGGATTGCGGTGGCCGGTTGCAAGCCGGAGGAGATGGGGATCGGGCCGGTGTATGCCATTCCCAAGTTGCTGCAGCGCTTCAATCTCAAGGTCGAGGATATCGGCCTGTGGGAAATCAACGAGGCCTTCGCCAGCCAGGTGCTGTACTGCCGTGATCACCTGGGCATCCCGGATGATCGTCTGAATGTGAATGGCGGCGCGATTTCCATCGGCCACCCGTTCGGCATGAGCGGGGCGCGCATGGTTGGCCATGCGCTGCTGGAAGGGCGCCGCCGTGGGGTGCGTTATGTCGTGATCTCGATGTGTATCGGTGGCGGCATGGGCGCCGCTGGGTTGTTCGAGCTGGACTGAGGTCCTGCCGTCTCACCGGAGCCCGCATTCTGCGGGCTCTTGCTTTTCCGGGTGACCTTTTCCTGCAAAGGCGTTGCCTCCGCCTCCCTTGATATCCATCAAGGACATAAGCCGTTTGGACGATGTTGACAGGCCGGCTGCTGGACCACCATCAAATCACTCGCTGTGCTGCCTTTATGTCTCAAGCATGAACAGCTGCAGATTCATAAAAACAACAGGTGCCCTGCCAAGGGATACCCACAGGTTGGATTGAGCCATGAGTAAATTGATCAGCTATTCCTTCTGTCTCGTCGTCATCGCCCTGGTGGCGTACGCCTTCTCTCCGCGGCAGCAGACCGATGGTCAGCAAGTCGAACTCGATCTGGCACGCCTGCAGATCAACGATCTGGCCCGACTGGACGACCGCGTCATCGCGGTGGGCGAGCGCGGCACCATTATCGTCAGCGATGATCTGGGTGATACCTGGCGCGCGACCCATGGCGACGACCAGTTGCCCGTCACCCTGACCGGCATCAGCCCGCTGGGCGGCGACACGCTGCTGGCGGTGGGACATGACGCCGTGCTCATGCGTAGC
The DNA here is from genome assembly GCF_024031555.1 of Pseudomonas sp. G11-1. Taxonomy (NCBI): domain Bacteria; kingdom Pseudomonadati; phylum Pseudomonadota; class Gammaproteobacteria; order Pseudomonadales; family Pseudomonadaceae; genus Pseudomonas; species Pseudomonas sp. G11-1. The sequence continues at coordinate 599,501 of NZ_QEYQ01000001.1, read as the reverse complement.
GATGATGCCGGCGACAGCTGGGATGTATTGATGCAGGATCAGGAGCTGGGCGAACCGCTGCTGGGCGCCTGGAGCGCGGACGGCGAGAATATCTTCGCCTTCGGCAGTTTCGGCAAGTTTTTCAGTTCCAGCGACCATGGCCAGAGCTGGCAGGAGCGCGAGCTGGATATCCATGGCGAGCACCTGAACGACATGGACGGCGACGGCCAGCGCCTGCAGCTGATGGTGGGTGAAATGGGCCTGGTGCTGCGCAGCCAGGACGAAGGCGAGAACTGGGAACGCATCGAACCCTTCTATCGCGGCTCACTGTTCGGCGTGGCCTACCTGGGCGATGCCGTCTGGGTTACCTATGGCATGCGGGGACACGTGTTTGTCAGCCGCGATGATGGCCTGAACTGGAGCCAGGTCGAGCTGCCGCACCGCCTGCCGCTCTACGGCCACGCCGAGGATGATTCGGGGTTGGTGATCGTCGGCACCGGCGGTGCCTACGTCAAGATTTCACGCGATGGCGAACTCAAGGATACCGGCTATCTCAGTGGCCTGGGCACCTTGACGTCCGCCGTGGTATTGCCAGGCGGCGACCTCTTTGTCGCTGGCCAGCGGGGTCTGCTGCAGCAGGACCGTGGTTATCTCGCTGTCATCGGTCAATAAGGGGGAAGTATGGCCAAGCATAGTCGGATGGTAGCGCGTTGGGTGGAGTCCATGGCAGATGGACTGCTCGGTAACCGCAAGCTGTTTCTCACGATTTTCGTGCTGATTACCCTGGGGCTGGGTTACAGCGCCACGCAGATCAAGCTCGACCCGGGCTTCAACAAGCAGATCCCGGTCACCCACCCCTACATGGAAAACTACCTGCATTACAGCGAGACCTTCAGCGGTGCCAACACCATCCTGGTGAGCGTCAACTGGAAGGGCGAAGGGGATATCTACAACGCCGAATTCCTCGATGTGCTGCGGCAGGTCACCGATGAGGTGTTCTTCATTCCCGGTGTGCGCCGGGCCAGCGTGCGCTCGCTGTTCACCCCCGATGTGCGCTATGTGGAGATTTCCGAGGACGGCTTCGTGGGCGATGTGGTGATCCCGCCGCATTTCTCCGGCACCCCCGAGGATCTGGAGCAGGTACGCAGCAATACCGCGCGCTCCGGCGAGATCGGCCGGCTGGTGGCCAATGACCTGAGCGCGGCCATCGTCAATGCCGAGCTGCAGGAATTCAATCCCGAGACCGGTGAGCAGATCTCCTATACCGAGATCGCCGCCCAGCTGGAAGAGATCCGTACCCGTTTCGAGAATGACAATATCCAGATCAATATCGTCGGCTTCTCCAAGCTGACCGGTGAGGTGATCGACGGCCTGCTGATGGTGATCGGTTTCTTCGCTATCGCCTTCATCATTACCGCGCTGATGTTGTGGGTGTATACCCGCTCCCTGGTGCAGACCATAGTCGCGCTCTGCGTGGCGCTGGTGCCGGTGGTCTGGCTGCTGGGTGTGCTGCCGCTGATCGGCATGGGCATCGACCCGCTGTCGATCCTGGTGCCTTTCCTGGTGTTCTCGATCGGCGTATCCCACGCGGTGCAGATGACCAACGCCTGGAAGCAGGACATCATCGGCGGGCACAACTCCCTGGAAGCCGCGCGGGTGTCGTTCTGCAAGATCTTCATCCCGGGCGCACTGGCGTTGCTGATGAACGCCCTGGGTTTCGGCGTGATCATGCTGATCGACATCCCGATCGTGCATGAATTGGGCCTGACGGCCTGTATCGGCGGTCTGCTGATGATTGTCACCAACAAGATGATGCTGCCGATCATCCTGTCCTACCTGCGCCTGGACCGGCGCGCCTACGCGCAGCGCGCGCTGAACGCTGATGGCAAGCATGCGCTGTGGTGGAGCCTGTCGGTACTGGCAACGCCCAAGGCGGCGCTGGGGGTCTTTGTCATCAGCCTGGTACTGCTGGTGGCCGGGGCCTGGAAGAGCCGTGACCTGATCGTCGGTGACGTGGGCGTGGGCGCGCCGGAGCTGCGGGAGGATTCACGCTACAACCAGGACAATGCGCAGATTTCCAGCAAATACTCCATCGGGCTGGACGTGCTGTCCATCTACCTGGAAACCGATATCGAGGAAGCCTGTCTGGATGCCGGCGTCATGCGTGCGGTAGAGGAGCTGGACTTCCACGCCCGCAGCATCGACGGGGTCAGCTCGGTGCACAGCGTGGCGGGCATGGGCAAGGTGTCCATCGCCGGGAATAACGAGGGTAACCCGCGCTGGGCGGCCATTCCCGGCTCGTCCCGCGGCCTGATGCCCGGTTCGCGCGCCTATTCCAGCTCCCACGGGCTGGTGGTCGACGGTTGCCAGACCATGCAGGTGCTGCTGTTCCTGACCGACCATGAAGGCGACACCATCGCCCGGGTAACCGAGCAGGTGGAGCAGATTATCGCCAAGATCGACGAGCCCAAGGTGGAATTCAAGATGGCTGGCGGCAATATCGGCGTGATGGCTGCCTCCAACGAGGCAGTGCAGAAGGCCGAGATCCAGATGCATGGTTCACTGCTGCTGGCGGTGGCGCTGTTCTGCTGGCTGACCTTCCGCTCCGTGCGCGCGGTGCTCTGCCTGCTGATTCCGCTGGCCATCGTTGCGACCCTGTGCAACGCGGTGATGGCGGTCTTCGGCATCGGTCTCAAGGTCGCTACCCTGCCGGTCATGGCACTCGGCGTAGGGGTAGGGGTCGACTACGGTATCTACCTGTACGAGCGCATGCAGCATGAGCTGGCCATGGGCAAGGACGTGCGCACCGCCTTCTACGAAGCCATGTGCCAGCGGGGCACGGCGGCGCTGTTCACCGCCGTGACCATGTCGGTGGGTGTGGGCACCTGGGTATTCGCGCCGCTGAAGTTCCAGGCTGACATGGGTGTGCTGCTGGCCTTCATGTTCCTGGTCAACGTGTTCGGCGCCATCTTCCTGCTGCCCGGGCTGGCGGCCTGGTTCAACCGCAGCAAGCCGCTGGTGACGGTCCAGGCGGCATCGGCAACCACTGGCTATGCGGCCGCGCCGGGCGGGCCATTGACCACCCCATGAATGCCGATCAGCGATCGCTGCCGCTGGAGAGCTCGTCCTTCGACCTGTTGCTGGGCGAGCTCTACGACGCGGCCATGGATGATCACAGCTGGAGCCGCTATCTGACGCGGCTGCAGCTGTTGTTCCGCGCCAACTATGTGACCCTGATCCTGCGTATCCCGCAGGATTCGGATAAGGGGTTGATGCTGGTGATCGGCGACATTGAAGGGCAGGGCAGCATCTCCTATATCACCTACCCGTTATCGGAGACGCCCTTCGTCAACTGCCCGGTCAACCAGGTGTTCACGGTCACCGACCTGATGAGCATGGACAGCTGGCGCAGCTCGGATTACTACCAGCGCTACTGTCGGAAGCAGAACGTCTTCGACGTCATGGGCGTGGATATTGCCCCGCCCAGTGGCGGGGTGTTTCGCTTCCGGGTGACCCGGGCACCGGACCAGCAGCCCTTTTCCGCAGCGGACCGGGCCCTGTGCAGCACGCTGATTCCACATATGAGCCGGGCGCTGCACATCCACAGCCTGCTCGGCCATCGCCACTCCCTGAGTGCGCTCTATGCTCAGGCGATGGGCCGGTTGGCGGTCGCCACGCTGATCCTGGACAGCAGTGGCCAACTGCTGGAGTCCAACCAGGTGGCGCGGGACATGCTGGCCGCCGGCGACGGGCTCAAACTGGTCGGCGGGCGGCTGGAGGCCAGCTACCCCGGCGACAACAAGCGGTTGTACAAATCGATCCGGGCGGCCAGCGCCTCCACCGAGGGCCGCGTGGCCTTGGCTGAGGCGTTGTCCATTGCCCGGCCATCGGGGCAGGTCAGCCTGGGCATCGTCGTCGAGCCGGTGCCCCAACAGAACTGGGATGAGGGCGAGAGCAGGCCGGCGGTGGTGATCTACTGCCGCGATGCGGTGGGCCAGTCGCTGCTCAGCACCTCCGTCACCCGCCAGGTCTTCGGTCTCACCCCCTCGGAAACAGCCTTGGCGATGGAGCTGGCCAATGGTCTGTCGCTGGAGGAGGCGGCCGCCTCGCTGGGCATCCGGCGCAACACGGCCAGGGCCCATCTACGGGCGATCTTTTCCAAGACCGGCGTACGCCGACAGACCGAGCTGGTCCGCCTGGTGCTCAACAGTGTGGTGACCCTGGGGCAGCCATGATCAGCCAAAAAGATGGATTCAGATCAGTAGTACCGATGGAGGCACGGGGGGCTGGCCTAATCTGCTCGAACTGAGCAATATAGGCGCCAGCCTGAAGTGCCAAATAACGATAAGAGACCGGCTTCTGCGGAAGCGACAAACGGCATGAGGTTGCAGCGATGACAACAATAAACACAACACATACACCACGTACCACAACAATGCAGTTACCGCCCAGCGTGTCCCTGTCCCTGGATGATTACGACCGGATCATCGGGCACATCCATGATGGCGGCCTGGAGACCGAGCAGCTGTCCGTAGCCCTGGAAGAGCTGCGCAATCTGTTCGGCGCCAACTACGTCACTCTCATCCTGCGTATTCCCGGGGTCGAGGATGTGGGTCTGATGCTGGTGGCGGGCAACCTGGAAGGCAGCGGCGAGGTCACCTATTTCCGCTACCTGCACGGCGAGACGCCCTTTGCCAATATGCCGGCCGATCGGGTATTCACCGTGGCCGATGTCATGAGCCCCGCCGAGTGGGAAAGCAGCGCCTACTACCGCGAATACAGCAAGACCAATGATGTCTATCACGTCATGGGCGCGGATATCTCCACCGCCGATGCCGGCGTTCTGCGTTTCCGCATCACCCGCAGCCACCAGCAGCCGGCCTTCTCCGAGCAGGACAAGGCGCTGTGCACGCGGCTGTTGCCGCACCTGCGGCGCAGCCTGCAGGTGCACAACCTGCTCGGGCGAAGCGAGTCGCTGGGCAGTCTCTATGCCGAGGCGATCAATCGCCTGTCGGTCGCCACCCTGGTGCTCGACGAGGCGGGGAGCGTGCTGCAGCTCAACGACGTGGCCCGGGCTCTGCTCAAGCAAGCCGACGGCCTGAAGCTGGTTGGCTCGCGACTGGAAGCCAGCTACCCCAGTGACAACCGCGAACTGCACAAGCTGATCCGCGACGTACTCGAATCCAAGGATGCACCGCAGCCCCGGGAGATGCGCGAAGCCCTGTCCATTGCCCGGCCTTCCGGCGAGGTCAGCCTGGGGCTGGTGGTGGAACCCATCCCTGGCGCCCAATGGGCCGAAGGCCGCGGCCAACCTGCGGTGATGGTGTATATCCGCGATGCAGTGGGTAAATCCCAGGTGGATAACCGGATCGCCCGCGAGCTGTTCAACTTCACCCCGGCAGAAACCCTGCTGGCGCTGCAGCTGGCCAACGGGCTGTCGCTGGAGGAAGCAGCCGAAGAGCTGGGTATCATGCGCAATACCGCACGGGCTCATCTGCGGGCGATCTTCTCCAAGACCGGTGTGCGCCGCCAGGCCGAACTGGTCCGAGTGATGCTCAACAGCGTCGGCTCGCTGGGCCGGGGCCAGGTCAGCCCACTGGGCAATCGCGGCGCAATCATCCCGCAACCGGAGCTGCGTTCCCTGCGTAGCCGCTGAATAGGGTCTGAAGGTCGACCCCGGACGGTCGACCTGGAAAGCACGGAGGCTTGTCAGGCTGACCCCAAGGTCAACCGCTAATAACGATAAAAAGCCGGCTTAGCCAAGCCAAAGGCAGAGGTACTACAGCATGACAACAACAATGACCACGGCAGTAACTGCACTCCCGATCAGCCACCCGTCCCTGTCGCTGGATGACTACGACCGTATCGTCGGTCTGATTCATGATGGCGCATTGGAGACCGAGCAACTGTCCCTGGCACTGGACGAGCTGCGCGTGTTGTTCCAGGCCAACTATGTCAGCCTGATCCTGCGCGCGCCCTGCGCCGACAGCATGGGCATCACCCTGATCTCCGGCCAGCCGGAGTGGGCCGGCAAGCTGGCCTATTTCAACGATTACCGCTGGGATGAGCCCTTGGGCCGCATGCCGGCCGACCAGGTCTACAGCATGGACCAGTTGATGAGCCGCGAGGAGTGGGAGAACAGCACCTACTACCGCGACTACAGCCAGCCCAATGACGTCTACCACATCATGGGCGCCAATATCGCCACCGCTGATGCCGGTGTGCTGGGCTTTCGGCTGACCCGCAACCAGCGCCAACCGGCGTTCGGTGAACAGGACCGGGCCCTGTGCCTACGGCTGTTGCCGCACCTGCGTCGTAGTCTGCAGGTGCACAACCTGCTGGGGCGCAGCGAGTCGCTGGGCAACCTGTACGCCGCGGCGGTCAACCGGCTGTCGGTGGCTACCCTGGTGCTGGATGCCTCGGGCGGCGTGTTGCAGCTCAACGATGTGGCCCGGGAGCTGCTGGGTCAGGCCGATGGCCTCAAGCTGGTCGGCTCGCGGCTGGAAGCCAGCTACCCCAGTGACAACCGGGAGCTGCACAAACTGATCCGCGATGCGGTGGAGTCCAAGGACACGCCGCAACCCCGGGACGCCCGGGAGGCGCTTTCGGTCGCCCGGCCCTCCGGCGAAGTCAGCCTGGGTGTGGTGGTCGAGCCCATTGCCGGCGCCGAGTGGGCCGAAGGCCGCGGTCAGCCGGCGGTGATGGTGTACATCCGGGATGCGGTGGGCAAATCCCAGGTGGACAACCGGGTTGCCCGGGAGCTGTTCAACTTCACGCCGGCGGAGACCGCCCTGTCGCTGCAGCTGGCCAACGGGCTGTCGCTGGAGGAGGCGGCCGAAGAGCTGGGCATCATGCGCAATACCGCGCGCGCCCATCTGCGTGCGATCTTCTCCAAGACCGGCGTGCGCCGCCAGGCCGAGCTGGTGCGGGTCATGCTCAACAGCGTCGGCTCGCTGGGGCGCGGCGGCGACATCACCCCGCTGCACAAGCCGATCCATGTGATCAGGCGCTCGCAGCTGTGCGCGGTACCGGCCAGCTGAACGACGAGCGGCTCACCTGCTGGCGGTTCCTAGTCTGCGCAGACGATGAGCGCTGCGCAGCACCCTTCGATACTGCTCCCAGCATAGCCTCAGGCATTCAGGAGCAGAATATGAACAAGGTGGTATTGGTGACCGGCGCCAGTCGTGGCATCGGTCGGGAAACCGCGCTGGCTTTTGCCCGGGCCGGCTTCGATGTGGCGATCAGCGCCCGGACGCTGGAAGAGGGGCAGCAGCATGAGCATGCGCTGACCGGAGCGGACGGCAAGCCACTGCCGGGCAGTCTGGCCGCGGTCGCCGCCGAGATCCGCGCATTGGGTCGCCAGGCCTGGTGCATCCCGATGAACCTGCTGGACGCTGCCTCGGTGCAGGCTGCCGCCGAGCAGTTGCTGCGGGAGGCGGGACGCATCGACGTGCTGGTCAACAACGCGGTGTATCAGGGCAACGACCTGAACGCCACCTTCCTCGCCCTGACCCCCGACACGCTGGAGCGCATGCACCGGGGTTATGTGCTGGCGCCGGTACTGCTGACCCAGCGTCTGTTGCCGACCATGCTGGAGCAGGGTGCTGGGGTGGTGATCAACATCACCTCGGGGGCCGGCGAGAGCAATCCGCCAGTGGCTGCCGACAAGGGTGGTTGGGGCTATGCCTATGGCGCCGGCAAGGCGGCGGTCTCGCGGCTGTCCGGCGTGCTCAGGGCAGAAATGGGCGGGCAGGGGCTGCGCGCCTACACCGTCAACCCCGGGGTGGTCACCACGGACGCACTGAAAGCCACTATTGGCGAGGCCGGGGTGCGGGCGCTGGGTGCCGGCTCGGCGCCGCCGCCGGTTCCGGCTGCCGTGATCTGCTGGTTGGCACTGCATGACGAGCAGGGGCTGCACCAGAAACGCACCGTACATGCCCAGCCCTTTGCCCTGGAGCACGGCATAGTGCCGGCCTGGAATTCTCCCGACCAAGCCGTCTGACGTCACCCGCTGGCGCCCTAGTCCAAGTGAGGGATGTAGCGGGCGCCATGCTGGCGCGAAGATACCGCACATCGGATGTGGTTTTCCGACAGGTTCATGCCGCCGCATCGGGCGGTGCTGCATGGTGGGCTGAACCGAGCCGTGCCGAAAAACTATAACAACGCTCAACGCTCAGTGAGGATCAGGATTATGAATCAGATGATCGAAATCAAACCCGTGGCGGAAACGGCCGAATACCGTTACGCCCGTGGTTGGCATTGTATTGGCGAAGCAGCCAGCTTCCGTGATGGCAAGCTGCACACCCTGAATATCTTCGGCACGCGCCTGCTGGCCTTCGTCGGCAAGGACGACCAGATCGCCGTGCTGGACTCCTATTGCCCGCATATGGGCGCGGACCTGTCCCAGGGCCAACTGGTGGATGGCAAGGTGATCTGCCCGTTCCACCATTGGCAATTTGATGCCAGCGGCCGCTGTACCGACATTCCCTACTGCAAGCGCATTCCGCCCAAGGCCAAGACTCGCAAGTGGCTGACCTGCGAGGTCAACCGGCTGCTGTTCGTCTGGCACAACCCCGAAGGCCTGCCGCCGGCAGAGGGCGTCGAGATTCCCTACTTCCCGGAAATCGACAGCCCCGAGTGGGACAACGACTGGCACATGGACCTGATGCTTATCGACACCCACCCGCGGGAACTGGTGGACAACCTGGTCGATGCCCAGCATTTCGGTCCGGTACACGATGCGCCGACCAAGTATTTCCGCAATACCTTCCAGGGGCACATCGGTACCCAGCTGTTCCACGGGGATTCCGAACGCCTGGGCGGTGACCTGGTGGCGGACTCGGCCTACTACGGCCCGGCGACCCACTTCACCCGGATGACCGCGGAATACGACGGCATGAAGGTGGAGTCGATCCTGCTCAACTGCCACGTGCCGACCAAACCGAACCAGTTCGAGCTGCGTTTCGGCGTACTGGTCAAGAAGATTCCCGGCTGGACCGATGAACAGAACCAGGCGCTGGCGCTGGAGTACGTGCAGCAGAACCGCAACTCCTTCTACCAGGACGTGGATATCTGGAGCACCAAGCGGCCGGTGGACTTCCCGGTACTGGCAGAAGGGGACGGTCCCATCTACCAGCTGCGTGAATGGTACGCACAGTTCTACACCGACGAGGCCGAAATCCCGGCGGAGATGAACGAGCTGCGCGAGTTCATTACCGTCGACAATCGCTGAGCCAGACTGGCAGTGAACAGGGCCGCCCCATGGGGCGGCCTTTTTCGTTGCTGCCGTCCGAACGGACGATGTTGCCGCCAGGGCCATATCCTACCGTCAGGGCTACCCTGTGACGGATCGGGAGTTGCTGATGACACCAATGAAGAAATGGCTGGCGGCCGGCATGCTGCTGTCGGCGCTGTTCTGTGGCGTACTGGTCGCCGCTACCACGACCAAGAGTGATGAGGAGCGCGCCCGGGCGTTGCTGGAGCGGGCGGTGGCCCATTACCAGGAAGAGGGCGAACGGGCTTTTGCCGCCTTCAGCCGGACCGGGCCCTTCTCCGAGGATGACCTGTACGTCTTTGTAGTCGACCGTAAAGGCACCATGCTGGCCAGCGGCGGCCCGTCGCGCAAGCTGATCGGGCGGGACATATCGCCCCTGCTGGATGACCAGTTGCAACTGGGGTTCGAGGCGGTGCTGGCGCAGCCGGTCACCGGCCAGATCCAGCAAGGCGAGTATCGCTGGATCAATTGGCGGCAGGGCCGGGTCGAGCGCAAGAAGGCCTTCTACCAGATACTCGATGAACACATCCTTGCCGTCGGCTACTACATTCCTCGCTCCGATCCCGCCGATGCGCAGAACATGCTGGAACGGGTTGCGGCCGCGCTGACCGACGATGCGGAACAGACCATCCGCCAGATCAACCAGCTGGATGCCCAGTTCTACCAGGATGACACCTATCCGGTGATCATCGACGGCGAGACCGAGCGTTTCGTTGGCCATGGCTACAACCGTGGCCTGGTCGGCAGCCGCTTCGATAATGTCGACGACCATGCCGGCGAGCCCCTGGGGGCGCCGCTGCTGGAATACATGCAGGGCCGTGACACTGGCCAGTTCAGTTACCAGTGGCGCAACCCGGCGACCCAGAAGGTCGAGCCCAAGACGGCGCTGATCCAGCGGGTGGGCCGCTACCTGGTACTGGTTGGCTGGTACGGCGAGATGCCGGACAACCCGATGGCGAAGGAAAAGGAATGAAAGCCGTTTCCCTGGTTTCACGGCGCGCCGACCTGGACCGCGCCGGGTTTCGGGATTACTACGAAACCACCCACTGCCCGCTGGCCATGCAGTATTTCCCGTTCCTGGGCTATACGCGCAACCATCTGCTCGATCATCCGGAGCTGGATTTCGATTGCATCAGTGAATTCGAAGCCCCGGCCTGGCTGGATGACGTGGATGTGATGGGCTCCCGCTCCCGGCAGTTGGTCATGGACGATGAACTGAAATTCATGGACCCGGCGCGGATCCGCGTCGCCGGGGTGCGCCGACATGTATTGATCACCCCAGCCCGGGAAGCTGCAGCGGGGCGGCTCGACAGCCGGGTCCTGCTGCTGGAACGGCAGGGGGACAGCATGCTGGCCGAGGCGCGGCAGTTGGCCGAGCAACTGGCGAGTGCCCGCCCGGATCTGCACGGCATGCACCTGGACCTGCTGGACAATGACCCGCGCTGCCCGCTGCCTTGTAACGCGCTGTTATGGATCGACTGGCTTGATCGCAGCGAGCCGCTACCCGCCGCGCTGACGCAATTGCCCGGGCTGCAGAGGATGGTGCAGGTCGAGCGATGTGATACCCCACTGGCGACCCTGCAGGAAAGGTTCGTCGCCTTTCAGCCGTGACCAAGACAAGACAAAACACCACACAATAATAACAAGGAGGAGTGATGCCCGGGATAACACGACGGCATTTCCTGCAGGGCACGGCCTGCCTGGCGGCCGGCACCGCGTTGGGCCTGCGCCCGCTGCCGGCAATGGCTGCAGGCAGCATGGGTTTTAATGAATACCGGCGCTGCGATGGCCTGGAGCTGGCCCGGCTGGTCCGGCAGGGCGAGGTCAGCCCCGCCGAACTGCTGGAGCTGGCGATCGCCCGTACGGAACAGGTCAATCCCCGCATCAACGCAGTAGTCATCAAGCATTATGAAGCCGCGCGTAAACTGGCCGGCTCGACCATCCCCGATGGGCCCTTCCGTGGCGTGCCCTTCCTGCTCAAGGACCTGGGCATCAGCATGGCCGATACCGTCACCACCCACGGCTCGCGCTTTTTCCGCCAGGACAAGGCCGCGGCGGACGATCTGTATGTGCGCAAGGCGCGACAGGCCGGGCTGATGATCTTTGGCAAGACCAACAGCCCGGAATTCGGCAACAGCCCGTCCACCGAAGGCACCTTGTTCGGTGATACGCGCAACCCGTGGAATCTGGAGCACAGCGCCGGCGGCTCCTCTGGTGGCGCGGCGGCGGCAGTGGCTGCTGGCATCCTGCCGGTGGCGCACGCCAGTGATGGCGGCGGCTCGATCCGTCTGCCGGCGTCTTCCTGTGGGTTGTTCGGCTTGAAGCCGAGCCGCGATCTGGTGCCGATCGGCAATGGGCCGGGTGAAGCGCGGGGCCTGCTGTCGGCCCAGCACGTGATCAGTCGCAGCGTGCGTGATTCGGCGGCCATGCTCGATGTGCTGGCCTGGGACAACCCCGGGCACGGCTTCGATGGTGGTGCCGAGCAGGGCTCGTATGCCGACCAGTTGCAGCGGGCACCGGGACGATTGCGCATCGCCCTGATGCGCCAGCCATTGCTGGAGATGCCGGTGGACCAGGTATGCATGGATGCGCTGGAGGATGCGGCGCGGCTGTGCGCCGAGCTGGGTCATGAGGTGGTGGAAGCGGTACCTGCGGTGGATATGCATGCCGCCATGCAGGCCTCCGGTACGCTCAGCGTTGCCAGCCTGGCCGAACGCATCGCCCGGCGCGAAGCGCAACTGGGTCGGACGGTTGGTATCGATGACCTGGAACCGGTGAACCTGGAGATGCTGGAGTGGGGACGACAGGTCAGCGCGGTGGACTACATGGGCGCCCAGGAAGGGCTGCGCCAGACCGCCCGCGACATGGCCCGCTTCATGGAAGGTTTCGATCTGGTCCTCAGCCCGACCATGACCTGGGCCCCGCCGCCGCTGGGCGTGGTCGACATGGACCTGCCGCTGCAGGAGTTCGGCCCGCTGGCCACCCGCAGCTCGGTGTTCACCGTGCTGTACAACATCACCGGTCAGCCGGCCATGTCGGTGCCGCTGTACTGGAGCACCGAGGGGCTGCCGATCGGGGTGATGTTCGCCGGGCGCTTCGGCGCCGAGCGTACTCTGCTGCGGCTGGCCGGCCAGTTGGAGCAGGCTCGCCCCTGGTTCGACCGCCTGCCGCCGGTCTGAGGCCGGCGCTGCGCATGCTTTACCCGCTACCCGGCCGGCAGCCATGCGGCCAGCCGGACCTACCACAGTCATGACAGGAGTTTACCCATGCCCATTACTGCCGTTACCGGCGCCGCCTCCGGAATAGGCGCCGCGCTGTGCCAGCAACTGCGTGAAGCCGGTCACCAGGTGATCGGTATCGATCGCGCCAACAGCGACATCAATGCCGATCTTTCCACTGCGCAAGGCCGTCAGCAGGCGGTGAACGACGTGCTTGAACGCTGCAATGGCGTGCTCGATCACCTGGTGCTGTGCGCCGGCGTGGGAATCACCGCGCCCAACTGTGGGCTGATCCTGGCGGTCAACTATTTTGCCGTGAGCAGCCTGCTCGACGGGCTGGCCGAGGCGCTTGGCAAGGGCAGCCAGCCGTCGGCGGTGGTGGTCGGTTCGGTCGCCTCGGTGCAGCCGGGTGGCGACCAGCAACCGATCGTCGAGCTGATGCTGGGCGGTGACGAGGCGGCAGCGTTGGAGCTGGCCAACCGGGAGGTCTCGCCGAGCCTGGCCTATGCCGGTTCCAAGTATGCGGTCAGCGTGCTGGTGCGCCGCAACGTGCACGAGTGGGCCAGGCGTGGCGTCCGGCTCAATGTGGTTGCCCCGGGAGTGGTCGAGACGCCGTTGTACCAGGCCTCCACCGAAGATCCACGTTACGGCGAGGCGACCCGCAACTTCGTTGCTCCGCTGGGCCGTGGCAGTCAGCCGCAGGAGCTGGCTGAGGTGATCCGCTTCCTGCTATCGCCCCAGGCCAGCTTTATCCATGGCACGGTGCTGTTCGCCGATGGCGGCATGGATGCGATGATGCGCCCGAGCCGCTTCTGAACGGACCAGGTCGATGCTGAGGCTGGTGGCGATACTACCGGCCCGGGGTATGGCGCTCCAACCAGAATAATAGCGGGGCTTCTAGTAAATGGAGTGGCAGGGCGCTCTCACACTGACGACACTCTTCGCTGTCCTGTCGGTCTTGATTCTGACTCGTCTTTCGGCCGATATGGTACTCATGTCGGCCCTCGCGTTCCTGTTGATCACCGGCGTTCTCGACCCTGCCCAGACCCTGGGCGGCTTCGCCAATCCCGGTGTCATTACCATCGCTACGCTCTATGTGGTCGCGGCAGGGCTGAAGGAGACCGGGGCGGTGCAATGGATCGCCCGGCACCTGCTGGGCCATCCCGCATCGGCCAGGGGTGCCCAGCTGCGGATGATAATGCCGACAGGCATTCTCAGTGCCTTCATGAACAATACCGCGGTGGTAGCCATGTTCATTCCGGCTATCCAGGATTGGGGACAACGGCTGGGCATACCTGCCTCCAAGCTGTTGTTGCCGTTGAGCTACGCTGCCATCCTGGGCGGCACCTGCACGCTGATCGGAACCAGTACCAACCTGGTAGTGGATGGCATGCTGCAATCTCAGGCCGGTATCCGTCTGGGGCTGTTCGACATCGCCTGGGTCGGGGTACCGTTGCTGGTGATAGGGGGAGGTTTCCTGGTGCTGTTCAGTTCCCGTCTGTTACCTGATCGTGCTGGTGTCAGCGAGGACCTGAACCAGGTTCGTGAGTATGGAGTAGAAGTCGAGGTCATGGCCCGGGGCCCCCTGGTAGGCAGGACCATCACCGAGGCCGGGCTGCGCGCCCTGAATTTTGGCTACCTGGCTGAAATCGAACGTGGCGGACGCTTGATAACGGCGGTTGAGCCGAGCCGGGTGCTGGAAGGGGGCGATCGTCTGCAATTCATCGGTGCTCCGGAATGTGCCAGCGAATTACGCCGTATTCAGGGGCTGCGTCCGGCCAATGGCAATGTGCACAAACTGGCTGTGGCCAATCACCAGCGCTGTCTGGTTGAGGTGGTCCTGGGGCCGGAGTTTCCGGCGCTGGGCCAGACCATTCGTGACAGTCGTTTCCGAACACGATTCAATGCGGTGATCTTTTCCCTGTCCCGCGAAGGCAGGCGTGTGCCGGGGAAGTTGGGGGACATCACCTTCCAGCTGGGCGATACCCTGCTGCTGGAAGCCAGTGAGCAGTTCGTCGAGCAGTACCGCTTCCGGCGTGATTTTCTGCTGGTCAGCGCCTTGAATGACTCAACGCCGCCGGATTTCCCCAAAGCACCGAGGGCATTGGTTATTCTCGGGCTCATGGTAGTGGCCAGCGCCTCCGGGCTGTTGCCGATCATGGAGGCGGCTTTCCTGGCTGCTGGCGCGATGATAGTGACAGGCTGCATAACCGCCAGCCGAGCCCGCAGCAGTATTGACCTGCCGGTATTGGTGGTCATCGCGGCATCCTTTGCCCTGGGTACTGCCATGACCGTGACCGGGGCGGCCAGCTGGATTGCCGATAACCTCCTTGGCGATGCGCAGATATCGCCCTGGCTGGCCCTGCTGCTGGTTTATGTGCTGACGGGCATATTCACCGAGGTGATCACCAACAATGCCGCGGCAGTGCTGATGTTCCCCATTGCCGTGGCCGTGGCTGAGCAGTTGGGAGTCAGCCTGCTGCCCTTCGCCATTGCAGTGATGTTTTCTGCCTCGGCCTCTTTCATTACTCCCCTGGGCTATCAGACCAACTTCATGGTGTATGGCCCGGGGCGCTACAGGTTCGTCGATTACATGAGAATCGGAGTGCCACTGAATGTGCTGGCTGGCGCTGTCGCAGTGTTGCTGATTCCCCAGGTCTGGCCCTTTCACTTGCCTGGGCTGACACCATGATCCCGTGCCTCGACAACCCCGGGCGGCATACCCTACGCCGTTTGCAATGCCGGCTGAGGGGCGAATGCCTGCTGCCGGTATAGCTGCAGCAGCAGGAACATAGGTATCAGCAGACTCAGATGCACCAGTAGCAGGGCATGGCGCAGCGACTCGGTTCCGCTCCAGGGCAGCAAAAGGTCACTCAACAGGCCGGTCAGAATCGGCCCCAGACCGATACCTGCCAGGGTGGTGCAGATGGTTTGCAGGGCAATGGCGGTAGCGCGCTGCCAGGGGCTGACCATCTGCGTCAACAGATTGAAGCAGGGCGCCACCCACCACATGGTGAAGAAACCCGCCAGCGCGCACCAGAGCATGGCGGCTGGCACATCGACCGCGCCCACCCGGAACGCGATGCCCGGCGGCCAGAGCAGGTACAGCAGCATGCTGAGCAGGGTGAAGCCAGTGCCAATCAGCGGCAAGCCCAGCAGCCAGGCCGGGCTGCGCACATTCAGCCGATCACTCAGCCAGCCGCTGAACAGCCCGCCCACAGCCGCGCTGCAACCGGTGACCACTCCGGCGAGAATGCCGGCACTCTGCAGCGACAGGCCATGGGAGCGGATCAGGAACGGCGTGTTCCACATGGCAAAGGCCAGCCCGCTGAAACTGAACCAGGCGCAGGCGGCGACCAGCTTGCGATAGTGGGGATTGCCCAGCAGCTGCCCTGCCGAACGCCACAGGGTCAGCCCCGGTGCACCGGCATGCAGTGGATTGTCGAAACGGCCGCGGGGTGGCTCGCGCACGGCGAGCGCCAACAGTACCGAGATCAGCAGCGGGGGCGTGGCGATGATATGAAAGCCGGTGCGCCAGCCCCAGGTGTCGATGACCCAGGCGCCCAGGCTCAACCCGACGATGGCGGACAGCGTTGGTGCGGCGGTAAAGCAGCTGATGGCCAAGGAACGGTTGCGTGCCGGATACAGGTCGGCAATCAGCGATAGGGAGGCAGGGGTAACCGGTGCTTCGGTCACCGCCACCAGCATGCGCGCCACCACCAGCATCGGGAAACTGACGGCAAAGCCGCAGATAACCGTGGTAATCGCCCAGACGACGCCGCACAGGGCCAACAGGCGAACCCGGGAGTGGCGGTCAGCCAGGCCCCCGGCAGGCAGGCCCATCAGGGCGTAGGCCACGGCAAAGGCCAGCCCGGAAATCAGTCCCATGGCGGTATCGCTGGCACCGAACTCGAGTTTGATGGGCTCTATCATTACCGCCATGATCTGGCGGCCGAGAAAGATGCTGGCGTAACCTCCGACCAGCAGGGCCAGTACCGTATGGCTGGCTCTGCTGGTGTGGATATCGGTTGCCGACATGGTAGATCTCCTGGGTTGGGGGGGACAACAGGCCTGGGAGTCTCAACTCCCCCCGGCTAGACCGATCGGGCGGGGTCTGCAGCGGTCGACTCGACCAGTCCAGTCCGCCGGCAGCGGTTGCGGTGCCGGCTAGCCTTGGTACGAGCTGGTGCTCGAACCTCCCAGGTGGTGCCGCTGGCTCAGGCCTGGCGCTGCTTGAGCAGGGTAAGCGCGGTGTCTTCGATCATGTCTTCCTGGCCGCCAACCATGCCGCGGCGGCCCATCTCGACCAGGATTTCCCGGGCCGGTACGCCGTACTTCTTCTCGGCGCGTTTGGCGAACAGCAGGAAGGAGCCGTAGACGCCGCCGTAGCCCATGGTCAGGGCGTCCTTGTCGCTGCGGATGGGGAAGTCCATGATCGGCACCACCAGGTCGTCGGCTACGTCCTGGATACCGAACACGTCAACGCCGGTCTCGATACCCATGCGCGCGCACACGGCGACCAGGATCTCCATCGGCGTATTGCCGGCGCCGGCGCCCAGCCCTGCAGCGGCGGCGTCGATACGGGTAGCACCGCACTCGATCGCGGCGATGGAGTTGGCTACGCCCATGGCCAGGTTGTGGTGACCGTGGAAGCCGATCTCGGTGTCCGGGCGCAGGGCGGCGCGCACCGCGCTGATCCGCGCGCTGACATCATGGGGCAGCATATAGCCCGCCGAGTCGGTGATGTATACGCAGTTGGCACCATAGCTTTCCATCAGCCTGGCCTGCTCGGCCAGGCCTTCGGGGCTGTTCATGTGCGCCATCATCAGAAAGCCGACGGTGTCCATCTCCAGCTTGCGGGCCAGGTTGATGTGCTGTTCGGACACATCGGCCTCGGTGCAGTGGGTGGCCACGCGGATAGTATTGACGCCGATCTCCCGGGCCATTTTCAGGTGGTCGATGGTACCGATGCCCGGCAGCAGCAGGGCGGATACCTTGGCCTTCTTCAGCAGCGGGATCACGGCCGACAGGTATTCCTCGTCGGTATGGGCGGGGAAGCCGTAGTTCACCGAGCTGCCGCCCAGACCGTCACCGTGGGTAACTTCGATCAACGGAATGCCGGCGGCATCCAGGCCCTGGGCGATGCTCTGCATCTGCTCCAGGCTGATCTGATGGCGCTTGGGGTGCATGCCGTCGCGCAGGGTCATGTCGTGCAGTGTGATCTTCTTGCCTTGCAGGTTCATGGGCGGCTCCTTACAGGGTGGCGGCAATGGCGTCGGGGTCGAAGCTGCCATCAAGCATCTTCTCGGCGAACAGTTCAGCGGTGCGGGCACCGGCGGCGGTCATGATGTCCAGGTTGCCGGCGTACTTGGGCAGGAAGTCGCCCAGCCCTTCGACCTCCATGAACACCGACACGCGGTTGCCGTCGAACACCGGGCCGTTGACCAGCTTGTAGCCGGGCACGTATTTCTGTACCTCGGCAATCATGCTGTGGATCGAATCGGTAATGCGCGCCTGGTCCGGGGTGTCGGTCGTCAGGCAGTGGATGGTGTCGCGCATGATCAGCGGCGGCTCGGCCGGGTTGATGACGATGATCGCCTTGCCCTTTTTCGCGCCGCCCACCTGCTCGATGGCGCCGGAGGTGGTGCGGGTGAATTCATCGATATTCTTGCGCGTGCCCGGGCCGACCGAACGGGAGGACACGGTCGCGACGATCTCGCCGTATTCCACCGATTGCACACGGGATACCGCGGCGACCATGGGAATGGTGGCCTGGCCACCGCAGGTGACCATGTTGACGTTGAGAATCGGCTGACCTGCGTGTTCTTGCAGATTCACCGAGGGCACCACGAAGGGGCCGATCGCCGCCGGGGTCAGGTCGATCATCAATACGCCCAGCTCGTTGAGCTTGCGGCTGTTCTCGGCATGCACATAGGCCGAGGTGGCATCGAAGGCGATGCGGATGTCGTCGTCACGTACGTGCGGCAACAGGCCATCGACACCCTCGCTGGTAGTCTTCAGGCCCATTTCCTCGGCGCGCTTGAGGCCCTCGGAGGTGGGGTCGATGCCGACCATCCACACCGGCTCCAGTACCTCGCTGCGCTGCAGCTTGTACAGCAGGTCGGTGCCGATATTGCCAGGCCCGATCAGGGCACAGCGGATCTTCTTGCTCATGGGTTGCCTCCGGACGTTAGTCGATGAAACGCAGGCTGGCATTACCCAGTCCGCTGATGTGCATGTCGATATGGTCGCCGGCACTGACCGGCACCAGCGGCGCCAGCGCGCCGGACAGGATGATTTCGCCCCGGCGGAAGGGGATCCCGAGTTTGCCCAGGGTGTTGGCCAGCCAGGCGACGGCCTCGCAGGGGTGGCCCTGGACGGCCGAACCCAGGCCGCTACCGGCCGGCTGGCCGTTGAGGCGCATGTTCAGTTCAACCGCGGCCAGATCCAGGCTGCGCGGATCGGTGCGCGACTCGCCCAGCGCGAAGACCCCGCAGGAGGCGTTGTCCGCCACGGTATCCTCGATGCGGATCTGCCAGTTGGCGATACGCGAATCGACAATCTCGAAGCAGGGCGCCACCGACTCGGTCGCCGCCAGTACATCGCCGGCGGTCATGCCGGGGCCGTTCAGGTCCTCGGCCAGGATGAAGGCAATCTCGCCTTCGGCGCGGGGGGCGATCAGGTTGTATTCGGCCAGGCTCACGGCGCTGGCGTCGGCCACCTGCATGCGGTCGGTGAGAAAACCAAAGTCCGGCTGGTGCACATTGAGCATGTCCTGCACGGCCTTGCTGGTAACGCCGATTTTCTTGCCGATCACCCGCTCGCCCAGCGCCTCGCGGCGCTGCAGGAACTGCAGGGAAATACGGTAGGCATCGTCCAGGGTAATCTGCGGGTAGCGCTCGGTCAGTGGCGCCAGCGCCGCGCGGTCGCGCAGGGCGGCATGCAGTTCATCGCCCAGCGCCTTGATCAGTTGTTCGTCCATTATCGGGTTCCGTTCAGGTAGGGAAGACGCTGGTTTCAGCGCCGCCATCGACCTCGATGACCTTGCCGGTAACCCAGCGCGAAGCCGGGGACGCCAGGTAGAGCGCCGCGGCGGCGATATCTTCTACTTCGCCCAGGCAGCCCAGTGGCGTGTTGCGTTCCATGATCTGGCGGATTTCGTCAGTCATCACCCCGCCCAGCGCATCGGTCATGATCGGCCCCGGGGCGATGGCGTTGATGCGGATTACCGGGGCGAAGTCCTGGGCCAGCATCTTGCCCAGATGGGTCAACGCCGCCTTGGCCGCGGCGTAGCTGCTGAAATTGCGCTGGATATAGCGCGCCGCCCCTGAGGTGATGTTGATGATGTTGCCCTGGCCGGTCTCGCGCATGTGCGGCGCGCACAGCTGGATGAGGTGATAGGCACTGGTGACGTTGAAGTGCAGCGAGCGGTCGAACTCCTGCCAGCTCAGTTTCACCGGGCTGTTGGGCCCGCCGCCGCCGGCGTTGTTGACCAGATGGGTCAGCTTGCCGAAGGCTTCCACGGCGGCGGCAACGGCGGCCTCGCGCTGGGCGGCCTCGTTGACATCGCAGCTGACCGCAATGGCACGCCCGCCCTGGCGGCGAATCTGCTCGGCAACGGCTTCCACATCCGTCAGGGTGCGGGCGGCGCATACGACACTGGCACCGGCCTCGGCATAGCCCAGGGCAATCGCCTGGCCGATACCCTTGCCGGCGCCAGTGACCAGGGCCACGCTGCCCTCCAGGGAAAATCGCTCAAGAAGTGACATGACGCGGCCCCTTAATCAGTGTTAGGTTGCTGATCAGCCGGGCCGTCGAGGGTCCAGAGATCGGGCAGACCCGGGTCGGTCGCCTGGATCAGGCGCTTAAGCAGGAACTTCAGCGCCTGGGTATCGCCTACGCCGAGCTTTTCGGTGACCTCTTCCTCGACGGCCTTGGCCAGCGCCACATGCTCCAGGGAGACCTCGCGGCCTTCCCCGGTCAACAGGAACCGCTGTTCCCCGGATTGTTCATCAGCCACGATGTAGCCCTGTTTCTGCAGGAACAGCAGCATGGTGATCGACACCTCGCGTCCGGTATAAGCAACGAAGTGGTTGATTTCCTTAAGGGTCAGGTTGTCCTGGATGCTCAGTACCGACAGCACGAAGAAGGCGTGTTCGTCGAGCTGGTGGTTCTGCAGCAGGGTGCGCAGGTAAGCCACCAGCTGGTAGTGAGCGCGGCCGGCCAGGTAGCCCAGCAGATCCTCGGTATAACTGCAGTCCGGGGCGACCTGCTCGACCCGCGACAGGCGCACGCCTTCGCGCGGCTTGCGTGCGGTCAGGGCATACTGCCCGCTCTGGAAGGCCAGCGGCGGCAGGTGGCTCTGGTCGAAGCCGAGCACCTCGCCGACAAAGATCATGTGGTCGCCGCCCTCGTACATGAAGGCGGTGCGGCACTGGAAGCGTGCGGTGCAGTTGTGCAGCAGCGGGATGTCGTTGATGCCGCGATCCAGTTCGATGCCGGCAAACTTGTCTTCGCCACGGGCGGCAAAACGGCCCGACAGGCCTTCCTGCTCTACCGAGAGCACATGCACGTTCCACTGCTTGGTATGGGCGAAGGCATCCAGGCTGTAGGCGGACTTGGCCAGACTCCACAACACCAGTGGCGGGTTGAGCGATACCGAGTTGAAGCTGTTGGCGGTAATGCCAACCGGTGAGCCATCTGCAGCACGGGTGGTGATGATGGTCACGCCCGTGGTGAAGGTGCTCAGGGCGTCGCGGAACGCCCTGGGATTGAAGCTTGCCTGAGCAGTCATATCTGCCTCGTATTAATCAGGTTCAGTGGCCGCAGTATTGGGCGGGGACACTGGCCGGTCATCGTCTTTATGGACTAACGCAGAGCGGGGATACTGGTCCGAATGGACGAGGTGCGGGGCAGGGCGCTTATCTATCTTGCGGGCTACTACGATGCTACGGCAAACAAGAACAAGGAGAAGGCTGCATGCGTGCCCATCTGCAATCCATCGACGAGTTATCTTCCCTGCTTGCAGCTCAGCGCCAGGCATTTGACCAGCAGGGTCCGGTCAGTGCCGAGCAGCGCCGCGGCCGCCTTCAGCAGGTGATCGATCTGCTGGTCGACCACCATCAACCGCTGGCCGAGGCCATGGATGCCGACTTCGGCGGGCGCCACCCGGGCTTCGGCCTGATGAACGATGTGCTGGGGTCGCTGGGCTCACTCAAGCATGCCCGCGATCATCTGGAGGGCTGGATGGCAGACGAGCCGCGCCCGGTGTTTGCCCCCTATGACCAGCTGGGCGCCCAGGGCTGGGTTCGTTACCAGCCCAAGGGTAGTGTCGGCATCATCGGCACCTGGAACGCACCACTGTTTACTTTGCTGAGCCCATTGGCTTGCGCTTTTGCCGCCGGCAACCGGGCGGTGCTCAAACCATCGGAAATTGTCCCGCGCACCGCCGAGCTTTTGGCGCAGCTGATTGGCGAGCGCTTCGACCCGCTTGAGCTGGCGATCATCACCGGCGGGGTGGAGGTGGGGCAGGCCTTCGCCAGCCAGCCCTTCAATCACCTGGTATTCACCGGCAGCACCGAGGTGGGCCGCGACATCATGCGCCGGGCCGCGGACAACCTGGTGCCCGTGACCCTGGAGCTGGGCGGCAAGTCGCCGGTCGTTATCGGTGAGAGTGCCGATATCGCCGAGGCGGCCCGACGGCTGGCCATTGCCAAGGGCACCAATGGCGGGCAGATCTGCATTTCCCCGGATCGGGTATTCGTGCCGGTGGCGCAGCGCGAACAATTCATCCGCCAGTTCGCCGAGGCCTATAGCGGGTTGTACCCCACGGTGACGGATAACCCGGATCTGGTCAGTGTGGTCAATGAGCGCCATCTCCAGCGCCTTGATGCCTACCTGGATGAGGTCCGCGACATGGGCGTGGAGATTGTCCAGTGCCCCGACGTGGCTTTCGATGCCAGCCAGCGCAAGCGGCCCCTGAGCCTGGTGATCAATCCGCCCTTGACCAGTCGCATCATGCGCGAGGAAATCTTCGGCCAGGCGCTGGTGGTGCTCAGCTACAGCGACATCCACCATGTGGTCGAGGAGATCAATCAGGGCGAACGGCCGCTGGCGCTGTACTACTTCGGCAGCGACCAGGCCGAGCAGGACTATGTGCTGGGCCACACCCTGTCCGGCGGCGTGAGCATCAACGATGCGCTGATGCATGCGGCACTGGAAAATGCACCCTTCGGCGGCGTCGGCGCCTCTGGTCTGGGGCGTTACCACGGCCATGAAGGCTTTCTCGAGTTCAGTCACGTGCGCACGGTATACCAGGCGCCGGCCACGGACCCGCGCGGCGACTGGGGCATGCTGCCGCCCTACCACGAGGGTTTTACTGCGGTCATGCAGTCGCAGATCAGCCGCTGAACCCGCACTGTTGATGGGTCTCTCGGCCTTCCTGGCCGGGAGTTGCCCCATGCCTGCACGCCTATGCGCGCTGGGCCACCGACCAGTGGCTCGGCGTTGCCGCTATTCTGCGGTTGCCGGAATTACCTCATTTTCGCCTACTGGCCCAGCCATAGTCCGCTTTGACGATGAGTGGCCGGCACCGGCTCCAGATAATCGAAACAGCTGCGCATAGGGGCGCTGCCGATAGTCTCTGGAGGAGCACACGATGGGTGTCACCCGCGAAAGAAGTGAAAAAGAACGCGAATTGCTGGCCAGCGCACGGCAGTTGATCCCGGCCCTGCGGGCGCGAGCCGAACAGGCTGACCGGGACATGAAAGTGCCGGTCGAGACCGTGGCTGATATGCGCGAGGCGGGACTGTTCCGCGCCATGCAGCCCAAGCGCTTCGGCGGTTTCGAGATGGACCCGCGTGGGTTCTTCGAGATCCAGATGGCACTGGCCGAAGGCTGCATGTCCACCGCCTGGATCTATGGCGTGATGGGTGTACATCCCTGGCAGCTGGCACGCTTCGACGTGCAGGCCCAGGAAGATGTGTGGGGCGACAACCCCGACACCTTGGTGGGCTCGACCTACATGCCGGTCGCCAAGGTCACGCCGGTCGAGGGCGGTTATCGCATCAGCGGCCGCTGGGGCTTCTCCAGCGGCAGCGAGCACTGCACCTGGACCCTGCTGGGCGGCATCATCCCGCCGGATGCCAATGGCGAGGGCGCCGAACATGGCACCTTCCTGGTGCCGATCAGCGACTACCGTATCGAGCGCAACTGGGATGTGCTGGGCCTGCGCGGCACCGGTAGTCATGACATCGTGGTGGAAGATGCCTTCGTGCCGTTCCACCGGGTCCAGCGCACCAACAACACCAGCATGGAGGCCACCCCCGGTCGCCTGGTCAATACCAATCCGCTGTACGCCATTCCCTTCGCGCAGATCTTTACCCGCGCGGTATCCAGCTCCTGCCTGGGTGCGTTGCAGGGGGCGATCAACGAATTCCGTGCCAATGCTGCCAAGCATATCGGCAAGCACGGCGCCAAGACCGCGGAAGACCCGCTGGCCCAGGAAGTGGTGGCCGACGCGACCCTGACCCTGGACCAGCTCCGGCTGGTGCTCGAGCGCAACATGGCGCAGCTGATGGAGCTGGCCGAGCGTAACGAGTTCCCCGACGTGGAAACCCGCCTGCTGTACCGTTACCAGTCGGCCTACGTGACCAATATCTGCGCCGACAAGGCGGATCAGCTGCTGCGCTGCATGGCCGCGTCGGGGCTGTACAACACCAACCCGGTGGCGCGGGTATTCCGCGATCTGCACCAGGCGCGGGGCCACATTTCCAATAACGTGGCGGCGTTCGCCCGGACCTACGGTGCGGTGCAGCTGGGCCTGCCCAACCCCGATCCCTACGTCTGATCACGCTCGCCGGCGCGGTGCGCCGGCGAGGCCTTTCGCTGACAGTGGCCATGAGTATCGATATGCATAACAACAACGATTTCAGCGCAATGTATGACCTGATTGTGGTGGGCTCTGGGGCCGGCGGCATGACCGCTGCGGTAACCGCGGCCGACCAGGGGCTGAATGTCCTGCTGGTGGAAAAAGCGGCGCAGTACGGTGGCACCTCGGCGCTTTCAGGCGGCGGCATCTGGATTCCCAACAATCATTACTTCCGCGCCTTGGGCGGCAAGGACAGCGAAGAGCTGGCCTGGACCTACATGAAGGCCGCGGTGGGCGACCGGGTCGACGAGCGTCGCCTGCGCACCTACCTGAAGAAGGCCCCGGAGATGATCGCCTGGCTGGAGAAGCACACCCGGGTGCGCTATGCCGTGGCGGAAAAGTACCCCGACTACTACCCGCACCTGCCGGGCTCGCTGCCGGGTGGCCGCAGCCTGGACCCGGAGCTCTTCGACCTGAGCGAGCTGGGTGACGAGCTTTCCACCATGCGTGAAGGCTCGCCGGGCAATATGCTGATGGGCCGCATCGCCTGGACCGCCCGGGACGCGCACCGCGCCATGTCCAAATCCCGCGGCTGGCGCCTGATGGTGCTGTGGATGATGCTGCGCTACAAGCTCGATTTCAGCTGGCGCAAGAAGACCAACAGCCGGCGAGACCGCCGCGCGGCGCTGGGCAGCTCGCTGGTAGCCAGCCTGCGGGCCTCCATGCTGGACCGGGGTATTGCCCTGTGGCTCCAGACTGATCTGCGTGAGCTGATCCACGAGGACGGCCGGGTGACCGGCGTGCTGGTGGAGCGCGATGGGCAGTTGCAGCGTCTCGGCGCGCGCAAGGGCGTGATTCTTGCGGCCGGCGGCTTCGAGCAGAACCAGGCGCTGCGCGACAAGTACCTCCCCCAGCCAAGCAACGTGAGCTGGAGCGCGACGCCCGCCGGTGCCAACACCGGCGCCGCGCTGGAAGCCGCCCTGCAACTGGGTGCGGCTACCGACCTGATGGATTGGGGCTGGTGGGCGCCGAGCCTGCTGGTGCCCGGTGAAGACCGCGCTCGCGGGGTGTTTGCCGAGCGCGCTTTCCCCGGGGCCATCGTGGTCAACGGCCAGGGCAAGCGCTTCGTCAATGAGGCGGCGCCCTACCTGGAATTCGTCGGCGCCATGTATGAGGACCACCAGCAGACCGGTGCCAGCATTCCGGGTTGGGTGATTTTCGACAGCAAGTTCCGTTTCAACTATGCCATGGGCCCGCTGATGCCGGGGCAGATCATGCCCGACAGCCGCCTGCGCAAGACCTGGCTGAACAACGTCTATTACAAGGCCGAGTCGCTGGATGCATTGGCCACGCAGATCGGCGTGGATGCCACTGGGCTCAGCGCCACCGTGCAGCGGGTCAACGGGTTTGCTGCCAGCGGGGTCGATGAGGATTTTGGCCGCGGCGGCAATGTGTTCGATCGCTACTACGGCGACAGCAACGTCAAGCCCAACCCCTGCCTGGCGCCGCTGGAAAAAGGCCCCTTCTACGCGATGCCCATGTACGCCGGCGATATCGGCACCAAGGGTGGGTTGCTGACCAATGAGCACGCCCAGGTGTTGCATGAGTCGGGCGAGCCGATCGCCGGCCTGTATGCCATCGGCAATACCTCTTCCTCAGTGATGGGGACCACCTATCCCGGCGCCGGCGGTACCCTGGGGCCGGCGATGACCTTCGGGTATGTCGCCGCGCACCATATTGCCCAGGTCCAGCAGGAGCGGCGGCATGAGCCAGCGACTGCAGAATAAGGTAGCAGTGGTGACCGGGGCGGCCAGCGGCATCGGCGAAGCGACGGCGCGGCTGTTCATCGCCGAAGGGGCCCAGGTGCTGCTGACCGACCTGAACCTTGAGGCGGGTGAGCGGATCGCCGCGGAGCTGGGCGATAGCGCGGCCTTCATGCACCAGGACGTCAGCGATCCGGCGGCCTGGCAAGCCCTGGCGGCTCGGGTGCGTGAGCGCTACCAGCGGCTGGATGTGCTGGTCAACAACGCCGGTATCCTGCTGCCCGGCAGCATCGAGGAGGCAACCTTCGAGCAATGGCAGCGCCTGTTGCGGGTTAATGCCGACAGCGTCTTTCTCGGTTGCCAGACCGCCGTGGCGTTGATGAAGGACAGCGGCGGCGGATCGATCGTCAATCTGTCCTCGATCGCGGCGCTGGCGGCGCGGGATGACTACCTGGCCTACGGTGCGAGCAAGGGCGCGGTGGCGGCCCTGACTCGCAGCGTGGCGGTGCATTGCCGGCGCCGCCGCTACCGTATTCGCTGCAACTCGGTGCATCCCGATGGGGTGATGACGCCGATGACCCGTGGCGGCTACCCCCAGGATATCGACCCGGCGCTGCTGACCATCGACCACGACCCGATGAACCGTGCCTGCCTGCCCGAGGACGTAGCCGGGGCCGTGCTCTATCTGGCCGCCGACGAGTCGCGGGCGGTCAACGGCATCGAGCTGCGGGTGGACAGCGGCCAATTTCTGATGAGTATCTGACTATGACAACGCCCGACTATATCTCCCTGGAGGTGACTGCGGTCATCGCCGAGACCCACGACAGCTGCTCCTTCGAGATGGCAGTGCCGCCGGACCTGGCCGAGCGCTTCCGTTACCGCCCGGGGCAGTTCCTGACGTTGCGCATTCCCCATGGCGATGACTGGTTGCCGCGCTGTTATTCGCTGTCCAGCTCGCCCTTTGCCGGCGAGAACCTGCGGGTGACGGTCAAGCGGGTCGATGACGGCCGGGGCTCCAACTGGCTGTGTGATCAGGTCCGGCCGGGGGATCGGGTCCAGGTGCTGGCCCCGGCTGGGGTGTTTGTCCCGCGCAGCCTGGATGGCGACTTCCTGCTGTTTGCTGGCGGCAGCGGCATTACGCCGGTGCTGTCGATCCTGCGCTCGGTGCTGACTCAGGCCCAGGGGCGGGTGCGCCTGGTGTATGCCAACCGGGATGAGAAATCGGTGATCTTCCAGGAATTGCTCCAGGGGCTGGTGCGCGAATATCCCCAGCGGCTGCAGGTGGTGCATTGGCTGAACAGCGTCCAGGGGTTGCCGAGTGTGGCGCAACTGGCCCACCTGGCCGCTGGCTTCGAACACGCCGAGGCTTTCATCTGCGGCCCTGGCCCCTTCATGGACGCCTGTGTCGCTGCTTTGGGTGAGGCTGGTTTACCAAGCAAGGCAGTGCACGTGGAGCGTTTCGTCTCGCTGCCCAGCGAGCGCGAACAACCGAATGTATCGGTGGTGGAGCACCTGGGGGCGGCGGCTACCCGGTTGGTGGTGGAGCTCGATGGCAGCACCCATGAGATCGATTGCGAGGAGGGCGAACTGCTGTTGGCCGCCATGCGCCGCGAAGGTCTGCAACCGCCCCATTCCTGCCTGGTCGGCTCCTGCGCGTCCTGCATGTGCACCCTGGTCGAAGGCAGCGTGGACCTGATGAACAACGACGCGCTGGACCAGCAGGAGCTGAACGAAGGCTGGACGCTGGCCTGCCAGGCGGTCGCCACCAGCGACCGGGTGCATTTGCGTTTCCCCGACTGAACAAGTGAGACAAGTAGTCATGGCCAGTGTATACCCGAGCTTTGAAGATCTGCCCGCATCCATCCCGGCACTGGTGCTGGAGGCTGCCGAACGCCATGGCCCACGCGCGGCGTTGGAGCATGGTGAGCAGCGCATCACCTATGCCGAACTGCCCGGATACATGTTGCAGGTCACGCGCGCGTTGATCGCCGCCGGCATCGGCAAGGGTGACCGTGTGGTGATCTGGGCGCCCAACAGCGTGGAGTGGGTAGTGCTGGCCCTGGGGCTGCAGGCGGCCGGCGCGGTGCTGGTGCCGCTCAATACCCGCATGAAGGGCGCCGAGGCGGCGGATATCGTCGCCCGCAGCGGCGCGCGCCTGGCCTTCGTCCAAGGCAGCTTCCTCGGGACCGATTACCCGGCGATGCTGGATCAGCACCGCCCGGCCACGCTGGAACGCATGGTTGTCATCGGTGCCGCGCCGAGTCAGCCGGGCGACCAGGAGCTGCAGCAGTTTCTGGCCGGTGCCGAGCAGGTACCCGTGGAGCAGGCGCTGGCCAGTGCCAGCTCCATCGCCCCGACGGACCTGTCCGACCTGCTGTTCACCTCGGGCACCACCGGCAAGTCCAAGGGCGTGATGTGCGCCCATGGCCCGTCCCTGCGCGCCTTCAACGAATATGTGCGGATCATCGGGCTGGTGCCCGGGGATCGCTATCTGGTGGTCAATCCGTTTTTTCACTCCTTCGGCTACAAGGCCGGTTGGCTGACCTGCCTGCTGGGCGGCGCAACCATCCTGCCGCAACCGGTATTCGATGCCGATGAGGTCTTCCGGCGGGTGGCCGAGGAGCGCATCACCGTGCTGCCCGGGCCGCCGACGCTGTACCTGTCGATGCTCGATCACCCCGAGCTGGGCCGCAAGGACCTGTCCAGCCTGCGGGTCGCGGTCACCGGCGCCTCGACCATTCCACCGGTGCTGATCCAGCGCATCCGCCAGGAGCTGGGCTGCGCGGTGGTCACCACCGCCTATGGCCTGACCGAATGTGGCGGTCTGGCGACGATCTGCGATCCGGCGGACTCGGCCGAGGTGATTGCCGGCACCAGTGGTAAACCGATTCCCGGCACCGAGCTGGCGATCCTCGACTCCGGGGGCAAGCCGGTTCCGGTGGGGCACAACGGCGAGATATGCCTGCGGGGCTTTCATCTGATGCAGGGCTATTTCGATGATCCCGGGGCCACCCAGGATACGTTCGATGCCCAGGGCTGGTTGCATACCGGAGACATCGGCAGCCTGGACGGGCAGGGCAACCTGCGCATTACCGGGCGACTCAAGGACATGTTCATCGTCGGTGGCTTCAACTGTTATCCGGCGGAAATCGAAGCAGCGTTGAGCGAACATCCCGCCATTGCCCAGGTGGCTGTGTTGGGGGTGCCGGACGAGCGCATGGGTGAGGTCGGTTGCGCCTGCGTGGTGCTGCGCCAGGGCGAGGCCCTGACGGCAGCGGAGCTGATCACCTGGAGCCGCGAGCGGATGGCCAACTACAAGGTGCCGCGGCGGGTGGAATTCTTCGAGCAACTGCCCACCAACGCCTCGAACAAGGTGGACAAGCTGCTGCTGGCTCGGCAGCTGCAAGAGGAAGAAAGCGCTTCATACTCTGTATGAGGTATGCGGTTCGCTGTCGCCATTCTGATACTTGAAGCTCGCAAACCACTGTGCGAACAACAACATCAGGAGCAGACAGTGAATAACAAGAAGATCCCTCTTGCGCGCCTTGCAGTGCGGGGTACACCCCTGGCGATGGCCGTTGCGGTTGCGTTGAACAGCCCGACGGCCACTGCCTTGCCCTCGCTGGATTTCAGCAACGGGCTGAGCATTGATTCCCAGATTACTGCCAACTACACCTATTCCTTCCGGACCCGCGGCCCTGACAGCCGCTACCTGGAAGCGCTGAACAACGACGACGGCACCCGCAACTTCGACCGCTATGCGCCGGTGAACAACCGGGTCAGCCTGTTCGGCGAGATCCTCGCCACCAAGGACAACTACGGTGCGGTACTGCGTGCCAGTCATTTTTATGACGATGTCTACAAGGGCACCAACGACAACGACTCCGCCGCCACGGTCAACCGCCTGGTGGGCCAGGGCGGTGACGAGCAGCACTTCGTCAGCAAGACCCGCAGCGAGAGTGGCAGCCGCTTTCAGTTGCTGGATGCCTATGTCTATGGCAACTGGCCGATCGGCGAAGAGCAATACCTGTCGCTGAATGCGGGCCGGCATCTGGTGGCCTGGGGCGAGAGTCTGTTCTGGCCAAACATCAGTCAGGGCCAGGCGCCGGTAGATGCGACCAAGTTCAACGTACCGGGTACCGAAGCCAAGGACGCCTATCTGCCGGTTAACCAGGTTTCCTTCACCTACGCGTTGAATGATCATTGGGCGTTCACCGGTTTCTACCAGCTGGAGTGGGAAAAGACCCGCCTGAACCCGGTGGGTGACTTCTTCAGTACCACCGACTATTTCGGTCCTGGCGGACAGTTCATGCGGTTCGCACCTGGGGTTATAAGCAGCCTGCCCGATGGCGCCGTGGTCGCCAGCGCTGGCGATAAGGATCCGCGGGATTCCGGTCAGTGGGGTTTGGGTGTGCGCTGGAACATCGATTTCAATACAGAAATCGGGCTCTATCATTACCGCTACCACGACCGCATCGCCTCCATGTTCCTGGATATGGCGGGTAACAGTCGCTACTCCTCGCTGGATGCCATCAACAAGCTGGATGCCGCGGGCCCGGTTATCAAGTTCGGTTACTTCGAGGACATCAAGCTGACCGGTCTGAGTCTCAGCTCCAAGGTCGGTGATGTGCAACTGGGTTCTGATATCAGTCTGCGTCAGGATGCGCCCGTGATGGTATCCAACTTTACGCCGACTACCGGTGACCTGTTGATGGCCAGCGCCAACTTCATGTACATGCTGGGGCCGAACAGAATCGCCAGCCAGACCACGCTGATGGGGGAAGTGGCCAATCAGCATATCCTGGATGCGGATACTCTGTCGGTGACGGCCAATGGCGTCACCACCACCGAAGACGACTATGTTTTCGACGGCCAGACTCGCTCCAGTACTCTGCTGGGTCTGGGTGTCATCCTCGACTACCCGAGCGTGTTTTCCGGCTGGGATATGAGCCTGTCCGGTACTTGGCAGCAGAACCTCGATGGCAGCGCCTATCAAGGGCTGGGCCGGAATGAGAAGACCCTGACCCTGGGCGCGGACTTCAGTTACATGGGCAACTTCGAGATCGGCACTACCTGGGTCAACTATCTGTCGTCGCCGGATATCGACAAGGGCCGTCTCATGGCGGACCGCGACTACTTGTCATTCAACGTCAAATACACCTTCTGAGGGAGATTATGGCAATGCATATGATCAAACCAATGGCGCTCGCCATCATCGCCGCCCAGACACTGCTGGCGGCTAGCCTGGTCCAGGCGGCCACGCCTGAGGAAATTGCCAAGCTAGGCAATGAATTGAACTGCGTCGGAGCCGAGAAAGCCGGTAACGCTGATGGCAGCATCACCGAGTGGACTGGCAAGTGGTTGGGTTGGCCCGATGGCATGGAGCCCGGTGAAGTTGGAGCTCATCCGCAGAATCCCTATCCTGATGACAGGCCGCTGTTCGTCATTACTGCCGCCAACATGGCCGAGCATGCGGAGCGGCTGTCGGCAGGGCAGAAGGCATTGTTTGAGAACTATCCAGATTCTTTCCGCATCCCTGTCTATCAGACCCGGCGTGATTTCCGTTTCTCCGACACGGTATGTCAGGCAACGCTGGAAAATGCCAAGTCGGCTCGTGTGGTCAGTGACGGTGAAGGTATCGAGGGGACTACCGGGGGCTACTACTTCCCCTTCCCGAAAACCGGCCTGGAACTGATGTGGGGTTCTTCTTTCCCGTATCGGGCCTGGACTGAGGAATATGTCTCAGATAACGCTTACGTGTTGAGCAACGGCCGTATCACCTGGGGTAAGGTGCATTCGCGAAACCTGGCTCCGCCTTTGGAGCCAGGCAAGTTGGGCAAGACCGAGGGGCCTTCGGCCTACTACAAAAACGAGACCCTATTGCCGCAGCGCGACCGTGGTGAGATCAATACTGGTGTTGAATTCTTCGACAACATCAAGGAGCCACGTCAGAGTTGGCGGTATGATCCAGGCACCCGCCGCGTAAGGCAGTCGCCGGAATATGGTTTCGATATGCAGTTCCCCGGTACCGGCGGTTCCATCACGGTGGACGAGGTGCGTATCTTTAATGGATCTGGCCAGCGCTACAACTGGGAGATCGTCGGCAAACAGGAAATGTATATTCCGGCCAACGCCTACGGTATTCATTCGCCGGACGTTACCTATGACGAGTTGCTGACGCCCGGTCATGTCAATCCGGAACATATGCGCTATGAGTTGCGGCGGGTCTGGGTGCTGGAAGCCAGCCTCAAGGATAATTATCGCCACTTGTATACCAAACGTCGTATCTTCATTGATGAGGATAACTGGCAGATGGTGCTGGCCGATAACTACGATGCACGCGGGGGGCTGTGGCGTACCACCATGATCAACACCTACTACGCCCCGGAAATGCAGACCTGGCAGGCCGGTGTCGGGCTGTATCACGACCTACAGGCCCGAACCCATCTGGCCTTCAACTTGGTTAACGAGCTGGATAAGGGCTATATCCTCAATCGAGGTGATCTGTCAGGCCGTGACTTCGGCCCGGAAGCGGCTCGCCGCAGCGGCCGCTGAGCGATCCTTCACGGTAATTGCAAAGGGCGTCCATGACGCCCTTTTTGTAGTTGTCACCCGCGGCGCCCCCTCTCCGTCCAAACTGCAAGGTTTGGATGGTGCGGGTTGGGTTTGGGGTCGCTGCAGTTGAGGGAGCATTGTGGTTGACTTACCACAGGCAAGCGTCAGGCCCGCGGCCCCATGGCATGCCGCCGCTGTTCAGCATAATACAGAGATCTAGAAAGGGAATAATGAGAATGCTTGGAAACAAGGTCGCGATCGTCAGCGGTGAGGGGAGCAGGATATTGTCTTTGCCTTGTCGGCTGAGAGTCCGCGCCTACAACGCAGCAAGGTCTCATGATCATCTGTAGCTTACGCAAAACCCTACAACGGTATAATTGATATTTATAAATATTATGAGAGGTCTAGATGGTCGACTGGAATGATTTAAAGTTTTTCCTAGAGACGGTCAAAGCTGGATCATATATAGAGGCCTCGCGACGCTTAGGCGTTGACAGGACGACAGTCGCTCGTCGCATTCATGCGCTAGAGAAACAGCTAGACGCGCCATTGTTTGAGCAGACTGCAACAGGCTACCATCCGACAACAGTAGGAAAGTACGTTTTAGCATGCTCTAATAAGGTCGACCAGCTGATGCGAGAGTTCTCTGAGAAAATTAAAAAGCATGAGGCAGATGCCGTTGGGTGCCTCCGGCTGGCTGTATCGACTTGCCTATGTAGTGAAATAATAGATCCGCTCATGCAGGATCAAAAGATGACCGATAATATAAGAATTTCCACCGACTTGGTTGCTCGCCCATTGGAGTACCTCAAACAACGGAAGGCCGATGCCGCCTTAATATTAACTAGTGTCCCAGAAGATGGTATGGATGGGTTTCTTGTTGGCCGATTCTCCGCATCAGTTTATAAAGCAGATTCCTATCTTCAAATGGGCCTCAATGTAGAGTGGGATTCAGAAAGATGGGTTGGGTGGACCAAAAACGTAACCGAATCAATTCTAAGTAACTGGACTGAAGACAATGTAGTCGATAAGGCGTGCATAGTCGCACGGTACAATACTTATGATCTAATAAAGAGGGCTACTAGCCAGGGGCTGGGGTTGTCTATATTGTTGGATTCCTTTGTGAGTGAAAAAGATAATCTCGCTAAAGTTTTTCATGATGTCGATTTAATAGGGTGTGAGTTATATGTAGTGCGCCTTAGTGCGGTGCCTTTGGATATTAATGTACAAGCTGCAATAGAATTAATTGTTAGTGATCTTCAGAAGTATCTGCTATCTTCTGATGGATTTATAGTTTCCTAGTTTGAATGTGCTTAGTGAAGGCTGCTATTTAGGAAGTTTAATAGCAGCCTTGATAGTTAAAAGCCCTGATAAGAATTTAAAAGAACTGGCTATACCATTGGCGCAATTGGAAGATCTCTCCATCATCTTCGCATAGCAAAGGGTTGTCCCTATATATCTTGTTCTCCCATATAATGACATCTTCAGCAAAAGATGTATGCGCAGCCTCAGCATAATCACGAGCAATTTCACCAGTGTCGGGTAAGCTGGGGTCGCGGAAGAGCTTCAATCCATAGCATAGATCCACATACTCATGATCTATCGGAGTATGATAATTAATTTGGACGCTTTTGTGCTTGCCAAGCATATTTACATGCATAACTGCAGGTCCATAGTAGACTGCGTCGGTCTTTAGTTCTGATCCGTCGTTTGTAAGGCTAGGGTGTGCTTTAATGGTGGTTATCTGCTGAGCGATATGTCCATCAAAACTAACTTCGATTGTATTTATGGGGGCATGGTGGACATGCGCAAAGTGCGGGCCATCGACAAGGTTCTCAATGATTTCCTTTCCTTGCGTTTTTATGCGCCATCTTTTGAAATACCACTTTGTCCATCCGGACTGTCCATTCATGCCTTCGCCTTCGGGAATTTCCCAAGTAGGTTCGTTGCCGTTCGGATCGAACCACATATGAATCACTTGGTTTAATTCTCGTACAGGGTATTTCTTTAATTCCCCTTTTTTTGCTTTAACGGGAATTCTATCGCAGTAAGGAATATCTACGCACTTTCCGGACATGTCAAAAGCCCATCCGTGGAATGGGCATTTGATTGTTTCACCTTCGCAGGTACCGCCACCTAAATGCGCGCCCAAGTGTGGGCAATGGGCATCTAATATTGATACCTCACCGCTTTTTCCGCGGAATACTACATAGTCTTTATTGAAGTACTTTATTGCTTTAACTTCTTCGCACGCTATCTCATCTGAAAATAGTACGCCGAACCACCCGGTTGGAAATTTATTGTGGTAGTTTACATTCATATCACATTCTCTTTTGTAGAGTGTATAGGGGTCATGGGTTTGGTAACTGATGAGCCGGCAGGTAGCGGATTTCCCTCCAGATCACAATTGTGAACTCGTCTTATCCAATTTTCGGTATCGCTGTTTTGACGTGAAACGAAAACCT
The DNA here is from genome assembly GCF_024031555.1 of Pseudomonas sp. G11-1. NCBI lineage: Bacteria > Pseudomonadati > Pseudomonadota > Gammaproteobacteria > Pseudomonadales > Pseudomonadaceae > Pseudomonas > Pseudomonas sp. G11-1. Next base: position 564,378 of record NZ_QEYQ01000001.1, on the reverse strand, counting down.
TCTTCTTAAATACCGACTCAGGCACGTCAGCACGGTCAATATAAAATTGATCATACCACTCGCGGAGTTGATAAACTGGCCCATCGCCGCTACAAAGGACTGGGTTGTTAACTCGTTTTTTAGTGTCCCATATCCTAAGGTCTTGGAAAAAAGTTTCTTGTCCATTCGCTATATACTCAGCCATCAGCTTCTGATTCTCAGAAAATGACAATTCAGGTACCGCCTTAACCTTCATGCCGAAATGCATCATGAATTTATTTTGTGAGATGGGCACGCTACCGATGAGCATGATACATACTATCTTATGCCCCCACATCTCAGCTTCCATATCAGCTATCACATACGAAGGTCCATGATAAAATGCCACGCTGCTCAATGAGTCGCCGCTACCAATTAATTGGTTCCCGCCTGTAAGCATCTGGCAATAATTGTGCCCTTCTGATACGTTTATGTAACTGCTTACAGGGGAGCCGTGGACTGGTTCAAAATGATAAACATCCGCTAAGTTGTCTATCAGTTCTCTGCAGTTGCTGTTCGCCGGGCGACTAATAACCGTCCAGTCCGACCAGTCCCTTTCGTGGCTGCTTCTATGAGGCGGTATTTTCTGATTATCTATGGGGGGCAATTCTTCGTGGTCGTGCCAAATAAATAATAGTTCGTTTTCAATATGAGTTGGCCATTCTTTTAACCTCGCTTTGGGAGGTATTCTGTCGGCGTACGGGATGTGTTTACAAGCTCCCCCGTCCCCCCATTGCCAAGAATGGAATGGGCATTCGAGATTATTTCCTTTTACTGTGCCTATTGAGAGGTCCGCACCCATATGTGGACAAAAGGCGTTAAATACGCGAATTTGATTGTCTTCGCCACGGTACGCGACGATTTTACTCCCAAAGGCGTCGAAACTTTTAATTTCGCCTTTTTTAATATCGCGCTCTAAGCCAAAACAATGCCATCCACGAGCGTACCTGGTTGGGTTTTCTGAATCTATTTTTGAGTATGGAATCATTTTTATTCTCTCTTTCTTATTTTGTTGTAACGGCAACGATTAATGTAGCAATCGAAAAGATTATGGCAATGTTTTTTTTTGCACTTATGAGTGTAAAAAAGCCCATTTCCTGAAGGTCGCTTTTATGCATCGATGATGTAAAACTGCATGCGTTTAAAAATAACAAGTATTACAGTCGCTTATGCGTTAAATAGACTTGTCCAATAGATGCTGTAGACAGGGATTATATTTTGAAGGTATTTCCGCCAGGGCGTCCCGTGGCGGTGCGCCGACCACCGGTGAGCTGCTGATGACCAGCGCCAACTTCGTCTACATGATGGGGCCCAACGGCCTGGCCAACCAGACCACGGTGATGAGTGAGGTGGTCAACCAGCGCATCATGGATGTCGACACCCTCCACATCGACGCTGGCGGGGTGATCTCCACCGACGACGACTACACCTACGGCACCCAGACCCGTTCCAGCACCCTGGCCGGGTTCAGCGTGATTCTCGATTACCCGAGCATCTTCACCGGCTGGGATCTGGCTCTGTCCGGCACCTGGCAGCAGAATCTTGATGGCAGTGCCTATCAGGGGCTGGGGCGCGATGAAAGAACCCTGACGCTGGGAGCGGACTTCAGCTACATGGGCAACTTCGAGGTCGGCACCACCTGGGTCAACTATCTGTCATCGCCGGATGTCAACAAGGGTCGCCTGATGGCGGACCGCGACTATCTGTCATTCAACGTCAAATACACATTCTGAGGGAGCAAACTGCATGCGCATGATCAAACCTCTGGGTGCGGCCGTAGTTGCCGCCAATATGCTGCTCGGTGCCGGGCTGGTGCAAGCCGCTGCCACGCCCGAAGAAATCGCCCGCCTGGGCAAGGACCTGACCTGCGTTGGCGCCGAGAAGGCGGGCAACGCCGACGGCAGCCTGACGGCTTGGACCGGCAAATGGCTGGGTGTGCCGGATCACATGGAAGCGCCGACGCCGGGCCAGCATCCGGTAGACCCGTATCCCGATGACAAGCCGCTGTTCACCATCACCGCGGCGAACATGGCCGAGCACGCCGAGCGCCTGTCGGCGGGTCAGAAGGCCCTGTTCGAGGCTTATCCCGATACCTTTGCCATTCCGGTATACGAAACCCGCCGGGACTTCCGGTTCCCTGACAGCGTTTGCGAGGCGACCCTGCAGAATGCCAAGTCGGCCACGCTGGTCAGTGATGGCGAGGGCGTCGAGGCGACCACCGGCGGCATCCTGTTCCCCTTCCCGAAAAGCGGCCTGGAGCTGATGTGGACATCGTCCTTCTTCACCTACCGCCCCTGGACCGAAGAGCTGGTGTCGGACAACGCCTACGTACTGAGCAATGGCCGCATCACCTGGGGGCAGGTAGCCTCGAAGAACCTGGCGCCGCCGCTAGAGCCGGGCAAGATCGGCACCACCGAGGGCGCCTCGTCCTATTACCGCAACGAGACGCTGCTGCCCCAGCGTGACCGCGGCGAAATCAACACCGGGATCGAGTTCTTCGACCATACCAAGGAGCCGCGCCAGAGCTGGCGCTATGACCCGGGCACCCGCCGCGTGCGCCAGTCGCCAGAATACGGCTTCGACATGCAGTTCCCCGGCTCCGGCGGCACCATCACCGTGGACGAGGTGCGGATCTTCAACGGCTCGGGCCAGCGTTATAACTGGAGCATCGTCGGCAAGCAGGAGATGTACGTGCCGGCCAACGCCTATCGTATCCACTCGCCGGATGTGAAATACGAAGACCTGCTGACCCCGGGGCACGTCAAGCCCGAACACATGCGCTATGAGCTGCGCCGGGTGTGGGTGCTGGAAGCCAACATCAAGGATAACTACCGCCGCCTGTACACCAAGCGGCACATGTACGTGGACGAGGATACCTGGCTGATGGTGATGGGCGATAACTACGATGCCCGTGGTGGCCTGTGGCGTACCTCGATGGTCAACTACTACTACGCGCCCGAAGCCCAGACCTGGCAGGCCGGCGCCGGTCTGTACCATGACCTGCAGGCGCGCAGCTACCTGGCGTTCAACCTGGTCAACCAGCAGCCCAAGGGTTTTCTCCTCAACCAGGGTGGGCTGTCATCCCGCGACTTCGGCCCCGAGGCCGCACGCCGCGCGGGTCGCTGACCCCGGGGGCCGTCCTTCAAGGGCGGACCACCGCCGCAAACAACAATCCCGCCATCGGCGGGATTGTTGTTTGTCAGTCGCCGGTAAACCTTGGCCGGCGCTTCTCGATAAACGCCTGCATCCCTTCCTTCTGGTCTTGCGAGGCGAACAATAGGGCGTTGGCCTTACGCTCCAGTGCCAGCGCCGCCTCCAGCGAGGCGTCCATCCCGGCGAGGATGACTTCCTTTATCTGCTCGGCGGCCAGCGGTGGCATCCCGGCAATCAATATGGCCTGCTCCAGGGCTGCGTCCTGTACGTGATCATCCTCCACCACCTCGCTGACCAACCCGGCGACATATGCCTCCTCGGCACTGATCGGGCGGCCGGTCAGCGCCATCTGCATCGCCTTGGCCTTGCCGACGGCGCGCACCAGCCGCTGGGTGCCGCCAATGCCGGGCATGATGCCGATGCGGATTTCCGGCTGGGAGAAGCGCGCGCTGCGCCCGGCAATGAGGATGTCGGCATGCATCGCCAGCTCGCAGCCGCCACCGTAGGCATAGCCGCACACCGCAGCGATCACCGGCTTGGGGCAATGCTGGATCGGTGCCCAGGTGCGTTCGGTATGGCGCTGGTAGATATCGATGGCGCCTACCCCCGCCATGCTGGAGATATCTCCCCCGGCGGCGAACACCTTGTTGCCCCCGGTGAGGATGATGCAGCGGATCTGCGGGTCGGTGGCCAGTTGGCTGAAGTGCTCGGCCAGCAGGGCCTGCAGCTCGAGGCTGAGGGCGTTGGTCACTGTCGGCCGGTTGAGGGTGAGCCTGGCCACGCCCGGGGCGGGCAGGTCGAGCAGGACGCAGGGGGAGTCGGATGAGGACATGATAGGCCTATGGCTGCAGAGGATGGGAACTGGCTTCGATTGTTGGTTTGGCATGGGTGTGCTTCATCGTCCGTTCAGACGAAGTGAGGAGACGGTCGAGCCCATAGAGTGAGGCCATGACTTCAAATGAGGGGTGGTGTATGCAGTCTCCCAGCCAACTGGATTATCGCGGCAAGGTGGTGCTGGTTACCGGCGGCACCAAGGGTATTGGTGCGGGTATTGCCAGTGCCTATCTGGCCGCCGGGGCGCAGGTGTTCGTCTGCGGGCGCCAGGAGCCCGAGCAGCTGCCCGAGGCGGACGGCCGCCAGGCGCAATTCCTGGCCGCCGATGTGCGGGATGTGGAGGCCACGGCTGCCGTGATCGAACGTATCGGCGAGCTGGCCGGCCGGCTCGATGTGCTGGTCAATAATGCCGGCGGCAGCCCCTATGCCGAGGCCGCCACTGCCTCCCCGCGCTTCAGCGAAAGCATCCTGCGCCTGAACCTGTTGGCGCCGCTGAACATCGCCCAGCAGGCCAACCAGCTGATGCAGCAGCAGGCCGAGGGTGGGGTGATCATCTTTATCGGTTCGGTCAGCGCCTCGCGTCCCTCGCCCGGTACTGCCGTTTATGGTGCTGCCAAGGCCGGCATCGTGGCGCTGGCCAGCTCGCTGGCGGTGGAGTGGGGCCCCAAAGTCAGGGTGCTGACCATCAGTCCCGGGCTGATCCGCACCGAACAATCCCATCTGCATTATGGCGACGAGGCCGGTATTGCCGCGGTGGGGGCGGGCATTCCCGCCGGCCGCATGGGCGAGCCGGAGGATATCGCCAATGCCTGTCTGTATGCCGGCTCGCCAATGGCGGCCTATTTCAGCGGTACCAACCTGCTGTTGCACGGCGGCGGAGAACGGCCAGCGTTTCTGGCTGCCTCCAATGCCGGCAAGGCGTGACCCAACCTGACGACGCCGACAACGGCAGCGTCCAATAGAACGATCAGGAGACGAACTTGGCTGAACAAGAATTGCTAGACAAGATACAGGCCATGGTCGGGCGCGAGTACGGTCGCGTCTACGCCTGGGATCGGGTGAATGCACCCATGATCCGGCAGTGGTGCGAGATCATGGGGATCAATAACCCGCTGTATACCGACCCGGAATTTGCCCGTGCCCAGGGGCATGCGGACGTGGTGGCGCCGCCAGGCATGTTGCAGATCTGGTGCATGGGTGGCCTGGACCAGGAGAATTTCCCGGAAGGCTCCAGCACCGAGAACAACTTCGAAGTGCTCAAGTTCATTGAGCCCTATGGCTATCCGGCGGTGGTGGCAGTCAACTCCGATCTGTATTTCGATCGCCCGATCATTGCCGGCGAGCGCCTGTATTTCACCGCGCGCCTGGATTCGGTCAGCGAGGAGAAAACCACGCCGCTGGGAACGGGGTTCTTCGTCACCGTGCTGATGACCTATTTCTCCCAGGCAGAGGATGGCGGCACGGATGAGCAGGTCGGCAAGCAACTGTTCCGCGTCTTCAAGTTCAAACCGGCGCAGCGTCCGTCTGCACCCAAAGCGGAAGAACAGAAAGCGGCGCCCAAGGCCATGCGCCCGCTGCCCGGCAAGAGCGACGACACCCGCTTCTTCTGGGAAGGCTGCGAGGCCGGCAAGCTGCTGATCCAGCGCTGCACCGATTGCCAGACCCTGCGCCACCCACCGGCGCCGGTGTGCATCAAGTGCCACAGCTTCGAGTGGGATACCCAGGAGGCCAGCGGCAAGGCTCAGCTGTATTCCTTCGTGGTCATGCACTATCCGGAAGTGCCGCCCTTTGATTACCCGAATCCGATCGGTCTGATCGAGCTGGATGAGGGGGTACGCCTGATCGCCGGTCTGGTCGGCGTCGAGGCCGACCAGTTGCAGATAGGTCAGCGCCTGCAAGTGGAATTCCATCGTTTCGATGACCGGCAGACCCTGCCGCAATTCCGCCCGGTGGCCTAACAGGAGGCGTCCATGGACTTTTCATTGAGCGACGACCAGCGCGCGATTGCCGAGATGGCCGATAGCGTGTTCCGTGATTACTGCACCGATGAGCGCATGCGCGAAGCTGATCTGGCCGGTGAGCCATTCATGCAGCCGCTGTGGCAGACCTGTATCGAGACCGGCCTGCATGCGTTGGCGATTCCGGAAGCCTTCGGCGGCAGCGGCATGGGCTTTACCGACCTGCATTGCGTGCTACGCGCCCAGGGCAGCGGCCTTGGCCTGGTGCCGCTGTGGCAGCACCAGCTGGTCGCGGCCTGTCTGGCTGAATATGCCGCTGACAGCCAGCGTGAGCTGGTTGAGCGGGCAGCTGCCGGTAGCGTGCTGTTGAGCTTTTCCCTGCAGGGGCTGGCGGCCAGCCGCGGCCTGGGCCTGCGCTTGGGTGAACAGGATGGCCGGCTGCTGCTGCAGGGCCAGGCCAATGCAGTGGATGTAGCGGCCCAGGCCGATCAGCTGTTGCTTGTGGCCAGTACTGCCGATGGCCCGCGCCTGGTATTGCTGGATACGCGCAGCGAAGGCGTGGAACTGATCGCCGGCGTGGCCAACCATGGTCTGGCGGTGGCCGATGTGCAGTGTCGCAATGTACTGATCGATGCTACCCAACTGCTGCCGGTCGCGGCCTTGCCCTGGCTTGAACAGCGGGCGATTGCGGCAGTGGCAGCGGCGCAGCTGGGCGTCAGCGAGGAGCAGGTGCGGCGTACGGTGGAGTACGTCAACCAGCGCGAACAGTTCGGCCGGGCGATCGGTACCTTTCAGGCAGTGCAGATGAGCATGGCTGACTGCCATATTGCCATTGAGGGGCTGCGCACCTCGCTGTATCAGCTGTGCTATCGGCTGGACAACGGGCTGCCCAGCGACTCGGAAGCCTTCGCCACCCGTTACCTGTGTACCGAGGCCGCGCACCTGATCGGTCACAAGGCCCAGCATGTACATGGTGGCATCGGCGTCGATCTGACCTATCCGATCCACCGTTTTCTCTACTGGAGCCGTTACCTGAGCCTGGTGCTGGGCGGATCTGCCGCCACACTCGAGCGTCTCGGTGACTGGCTGGCCAACAATGACAAGCTTGGATGGAAATATGACCTCGATGAAAACCAGAACCTTTGCTGAAACCAGCCTCGGCGAGCAACTGCCCGAGCTGGCGATTCCAATCACCGTGACCTTGATCAATGGCGGCGCGATCGCCACCCGTGACTACTTTCCCGGTCACCATGATGTGGAGGCCGCCCGCGAACTGGGCTCGCCGCACATCTTCATGAACATCCTGACCACCACAGCGCTGGTGCAGCGTTTCATCGAGGGCTGGGCCGGCCCGTTGGTCAGCTTCGGTGATATCCAGATCAAGTTGGGCGTACCCAACTACCCCGGCGACACCATGATCTTCAGCGGTGAAGTAACCGAACGCGATGAGGCCACTCGGTCAATCGTGATCCGCCTCAAGGGCAAGAATTCCATGGGTAACCACGCGGCCGGTACGGTCAGCCTGGTTCTGCCCGCATAACGGAGACGCGAAGATGAATGATGCATTGCTTTCCGGCAAGGCCGCGATCGCTGGCCTGGGCGCCACCGAGTTTTCCAAGAATTCCGGGCGCACCGAATTGCGTCTGGCGATGGAAGCGACGTTGGCCGCGCTGGCCGACGCCGGTATCGACCCCAAGGACGTGGATGGCTTCAGTTCCTACTCGGTGGACAAGGTACCGGAATACGAGATCGCCCGACTGCTGGGCTGCGACCAGGTCAAGTTCTTCTCCCAGGTACCCCATGGCGGCGGCGCCGCCTGCGGCCCGGTGATGCATGCGGCCATGGCTGTGGCGACCGGTGTGGCGAAGACCGTGGTGGTGTACCGGGCAATGAACGAGCGCTCCTGGTACCGCTTTGGTACCGGTAGCTACGGCTTCGGTGACACGCCGCTGTTCGACAACGTCAACTATGGCTGGTACATGCCCCATGGCTTCCATACCCCGGCTTCCTGGGTGGGCATGTTCGCCCGGCGCTACATGCACACCTACGGCGCTACTACCGAAGACTTCGGTCGCATTGCGGTAGCGGTGCGCGACTTTGCCGCAACCAATCCGGCCGCGTTCTTCTACGGCAAGCCGATTACCCTGGAAGATCACCAGAACTCGCGCTGGATCTGCGATCCGCTGCGCCTGCTCGATTGCTGTCAGGAGTCAGACGGCGCGGTCGCCATGGTCATCACCTCGGTCGAGCGGGCCCGTGACCTGCAACAGAAGCCGGTGATCATCAAAGGGGCGTCCCAGGGCATTGCCGATGGCCAGCAGAGCATGACCTCCTTTTACCGTGACGACATCACCGGCCTGCCGGAGATGGGCGTGGTAGCCAAGGAAATCTACCGCCAGTCCGGCCTGGGTCCGGATGCGATCCAGACAGCGGTGATCTATGACCACTTCACGCCTTTTGTATTGCCGCAGCTGGAGGAATTCGGTTTCTGCGATCGTGGCGGTGCCAAGGACTTTATCCGCGCCGGGCACCATGCCCGCGGTGGACGCCTGCCGATCAACACCCACGGCGGGCAGTTGGGTGAGGCTTACATCCACGGCATGAACGGCATTGCCGAAGGTGTGCGCCAGGTGCGTGGCAGCTCGGTGAACCAGGTAGCCAACGTGGAGAACGTACTGGTTACCGCTGGCACCGGCGTGCCGACCAGCGGCCTGATTCTGGGCGTAGCCTGAGGAGCGCAGCATGTTTGTCGATCTGACCGCGGAACAGAAAAAACTGCGTCTTGAGGTACGGGATTACTTCAATAACCTGATGACCGATGAGCTGCGCTGCGAGCTGCGCGGCGCGGAGGGCTCGGACACGTCGAACCGGCTGGTTCGGCAAATGGGTCAGGATGGCTGGCTGGCGGTAGGGTGGCCAAAGGAGCACGGCGGACAGGGCTACGGCCCCACCGAGCAGCTGATCTTCTTCGAGGAGGCCAACATCGCCGGTGCACCGCTGCCTTTCGTTACCATCAGCACCGTGGGACCGGCGTTGATGGCTCACGGCACGCCTGAGCAGAAAGAAAGCTTCCTGCCGGGCATCGCTGCCGGAGAAATCCATTTCGCCATCGGCTACTCCGAGCCGGGCGCCGGATCAGACCTGGCGACGCTGAAGACCACGGCGCGGGTTGAAGAGGATGGCTTTGTCGTCAATGGCAACAAGCTGTGGACCTCAGGTGCCCATTCCGCCGATTACATCTGGCTGGCTGCACGCACCAACCCGGAAGAGGCGCGGCATAAAGGCATCTCCATCCTCATTGTCGATACTAAGACCGAGGGCTTTTCCCATACCCTGATCCCGACCTGCAGCAACCCTACCGCAGCCACCTACTATGACAATGTGTTCGTGCCGAACAACCGTCTGGTCGGTGAGCTGAACAAAGGCTGGCAACTGGTTACTGCCCAGCTCAACCACGAGCGGCTGGGGCTGGGTTCCTGGTCAGACCGGGTGGTGGGCATTTTCCGCAAGGTCTATTTGTGGGCGCGGGCGGAGGATGAACAGGACCGGCGCGCCGCGGACCAGGCCTGGGTACGCAGTCTGCTTGCGGAGTGTTATGCCAAGATCGAGGCGATGCGCCTGATCAACTTCCGTATTGCTGCCGACCTGGATCAGGGGCGGATGGATGTGGCGTTGGCCTCGACCACCAAGGTATTTGGTTCGGAGGCGGTGGTTGATATCCTGCGCAAGCTCAGCGAGGTGGTTGGCGCCAATGGGCTGGTCCGCGAGGGCAGTGCGGCGGCTTTCCTGCAGGGTGAGCTGGAATACGATGTACGCGCTTGTGTCACGCTGACCTTCGGTGGCGGTACCAACGAGATTCAGCGGGAGTTGATTGCGCAATTTGGCCTGGGCATGCCGCGCTCGCGTTGAGCGGCGGGGTAAGCCAACAGGTGCCATAAAAAAGGCTGATCGGATGATCAGCCTTTTTCCTACCATGGGGCCCGGAACTCAGCGCTCCAGATGCTCCAGCTTGTCCGCCACACCATCCCATTCTTCGGCGTCGGGCAGGGCGTCCTTCTTCTCGGTGATATTCGGCCACACGTCGGCCAGTTCGGCGTTCAGCTCGATGAAGGCCTGCTGATTCTCCGGCACCTCATCTTCGGCAAAAATCGCATTGGCCGGGCACTCGGGCTCGCACAGGGCGCAATCGATGCACTCATCGGGATGAATGACCAGGAAGTTCGGACCTTCGTAGAAACAGTCGACAGGACATACTTCAACGCAATCGGTGTACTTGCATTTGATGCAGTTGTCGGTCACAACAAAGGTCATGGTAGGTCTCCCAAAAGGCGTGCCAAAAGATGGCGCGTATTCTAGCAGCAAATTTCCCGGTGGGGCACTTCGCTGGATGTTTTTTACCCGCTTGCGTCATTTGGCTGCAGCTTTAATGATAATGGCTATCATTTGTCGCTATTTCAGCCCAACTCCGTCTTCCACTGATACAGCAGCTCGAGTGCCTGGCGCGGACTCAATTCGTCCGGTTTGAGGCGCTGGAGAGCCTCCACCAGCGGATGCGGCGCCGCGGCGAACAGATCATTCTGAAGCGGCATGCTGTCCCGTACCGATCCGCTCGCCGTCTGGTGCAGGCTCTGCTGTTCCAGGTCCGCCAGATGCTGCCGCGCCCGGTCGATCACCGGGCGCGGTACGCCGGCCAGTTGAGCTACCTGCAAGCCGTAGCTCTGGCTCGCCGGGCCCGGCAGAACGGTATGCAAGAACACGATGCGCTCGTTGTGTTCAGTGGCGTTCAGATGCACGTTGGCGACCCCCGGATCGCTATCGGCCAGCGCGGTCAGTTCGAAGTAATGGGTGGCGAACAGGGTGAATGCCCGCACCTGGGCCAGGTATTCGGCGGCGGACCAGGCCAGCGACAGGCCATCGAAGGTGCTGGTGCCGCGGCCCACCTCGTCCATCAGCACCAGACTGCAGTCGGTGGCGTTGTGCAGGATATTGGCCGTTTCGCTCATCTCGACCATGAAGGTCGAGCGGCCACCGGCCAGGTCATCGCTGGAGCCGATGCGGGTGAAGATGCGATCGACTGGCGACAGCTCAACTTTCGCCGCCGGTACGAAGGCGCCGATATGAGCCAGCAGTACGATCAATGCCGTCTGGCGCATATAGGTGGATTTACCACCCATGTTGGGGCCGGTGATGACCAGCATGCGGGTATCGGCGGTGAGTTGCAGGTCGTTGGCCACGAAGGGGCCGTCGAGCACCTTTTCCACCACCGGGTGGCGGCCCTTTTCGATGCACAGCTGGCTGCTGCCGGACACAAAGGTCGGTCGGCAGTAATCCAGGCTGGCGGCGCGCTCCGCCAGGCAGGTCAGCACATCCAGCTCGGCCAGGCTGGCGGCGCTGTCCTGCAGGTGGGCCAGATCATCATTCAGGCGATCAAGCAGTTCATCGTACAGCTGCTTTTCCCGGGCCAGGGCACGGCTGCGGGCCGACAGGGCCTTGTCTTCGAACTCCTTGAGTTCGGGGGTGATGAAACGCTCGGCGCCCTTGAGCGTCTGCCGGCGGATATAGTCGGCCGGGGCCTCGGCCGACTGGCCGCGGGACAGCTCGATGAAATAGCCATGCACGCGGTTGTAGCCGACCTTGAGGGTGGACAGGCCGGTGCGCTCGCGCTCGCGGGTTTCCAGGTCGATCAGGTACTGACCGGCGTTCTCGCTGATGTTCTGCAGTTCATCCAGTTCGCTGTCATAACCGGTCTTGATCACGCCACCATCGCGGATTACCGCCGGCGGGTTGTCGATGATCGCCCGCTGCAGCAGCTCGGCGAGTTCTGGATAGGTAGATACGATCCTCGCCAGCTGCGCTATGTGCGGGGTGGCTACCGGCTCCAGCGTGGCCTGTAGCTCCGGCAGGGTGGCCAGTGCATCGCGCAGACGCGCCAAGTCCCGCGGACGGGCCGAGCGCAGGGCGACGCGGGCGAGAATGCGCTCGATATCACCAATGCCCTTGAGCACCGGGTGAATGGTCTCGTAATGGTAGCCATCGATCAGCCCGGCAATACTGTCCTGGCGCGCCTGCAGCACTGCCATGTCGCGCAGCGGGCGGTTCAGCCAGCGGGCCAGCAGACGGCTGCCCATGGCGGTGGCGCTGTGGTCCAGCACATCGAGCAGGGTGTTGTCGCGGCTGCCGCCCAGGTTGCAATCAATCTCCAGATTGCGGCGGCTGGCGCTGTCGATCACGACGCTGTCCTCGAAGCGCTCCTGGGTAATGCTGCGCAGGTGCGGCAGGGCGGTGCGCTGGGTTTCCTTGGCGTAGCAAAGCAGTGCACCGGCAGCGCCGAGGCCCAGGGTCAGGTCGGCGCAACCGAAACCGACCAGATCCTTGGTGGCGAACTGCTGGGTCAGGGTCTTGAAAGCGCTGTCCTGGTCGAATTCCCATGGCGCGCGGCGGCGCACCGAGCGGCGCCGCTCGATCGGCGTATTGGCTTCCCAGTCGTCGGGAATCAGCAGTTCCGCCGGCGCCAGGCGCTCCAGTTCGCCGAGCAGCGTTTCCCAGCCGCCCAGTTCCATCGCGGTAAAGCGGCCACTGTTGATATCCAGGGTGGCCAGGCCGAAACGTCGCTCGTTGCCCACCAGCGCGGCTAGCAGATTGTCGCGGCGCTCATCCAGCAATGCTTCGTCGCTTACGGTACCGGGAGTGAGGATGCGCACCACCTGCCGCTCGACCGGCCCCTTGCTGGTAGCCGGGTCGCCGATCTGCTCACAGATGACCACCGACTCACCGAGCTTGACCAGCTTGGCCAGATAGCCTTCGGCGGCGTGAAAGGGAATGCCGGCCATAGGGATCGGCTGGCCGGCGGAATTACCCCTGGCGGTGAGGGTGATATCCAGCAGCCGCGCGGCTTTTTTCGCGTCATCGTGGAACAACTCGTAGAAATCACCCATCCGATAGAACAGCAACTGATCGGGATGCTGCTGCTTTATGCCAAAGTACTGCTGCATCATCGGCGTGTGGGTAACGGATTTCTCGGCGCGGCTCATGAAGGTCCCTGATCGATAGTTCTGCAAGAAAAGGGCATAGTCTAACAAACGGTGCCGTCTTTTAAGCGTAAGAATGAGGAGCATGCGATGTCGCAATATGATCCCCTGATCGATTCCGCCGCCGCCCGACTGGGCAATGCATTGCGTCAGCAGGGCCTGCGTGTGACCGCGGCCGAATCCTGTACCGGCGGCGGAATTGCCGAGGCGATAACCCGGGTCAGCGGCAGTTCCGGCTGGTTCGATACCGGCTTCGTCACCTATGCCAATCACAGCAAGGTGCGCTGGCTCGATGTGAGTGAAGAGGACCTGCTGCAGTTCGGCGCAGTCAGCGAGCCGGTAGTGCGGGCCATGGCGGAGGGAGCGCTGGAGGCTGCCGGGGCGGATCTGGCGGTGGCGGTGAGCGGGATTGCCGGGCCCGAGGGCGGCACGCCGGACAAGCCCGTGGGTACCGTCTGGTTTGGCTGGGCTGTCCGTGATCGAGGTGTGCTCAGTCAATGTCGGCGCATCCAGGGCAGCCGCCGGGACGTGCGCGCCCAGGCGGTGTTGCATGGCCTGGAGGGGCTGATTATGGAGCTGGAGAAGTTGGCGAGAGCGCGATAGCGTTGCTCGGCACCCATTCGCGGGCAAGCCGCTCCCTAAGGTGTCTGTAGATGTCGTTGCAGGGGCGAAGCAGAAGGCGTTGCCAATCGCCGCACAGTCTCGATGAAAGGGGGTAGGCGATTCCGGACAACTGTGGAATAATCACTGACCATACATACAGTGTTTTGATTTTCCATTTTTCCGGGGCGCTCGCGTACCCCCATACCAGAGGATGCACAATGGACGACAACAAGAAGAAGGCGCTTTCAGCGGCTTTGAGTCAGATTGAACGTCAATTTGGCAAGGGTGCGGTCATGCGCATGGGCGACCACGAGCGTCAGGCGATCCCGTCGATCTCCACCGGCTCGCTGGGCCTGGATATCGCCCTGGGCCTGGGCGGTCTGCCCAAGGGCCGGATCGTCGAGATCTACGGTCCGGAATCATCCGGTAAAACCACGCTGACCTTGTCGGTTATTGCCCAGGCGCAGAAAAGCGGCGCCACCTGCGCCTTCGTCGATGCCGAGCACGCGCTCGATCCGGAGTACGCCGGCAAGCTGGGCGTGAATGTGGATGACCTCCTGGTGTCCCAGCCGGATACCGGTGAGCAGGCACTGGAAATCACCGATATGCTGGTGCGCTCCAACGCCGTGGACGTGATCATCGTCGACTCCGTGGCGGCACTGGTGCCCAAGGCCGAAATCGAAGGCGACATGGGTGACCACCACGTCGGCGTGCAGGCTCGTCTGATGTCCCAGGCGCTGCGCAAGATTACCGGTAACATCAAGAACGCCAACTGTCTGGTGATCTTCATCAACCAGATTCGCATGAAGATCGGTGTCATGTTCGGCAACCCGGAAACCACCACCGGCGGTAACGCGCTGAAGTTCTACTCCTCGGTGCGTCTGGATATTCGCCGCACCGGTGCGGTGAAGGAAGGCGACGAGGTGATCGGCAGCGAAACCCGGGTCAAGGTAGTGAAGAACAAGGTGGCGCCGCCGTTCCGTCAGGCTGAGTTCCAGATTCTGTATGGCACCGGTATCTACCATAATGCCGAGATCATCGACCTGGGCGTGCAGATCGGTCAGATCGAGAAATCCGGCGCCTGGTACAGCTACAAGGGCAACAAGATCGGGCAGGGCAAGGCCAATGCGGCCAAGTTCCTGGCTGACAACCCGCAGATCGCCGATGAGATCGAAAAGGCCATCCGTGATGAGTTGCTTCCCAAGGCCAGCAGCAAGACGGCTGCGGTCGAAGAGAATGCCGATCTCGACGGCTGATATCGGCAACTGACGCGTGTTAGGTAAACAGAGCCTGGATACCCCGGCGGCTATCCGCCGCTCGGCGATGGATCTGCTGGCCCGGCGCGAACACAGCTACGCCGAGCTAGTGCGCAAGCTGCGCCAGCGGGGCGCAGCAACCGAGATGGCGGAAGTGGAGCTGGATCGGTTGCAGGAGCAGGGGCTGCTCAGCGATGAGCGCTTCTGCGAGGCTTACGTCTATTCCCGCAGCCAGCGCGGTTATGGCCCGGTCCGGCTGCGCGAAGAGCTACGCCAGCGCGGCGTGGCCGAGCGGCTGATCGACGAAGTACTGCGTGATGGTGCCTGGGATTGGGCCGCTCTGGCCCAGATGGCCTTCGCCAAACGCTTCCCTGAAGGTCCGGCCAGTGACCTCAAGGAGCGAGCGAGGCAGCAACGCTTCATGCAATATCGCGGCTTCGGTGGCTACTTCTCGAACTGACTCCATGTGGGGCTACTTTGATCCCGACGTGACTTACATGGCCTGGCAGTGATCGGCCACGAAACTCTGGGTCAGCACCGGCTGGTTGGAGTCAGCCAGCACGAAGTGGTAAGTCAACGTGGCACCCATGTCCAGCAGACGGCGAAAGCGCTGGTCGGCACAAACACTGCTTTGCAGCTGGCTGCGCACTACCAGTGGGTCACTCTGCATGCGCGAGGCATAAGCAGGGTCCACGGTCAGGTGATTGATGAGCTCCTGCCCTTCGGCAGTGAAGCCTTCATCCACAATATTGGCATTGACCTGCCGCGGGGTACCCTTGCTGCTTTGCTGAGCGACACTCTTCAACGTCGCTTCCAGACGGGTTTCGCGCAAAGATGCGGCCTGGCTGGGCAGGGCGATCAACAGGGCAATCATGACGATAAGGTAACGCATAGGTTCTCCACCGGGCTGTGTTCATATCTGCGAGCGTACATCTGTGACCTTCATCGCTCCTACTGGTTCTGAGGGGGCATGAATTTTCCTCAGTGGTGGTCGGCTGGCTCCTGCTGAACAGCGGCCGGACCTTGGCGGTGTTGCCGATACAGCGGATGGCATCAGGGTCGATACTCTCGAACCGCAGCGCCAGTGCCAGGCTAGCCAGGGCGCAGATGCTGAACTGAATAAAGGATACGCGAATCGGATCATATCGTATGGCCAGTATGCCGGCCAGCAACACATGGATTGCCCAGCAGGCGGCACCCGCCAGCAGCGCAACCGGAGAAAGACACCGCGTGTGCTGTTGGGTTCCGGTAAACAAATTGACGGATGCTGTCTCCAATGTCAGGCTGTGTCGCTGCGCGATGACATATCCGGACACACAACACAGGCAGGAAGCGGCATGGGGCCTATCTACGAGATTCTGATTGCGGACGATCATCCATTGTTTCGCAGCGCTCTGTTTCAGGCGCTGAGCAGTGGCCTGAGTGCCGAGATCAAGCTGACCGAGGCCGGTTCGATTGCCGAGTTGCAGGCCCTGCTCGACCAGCGCAGTAGTTGGGATCTGGTGCTGCTCGACCTGAACATGCCGGGCGCCCACGGTTTTTCCGGCCTGGTATTGCTGCGTAGCCATTATCCTCATGTCCCGGTGATCGTCATATCAGCCCAGGAAGAGGCCGCGGTGGTCAAGCGTGCGCGGGACTTCGGCGCAAGTGGTTTTATCCCCAAATCCTCCAGTCTGGAGAATATCCAGAAATCGGTGCAGGACGTGCTCGATGGCGATGTCTGCTGGCCGGCACAGGTTGATGAGAATGTCGCTCCGCTGAGTGCGGAGGAGGAAGCCATCAGTACCCAGCTGGCCAGCCTGACGCCGCAGCAGTTCCGGGTGCTCAGCATGGTCTGCGATGGTTTGCTGAACAAGCAGATAGCCTATGAACTGAGCGTTTCCGAAGCGACCATCAAGGCGCATGTAACGGCTATTTTCCGCAAGCTGGGTGTACGCACCCGTACCCAGGCGGCCTTGGCGCTGCAGCATATGGAGCTGGCCAGGTCGGGCCGCCAGTCGCACTCCTGACATGGAGCCGCCGGAAAACCCCTACAAAGGCATCACAGGCGTCAGGCGCATCTGGCTTGCCTGCGGCTATTCGCTGGATGGGCTCAAGGTGGCCTACCAGGGGGAGGCGGCCTTCCGGCAGTTGGTCTGGCTGGCGATGGTATTGGTCCCAATCGCTTGTGTACTGCCGGTCTCGGCGCCAGCCAGAGCACTGCTGATCGCCTGTGTGGTGCTGTCACTGGTGGTGGAGCTGTTGAATTCCGCCATCGAAGCGGCTATCGATCGCATTTCCCTGGAACGCCATCCCTTGTCCAAGGCGTCCAAGGATATGGGCAGCGCCGCGCAGATGTTGAGCCTGTTTCTGATCGCGGTGGTCTGGGCGCTGGTGTTGCTGAGCAATTGAAGTCTACTTCGACTTAGGTATGAGGCGCCGCTTCTGGGCAAAGCGGTCGCTGCCTGCCAGACTACGCACTCTCCATTTCCGAGATTGACCGTCAATGATGCTTTCCGGCGGACTGGTTGCGTCCACCTTCCTGATCTATATGGCTTGCCTGTTTGCTATCGCCTTCTGGGGTGATCGGCAGACCGACGAGTTCAGCCCGCGTGTGCGGGTCTGGGTCTATAGCTTGTCGTTGGCGGTGTGGTGTACCAGCTGGACCTTCTTCGGTGCGGTAGGAATGGCGGCGGGCCAGATCTGGGACTTTCTGCCTATTTATATCGGTCCGGTGATCCTGTTCATGCTGGGCTGGCGGCTGTACGCCCGCATGCTGGCGATCAGCAAACAGGAAAATATCACCTCCATCGCCGACTTCATCGCCTCGCGTTACGGCAAGTCCCAGGGGCTGGGCGTGGTGGTTGCGCTACTGTGCCTGGTCAGCGTGCTGCCTTATATCGCCCTGCAGCTCAAGGGCATCGTGCTGGGTTTTACCCTGCTGACCGGGCAGGGAGCGGCCCTGGCCGAGGGCGCGCAGGGAGCGGAGGATACTGCGCTGGTGGTAACCTTCCTGCTGGCGCTGTTCACCATTTTGTTCGGTACCCGCAGTCTGGATGCCACCGAGCATCATCGCGGCATGATGCTGGCCATTGCCTTTGAATCGGTGGTCAAGCTGCTGGCGTTTCTTGCGGTGGGGGTTTTCGTCACCTTCGGGTTGTTCGGTGGTTTTGCCGACCTGCTGGAGCGGGCGGGCAACAGCACAGAGCTGGCCGAGTACTGGCAGCGCGAAACCATGCACACCAACCTGCTGTTCCAGACTTTCATCGCGATCCTGGCATTCCTCTGCCTGCCCCGGCAGTTCCAGGTGACGGTGGTGGAGAATATCAAGTCGTCGGATCTGCGCATGGCGCGCTGGGTGTTTCCAGCCTATCTGGTGTTGGCCGGCTTGTTCGTCGTGCCGATCAGTCTGGCCGGGCAATTGAGTTTTGGCGCGGCCCACTCCCCTGACTCCTACGTGATCAATCTGCCGCTGATGGAAGGCCAGCCGGTACTGGCATTGCTGGCCTTCCTGGGGGGCGCTTCGGCGGCCACCGGGATGGTGATCGTGGCAGCCATTGCCCTGAGTACCATGGTGTCCAATGACGTGGTATTGCCGTTGCTGCTGCGCAACCAGAAGCAGTCGGAACGCTCTTATGAAGAGTTTCGTGGCTGGCTGCTGAATATTCGCCGCAGCAGTATCCTGATCATCCTGCTGCTGGCCTATGTGGTTTATCGCATGATCGGTAGCGCCGGCAGTCTGGCCAATACCGGGCAGATTGCCTTTGCTGCCATCGTTCAACTGGCGCCGGCGATGTTCGGCGCGCTGTTCTGGAAGCAGGCCAACCGCACTGGCGTGTTCGCCGGGCTGGTGGTCGGTATCGCACTGTGGCTGTATCTGTTGATATTGCCGGTGCTGGGCATTAATGGCACTGCGGACTGGCCCTTGCTCGCTGAAATCTACAGCAACGCCTTCGGCTTGCCGGTCGATGGCCTGACGCTGGGCAGCATGATCGCGCTGGGCTGCAACTTTGCCGTATTCGTGGTGGTATCCACATTCAGCCGCACCCGGGTGCTGGAACATTGGCAGGCCAGCCGCTTCGTCAGCCTGGACGGCGACCAGTGGGCCGATGGCCCCAGCCGAGCCATGCTGCGGGTTACCGTGGATGATCTGCTGACTCTGGCGGCACGCTTTGTGGGTGACGAGCGCGCCCGCGCCGGCTTTGAGCGCTTTGCCGAGGCGCAGGATGTAGCCTTCATCCCGAATCAGGTCGCCGACAGCGGCTGGATTACCCAGACTGAACGTCTGCTGGCGGGGGTACTGGGTGCCTCGTCGGCGCGGGTGGTGGTGAAGGCGGCCATTGAAGGACGCGACATGCACTTCGAGGATGTGGTGCGCATCGTCGACGAGGCCTCCGAGGTGTTGCAGTTCAACCGCGGATTGTTGCAGGGTGCCATCGAGAATATCACCCAGGGTATCAGCGTGGTGGACAAGGAGCTGCGCCTGGTAGCCTGGAATCACCGCTACCTGGAGATGTTCCAGTATCCGGAGGGGCTGATCACCATCGGCCGGCCGATCGCCGACCTTATCCTGTGCAATGCCCGGCGTGGCTTGTGTGGTCCGGGCAATCCGCAGATGCATGTGGACAAGCGGGTCAACTGGATGCGTCGGGGCACCGCCCATCGCTCGGAGCGGTTGTTTCCCAATGGGCGGGTGATCGAGATTATTGGCAATCCGATGCCCGGCGGCGGCTTTGTCATGAGTTTTACCGATATTACCGCGTTCCGCGAAGCCGAGAAGGGGCTCAAGGAGTCCAACGAGGGGCTGGAACAGCGGGTCGTCGAGCGTACCCGGGAACTGTCCGAGTTGAACCAGGCGCTGATCCAGGCCAAGGCGCAGACCGAGCAGGCCAGCCAGTCCAAAGGGCGGTTCCTCACCGCCGTGAGCCATGATCTGATGCAGCCGATGAATGCGGCACGCCTGTTCTCCGCCTCGCTGGCGCATCAGCCCAACCTGCCACAGGAAGCCCAGGAACTGGTACGGCATCTGGACACCTCACTGCGCTCAGCCGAGGATCTGATTTCCGATCTGCTGGACCTGTCGCGGTTGGAGTCCGACCGCATTACCCCGGAATGGAGCAGCTTCCAGCTCACCGAGCTGATCGAGCCGCTGCGTATCGAATTCGGTGCGCTGGCGGCGGAGCAGGGCGTCGACCTGCGGGTTTACGGCAGCCGTTTGCGGGTGCGCAGTGATATCCGGCTGCTGCGCCGGGTGCTGCAGAACTTTCTCACCAACGCCTTCCGTTACGCGGCCAATTCCCGGGTGGTACTGGGCATGCGCCGGTTGCCAGGCAAGGTGCGCATCGAGGTCTGGGACCAGGGGCCGGGTATCCCGCGGGACAAACTGCAAACCATCTTCGAGGAATTCCAGCGGCTGGACAACCATCGCACTCAGGCTGAGAAGGGACTGGGTCTCGGGCTCGCCATCGCCGATGGCCTGTGCCGGGTGCTGGGTCATGAGCTGGCGGTGCGCTCCTGGCCGGGCCATGGCAGTGTATTCAGCGTGACGGTGCCGGTGGACAGCTATGATCGTCGGACCCGCACACCCCACGCGCAAAGCGCGCCGGCACTGAGCGGTGCCCAGGTGCTGTGCATCGATAACGAGCCGAATATCCTCACCGGCATGAACAGCCTGCTGAGCCGCTGGCAATGCAATGTCGCGGTGGCCCGCGATCGTGGGGAAGTGCAGCAGTTGCTGGACTCGGGTTTCTGCCCCGAGCTGGTCCTGGTCGATTACCACCTGGATGATGGCGATACCGGTATCGAGCTGATGAGCTGGCTGCGAGAGCTGTCCGCCACCACGCTGCCGGGTGTGGTGATCAGCGCCGACGGGCGCGATGAGCTGATCATGCGTATCCGCCTCAATGGCCTGGATTACCTGCCCAAACCGGTGAAGCCGGCGGCGTTGCGAGCGCTGATCAGTCGCTACGTCAATCTCTGACGCGGCGGACGAGCAAGCTGATAGAATCCGATGACGCCCCCTCGGGTGTCTCCTTCCGTACCAACAATCGAGATCATGATGTCACGTTCGAGAGAGCTGCTGCTCGGCATGCGCGATACCATTCCCATGCTGGTTGGCGCGTTGCCGTTCGGTATCGTCTTCGGCACCCTTGCCGTCTCCTCCGGCCTGTCGATCAGTGCGACGCTGGCCATGTCCGCGCTGGTGTTCGCCGGCTCCGCCCAGTTCGTCGCTGCCAGTCTGGTGGCGTCTGGTGCGGGGCTGGTGGTGATTCTGCTGACTACCTTGATCGTCAACCTGCGCCATGCGCTGTACAGCGCCAGTCTGCTGCCCCATGTGCGGCACCTGCCGCAACGCTGGCGGGTGCCGCTGGCGTTCTGGCTGACCGATGAAAGCTTTGCCGTGGTACACCGGCACTACCTGCTCGACAAGGGGCCGCTGGAACACAAGCACTGGTATTTTCTGGGCTCCTGCCTGGCCATGTACAGCGTGTGGTTTGTCTGCACCCTCGTCGGCGTGTTGCTCGGTCAGGCGCTGCCGGGGCTGGCTGATTGGGGGCTGGATTTCGCCATGGTGGCCACCTTCATCGGCATTGTCGTGCCCCTGCTGCGCAATCGGCCGATGATCATCGCCGCCCTGGTGGCGGGCGGTACTGCGGTGCTGGCCCATGGGCTGCCGTACCAGTTGGGCCTGATGCTGGCGGCGCTGCTCGGAGTTGTGACCGGGGTATTGGCTGAGCATGCAGCGGGGCGAGAGCGCCTGACTGTGCCGGAGGTCGAATGAGCAGCTTCGAGATTGCCCTGATCCTGGGTATGGCGGTCATCACCTTCGTCATCCGCTACACCCTGTTCGCCGTCGGCCACCGGGTGCGTTTCAATCCGCTGGTGGCGCGGGCGCTGACCTATGTGCCGGTGGCGGTGCTGACGGCCATTGTTGCGCCGATCATGCTCATGCCGGACGGTGATGGCCTGCAATTGACCCTGGATAATGCTTACCTGGTCGGCGGGGTTGCCGCCATCCTCATTGCCGCCCGCTGGCGTAATCTGCTGGCGACCATCGCCGGCGGCATGCTGTGCTTCTTCCTCTGGCGCTGGTTCTATGGCTGAAGCCGGTGGCGCAACAGCATGATGCTCAGCGCCGCGCAGCAGATCAGCCCGATAAAGCCGAGCATGCTGTTCACCAGGCCGATCTGATCACTGGCAAAACCGATGCTCAGCACCACGGTGGCCATGGTCAGGTAGGCGGCCAGATAGAAGGCCGAGGTCGTTGCGCCCCGTTCGGCAGGGGGCGCCGCGCGGGCGATCGACACGGTAGCAACCACACCAATGGCACCGGCAGCCATACCCGTGATCAGGGTTGCCGCGATGAACAGCCAGACCGATGCCTGCCACACGGCGCCGCCCAGTGCGAGCAGGCCGGTGATCAGCAGGAGTGGGCCGGCGATGATCAGCCGATTGAGCGGCTGGCGCTGGGCGGCAAACTGGCTCAGCCCGGCCACCAGCTGCCACGCTGCCGCGAACAACCCGGCCATGGCCAGATCATCGATGCCGATCAGCTCCCGTGCCAGGGTCGGCCCCAGCGACGAATACAGGCTGCCGGTGGACCAGGCCAGGGAAATGGCCGCAGCAGCGAACAGGAAGATACCCAGCAGCGCACGCGGCACCTTGATCGGCGTGGGTCGCCAGGCGCGCAGGCGAAAGCCCTGCTGGCGCTGTCCCAGGTGGGCAGGCCAGGGCGCGCTTATCAGCATGATCAGAGTGGTGATACACAGCGCCACGGCCACCAGAAACGGCCACACATCGCCATGGTCGGTCCAGCGCAACATCAGTGAGCTGACTGTCGGGCCGGTAGCGGCGCCCAGAGTGAAGGCCAGTGCCGTGAGAATCGCGCCCCGGGCCCAGTTGCCATCCGGTTCGAGTTCCACCACGGCCGCCGTTGCCGCGCCGGTGACCATGCCGGTGCCGATACCGGTGAGCAGGCGCGCCAGGGCCAGCTCATAGATATCCCCGGCCAGCATGAAGATAATCGAGCCGGACAGGATGAACAGCAAGCCCGGTACCAGGACCTGCCGCCGGCCAAGCTGGTCCGACAGCGAGCCCAAGGTCAGCAGGGTGATGACCACGCCCAGCACATACACCGAGAAGACTGCAGTCAACGCCGTGGCGGAAAACCCCCAGTTCTGCTGCCAGACGGCATACAGAGGGGTGGGCATGTGGCTGGCAAGAATGGTGGTGAACAGCGCCAGCATGCACGCGGCAATGGGCAGGGTATTTCTGCTGTTCAGGGCGGAAGGCGCCTCCGGGCTGGGCATTCAGGATATCTCGCGGGCGGAAAACCGCACCATTATCGCAGATGGGGCGATAGGATGGGCGCCACATCGTGTATCAATCGGACTTATGCGGTATCCATCGGATAACAGCTGGTAAAAGTATTCCCGCTGCCGCTCCGCGTCCTGCTGTTATGATGGTTGGGCGATCGTGGAATCGACCCGGCCATTAACGGACAACGAAGGGAGCCTATGAGTACAACGCCACCCCCATCTATCATGCCGTCGAATACTGCGGCACGCTGGCTATTGCTACTGGTAATCATCGCCGGGATCTATTTCTTCCACGGTTTTATTGTCCCGGTCCTGGCTGCGCTGATCATCGCCTTTGCCAGTTGGCCGCTGTTCCAGCGACTGCTGCGGCTATGTGGCGGTAGTCGAACGCTGGCTGCGACAGTCGCCATTCTGCTGATTCTCGGGGTGCTGATCGTGCCGTTGACCATGGCGTTTTCCTTCGCCCTGGAAGAGGCGCAGGTGTGGATGGCCTGGTTGGTAGAGGCCAACCGTGAAGGGACCGATGTGCCTGGCTGGATCGCCGCGCTGCCACTGGTCGGCTCCTGGCTGGCCGAGCAATGGGACGAGTATCTGAATCATCCCCACGCCATCAGTGAAATCATCCAGATGGCCAGTGGTCAACACCTGGGCAACATCTCCCGTGTGATCATGGCCATGAGCGGCATGGCTTTTTCCCTGGCTCTGGCGCTGCTGTTCATGCTGATTACGCTGTTCTTTCTGTACCGTGATGGCTACGTGCTGGTGAGGCAGGTCGACCGGGTCGGTGAGGAAGTGCTGCCAGCACGCTGGCAGCGGTTCTCGCGCATGGTGCCGGCGACGGTTACCTCGACAGTCATCGGCATGGGCCTGATCGCCATCGGCGAAGGCATCATCCTTGGCATCGCCTACTGGGTCGCTGGTGTGCCATCGCCGGTAGCGCTGGGGTTGATCACCGGGGTCATGGCGCTGATTCCCGGAGGCGCGCCGCTCGCCTTCACCCTGGTGTCGCTGTACCTGATCGGCAGTGGCGACACTGTGGCGGGGGTGGGCCTGTTCATCTGGGGTTCGGTGGAGCTGTTCATTGTCGACAAGACCATCCGTCCCTCGCTGGTCGGTGGCCCGATCAAGCTGCCGTTCCTGCTGACATTCTTTGGCCTGATCGGCGGGGTCACCACCATGGGGCTGGTCGGCCTGTTCATTGGCCCGGTGTTGATGGCGTTGCTGCTGGCCATCTGGCGGGAGTGGGTGCACGAAGAAGATACCGCAGCGGTACTGGTCGCCGATTATCAGGAGTCACGCTAAGCGCCGCCTTGAGTGGTGGGCTCAAGGCAGCGTGGGCGGCAATGTCAGCGGTTCGGCCAGGCGTACCAGAGAGACCGGGTAATGCTCATCCAGCGCGCGCCGCTGCAGCCAGGACAGTGCCTGCAGCTCGGCACTCGGCGCTGGCCATAGCTCGGCGAACTCGATCAGTTCGGCATCCTGCCCGTCTGGCCCAACCGTAGCCAGGGCGAAGCGGAATGGATGGTAGCCGGTCATCCCCAACCGCAGGTCGGTGACTACCCACTGGTCATCGATCAGGTCATAGCGCAGCAGATCACCGGCAAACCAGCGCAGGCGCTGGTGTTGTGGCGAGTCCAGCAACACGGGCTGCGCCGCGCTGGCGTGGCGCGATAAACGCTCAAGCTGCACTGGCTGGCGGTCGAACCAACTGACCAACCCTTCGTAATAATCATCCCCGTCTACCGCCACCACACGCCATAACACCGTATTGAAGGGCGTAGGAGAGGTGAAGGTGGCTTGCGGCTGGATGCCCGCATTGGCCAGGGCTTGTTCCAGCCGGTGATCGGCCATCTGCTTGCCCGCCAGGGTGCTCGCCAGATACAGGCTGCTGAAGGCCAGCGCGGCATATTGCAGACGCAGACCGCTACGCCTGCGCAGCCCCAATACCAGCCCGGCGATAACCGCCAGCAGTAACGGCAGGGTGTACAGCGGATCGATGATGAAGATGCTGGAGATCGCCACCGGTGGCGTCGTCAGCGGCCAGAACAGCTGGGTGCCATAGGTAGTGAAGGCATCCAGTAACACATGGGTGATCAGGATCAGCCAGATGCAGAACCAGAGCCGGACGCCGCTGTACTCAGGATGCGGACGAAAACGCCGCACTGCCCAGGCCAGCAGCACACTCACGACGCTCAGTACCAGCAGGGAATGGCTGAAACCACGGTGATAGGTCATGTTGGCGACGGCATCGCCGTAGTCCAGCACGACATCCAGATCCGGCAGCGTGCCCAGTATCGCTCCATACAGCAGGGCCTTGCGGCCCTGCCAACGTCCGAGCAGGGCGCCCTGTATCGACGCGCCCAGCACTGCCTGAGTGATGGAGTCCATCAGAGATTATGCAGCTTGTCTTCGGCGATCGACTGATCCAGTAACTCCAGCAGCGCCTTGCGGGTCTTCAGCTTGGTATTGCGATGGGCAGTCATGTTCAGCTTGGTCAGCTGCGCGGCCATGGCCATGGTTTCAGTCTCCAGTGCCTCGGCAGGGACCACCCGGTCAAGGAAGCCTGCTGTCACCGCGTCGGTCGGCGAAAACAGCTCGGCGTTGATCACTGAACGGGTGAAGGCGCTGTGGGTCAGACGTGCCCGGGCCAGTTCAATGCCGACATGGTGCATGGTCATGCCGATCGCCACTTCATTGAGACCGATCTTGAATGGGCCTTCGACGCCGATACGGTAATCAGCTGACAGCAGCAAAAAGGCGCCTTTGGCAATGGCGTGGCCGGTGCACATTGTCATTACCGGATAAGGATGGGCCAGCAGGCGACGGGACAGTGTCGAGCCAATGGCAACCAGCCCCTTGGCCGCTTCGGGGCTGGAGGTCATGACCTTGAGGTCATAACCGCCGGAAAAAATCCCTTCCTTGCCCTTGATGACTACCACCGCCCGGTCCTGCTCGGCCCGGTCCAGGGCGGCATTGAACGCCTCGAACAGCTCGGGCGACAGGGCGTTGGCCTTGCCATTATCCAGCGCCAATACGGCAACACCATCGGAAAAACTGTAGGAAACCAGCTCGCTCATCCAGGAACCCTCATCGATTATTATCAGCCAGCCACGAGCCAGCATACGTCTGGCAGTTTACCAAGATAGCAGTGACTGGCGAGTCTCTAATACATTGCCCTTTGAGCAGGGTTTCCGCATCGTCCATTGGTGCGCTTGTCAGGCAACATCTTCGCTCCATGCGCCGAAGGGATCGGGCAACTGCTCCCAGCTGGCCAAGCCGGCCGCCATTTCCTGATCATCCAGCAGGCAGGCGTTCAGCTCGGCGGTCAGTTGTTCGAAGTTGATGTTCTGGCCAATGAACACCAGTTCCTGGCGGCAATCGCCTGTCTCACCATCCCAATGAGCAAGGATGGACTGTAGTGCTTCCTCGTCCTGCGGCCATTGAGCTTTCGATACAAAGCGCCACCAGTTTCCTGCCAGGCCATGGCGCATCAGCCCGCCTGCCTGGGACCAACTACCTGCTTCACGGTATTTGCTGGCCAGCCAGAAATAGCCCTTGGAGCGCAGCAACCGACCGTTTTGCCAGGGACGAGTGAGGAAATCGTAGAAACGTTCGGGATGAAAGGGGCGACGGGCGCGATAGGCGCAAGAAGCGATGCCATATTCCTCGCTTTCCGGGACGTGCTCGCCGCGCATTTCCTGTAGCCACCCCGGAGCCTGAGCGGCACGCTCGAAGTCGAAACGGCCGGTATCGAGAATCTTCTCCAGCGGTATTCGCCCCATACTCATAGGCAAGACTTCCGCGTGGGGGTTGAGGCTATGGAGTATGGCCGACAGCTCGTTGAACTCGACGCTGGAGATCAGATCGATCTTGCTGATCAGAATCACATCGGCAAACTCGACCTGCTCGATCAACAGGTCAGTGATAGTGCGCTCATCTTCCTGGCCCAGCGTCTCGCCACGGCTGGCCAGGCTTTCCGAGTCGTGGAAGTCACGCAGGAAATTGACGCCGTCGACGACGGTGACCATGGTGTCCAGGCGTGTCAGGTCCGACAGGCTAGAGCCCTGCTCATCACGGAAGGTGAACGTCTCGGCCACCGGTAGTGGCTCGGAGATACCGGTGGATTCGATCAACAGATAGTCGAAGCGTCCCTCTCGGGCCAGGCGACTGACTTCCTCCAGCAGGTCCTCGCGCAAAGTGCAGCAAATACATCCATTGCTCATCTCCACCAGCTTTTCTTCAGCGCGATTCAGGGTCACCTCGCGCTGTACCTCGCTGCTATCGATATTGATTTCGCTCATATCATTGACGATCACCGCGACTCGGCGGTTGTCGCGATTCTTCAGTACATGGTTGAGCAACGTGCTTTTGCCGGCGCCAAGAAATCCGGACAGTACAGTAACGGGAAGTTGGTGAATCATTGGATAAATCTCGATGTCGGTTGGGAGGTGCAATCGTTCAGTGGTTATCGAATTGTTATAATGTAACATGTAATTGAAGTGTTTGTAGCTGATCGATGGGAGATTTTCAGCTGGATCCTGGCTCGTTGGCGCCCGGCAGCCGTTTTATCGCCGACCTTGGTGGCTCTCATGAAACGGCTCTGGACCCAAGGGTGCGATCGCGCCGGCAGTGGGGCGGCATCTTCAAATAGCGTTTGCCAAACCGGCTTGGTTTAGGTACATTAGCGCGCCTCGGAACAGGGGAAACCCAGTACCGAGATTGCGGAGAGCTGTCCGAGTGGCTGAAGGAGCACGCCTGGAAAGTGTGTATACGTTAATAGCGTATCGAGGGTTCGAATCCCTCGCTCTCCGCCAGATAAACGTAACAAAGCCCCTTAACAGGGGCTTTGTTGTTTCTGCTCAGTTAGTCTTGTCCTGCCTGCTGCGGATTATCGGTCTGTTGCACTCTCCCTGCGCTCTTCTTCATCAGCATTCTCCACATCGCCAACTTCGCCACTCTCTGGCTCGGTAGTTTGCTCGAAGGTTTCGCTGCTGCCCTCGGTCGCCTGTGCTTCACTGCTGTCGTCTGCGGCCATATTGGCCAGAATAAACGCTTCCTGGCCCTCCAGCTCCAACGCCCGCGCGGTATTGAGTCGTACCTCGCGCAACAGCTCCGGATTATCCGCCAGTTTCATATCCAGCGAAGGGATGATTTCCTTGAGTTTGGTTTGCCATTCTGCGCTTTCGACCCGATCAGGAAATACCCGCGTCAGCAGGTTGAGCATGATCGGTGGTGCGGTGGATGCGCCAGGGGAGGCGCCCAACAGGGCGGACATGGTGCCATCCTCGGACACGACCGCTTCGGTACCAAACTGCAATTTGCTGCCATCATCGGTTTTCTTGATGATCTGCACCCGTTGGCCGGCGGTCCAGAGCTGCCAGTCGTCAGGGTTGGCCTCGGGATAATATTCACGCAGCGCGTCCAGGCGATCCTCACGGTCCTGCATCACTTCTCCCACCAGATAACGCACCAGACCGAAATTGCTCAGCCCGACTTTCATCATGGGCAGCACATTACTGAAGGTCATGGAATCGAAGAGGTTGGTCCAGGAACCTTCTTTCAGAAATCTGGTGGAAAACGTAGCGAAGGGACCGAAGAACAATGTTGGTGTTCCATCCAGGTAACGTAGATCCAGATGAGGTACGGACATGGGCGGCGAGCCCTCCGCAGCCAGGCCGTAGACCTTGGCCTGGTGGCGTGACACGACGTCTGGGTTGGTGGTGTAGAGGAAGGAGCCACCTACAGGGAAACCGCCGTAGTGCTTGGCTTCGGGGATACCGGATTCCTGCAGCAACAACAGGGCCGCTCCCCCCGCTCCGTTGAATACGTAGCGGCTGTTGACGATAGTCTCTTCGCCGCTATCGACATCCGCGACCGTGATCCGCCAGGTACTATCTTCGTTGCGCTCCAACTCGCGCACTTCGCTGCCGGTAGTCAGCGTTACGTTCGGCTGGTTGGCCAAGTGGTCTGCCAATTGACGTGTCAGCACACCCCAATTGACCTCGGTGCCGAGGTCCATACGAGTGGCCGCCATGGGGGTATTGTCTTCACGACCGTCCATGACCAGTGGCATCCACTCGGCGATAGTGGCGTTGTCTTCGGTATATTGCATGCCGGCATACAGCGGGATGCTCGACATCTTCTGGTAACGCTCGCTCAGGAAATCGATATTCTCCTGGCCCCAGACAACGCTCATGTGCGGAACTGTGGAAATAAAACTCTGCGGGTCACGGAGCGCGCCTCGTTCGACCTGGTGCGCCCAGAATTGGCGCGATATTTCGAACTGCTCGGTGACATTGATGGCCCGGGCAATATCAACGCTTCCATCTTCATCCTGGGGGGTGTAATTCATCTCGCAGAAAGCCGAGTGTCCCGTCCCAGCATTGTTCCAGCCGTCGGAGCTTTCCTGAGCGATGCCGTCCCTGCGCTCGTAAAGTCGGATATTCCAGTCGGGCTCCAGCTCGTTTAGCCAGGTGGCCAGCGTCACACTCATGGTGCCGCCGCCAATCAGGGTGATGTCGACGATCTCGCCGCCGCCCCGCGCGCCGTCCCCGCTCTGGGCAAAGGTATGCCCAGGAAGCAGGCAGAGAGAGAAGCATAGCGCTGCAACAATATTGTTTTTCATAGCAGTCTCGATTTGCTGGATGGCTGAAAACCTTCCGCTAGTTGACCTGTCCGTCGCACGCCGAGGAGAGCGGAAAGTACACGCAATACTATGGACTGCGTGAACGCTGGATCAGTTGCAAAGATTAGCCCGTGCAGGCGTCAGTGGCGCTGAATCAGTACGCAACGGCTCAGCCACCAGGGACCGTGAAATCCGGTCAGTCGCCCACTATTGTTTTGTTATAGTATAACATGGTAGTGTCTCGGCCCTTCCTCTATAGCCATAAGGACGGACCCCATGACCTACTCCCAAGCTAGGCATCTTCTATTGCTGCCATTGGCCGCGATGCTGCCAATCTCAGCCGCTGCTGATGTGCTCACCCTGCAATCCCGGGTGGTGACGGCTACCAGCACTGAACGTTCGCTGCAGGAT
This sequence comes from Pseudomonas sp. G11-1, assembly GCF_024031555.1. Classification (NCBI taxonomy): domain Bacteria; kingdom Pseudomonadati; phylum Pseudomonadota; class Gammaproteobacteria; order Pseudomonadales; family Pseudomonadaceae; genus Pseudomonas; species Pseudomonas sp. G11-1. The sequence continues at coordinate 534,195 of NZ_QEYQ01000001.1, read as the reverse complement.
GCGCCGGCGACTATTACGGTGATTTCCCGCGAGGAGTTGGCTAGTCGACCGGTGCAGGATCTGGAGGATGCCCTGCGGGGCGCGCCCGGCCTGCAATTCACCGGTATCGGGTTTGGGCGACGGGGAGTGAGTATCCGGGGCATGGGCGCCGAGCAGACGCTGATACTGGTCAACGGGCAGCGTATCAACACCGCCGCCAGTGCGATCGCGCATGCCGATTTTGATCTCGGTTGGGTGCCGGTAGAAGCTATCGAGCGCATCGAGGTGGTACGGGGGCCGATGTCCGCGCTGTATGGTTCCGAGGCGCTGGGCGGCGTGGTCAATGTGATTACCCGTACGGCTACTGACCACTGGCGGGGTAGTCTCGCTGTTAATGGCGGTGTACCAGATCATGGGCAGGGTGGTCAGACCCATCAGTTGGGCGTATATGCCGGTGGCCCGTTGATCGAGAACGTGCTGGGGTTGAGTTTCACAGGCGAGAGCCGCAAGCGTCAGGCAACAACCGACCGGGATGACCCAGCGTTATCCGAGCTGGAAGGACGCGAATCGCAGAGCGGCAGGGTGACCTTGCACTGGACTCCGGACGCGGCGCAGCAGGTCGATCTCATGCTGGCGAGTGGCCGCGAGGATCGCTGGCGCAATACCAGCAGCCCGGCCGGGCCGAATAGTCGGGTGGAATACGAATCGCAGGATGATATCGAGCGAGATCAGTGGTCATTGAGCCACACAGGAAACTGGAGCTGGGGCAAGACCACGGTGCGCGCCTATGGCAACACCTTGAACCGTGGGAGCAGCGATAGCCGCCCGACTTCCAGCAAGTCATGGCAGAAGATGAGCGATGATATTGCCGATGCCACCGTCAGCCTGCCCCTGGCGGGCAACCATTTGCTCAGCCTCGGTGGCGAGTGGCGTCGCGAGCGGCTGGAGGATGACAGCCTGGCCAGCGGCAAGGGCAAGGCAACCCACCGGGCAGTGTTTCTGCAGGATGAAATCCAGTTGCATGAGGATTGGTCGCTGCTGCTGGGCAGTCGCTTTGACCAACATGAGGAGTATGGCTGGCAGAAGAGCCCGCGTGCCTATCTGGTATACAGCCATGGCGACTCGCTGACCATCAAGGGTGGTGGCGGACGAGGCTTCAAGGCGCCCACCTTGAAGCAGCTGTCGCCCGGTTACTCGGCGATCGGTGGTGGCGGTCAGTTCACCATCCGCGGTAATCCCGACCTGAGTCCGGAACTCAATACCACGTATGAGTTGGTAGCCGATTACGTCGGTGACGGCTGGTCTGCCTCCGCCGGCATCTTTCAGAACAACCTGAAGGGGCTGATCCAGACCGTCTGCGTAGCCGACTGCGGCGTTCGCGGGCGTGAGCTGCGCAATTACGAGAACGTTGATCGGGCGCGCATCCGTGGTATCGAGCTGGGGACGGAACTGGACCTGCCACTAAACCTGCACTGGGGCATCAACTATACCTATCTGGACGCCATCGATCGCAGTGCCGATCAGCGTCTGGCCGGCCGCTCGCGGCATCTGGCCAATACGCACCTGAAATGGTCGCCCACGCCAGGGTTCGACGCACAGCTGCGTGGTGAGTATGTCGGCAGCCAGCTCGGCTACAGTCGCAACGTCGCGTATGGATTACCGGCCTACAGTCTCTGGCATCTGGAACTGAGCCAGCAATTGACGCCTGACCTGACCCTGCGCGGGGGTATCGAGAACCTCAGCGATGAGCGGCTGGCGGATGACAACGTGCTGTTCAACTATCCCGAGCCAGGCCGCACCTACCACGTCGGCCTGAGCATGAGCTTTTGACCATGGGCAGACTGCTAGTGATGCTGCTATTCATACTGGGCAGCAGCCCGGTATGGTCGGAGAGCGGGCCCGATATCCGTGTGCTGAGCAATGACTTCGTGTTGTCGGGCAAGCTGGCGCGGCTGCAGCGGTGGGCAGGAGACGCCGGTCTGCAACTGGACAGTCGCTATATTAGCGGCGAGGCCGAGCCAGCAGACCTGTTGGCCGGTCTGTTGATTCTCGATACGCCCCGGCCCGGTGATCTGGCACAGATGCAGGTCTTTCTCGGCGACCTGCTGGAGCGCAGCGATACGCCCTGGATCAGGGTCGGCGGTGGCGCACCGGCTTTCGGTAACCTATCACCACCGGTTGCCTGGCAATTGATCGGTTATTACAGCAATGGCGGCGAGACCAACGTGCGCCACCTGTTTGATTACTGGCAGTTGCATCGCTCGGGTGAGAGCACAGCTTCGGTCCCGCCTGCTGCACCGCTGCCGGCGGCGGGCTTCTACCATCCCGATGCGCCAGCGCCATTCGAGAATGTGCGGGACTATCTGCAGTGGGGGAACGATCGCTGGCCTGAGCAGGCGCCGCGCATCGGCTTCATCACCCATGGCAGTAGCATTGCCGATGCCGAACTGGCGTTACTGGACGCGCTGATCTACGCCAGCGAGCAGCGCGGCCAGGCACCACTGGTGTTCTGGATCGACAGCCAGAATCCGCAGGCGCTGAGTGAGGTGGTCGAGCCCGCGGATTTGCGGGTGCTGGTCAATCTGACCCACATGCAAAATGGCACGGCGCGCCAGGCCGAGATACGGCAGCTCGGTATCCCGGTATTGCAGGGTTTTATCCAGCGTAGCAGCCTGGAAGATTGGCAGCAGTCCAGTTCGGGCATTGCTACCCACGCCGTAGCCACGCTGCTCGGCGTGCCGGAAACCTGGGGTCTTAGCGATCCGCTCGTGATCGGCGTGGTGGAGCAGGGCGAGCCCCGGTTGGTACCGGCACAGGCTGAAGCTCTGCTGGGCAAGATCGACCGGCTGGTACGCCTGCAGGATTTGCCGCCAACGGACAAGCAACTGGCCCTGCTCTTCTGGAACCATCCGGGCGGCGAGCGCAACCTGTCGGCCTCGAATCTGAATGTGCCGCGTAGCCTCGCTGCGTTAAGTGCGGCTCTGGCCGAGGCGGGCTACCGGGTACCGGCCACCGATGAGCAGCAGTTCATCCATCTTGGCCAGCGCTTGCTCGCCGGTTATTACCGCCCCGACACCCTGGATGCCCTTTACCGCGGCGAGTTGGCAGCGGCATTGCCTCTGGTTACCTACCAGCAGTGGCTACACAGCCTGGCCGCATCGGTGCAGCAGGAAATGCAGGAGCGCTGGGGCGATCCGGCCAGTCATTGGGCGCTGCGCCAGATCGACGGTCAACCACATTTCATCATTCCCCGGGCTCAGCTTGGCACGTTGCTGGTGATGCCGCAGCCGCCCCGGGCCGGCCGTCCGGGCGAGTCCTATCACGATACCGCGCTACCGCCGGACCATATCTATCTGGCGGCCTATCTTTGGTTGCACGACCAAGCCGATGCGTTGATCCACTTCGGCACCCATGGCACTCAGGAGTGGTTGCCGGGCAAGGACCGCGGACTGGCAGTGGAGGATTATCCATTCCTCGCGCTGGGTGATCTGCCGGTGTTCTATCCCTATATCCAGGATAATATCGGCGAGGCCATGCAGGCCCGGCGACGCGGGCGCGCAGTGGTGGTCAGCCACCAGACGCCACCCTTCGCCCCCGCCGGGTTGTATGACGAGCTGCGCGAGCTGCATGACCTGATCCACCAGTATCAGCAGCTGGAAGAAGGTGCGGTACGTGAGCAGACGGCTGAGGCCATTCTGGAACAGGTGGCCGAGCAGGGCATGCTCGCCGACCTCGGCTGGGATGAAGCAAGCGCAGCACAGGACTTTCCCGGCTTCTTTGCTGCCCTGCATGATTATCTGCATGCCCTGGCGGCAGACAGCTTGCCACTTGGCTTGCATACCTTTGGACAGCCCGCCGCTATCGAGCATCAGCTGAGCACCGTGATTCAGCAGCTCGGTCCGTCCTATCTGCAAGCGGTGGCGGCTGCCAATGGTACGCCGTTCGATAGTGATGAGCCTGCTGCGCTGGATTTTGCCGAGTTGCAGGGCAGCCCTGCCTACCAGTTACTCGCACGGCATTTGCTGCATGGAGAGTCGATCCAGCAGATGGGTGGTACCGAACTGCATGATTGGTTGCTAACGGCCCGCGAGCAGCAGCAGAACCTGGCCGAAACCGGCGAGATCGAGGCGCTGCTGGCCGGATTGGCCGGTGGCTTCATCGCCCCGGGGCCGGGCGGTGACCCGGTACGCAATCCGCAGGTGCCCAGTGGCCGCAACCTGTATGCCTTCGAGGCCGACAAGCTGCCTACCGCCAATGCCTATGACGCCGGTGAGCAAGCTCTGGAGCAATTGCTGCAAGCCTATCGCGACGAGCACGATGGCCAGGCGCCAACCAAGCTCGCTTTCAGCCTCTGGTCGTCCGAGGCCATGCGCCATCTGGGTATTCTCGAAAGCCAGGTGCTGCATGCGCTGGGTCTGCGTCCGGTATGGGATAGCGGTGGCCGGGTACGCGCGCTGGAAATTATCCCGCGCAGCGAGCTGGGGCGGCCGCGCATCGATGTGGTCTTGCAGGTCACCAGTGTCTACCGCGATCAGTTCGATGGTTTCATGCTGTTGCTGGCCGACGCCATCGACCGACTCGCGCAATTGAATGAGCCGGACAACCCGCTCGCCAGCAATAACCGCGCCTTGATCGAGCGGCTGGAGATGCAGGGGCTGGATAGTGAGCAAGCCTCCCGCCTGGCCAATGTACGGATTTTCAGCAATGCGCCCGGCGATTATGGCACCGGTGTCACCCAGCTGACGCTGGACTCCACCACTTGGGAAGATGAGTCGGTGCTGGCCGAGCAGTTTCTGCAACGTCTGCAGCGTGGCTACGGCAGCAGCGGGCTGGTCGCACCGCCTCCCACTGGGAACCTGTTTGCCGAACAACTCAAGGGAGTGCAAGCCGCGGTGCTGGCGCGATCCTCCACGGTCAATGGATTACTGTCCACCGACCATCCCTTCGAGTACCTCGGTGGGCTGTCGCAGGCGGTGCGGCAGATCAACGGCCAGGCGCCGGCGCTATATATCAGCGATCTGCGTCAGAACACCCCCAAGACCACCGGCGCTGCCCAGTTTCTCGCTGGCGAATTGCGCAGTCGCTATCTCAATCCCCAGTGGATCGGCGCCATGCAGCAGGAGGGCTACGCCGGCACACTGGAGCTGTTGAATATCGTGAACAATCTGTGGGGTTGGCAAGCCACCGATAGCGACATGGTGCGCGACGATCAGTGGCAGGCGGTACACGACAGCTATGTGCGGGACAGTCGTGAGCTGGACCTGAACGCCTGGTTCGAGCAACACAATCCGACGGCCCAGGCGCAACTCATCGAACGTATGGTCGAGGCGATCCGCAAGGGCCACTGGGACGCCGACCAGCAAACCCGCCGCGAACTGGTGGAGCGCTGGCAGGCCCTGATCGAAGAGCATGGCGCCGATAGCGGCGCGGCGCTGACCGTGGAATTCATCAGCGATATGGCCGCCGGCTTCGGCCTTGGTGGAGCCACGGCGAATGAGCCGCATGACCGGGCAGTCTCCGCCGAACAGGCCGCCAGTCAGCCCGCTGACAGCACCTCGGTGCGTGGTCAGGTCATGCAGGAGGTCTCGCCCCAGAGCGAGACGCAAACGCCCTGGCGTATCTGGGCCGGTCTGCAGGGCATGCTCGGTTGCATTCTCTTCGGCGCCTGGAAGCAGCAGCGGGCCAATCGCAATACCCCCATCAATACATATCAAGTGGAAGCAACATGAACGCTCTGGAAGTCGGACTATACGAACTCACCCGCTGGTTTCTCACACCGGTGCTGCTGTTGATTATCGCCGCACTGATCTACTCGCTGATTGCCTTGGGCAGCTTCGCTATGGAAGCCTGGCAGCGTCGGCGGGGTTGTTATCGACCGCTGCTTGCGAGCTGGCAGCAGAGCCATGGCGGTACCAGTGATGATCTGGAGTTGCATATCATGCAGCGCCTGGAATGGTTGCGTATCACTTCACGCAGCACTCCCATGCTGGGGCTGGTAGCTACCATGATCCCGATGGGGCCGGCGCTACTCGCGCTGACCCGCAGCGATGCGCAGGGCATCGGCGATAATCTGGTGGTGGCCTTCTCCGCAGTGATACTGGCGCTGCTGGCCGCCAGTATCAGTTACTTTATCCTGACTGTTCGCCGCCGCTGGCTGTTGCAGGAATTGCGTAGCATGGAACGCGCCGGGGAAAATGTCTGATGCGCTTTCTTGAAGAAGACGAAGACGATCCGCTGCTGTCCATGGTCAACCTGATCGACCTGTTCCTGGTTGTGATTGGCATTCTGCTGGTGATCATCGTCCAGAACCCGCTTAATCCCTTCACCGAGGAAAGCGTGATAGTGATCGAGAATCCTGGGCAAAGTGATATGCGAATGACGATCAAGGACGGCGAAGAGCTGACCCGCTACGAAGCCAGCGGCGAAGTAGGAGAAGGCCAGGGCAGCCGCGCCGGTGTCACCTACCGGCTCAATGATGGACGCATGATCTACATACCGGAGGGATAGGCCGGCCGGTGAGTGTTTATCACAACGGCCCCGCTCCCATGGACGAAGCGGGGCGCATCATTGCTGCCAGCAATAGCGCCGCAACGGCCAGTATCAAGGGCGCGAACGACACCCAGAGCACCGTGTCCCAGCCATGGGCAGTCAGCAGGCCGCCGGAGGCGAACGAGCCCACGGCCATGGTGCCGAACACGATGAAGTCATTGAGCGCCTGCACGCGGGTTTTCTCTTCCGGTCGGTGACATTCAAGCACCATCGCCGAGGCGCCGATAAAGCCGAAGTTCCAGCCCAGACCCAGCAAGATCAGCATGATCCAGAAGTGCGGAATATCGATACCGGCCAGGCCGATGGCCGCCGAGGCGCCGATCAGGACGAGGCCCGACGTGACAATCCGGCCGGCGCCGAACCGGGTGATGAGCCTGCCGGTGAAAAAACTCGGCGCATACATGGCAATCACATGCCATTGCAGGCCGAGGTTGGCATGTTCCTGGGTGTGCCCGGACATGCGCATGGCCAGCGGTGCGGCGGTCATCAGGAAGTTCATCAGCAGGTAGGAAACGGCGCCGCAGATGACGGCAATGATGAAGCGCCGTTGGCGCACCAGTTCAATGAGCGGACGCCCGCCGGCTATTTCGGCGGCGGTGGGCATGGGCAACCGCACGCCGGCCAGCACCATTGCTGACAGGCCTGCCACCAGCGCCTGGGCGAGGAAGGTGGCGGCGAACATGGGCGGTTCCCACAGATGCATGGTGTAGGTCACCAGCTGCGGCCCGAACACACCGGCCGCCACACCACCGGCCATGACGATGGATAGGGCACGAGGCCGCCATTCGGGTTCGACGCAATCCGCTGCGGCAAAGCGGAAAGACAGCACCACGGCGGCATAGGCGCCGCCAAAGAACGTCGCCAGGCAAAATAGCCAGAAGGACCCCAGCATTACCGCCAGCATGGCCAGCAGACCGGCCAGTACGCCGCAAGCACTGCCGGCAAGAAAGGAGGCGCGACGGCCGTAGCGGCGGGCGATTCTGCCGGTCGGCAGGATGCAGGCAGCCATCCCGACCACGAAGATCGAAATGGGCAACGTCGCCAGCGCCTCGATGGGCGCGAGCGTGGCGCCGATAATGGCTCCCGTCGCATAGATCACCACCGAATTGGCGCCTGCCAGCGCCTGGGCTATCGCTAGCCGCCAGATAGTGTTGCGCTGTTCCTGGCGAGTGCCCAACATCGGTTAGTCTCCTTTCTCGCTTGAGCACTTCATCTGCTCACCATTCGGTGCCGCTACTATAAAGAACTACGGCTTGCCCGGCTCTGGATTATTCGATCGGACCGGCAATGTGCGGCAACAGCGAATCCGGCGCACCGGTCTGCTTGTGCAGCTTGCCGCTCTCATCCAGCCAGACTACCGCCGGTGTGGCGCGCAGACCCAGCTCGGCCATCAGGGTGTGATTGGCATCCAGTTGGGCCTGGATCGGCGCAGGAATCCTGGCCATTGGCGGCACGCCTTCGTCGCTGATGGGACGTATCCGACCATCGCCGGCTTCCATGTGCAGGCGCGCGTGCTCCCCCAACTGCTGCTCCGCGTTCTCGGCGGTCAGCAGGGTGGCAGCCTTGGCGGCGCTGTTCTCGCGAATGATGCCGACCAGTACATGCCGCAGCTGCAGTTTTCCGCTGTCAATCCAGGGCCGGGCATCGACCCATAGCTTGTTGCAATAGGGACAGTTCAGGTCGGTGAAGACATAGGCCACCATGGGCGCGTCTGCTGCGCCATCGGTTATCCAGTTGCTCTGGGCCAGGCGTTCCCAGACATCCGTGGACATATGCGAGCCGACCTGCTGCTCCAGAGCGGTCTGGTTCACGTCGCGGCCTTCGGCGTCCAGGATTCTGCCGAGAATGATATGTTCGCCGTCCGGCGCTTCGTAGACCGCCAGTGGCTGGTCACCGTGATAGCCGGCCCAGGCGGTGAGACCACCCTTGGCCGGGAAGGTCCCGGTGAACTGTACGCCCATATCCCGTAGTTGCTGCAGTGCTGCCGGCTCCGGTGCGGCAGTCAGGGTTGGCGAGGCCAGCAGGCCGACCAGGAGTGCACCGGTCAGCCGGTGATTGATCTTGCCCATGGTTATTTTTCCTCCGATAGAAGTTCTGGTGTCAGGGCGTCCAGCCGTTGGGCCAGGCTGCCGCGCGACAGCTCACCCAGGCGTATGTCTTCCAGATTGCCTTCGGCGTTGAAGAACAGCGTCACCGGCAGCCCGCGTTGTCCCAGCGACTGGCCCATATCGGCCATCCGGTCCAGCAGCACGTTATCCAGGACCAGACCGGTATCGCGCAGGAAGTCCTGTACCGTTGCGCCGTCTTCGCCCTGATTGAGGAAGACGAAATGCATGTCCTCGCGTTCTGCCTGGGCTTGCTCGAACACTGGCATTTCCCGGCGACACGGTGGGCACCATGAGGCCCAGAGGTTGATCACGGTCGGCTTGCCGGCGAAGTCCGGCAGCCTCACGCTGTCGCCATTCAAGGCAGTCACCGGCAGATTGGGCAGTGGTCGGTTGGCGCTGGTGGGCAGTGCATTGAGGGCAATGCTCAGCAACAGGATCAGACTGAAGGTCGAGATGCCCTTGAGCATGGGTTGGCGCAATGCTGGGCGTCGGTGGATGATCAGCAGGGTGCACGCCCAGACGGTGGCCAGGCCCCACCAGGCATTCCAGCCCCCGTCCCGGATATCGAGCAGGCTCAATGGTTCGGCAAGGTAGACGTCGGCGTAGTTGAAAACAAAACCCAGGCGTGCGGCCACCAGGCCACTCGCCAGTGCGAGCCACACCGCCCCCTCGCTGCTGATCCCGAGACGCTTGGCATGCCGCGCGGCGATCCATGACCCCAGCACAGCCGCAATCATTACCAGTAATGCATTCAATGGCAGGGAGAAAGGGCCGATCGGGACGAACAGATTCATTGGGAATATCCTTGAAATTCGGTGATCAGGGCAAGGCTGTCGAGCAGTTTCTGCTCATCGAAGGCTCCTACCAGGCGTGCCTGTCGCTGCTCCTGCCCCTGTGGATTGAAGACCATGACCGTCGGCGGCCCGGCGATCTGGAAGTGGCGCATCAAGGCGCGCTGCTCAGCGCTGTGGTCGGTCACATCGACCTGCAGCAAGGTGATGCCATTGGTGCTCCGTAGCACGCTATCGGCGGTATAGACGTCCCGCTCGATCACCTTGCAGTACACACACCAGTCAGCGGTGAAGTCGACCATGACCGCCTGCCCCTGGGTTTGCGCCAGCTGCAGTCGCTGCTGCAATTGCGGCAGGCTGGTCACCGGCTCGAACTGGAGCGACCCCGCAGGGTCATCGGCTGGTGATGCACTAGGTTGTGCCCAGCTCAGAGGGCGCAGCGGATCCACCGCGCCTGCCGAGGCGCCCAGCAACTGCGCGCCACCCCAGATGCCCAGCGCAACGCCCAGAGTGCGCAACAATAGCATTGATGACGGTCGCCGTGTCGTTGCCTGATGAGCCAGAGATAATCCCAGCGCGAGAAGCAAAACTCCCCATAGCGCCAGCACCAGCGCCGCAGGCAGTACCCGGTCCAGCATCCAGATGCCGGTGGCCAGCAGGGCGAAGCCGAAGGCCCCTTTTACCAGATTCATCCAGGGCCCGGGCCTTGGCAGGTAACGGGCTCCTAGGGTGCCGATCACCATGAGCGGCAGCCCCATTCCCAGGCCCATGCTGAACAGCAGGCCGGTACCCACGCTGACGTCGCCGGTTTGCGCCACATAGAGCAGCACGGCGGCCAACGGTGCGGTCATGCAAGGGCCGACCAGCAGCGCCGAGAGCACACCCAGCAGCGCCGCGCCGATATAAGTGCCACCCTGGGTGCCGCGGCTCAGCTCATCCAGTCGCGTGCGCAGGCCGGAGGGTAACTGCAGGGTGAAAATACCGAACATGGCCAATGCCAGCACCAGGAACAGGCCCCCAAGAGTGCCGATGACCCAGATGTTCTGCAGCATTGCCTGCAATTGCGCGCCCAGCAGTGCTGCAACTGCACCCAGCAACGCGTAGGTGGCGGCCATGGGCAGCACGAAAGCGGTGGTCAGACGCAGCGCTTGGCCAGTCGATACCTGGCGACCCAGAATCAGGCTGGACAGGATTGGCACCATTGGCAGCACGCAGGGAGTGAACGTCAGTGCCACGCCGAGCAGGAAGAACACGGGGAGGGTCAACGGCAGCGAGGAGTTTTGCAGCCAGTCGAATAGCCGGCTTTCACTGGCGCTGGCGAGGGTCGTCAAGGGTTGTGCAGCAGGGGCCATGCTGAGGTTGCCACTGGCAGTGGTAGCTGTCTTGGCGCTGGCAAACTCGATCCGATGCTGCTGAGGCGGATAACACAGGCCACCATCGGCGCAGCCCTGCCAGACAATATCCACTGCGGTGCTGTCACGGGACTGCAATTCCCACTGCACTGCATTGCGCAGTATGCTGGTCTGGCCGAAGGTCATATCCTCGATCATCTCGCCAGCCGGCAACTCGCCGGCCTCCACCGTGCCACCAGCCGTTGGCCTTGCGGCGAACTGGTCGCGGTACAGGTAGTAGCCATCGGCGATATCAAAGTGCAGCAGCAGCCGTCCGGTCTCTGCATCCTGCTCCAGCACCTGCAGGCGGAATGCCTGCTCCGGCGCAAGAAAGTCATCGCCATGGGCCAGGCCGGCCAGCGTCAGTAGCAGTAAAAGGCAGAGTCTGCTGCTCTGCTTCAGCAGTTGTCTTGAACAGCGCATACCCATGCCGCCACTCCATAACCCAGTAGAATGGGGACTGAGCTTGTCGGCGGCAGATTAACCTCAGGTTAAGCCGATTCTTAATGGCGACTTCATTTTCGGGTGCGATCTTCTACCCCTAGCCAACAAAGGTAGTGAATATGCATGTACTGCTGGTCGAGGATAATGCGCTGGTGGCCAGTGGCGTCAGCGCCGGGCTGCGGCTCCACGACTACTCCGTCACCACGGTGCACAGCGCCCGGTCGGCTGACAATGTGCTCAGGTCTACCCACGTCGATCTGGTGATTCTCGATCTCGGCCTGCCGGATGAAGACGGCATTGCATTGCTGCGCCGTTGGCGAGCCGGTGGTCGCGATCTGCCGATCCTTATCCTTTCCGCCCGCGACGCCGTGGCACACAGAATCGCCGGGCTGAGCGATGGAGCGGATGATTACCTGACCAAGCCCTTCGACCTGAATGAGCTGCGCGCCCGCCTGCAGGCACTGCTGCGCCGCGCCAGTGGGCGCACGGCCAGGGAGATCCGCTGGCGGGATATTCGGCTGCTCCCCGAGCAGGGGCAGGCCTGGCGCTCCGGCGATCCGGTTGAGCTGACTCGCCGGGAATTTGCCCTGCTGCAGGTGTTCTTCCAATATCCCCGGCAGATCCTGAGCAACGCCCAGCTCGAAGACAGCATCTATGGTCTGGAGCAGAATGTGGAGAGCAATGCACTCAGCGTCCATATCCATCATCTGCGCCGCAAGTTGGGCCAGGACATCATAGAAACCGTACGTGGGCAGGGCTACCGGCTTGGGTCGGGGGAGGGCGGGGCATGAGCCTCCGGCTGCGGTTATTGCTGGTCATCGGCATCTCGCTCAGCGTCCTGTGGAGCATCATGGCCGGGTGGCTATTCCTGGATATGCGCCGGGAATTGCAATCGGTACTGGATAACCGCCTGCAGGCGTCAGCGCAGATGGTGGCGGGGCTGATCGAACAGATGCCGAGGGATGTGCTGAACATGGAGCCCAGCCAGCCGCAGATCGATATTGCTACCCTGGACGGGTTGGCCTGCGAGGTGAGCATCATGCGCGGGCAGATCACCAGCACGCTGCTGCGCACGCAGGGCGGACCGGTCATTGCCGATGTCGAACCCGGTTTTGGCACCTATGTACGTGATGGTAATGTCTGGCGGGTTTATGTGCTGCAGCAGAGCGGCCTGCGTATTGCCGTGGCAGACCGGATGGGCGTTCGCAGTGCGCTGCTGAGGGATATGGCCCTGTCTGTTGGCTTGCCGTTCGCCTTTGCGCTGATCGGCAGCCTGATCCTGGTGTGGTGGGCAACCACGCAGGGACTGCGCCCCTTCGATCGGGTACGGGCAGCCCTGGCCGGGCGTGATCCTGCCGATCTGACCCCGCTGCCGGCGATCGATGCGCCTGCCGACCTGCAACCGCTGATCGACACCGTGCATGAGTTACTACATCGGGTGGCCGCGGCCATACGCCGGGAAAGACGCTTCACGGATGATGCCGCCCATGAGCTGCGCACGCCGCTCACCGCCGTCCGCACCCATCTGCAAGTAGCGCGGATTGCGCTTTCCAGAGGCAATGATACCCAACTGGTCCGGGATTCCGTGGCCTGCGCCGAGCAGGGGGCTGTGCGGTTGCAGGAAACCCTGGACCAGTTGTTGCTGCTGGCGCGGCTGGACAGCAACCAGCCATCTCCCGAAGCCCAGTCCACTTCTGTTGCCGATGCCGCGCGACAAGCCTTGGCGGAACTGGAGCCCTTGGAGCTGGATGCCGGCTCGCGGGTCAACCTGGTCGAGCCGCCGGGGGTGACGGAGATCGCTGCGGTCATTCCCGCCTCGCTCTTGACCAGCGCGCTGCGCAATCTGCTGGATAACGCGCTGCGCTATTCACCGCAGGGTAGCCCGGTGACGGTCGAGTTGCACCACGAGCCTGATTTGCGGGTCCGCATCCGGGTGCGTGATCAAGGTCCGGGATTGGCGGCAGAGGACATACCCGAAGTGGCTGCGCGCTTCTGGCGGGCCCAGCATGATGGCGCCGGCAGCGGATTGGGGTTGTCCATCGTCCAGTTGATTGCCGAGAAGCACCGGGGCAGCTTTTCCATCAGCAATCATCGCGATGGCGGGTTGGTTGCCGAACTGGTGCTACCGGCGGCCGATGACATCACCTCAGTCCCATAGCCATCCAGAGGTGCATCATGGTCCGGTTAGCGCAGAGCGACCGACCCGCCGTCACTCAGGCGAAGCTCATCACCCGGAGAAGTGCCCCGCATAGGCGGTCAGAAAGGCGCCTTCCTGAAACTGCTTCAGCCCTGTGTCCGCGAAGGGGACGGGCAGGGGATTGGCTGACAGGACACTCTTGATCTGCGTCGGCGAGAGCAGGGTGACCTCGATGTCCGAATCCGCAATCAGCTGGATTGCCGCCTCCAGCTTGAAGCTGATGGCGCCGCCGGCGAACTTGCCCTTCTGCATGCGCTCCTTGATGACCACGCGCTCCACTTTGTAATCCTTCAGAAACTGCACCAGCTCCTTCTGGAATCGCTGCAAGTCGGCGCGAGCGTGCTCCTTCTTCAATGTCAGCTTGCGGATGCGGCTGTCCGGCAGATTGAACAACCCCTGTTCCCCGTTGAGCAAGCACACCACGGCTTCATTGCCGGTCAACTCGATACCACAAATACGCATACTGATTCTCCGTTGCTGATCGCAGCACTCGCTGAATAAAAAACATCGTCATGAACAGCAGCCATTCTCGACTAAAACGCAGGCGGGTGCATCCACGCAACGGATAAGTCGCCCGAAACAGGCATGTTGTCAGCTGTCCGGTCGGCCATAGCTGCGGCTGATGAAGGTCGGCTCGATCAACCCGCGCCGCTTGTTGATCACCAGCGTCAACATAAAGAATAAGTTGCACAGCATATTGCACATGCGCGGCAGCAGCATGGGAACTTCCTTGCCTTCCGCATCGACCCGAACCATGGCGCGGATGGCTTTCTTGCAGGCGGAGCGGGCCAGGTGCAGCTGTGGAATGGGTGGGGTGCCGCGGGGCAGAACGAAACCGCCCAGGCGGTCGGCAACTTCCTCTTTATAGTGGTTCAGGCGTGCCTGCAGCCAGGCCTGATCCTCCTCGCTGACAGCCAGCCGGCCACGGATCGAGCCATTGATATGGAAGGCCAGCGGCTGGACCTGCTCCAGGTCGGCGGCGATGTCCGGCATGTCGTCCGGCAGGTGGGAAATGATGGCGCCGATATGGCCGCACAGCTCATCGGTGATGACTTCGAAGTCGCAGAGCGACGAGCTTTCGTACATGAAGGGATAACACATCTCGTCGAAATTCTTGCCGAACTTGAAGGCCATGGTCACTTACCTGGGGATAATGATGGGTGGGTCGCTATCCAGATCGATATGCGCATCGACCTGGAACGCCTGCTGCAGATGCTGGCCGGTCAGTACCTCGGCAGGTGTGCCGATAGCAAGCAGTTGACCTTCATGGAGCAGGCACAGGCGATCACAGTAACGGGCGGCCAGTGACAGGTCGTGGATCGACAGCATCACCCCACGCCCGCTCTGGGCATAGCGGCGCAGCAGACGCAGTACGTTCTGCTGCTGGAACAGGTCAAGACTGGCCACTGGCTCATCGGCCAGCAGCACCCGCGGTTGGCCGGCCAGCACACGGGCCAGCCAGACCCTGGCCTGTTGCCCGCCGGAGAGCTGATCGATCTGGCGATCCAGCCAGTCTTGCACCTGGGCGGCGGCAGCGGCCTGGGCGATGGCCTCGGCATTGGTATCGCCCCAGGGCAACCGCCCGAGACTGATCACATCGCGCACCGACAATGCCCAGGCGCTGTGACTGCTCTGCGGCAGGAAGCCCAATTGCTGCGCTCGCTGGCGCTCGGCAATCGAGGCCAGCGGCGTACCTGCCAGCCGAATATTGCCCTGATACGGCTGGATGCCCGCCAGGCAATGCAGCAGGGTGGATTTGCCTGCGCCGTTGGCGCCAATGATGCCGAGCATTTCCCCGGCCACCAGGTTCAGGTTGATGTTCACCAGGCGCTGGCCGACGCTCAGGTGGCGGGTATCGATCAGATCCACCGTTTACGCTCCTTCCATACCAGCCAGATGAACAGTGGCGCACCGAGCAGCGAGGTCAGCACACCCAGCTTGAGTTCCTGGCCCGGTGGCAACAGGCGCACGCCGATATCCGCCAGGCAGACCAGAATGGCACCGGCCAGCGCCGCCGGGATCAACAGCCGCTCCGGGCGATGCTGTACCAATGGGCGCAGCAGATGTGGCACCAGCAAACCGACAAAACCGATACTGCCGGCCACCGCCACCGAGCTGCCGACCAGCATGGCGGCACCGAGCACGATCATGATGCTGCCATTGCGGTAATTCAGTCCCATGCTGCGGGCTACCTGATCGCCCAGGCTCAGACCGCTGAGCAGTCGGCGTTGGCTGATAATCAGCGCGCTACCTATCAGCAACGCCGGCAGCAGCAGCCATAAATGCTCCAGCCCACGCTCGGAAACCGAGCCGAGCAGCCAGAACACCAATTCCTGCATGGCGTAGGGGTTGGGCGCGAAGTTCAATACGGTAGCCAGCGCCGCACCGCACAGCGTGGAAATCGCCAGCCCGGCCATGATCACCATATGCGAGCGGGCCGAGCCGGCCAGGGCCAGCATCAACAGCAACGCGATGGCCGCGCCGATCAGGCCGGCTACACCTGGCGCGGCAGCGCCCAGGCCGGGAAACAGGCCGAAGTAGAATACGCTGGCCGCGCCCAATGCTGCGCCCTGGCTGGCACCGGTCAGACTGGGCTCGGCCAGTGGGTTGCGCAGCAGTCCCTGTAGCGCTGCACCACTCAGGCCCAGTGCGGCGCCCACCGCCAGTGCAATCAGCGTGCGTGGCAAGCGAACCTCACCGATGACAATGGCGTCCAGGCTGCTTTGGCCGGTAAGGAAGTCGGCCAACCCTGCCAGTACGGCCACCGAGGTTGAGCCGACTGACAAGGAGGCCAGCGCCGTCACCAGCAACAACGCCAGCAGGGCGGGAGTGATCAGTCGAGCCATTGATTGAGTTGCCTTATCAGGTCCCAGGTCCAGGGGCCGGGACATTGCCAGCGCCAGTAGTCGGTGGTGAGCCAGCCGTCAGCCGGGATGCTGCGGCGCAGCACCGGATGTTCGGCAAAGCGGTTGGCCAGCGCCTGGTGTTCGGGGGCCGCGAACAGAATGGCGTCCGGCGGATCGCTGGCGATCTGTTCCAGATCCAGTTGCACATGCCCCGAGTCGGTCAGATAGTTGCGCCAGCCGGCCTGTTCGATGATTTGATGCTCGAAGGTATCACGGCCAGTACCGATACCGTTGGAACCGAGCAGCAACAGGCGTTTGGCGTCGGGCTGTGGCGTGTGGCGAACGGGTGCCGGTTGCGCGAGGTCAGGGTTGCGACCGATCAGCTCCAGCAATTGGCGCTCATAGGATTCCACCTGCCCCAGCGTAGTGGGTAATGGCAGTATCTCCACTCGATAATTCAGGGTTCGCATACGCTCGCGCAGCAGCAGGGCGCTGTACTGGCCGGCCAACACCAGGTCGGGCTGCAGACTTACCACCTGTTCCAACGAGCCGTCATGGGCAGGCCAGCCAGCGTCGATCCAGTGGATCGGGTAGCGCAGATGCATAGGCGACAGTGCAGCCACCCGGGCCGGATCGGCGTGATGAGCCAATGCCCAGTCCATGCATAGATCGAGGGAGACGATGCGTTGGGGTGATTCAGGCGTCGCTGCCAATGCAGGCAAGCCAACTGGCAGCAGGATCGCTGCCAGGCAGAGCACCCACCGGCGCAGCCGCCCCCCTGCCCGAGCGGTGAGGGCCGAGGCAAAGGAGCAGCGTTCAGCATGCAGCTGATGGCGGGGGTGTGTAGTCATTCCATTCAGAGGTCAGGGGTCCAGGTGACTCCAAGCATAGCGGTGAAGGGCAACTCCCGGTAACCGTAACCCTGTCCGGCATGGGTATACATCAAGCGGCTATAGTCCTTGTCCATTACGTTGGCAAGCTTCATGTCGAAGGCCACTTTGCTGCTGGCCTGCCAGCTGGCGCGCAGATCCAGTACGCCGTACCCGGACAGCTCGGTGGTGTTGTCACCGTTGCCGTAACTGCTGCTGACGGCGGTAAAGCTGGCGCCCACACCGATATCGCCGAACTGGCGATCCAGATTCAGGTTCAGGGTACGTCGGGCGCGGTTGGGCAAGGTGTGGCCATTTTCACGGCTGCGTGGATCGATGATGCTGATACCCAGATCACCCTGCCAGCCGAAGAGTTCCTGCTTCAGAGTGGCTTCGAAGCCATTGACGCGGGCGCGATTGATGTTGTCCACGGTGCTGAAATCGCTGGTGGTAACGATCAGGTCACGGAAGTCGGTGCGGTACAGCGAGGCTTCCAACTGGGTAGTCGGGGCAAGCTGGCTGCGCCATTGCAATTCATAGCTGCGGGATTTCTCCGGTTTCAGTTCGGGGTTGCCACCATAGAAACCATCGAAGGGCCAATAGAGATCGGCAAAGGTCGGTACCCGGAAGCCTTCGGCGTAGGACAGAATCAACTGGTTATCCGGATCAAGCCGGTAGCTCAACGCACCGTTGAAGGTATTTTCGTTGCCGAACTGCTGGTTGTCGTCATGCCGCATGCCCAGTTCGGTACCGAAGCGCGCTCCCTGGAAGCTGTGCTGGGCGAATACCGCTTTGTTGTCCCGGTTGCTGACCTGGAAATCATTGCTGCTGCGTACCTTGTCATTCAGGTAGTCAGCGCCCAGACGCAGACTGTGTCCATTGCCCAGGGTCAGGGTGTTGAGCCAGTTCAGCGAATCGCGATAACTGTTATTCACCGTGCTGCCGGGAAACAGTTTGTCGAAGTTCTCCTGCTTGTCCTCGCTGTGGCCCAGTTCGATACGGCTGCGCCAGATATCATTGATACGCCCATCCAACCAAAGCGTGCTGGTGCTGATGATGTACTCGTCATAGGGAGCAGCTGGAGCGCCCCAGTTACCGAACGGGTTATCAAACTCGGTCTTGCCACGCTGATCCAGTACGGTGAACCCACCTTCAAATGCATCGGTGAACTGGTGACTCAGGCTCAGCGCCAAGGAGCGGTTGCGGTAACCATCATCATCCGCGTCACTGGCGAAAGAAGTGCGGGTGCGATCGATACCGGCAGTTTCCTCTAACCCGGCGGATAAATTGAAGCGCGTGCGCTCGTTGCCGCCGGAGAGACCAAGGTTGCGCTCCCAGGTACTGTCACTGCCACCGGCGATGCGCGCGTAGGGGCGCAGGCCTTCGCCCTCGCTTCGGCGGGTGAAGATCTGGATAACCCCGCCCATGGCGTCCGCGCCATGAATCGCTGAGCGCGAGCCGCGCAGCACCTCTATACGCTCGATCTGGTCGACACTGAGAAACTGCAGGGCGGCTCCGCCCATGGTGGCTGAACCGGCCCGCACACCGTCGATCAGCACCAGGGTCTGGCTGGTATTGGTGCCACGGATATACAGGCCGTAGGTCGCGCCGCGGCCCCCGTAGTTGGCGACCTGCACGCCCGGTACCTGGGTCAGCAGGTGCGGCACGCTGGCCGGGCGCAGCCGTTCGATATCTGCACGGGTGAACACCGTACTGGCGGCGCTGCTGTCGCTGCGCTGTTCCACATCGCGGTTGGCGGTGATCAGGGTGTCGGAGAGTTTCAGCGCTTGTTCATGGGAAGCAGGCTGGGCAGCCAGTGTCAGGCTCGGGGCCAGGGCGACAGCAAGGGCAAGACGGGACAGTTTCATTATGAATCCTCAAAAGGTCGGATGACTTTCGAGGAGGGCAGATAAGCAAGTGCGGACGGGGCAGATAACAGACAAACCGGCACGGCACTTGACGGTGATGCCCTCCGCAACACCAGTCGATATTGCATGCGGGCCGGCCTCCGGACTCTCGACGCCCATCCGCTCACCTTCCCATGCCGTGGCACAGTGGTCTTGAGCGGACGCCGATCCATGATCGGGGTCGATTACCGTTGCGGGGGCAGTGCCGGGATTGCTCGACCTGAGCGAGCGCACCGGCTTTCCGTTTCATGCCTGATATCAGGCACACCTGCATGAATAGCGGCGCATCTTATGCCCCTGATCGGGGAAACACAAGCGACCGGATGGCACAGGGCTAGCTGCGGCTGGAGTGCGCCGGGCGGGCAGGGCATACTGCCCGTATCTTCGCCATCGTTGTTGGCCGCCGAGCATGCTGTTATCCGATACCGTCCCTTTTGCCGAGACCACCGTTGCGCAGCTGCGTGATTACACCGAGTGGCACCGTGGCCGCAGCCGCTATGCGATCTGGATGATCCCGATCAACTGTCCCCGGGCGCTGGCCCATATCGACCAGCTCACGGCCTCGCTGGCGGACCTGTTGCATCCCAGCCGGCGGCAGCCGCATATCACCTTGTTTGTCTGTGGTTTCGAAGGACAAAGTGTCAGGTACGACGACGATTTCACGTCAGCGCAGCTGCAGCGCCAACTGACGGGCCTCGACCGGTTGGCATTGCCGCCCTGCGAGCTACGCATAGGCGCGCCGGATAGCTTTGCCAGCGCAGCCTTTCTCACAGTGGACGACCCGCAGGGCCACTTGTCGCGCTGGCGCGAGGCGCTGGGCGCAGGCTGTAGTGAAATTCGGCAGACTAGCTACGTGCCGCACATCACCCTGGGGTTATATCGCCGAGCGATCAGTGCCACAGAGCTGCGCCAGCGGTTGCAATCATTGGTGATACCGGACACCTTACCGCTAGCGGTGGAATGCCTGGAGTATGCGACTTACAGCAGCCGTGACATGTTGGGGCCGCTGGAATGCCAATGGCGGGTAGCTGTCAGCAATAAGGAGGCCAATAGTCCATGAAATACCCTTTTGGCCTTGCCTGCCGCTTTGATTGATCCTTGACTGTTATCACCGGACCAGAAAATAAAAGGAGCAGCAGATGAGAACCGTGGCCCAGGTTATCCAGACCAAGCAGATCCAGCAGGTGCATACCATCGGGGCGGATGAGACGATGCTCAGGGCCTTGCAGTTGATGGCCGAGCATAATATCGGCGCGCTGCCGGTCACCGAGGGCGGTCAGGTGATAGGCGTGATAAGTGAGCGCGACTACTCTCGTAAATGTGTGCTCAAGGGGCGGGCGTCGGTGGGCACCATGGTACGCGAAATCATGAGCAGCCCGGTGACGACCGTGACACCGAAGCAGAGCGTGTCCGAATGCCTCTCGCTGATCACTGACCTTCACCTGCGCCACCTCCCGGTGGTGGAAGATGGGCGACTGGTGGGGCTGGTGTCGATCGGTGACCTGGTCAAGGAGACCATCGCCGAGCAGCAGGAGCTGATCCAGCAGCTGGAGCAGTACATCCGCGGCGAGGTGTAGCGGCCCGACTGGCGCGTCCCGTTTCGGGGCCGCGGCTGCGCGGTGGGCCCGAACCTCCCGATGGGGTGACGGGCCGAACAGCTATACTGCGGATTTAAACGCCAGGGGGCTGTGTTGTGAAAAAGAACGTCGTGATATTCAATCGTCTTGCTCAGGATCTGATCGAGCGTCTGGCAGCCAACTTCAATGTCGTTCAATTGAGTGCAGCCAGCGAGCTGGCGGATGCGCTGGCTGCCGGTCCGGTACACGGCCTGATTGGTGCCGGCTGGCAGCTTGGCCGCCCACAGCTTGCTGCGGCTTCAGGCTTGGAGGTGGTTTCCAGTATTTCGGTCGGGTATGACAACTACGACCTGGATTATCTGAATGAGCGCGGCGTTCTGCTGACCAACACTCCCGATGTATTGACCGAGACCACTGCCGACCTGGGGATGACACTGATGCTGACGGCTGCGCGGCGGATCGTCGAACTGGACGGTTGGATGCGCGAGGGTAACTGGCGGGGCGGGCTGGGGCCGGAGTATTTTGGTTGCGATGTGCATGGCAAGACGCTGGGCATTATCGGCCTGGGCAATATCGGCGCGGCGATTGCCCGGCGCGGCCATTTCGGTTTCGGCATGCCGGTGCTGTACACCAGCAATAGCCGCAAACCGGAGCTGGAGCAGGAGTTGGGCGCTGAGTTTCGCGACCTTGATGACCTGCTCGGCGAGGCCGATTTTGTCTGTGTCGTCGTTCCGCTCAGCGAGCGTACCCGCAAGCTGATCGGCCAACGTGAACTGGCGCTGATGAAGTCCAGCGCCATTCTGGTCAACATCGCCCGCGGCCCGGTGGTTGACGAGGCAGCCCTGGTCGAAGCGCTGCGCGACGGACAGATCCGTGCCGCCGGGCTCGATGTCTACGAGCAGGAGCCGCTGTCCGAGTCACCGCTGTTCGCGCTGCCCAACCTGGTCTGCGTACCGCATATTGGCTCGGCCACACATGAGACGCGTCGGGTCATGGCGGAGCTGGCGGTGCAGAATCTGGAACGGGCGCTGCTCGGGCAGACGCCCCGGCATATGGTCAACCCGCAGGTGCGAACAGGCTGATCAGACCGAGCCGTTCAGGGCTCTGCCCGCGCAACGGCGCCAAGCCAGATGCCGGCGGCGGCGACCAGCCCCAGCGCCAGGCAGGACAGTACGTCATACCAGCCATCCCCCAGCAGGGCGACGATCAGCCCGGCGGCGCTGACTGTGCCGAACAATACGGGCCAGCGCCAGATTTGCATTGCCGAGTTGCCGGTGCCTTTCATGGCTGTAGCCTCGCGTCGGTCGAAGACTGGTTGGTGCGGGCCAGAGCGGACGCACCGGCTTTTCGCCTGCCGCGTTTGGCAAGCCATAGATAGAGTCCGCTGGCCAGCACGATGATGGTCAGCACATCCAGCACCGCCCAGATGATCTGCAACGCCTTGCCGCCGTAATCACCGAAGTGCAGCGGCCGGGATAACTGCAGCGCGTTGAAATACCAGGGCAGAGGCCGGCTGTCGGTCACCTGGGCAGTGCTGGCATCGACCAGCACCGGTTGCGACAGGTGGGCGGTCAATGCCTGATTGCCATGCATGAAGACGCCGTAGTGATGCGGGCTGGAGAAGCTGGTGCCGGGAAAGGCGACGAATTGGATCTGCATGTCCGGCAGATAGGCGCGGGCGGATTGCACAGCCGCTTCCAGTGAACCGCGTTCCTGCGGCGGCTGGCCGTGGTAGGGCGCCAGCATGGTGCTGAGCTGGTCGTTCTGCCAGGCCTTGACGATCAGATCGGCCCAGGCGTTGAGCACCCCGGTAGCGCCGACCACCAGAAACCATACCAGCGTAACGATGCCCAGCAGGTTGTGCAGGTCCAGCCATTTGAGTCGCTTGGTGCGCTGGCGCCGGACCTCACCGAAAGCCAGTTTCTGCATGAAGGGGGCATAGAGTACCGCGCCGGATATCAGCGAGATCAGCAGCAAGACGCCCATCAGGCCGAGAAACAACATCCCCGGCAGGCCGGCGAACAGGTCGATGTGCAGAGAATTGACGATATACATGAAGCCGCTTTCCAGCTGCGGCTCGCCGAGGATCTCGCCGGTGCGGGCGTCAATGGCCACCTGATGCAGGCCGCTGGTGGACGTCGGCGTGTCGGCCATGGTCAGGTACCAGACCCTGTCGTCATCGGGCTCGCGGGAAATGAACATGCCGCCCTGGCTGGGATGGCGTGCCTCGCCGATCTGCAGTATCCGATCCAGGCTGATATGCGGTGTATCCGCCGGCATCTCGGGCGCCTCGATTTCGGTGCCCAGCAGATGGCCAATTTCATGATGGAAGATCAGCGGCAGGCCGGTCAGACACAGCAACAGCATGAACAGCATGCAGACGAGGCTGGTCCAGGTATGCAGCCAGGACCAGACTTTCATGGATCGGACAGACATCAATAGGCTCCGGGCGGTTTCAGAAGTCCAGTGTGCTGGACAGAATGAAGGTGCGCGGTGCGCCGACAATCAGCGAGCCATCACCGGGATAGCCGCCGGCCGTGGCCCAATATTTCTTGTCGGCCAGGTTTTCCACACGGGCGCGCAGGGTCACCTGCTGATCGCCATCAAGCAACAGGCTGTAACGCACACCGGCGTCGAAGCGGGTCCAGGAAGGGACTTTCTGCTGGTTGTCGATGGCGGCATACTGGCTGCCGGTATGGATGGCTCGTGCATCCAGCGCTAGGCCACTGACGGTCGGCACCATCCAGTCGACGCCCAGATTGGCCTGCACTTTCGGTGCGCCGATGGCGTCGTTGCCTTCCACATCGCTGTCCAGCAGGCTGACCCCACCGAGGATTGACAACTGCGGTGTGGCCTGGCCGTACAGCGACAGCTCCACGCCGCGGTTGCGCTGATGGCCGATAACCCCGTAAACGCCGTTTTCCGTGCCTGCCATCTGCTTGCGACTCTGGTACAGCCCCAGACTGCCCCCGATACGGCCGCCGTCATACTTCATGCCCACTTCGTTCTGCCGGGTCTTGTAGGGAGCCAGGATCTCGCCGGCATTGTCTACCGGCTGGCCGCCGGCCTCGGTGGGTGCCACATCGCCCTTGACCAATCCCTCAATATGGTTGGCGTAGAGCGACAGCTCCGGTGTCAACCGGTACAGCACGCCGGCTACCGGGGTGATCTCACTCTCCGAGTAGGCACCCGTGCGTACGCCGCTGTTGTAGTCATAACCGTAACTGCGGATTTTCTGGTAACGCGCACCGAGGGTGATCTGCAGGCGCTCATCCATGAATGACAGTACATCGGCCAGCGCCACGCTGGAGGTCCGGGTCTTGTCGGTAAGCAATGGATGATCGAAGGTGCCGCCGATCAGCACCGGAGGTGGCGAGGGAACGTCGACCGGCTGGTAGATATTGCCTGGGAAGCCGGCGAAGTCGGAGAACTCATAGGTATTGCGCGAGTCCATGCGGTAGATCGAACTGGACAGGGTCACCTGATGGCCAACGCTGCCGGTATGAAAGGCGCTGCGTACACCGGCTTCGCCGGTCTTCACGGTATCTTCACGCACATTACTGAAACGGTTGGCAGTGCTGTCGCCGTTGGCATTGTTCACGGTCGGTTCGGAGAAGCTGCCGGACTCATCCCCCTTGCGCATGCCGGCCGCCACCCAGCCGGTGAAATACTCATTGAAATCATACTCGGCGCGCAGCGTGCCGAACGTATCCCGGGCGTTGGAGAAGGTCCAGGGCTGGGCGATGCTCTTGTCGGGATCGGGGACGGAAGGGATATCCACCCCGGGTGCGATGCTGATGGCTGGCTGGATATCATCCAGCTGGTGATCCTGATGGCCCAGGTCGGCGGAGATGCGCAGCCGGTCGCCACGGTAGTCGACACCCAGGGCAAACAGGCTCAGCTCATTGGACTCGCCGTCGACGGCGGTATCGCCATCGCGGCGGGCAAAATTGAGCCGCACCCCGATCCGGTCATCGGCCAGGCGTCTGGCGAAGTCGCCAGTAACATAGGTTTGCGTACCTGAGCGCACGCCGGCGGTGATCTGGTTGAGCGGCTGGTTGGGCGCGCGCTTGGGCACGATGTTGATCGCACCACCCAGACCACTGCCGCCGGGCGCGGCGCCATTGAGAAAAGCATTGGCGCCGCGCAGGACTTCCACGCGCTCGATCAACTCCGCGTCCAGATACTGTCTGGGCAACAAGCCATACAGGCCGTTGTAGGACATGTCGTCGGAATAGATCGGCAGGCCGCGCACCATATACACCTGCTGAAAATTGCCGAAGCCGCGGGCGGCACGCACCGCCGGATCGTTCTCGACAATATCGGCGACGCTGGCCGCCTGCTGATCCTGGATCAGCATCTGGGTGTAACTGGTGAGCTGGAATGGGGTTTCCATATTATCCTGATTACCCAGTAGTCCGACCCGACCACCCCGGGCCACCTGGCCGCCGGCATAAGCCGGTGGTAAACCGCCAGCGGAAGCATCGGCACTGGCGCGAACTTCGGTCGACGGCAGTGCCAATGGGCTATTGGCGTTGTCCTCGGCCAGAAGCGGAAGGGCATGGAGCGCCAAGGGCAATGACAAGGCGGTTAGGGTCAGCCGAAATGGGTGCATGGTGCTGGGCTCTCTGCAGTTGGCAGTATTTGTAATGCGAATCCTTATCATTGTAATTTGATTTTGTAAGTAATTGCTACAGCTGATCGAACGACGCCCAGCAACTTGGCCAAACTTTTGCCCGCCAGGGGCGTCCCAGCTAATGGGTCTATCGCAAGGGGGCGACATGTCATTTTTGCAGCTGCGCAATGCCGGTGTTTTTACCGTTTTGAAGCGAACCGCGAAGGAATTCAGCGATGATGATATGTCGACCTATGCCGCGGCGTTGGCATACCGGGCGCTGTTTTCCATTTTCCCCTTTGTCCTGTTTCTCATGGCGGTGCTCGGTTTCCTGCATTTGCCGAACTTCTTTGATTGGCTGCGAGCCCAGGCGGCGATAGTCCTGCCACCGGTGGCGCTGGATCAGGTCAACCCGGTGATCGATCAATTGCAGGAAAGCCAAGGTGGGCTGCTGTCGTTCGGCATCCTGCTGGCGCTGTGGACCGCGTCGATTGGCGTGCGCTCACTGATGAACGCGATGAACAAGGCCTACGACGTCAAGGAGGGGCGACCCAGCTGGAAGCTGTTCATCCTGTCCATTCTTTACACCATAGGCATTGCCATAATGCTGCTGCTGGCGGCCGGCTTCATGACCCTGGGGCCGCAGGTGATGGCCTGGCTTGCTTCGCAGATCGGGCTGGAGCAGGTGCTGGTCGTGGTCTGGAGCTGGCTGCGCTGGCCGGTGGCTATTCTGCTGCTGATGCTGGCCGTTGCGCTGATCTATTACGCTACGCCCGATGTCGAGCAGGAGTTTCGGTTCATCACTCCGGGTTCGGTGGTGGCGGTGATCGTCTGGCTTGCCGCCTCGGTCGGCTTCGGTATCTATGTGCAGAACTTCGCCAACTACAATGCGACCTACGGCAGTATCGGGGCGATTATCGTATTGCTGTTGTATTTCTACATTACTGCCGCCGTCCTGCTGCTGGGTGCTGAGCTCAATGCGGTGATCGAACATCTTTCCATGGAGGGCAAGGACGAGGGGGAAAAGGAAATCCCGCAATAAGGGTCTGGCGATGTTCATCTACTCCGTCATCCTCGGCTGCGCCGGGGATGACGGAAGGCGAGCCGGGTTACTTCAACGGCAGTTTCCAGCCTTGCGGTAACCCTGCTGCTGCGCTTCGGCTTCGCTGTTGAACCGCTGGATATTGCGGGCACTGACCTGACCGTAGCTCGGGCAACCCTGGGGCAAGTGATAAACCTTGCTGTTGCGGTTGCCGATGATGCGGTTGTCTGCTGACGCCGGGGCACGCTCAGTCGAGCGGGTCGAGGCGACCACTCCGGCACCGCTGTTGTGATGGTTCAGCGTCCATTGCCGCGCACCGGTGACGAAGGGATTGTCATGACCCATCAACCGGCTGATACGCTGATTGCGCTCCTGTTCCCAGATACTTACCGGCTGTTGCCGGTCCCAAGCCATCAGCAACCGTTGTTGCTGACTGGACATGGTCAGATCGTAATGATCGTGCATGTAGAACCAGACCCGGGCGATCTGCCCCTTCACTTCATTTCGCGGCTCCACGGTCCGCTCGGAAAACGCCACCTTGAAATCGCACTGACCATGTTGATAGGGCGTACCCGGTAGCATGCCGAAACGAAAGTTGCTGCGATCGGCATTGGTTTCACCGATGGCCGGCGTGAGGTTGTGCAGGTCGGCTTCCATGGCACTGAACACCGGGTCGGTCTTCTTGCAGTTGCTGCGACCGCCCTGCTGCCAGCACTGACGCTGCTGGCCGAACAGCGAAGCGGGGACGATATGCTCCCATTCGATCCGGGCGGCACGGTTGGGTTGGGCGCGGGTGCGGTAGCCGCAGCTGGCTGCATCCACTACGCCGCCGGAGCGGCCAACCCATTCCCAGCTGCAGCCGCAATAGAAGCTGCCATGGTCATTGCGGTCGTGGTACACCTGTTGGCGAGCCAGCGTCTTGGCGGACTCGAAAGTCGCCGGCGCAGCGGACAGGATGGATGGGAACAGAAAAGCGAAGAGACAGAGTGCGAGGGTACGACAGGATCTGGACATTGAACGACTTATAGCAATGAGAACCGGGGTATCCGATACAGCGGGCGCCATTGTACCGAAAGGCTAACGGAAAGTGTCCGTTCAGACGCAATCGGCTCGCATTTGAGTCAGATAATCTGCTGGCGCATATTCATATCCTGAATGCCGCCTATGGACGGGTTTCGTTTTTATTCGACGGGGCTTTTGCGTAATGTAATGGGCCGTTCAGTCCCTGCCGGTAGCCGCTGTAGTAACTGGTCCGGCGTATAAATACGATGATTTGGAGAGGAAATCATGGCTTCGTTTGAAGACATCAAGCAGGTAGGTGTAATCGGTGCCGGTACCATGGGACGTGGCATCGTCATGAACTTTGTCAACGCTGGTTACCCGGTGGTCTGGCTGGACGTGAATGGCGAGATGCTGGAGAAGGGCCTGGTCGAGATCGCCAATGTGTATAAGCGTTCGGTGGCCCAGCAACGTTTTGATGAGGCTGAGGCCCAGGCTCGCGTACAGCGCATCACCACCACTCAGGACTATGCCGCCCTGGCCGACATGGATCTGGTGGTCGAGGCCGTGTATGAAAACATGGACCTGAAGAAGACCATTTTCGCTGAGCTGGACAAGGCGGTTAAGCCATCTGGCATTCTGGCGACCAACACCTCTTATCTTGATATCGACGAGATTGCTTCCGCCACCCAGCGTCCGGCGCAGGTGCTGGGCCTGCATTTCTTCAGCCCGGCACACATCATGAAGCTGCTGGAAGTGGTGCGTGGCAAGGCCACAGACCAGGATGTGCTGGATGCCTGCCTGGCGGTCGGCAAGAAGATCGGCAAGGAAGCGGTACTGGCTGGCAACTGCCACGGTTTCATCGGTAACCGCATGCTGTCGATGTATTCGCGCCAGTCCCGTGAAGTAGTGCTGGAAGGTGCCACGCCCTGGCAGGTGGATCAGGCGCTCCAGGGCTTCGGCATGGCCATGGGCCCGTATCGTATGTATGACGTGGTCGGGGTGGACCTGGGCTGGCGTTCGCGGCAGTTGGCCGGTGTTGGCCGCGGCGAGCCGATCGTGTGGCTGGACAACCGCCTGTGTGAAATGGAGCGTTTCGGTCAGAAAAGCGGCCATGGCTTCTACCGTTACGAGCCGGGCAGCCGTCAGGCGATTCATGATCCAGAAACCGACATGATGGCCCGCGAAGTGGCCGAAGAAGCCGGTTATACCGCCCGCGACGTGGCTGATGAAGAAATCGTCCAGCGTTGCATTCTGGCACTGGTCAATGAAGGTGCGCGTATTCTGGATGAGGGCTTTGCCGAAAGCGCCGAGGATATCGATCGTGTTTACCGTTTCGGCTACGGCTTCCCGGCCGAGCGTGGCGGGCCGATGACCTATGCCGACAGCCTGGGGCTGGACGTGGTGCTACAGCAGATCCGTGAGCTGGAAGCGCGTCAGGGCGAGTTCTGGAAGCCGGCCGCTGGTCTGGTCAAGCGTGCCGAGGCCGGTGAGAAGTTTATCGGTTGAGTGTTGACCGGACACTGCCATAGCCTGAGAAGGCTATGGCACCGAAAAGCAGTACTGAAAGCAGGGGAGCGGCAATCCGAAAGTGGTGGGATGCCGTAGGAACTGATGAGGCCGCAGGTTTCGGGGCGTAGCGCACCTGCGCTACGCCAATGGCCCTTTGGCCGCGCAGCGTCCGATCTTGCTGTCAGTCACTCTTGACCGGCGTGCCGATCACCGGCTCGCCATCCAGCGTCGCTTCCTTGAGCATGATCTGATAATGCTGACCGTCAGTCTCAATCTGGCTCAGGCGGACCAGCAGATACTGCCAATCCTTGGCGAACCACAAGGTTGTCTCCCGCTTGGCGTCGGGCTCGCGTACGCGTTCGACCTCCACGGCGTCAAACTGCCCGGCGCGGGTGGTGACGCGTTTCTCACCGGTGACGCGGAAGCGGTATTCCTCTATCTCGTCTTCATCCGCTACCCGATAACTCATCTCGGTCTTGCCTGCCATCAGATCGCGCTGCAGGGCCAGTTGATAAGTGGTGCGGTCGAGCAGTCCGGGTTCGGCCGGCAGGCTGAAGGATTCCTTCTTATGCTCGCCGGTGACTACGCCGGCTTCCCAGTCAAAGTTCTGTGTGGTCACGCGGCCACGGCCCAGGCCCTTGCGCTCGTAGCGATAACTGAGCGGGATCAACTGGTCGTTCTCCAACCGCAGCTGGCTTTCCTCGTTCAGCCTTGCGACGAACATGCCGGCATGGAAGGACAGGGTCCAGGTACCGTCGGGGTTGGCCTGCAGGCTGTGCGTGGCCTCGCCGTTGACCGGAATCTTCTTCATGTCGGCAGCGTAGCTGGCGGTAAAGGGAACCAGCTCCTGCGCGTGGACCAGGCTGCTGCCGAGAGCCAGTACCGCGGCGGCCAGCCAGCGGCCCGGGCGACGGAACAAGAGCGAACTGCTGTCAATCATGCAAATGACCTCGCGTATCTGCTTCGAATTGATCCAGCCTGAGGCCACAGGGAGCGATAGGTGTGCCATCCAGGCAAGCTTGGCCGTCCTCCAGCCGCAGGCGACCGCTGACGTACAGCATAGCAGCCAGTGGATAGAGTCGATGTTCTGTGTCCCGCACCCGTGCAGCTAGGGTGTCGGGCGTATCATCGGCCAGCACCGGCACATGGGACTGCATGATAGCCGGGCCGCCATCGAGCTCCTCGGTGACGAAATGCACCGTGGCGCCATGCTCGCGGTCGCCGGCCTCCAGTGCCCGCCGGTGAGTGTGCAGGCCGGTGTACTTCGGCAGCAGCGACGGATGGATATTCAGCAGGCGCCCCTGATAGTGCTGAACGAACTCGGAGGTGAGGATGCGCATGAATCCGGCCAGAATGACCAGGTCGGGCGCATGGGTATCGATGAGCGCGGCGAGTGCCTGATCATAGGTGGCTCGGTCGGCGAATTCTCGATGATCGAGAACGGCGCCAGGAATACCGGCCCTGGCGGCGCGCTCCAGACCGAAGGCATCGGCGCGGTTGGAAATCACCGCGACAATGTCAGCCTGCCGGGCATGCAGAGTATCGATAAAAGCCTGCAGGTTGCTGCCTGATCCGGAGATCAGGACGACGATGCGGCAGCTCATCCGCGGCCGTTACGCAGTACTACAGCCTCACCGTTGGCAGCGGCATTGTCGATGGAACCGATGATCCAGGGTTGCTCGCCGGCGTCCTTCAGTACCTGCAAGGCGTTGTCGGCCTGATCGGCCGCGACGCAGATGACCATCCCGACGCCGCAGTTGAGCACGCGGTGCATCTCGGTTTCGTCGACGTTGCCCTGTTCTTGCAGCCAGTCGAATACCGCCGGGCGCTGCCAGCTGCTCAGATCGATGATGGCGCTGGCACCTTCTGGCAGCACGCGGGGAATGTTCTCCAGCAGGCCGCCACCGGTGATGTGAGCCATGGCTTTCACTGCGCCGGTCTGCTTGATCAGCTGCAGCAGGGCCTTGACGTAGATGCGCGTTGGCGCCATCAGCAGGTCGGTCAGCGGCTGGCCATCCAACTGCACGTTCTTGATGTCGGCACCGGCGACTTCGATGATCTTGCGAATCAGCGAGTAGCCATTGGAGTGCGGGCCGGAAGAGGGCAGGGCCAGCAGCACGTCGCCGGGCTGGACCTTGGTGCCATCAATGATCTCGGCCTTTTCCACTACGCCGACGCAGAAGCCAGCCAGGTCATAGTCATCACCTTCGTACATGCCGGGCATTTCCGCGGTCTCGCCACCCACCAGGGCGCAGCCGGCCAGTTCGCATCCAGCGCCGATACCGGTGACCACCTGGGCGGCGACATCGACATTCAATTTGCCAGTGGCATAGTAGTCAAGGAAAAACAGCGGCTCAGCACCACAGACCACCAGGTCGTTCACACACATGGCCACCAGGTCGATGCCGATCTGGTCATGTTTGTTCAGGTCCATCGCCAGGCGCAGCTTGGTGCCGACGCCGTCCGTGCCCGAGACCAGTACCGGCTGGGTGTAGCCCGCCGGGATTTCACAGAGCGCCCCGAAGCCACCCAGCCCCCCCATGACTTCCGGGCGCGCGGTACGTTTGGCGACATGTTTGATGCGATCGACAAGGGCATTTCCGGCGTCTATGTCGACCCCGGCGTCCTTGTAGCTGATGGAAGGCTTGGCGGGCTTTTGGCTGCTCATGCGTGGGTCTCGAGTGATCAAAGTGGGGAACGCGCTAGTGTACCAATTCATCGCGCAGGCGACCATGCTCCGACGACTTTACACCGCTACGGTTGCTGCCGCTCCAGTGCTTGTTTAATGTATGCGCTTTAGGGCCGCTGTTTCACCGCCGTTTCGAGGCTGACAGTCGCATTCACCAGATGGAATTACCCATGCGTTTCAAGCAAAGAGTCCGGCTGCTTCTATTGTGCGTTGCTGCCCTGGCGTCGTTCAATCTCAGCGCTGCGGTGCTGGATGATCTCTATCGGGTGCAGGTCGCTCAGGCCGAGGACCAAAGCCGGGACGACGCGCTGCGGGGGGCCACCCGGGTTATGTTCCAGCGTCTGGTGGGCAGTGATGTGGAACTGCAGCGTGGCCCCTTGGCCAATGCGATGAAATCGCCACAAGACATGATGCGCCGCATTGGTACAGCGGAGGGTGGCCAGCTTCGCATTGAATTCGACTCCCAAGCGCTGACCAAGCTGGTGCGCGAGGCCGGGTTGCCCGCCCTGGGCCGCAACCGTCCGGGTATCGTGCTCTGGGCGGTAGAAGCCAACGAGCTGGGTGATCGTACTCTGAGCCCGGTCAGTGCCTGGGCATTGACCTTGAAAGAAGCGGCGGCGCATCGCGGCGTTGCCCTGAGTTTTCCGCTGGGTGACCTGCAGGACATGAGCCAGGTCGACGAGCAACTGATCCGTCAGGCCAGCCGGGACGAGCTGCTGGCGGCCAGTGAGCGCTATCCAGTAGAGGGCACCTTGGCGATGACGGTGACGGGAGAAGGGGATCAGAGCGCGCTGGACTGGACATTGTGGCTGAATGACCGGAGCGATTCGGGGCGCATCACTGGCACCGCCGAGGCCGCCGCGGATGAGCTGATGGTCGCTATCGCCAATGCGGTATTCACTCAATATGCGACACCCGCCGGCGCTGCCGACGGGGCGTCCGGCTGGCGTTTGCATGTCGAGGGCATCAATAGCGTGGCCGATTATGCCGGTCTGCTGCGTTCGGTGAATCAACTGGGCTCCCAGACTCCGCAGTTGATCGCCATCGAGGGTGACAAGGTGCAGCTGCAAGTGAGTTTCCCCGGCAGCGAAGCCCAGCTGGAACGCTTGCTCAATCTGGATATGCGTCTGCAACGCATGCCTGAGCCAATAGTTGAGCAGCCTGTTGCTACCGAGCTGCCGAGCGACCCGGCAGATGTCGGGATGGCGCCCGAGGAGGATGTCGGTCTTGCTCAGGAGCCTGGCGCCGAGCCGGCTGAAGCCCCGCTGCCGATTGCTGAGCCCGAGCAGAACCAGCCCGCGGTGCCTGCCACCCCGACGCTACCCACCTTATATTTCCGCTGGCGTGGCTGATGATGACGCATCGGCTGCTGGGCAGCGGAGCGACACATAAGGTGGAATCGGTCTGATGGCGCAACCCATGCAGCTGCCCCTGGGCGTCAAACTCCGGGACGAAGCCACCTTCGACAATTATTATCCCGGCTCCAATGCCGGCGTGCTGGCAGCGCTGCAAGTCCTGGCCGACGTCCAATCTGCGCCGGCCGAGCTGTATATCTACCTGTGGGGGGCGTCTGGCAGCGGTCGTTCGCATTTGTTGCAGGCCGCCTGTCACCGGATGGCGGAAACAGGCGGCCTGGCGATGTATCTGCCGTTGGCCGAGCTGCTGGATCACGGTCCGGGATTGCTGGAAGGTATGGAGCAGTTCGACTTGTTGTGTCTGGATGAACTGGATGCGCTGGCGGGCCGGGAGGAGTGGGAGGAAGCCCTGTTCCACCTCTACAACCGCATTCAGCAACGCCAAGGGCGGCTGCTGATTGCCGCCGC
Organism: Pseudomonas sp. G11-1; assembly: GCF_024031555.1. NCBI lineage: Bacteria > Pseudomonadati > Pseudomonadota > Gammaproteobacteria > Pseudomonadales > Pseudomonadaceae > Pseudomonas > Pseudomonas sp. G11-1. The sequence goes on along the minus strand of NZ_QEYQ01000001.1, from coordinate 500,857 downwards.
CGCCGCGCCCCGGGCGTTGCCATTGCAACTACCGGACCTGGTCTCGCGCCTCGGTTGGGGGCTGGTATTCCAATTGCAGGTGTTGGATGACGACGGCAAGCAGCAGATGCTCAAGTTGCGCGCCGAGCGGCGCGGCCTGCAAATGCCCGATGAGGTGGCGCGCTATATTCTCAGTCGTGGCGCGCGGGGCATGAGTGAGCTGTTTTCCGCCCTTGAGCAGCTGGACCAGGCATCCCTGCAGGCCCAGCACCGATTGACCATTCCTTTCGTCAAACGGGTAATGGGTTGGTAATCAGGCTCCGGCGGGGTGTAATGCACGTACCCGCTGCGCCTGGAAACTCCAGCGTACATAGCCCAGTGCAGTGATGAAATACAGCACGCTGGTACCCACCAGAATGGCGCCATAGAGTTCACGCCCCGGCTGAAAGCAGGTCTGTACCCCATAGATGAAATACAGGTTGATGGCAAAGCACAGCCAGGCATGGGCGCGCACATTACCCAGGGCAATACCCGGCAGAAAGATCAGCAGCGGTACCAGCAATACACCGATGATTACCACCGGATTGGCACCATGCAGGTCGGCGATGAAGGCGTTGTAGATGAACAGGCACAGCAACAGCCCGGCATAGCCCAGCGCTGCGAGCAGGCGGCTGATACGTATGCGCGGTTCCAGGTAATGCAGTGATGGCAAGGGTTTGTCAGCTTTGGACATGAACGGCTCCGGCCAGTAGCTGACGAGTGACCGTGGCCACGCGTTTGCCGAGTGCCCGGCACAGGGCAGTCTCGTGACTGTCCAGCGGGCGGGAGCCGTCGCCACCGGCCAGATGGCTGGCACCATAGGGTGTACCACCCCCGCGGGTCTCGGTGAGTGCGGCCTCGCTGTAGGGCAGGCCGACCAGCAGCATGCCATGGTGCAGCAGCGGCAGCTGCATGGAGAGCAGGGTGCTTTCCTGCCCGCCGTGCATGCTGGCGGTGGTGGTGAATACGGCGGCTGGCTTGCCGGACAGGCTGCCAGACAGCCACAGGCTGCTGGTGCCGTCGATGAAGTATTTCAGCGGCGCTGCCATGTTGCCGAAGCGGGTTGGACTGCCGAGTACCAACGCCGCGCAATTCTTCAGGTCATCCTCGGTGCAGTAGAGCGCGCCGCTGTCGGGGATTTCCGGAGCGCTGGCGCGAGTCTCGGTGGTTACCTTGGGAACCGTGCGCAGGCGCGCTTCCAGGCCGGCCTGCTCGATACCTTCGGCAATCAGACGGGCCATCTTGGCGGTAGCGCCGTTATGGCTGTAATACAGCACCAGAACATAGGGATCATTCATGCGTACAGCTCCAATACCCGCTCCGGCGGGCGCGCAATGATGGCCTTGCCGTCACGGATGACGATGGGACGCTCGATCAGGCGTGGGTAGTCCACCATGGCCTGAACCAATTCGGCTTCGCTCAGATCGGGGTCGTCCAGCTGCAATTCCTTGTAGACATTTTCTCCCTTGCGCATCAGCTCGCGTGCGGAGAGGCCCAGTTGCTGCAGCAGGGCGCTGAGGGTGGCGCTGTCGGGCGGTGTGTCTATGTACTGGATGACTTCCAGTTCATCGCCTTGCTGTTCCAGCAGCGCCAGTGCCTGGCGTGATTTGGAGCAGCGGGGGTTGTGATAGATGCTTACCCTGGACATGGCAATCTCCGTTCAGGTCGGATTCGATCCGCCGCGCTGTGGCCGGGGCGGGGTATGAAGGCTATTCTAAGCGCTTGAAGACCATTGACAACCACCCCGTCTCGCCAGGGAGGCAATGGACTATGAGGGTATCGTTTTTCAGGGAGTCTGAATGCCGCGTCAACTGCAACTGCTATGGTACTTCTGCCGTTATCTGTTCCGGCGGTTCGGCGAGGACAACTGCGCCAAAAATGCCGCAGCTCTGACCTATACCACCCTGTTCGCGGTAGTGCCGGTGATGACGGTTACCTATGCGATGCTGGCGGCAATACCGGCATTCAATCAGGTGGGCGGGCAGGTCGAGACCTTCATCTTCGACAATTTCGTTCCTTCCACCGGGGCGACCCTGCGTGAATACCTATCCGAGTTCTCCCAGCAAGCCCGGCAGCTGACCGGCATTGGCGTGGCGCTGCTGATGGTGACCGCGCTGCTGATGTTGCTGAACATCGAGAAGGCGTTCAATGCCATCTGGCGAATACGCTACCCGCGTCGGGGCATTTCCAGTTTCCTGCTGTATTGGGCGGTGTTGAGTCTGGGGCCGCTGCTGCTGGGGGCAGGGTTTGTGGTCAGTACCTATCTGGCATCTTTGTCTTTTCTATCTGGGGATGCGGTGCTGGCATCTGCCTGGCGGCAGCTGCTGGGCTGGTTGCCGCTGCTGCTGAGCATCGCGGCCTTTACGCTGATCTATGTGGCGGTGCCCAATACCCGGGTGCGGCTCAAGCATGCTTTTGCCGGGGGGCTGCTGGTGGCCTTGCTGTTCGAGGGGGCCAAGGCCAGCTTTGCTCTTTATGTGGCGTTGTTTCCGAGCTTTCAGCTGATCTATGGTGCCTTCGCGGCGTTTCCGCTGTTTCTGCTGTGGATCTACGTCAGCTGGATGATCATTCTGTTCGGCGCCGAACTGGTCTGTAATCTGGGCAGCAGCTCTGCCTGGCAGCGTCCGACCTATCCCCGGCTGATCCATCTGCTGGCGTTGCTGCGCGTGTTTCTCCTCGCGCAGCGGCAAGGGCATACAGTGGACCTGGCACGGGTGAATGCCGCCGGTTGGGGTGTGCCGGAAGATCTGTGGCTGCAGTTGACCGAGTGGCTTGAAACCCGGCGCATCATCACTCGTGCTCAGCAGGGTGGCTATGTGCTGAGTCGGGACCTCGATCAAATGGAGCTGACGGAATTGCTGGACGCATTGCCGGAGGCTGTGCCCAGCGTGGCCTCGTTGCCGCTGTTGTTGCATGGGGATGACGTCTGGTATCCGGCGGTACGCGAAGCGCTGGTCGAACTCGAAGACAATCGCCGCCATATCCTCGCCGGCAGTGTAAAAAACTGGCTGGGTGGGGATGGCAGGGGCGCATCGATTACTGGGGAGGAATAATGAGAACTGCTTTGTTGGGCGTCATTCTGGGCGCCGGGGTACTGCTGGCTGGCTGCGGTGAGGAGCGCTGGCTGGATCATCGTGGTGAGAGCGTCAGTCGGGCAGATCTGCAGGACCGCTGGATGGTGGTGAACTATTGGGCCGAATGGTGCGCACCCTGCCGACATGAATTGCCCGAGTTCAACAGTCTGGCAAAAAGACCGAACGTGGCGGTATTCGGCGTTAACTATGATGGCATCAGCGGTAATGAGTTGCATGAGCTGGCAGATGAAATGGATATCGAATTTGCCGTGATGGGGCAGGACTTCGTCGACAGCTTTGGCCTCGAACGTCCGCAGGTATTGCCGACCACTTACGTCTTCAACCCCGATGGGAAGTTACTGCACAGCCTGGCGGGACCACAGACCGAGGAGACATTACTGGCGCTGCTGGAATAGGGGCTAGTCCTTTACATACCAGTACCGATACCAGTACTCCTGTACCTTGTCCGGATAGCGGTGACTGCCCAGGCTGCCGTTGTAGCGTGCCAGGGCTCGGCGCAGATCGCCTTTTTCCAGGTCGAGATAATATTTGAGGATGGTGCAGCCGTAGCGCAGGTTGGTCGCCAGATCGATCAGATTATCGTCGGGGCGGCCCAGCTCGTTTTTCCAGAATGGCATCACCTGCATCACACCCTGGGCGCCGACGCGGGACAGGGCGTAGCGGTCGAACAGGCTTTCCACATGGATCACCGCCAACACCAGGTCGGGTTCCAGGCCGGCCTGACGGGCTTCCCTATGCACCAACTGCAGAAAACGCAACCGTTCCGCCTCGTCGGGCAAATAGCGGCGCAGCCGGGTAGACATGTCCAGCAACCAGACTTCGGCATCGAAGGCGTCGGCGAAGCTGTCTGCCTGGGACACGGTATGCATCAGCAGGGCCCGCAGATCGGGATCGACCGGTGGGTGCGGCTGGTTGGCCACCGCTGCCGCCGGGGCGAGGCTCAGGGCAAGACAGAACACAATCCATGTGTAGCGTGGCATGATGATCAGGGCTGCTTGCCGCCCTCCAGTGCTTGCAGGAACTCGGCCTGCAACTCGGGATCACCGACCGTCAGCACGATGAGCATGTTCTCCAACTGGTTGGATTCCTCTTCCAGGCCCAGGGCATCGAGACGGTGGATACGGTAGACCCACTGTTCGACGCCGCTTTCCTCCAGGTTGTCATGCACCAGCATCACCGCTTCGCGCAGGACCGAACGCAGCTCGCGACTGATGAGCAGCGTCTGCTCGGCAACCACGGCTGGTCCGGCGCGGGCGATAAGTTGAACGGTGCGCAGATTCTCGAAGTCGAGTTCGACGAACTGTTCGTCCAGGAGGTTCAACCGCAGCACGCCATCATGGTTGGTGCGCAATGCGAAACGTCGATCTTCGGCGATCATGCTGACCAGTTGGTTGTCCCACGGCAGCGCCTGGTAACTCTCATGACTGTTGGTCAGCCGATCACGACCATCGAACTCCGTTACCCGGTGCAACCATTGCTCGGTTACCCGGATATTGCGTTGGGGAGAGGCCAATACCCGTTGTTCGCCAGCATCGATGTGCAGATTGTGGCTGACCAGTTCACGTTCCACGCGCACGGTCGCGGCCCCCGAGGGCTGCGGCTGACTGCTGCAGGCCGTCAGGGTCAGTCCGGCGCATAGCCACAGGGCCCAGGGCAGCATCGGTTGACGCATTCCAAGTGATCTCATTGGGTGCAGGTGCGTTCAAGCAGGAAGTTGAGCATCTCGGCTGCTGGCACGCTGCTCGCTTCCTGATCGCGGCGGTATTTGTATTCCAGCTGCCCTTCGGCCAGTCCGCGATCACTGATCACCACGCGGTGGGGGATGCCGATCAGATCCATATCGGCAAACTTCATACCGGGGCTCACTTTCTTGTCACGATCATCCAGCAGCACTTCGACGCCGGCTTGCTGCAGGCTCTTATACAGCTGCTCGGTGGCTTCGCGTACTGCCTCGGAGCTTTCCATCTTCATCGGCACCAGTGCCACCTGGAAAGGCGCCAGCGCGTCCGGCCAGATGATTCCGCGGGCGTCATAGTTCTGCTCGATGGCCGAAGCGACCACGCGGGATACACCGATACCGTAGCAGCCCATGATCAGGGTCGACATCTTGCCCTGCTCATTGAGCACGTTGCAGTTCATGGCTTCGCTGTACTTTTTGCCCAACTGGAAGATATGGCCGACCTCGATACCGCGCTTGATCACCAGGGTGCCATTGCCATCCGGGCTGATATCGCCTTCGACTACGTTGCGCAGGTCCGCCACTTCGTCGAAACGGGCATCGCGTTCCCAGTTCACGCCACGCAGATGCTTGCCGTCCTGGTTCGCCCCGCAGACAAAGTCCGCCAGATGGGCAGCGCTGTGGTCGGCAATGACATGCATGTTCAGGGCGATCGGTCCGATGGAGCCAGGCTTGCAGCCGATGGCCTGCTGGATCTGCGCTTCACTGGCGAAGGTCAGCGGGGCATGGATGGCAGGGTGGTTCTCGGCCTTGATCTCGTTCAGCTCATGATCGCCGCGCAGGACCAGTGCCACCAGCGGTTGCGGTGCGCCTTCTTCCTTGGCCACGCCCAGCACGATCAGAGACTTGACGGTACGCTCGGCCGGCAGGCCGAGGAACTCGCATACAGCGTCGATGGTCTGCTGGTTCGGGGTGTCCACCAGCGCCTTGTCTTCGGCGGCAGCAGGGCGCTCACCTTGCGGGGGCTGGGCCGTGGCCTTTTCTATATTGGCGGCGTAGCTGCCGGTGTCGGAAAAGACGATGGCATCTTCGCCGGAATCGGCGAGTACATGAAATTCATGGGAGCCTTCGCCGCCGATCGAGCCGTTGTCAGCCACCACCGGGCGGTAATCCAGCCCCAGACGGCTGAAGATATTGCAATAAGCCTGATACATGCGGTCGTAGGTCTGCTGCAGCGAGCCCTGCTCCAGATGGAAGGAGTAGGCGTCCTTCATGCTGAACTCGCGGGACCGCATCAGGCCGAAGCGTGGACGGATCTCATCGCGGAATTTGGTCTGGATCTGATACAGGTTGAGCGGCAACTGCTTGTAGCTGCTGATCTCGTTGCGCGCCAGATCGGTGATGACTTCCTCATGAGTCGGCCCCACGCAGAATTCACGGCCATGACGGTCCTGCAGGCGCAGCAGTTCGGGGCCGTATTGTTCCCAGCGGCCCGACTCCTGCCACAGCTCCGCCGGCTGGATCGCCGGCATCAGTACTTCGAGCGCACCGGCACTGTCCATCTCCTCGCGTACCACCTTCTCCACTTTGCGCAGTACCCGCAGGCCCATCGGCAGCCAGGTGTACAGACCTGAGGCGATCTTGCGGATCATGCCGGCCCGCAGCATCAACTGATGACTGATAACGGTCGCGTCGGCGGGAGTTTCCTTGAGGGTGGAGATCAGATATTGACTGGTACGCATGGGCGGAGAAGGTCCTGAGGGCAGAATCGAAGAATGCGGCTTATTGTACGTTCGTCCCCTGACGGCGTATAGCCTGCCACAGGGCAGACCACGGTGCTGCTGCAGCTGTTCCGTCGGACGGTCAGGCAAGAAAAAACCCGGCCAGGGCCGGGTTCTTTCTTGCAGCTGGGTTGCTTAGAGCAGATTCCAGGTGTAGGAAGCGATCAGACGGTTTTCGTCGATGTCGCCGCCGAGTGCGCTGTCCTGACGGACCGTTGCGTTACGCCATACCAGGTTGACTCCCTCCAGGAAGCCGCGCTGCACGGTATAACGGATATCGGTATCACGTTCCCAGCGAGAGTCGCTGACGCCCGGTGCTGTATCGATATTGTCACCAGTGATATAGCGGGTCATGAATGTCAGACCGGGAATGCCTACACCTTCGAAGTCATAATCGTAGCGGGCCTGCCAGGAGCGCTCATCCTTGGCGTTGAAGTCGAGCACCTGCACCGAGTTGGCCAGATAGATGCCAGAGTCGAAATATTCGAAGCCGGCATCGCCGCCCATACGCTGATAGGCCAAGGTGAGATCATGGAAGCCTGCACCCAGAGTAAATGCCAGCGACGTGGCGTCGTTGTCATATTCTTCGGCAGCGGGGCTGTCATCCGAGGTCTTGTAGTGAGACAGATCGGTGGTCAGATCCAGGCCATTACCCAGATCAAGGGTGTGGGTAATCCCTGCGTAATGACGCTTCCACAGGTCTTCAGCCTTGGAGGTGTACAGCGAGGCGCTGAGGGTGTCAGCAAACTCATAGGTACCACCCAGGTAGTCGACCTTCTGGTCCTCGTCTGCAACGAAACCGCCTTCGCGTTGGGAGGACATGCCCATTTCACCGCGATCAGTCATGCGGCCGGCTTCCAGGAACAGGCCATCGAGCGAGGTATTGGAAATGCTGTAACCGAAATAATGGTTCGGCAGCAGGCGCGCATCTTCATAGTTGATGACCGGGTTTTCGGTCAGGTGTACGCCATAACGCAGAGTAGTATCACCGGCAATATTGGCTTTCACTGCGCCGCGGATCTCGGCATATTCGGCAGCGGTATCGCCATTGGAGTCGGTCGGCAGCATGTTCAGGCGACCGTTGTGACCGCCGCTGCTGTCCAGTTTGATGCCGGCTAGCGCCAGCACGTCTGCGCCCAGGCCGACCGGACCTTGGGTGTAGCCGGACTGGAAGTTGAGAATGAAGCCAGTTGCAGTTTCTTCTGCGCGGCTCATGTTGCCGGTGTTCTGGTTGGCTTGACCAGGGTCTCGGTAATCACGGTTGAAATACAGGGTGCGGCTTTCCAGCGTAGCGGTAGCACCTTCAACGAATCCTTCGCCCTGGGCTACAGCCTGGGTGGTAACAAGCCCGTTTGCCATGGCGACAGCCAGGGCGACGGAACTCCATTTGATAGTCTCTTTCATATCCTGTGCTCCTTCCTGTAATAAAGAAATGTGCTCTGGTTACAATCCCCGGGCGCAGCTTCTTCAAATCGTATCGCCTTGATTAAAGCAGTAAAGTTCCATAAATGCGAAAGCGATACGCAAAAAAACTGTCCGGCGTTCCATCACCCGGCCTCGGCTACCATTCGGCCTGGTGTATTATTGTCATGCACAGCAAGAGCTTAGCGGCTCCCTTCGCTATTTCCTTGACCTGCCTCAGATTTCGGCAGATTTTTACGCAACTTGATCCCTGTAAGGAAGTCCTATGTACCGTCTTCATCCGCAACTCGTCAATGATGGCATTTGGGTAGGCGACTTCAGTTTGAGTACGCTGTTACTGATTAATGATGTGCAGTATCCGTGGTTTGTGCTGGTGCCCAAGCGCGAGGATGTGTCTGAAATATTTCAACTAGATCAAGCTGACCGGCAGCAATTGCTGAACGAATCCTGCTGGTTAGCCGAGGCGCTGAAAGATGCTTTTTCCGCACACAAGATCAATATCGCAGCGCTGGGTAACATGGTCAGCCAGTTGCATGTACATCATATAGTTCGATATCGGCATGATCCAGCCTGGCCTGCGCCGGTATGGGGGAAGTTGCCACCGATAGCCTATACCGAGGAACAATTAAAGGATTGTATCAAGCGTTTGCAGCGCGTACTGACATCCAACATTGTCTATGCGGAGCGGTTTAGATGAATGACCAACTGATTGCGCGGATGGATGAATTGGAAATGCGGTTGGCATTTCAGGACGACACCATACAGGCGCTGAACGATGTGGTGAGCCGTCAGGAGTCGCAGCTGGAAAGATTGCAGCGGGCGCTGGAGTTGCTGGCTCGCCGGCAGGCTGATCTGGCGGCATCCATGCCGGGGGAGACGGAGGACGATCAACCTCCGCCTCATTATTGAGCAGTTGGTCTCAATCCAGCGGCTCGACATCCTCAGCCTGCAGACCCTTCTCGCGCTGGGCTACGATGAACTCCACGCGTTGACCCTCCAGCAGAACCCGATGCCCCTCGCCACGGATGGCGCGAAAGTGCACAAAGACGTCTTCGCCTTGATCCCGGGAGATGAAGCCGAAGCCTTTGCTGGTGTTGAACCATTTGACCGTGCCCATTTCACGCGGACCGGTGTTGGTGCGTCTTGCGCCACTGGAGAGCATCGCGGTCAGTGTGAGTACAGCGAACAGGCAGACAGCGGCCACGCTGATGCCTACTGCCAGGGTCAATAGGGTGGCGGCGGCTGGGTTGGCCAGCACGCTGACCAATGGAATCAGCGCGCCGATCAGCAGTAGTACCGAACCCACTACCGCCAGGGCGTTGCGCGCCGGCGAGCGGCTGCGGTTGCCATTGCTGAATTGTTGAATGTTGATGAGGCCCAGCAGCAGGGCGGTGATTGCCGAGAGATCAATGAGACCCTGCTGGCTGAAAAAAGGCATGCTGTAGTACAGGCCGGACAGCAATGCTGCCAGACCGACGATCAAGTGAAGATAACGGATATTGTTCAAAACGATTCATCCTATTGCAACTGTGGCTATGAAGGCCGGCGATAGGCCGGGTGCGCACTCTAACCCGAAACGCGTGCAGCCACAAAGAGGATAGGAGAGGGGGCGGGAGAAGCGGAGCGGGCGCAGCCCACCCCGCCTCGGCTGTTACTTTTCCAGCAGGCTGCGCAGCATCCAGGCGGTCTTTTCATGGGCTTGCATGCGCTGGGTCAGCAGGTCGGCGCTGGGCTCGTCGCTGGCCTTCTCACAGGCGGGGAAGGCCTCGCGCGCGGTACGGGCGCAGGCTTCCTGACCTTCCACCAGCAGGCGGATCATGTCGGAGGCATCCGGCACGCCATCCTCTTCCTTGATCGAGCTCAGCTCGGCGAAGGCCTTGTAGGTGCCCGGTGCCGGGAAGCCCAGGGTGCGGATACGTTCGGCAATCTCGTCGACCGCGGTCGCCAGCTCGGTGTACTGGGTCTCGAACATGGTGTGCAGGGTCTGGAACATCGGACCTTTGACGTTCCAGTGGAAGTTGTGGGTTTTCAGATACAGGGTGTAGGTATCCGCCAACAGATGGGATAGACCTTTGGCGATTTGTTCCCGATCCTTCTGGTTGATACCGATATCAATCTTCATTTTGATCTCCAGGGTTGCAGCGGAAAATGTTCACCCAGTATATGCCGTAGCAGCCCTTGCTCAAGCCCTGTTTGCTAATGGTCGGCATTGGCAGCGGCTATGGGAGATGGACATTGCGCCGGCAACGCTCGCCTGGGACAGGTGACATCGGGTATATTATGGCGCTTTTATCTATCCGCGCTGACGGATGACCAAGGTGCTTGGTCAGGACGCAGCCGCTCTGTCGAAAACAGGATTCCACACACATGATGCGTACCCACTATTGCGGCCAGTTGAACGAAACGCTGGCGGACCAGGAAGTGACACTCTGCGGTTGGGTTCACCGCCGCCGTGACCATGGTGGGGTGATTTTTCTCGATATTCGTGATCGCGAAGGTCTGGCCCAGGTGGTGTTCGACCCGGACCGTGAGGATACCTTCGCGTTAGCTGATCGGGTGCGCAGCGAGTATGTGGTCAAGGTGCGTGGCAAGGTACGCCCGCGCCCGGCCGGTGCGGTCAACCCGAACATGGCCTCCGGCGCCATCGAGGTGCTGGGCTATGAGTTGGAAGTGCTGAATCAGGCCGATACCCCACCATTCCCGCTGGACGAATATTCCGACGTTGGCGAGGAGACCCGCCTGCGTTACCGCTTCATCGACCTGCGCCGTCCGGAAATGGCCGCCAAGCTGAAGCTGCGCTCGCGTATCACCAGCAGCATCCGCCGCTATCTGGACGACAACGGCTTCCTGGATGTGGAAACGCCGATCCTGACCCGTGCTACGCCGGAAGGCGCTCGCGACTATCTGGTGCCGAGCCGCACCCATCCCGGCAATTTCTTCGCCCTGCCGCAATCGCCCCAGCTGTTCAAGCAATTGCTGATGGTGGCCGGTTTTGATCGCTACTATCAGATCGCCAAGTGCTTCCGTGACGAAGATCTGCGTGCCGACCGCCAGCCGGAATTTACCCAGATCGACATCGAGACCAGCTTCCTCGATGAAAAGGACATCATGGGGCTGACCGAAGGCATGATCCGCGGTCTGTTCAAAGAAGTGCTGGACCTGGATCTGGGCGAGTTCCCGCACATGACCTTCGAAGAAGCCATGCGCCGCTACGGTTCGGACAAGCCGGATCTGCGCATCCCGCTGGAACTGGTAGATGTTGCTGACCAACTGACTGAAGTCGACTTCAAGGTGTTCAGTGGCCCGGCCAATGATTCCAAGGGCCGCGTTGCCGCGCTGCGCGTACCGGGCGGCGCCGCCATGCCGCGCAAGCAGATCGACGACTACACCAAGTTCGTCGGTATCTACGGCGCCAAGGGCCTGGCCTACATCAAGGTCAACGAGCGCGCCAAGGGCGTCGAGGGTCTGCAATCGCCGATCGTCAAGTTCATCCCCGAGGACAATCTCAACGTCATTCTGGATCGTGTTGGCGCGGTAGATGGTGACATCGTGTTCTTCGGTGCCGACAAGGCGAAGATCGTCTCCGAGGCGCTGGGCGCGCTGCGTATTCGTCTGGGGCATGACCTGGAGCTGCTCACCTGCGAATGGGCACCGCTGTGGGTAGTGGATTTCCCGATGTTCGAAGAGAACGACGATGGCAGCCTGAGCGCGCTGCATCACCCGTTCACCGCGCCGAAATGCTCGCCGGAAGAGCTGCAGGCCAATCCGGGGGCGGCGTTGTCCCGTGCCTACGACATGGTGCTCAATGGCACCGAACTGGGTGGCGGCTCCATTCGTATCCACCGCAAGGAAATGCAGCAGGTGGTGTTCGATATTCTGGGTATCAGCGCCGATGAGCAGCAGGAGAAGTTCGGCTTCCTGCTTGATGCGCTGAAATACGGTGCGCCGCCGCATGGTGGTCTGGCCTTCGGTCTGGACCGTCTGGTGATGCTGGTAACTGGTGCGCAATCGATCCGTGAAGTGATTGCCTTCCCGAAAACCCAGAGTGCCGCCTGTGTCATGACCCAGGCCCCGGGTGCGGTAGATGCCAAGGCGTTGCGCGAACTGAGCATCCGCCTGCGTGAGCAACCGAAGGTCGAGTAAGCTGCTCGCTGCTACAGTCTGGCGGGCTTATAGGAGGCTTGCAGCAGATTGGTGGGAGCGGCCTTGGCCGCGAAGGTTTTGGCCTGCCTCTTCGCGGGCAAGCCCGCTCCCACAAAGTTCAGGTGGCGTGGTGCGCTGCTCAATACAGGTTTTGAAGTAAGTACGGAGGATTTCATGGCTGGTCATTCCAAGTGGGCGAATATCAAGCATCGCAAGGCGGCGCAGGACGCCAAACGCGGCAAGATCTTCACCAAGCTGATTCGTGAGCTGACGGTGGCGGCCAAGTTGGGTGGCCCGGTGCCGGCAGACAATCCGCGGTTGCGCGCTGCGGTGGACAAGGCGCTGACCGCCAACATGACCCGCGACACCATCGACCGTGCCATCGCCCGCGGTGCCGGCAGTAACGATGCCGATAATATGGAAGAGCTGACCTATGAAGGTTACGGCTCCGGTGGCGTGGCGGTGCTGGTCGAGGTCATGACCGACAACCGTAATCGCACCGTCAGCGAAGTGCGCCATGCCTTCAGCAAGTGCGGTGGCAATCTGGGTACCGACGGCTCGGTCGCGTATCTGTTTACCCGCCGTGGCCAGATCAGCTACGCGCCGGGCATCGATGAAGATGGGCTAATGGAAGCGGCGCTGGAAGCCGGCGCCGAGGATGTGGTCGGCAATGATGACGGTTCTTTCGATGTGTTTACCGCATTCGAGGATTTCGGCGCGGTGAAGGATGCGCTGGACACGGCGGGATTTGCCAGCGAGGCAGCGGAAATCAGCATGATTCCCTCGACTACCACGCCGCTGGACCTGGAAACGGCGCAGAAGGTTATCCGGCTGGTCGACATGCTCGAAGACCTGGATGATGTGCAGAACGTCTACTCCAACGCCGAGATCTCGGATGACGTGCTGGAGCAGATGGAATAATCGAGGACTTCTCGATAAAAGGGAGGCGTTGCCTCCCTTTTTCTTGTCACCCCCAGGAAGGTGGATAACATGGCATTGATTCTCGGCATCGACCCCGGCTCGCGGATTACCGGCTTCGGTATCGTCCGTGAGGGGCGCAATGGCTGCGAATATGTCACCTCCGGTTGCATCCGCCTGGGTGACGGGCCGTTTCCCGAGCGCCTGAAGCAGATCTTCGACAGTCTCGGTGAGCTGATCGGCAACTATCGACCGGAGGTGCTGAGCATCGAGCAGGTATTCATGGCCCGCAACCCCGATTCTGCCCTCAAGCTGGGCCAGGCCCGTGGCGCGGCAATCGTCGCGGCGGTACACGCCGGGTTGGAAGTGCACGAATATACCGCGCGCCAGGTAAAGCAGGCGGTGGTGGGTACTGGCGCTGCGGACAAGGCCCAGGTGCAGCATATGGTTACCCAGCTGCTGGGGCTGTCCGGTACGCCCCAGGCCGACGCCGCTGATGCCCTGGCTATCGCGCTGTGTCATGCTCACTCCAGGGTCCTCAAGGAACAGGTGGGCGGCGGTGGGTTGCTGGGATTGCGCAATGGCCGCATGCGGCGTCGCTAAGGAGTAGAGAGATGATAGGTCGGCTTACAGGTGTTCTGCTGGAGAAACAGCCGCCGCACATGCTGCTGGATGTGAACGGTGTGGGTTATGAGGTGGATTCGCCCATGAGTACCTTCTATCGCCTGCCGGCAATCGGTGAGAAAACTACCCTGCATACGCACCTGGTGGTACGCGAGGATGCCCAATTGCTGTATGGCTTCGCCGAAAAGCGCGACCGCGAACTGTTCCGCGAGTTGATCCGGCTCAACGGGGTGGGTCCGAAGCTGGCGCTGGCGCTGATGTCCGGGCTGGAGGTGGATGAGCTGATTGGTGCTGTGCATGCGGAAGACGCCACTGCGTTGACCCGCGTACCGGGCGTCGGCAAGAAGACCGCCGAGCGGCTTCTGGTCGAGCTCAAGGGTAGGTTCAAGGCCTGGGAAAGCCTGCCCGGCGGGACCGCCCCGCTGGCTGCCGGCAGTACCGCTGCGATGCCAGCCTCCGGCACTGCGGACGCGGTCAGCGCGCTGATCGCGCTGGGCTACAAACCCCAGGAAGCCAGTCGTGCGGTGGCCAACATCAAGGAAGATGGACTCAGCAGTGAAGAGTTGATTCGCCGTGCCCTCAAGGGCATGGTTTAATTCCCGTATTGATCACCCGTCAATCGAAGCACCACGGAAGCCCCATGCTGGAAGAAGACCGTTTGATCGCTGCCGCACCTCGGCAGCAGGAAGAAATCATTGATCGGGCCATCCGCCCATATCGACTGGCTGATTACATCGGTCAGCCGGCGGTGCGCGAGCAGATGGAGCTGTTCATGGCGGCCGCCAGGGGGCGTAGCGAGGCGCTGGATCATGTGCTGATCTTTGGTCCGCCGGGCTTGGGCAAGACCACGCTGGCCAACATTATCGCCCAGGAAATGGGGGTGAAGATCAAGAGTACCTCCGGGCCGGTACTGGAACGGGCGGGTGATCTGGCGGCAATGCTGACCAGCCTGGAAGCCGGCGATGTGTTGTTTGTCGATGAGATTCACCGCCTTTCCCCGGTAGTCGAAGAAATTCTCTACCCGGCAATGGAGGACTATCAGCTCGACATCATGATCGGCGAAGGGCCTGCGGCGCGCTCGATCAAGCTCGACCTGCCACCTTTCACCCTGGTCGGTGCCACTACTCGTGCCGGTATGCTGACCAATCCGCTGCGTGACCGCTTCGGTATCGTCCAGCGCCTGGAGTTCTATGGGACTGAGGACCTGGCCACCATCGTTTCCCGTTCCGCTGGCATCCTGGGTCTGAAAATCCATCCTGAAGGCGCCTTCGAGATCGCCCGGCGCTCCCGTGGCACCCCACGAATTGCCAATCGCCTGCTGCGCCGGGTGCGCGATTATGCTGAGGTGCGGGGGCAGGGCAGCATCAGTCAGGACATCGCCGACAAGGCGCTGGACCTGCTCGATGTGGATGCCCAGGGCTTCGACCATATGGACCGCCGGCTGCTGCTGGCGATGATCGACAAGTTCGATGGCGGGCCAGTGGGTATCGACAGCCTGGCCGCGGCCATCAGTGAGGAGCGGCATACCATCGAGGACGTGCTTGAACCCTTCCTGATCCAGCAGGGCTTCATTATGCGCACACCGCGCGGGCGGGTGGTCACGCGCCACGCCTATCTGCATTTCGGCATGAATCTGCCTGTGGCGATGGAACAGCAGCCCGATCGGGATCTGTTCAGCCAGTGACCCTTTATCGCACGACGGTCCCCGGATAAAAATATTTTCAATTTGGAGGCAAACCCGCTATGCAAACCACCGACTTGGCTCTACATTATGTCGCCTGACATTCCCGGGTCTGTCCAGACCCCAGGGCAGCCGTTCGAGCTCCGCGCCCGTGTCTACTTTGAGGACACCGATGCCGGCGGCATTGTTTACTACGTCAATTATCTGAAGTTCATGGAGCGCGCCCGCACCGAGCTGGTCCGTTCCCTGGGGTTTGATCAAAGCGCGCTGCAACGCGAAAACATCATCTTTGTCGTCCATTCGGTAGCTGCCCGTTATCATGCACCGGCGTGCCTGGACGATGAACTTGTGATCAGTGCTGCTGTCTTGGAACTCAAGCGTGCAAGTGTCCGCTTCGCTCAGCAGGTTCGGCGAGCGGATGGCAAGTTGTTGTGTGAAGGGGAAGTGTTGGTGGCCTGCGTCAGCGCCGATCGCTACAAGCCCAGAATGATTCCTGCTGCCCTGGGCGCCGCCTTCGGGACGCGACAAAGCAGCCAAGAAGGAGAAGTGGATAGTGCAACCTGATCAAATGTCGATGTGGCACCTGATAAGCGGTGCCAGTGTGTTGGTACAGCTGGTGATGCTCACCCTGCTGGCGGCGTCTATCGCCTCCTGGGTGCTGATTTTCCAGCGTAGCGCTGTATTGCGTGCGGCGAAGAAGACGCTGGATGACTTCGAGGACCGGTTCTGGTCCGGCATCGACCTGTCCAAATTGTATCGCCAGGTTACCGGAAATCCTGATCCTGACTCGGGCCTGGAGCAGATCTTCCGCGCCGGCTTCAAGGAATTCTCGCGCATGCGCCAGCAGCCGGGTGTGGACCCCGAAGCCGTGATGGACGCCGTGCAGCGCTCCATGCGCGTGGCCATTTCCCGCGAGGAGGAGCGGCTCGATCAACACCTGCCATTCCTGGCTACCGTCGGCTCCACCAGTCCTTACATTGGTCTGTTCGGTACCGTCTGGGGGATCATGAACTCTTTCCGCGGTCTGGCCACAGTGCAGCAGGCGACGCTGGCGACCGTGGCGCCGGGTATTGCCGAAGCGCTGATCGCGACGGCCATCGGTCTGTTCGCGGCGATCCCTGCAGTCATCGCCTATAACCGCTTCTCGGCCCGCTCGGAAACCCTGATCGGTCACTACTACACCTTTGCCGATGAGTTCTCCAGCATCCTGCATCGCCGCGTGCATGCCAGCGAAGGGGAGTGAGCATGCAACCCAGAGGCAGACGGCAGAAACGCAAACCGGTAGCCGAGATGAACGTCGTGCCCTATATCGACGTGATGCTGGTGCTGCTGGTGATCTTCATGGTGACCGCGCCCATGCTCAACCAGGGGGTGAAGGTCGACCTGCCGCAGGTATCCAGCGAGATTCTGCCCTCCGACGCCAACCAGCAGGTATTGACCCTGTCGGTACTGGCTGACGGCACCTACTACTGGAACCTGGGCGAAACCGTGGATACCGAAAATCAGACTGACAGCGCCGTCTCGCTGGAGGAAATGACCGACGGTGTGACCAAGATCATGAACGCACGGCCGGACACCCTGGTTTACATCCGGGGCGACCGTGACGTGAATTACGGCGTCGTCGTCACTGCCATGGCATCGCTGCAACAAGCTGGCGTACCCAATGTCGGCCTGATTACCGAGGCACCGTGAGTAACCGCGACCGTATGCCGGAACCCGGTCAGGAGCGTTTCACTGCCTCCATTATCAAGGCGGTGGGGCTGCACCTGCTGGTATTGATCTTGCTGTTCGTGTCCTTCAGTTCGGCGCCGGAATTCGAGCCGGCCAAACCGATCGTGCAGGCCACCCTGGTGCAGCTGAACTCGAAAAGTCCGGCGACCACCCAGACCGACCAGAAGATTGCCGGCGAAGCCGAACGCACTGCTGCCCAGCGCCACGAAGCCGAAGAGTTGCAGCGCGAGCAGCAGCAACAGCAGGAGGCGCAGGAGGCGGCCCAGCGCGCGGCAGCAGAACAGCGCCAGGCTGCGGCGGCAACCGCCAAGGCCGCGGAAGAACAGGCTGCTGAGGAACGTCAGCAGGCTGAGCGGGTCGAACAACAGAAGGCCGAGGAGGCCAAACGCAAGGCTGACGCGGCGAAGAAACTGGCTGAGGAAGAAGCGGCCAAGCAGAAAGCGGCCGAGGAAGCAGCCAAACGCAAAGCGGCTGAAGATGCGAAAAAGGCCGAGGAAGCTAAACGCAAGGCCGCGGAAGACGCCAAGCGCAAGGCCGAAGCCGAGGCGGCGGCCAAGCAGGCGGAGGCCGACCGGGTCGCCAAGCTCAAGCGTGAGCAGGAAGAAGCCAAAGCGAAGGCGCTGGCAGAGCTGTTGGCGTCCGAGACACAATATCAACAGGCGCAGGCTGATCAGTTTGGTGATGAGGTGGCAGCCAGCTACGATGATGTGATCCGACGTTATGTGAGTGAGCAGTGGCGTCGCCCGCCGACCGCACGTAACGGCATGGTGGTTGAGGTGCAAATCAGTATGCTGCCATCGGGTGACATCACCGATGTGGTGGTAGTGCGCTCCAGCGGCGATGCGGGCTTCGATCAATCGGCGGTGCAGGCTGTGCGGAACGTGGGCCGTATCCCGGAAATGCAGCAGCTGTCCCGGGAAAGTCCGTCGACCTTCGATCGTATGTACAGACAGCGTACCTTACGCTTCAAACCAGAGGATTTGGCATTTTGATGAAAACCATGAAGTACTGGCTGACATGTGCCGCCATGTTGCTCCTGGCCCAGTTTGCACTGGCGCAGGACGCCATCGAAATCACCCGTGGCAGCGACCGGGCCACGCCCATCGCGGTCGTTCCTTTTGGTTGGCAGGGCGGAGCGCCGCTGGCCGAGGATCTCGCCGAGATCACCGGCAATAATCTGCGCAATTCCGGTATGTTCACGCCTTTCGATCGGGCAAACATGCTGAGCCACCCGACCCGTGCCGAGGAAATCTTTCCCCGTGACTGGAAGATGCTGGGCGTCGAGTATGTATTGGCCGGCGAGGTAACCAGTACCGGCGCGGGGTATCAGGCTCAATATCACCTGTACAATGTGGCACGGGAGCAGGTGCTGCTGTCGCGCACCGTGAGTGGCAGCGAGAGCCAGCTGCGCGACATGGCACACAAGATCAGTGATGAGGTATTCGAGCACATCACCGGCATCAAGGGCGCATTCAGCACCAAGTTGCTGTACGTGGCGGCGGAGCGCTTCTCGGCTGACAACACCCGTTATACCTTGCAGCGCTCGGATTATGACGGTGCCCGCGCCGTCACCCTGCTGCAGTCGCGTGAGCCGATCCTGACACCCTCCTATGCGCCGGACGGGCAGCGCATCGCCTATGTCTCGTTCGAATCCCGGCGTCCGGAAATTTTCGTGCATTACATCCAGACCGGGCGGCGCGAACGCATCACCAGTTTTGAAGGGCTCAACGGTGCGCCAGCCTGGTCGCCGGATGGCAAGCGCCTCGCATTCGTGCTGTCACGTGACGGCAACCCGGAAATCTACGTCATGGATCTGGCAAGCAAGCAGATGCGCCGGGTAACCAATCACTATGGGATTGACACCGAGCCAGCCTGGCTCGATGACAACACCCTGGTGTTCACCTCCGATCGTGGAGGGCGGCCGCAGATCTATAAGCAGGGTCTGAATAATGGAAATACGGAACGCCTAACGTTCGTGGGCAACTATAATGCCAATGCCAAGCTATCGGTTGATGGCCGGACCATGGTCATGGTTCACCGGCAGGACGGCTACAGGAATTTTCATATTGCCACCCAGGATCTGGAACGCGGCAACTTGAAAGTATTAACAGAAACGTCGTTGGATGAGTCGCCTACTGTCGCACCTAACGGCACTATGTTAATTTACGCTACCCGTCAACAGGGACGGGGTGTACTTATGCTGGTTTCGACCAATGGTCGTGCGCGCTCGGAGATTCCGACGAAGTTCACAGACCTGCGCGTGCCATCATGGTCCCCATACCTGCCATAGGGTATACCAACACTAAACCAAACGGGGTTTATCAGGAGTCTATGATGGAAGTTATCAAGTTCGGCAAGTTTGCAGCTCTGGTTGTCGCTTTCGGCGTTGTGGTTGGCTGTTCTTCCAAGGGCGGTGATGCTGCCGGCACCGGCGCGGTCGATCCGAATGCTGGTTATGACAGCTCCACTTCTTCTTCGGCGGGTGCCGGTAGCGTCAGCAGCGAAGAAGCTGCTCTGCGCGCCATCACCACTTTCTACTTCGAGTTCGACAGCTCTGAGCTGAAGCCCGAAGCCATGCGCGCCCTGGACGTACACTCCAAGGATCTCAAGGCGCAGGGTAACCGCGTAGTGCTGGAAGGCCACACCGATGAGCGTGGTACTCGTGAGTACAACATGGCTCTGGGTGAGCGTCGTGCAGCCGCCGTTCAGCGCTACCTGGTTCTGCAGGGCGTTTCTCCCGCTCAGTTGGAGCTGGTCTCCTACGGCGAAGAGAAAGCTGCTGTGACTGGCACTGGCGAAGAAGCCTGGGCTCAGAACCGTCGCGTAGAACTGCGTAAGTAAGAGGTCGCATGAAAGGGTATCAGGGATTAGCGCTGGGTTTTCTGCTGTTGCCGGTCGCGGCCATGGCTCAGGTTCCGGTAATGGAAGGCAGTTCGGGCGGCAACGCACCGAGCTACCAAACGCAGGCCCCATCGCTGCCCGATACCCGATCGTCCTCGGCTGGCCTCTCGGTAGAGGGCCAGCTCATGCAGCAGCTGTATCAGATGCAGCAGGAAGTTTCCATGCTGCGTGGCCTGCTCGAAGAGCAGGAGCATCGACTGAAGAAACTGGAAAAGGATCAGCTTGATCGATATCAGGATATCGACCGGCGACTTTCCGCAATTTCCGCAGGTTCGCCCGTGCCGTCAGGTTCGAGCGGACCCGCCAATGGCAATAACCTGCCGCCGGTAACTCCGGCCACCCCCGGGGCGACCTCCGACACCGCGCCCCAAGCGCCGGCCGAAGCCGATCCGGCGCGCGAGAAACTGCTTTACGAGGCGGCCTTCGATCAGGTCAAGGCGCGCGACTTTGAAAAGGCCGAGATGGCCTTTAGCGCCTTCCTGCGCCGCTATCCCAACAGTGATTACGCTGGTAATGCGCAGTATTGGTTGGGGGAGGTCTACCTGGTCCAAGCGGACCTGGAATCCGCCGGCCAGGCGTTCGCCAAGGTCATCAGCCAGTACGCCGGTCATCGCAAGGAGGCTGATGCGCTCTACAAGCTGGCCGAAGTGGAACGCCGTATGGGGAATTCCAGCAAGGCAGCGCAGCTGTATCAGGAAGTCTTGACCAAGCACCCGAATGCCTCTGCGGCACAGTTGGCGCGCCGCGAGCTGAACAACCTGCAATAGAATGTCTTGCGGACAAGAAAAAACGGTGTGCAACGATCAGGCACACCGGAAAATTATTCAAAAAAATTCTTGAGTTTCGGTGATAAATCAGTAAGATATCGCGCATCCAAAGGGTCGTTAGCTCAGTTGGTAGAGCAGTTGGCTTTTAACCAATTGGTCGTAGGTTCGAATCCTACACGACCCACCATTTCCTGGATGTTCTGATTGCCTGGCGCTGCTCAGGCTGCCTTCTTCAGATTGTTTTTCTTCTCCTCCATCTGCTTTCCCAATGTCTCCAGTTGCTCTTTGCTCATCAGCTTGGCAGCATCGGTGAACATCTCCTGTTCTTCCTCTTCGATGTGATGCTCCAGCAACTCCTTCAGCACCTTGATTCGCCCCGAGAATTCGACGCTGCCTGGCTCGGTGTTCAGCAGGTCCGGTAATACCAGCGACTCCACAGCCCGATGTTCTTCCTTGGCTTCGTGATACATCTTCAGCTCATCTTTCGCCCCTGCCTCCTTGAAAGCAGGGTAGAAGTCTTCTTCTTCGATGGTGGTGTGGATGGTCAGCTCGAGCTTGATTTTCTGCAATAGCTCCTCGCGTTTCTTGACGGCACGCTCGGTGGTGGCGCTGATCTCTTCCAGCAGTTGCTTGACCGTTTCGTGGTCTGCTTTCAACAGCTCTATGGCATTCATTTTTCATTATCCTCATCAGGGTGGTACCCATGAAGTTGGACGATTGGCGGCTGCTGCTGTTCAGATTATTTGCATCGTCGACCATCGGTGAAATCAGGTTGAACCGGCTCCGCATGCGCAAGGTCACTTGTATACCACTCAGCGTAAGAGCAGGAGTTGATTCATGAATGCCATTGATTCTAAAGAAGTGATTTCCACCCTGAACGATCTTATCGAAACCAGCAAGGATGGCGAGGAGGGCTTTCGCACCTGTGCTGAGGATATCAAGCGCCCGGAGCTGAAAAACCTGTTCAGTGAGCGCGCGGCAGAATGTGCCAAGGCCGCTCAGGAGCTGCAAGCGATAGTGATTCGCCTGGGCGGTGACCCGGAGGACAGCACTAGTGTCAGCGGCGATCTCCATCGGCGCTGGGTCGATCTGAAGTCGTTGGTCACCGGCAAGGATGATGAGGCAATCCTCAACGAATGCGAGCGTGGCGAGGACGTTGCCAAGAGAAGCTATCGCAAGGCACTCGATAAAGCGTTGCCGGAAGATATTCGCCAAGTGGTCCAGCGCCAGTATGACGGCGTTCTGCGTAACCACGACCAGGTGAAAATGCTGCGCGATGCTGAACGGGCTCGCAGTTAAGCCGCATACGCCAAATGAAGCCGGCGGGCACGCAATCTCCCGACGGGTGCCCGCCGGCGTTACATTATGTGACTGACAGCGCGCCGGGTTTCAGCCGCAGAATGCTCAATGGCGTGGCTGCCTACTTCGATGAACGGGGCCGCCGCATTCGCGATAAAGCGGTAATTGAACGTATCAATGCTCTGGCTATTCCACCTGCTTACCGGGAGGTCTGGATTTGCCCAGACGCGCTAGGTCATCTGCAGGCTACCGGGCGGGACGCTCGCGGTCGCAAGCAGTATCGTTATCATCCCCTGTGGCGAGAAGTGCGCGACGCGGCCAAATACGAGCGGCTGCTCGCCTTCGGTAATGCCCTGTCACGCCTGCGCCGCGAGCTGGATCAGCGGCTCAGAACCCGCCAGCTGAGCCGGGAGAGGGTGATTGCCGCCGTCATCCTGCTGCTCGACCAGACCTGTGTGCGAGTGGGTAATCAGGAGTATGCCAGGCAGAACAAATCCTACGGCTTGACTACTCTGCGTAACCGCCATGTCACCCTGCGCGGCGACGACATCAGCTTCCACTTTCGGGGCAAGAGTGGAGTGAAGCATGAAGTCAGTCTGCGTCATCCGCGGTTGGCCCGGGTTCTACGCCGCTGCCGGGAGTTGCCGGGGCAGCCTCTGTTCCAGTATCTGGATGCCGATGGCCATTCCTGCTCGGTCAGCTCTTCGGACATCAATGAGTGTCTGCATGACATAGCCGGTGCCGACTTCACTGCCAAGGATTACCGTACCTGGGCTGGCAGTACCCTGGCGCTCGCCAGCTTGCGGGAGCTCACCGCACAGGGGCGCGCGCCGAGCAAGCAAGCGGTCGCCGAGGTGGTGAAGCAAGTGGCTGTGGAGTTGGGTAATACGCCGGCGGTGTGCCGCAAGTGCTACATTCATCCGGCCATCATGGCTGCCTATCTTCAAGGCGATCTGGACAAGGTGCGCTGGAGTGCCGGTCGAGCCAGACGGCGCTGGCTCAAGCCGGCAGAGGTCGATCTGATCGTTTTTCTGCAGACTTGCGCGTCGTCCCCGTCGTCAGGGTGACAATTGCTCGACGCGACGCTCCTCGATGCCCTGGTACTCACCGGGCGGCGAAATCGCCCGCCAGCTTTCCAGATAGAATAGCCCGACACAGAGCATGGTCAGCAAACCCACGGCAAGAATGCAGGTGGCATAAAAATAAGCCTTTGACTTGCTCAGTTGCATGTAAATGGGCAGCCCCAGATATAGATGCAGCGCCGAATAGCCGCCTACCAGCGGAATGACCAGCAGGATCAGCCAGCGCTCCGGGAGCAGGGCTGCCAGGGCGCCTAGCATGAAGGGCACTGAAAGAAATGTGGCAAACGCCATGCCACGCAATGCCGACGGGCGTACGGGCGTCCGGAACAGTACCCAGCGGATCATCCAGCCCATGATAATGACGTTGGTGACATAGGCCAGCCACACCGCCAGCGCGAGCATGGCTGCACTGCTCTGGCTGAGAAATTTCTGTTGTTCCGAGCCGAACAATGACCACCCGGCTATCGCTGCCCCGTAATAGATACACAATGCGGGAATCAGTGAGCCGATCAACAGCAGCGGCAGGAAACCGCAGGGGCTGTGTTCAATATCATCGTGAATGCGATTCCAGGTGGCGCTTGGCGCATAGAATAGACCGGGTACGTGTCTGAACATGGGAATCCTGCCTTGTTGTATGTGCGTGTCCCAGAAGGTGCGAATGCAGCCCCTTCCTAATCCTTGACTCGCCTCGTTGCCGGGAGTTCCAGTGGGGCAATCGGTAGAACAGGACGACCGTGGTATGATATTGCCCGTTCCATTCCCGGAGGGGTTGTTAGATGTCTCAGATTTCCGAAAGGTTGCTGGTGCAGGCCCATCTGGCCGCAAAGCAGCCTGCGCCATTGAACGATGCCGAGAAAGCCGACTACAAGGCACGCATCGCTACGGCCCTGAAAGCCCACGACGCGGTACTGGTCGCACACTATTACACTGATCCGCTATTGCAGGAACTGGCAGAGGAAACCGGTGGCTGCGTATCCGACTCACTGGAGATGGCGCGCTTCGGCAAGAACCATCCGGCCAGCACCCTGGTGGTGGCCGGCGTACGCTTCATGGGCGAAACTGCCAAGATTCTCAGTCCAGAGAAGCGGGTACTGATGCCTACGCTGGATGCCACCTGCTCGCTGGATATCGGCTGCCCGATCGATGAGTTCTCGGCCTTCTGCGATCAGCACCCGGACCGTACCGTGGTGGTCTACGCGAACACCTCGGCGGCGGTGAAAGCGCGCGCCGACTGGGTGGTGACTTCCAGTTGCGCCCTGCCGATCGTCGAGAGCCTGATGGACCGGGGCGAGAAGATCCTCTGGGCCCCGGACAAGCACCTGGGTGGCTATATCCAGAGCAAGACCGATGCCGACATGCTGCTGTGGGACGGTGCCTGCATCGTGCATGAGGAGTTCAAGGCCAAGGCGTTGATCGATCTCAAGGCGGTCTACCCTGATGCGGCGATCCTGGTACACCCGGAATCCCCGGCAGCGGTGGTCGAGCTGGCCGATGTGGTGGGTTCCACCAGTCAGTTGATCAAGGCGACGCAGGAGCTGCCAAACTCGACCTTCATCGTGGCCACTGACAAGGGCATCTTCTACAAGATGCAGCAGGCGGCGCCAGGCCGTCGGTTGATTGACGCGCCTACCGCGGGTGATGGAGCTACCTGTCGCAGCTGCGCCAACTGTCCGTGGATGGCCATGAACACCCTGCCACGGGTGTTGCAGAGCCTGGAGCAGGGTGCCAACGAGATTCTGGTGCCGGAAGAGCTGATTCCTGCTGCGGTGCGACCGTTGGAGCGGATGCTCGAGTTCACCAGCAAGCTCTGATCAGAAACCCTTGAGGATCTCCCGCCGACGCGCGACTTCTTCCTTGCGCGCGTTGATGCGGGAGCTTTCCACGAAGTTGTCGGTGCGCTTGAGCGCCTGATCCAACTGTTGGTCGGCCTGATCCAGATCGCCGGCGAGCATGAAGTATTCCGCCCGGGCCTGGTGCACACCCAGGATATTCTTCGCCAGACCGCGGATCTCTGATACCAGATACCACACGTCCGGATCCTCGGGGCGCAGCCGCGCCAGCCGATCGGTCACCCGCTCGGCGCCGGTATAGTCGCGTTGGCGCAACAGGATATCGGCCTTGGCATTCAGCAGAGGGTAGCTGTCGGGTCGGGTCTTGAGCAGGTTATCGAGACGCGTCAGCGCCTCATTCTGGTGCCCCTGACTGCTGTCGAGCTCGACTTTGGCCAGTTGCACGGCGATGTTATCGGGGTGCTGTGCCAACAGCGGATCCAGCTCCTGCGCCGCCTCGTCTGCCTGGCCGCTACGGATCAAGGCCAGGGCCAAACCGTAGCGCGCCGCGGCATGCTCGCCCTGATGCTCGTCCAGCAGTGCGCGAAAGCGCTGCGCCGCCAGACCGGGGCTGTCTTCATAGAACAGCTGCACGCGGGCGCGCATCATCTGATAATACAAGCTGTCCTGGCGGCCATCATTGCTGAGTTGTCCGGCGCGGTTGCGCGAGTCGGCAATCCGTGACTGGTTGACCGGGTGCGTCAGCAGGAACTCCGGCGGGGTACGGCTGAAGCGGCTCAACTTGGCCAGCCGCTCGAACATCTCCGGCATGGCGTTGGGATCGAAACCCGCCTGTTGCAGGTTGAGCAGACCAATGCGGTCGGCCTCTTGTTCATTCTGTCGGGAAAAACGCCGCTGCTCCTGAATTGCCGCCGCCTGGGTCGAGGCCAGGGCAGCGAAGCCGGCATCGCCACCGCCACTGGCGGCGAGGATAACGCTGGCGAGCATGGCGGTCATCAGCGGGATACGGTTCTGCTGTTGATGCTGCAGACCGCGGGCGAAGTGCCGTTGCGACAGGTGAGCCAGTTCGTGAGCCATCACCGACGCGAACTCCGCTTCGGTATGGGCATGCAGAAACAGTCCGCCATTGACCCCGATGATGCCGCCGGGGGCAGCGAAGGCGTTGAGCTGCGGGCTGTCGATTGCGACGAAGGTCAGGCGCCGGTCATCCAGCTGGCTGGTTTCCGCCAGCCCGAACACGTGACCCTCGATGTAATCCTTGAGCAGCGGATCTTCCAGCGTGCGTACCGAGCCACGGAGCATGGACAGCCAGGCGCGACCGAGCTGGTATTCCTGCTCGCGGGGCATGATCGAGGAACTGGTGTCGCCCAGTGAAGGCAGATTGAACTCGGACGCGACTGCCGGCATGGGTATCGGCACCGCGATGGCGGTCATCAGTGAAAACAGTAGCGCTTTGGCAGGCACGCGGGCCGCTTTGATACATTGCATGAAAACACTCTAACCCGTTTCTGTTTCAATTGTCTGCCAATCGTCCTGCGAGGGTATACTCGCTGGCTCAACGGGAGTGTAAGCATGGTTGACGAAAAAAGTGAACTGCGGGCTGACCAGTTGGTAGATGCCCGCGGGCTATCCTGCCCGCTACCGCTGCTGCGCGCCAAGCTGGCGCTGAACAGTATGCAGGCGGGACAGGTATTGCACCTGACGGCCACGGACGCGGGCTCGCAACGGGATATCACCCGCTTTGCCGAACTCGCCGGGCATGCTCTGTTGCATGCCAGCGAGCAGGAGGGGGAGTTTCATTACTGGTTGCGCAAAGCGCAAGCTTGATCAGGCCAGTTCGCGCGCCGCTTCGAGCACCTCTGCGACGTGGTCGGGCACTTTCACCTTGCGCCATTCACGGCGCAATACGCCCTCGCGGTCGATCAGGAAGGTACTGCGCTCGATGCCTTCGTATTCCTTGCCGTACAGCTTCTTCTTGCGGATCACATCGAACAGCCGGCACAGGCTCTCGTCTGGGTCGCTGATCAAGTCGAAAGGGAAGCTTTGCTTGGTGCGAAAATTCTCGTGGGTGCGCAGGCTATCGCGGGAAACCCCGAACACCAGGGTATCGGCTGCCAGAAACTGGTCATGCATGTCGCGAAAGTCCTGGCCCTGGGTAGTGCAGCCAGGGGTGTGATCCTTGGGGTAGAAGTAGATCACCACCTTCTTGCCGGCCAGTTCCGAGAGAGTGACGGTCTTGCCGCTGGTGGCCGGCACGGTGAAGTCGGGCAGGGTGGAATCCAGTTTTATGCTCATTGACAGTCTCGCGGTCGGTATCAGTGAAGGGGACGCCAGGGTTCCATCACGGCGTCCAGGTTGAGTTCGTCGCAGAAGTCGAGGAACTGCTCGCGCAACCAGCTCAGTTGGGTTTTCACCGGAATGGCAATGGTCAGCGTCAGATTCAACATGGCGGTGCCGGTGTGCTGAGCCATGTAGGTAAAGCTGAGCATTTCCTCGATGTCAATTTCCAGATGCTGGAAGAAGGCGCAGAGTTCAGCGACCAGTTCGGGGCGTTGGGCTGCCGTTACGAAGACGTTGTAGGGCAGCGCCGAGGGGCGTTCTTCCAGCGCACTGCTGCGGTACATGGACAGCGTGAAATGTTCGCGCTTGGCCAGCGGTGGCAGCAGGGTTTCCAGTCTCGCCAGGGCGTCCCAGTTGCCGCTGACCTGCAGCAGCAATGCGGTGCAGGTGCCGTGCCGGCTCATGCGGCTGCTGACGATCAGGCAGCGCTGCTCCATGCACAGGCGGGTCAGCATGCTGGCCAGAGCGGTGGTTTGCTGCCCCATGGCATTGATCACCAGGAATTGCTCCCGGGGGCTGGGCACTGTGGACATAAGATTCCTCGAAGACTGAATTGCCGGGTCGTGACGTCAGCATGATGGCGTTGCGACAAGCTGTCTATTGTCCCTGTCTGTCGTCGGCGGTTCAACCATCAGTTTTATTGCCCTGCAGCGCTTAACGAAGCCGGCCTCCCTTGTGCTGAACCCATGGCGAAAGTACCATTGCCGATTAACGTATACCTTGTGGAGCCCCTTGCATGATTTCAGGCAGCCTTGTAGCGCTGGTAACCCCCATGGACTCGCGTGGCAGCCTGGACTGGCAGGCGCTTGAGCGTCTTATCGATTTCCATCTGGAGCAGGGCACCGATGGCATCGTGGCGGTGGGCACCTCCGGTGAATCCGCGACCCTGGACATGGACGAGCACAAGGAAGTCATCCGCCGCGTGGTAGATCAGGTTGCCGGCCGTATTCCAGTCATTGCCGGCACCGGTGCCAACTCCACCAGCGAAGCGGTTGAGCTGACCGAGGCGGCGCGCAGTGTGGGCGCCGATGCCTGCCTGCTGGTCACGCCGTATTACAACAAGCCGACTCAGGAAGGGCTCTACCAGCATTTCAAGTTCATTGCCGAGGCGGTGGCCATTCCCCAGATCCTGTACAACGTGCCGGGACGTACTGCCTGTGACATGTTGCCCGATACCGTCGTGCGGCTGGCTGACATCCCCAACATCATCGGCATCAAGGAAGCCACCGGCGATCTGCAGCGCGCTCGTGAATTGATCGAACGCGTCGGTGAGCGCATGGCCATCTATTCCGGTGACGACCCGACCGCAGTTGAGCTGATTCTGCTCGGCGGCAAAGGCAATATCTCGGTTACCGCCAACGTCGCCCCCAAGGCGATGCATGATCTGTGCGTTGCCGCCTTGCAGGGCGACGCCGACACTGCCCGCCGTTTGAACGATATGCTCATGCCGTTGCACGAAAAGCTGTTCATCGAGTCCAACCCGATTCCGGTGAAGTGGGCGCTGCACGAAATGGGTCTGGTTGATGACGGTCTGCGCCTGCCATTGACCAGCCTCAGTGAAGATTGCCAGCCCGCAGTACGTGAGGCCCTGAAGCAGTGCGGCCTGTTGTGACTCCGAGGAACCATACCATCAAGGAATTCCAAATGAAGCCTGTGCTCAACGCACTGACCCTGGTAATGATCAGCGCCGGCCTGAGCGGCTGTGGCTACCTGTTCGGCGAAGACGGCTATTTCCGTGATCGGGGTTCCGATTACCGCACCGCTGTGGTGGAGCCGAGAATGACGGTCCCGGCCGAATTGAACAGCAAGCCCATCGGCGATTTGCTGCCGGTACCCGGCCAGCGCGGCGCCAGCACCAGTGAAGGTAAGTTCGAACTGCCGCGGCCCCAGGGGCTGAGCGTCGCTGCGGATTTCAGTGAATACTCCATGCAGCAGAATGGCGGCGAGCGCTGGTTGCAGGCGCAGCGCGCACCGACCAGTCTGTGGCCGCAGGTGCGTCAGTTCCTCAGTGAATACCGGGTGCCGGTTGCTACCGAGTCCACCACCATCGGCGAAATGGAAACCGGCTGGCTGGCCTTTGACCAGGATGCCGATAACCCGCTGATGCGCCGGCTGCTGCCTGCGGTCGGTGCCAATCGCCGCACTGATGGGCAGGAACAGCGCTTCCGCATCCGTGTGGAGCCGGGCGTGCAATCCGGCAGCAGCGAAATCAAGGTGCTGCACATGCAGCGCAGCCAGGGCAGCGACCGCAGCGAATGGCCTTCGGTCTCGGACAACAGCAACCTCGAGCGTGCCCTGCTGGCCGAGTTGGAAACCTACCTGAGCCAGGCCGGTGAGCTGGATTCGGCAGCCCTGTCGACAGTCGATGAAGCACCAGCGGCTCGCCGCACTACGCTGGATCAGGACGGTGCCGGCAATCCGGTGCTGAACATGTCGACCGATTTCAACCGCGCCTGGGCGGCGGTGGGTCAGGCACTGGCCAAGGCGGACGTGCAGATCGCCGATATCAACCGCAGCGCGGGTGTCTACTACGTCAATCCCGATCAGAGCGCCGAGGCGGACAAGCCCGGTTTCTTCGGCCGGCTGTTCGGCCGTGACGCCAAGCCTGAGCAGGACAACGCGCAGCGCACCCAGGTACGACTGACGCCGGTGGGCAACCGTATCCAGGTCACTGTGGAAGACAGTATCGATACCAGCACCGATTCCAGCCAGGCCAGGGAACTGCTCCGCCGGATCCACGACAACCTGAACTGAAATGCGCTATTGCTCGCTCGGGAGTGGCAGTCGGGGCAACGCCACTCTGATTGAATATGGCCGGACCCGGCTGCTGGTGGATTGCGGCTTCAGTCTGCGCGCCACCGAGCAACGGCTGGCCGCAGCGGGGCTGAGCCCGCATCAGCTGACCGCGATACTGGTCACCCATGAACACTCTGATCACATCAAGGGTGTCGAGCGTCTGGCGCAGCGCTATCGTCTGCCGGTGTACATGACCGCTGGCACCTATCTGGGCATGGGTGAGACGGCGTTGCCGGTGGAGTTGATCCGTTTTGGTCAGGAGTTGGTTATCGGCGAAATCCGGGTCACCCCGGTGCCGGTACCCCATGACGCGCGCGAGCCCTGCCAGTTCATCTTCGATAGCGGTAGTCATCGCCTGGGTGTGCTAACCGACACCGGTATGATCACTCCGTTGATTACGGAAATGTACAGCGGTCTGGATGCGCTTTTTCTCGAAGCCAACTATGATCCGCTGATGCTGGCCAACGGACCTTATCCGCCTTTTTTGCGGGCTCGGGTTGGCGGTCAGCTCGGCCATCTGAGCAATCAGCAGGCTGCGGGATTGCTCGAAGCGATCGACATGAGCGCGCTGAAATACGTCGCGATCGCCCATATCAGCGAAAAGAACAACCGACCGGAGCTGGCCCTCGGCGAGTTGTCCAGAGTACTGGATGGCTGGGAGGGCGAGCTGCGGCTGGCAGTACAGAATCATGGCCTGCCGTGGCAGGACATTACAGGTAATACCCAACCTCATTTGGCGCATATCGGGAGCCGATAATGGAAAAACGCACAGAACTCTACCGCGGCAAGGCCAAGTCGGTTTATACCACCGATGATCCGGATCGCCTCATCCTGCTGTTCCGCAACGACACCTCGGCCTTCGATGGCAAGAAGATCGAACAGCTGGAACGCAAGGGCATGGTCAACAACCGCTTCAATGCCTTCATCATGCAGAAACTGCAGGACTCCGGCATTCCGACCCAGTTCGACAAGCTGTTGTCCGACACCGAATGTCTGGTCAAGAAACTGGACATGGTCCCGGTTGAATGTGTGGTGCGCAATTACGCGGCCGGCAGCCTGGTCAAGCGCCTGGGCATTGAAGAGGGCAAAGAGTTGCTGCCGCCGACCTTTGAACTCTTCCTCAAGGACGACGCCAAAGGCGACCCCTTCATCAACGAATCCCATGTCGTCACCTTCGGCTGGGCTACAGCCGAGCAACTGCAGCGCATGCGTGAACTGACCCTGCAGGTCAATGACGTTCTCAAGCAGCTATTCGATGACGCCGGCCTGCTGCTGGTGGACTTCAAGCTGGAGTTTGGCCTGTTCAAGGGTGACGTCGTCCTCGGCGATGAATTCAGCCCCGACGGCTGCCGCCTGTGGGACAAGGAAACCCGCAAGAAGATGGACAAGGACCGCTTCCGCCAGGGCCTCGGCGGCGTCATCGAAGCCTATGAAGAAGTCGCTCAAAGACTGGGTGTTCCGCTGTCCTGACCCTTTAACGGCCGCAGCGAAGCTGCTATGATGCGCGCCGACTTGGAGAGTTGCCGGAGTGGTCGAACGGGACGGATTCGAAATCCGTTGTACCCGCAAGGGTACCCAGGGTTCGAATCCCTGGCTCTCCGCCATATGACGTGGTAATCAATGACTTCGACAGTTTTTGATTGCTATCAGACAAAAAGCCCCACAACCTGAAAACGGTGTGGGGCTTTTTTGTTTCTACTGGTGGCATAGCGCCTTGGCACAGAGGTAACAATGAACGAAAAATGGTTGGCGGCTTTACCCAAGGCGGAGCTGCATATGCATCTCGAGGGATCCCTCGAGCCAGAGCTGCTCTTTCAGCTTGCCGGGCGCAACGGTATCAAGCTGCCATGGGCGGATGTGGATGATCTGCGCCGCGCTTATACCTTTGGCAATCTCCAGGAGTTCCTTGATCTCTACTATCAGGGCGCGAACGTCCTGCGCACGGAGCAGGACTTCTACGATCTCACCTGGGCCTACCTGCAGCGCTGCCAGGCCCAGGGAGTAGTACATGTCGAGCCGTTCTATGACCCTCAGACGCATACTGAGCGGGGCATTGCATTCGAGGTGGCTCTTGAGGGGATAACCACAGCACTGCGTGATGGCAAAGAGCAGCTGGGTATCGAGGGTGGGCTGATCCTCAGCTTTCTGCGACACTTGAGTGAGGATGACGCCTTCGAGACGCTCGCCCGGGCTTTGCCGTATCGGGATGCTTTTTTTGCCGTCGGGCTCGACAGTTCAGAGCTTGGTCATCCGCCCAGCAAATTCGAACGGGTCTTTGCCAAGGCCCGTGCCGAAGGGCTCCTGGCAGTTGCTCATGCGGGCGAGGAGGGGCCGCCGGACTACATCTGGCAGGCGCTGGATCTGCTCAAGGTCAGTCGCATTGATCACGGCGTACGTGCAGCGGAAGATCCTGTACTCATTGAGCGGTTGATCGACGAGCAGATCCCGCTGACCGTGTGCCCATTGTCCAACATCAAACTGCGTGTGTTTGACGATATGCGAGATCACAATATTCTGAGCCTGTTGGAACAGGGCGTTAACGTCACCGTGAACTCTGACGATCCGGCTTACTTCGGCGGTTATGTAAATGAGAATTTCATGGCTTTGCATGAAAGCCTGGGGATGACAGAAAGCCAAGCCAAGCGCCTGGCTCAGAACAGCCTGGACGCCCGGTTGGCATAAAGCTGAACCCCAAAGGCCTGGGCAGGCTCGAATAGTGAACAGCTGGCCTGCCTGGCGGACCGGCAATGTTTATTGGACGGATATTATGCTGAGATCGAAACTGCCTGGGTTTGTTGTGTTGATGCTGGCTCTGCTGTTCATGCCGGTCGCTGCGGTGTCGGCACAAACGGCTGACCAAACAGAGCTGGACCCGGCACAAGCGCGACAGGTGCTTGATACGCTGCAGGATGACGAGCGGCGGAATGAGGTGGTGCGGGCGCTGGAAGTTATAGCCAGCGAGGCGCCGGCCGATGATGAAGCGCCGGCTGTGGAGGAGTCGCCGTTAAGCGCCATAGTGCCGCTGGAAGCTGGTGGTCTGGTTGCGCGCACCATGGATCAAGTCGGTGATTGGGCTGATGGGCTGCATGCACAGCTGGTGCGGATTGCCCGGGCGCTGGCTGATCTGCCCGCCTGGTTCCAGGCCACCTTCCTCAATGAGGTGGGGCGCATGTTGGCGCTGCAGACGCTGATGGATCTGGCTATAGTCTTTGGCGTCGGCTTTTGTCTGGAATGGCTGCTGCGCCGCGCGTTGCGCAGATCTGTGCGCAGCCTGTTGACCAGCGCCAACCAGGCAGAGTTGCGGGTGCCCGCGCCTGTATCTGTTCCCGTATCTGCTCCGGATACCACCGACCCTGTTGCGCTTGCTGCACTGCGTCCGCTGGATAACAGCACTGCGCTGGTTCAGACTCAGCGCGATGGGGTTGAGTATGTGGAAGCAGTGCCGGTCGGTCCCCATGCTTCCGCTGCAGACTCGCCCGTGGAGTCTGCCAACGGGGCCGCTTCAGCGGCAGTCGCCACTGCCGCTGCCTCGACTGCTGCTTCCCCCGTCGAATCCGAACTGAAGGCATTGCGCCGATTGCCCTTTGCCCTGGCCGGCTTCGTACTGGATCTGTTGCCATTGGGGCTGTTTTTTGGCATCGCGGCGCTGGTCCTGCAGCTGTTGCCGGGGCTGGATGCGCGTACCCATCTGGTGACTCGTGAGTTTGTTTACGCCTATGTGATCACCCGTGTCGTCATGGCCGTGGTGCGCCTGTTGCTGGCACCAAAGGATGCCTGCCTGCGTATCATCCAGGTGGGCGATTTCGCCGCTGAGCAGATACATCGGTGGACGCGTCGGTTGGTTGTTCTAGCGACCTTCGGTGTCGCGACTGGTAATGCACTTGGCATCCTCGGCACCGACCCCGAGGCCCAGCTGGTGATTGTCAAAACGACCTCTCTGATGGTGCATCTGGCCCTGATCTTTCTGGTGTTTCGTTTCCGCCAGCCGGTGGCCGTGTGGATCGCCGGTTCACCCGAGCGTGACGGTGCGGCATATGCGTTGCGACGCTGGCTGGCGGGTGTCTGGCCGCTGTTGATGGCGGTGTTGATCATGGGCGGCTGGGTGGTCTGGGCGCTGCGCATCGAAGATGGTTTCACCAAATTGCTGGAGTTCATCGGCATTTCCGCCGCCATCATTGTATTGGGCCGGCTGGCCGCTGTATTGGCGCTGGGGGCCCTGGGGCGTTTGGCGGGTATCAGCGAGGATCTGTCAGATGAGTCCAGCCCGGATAGTTCGGCCAATCTGCGCAGTCAGCTTGCCGAGCAGTACTACCCGCTGCTGCGTTGGCTGGTCTCGCTGGTGATTACGGTAGCCACCCTGGTTGCGCTGCTGCAGGCCTGGGGGCTGAATGCGTTGCAATGGTTTGCACCTGGCACCATTGGCAGCAGCCTGGCTTCCGCTTTTGTCACCATTGTCATTGCTGTGGCGATTGCACTGGTGGTCTGGCAAGCGACCAACGTCTCCGTTGAGCGGCGTATTGCCCGCTGGCGTGAGCAGGGCGACCTGTTACGTGCGGCGCGCCTCAATACACTTCTGCCCATGCTCCGCGCCGGGCTGTTTCTGGTTATTGCGCTGATCGTCGGCCTGACGGCGTTGAACCAGATCGGCGTCAACACCACGCCGTTGATCGCTGGTGCGAGCATCATAGGTGTAGCCATTGGTTTCGGCTCGCAGAAGCTGGTGCAGGATTTCATTACTGGGATCTTCCTGCTGATGGAGAACGCCATGCAGGTTGGCGATTCGGTGACGGTCGCCGGTGTGGCGGGTACCGTGGAAAACCTGTCGATCCGCACTGTGCGTCTGCGCGCCGGTGATGGCTCGCTGCATATTGTGCCGTTCAGCTCGGTGACCACGGTCAACAATGCGCACCGCGGCCTCGGCAATGCGGCTGTGCGTATCAGCGTCAGCTATGACACTGATATCAATCAGGCCATCGGAGAACTGAAGGCGATTGGCGCAGCACTGCGTAACGATCCGGTTTTCTCACCACGGATTCTGGCGGATATGGAAGTCTGGGGCGTGGACGCGGTGGATGGTTCCATGGTCACTTTGGCTGGCCAGATGCGCTGTACCGACAAGGGCCGTTGGGGTGTCCAGCGCGAGATCAATAGACGCATTCTGGAACGCTTCCGCCAGCTGGGTATCGATATCGCCGATCCGCGCGAACGGCCGCTGGTACCCTCTACTGTCATTTCTGAATAGTACTATTCGCTGGGTGTGGAGCTGAATCGCGAGTTCCCGGCCTATGGCGCGCGTTTCTTTCAAAAAAGGCGACGTGGTACTTTTCCATACCGGCTGGCTCAGCCTGGTCGGTGAGGATAACGAGCGATTTGGAAAGGCTCAGCCGGGCCTCGGCGTCGACGGGGCGAAATACCTGGCTGAACAGGGAGTCGTTGCTGTGGGGGCTGATAACTGGGGACTTGAGGTCATTCCCTTCGAGGACGGCACCGGCGTGTTCGAAGTTCATCAAACACTGCTCGCAAAGCATGGCGTTTACATCCTCGAAAACATGAACACCGCCGAGTTAGCCAGGGATGATGTTCATGAGTTCATGTTCGTCCTGGGACAACCGAAGATTAAAGGGGCCGTACAGATGATGGTGAACCCGATTGCCATCAAGTGATAACTGACTGGCACCAGCACCCTTTACCCGATTCGCAGATACCCTGAGCTGTTACTGCCAGCAATCGCTTACCGCCGAAGCCGAGCCGGATCCCCTCCGGCTCATTTGCTGACCGATCTCTCACCAACATTTGAGTTTCTTGCCTTTCTCGGGGCGAGGCGCACCAAAGGCGAGCCCTGTGTGCGCTGGGTTGCCCTGCCATGGTTCAATCAGGGGCCTCTTTCTCTGCTACGCGCAGGTCGTCCAGTATCCTCTCATCGCCTGGAAAACCCTCCAAACCCAGTGTTCGTGCGGCATTGCGGGCAGACCTGAGCCGCGATACTGCTGTCTGGCATGCCCCTTGCTCTAGTTCCTGCATAACTTGGTTTGAGCGAAGAGGGAAGGCTTATGAGCGGGGATGTCATTTCAACCCGGCGGGAAACGCTGGTGGTTATTGGCAACGGCATGGTGGGCCACCATTGCGTCGAGCAATTGATCGCGCTGGGCGCCTTGTCTCATTACGAAGTCCATATCTTTGGTGAAGAGCGCCAGCGGGCCTATGACCGGGTGCATCTGTCCGAGTACTTCGGCGGGCGCGATGCCGAGTCGCTGGCAATGGGGGAGCAAGCGCTCTACCAGCAGCCGGGTGTACATCTGCACCTTGGTACGCCGGTGTTGGAGATCGACCGTGATCATCGGCAAGTAGTCACGGCCAGCGGCCGCACTGCTTACGACCAACTCGTGCTGGCGACCGGCTCCTTTCCCTTCGTGCCACCGATCCAGGGCGCCGAAGGTACTTCAAGGCTGGTCTACCGGACCCTGGATGATCTGGATGCCATTCGGCAGGCGGCTGATGGCGCCCGTCGCGGAGTGGTGGTCGGTGGTGGTCTGCTCGGACTAGAGGCGGCGAACGCGCTGCGATCCCTGGGGCTGGAGGCCCATGTAGTGGAGTTCGCGCCGCGGTTGATGCCGGTGCAGCTGGACGCTGAAGGCGGCGCCGCGCTGCGGGCGCGGATCGAGGCGTTGGGCGTGGCGGTGCATCTGTCCCGCGCCACCAGCGCGATCATCCGGGGTGACGAGTACCGCTGGCGGATGAACTTCGCCGATGGCGAGTATCTGGAAACCGATCTGGTGGTGTTCTCCGCGGGCATTCGGCCGCAGGATGCGCTGGCACGCAGCGCGGGACTGAACATGGCGGAACGGGGCGGCGTGGTGGTGGACAATCACTGTCGCACCAGCGACCCGGCCATCCATGCCATCGGCGAGTGCGCCAGCTGGAATGGGCAGGTATTCGGCCTGGTCGCGCCGGGCTACCAGATGGCCCGGCTGGTGGCGGCGCGATTGCTTGGCCAGACCTGCGAGCCGTTCACCGGGGCGGATATGTCGACCAAGCTCAAGCTGCTCGGCGTGGATGTTGGCTCTATCGGTGATGCCCAGGGCGCTACCCCCGGATCGCGCAGTTACCGTTTTATCGACGAGGCCACCGCCGCCTATCGTCGGCTGGTGGTTTCTGCGGATGGCCAGCATGTGCTCGGTGCGGTACTGGTCGGTGATAACAGTTACTACGATACCCTGCTGCAATATGCGCAGAACGGTATCAAGCTGCCGCAGGAGCCGGCCAGTCTGATCCTGCCGCAATCCGGCGGCAGCCCGGCGCTGGGCGTCGATGCGCTGCCGGCGGCGGCCACCATCTGCTCCTGCCACAACGTCAGCAAGGGCACGGTGTGCTGCCAGGTCGACGCTGGCGTCACCGACCTCGGCGAGCTGAAAGCCAATACCAAGGCCGGCACCGGCTGCGGCGGCTGCAGCGCGCTGCTCAAACAGGTCTTCGAGCATGAGTTGAGCGCGCGGGGCGTGGTGGTCGATCGCAGCCTGTGCGAGCACTTCGCCCATACCCGCCAGGAACTCTACGACATCATCCGCGTAGAGGGTATTACCCGTTTCGAACAGGTGCTGGCCCGGCATGGCAAGGGCGAACTCGGCTGCGACATCTGCAAGCCCGCAGTGGGCTCGATCCTCGCCTCCTGCTGGAACGAGCCGGTCATGAACCCGGCGCTGGTGCCCCTGCAGGACACCAATGACACCTTCATGGCCAACATGCAGAAGAACGGTACCTATTCGGTGGTGCCGCGCATCGCCGGTGGCGAAATCACCCCGGAAAAGTTGATCGTGCTGGGTGAGGTGGCGCGCAAGTACGATCTCTATACCAAGATCACCGGCGGCCAGCGCATCGACCTGTTTGGCGCCCAGTTGCATGACCTGCCGGATATCTGGGGCGAGCTGATCGCGGCCGGCTTCGAGACCGGCCATGCCTACGGCAAGTCCCTGCGCACGGTGAAGTCCTGTGTCGGCAGCACCTGGTGCCGCTACGGCGTGCAGGACAGCGTCGGCATGGCCCTGCAGCTGGAACACCGCTACAAGGGCCTGCGCGCACCGCACAAGATCAAGTTCGGCGTGTCCGGTTGCACCCGCGAATGCGCCGAGGCGCAGAGCAAGGATATCGGGGTGATCGCCACCGACAAGGGCTGGAATCTATACGTGGCAGGCAACGGCGGCATGCGACCGCGCCATGCCGAGCTGTTCGCCACCGATCTGGATGACCAGACCCTGGTGCGCTACATCGACCGTTTCCTGATGTTCTACATCCGCACCGCCGACCGGCTGCAGCGCACCTCGACCTGGCGCGAGAGCCTGGAGGGCGGACTGGATTACCTGAAGGAAGTGGTCATCGAGGACAGTCTGGGGCTGGCCACTGAGCTGGAAACCCAGATGCAACTGGTGGTGGACCGCTATGAATGCGAGTGGGCCAACGCCATCAACGACCCGGAAAAGCTCAAGCGCTTCCGCACCTTCGTCAACGACGGGCGCGGCGATCCGGATATCCACTTCGTCAAGGAGCGCGGCCAGCGCCGTCCGGCGCGCGCCACCGAGCTGACACTCATCCCGGTTACCGAGGAGGCACTCTGATGACCCAGGCACATGCTCTTACCATTGACTCGAAACCCCCGACAGCCAACTGGCATTCGCTGTGTTATCGGCAGGACCTGGTGCCCAACTCGGGCGTGGTCGCCTGGTTCGCTGGCGCGCAGATTGCGCTCTTCCATTTGCCCGAGGCGGAGGGTGGCGAGCGGGTGTACGCCCTGCATAACCGCGATCCACAGTCGGCGGCCAACGTTATCGGGCGGGGCATGATCGGTCATATCCAGGGTGTCGCCGTGGTGGCGTCACCGCTCTATAAACAGCATTTCCGACTGGAGGATGGGCTCTGCCTGGAGCAGCCGGAGGTGGCGTTGCAGGCTTGGCCAGTGCGGCTGAATGGTGACCGGGTCGAGATTTTTCCACTGGCAATCACCGTGCCATGAGCATTCGCTGCTCAAACATTCGCCGCTCTGTAGGTGCCTATTGTGGGAGCGGTCTTGACCGCGAATGGTCTGGCAGAAAACCTCGCGGCCAAGGCCGCTCCCACAAGGTTTGCTCTTCGCTCATCTTTGCTATGCCCGCCGCAGGCGGGACGACATCTCTTACATAAGGAATACCACCATGTCCTATCTAGTCCCTGCCGAATTCGTCACCAAGATGGTCGATGCCGGCGAGTCCAAGCTGTTCATGTCCACCCGCGATACGCTGATCCGCGCCTTCATGGCCGGGGCAATCCTGGCGCTGGCGGCGGTGTTTGCCATTACCGTGACCATCCAGACCGGCTCGCCGCTGCTGGGCGCGGCTTTCTTTCCGGTCGGCTTTATCATGTTGTATTTGATGGGCTTTGATCTGCTGACCGGGGTGTTCATGCTGACCCCGCTGGCGCTGCTGGATCGCCGCCCAGGTGTTACCCCGGCTGGTATCCTGCGCCACTGGGGCTGGGTGTTTCTCGGCAACTTTGCCGGTGCGCTGACCGTGGCAGTGATGATGGCCTTTGTCTTCACCTATGGCTTCTCCGTGGATGCCGGCGAAGTGGGCGCGAGGATATCGCATATCGGTGAGAGCCGTACCCTGGGCTACGCCGAATACGGTGCGGCCGGCTGGGCGACGATCTTCCTGCGCGGCATGCTGTGCAACTGGATGGTCTCGCTGGGTGTGGTCGGTGCGATGATCTCTACCACGGTCAGTGGCAAGGCCATCGCCATGTGGATGCCGGTGATGCTGTTCTTCTACATGGGTTTCGAGCATTCGGTGGTGAACATGTTCCTGTTCCCCTTCGGCATGATCATGGGCGGCGACTTCTCGGTAATGGACTACATGATCTGGAACGAGATTCCTACTGCGCTGGGTAACTTGGTGGGCGGCCTGGCCTTCACCGGTTTGACCCTGTACACCACGCATGTCAGGACCGCACCCAAGCGCGCTCAACTGCGCCAACCTGTTGATGCTTGATCGGACCCGAGCACAGCAGGGGCTGCAGATCGCCCTCGGTCAGGCTTCTGATCGAGGGCGCAAGACGGTCAATCAGGACTTTCACGGTGCCTGCATACCAGCGGAGCCGCAGCTGGGTTTGAAGGGGATCGCGCTGGCGCTGGCCGATGGCATCAGTTCCAGCAGCGTCAGTCATATTGCCAGCCAGACTGCCGTGACTGGCTTTCTGGCGGACTACTACTCGACCCCGGACGCCTGGTCAGTACGCCAGTCGGCTCAGCGGGTACTGACTGCGACCAGTTCCTGGCTGTATTCCCAGACCCGCCAGAGCGAACACCGCTACGACAATGAGCGCGGCTATGTCTGTACTTTCAGTGCGCTGATCATCAAATCGACCACGGCCTACCTGTTCCATGTCGGCGACTCGCGCATCTATCGCTTGCGCGGTGCAGAGCTTGAGCAACTGACCCGCGATCACCGTCTGCGGGTCGCCGCCGATACCAGCTATCTGGCGCGTGCGCTGGGCATCAGTCAGCATCTGGAGATTGATCACAAGACCCTGGCGGTGGAGCAGGGCGATGTGTTTATGTTGGCGACCGATGGCTTGTACGAGTTCATTGATCCGGCCACCCTGACCAGGGTGATCGAGGCGCACGGGGATGATCTGGACAGCGCCGCGCGCTCCCTGCTCGACCACGCCCTGACCCAGGGCAGTGACGACAATCTCACGGTGCAACTCTTGCGTATGGACGCGCTGCCGGCCCGCACGGCGCTGGAGTTCAGCCAGCACCTGACGGAGCTGCCGCCGGCACCGCTGTTGGAAAGCCGTGCGCAGTTCGAAGGCTTCACCATCGAGCGGGAGCTGCATGCCAGCAACCGCAGCCATGTATATCTGGCCACGGACAATGCGTCCGCTGAGCGGGTGGTCTTGAAGGTGCCCTCGATTGATCTGCGCGAGGATAAGGCGTATCTGGAGCGGCTGATGCTGGAAGAGTGGGTGGCTCGGCGCATTCATGATCCCCACGTGCTCAAAGCCGCAGCCCAGACCCGCTCGCGGGGTTATCTGTATACCGTCAGCCAGTATCTTGAGGGCCAGACACTGCGCCAATGGATGCTGGATCATCCGCGGCCGGACCTGCAGACAGTGCGCAATATTATCGAGCAGATAGCCAGAGGACTCAGGGCGTTTCACCGGCTGGATATGCTGCACCAGGATCTGCGCCCGCAGAACATCATGATTGATGCTGTCGGTACCGTGACCATCATTGATTTCGGCTCGGTCAGCGTGGCGGGGCTGGATGAAATGCAGCCTGACAGCACGGCATTGATTCTGGGCACGCGCCAGTACACGGCGCCTGAATACTTTCTCGGCTATCCGGGGACTGCCCAGTCGGACCTGTTTTCCCTGGGGGTGATTGCCTATCAGCTGTTGAGCGGGCAGTTGCCCTACGGCACCGAGGTGGCGCAGGCGACCAGCCGAGCTGCGCAGTTGCGACTGAAATACCGCCCTATCAGCCGTTATCGTCAGGATCTGCCGCCGTGGCTGGATGAGGTGTTGAAAGGCGCTGTGCAGGCCGATCCGAATAAGCGTTACGCGGCGCTGTCCGAGTTTACCTTCGCCTTGTGCCAGCCGGATGTCAGGCTGTTGAGCAGGCAAACGCCGCCCTTGCTGGAGCGCAATCCGGTGGTCTTCTGGCAGGGGGTATCGCTGGTATTGGCGGTGCTGTTGGTACTGCTGATGCTGCGGGGCGGAGGAGGGTAAAAAGATCCAGCCGGGGCTGGATCTTTTCATTACGCAGGTTGGATCAGTTGCCGACTTTCAACTGACCACCACGACCCAGTCCGCCCTGGACTTCCTGAGCCTTGTAGTTGCGCAGTGATACAACCATGTTGTTGTAGGCATCCATGAATGCCGCAACGGTGGCCTTGCCTTCGGGGGTACGGGAGAAGCCGCCCATGCCGCCAGCCGCACCACCGGTCAACGCGCCGAATGCTGCGCCGAAGTTGGTGGCAGTCGCGTTGCCTTCGGAGATCGACAGCTGCACACCGGAGCGGATGTCGAACATGGTCATGGTGACCACCGACTGCTTGCTCTGCAGTGAACCGGCAACCGCACCGGCGAAGCCGCTCATCAGGCCGCCCATGCCTGCTGCCAGGCCACCGACCGACTCGTTACCGATGATGATCGCCGGCTCGAGGTAGTAATCGGCTGCAACACGCTGGCCAGCGTGCTGATTGGAGCCAGCACGGAACTCGCCGGAGTTGCGCTGCTTGTTGGTGATGTCGCTCAGACGGCTTTCGGTGCGGTTGTTACCGATGGAGGTGATGACGAAGCAGTTGGACTGCTGAACGGCCAGCCGGATCAGCGGCTCGATGGTGGTCACCTGAGTAGCCTGGCCAAAGCTGGCGAACCAGTCCTTGCCGCGACCGTCGTCTACCGCGATAGTGCCCAGCGGCGCGTCGCAGCGCTCCAGGGAGCTATTGGCATTGACGCTGCTGGCACCGCCGGCGGCACCGGTCGCTGCGGTGGCGTTGTTACCGGTACTGATCATGCCGCCAGGGGTAACACAGCCGGAAATGGCCAGCGCGGATGCCAGCGTGATGAGTGGCAGAGTTTTTTTAAACATTATCGACTTCTCATAATGGACAGATTACGTGCTGACGATCAGTTACCTGCTTATCAGCGCAGATACCAGGACCGGTCTTGCCAGTACCAGTAGTAGGGAGCGGAGCTGTACCAACGACCCCAGTATTTGCGCTCTGCCTCACGTACGCGATAGTCCTCGCGTGCCACCTGTTTGGCTGCTTGCGCTTCCGCTAATAGATCTTGTGCTTCACTGCTGCCCTGGGCCGCTGCGCGGCTCAACCAGGCCTCGGCTTCGGCAGGATCGGCACCCATTTCCTCGTGTCCGCCCAGATAGAGCCGGCCCAGCGCCAGCTGTGCAGCGTCCAGTCCCTGGTCACCGGCAGTACGCAGCCATTGCAGGCCCTGATAACTGTCGCGATGCACACCATCACCCCGGAGCAGACGCAGGCCCAGGTCATAGGCTGCCTTGGGGTCCTGTTCGGCCAGTTGCTTCAGTGCCTGCAGACGTTGTTCCGCAGCCGCATCAACGGGTTCGCCCTTGAAGGTAACGGTGCTGGCAGGCTGGTGGGCGCACTGGCCGTCCTGGCATACATGCACGGTCTCCTTGCGCTTCAACTGCGACTCTGCTGATTGGCTGGCGCAGCCCGCTAGTGCGATGGTTGCCAAGGTGATGGTCAGGAACGTGCTGCGCATGTGTGGCGCCCTTAATAACAAGGAGTTGATTAATTGTTTTTTAAGCGAAGCATAAAATATTTCTTTTTTATGAAAAAAGGAATTACTGGCCTTTTGACTACATGGTCATGTTTCTTGGAAATCAAACCGCCAGCAAGATGACAGTGATCTCGCTGTGCCATTTTTTCTTCGCCAAACCGTAATCTGACTGTCGTTCGAATTTCATCTGTGGCTCCCATTCTCTAGCGATCATAAATAAAGCCTGCAGAGGGAAGATCGGATGTCTGAGGAAATTCGTAACAAGGCCATCATCGTTGATAACGGCAATGGCGATGAGCCGCAGATGGACTATTCTGGCAACAGACACTTCGCCAGCGTGCTCGAAGCCCGCCTGGCCCGTCGTACCGTGTTGAAAAGCACCGCCGGCGCTGCCGCGCTGGGCTTCATGAGCCTGGGGCTGGCCGGTTGCCTGGATAGCGACAGCGATAATGATGATCGCGCTCCGGGTGCGGGTGACGGCGGTGAAGCCGGTCCGCTGCTGGGGTTCACTGCGGTGTCGACCAGCGAGTCGGACGATATCGTTGTTCCTAAAGGCTACAGCTTTCAGGTGATTCTGCCTTGGGGCACGCCGATTCTGGGTGACATGCCGGCCTTTGCCATCGACAACACGGGCGCCGAGCAAGGCATGCAGATGGGCTCGCACCATGACGGCATGCACTTCTTCCCGATCGAAGGCGAAGAGCCGTTCGAAGGCAGCTCCGATGAAGGCCTGCTGGTGATGAACCATGAATACGTCGAGCCGCGTTTCATGCACGCCAACCACATCGGTGAGGCCCTGAACAGCGGCGCCATCATCATGCGCGACGACGGCACCCGTGACCGCGATCAGGCGCTCAAGGAACTGAACGCCCACGGTGTTTCGGTGGTGCATGTACAGAAGCGCAGCGATAACCGCTGGGAGCATGTACAGAGCGACTACAACCGTCGGGTCACCGGTCTGACCCCGATGGAGATGCACGGCCCGGTGCGCGGCAGCAATCTGGTGAAAACCAAGTACAGCCCCGATGGCCATGCTACCCGTGGCACGCTGAACAACTGCGCCATGGGGGTGACGCCGTGGAATACCTATATGGCCGCCGAGGAGAACTGGGCTGGCTATTTCGGTAACCGCGACGAGAATCTGCCGCGTGAGCATCAGCGTTACGGTATCCGCGCCAGTGACAGCCGCTACCGCTGGGCTCTGGCCAATGGCGGCGGTGAGGAATTCACCCGCTTCGACGCCACCAGCACCGGCGCGTCTGCTGCGGAGGACTACCGCAATGAGCCGAACTGCTTCGGCTGGATGGTGGAAATCGATCCCTTCGATCCGCAAAGCATCCCCAAAAA
This sequence comes from Pseudomonas sp. G11-1, assembly GCF_024031555.1. Taxonomy (NCBI): domain Bacteria; kingdom Pseudomonadati; phylum Pseudomonadota; class Gammaproteobacteria; order Pseudomonadales; family Pseudomonadaceae; genus Pseudomonas; species Pseudomonas sp. G11-1. Next base: position 456,154 of record NZ_QEYQ01000001.1, on the reverse strand, counting down.
GCGCACCAGCCTCGGCCGCTTCGGCCATGAGGGTGTGGTCTTCGGCCCGGCCGTGGACGGTGAGCCGGTGGTCTGCTATTCCGGTGACGACTCGACCAATGAGTTCATCTACAAGTTTGTCAGTGAGCAGCCGTTCCAGAAAGGCGTTACTGATGGCTCCATTCTGGATACCGGTACGCTGTATGTCGGTCGTTTCAATGACGACGGTAGCGGTGATTGGCTGCCCCTGGTGCACGGCCAGAACGGCCTGACTGCACCTGAGTTTGCCGATCAGGCCGATGTACTGGTCAATACCCGCCTGGCAGCCGGCATCGTCGGTGGTACGCCGATGGACCGGCCGGAGTGGGGCGCTGTCGATCCGAATAATGGCGATGTGTACTTCACGCTGACCAACAACAGTGGCCGCAGCGAGGCGGATAAAGCCAACCCGCGGACCCAGAACCGCCATGGACATATCATTCGCTGGGCGGAAAGTGGGGGTAACCATGCCTCGACCACCTTCGAGTGGGATATTTTCCTGTTCGGTGGTGATTCCGGCCAGAGCGGCGAAGCCAACCTGGTAGGCAAAGGCCCCGATGGTGAGACGCTGACCGCCGACAACCTGCTCAGTTCGCCGGACGGTCTGTGGATCGACAAGGACAGCCGCGTGTGGATTCAGACCGATATCGGTGAAGGCAGTCAGAACAACGGTGTGTTCGAAGTCTTCGGTAATAACGCTATGCTCTGCGCTGATCCGACAACAGGTGAAATGCGCCGCTTCCTGACCGGCCCCATCGGCCAGGAAATCACTGGTGTGATCACTACCCCGGACCAGAAGACCATGTTCATCAACGTGCAGCATCCGGGTGCCACCACCACGCCAGATGAATGGGCCGCAGGCCAGCGTTACGTGCGCAGCACCTGGCCGGACCGTAACCCGGTCAGAACGCCACCCCGTTCAGCCACCGTGGTCATCTGGAAGGATGATGGCGGTGTGATCGGCAGTTGATCCAGGCATTACCTTCAGAATGGCTGCGGCGCAGTTAGGCCGCAGTCATCCCTGAATCCCCTCCCAGGTATTCTGCTTCATCCTCTTGCCACCCGGTCGGTACGTTTTAGCATGATGACCGTGGCGGCGGCATGAGACATCTATCCCATTTTGTTTCACCCAAACAGGTTATTGAGCACGGTCTTGCCGGGCCGGTAGCGTGCTGGGGCTCTGCTATGCAAAACAAGGGGGTTGCCGGTGTGTGGCAAATTCGTGACAATCATGCGACTGAAAGCGCATTTCAGGGATATAACAATAAAACTGCAAAGAAAGATCGGTAGCCTTTGGCGGCTGATCGTGTGGCCCTTCGGCCACTGGCTTTGCCTGGAGAATGCATGCCACTGGTAGCCCGCTTCACACTGGATTCTGTGGTCAGGTTTTCAACCTTCGTGTTGGTGGCTATCACTGCTGTTTTGCTGGGACGTTTGACCTGGGCCGTGCTGGAGCCCGCAAGCATCCTGCCGGCAGCCGACGCCCCAATGACCATGAACTTGCCTGCAGAAACCGCGCCTGTTCGCGGCGGTTTCGCTGAACTTGCCAGCCTGTCGGTATTTGGTACCGCCGCCGTCAAGGCTGGTAGCCGTGCGCTGAACGCACCGGATACCTCTCTTAGCTGGTCGCTCAAAGGGGTGCTGTCCGACCCCGATCCGAGCCGCAGCGCGGCCATTCTTCTGCCCCGCGGTCAATCTGAGAAACTGTATCGCGTGGGTGCCAGCCTGCCAGGGGACGTGACCCTGCAGGAAGTGCTGGCCGATCGCGTTATCCTCAATCGCGGCGGCCGTCTGGAAACCCTGCGACTGAAACGCCATGACACTGCCGGCTCCACTGCCGGCAGTCGCCGGGCGCCGGCGCTGCCCTCGACCCCATCCGCTGCGCTCGCTGCCGATGGCGGCGAGCCGCGTATCGACCGGAATGCCTGGATCGACAATCCCCAACGCTTCCTTGATGTGATCAGCGCCAACCCGGTGATGCAAGACGGTGCGCTGTACGGCCTGGAGGTCAGCCCGGCACGCAATGCCCGCGAATTCGAAGCAGCGGGGCTGGTTGCCGGTGATGTCATCACCGAGGTCAACGGCAGCCCGGTATCCGACATCAGCGATTACCGTGATCTGCTGCAGGAACTTGCCGACGCCAGTTCGGTATCAGTGTCTCTGGAACGTAACGGAGAACCGATGAACATAACGATTAGCATGGACTGAGACCAGGATGCCTATGTTGTTTGCGAAAAGCCGTTACACCTTGCCGCTGGCCTTGAGCCTGAGTCTGCTGAGCGGTGCCATCATGGCTCAGGCGCCGGTGGAGCGGGGAGACGGTGACGAGCTGGTACTGAACCTGAGGGATGCCGATATCAATGGCTTGATCGAGATCGTCAGTCAGGAAACCGGGATCAACTTCATTGTCGACCCGCGGGTGCGCGGCCAGGTCAATGTAGTCTCCGGCCAGGCAATCAAGCGCGACGAACTTTATGATCTGTTTCTGGGGGTGCTGAAATCCTACGGCTTCGCTGCAGTCTCCGGGGCTGAGGGCACAGTGCGTATTGTCCCCGAGGTACAGGCCAAGGAGAACGAGGTGGGCACCCTGGAACGCAACAGCCGGGGGGATGAATTCATTACCCATGTGATCAGCGTACGGCACCTCGATGCCAGCCAACTGGTGCGTATCCTGCGGCCGCTGGTGCCCAAGGGTGGGCACCTGGCGGCGGCCGCTGAATCCAACTCGCTGGTGATTGCCGATACCGCGGCCAACGTACGGCGGATTGAAGCGTTGATCCAACGGATCGATCAGGAATCCATGGAGGAATTCGAGGTGATTGCGCTGGAGCACGCCTCGGCGTTGGACCTGGTGCGTATCACCGAAGGCCTGCAAGCCTCATCACCGGAGGAAAATGCCTCCAAGCGGGTGCGCATGATTGCCGACGAGCGCACCAATACCGTGGTGCTGCTGGGCGATCCGCAGAGGCGTCTGGCCTATCGCGCGATGATCCGCCAGTTGGACGTGGCTGGGGATGTGGGCAATACCCAGGTACATTATCTGCGCTACGCCAAGGCCGAGGATGTTGCCGAAGTGCTGAGAGGGATCGCTGAAGGCCGCGATGTGGAAAACGGCGCAGTGGGTAGCAGCAGTTCATCGAGCAGCGGCACATCATCCGGCTCCTATGGGTATGGCAATCAGAGCAGCCGGGTGCGCATCCAGGCGCACGATAGCACCAACTCGGTGGTCATCTACGGGCCGGCCGAGCTGACCCGGGAGATGTCGCAGATCATTCGCCAGCTGGATATCCGCCGGGCCCAGGTTCTGGTTGAAGCGGTGATTGCCGAGGTGTCCTACGACCGCGCCAAGGAACTGGGTGTGCAGTGGGGCTTCGCCAATGAGGGTGCGGGTGTGGGCGTGATCAACTTTGCCCGCGGCGGCGGCGGTATTCTCAATCTGGCGGCTGGTATCAATGGCTTCCTGGAGGGCGATGTCACCACGCCGCCGTCGCTGTCTGATGGCGCTACCCTGGGCGGAGTGGGCACCATCGGCAGCACCCAGATCGGGCTGCTGATCAATGCCCTGCAGGGCGACAGTTCAAGCAACATTCTGTCTACCCCGAGCTTGCTGACGCTGGATAACGAGGAGGCGGAAATCGTGGTCGGTCAGAACGTGCCCTTCATTGTCGGTCGCTCGGTGGAAAACTCCGGTCAGGCCTTCGATACCATCCAGCGTGAGGACGTGGGTATCAAGCTGCGGATTCGTCCGCAGATCAACGAGGGTAACGCGGTGCGCCTGGAAATCGCCCAGGAAGTGTCGCAGATTGCTCCCGGCGCCAGCGGTGCGGCGGACCTGATCACCAACAAGCGCAGCCTCAATACTCACGTCATGGTCGATGATAACCAGCTCATCGTGCTGGGTGGTCTGATCGATGACCAGATGGTAGAAACCCGTGACAAGGTGCCACTGCTCGGTGATATACCAGGTCTTGGCCGGCTGTTCCGCTACGATACGGCCAACGTGGAAAAGCGTAATCTGATGGTCTTCCTGCGGCCGGTGATCGTGCGCGACACCGCGGTGGCAGAAAGCCTGACCCATGCGAAGTACAGCTACATCCGCGATCAGCAATTGAAAGAGCAGGGCCGCAATGACAGTCTGTTGCCGCGTAGCGACATGTCGGTACTGCCGGACTGGAACTACCTGCTGACCCTGCCGCCGCCCTTTGAGAACGCCAGCTCGGACAACCTGGCGGTGAAAGCGCCCATTCCCGCACCACCGGGGGCAAGATGACGGTGCCGGTGAGCGACGCTGATATCAGCGCGGTGCTGCCCGAGGTGGCGCTGCAGGCCGAGACCGATTACCGGTTCGCCCGGCGATTCGGCGTGCTGCCCGGCCAACTGCGCGAAAACCAGTTGGATGTGTTCGTTCGTGCCGACTGCGACCCGCAGGCGCTGCTGGAACTGCGCCGGCTGGCTGGGCACCCGTTGCGCCCCATCGTGCTGGATGATGATGCCTTTGCCGCTCGCCTGCGAGACCGCTATGAGCGTTCGGCCAACGATGCCATGCAGTTTGTCGAGGGCCTGGGCGAAGACGCTGACCTGATGTCCGTGGCCCAGTCCCTGGCCGAGCCGGAAGACTTGCTCGAATCCCAGGACGAGGCCCCGATCATCCGCCTGATCAATGCGCTGTTGTCCGAAGCGGTCAAGGAGAACGCCTCGGATATTCATATCGAGCCCTTCGAGAATCGCCTGTCGATCCGCTTGCGGGTCGACGGTGTGCTGCGTGAGGTATTGGAGCCGCCCCGGGCGCTGGCGCCGGTTATCGTCTCGCGGATCAAGGTCATGGCCAAGCTGGATATCGCCGAAAAACGCCTGCCCCAGGATGGCCGCATCGGCCTGCGACTGGTCGGCCGGGCGGTGGACGTGCGGGTGTCGACACTGCCGTCCGGGCATGGCGAGCGGGTGGTGCTGCGTCTGCTGGACAAGCAGGCCGGGCGGCTCGAACTGCGACATCTGGGCATGTGCGATGAGCATTATCAGTCCATGGAGCGGGTTATCAGCCGGCCCCACGGCATCGTGTTGGTGACCGGGCCGACCGGTTCGGGTAAGACCACCACGCTGTATTCGGCGTTGATGCGCCTGAACGACCGCAGCCGCAATATCCTCACCGTGGAAGATCCCATTGAGTACTACCTTGACGGTATCGGCCAGACCCAGATCAACACCAAGGTCGACATGACTTTCGCCCGGGGCCTGCGCGCTATCCTCCGTCAGGACCCGGATGTGGTCATGGTCGGCGAAATCCGCGACGTGGAAACCGTACAGATCGCCATCCAGGCCAGTCTCACCGGTCACCTGGTATTCTCGACGCTGCACACCAATACCGCCGTGGGTGCGATTACGCGCTTGCGGGACATGGGCATCGAACCTTTCCTGTTGTCGTCCACCCTCAACGGGGTGCTGGCCCAGCGACTGGTGCGGACCCTCTGTCCGGACTGCCGCAAACCGCATACGGCCACGCCCAGCGAGTGTCGACTGCTGGGCGTGGAGCCGGCCGCCGCGCCCACTCTGTATAGTCCGGTGGGCTGTTCGCAGTGTAACGGTGGGGGCTATCGCGGGCGGACCGGTATCTACGAACTGATCGAAATCGACGATACCCTGCGTGGTCTGATCCACGACGGTGCCAGTGAACACGCCATGGTGCGGCATGCGCGACTGGCCCAGATGGGCATTCGGCAGGATGGTTTGCGCCGGGTACTGGCCGGCGATACCACGCTGGAAGAAGTACTGCGCGTCACCCGGGAGGACTGAGCATGCCGGCTTTTGAATACGTCGCGCTGGATCAGGCTGGCCGTACCCGCAAGGGGGTGGAGGAGGGCGACTCCTCCCGTCAGGTACGTGGTCGCCTGCGCGAGCAGGGGTTGATGCCCATGGCGGTGAACGAGGTCGCCGAGAAGACCTCGGTGCTGCGCATGCCGGTCCTGCAACGGCGGATCAAGCCGCTGGAATTGTCCCTGGCAACCCGGCAGATGGCGACCCTGGCCCGGGCCGGCATGCCGATCGAGGAAGTGCTTGGTACTGTCGCCCGGCAAAGCGAGTCGCCCAAGGTCAAGGCCACGCTCTCAGCGGTACGTACGCGGGTCATGGAAGGCCTGCCGCTGGCCCATGCCATGGGCGAGTTTCCCTCGGTATTCCCCGCCATCTATCGCACCACCATCGCCGCCGGTGAGCAGGCCGGGCGTATGGACGTCGTGCTGGAACGGCTGGCTGACAACGTCGAAGCACAGAATGCCATGCGCCAGAAGATCCAGCTGGCCATGTTCTACCCGGCCATTCTCACCGTGGTCGCGCTGCTGGTCGTGGTCGCTCTGTTGACCTATGTGGTGCCGGAGGTGGTGCAGGTGTTTGCCGGCATGAACCAGCAATTGCCCACCCTGACCCGTGCGCTGATTGCCACCAGCGACACCGTGCGAAACTGGGGTTGGCTCATGCTGCTGGGGATTGTGGCGTTGGTGACCTTGACCCGGCAGTTACTCAAACGCCCTGCGGCGCGCTTGAGCTGGGATCGGGGCATGCTCAAGCTGCCGCTGATCGGACGACTGATCCGGGGGCTGAATACCGCCCGCTTTGCCCGTACGCTGAATATCCTCGCTGGCAGCGGCGTACCGCTGCTGGATGCACTGAACATGAGTGCCAGCGTCATTAGTAATACGCCGATGCGCGATGCGGTCAGTGACGCGGCGAAAAAGGTCCGGGAAGGGGCAGGCGTGGGGCATTCGCTGGAACGCAGCGGCTATTTCCCACCGATGACCCTGAGCCTGATCAAGAGTGGTGAAAGCAGCGGCACCCTGGACAAGATGCTCGAACGCGCCGCGGAAACCCAGGAACGGGAACTGGAAGCACGGATTGCCATGGTCATGGGCGTGTTCGAACCCTTGCTGATCCTGGCGATGGGAGGCGTGGTACTGATCATTGTACTGGCCATCCTGTTGCCCATCTTTGAACTCAACCAACTGGTCAATTGATATGCCTACAGTACATAAAGCCTCCCTTGCACAACGTGGTTTCACCCTGATCGAGGTCATGGTGGTGGTGGTCATTCTCGGGATTCTCGCCGCAGTAGTGGTGCCGCGGGTGATGGACCGGCCTGATCAGGCGCGGATCACCAAGGTGCAGAATGATATCCGCGCCATGGAAAGCGCGCTGAACCTGTATCGCCTGGACAATTTCAACTATCCGACCACCGAACAGGGCCTGCGCGCCCTGGTGGAGCGGCCCAGCGGCAACGACACCGCGCGCAACTGGCGCGCCGGAGGTTATATCGACCGCTTGCAGAAGGACCCGTGGGGTAACGAATACCAGTACCTGCGCCCGGGCCGCGATAACCGCGAATATGACCTGTACAGCCTGGGCGCCGATGGCCGTCCCGGCGGCACTGATGCCAACGCCGATATCGGCAACTGGAACGTGGAAGATCCCGAGCGTAGTAACTGATCATGGGGATCCAGCGTCGCCATCAGCCGCACCCGACACGCTCTCCTGCCGAGAGAGCCCAGGGTGGCTTCACCTTGATGGAGTTGCTGGTGGTGCTGGTGCTGATCGGCGTCGTGGCGGGGCTGGCCAGCCTGTCCATCGGTGACGGTGCCGAGCGCAAACTTCGCTCTGAAACCGAGCGGCTGGCCGCGACCCTGAGTCTGGCGCGGGACGAACTGCTGATTACTGGCCAATCAGATCGCGCTCTGGGGCTACGCCGCGATGGCTACAGTTTTCTCGAGCTGGTGATGCTTGATGACAGTACCCGCGAATGGCGGCCGCTGGTTGATCCGCAACTGGGGCCCCGGCAATTCGACCAGGAGTTGATCGAAGTGGAGCTGGAACTGGATGGGGAGCGCACGCCGCTGCCCCAGACCCGGGGCTGGGAGCCGCATATCCGGCTGGGCAATACCGGCGAGATGACGCCGGCACTGATCACCTTGCGGGTACCCGGAAAGGATCTGGTGCGGCATATGAGAATCGGGCTGGAAGGCCGTGTCGAGGTATTGGATGCCATCCCCCAGAACTAGGCGTGATGCCGGTTTCACGCTGCTGGAAGTGCTGGTGGCATTAACCATTCTGGCCGTCGCGTTGGCGGCGCTGGTCAAGACCGGGGCGGACCATGCACGCAATACGGCCTACCTGCAGGAGCGCACCCTGGCGCACTGGGCCGGGCAGAACCTGTTGACCGAATATCAGACCGGCATGCGCGCCGTTGCCGAAGGCGGGCGCACTGGTGAGGTGACCATGGGCCCTTATCGCTTCGGCTTCGAGGTGGAGATGAGCGACTACACGGCACAGTCGCCCTTCCCGCTGCCGGCAGTGAGAAGAGTGGATGTACGTTTGTGGTTGGCCGACCGTGGTGAGGATGCGCAGCGTGCCACCGCCAGCGCGTTTTTGCTGCCATGAAACAGCGTCAGTCAGGCTTCACCTTATTGGAGGTGCTGATTGCCATGGCGGTGTTCGCGGTCATGAGCGTGGTGGCTTATCAGGGTTTGCGTGCGGTCTTGAGCGCCGATTACATCACCCGTGAGCAAGGGCAGCACCTGGCGGACCTGCAGGTGACCCTGAGCGTATTGGAGCGTGATCTGGCCCAGGTAGTGGATGTCACGGTGCGTGACGAGTTCGGTGATCCCCTGCCGCCACTGCGTTTACGCCCAGGCGCCGATGAGCATCTGTTGGAGTTGGTGCGAGCCGGTGCCGGCGGGGAGCAGCGCCTGCGCCGCACCGCCTGGCAGATCACCGATCGGGGGCTGGAACGCCGACTGTGGCCGGGGGTGGATATAGTGGATACCGAGGCGATGCGTATCCGGCCGTTTGCCGAACTGGCGGATGAATCGCGCCTGCTCGGGGCCAATAGCGCCTTTGTTTTCATCGTGCGCACACCCTCGGGCCTGGAGCGAGTCGATGCCTGGCCCTTGCCGGACGCTGACCCTGAGGCAGGAGGGCTGCCGGTGGCAGTGGAAGTGGTACTGGATCTGCCTGGCCTGGGGGAGATACGACGGATGATGGCGGTGGGCTTATGACGTCCCGTCGCGGGCAACAAGGAGTGGCGCTGATAACCGCGCTGCTGGTGATGGCACTGGCGGTGGTCGCCGCGGTGGGCATGGCGATGCGCGGCCAGGCCGATATCCGGCGTACATCGGCGGTATTCGAGCGGGACTTCTCGCGCCAGGTGGCGCTGGGCGCCGAGAACATGGTGCTGCAACTGCTGGAGCGGGCCAAGGGGCCGGAAGATCTGCTGTGGGATACCTGTCGCTCGCCGGTTTTGCCCTTCGAAGTGGATGGTGTGCGGCTGGAGGCCACCCTGGATGACATGCGCTGTCGCTACAATCTGAATGCGCTGGCTGGCGCCGATGAAACCGAGCAGGGCTATTTCGCCCGGCTGGTAGACCAGGTCGGCCAGGAGAGTGGCGTGAGAATGCCAGCCGGAGCGCAGCTCGCCATGGCGGTAAGCGACTGGATGAACCCGGAAACCGACGACCCCGTCTATCGCCTGGAGACGCCGGTCAGGGTATCGGGCAATCGGCCCATGGTAGTGGCATCGGAGCTGAACAGCGTCAGCGGCATGACCGCTGAAGCCTGGCAGGCACTGGCGCCCTTCGTAACGGCCTATCCCGGCACGGCCAGCCCGATTGATCTGGAGCGCAGCCATGAGCTGATGCAGGAGATTTTTGCCGACCGGGCCGCCGGCGAGAACGCACCCTGGTACATGCGCCTGCAGGTCATGGCGGAATTCGCCGAACGGCGGTTCTATCAATGCACCTTGCTGGACGCACCGAATGGAAAAGTGGTTATCAGAGAACAGACGGCCTGCGAGCCATGACCGGTATTAATCGACGGATGAAAACATGCTGATAGTGCTACTGCCTGATTTTCCGGGCATCGAGACGCTGGAACCCACCCGCCTGCAATGGTGGCGCACCGGGCGTGATGGCACCCTGGAAGAATCGGGGCAGGACCCTCTGACCCAGTTGCGCAGCCGTTTCCCTGCGGAGCGCCTGCGCGCACTGGCGCCAGCCACTGCGGTGAATCTGTATCGTGTCGCCATCCCGGTCCGCCGGGCCGCGGCCGCCCGCGCTGCGCTGCCCTATGCTCTGGAAGACCAGCTTGGTCAGGAACTGGAGGAGTTGCATCTGGTGGCGGGCCCGCGCCGCGGCGATGGTCGTTTTGCTGCGGCGGTTACCGAACAGCGCCATATGCAGGCCTGGCTGGAGGAATGCCAGGACGCCGGCTGGCGCCTGGAAGCGCTGTTGCCCCAGGCCAGCCTGCATGATGAGGCGGCACCTGAGGTGGGGCTGCATGTACAACCCTCGCCATGGCCCGATGATGTGGACCAGGCGCTGGTAACCAGTACCGATCAGGAGCCAGTGCTGATAGAGACCAGCATGCTCGGTTTCTGGCTCAAACAGCGGCTGGCGCAACTGGATGAAGAACAGCGGGTGCTGCATCTGCACGGTTTCCAGCTGGCTGACCTGGGACTGACGGAAGGGAACGCCGAGCTGCGCCAGACGGAGCCGCTGGCGACTCTGGAGGCAGCGCTCAAACGTGCTCAGCAACCCGCGCGCGCGCTCAACTTGCTGGTCGGGCCCTACACCAACGGCATGGCAACGCCACCCTGGCGCAAGCTGCGGCCGGTGATGATCGCTGCCGGCGTGTTACTGGCGGCGCTGGTCGGTCAACTGGTGCTTGAAGGTATGGCCCTGTCCGGTGAACGCGAACGGCTGCGGACTGAAATCGATTTGTTGTTCGACCGTACCTTGCCGAAAAGCCGGCGGGTTGATCCCGTCACCCAGTTTCAGCAGGCGTTGGCCGGTGGGGATGTACAGGCGGGAGAGAACGGTACCGGGAGTCTGTTGTACGACGTATTGGCTGTGGTGGGCGAGGGCGAGCCCCGCAGGATCAGGCAGTTCCGGGCGACACCGACGGAGATCGAGCTGGAGCTGCAGTTGCCATCCTTCGCCGAACTGGAAGGTATCCGGGCTAAGCTGGCAGCCGGCCCGGGTTTGAGCGAGACCCTGCAAGGTGCGGATTCAGGGACAGACGGGGTAACCGCCCGATTGCGAGTTCAGAGAGGTGGATCATGAATGCCTGGTGGGCGGGGCTGGCCCCGCGGGAACGTATCATTCTGGCTGGCGGAGCGGTGCTGCTGTTCATCCTGGTGCTCTGGTTGTTGATCTGGGAGCCGTTGGCCCAGAAACGTGAGCAGTTGCGGACAGATATCAGCGCCTTGTCGGCGGACCTGAGCTGGATGCAGCAGGTCGCGACGCAGGTCAAGCGCCAGGCGGCGCAACAAGGTCGTCCGGGCAATGGCGCGGCGGCAGGTGGCTCGGTGTTGACCCTGGTGGAGGTCTCCGCCAGCGCTGCCGGCATCCGCGAGACGATGGAGCGGGTCCAGCCCGAAGGGCAGGGCGCACGGCTGTGGTTCAGCGAAACGAGTTTCGACAGGTTGGTATTGTGGCTGGCGGAGCTGGAGCAGCGCCACGGATTGCAGGTCAGCCAGTTGGCGGTGGATGCAGGAGCGGCGCCGGGGCAGGTATCGGCCCGGGTCAAGGTGGAGCCGCGGTCATGATCAAACGCTGGAATATCAAGGCTATGCTGGTCTGCGCCCTGTTGTTGTACCTGCTGACCCTGCTGTGGAATCTGCCGGCGGCCTTTGTCTGGAAGCGCCTGGAAGGGCAGTTGCCCGCCGCAGTGACCCTGCATGGGCTGACCGGCACGCTGTGGTCCGGACAGGTGGCGCGAGTGGAAGTGGATGGGGTTGATCAGGGACGGCTCAGCTGGGATTGGCTGCCGTCCCGTCTGCTCGGCGGTCAGGTCGGTCTTGATTTGCTCTGGCAGCCGCGTAACGGCAACGTCAACGCACAACTGAACGCTGGGCTGGGCTCGCTGACGCTCACCGATATCCACGGCACGCTCGATGCCGCGAGCATGGCAGCCATTAACAATGCGCCCTTCGTGCTGCGCGGCGCCTGGTTGCTGGATGTGCCCCAACTGGCACTGGAGGGTTTCGAGTCAGTGGTTGCAGCAAACGGCCGCCTGGTATGGCAGGATGCGGCCGGTGGCTTGCCCCAGGCGATGCCATTCGGGCATCTGACCGCGACACTGGGGAATGCGGACGGCTGGTTGACCCTAGATCTGCAGGATCAGGGCGGGCCTTTGGGGTTGATGGGGGATGCGCGCTGGCGTCCAGGTCAGCCAATGAAACTCAATGTGCAATTGCAGGCGCGGGCAGATGCCGAACCCATGCTGTCCGAGGGGCTAGGCCTGCTTGGCCGACCGAACCCGCAGGGTTGGGTGAGCTGGCAGGCGCAATTACAGTGAAACGGAACCATAGCCGTGATGGCAGAGGAAATTCGATGCGTTTATGTGTAGTGCTGTTGCTATTGGCCGGTCTGGCCGGGTGTGCGAGTACGGGCTCGCAGCAGCGTCAGGAGGAAGGCCTGGTTGATGCCCGGGCGAAGATCAGCATGGGGCGTTGTGACACCAAACTGATCTCGGATCTGCGCCAACACCAAGCGCCCGAGCTGGAACAGCAAGCCGCCTATGTCTGTCTTCAGCAGGGTGAAGTGGTGGCGGTGGAGACATTGCTCAATGATTACCAGAAACGGCACGTGGAGCCCCCTTATCCGGACTATTCCGCCTATCTGTTGACCCTGGCGCAATATGCACGCTTCGAGATGACTGCCGATGATGATGCACTGCGTCTGAAAGAGGGCCGCAAGGTTCACGCGCAGTTTGCCGACTTTGTCCGCCGCTACCCCGACTCCGACTACCGCACCGAGGTTGCACCCCGGCTGCACGAGCTGCTGGAGGATATGGCAGGAGCCGAATACCGGCTCGCAATGCAGGCCGCCGAAGCGGGTGACCGGCAGACTGCCGAGCAACGCATGAATTATATTGCCCGGCACTATGCGCACACCGCTTCCGGTCGGGAAGCCAACGCCTGGCTGGATCGGATGCGAGAGAAGTGAGTATTGCATCTATCTAGTTGGAAGGTTTTGCCCGGCCCGTCAAGAGCGTACGGCGGTTTTTATCGGGGTTTTTTTAACGATTTTTGAGACATGGGCGCTTGACATTGTGCACAGCGGAAGGGCGGGACCTTCGGTGGTGGATAAAATGCCAGTCTAACTAACTGAAATATCACGCATGTTTGTAACTTGTTGATTTTATTGCAAAAAACATGTGGTTATATTTTGAGCATTTTGACTCGCAGCCACGTATTACTTGCTGCGGGGAGAGTTTTAGGCAGGCTATCCACAGAGTTTTCCACAGCTTTTGTGGATAGCTTGCCCAATCCCCGTTATAGCTGGGCTGGTGGTCAGATACCCTGCGGAATATCTTCGCCGCCCAGCGCCGCAGTCAGGGCCGGAAGCAGTTCCGACAGGGTGCGGGACATGATGACGAAGCTGGCATCCAGTTGGCCGGCCATGTCGTCGCCACCCTGATCATCCGCTTCATCACGCAGCAGCTCTTCGAAGCGCAGGCGTTTGACCGCGAGTTTGTCATCCAGCGTGAAGGACAACTTGTCATGCCAGTGCAGCGCCAACTGGCTGACCTGCTTGCCGACCGTCAGGTGCTGCTGAATTTCGTCGCTGGACAGATCCTGGCGCTTGCAGCGGATCACACCGCCGTCTTCGCCGGTGTCGCGCAGCTCGCATTCATCGGAGATCAGCAATCCTTCAGGGGCCTGGCCGGTCTTGACCCAATCGGTCATGCAGGCGGCGGGGGCCATCTTCACGTTCATCGGCCGCACCGGCAGGCTGCCGGTACCTTCGCGCAGCAGGCTGAGCAGGTCTTCAGCGCGCTTGGCGCTGGAAGTGTCGACGGCAATCCAGCCTTCCTGCGGGGCGATGCAGGCCAGGGTGGTCTGGGTGCGAGTGAAAGCGCGCGGCAGCAGGGACATGATGATGTCGTCCTTGAGGGTATCGCGCTCTTTCTTGTAGACCTTGCGGGCGTCGCGGGCTTCGATCTCTTCCACTTTCTCGGCCAGGGCGTCCTTCACCACGCTGCCGGGCAGGATGCGTTCTTCCTTGCGCAGCGCGACCAGCCAGTAACCCTCGGCAACCTGCAACAGATTCTCGGAGTGACGACCGAAGGGGGTGGTCCATCCCAGAGTGTGGGTTTCCTGGCTGGCGCAGGGGCGAGCGGGGCGTTGTTCAAGGGCGGCGAGCAGTTCTGCTTCGTTAAAAGGGACGTCCTGGCTGAAACGGTAGAGCAATAGATTACGAAACCACATGGGCAGTCCTTGTGATGATGCATGAATTTGGAAAATGGGAAGGGCGGGCATTATTGCGCGTGAGGAGATTTTCAGCCAGTCCCGCCGGACGACTGCATAACATATTGAAAGAAAGCGGGATTTATTTCACAAAAGGTATTGCCAGACGTCTTAAACCTGCCTAGAATGCGCCCCACTTCGAGAGCAAATGGGTGATTAGCTCAGCTGGGAGAGCATCTGCCTTACAAGCAGAGGGTCGGCGGTTCGATCCCGTCATCACCCACCACTCGAGGTAACGCGCAGTGGTAGTTCAGTTGGTTAGAATACCGGCCTGTCACGCCGGGGGTCGCGGGTTCGAGTCCCGTCCACTGCGCCATATCCGAAACCCTCGCATCGAGAGATGCGAGGGTTTTTTCGTTCCGGGCTCCTGCTAGACTCCTGACTGGTCTGTCATCGGGAGTCGGAATGAAACTGCCACTGTTTGGTCGCTATACCTTCTTTGCCCTGTGCGTGCTGCTCACCTTTCTCAGCCTGCCGTTCCTGTCCACTATCGGTTGGTTGTGGCCGTTGACCCTTGTTGCCGCTGCGCTCAGTCTGCTCGGCATATTCGACATGTTGCAGCGTCGGCACGCCGTGCGGCGCAATTATCCGATTCTTGGCAATATCCGCTATCTGGTGGAAAGCATCCGCCCGGAGATCCGCCAGTACCTGATCGAGAGTGATAACGAGCAATTGCCGTTCTCCCGGGCGCAGCGCTCGCTGGTTTATGCCCGGGCCAAGAATCAGACGGCTGATACCCCGTTTGGCACGCTGAAAGACGTCAACCACACTGGGTTCGAGTTCATCAGCCATTCGATGCTGCCGGTGGTGCATGGCAACCCGGACGAGTTCCGCGTGACCGTCGGTGGCCCACAGTGTCGTCAGCCGTATTCGGCGTCGGTACTGAATATTTCGGCGATGAGTTTTGGCTCCCTGAGCGCCAACGCCATCTCGGCGCTGAACAAGGGGGCGCAGCTGGGTAACTTCGCCCATGACACGGGGGAGGGCAGCATCAGCCCCTATCACCTGGAGCATGGCGGGGACCTGATCTGGGAGCTGGGTAGTGGCTACTTCGGCTGCCGTGACGACAACGGGGCATTCGATGCCGAGCGCTTCGCGGTCCAGGCGCGCCGGCCCCAGGTGAAGATGATCGAAATCAAGCTGAGTCAGGGCGCCAAGCCCGGGCACGGTGGGATTCTGCCCAAACACAAGATCAGCGTCGAAATTGCCGCGACCCGCGGCATTCCCCAGGATCGCGATTGCATCTCGCCAGCGCGGCACACGACCTTCTCCACGCCCATCGAATTACTGCAGTTCATTCAACACCTGCGCGAATTGGCCGAAGGCAAGCCGGTCGGTTTCAAGCTGTGCCTGGGCCATCCGTGGGAATTCATGGCGATCGCCAAGGCTATGCTGGAGACCGGTATCGTGCCGGATTTCATCGTGGTAGACGGCAAGGAAGGAGGTACCGGCGCCGCGCCTTTGGAGTTCACCAATCACCTGGGCGTGCCGCTGCGTGAGGGCCTGATGTTCGTCCATAACACTCTGGTTGGCGTGGGGCTGCGTGACCAGATCCGCATCGGCGCCAGTGGCAAGATCATCAGCGCGTTTGATATCGCCTCGGTGCTGGCGATAGGGGCGGATTGGGTCAATTCTGCGCGGGGCTTCATGTTCGCCATTGGCTGCATCCAGTCTCGCACCTGTCACACCAACCGTTGTCCTACCGGCGTCGCTACCCAGGATCCGCTACGCCAACGTGCACTGGTGGTGCCGGACAAGGCTGAGCGGGTGTATCACTTTCATCGCAATACCATGATTGCCCTGGCGGAAATGCTGGCGGCGGCAGGGTTGTCCCATCCCGCGCAACTGGAGCCCCATTTTCTTGTGCACCGATTGTCCGCCACTGAGGTCAAGCTGTACTCGCAGATGCATGTCTTTCTCGAACCGGGTGCCTTGCTCAAGGGCGAGGTGCAGGGGGAATTCTATCGGCGAATGTGGTCCATGGCGCGCTCGGACAGTTTCGAGCCGGCTGCGCCAGTGGCGGTCAGTTGACGACAGGGGGAATCAGTTTGGGAGGGGTGGTTCAGAGCCACAAACCAAGAGGCCCGACATAAGCCGGGCCCCATTATCAAGCGCGGCTGATATCAGGTATCCGGAGTGGACTCGACCAGTGCCTGGGCCTGCTTCAGGTGTTCCTTGAGCTTCGGCAGGGTTTCCTTGGCGAAACTGGCGATCTCGGCATCATCCGAGCGGGCGGCCCGTTCGAACAGTTCGATGGTCTGCTCATGCGCCGCGACCTGGTTGTTGGCATAGGCGGCATCGAAGGATTCGCCGTCACGCGCATCGAGAATCATCGCCTTGGCTTTGTCCATCAGCGTGGCTTCATCGGATATTTCCAGGTCTTTCGAGGCGGCCAGTTCGGCCATTTTCTCGTTGGCTGCCGCATGATCCTTGATCATCATGTTGGCAAATTCCTTGACCTGTTCCGATTGGCCCTGTTCCAGCGCCTTGCGCGCGGTTTCGATTTCCGCAACGCCCTTGGCTGAGGCTTCTTCAAGAAAATCATTCGCATCAATGGTGTCGTTATCGGTATCCATGCCGGCCATGCCGCCATCCACATCATTATCACGAATGGCGCCGGTGGTATCGGCACTGCCACCGTCACCGGTAGTGGCAGGCGTGCCGGTCGGGCCCGAGGTCTGCGTGGATCGGTCAATGTCGGCTGGTGCGTCCTGTTGTGCATGGACAGCAACGGCGGTACAACCCAGGGCCACTGACATGACGGCGCAGGCCAGTAATTTCAAATGCGTCGGTTGTTGTGCGTTGTGCATGATTCACCTCTGCTACTGGGGTATGTATCTGAATAGATGAATTTCCGGCCCGCAAGGTTCAACCTAAATCGTCGTCTACCTTAAGTATGGCGCGGGGCTCAGGACAGGTGACCGATCCGGTCGCCGATGATCATCTCGCTGATCCAATTGGTCAGGATGCTGGTATAGGCCTGCTGACAACGTTCAGAGGACAGGCCATGATCGGCGCCATCAATGATGCGGTGGGTCATGGAGTGCGCTCTGCGGCAGGAGGAGCGGTAGTTCATGATGGTTTCGTGGGGCACATGCTCGTCGTGTTCGGATTCGACGATCAGCACATCCCCTTCGAAGGTGGCGCAGGCGCCCAGTGCGCGATTATCCAGTGGACCGAGAGTGCTCTGGCGATAGCGCATCAACTCTGCGCGATCCAGTTGCTGCTTGGGCAGATTCCATTGTTCGTCCCAGTACAGCGCGGGCACGCGCATGGCCAGCCAGCGCACCGGCCGTAGCGTGGTCAGGATGGTTGCCAGATAACCGCCGTAACTGGTGCCAATCACGGCGATACGCTCAGGGTCCGTCGCCGGATGCTGGGCAAGACGGTCGTAGGCCACCAGAATATCTTCCAGGTTCTGCCCGCGGGTCACCCTCTGCCGGTGCGCCATGGTCTTCTCGTGGCCGCGCAAGTCGAACGTCAGGCAGACACAGCCGAGGCCGGCGACACCCCGTGCGCGCATCATGTCGCGGCTCTGGCTGCCGCCCCAGCCGTGCACGAAAAGCAAACCGGGCATCTGTTTCTGGGGGGAGAGCAGAGTGCCGGCGATCTGTTCGCCTTCTACTGTCAGTTCGATGTAATCACTGGTTGCTGCCATGGGGTAACCCTTACTCCGATGGTGATGGGGCCGGTAGCCGAGGCATCACCCTGATACAACAGGGTGACGTCCGGCGGGATGACTGGCGCCTCGCCGTAGATCTCACAGCTCGAAGCCTGCTGGCGCTGCAGCGCCGGTTCGGCGACGAAGGCCAACAGGGCGTAAACCTCCGCACTGCTAGCGCCGCCGATACGCCAGGATTGTTCCAGCACGCCGCTGCGTTGCTGTCCGCTCGGGTCGCGACCAACGGCAACGTCGCAATTGCGCCGTGACGCAATGAAACCGGGGAACGCCGCTTCGGCCGCCTGCTCATAGCGGTGGGCCTGGTGGATAAGCTGGCGCGCCACGGGATCGGGTATCTCTCGCAGCAGGGCGGTATAGTCGCCACGCACCAGCCACAGATCCGAGCCGCCGTACACCGCAGTGCCATCATTGGCGTCGGTCAGGTTCTGGCAACCGAAGTAGCTGATCACCATGCCGCCGATACGCAGCTGGCCAACGCTGAAGGTTCTGATGGAGGTCAGGTTCACCTCCAGCACCACGCCGTCCTGTCGTACGCGGGAGGCGTCCTGCTGGGCCAGCCATCTTTCCAGCTCGGGCATTGCATGGATTACCTGCTGGCCGCGGCCAGCACGGGCCTGCACGACCTTGACCCGTATTGGGCCCTGCTGCAATAACTGCGCGCCAGCGCGCAATGCATCATCCAGATTGAAGGCACTGTAACCGGGCAGCACCACATCCCCGGCCAGCTCCATGAAGCGTTCGGTCCAACCGTCGGGTGCGGCGGCGTCGCTGCTGATCAGGGGATGGGAGATGGCTTTGCTGGCCATGAACGGCCGGGCCACTACGCCGCCGTACAGATCCTGATCGGAGCGGATGCCGGGCTGCGGGGTCACCAGCGTGGCATCGGGAATGACATAGATATCGGTTTCATCCAGCTGCCTGCCGTGCCGTACACCGGTAAAGCGCAGACCCAGCACACCGGCGAGCTGCTCTGCGAGATGCCGGCGCACATGGGCTTCGTGGTCCGATTCGAGCTCCTCGGTGATCAGCAGCGCGAGAGCTGACTTACCTGGCGAAGAGAGGCGGTCCATAGTCGTCCCCCGCATGGTCGTGCAATGGGCTGGCGCGCTTCAGGTGCGTGGGGCGGTAGGCGTCACCCGTTGTGCACGTACCCGGCGCAGGTGTTGCTTGGTCGAGCTATAGCCCCGCGCGCCACGGTAGACCGCCGCAGCGCCCAGAGCCAGCTTGACCAGCCGCATTGGGCCCGGTCGGGCCAGGCCCTTGCCGATCAGTAGCAACCCGCCGCCGATGGATATCCACTTCTCGGTACTGCTGACATTCTTGGTCGCCGGCGGGCGGGTCAGGTCGCGTAATATCCGGTACATATTCGCCTCATCAGTTGCTTTTGCGCAGGGCATTGACCAACTCCTGCTTGCGCATGCTGGAGCGTCCCTTGATATCCCGCGCGCGGGCTTTGGCCATCAGCTGGTCCTTGGTCTGATCCTGCAGCGAAGCGGAGCGCGAGCCGGCCTTGCGGGTAGCCGCGGCCTGTTTGGCCGAATCGCTGCGGTCAGCGGCTTTGCTGCCGGAGGATTTCTTCTGGCCGGAGCCGCCAGAACGATTGCCGCCACCGGACTGCTTGTTGACGGTAGCCCAGGCACGCGACTCGGCTTCCTTATCCGAGACGCCCTTGCGTTCGTAACTCTTTTCTATGTGTTCAGCCCTGCGCTTCTGCTTGTCGGTGTATTTGTCTTTATCGCCTTGTGGCATGACGATTCTCCTCTTTGGATGAAAATCAGGGACGCAGGATGACCTTGCGGCATTCCTGCTCCTTGCGGTCGAACATCCGGTAGCCCTCGGCAGCCTGCTCCAGGCTCATGCGATGGCTGATGATGATGTCCGGATGCAGCTCACCCCGAACGATATGGTCGAGCAGTTTTGGCAGTACCGCATGCACATGGGTCTGGCCCATCTTGAAGGTCAGCCCTTTCTCGAAAGCATCGCCGAATAGGAAGCCATGGATGAATCCGGCATAGACGCCAGGAACGCTGACCGTACCGCCGCGGCGCACCGCGGCGATACTCTGGCGCAGGGCCTTGCCGCTGCTGCCTTCGAGCTTCAGGGTCTTGAGCACGGTTTCGGTGGTGCTGCCCTTGGCCTCGAACCCGACCGCGTCAATGACCGCATCGACGCCGCGCAGGCCGGCAGTGTTCTCGATAATGGCCGCCGCAGGGTCATCGTATTCATTGAAGTTGACCGGTATCACCCCATAGGTCTGGCGAGCGAACTCCAGGCGGTAGGCGTGATGGTCAACCATGAAGATCTGCTCGGCGCCCAGCAGGCGAGCGCAGGCAGCTGACATCAGGCCCACCGGGCCGGCCCCATAAATAGCCAGACTGCTGCCGGGCTTGATACCGGCATTGACTGCCGCCTGGTAACCCGTAGGCAGGATGTCGGTCAGAAACAGCACTTTCTCGTCATCCAGCTCGTTGGGGAACTTGAAGGTGCCCGCATTGGCTTTGGGCACACGCACGTATTCCGCCTGCCCACCCGGCACGCCACCATACAGATGGCTGTACCCGAACAGCGCTGCGCCCGGTGGAATCTGCTTCTTGTTGAGAATGGCACCGCGATCAGGGTTGGTGGTCTCGCAGGCGGCATGCAGGTCCAGGTTGCAGAAGAAACAATCACCACAGGCGATGACGAAGGGGACGATGACCTTGTCACCCTTGCTTACCGCCGTGACCGCACGACCGGCTTCCACCACCTCGCCGAGAAACTCGTGACCGAAGATATCGCCGTGTTTGACCTGCGGTATCGAACCCCGGTAGAGGTGCAGATCTGAGCCGCAGATGGCGGTGGAGGTCACCTTGAGAATGATGTCGTCATCTTCCAGGATGGTTGGGTCCGGCACGGTATCGACACGGACATCATGGCTGCCATGGTAGGTGAGTGCGCGCATGCGGGTTCTCCAGGCGGGTAGCGGTCAGGGTTGATAGTTGTGGCCGGGCTCCGAGTCGGGATGCAGGATCGGAGAGATGCGAATATCGGTAATCTGGTCCGAGGAACTGTCGTCGTGGCGCGCCTCGACATGCGCCCGGGCCTGCTCGGGTGTCATGTGCTCGCCGGTGCTTTCCACCTCGATGTTCATGGGCTGGCTGTCGAGAATGTAGCTGATGAGAAACCGATGCTTCTGGCCCATTGGTCTGTTCCCCCGTTTCAGGTCGGCACTGATATCGCGGTATCCATACAGCTACAGACCTGCGGAAGCGGGATGTTGGTTCATTGTTTTTTCCCTCCGGCGGCCGGGCGGTCGCGGCTGCCGTCTATGGCCTGAACTTTCCCCGTCGCCGCCGGGTCATCCGTAGACAATGGCCGGGAGCAAGGTTATGGCACGGGCAATCTGGAAAGGCGCAATCAGTTTCGGTCTGGTACACATTCCGGTATCGCTGGTGTCCGCCACCAGCTCCAGTGGGGTCGATTTCGACTGGCTGGACGAGCGGACCATGGACCCGGTGGGCTACAAGCGGGTGAACAAGGTCACCGGCAAGGAAGTGGCCAGCGAGCACATCGTCAAGGGCGTAGAGCTGGAGAAGGGCAACTATGTTGTCATCAGCGAAGAGGAAGTCCAGGCCGCTTTGCCGGAAGCCACCCAGACCATCGATATCTTCTCTTTTATCGACAGCGCGGCGATTCCGCTGCTGCATATCTCCAAGCCCTATTTCCTGGCACCTGACCGGCGCGGCGAGAAGGTCTACGCCCTGCTGCGCGAAACCCTGATCAGCACCGGCAAAGTTGCGCTGGCCCATGTGGTGGTGCGCACCAAACAGAGCCTGGCGGCACTGATGCCGCTGGACTCGGCGTTGGCGCTGATCATGCTGCGCTGGCCTTCAGAGGTGCGCGACATCGCCTATCTGGATCTGAAAAGCAGCGTCACCAAAGCCAAGCCTACCGCCAAGGAACTGGACATGGCCAAGCGTCTGGTGGAAGACATGGCTGGCGAGTGGGAACCGGATGAGTACCGCAACACCTTCGAGGACGAAATCATGGCTCTGGTGGAGGAGAAGGCCAGTGCCGGTGAAATCCAGGCCGTGGAAACCGTCGAGCAGGACGAGGAGCGCCAAACTGCCGATGTGGTGGACTTGACCGAGCTGCTGAAACGAAGCCTGGGCGGAGCCAAGAACGCCAAGGGGAGCAAAGATAGCAAAGGCGGCAAGGGCGGGACGCGCAAGGCCAGCGATTCGGGTCCAGGTACAACACGCCGGAAGAAATCCGGTTGAACCTCCTCTGAGCTGCCCACGGAGCACTGCCGATGCCCAGACCCCTGACCGAATACAACCGCAAACGGGATTTCGAGAAAACCCGCGAGCCACCAGGGCAGACAACGCGAGGTAAGCGGGCAGCGGCGGGCTCGCTGAGCTTCGTCATCCAGAAGCATGCTGCCCGCCGATTGCATTACGATTTCCGTCTTGAGCTCGATGGCACGCTGGTGAGCTGGGCAGTGCCCAAGGGGCCGAGCCTGGACCCGAAGGACAAGCGACTGGCGGTACATGTGGAAGACCACCCGCTGAGCTACGGCGATTTCGAGGGCAGCATCCCCAAGGGGCAATATGGTGGAGGGGATGTCATCGTTTGGGATCACGGCGTATGGCAGCCCCAGGGTGATCCGCGCAAGAGTTATAAGGACGGCAAGCTCAAGTTCACGCTGATCGGTGAAAAGCTGGCCGGCGACTGGACCCTGGTACGGACCCGGCTGCCGGGCAGCGGTGACAAGGAGCAATGGTTGCTGATCAAGGAGAAGGACCACGCTGCCCGGCCCAGCGATGAATACGACGTTGTACGCGAGCGGCCCGAGAGTGTGCTGTCCGGGGCGGTCATCGATGAAAAGACCGGCCGTACCGTTGCCGCTGAGTCATCAAGTAAGAGTAAGGCCGCCAAAGCCCAGCCCAAGGTTACTCCTCCAGCCCCCAAGGCGAAGCCGACCAAAGCCAGGAGCAAGGCCAACGCCAAGGCCGGGAGCTTCCCCGCGGTGCTCGCACCGCAACTGGCAACGCTGGCCAGCAGCCCGCCGGCAGGTGATTGGCTGTACGAGATCAAATTCGACGGTTACCGCCTGATGGTGCGGTTTGATGCCAAGGGCAACGTCACTGTGTTTACCCGCAATGGGCACGACTGGAGCCATCGGTTGCCGGCACAGGTGAAAGAACTGCGCACGCTGAGGCTGAAAAACAGCTGGCTGGATGGCGAGTTGGTGGTGCTGGACGAAGATGGCATGCCGGATTTCCAGGCGCTGCAGAATGCTTTCGATACCGAGCGCAGCCAGCAGATGCTGCTCTACCTGTTCGATGCACCCTTCCTCAATGATGACGACTTGCGGCAACAACCACTGGAGACCCGGCGGGCCGCGCTGGACCGGATACTATCCACGCATGCGGGAGAGTTGCTGCGGTTCTCCGATATCTTCGATGCGGACTATGGGTCCATTTTCAAGAGCGCCTGCGCCATGTCCCTGGAAGGCATTATCGGCAAGCGGGCCGGCAGCCCTTACGTTTCCCGCCGCAGCGCCGACTGGATCAAACTCAAGTGTAAACAGCGCCAGGAATTCGTGATCATCGGCTTTACCGCGCCCAAGGGCAGTCGCAGCGGATTCGGTTCCTTGCTGCTTGGCGTACATGATGCAGATAAAAACGAGCTGGTCTATGCGGGCCGGGTCGGCACCGGTTTCAACCAGGCGCGGATCAGCACCATTCATCAGCAACTGAAGAAATTGCAACAGGAGCGCCAGCCGGTCAACGGCACCGTGCCCGATTCCCGCAGCGCCACCTGGGTCAAGCCGCAACTGGTATGCGAGGTGGAGTTTGCCGAGTGGACGGGAGCCGGTGTGATCCGGCAGCCGGTTTTCATCTCGCTGCGCACCGACAAGCCCGCCGAGGAGATCATTCGGGAGCAGCCTCTGGCGCCGGAGCAGGTGGAAAAGATCATGGGGCGCAAAAAGGTTTCCGGCAATGTCGCCGGGGTCAGGATCAGCAACGCGCAGCGGCAGATCGACCAGAGCAGTGGCGCCACCAAGGGCGAACTGGCGGCCTTTTACGAGAGCATTTCGGACTGGGCTGTGCCCCATCTGGCTGGGCGGCCGGTATCCCTGTTGCGTGCACCCGAGGGCGTGGGCGGCGAGACATTCTTCCAGAAGCATGCCGAGCGGCTGGCCATTCCCAATATTCGGCATCTCGACCCAGCGCTGGATCCCGAGCACGGCAGCTACATGGAAGTGAACAACGTCCGGGCGCTGGTCGGTGCGGTACAAATGGGCACCATCGAATTCCATACCTGGGGCGCCGGCAGCAGTAACATCGACAGACCAGATCGCCTCACGCTGGATCTGGACCCGGATCCCGACCTGCCTTGGAAAAGCATGCTCGAGGCGACGGAGCTGGTACTGGCGGTACTCGACGAACTGGGGTTGGAAAGCTGGCTGAAAACCAGCGGCGGCAAGGGTATGCACATCATCATTCCACTGGCGCGGCATATCGATTGGGAAACGGCGAAGAACTTCAGTCGGGCGATTTCAGCCTTTATGGCGCAGCAGCTACCGGATCGGTTCACCGCGAAGATGGGACCGCGCAACCGGGTCGGCAAGATCTTCATCGATTATCTGCGCAACCAGTTCGGTGCCAGTACCGTGGCCGCCTATTCTGTACGGGCGCGCCCCGGATTACCGGTATCGGTGCCCATCGCACGGGATGAATTGCAGGGGCTGCACAGTGCAGCGCAATGGCATATCGGCAATCTGCATCAGCGTCTGGCGCAGCTGACCGAGGATCCCTGGGCGGGATACCGTAATCGTCAACGTATCAAACAGGAGCATTGGCAGCAGCTGAATGCGAAAGCCCCCTGATCAGCAGGGGGCTTTCGGGCTGTGCCTGGCTTTGTCAGCCATTGCCTCGGTGGGCAGAAGCCTTCATCGCCAGGCGGCGCCGCTCCCACAGGCTGGCTGCACGAGTCTTGTGCAGGCGGCCATTGTTATAGGTCGGCAGACTGGATACATCGATAGTGCCGATCACTTCCCGGGTAGGGGCCTGCCCCTTTGCGAGCATAAGATCCAACTGTACCCGGCGCAGGAGCTGATGGGCACCTTTTGGATCATTGGGCAGCACACGTCTGAGTTCCTTTCCATCCGCGGACTTGACTATCAGAACAGCACTGCCATCAGGTCTTTCCTGCGTGGAAATATTGCAATCCGGCAATGCAGCGCGCCATACGCTCATATCGGTAAGCATTGTGTCCTCCAGAGTGGTTGGTGGTTGATTCAACTTAGACGAGACGATCGAGATTGCAAATTGAGGAAGTGGTAATCCGATAGAAGGAGGCCGCGTCCCGTGTCGTTATTTATAAGTTATAAGCGGGGTAATGTTTCACTCTGTGTCTCTTGGTTATCATTACGATGTTGTTGTGCTTCAGGTGTGGTTTTAATGTGCCAGCAATTATTACAGGCCCAACTTTACTGGCAAGTGAGTGTCTATTTCTGTGCGTAACAACTTCATATGTTTAAGCGTAACGGAGACCTCCATGACTACGAATCAACACCCGCGAGAAAACCTGCTCGACTGGCTGCGCGATGCTCATGCCATGGAGCTGCAGGCAGAAACCATGTTGTCATCCCAATCGGCCCGGCTGGAACATTACCCCGTGCTCAAGGCCAGGATCGACCAGCATATCGAGGAGACACGGGGCCAACAGGAACGACTGGAAGCCTGTATCAAACGGCTCGGCAGCAGCCCTTCGACGATCAAGGATATCGGCGGCAAGCTGATGGCAATGGCCCAGGGCGTATCCGGCATGGTGATGGGCGATGAAGTGGTGAAAGGTGCCATGAGCGGTTATGTGTTCGAGCATATGGAAATCGCCTCCTACACCATTCTCAGTGCGGCGGCGAAAGCGGCTGGCGATATGGATACCCAACAAGTATGCGAGCAGAATCTGCGGGAAGAAGTCGCCATGGCTGAGTGGCTGCTGCAACACCTTCCCGAAGTCACCCAGGCCTTTCTCGCACGCTCGGCCAACCCGGATACGGAAGCGAAACGTTAGTCTTTCGTGACGTTATATTCGGTAATGAAATGATGATTATTGGATATAAAAAAAGATCTGAACGAGTTCCAGTTCCTCCGGCCTATTAATAGTGAGTTCCATTGGTGGAACCCGCTATTAACTTCGAAACGAAACGGGAGAACAGAAATGACTGAACATCGTGGTGGTAAAGGTAATTTCGCTGAAGATCCCAAGCGGGCATCGGAAGCCGGAAAGAAGGGTGGACAAAACAGCGGTGGTAACTTCAAGAATAACCCGCAGCGCGCATCCGAAGCCGGCCAGAAGGGCGGCGAGAAGAGCCGGCGCAGCTGATTCGATGGCGGCGGGGAGACCCATCTCCCGCCGCCGTTTTCTATCTGGTGACGAAGCGCCGGACGAGAGTTTTGCGGTAAGCCGTCCTGGTTGGTTGTCAGGCGATTTACTCGAAGATTCTTTCTGCATTCCCCTCGAACCATAGCGTTTGCGACAGGAGGCATCATGCACGGTCTTTCCGGAATCCTGGACAATCAAGGCACCCCGCTGGAAAAGCAGCAATTTACCTGGAAGGAAATGGCCAGCCGGCCAATGAGCAAGCTGGACGATGATGCGTTTACCCGGGTGCGGATCATCCTCATGAATGGCGTGGAAGCGGATGCATTGCGGGTCAAGCACATGCTTGCGCGCTTCGACAAACGGCTGCAACTGCCCCTGGCCCAGATCCGCCGAGTCGAGCAGCATCAATGCACTGCGGTCAACTGGCTGCTCTCTGCGGACCATTCGCCGCTGGAAACCACGATCGCCTATGAACAGGTGGCGATAGAAGTGACCGCTGCGGTGGCGCAGAACGAACCCGATCCCTACCAGGCGCAGACGTACCGCTTTGGCCTGCTCGAGGATTTTGATCATCTCTATCGCTATGCGGCGATGCTCGACCGGCTGGAAGGGAAGGACGCCAACAACATCCTGCAGGGTTATACCGACCTGGTGCCGGGGCGTAAAACCTCCGAACACCACCGGGCGCCGGAAAGCGACCTGCGGGAAAATTACGACAAGAACGACGCGGATTTGATCACCAAGATCCATGCGGCACTGATCACCGGCGCCGAATACCAGACCCACGACTACTACATGAACATCGGGCCGACCTTCACCGACCCGGTTGCACGCATGCTCTACGCGGAAATCGCCTCGGTGGAGGAGCAGCACGTGACTCAATATGGCTCGCTCATGGACCCTGCGGAAAGCCTGATGGAAAAGTGGCTGGTGCACGAGGCGATGGAGGTCTACGCCTACGCCAGTTGCGCCGAACAGGAAGAAAACCCCCGGATCAAGGCGTTGTGGGAACGCTTCCTCGATTACGAGTTGGGCCATCTGAATATGGCCTGCGACATCTTCAAGCAGATTGATCGGCGCGACCCGGCCGAAGTGCTGGGCGGTACATTGCCGAGCATGATCCAGTTCAAGAGTCAGCGCGACTTCGTACGCAAGGTCCTGGCTGAAGAAACCGATCTGCGCACCTCCGGCAGCGCCTACGTACCCAAGGAGCAGGAAAGCCCGCTGTCGCTGGAATACCGTCGCCATATCAATTCCGAGGGGATCGCATCGGATATTGTCTCCGCCGGTTATGACTGGGCGCCCGGTACTGAGTTGAACCGCAAAACCCCGTGAGGACCTGACAATGAATAAAGCAGCCAAACTCGGACACAACTTCACCGGGGCCCAGATGTCACCCGAAGACACCCGCAAGATGGTGGAATACGTCGGTGAGCGGCCCGCCGACGTGCCGGGCGATGCCTCGACGCTGGCCCATGCCCGCGAGCAGATGAACCGCGAAGAGGGCGATGTCGGTTCGGTGCCGATTCCCGGGTCGGTCAAAGGCATGCTGAAAAGCACCTTCGACAAGATCCTGGGCAACGATCCGGAACTGCTGATCGACAAATTGGGCGAACGGCTGGCCTTCGAGCGCACCGGGGTACGTCTGTATGAGGCGTTGATTGCCAAGGCGGGTGCCTGCGAGACCGGCGCGGAGCTGATCCCGACGCTCAGGCAGATCCGCGATGATGAAGAGGCGCACATGTTCCTGCTGGTCGATGCTCTGGAATCCCTCGGCGCCGATCCAACGGCGCAGACGCCCTGCGCCGACCTCGCCGGGGTGGTCGGCTCGGGAGCGCTGAAGGTGATCACCGATCCGCGGACCAATCTGGCTCAGGCATTGAACGCCATGCTCACCATCGAATTGACCGACAACGCCGCCTGGGAGTTGCTGATCAAGCTGGCTGATGATGGCGGGCACGCCAATATCGGCAGCAGCTTCACCCATGCTCTGACTGAAGAACAGCGCCATCTCAATACCATCCGATCACTGCTGGCCCGCGAGCTGGGTGTGAGCGGACACTGAGGAGACCCGCCATGAACGATAAACAGACACCCCCTCCGCAGCATCAGGAGGAGCCCGGTTCCGAGGAGCAGATGCATCCGCAACCGGAATTCATTTCCGAGCACTATCGGTCAGGCGGCAAGTTGCAGGGCAAGGTGGCCGTGGTAACCGGTGCTGACAGCGGCATCGGCCGCGCGGTCGTGGTGCATTACGCACGGGAGGGCGCCAAGGTCGCCTTGCTCTATCTCGACTCCCATGAGGATGCACGCAAGACCGAGGATGAAATCCGCAAGGCCGGCGGCGAAGTTATCACCCTGGCTGGCGATGTGGCTGACGAAGGTTTCTGTCGCAAGGTCGTCGAGGAGGTGACCGGCAAGTGGGGGCAGATTGATGTGCTGGTCAACAATGCTGGCGAACAGCACCCCCAGGAGAAGCTTGAAGACATCACCGCGGACCAATGGCAGCAAACCTTCCGCACCAACATCTTCGGTATGTTCCTGCTGACCAAGGCCGCGCTGCCGCATATTCCCGAGGGTGGAGCAATCATCAACACTACCTCGATCACTGCCTACAAGGGCAATCCGGTGCTGATCGATTATTCCGCCACCAAGGGCGCGATCGTCAGCTTTACCCGTGCTCTGGCAATGAACCTCAGCAGTCGCGGTATTCGCGTCAATGGCGTCGCCCCGGGTCCCATCTGGACGCCGCTGATTCCCTCGACCTTCTCGGCGGAACAGGTATCGGAGTTCGGCGGCAACACACCTATGGGCCGGCCTGGGCAACCAGCGGAACTGGCCCCGGCCTATGTCTACCTGGCCTGTTCCGACTCTTCCTACATGAGCGGCCAGGTGTTGCACATCAATGGGGGCACGGTCCTCAATGGCTGAGCTGATGACAGCCGAACAGGCTGTCAGCCTGCCGCGGATCGCTATCGAGTCGATTACACCGACCGTGGAACAGGGTCGCTACGCGGCCAAGGCCGTACAGGGTCGGCCCTTGATATTGTCTGCGGTGCTGGTATGCGACGGACACGGCAAGCTGGCGGCTGAGTTCATCTGGCGCCGGGCCGATGATCAGGCGGGATGGCAACGGCTGCCGCTGGCGCCGCGAGGTAATGACCTGTGGCAGGCTGAGCTGACCCCACGGCAGGTTGACCAGCTGCATTTTGCGATAGAAGCCTGGGTGGATGCCTGGGCTTCCTATTGCGATGAGCTTGGCAAGAAATACCAGGCGGATGTGTCGGTGGAGCTGGAGTTGCAGGAGGGGGAGCGGCTGCTCCAGGACACCCTGGCACAGGCCGAGCCGGCCCACATCGATATGCTTCAGGAGCTATTGGTGGAATTGGCTGAAGCCCGCGACACCGATGCCCAGGTAACCCTGCTGCTGAGCCCTCATACCGGGCATATCATGCGGTTGGCCGGCCAACGCGTCCAGCTGGTACGCAGTGCCGAGTACCCGCTGGATGTTGAGCGTCCACTGGCGGAATTCGCCAGTTGGTACGAGCTGTTTCCACGGTCGCAGACCGAGGACGTGAATCGCCATGGCACCTTCGATGACGTCATTCAGCGGTTGCCGGATATCGCCCGCATGGGGTTCGATGTGCTGTATTTTCCGCCAATCCATCCCATCGGGTTGACCCATCGGAAAGGGCCGAACAACAGTCTGCAGGCGGGCCCGAACGACCCCGGCAGTCCGTACGCCATCGGCAGCGAGGAGGGCGGCCACGATGCCCTGCATCCATTGCTGGGGGACCTGGAGGATTTCCATCGCCTGGTCACCGCGGCTCGGTCCCATGATCTGGAAGTGGCCCTGGATTTTGCCATCCAGTGCTCGCCGGACCACCCCTGGTTGCGCGAGCACCCCGGCTGGTTCAACTGGCGCCCAGACGGCAGCATCCGCTATGCGGAGAACCCGCCGAAAAAATACGAAGATATCGTCAATGTCGAATTCTATGCCGAGGACGCAATGCCGGACCTGTGGCTGGCGTTGCGTGACGTGGTGCTGTTCTGGGTCGAGCAGGGGGTGACCCTGTTTCGGGTCGACAATCCACATACCAAGCCGCTGCCGTTTTGGGAGTGGCTGATTGCCGACATTCGCCAGCGGCATCCGGGGGTGATTTTCCTGGCCGAGGCCTTTACCCGGCCGGCAATGATGGCGCGGCTCGGCAAGATCGGCTTCAGCCAGAGCTACACCTACTTCACTTGGCGCAATACCAAGCAGGAGCTGGAAAGCTATTTCACCGAACTGAACCAGCCGCCCTGGCGCGATTGCTATCGGCCGAACTTCTTCGTCAACACGCCGGATATCAACCCGTACTTCCTGCAGCGCTCCGGGCGCGCCGGCTTTCTCATCCGCGCGGCCCTGGCGACCATGGGCTCGGGGTTGTGGGGCATGTATTCCGGGTTCGAGCTCTGCGAGGCGGAGCCGCTGCCCGGGCGCGAGGAGTACCTGGATTCGGAGAAGTACCAGCTGCGGCCACGCAATTGGCACGCACCGGGCAACATCATCGGTGAGATCGCCCGGCTCAACCGCATCCGCCGCAATAACCCGGCACTGCAGACTCACCTGGGCTTTCAGGCGTACCACGTCTGGAATGACAACATCCTGTACTTCGGCAAACGCACCGCGGATCTGTCGAACTTCATCCTGGTGGCCGTCTGCCTGGATCCGTTCAACGCCCAGGAAGCACACTTTGAACTGCCGCTGTGGGAGTTCGGTCTGAATGATGACGCCACCACCCATGGTGAGGACCTGATGAATGGCCATACCTGGTTATGGCACGGCAAGACCCAGTGGATGCGTATCGAACCCTGGTATCTGCCCTTTGGAATATGGCGTATCCGACCTGCGGCCTGAGGTGTGATCATGGCAAGACGAGCCCGAGCACGAGCCTTTCTCAACGACCCGTGCTGGTACAAGGATGCAATCATCTATCAGATTCACGTGAAGTCCTTCTTCGATGCCAACAACGATGGCATCGGTGATTTCGCGGGCCTGATCCAGAAGCTCGACTACATCGTCGATCTGGGCGTGAACACGCTCTGGCTGTTGCCTTTCTACCCTTCGCCCCGGCGCGATGACGGCTATGACATCGCCGATTACCGCGGGGTGCATTCGGACTACGGCAGCATGGCCGATGTGCGCCGCTTCATTCGCGAAGCGCACAAGCGCGGCCTGCGGGTGGTCACCGAGCTGGTGATCAACCATACCTCCGACCAGCATCCCTGGTTCCAGCGGGCGCGGCTGGCACCCAAGGGTTCGCAGGCGCGCAACTTCTATGTCTGGTCCGATACCGATCAGATCTACCAGGGCACGCGCATCATCTTCCTCGATACCGAAACATCCAACTGGACCTGGGACCCGGTCGCAGGCCAGTTCTTCTGGCATCGTTTCTACTCGCACCAGCCGGACCTGAATTTCGACAATCCCCAGGTGCTGCGGGCAGTGCTGTCGGTGATGCGCTTCTGGCTGGATATGGGGGTGGATGGCATGCGCCTGGACGCTATTCCCTATCTGATCGAACGCGACGGCACCAACAACGAGAACCTGCCGGAAACCCACCAGGTCCTGAAGAAGATTCGCGCCGAGCTGGATGCCAGCTATCCCGACCGCATGTTGCTGGCCGAAGCCAACCAGTGGCCCGAGGACACCCAGCTGTATTTTGGTGGCGAGGACGGCGGCCCGGGCGACGAATGCCATATGGCCTTTCATTTCCCGCTGATGCCGCGCATGTACATGGCCATCGCCCAGGAAGACCGTTTCCCGATCACCGATATCCTGCGCCAGACACCGGACATCCCGGACAACTGCCAGTGGGCGATCTTCCTGCGCAATCACGATGAACTGACGCTGGAGATGGTGACCGATCAGGAGCGTGACTACTTGTGGAACTACTATGCGGCGGACCGCCGTGCGCGCATCAACCTGGGCATTCGCCGGCGCCTGGCGCCGCTGGTGGAGCGTGACCGGCGGCGTATCGAGCTGCTCAACAGCCTGCTGCTGTCCATGCCGGGCACACCAACACTGTATTACGGTGACGAGATCGGCATGGGCGACAATATCTTCCTTGGCGATCGGGATGGCGTACGCACGCCGATGCAGTGGTCCACCGACCGCAACGGTGGCTTCTCCCGGGCCGACCCGGCCAGCATGGTGCTGCCGCCGATCATGGACCCGCTGTATGGCTACCAGACCGTCAACGTCGAATCCCAGGCCCGCGATGCCCATTCGCTGTTGAACTGGACCCGGCGCATGCTCACGGTCCGCAAGCAGCAGCAAGCCTTTGGCCGTGGCACGCTGAAGATGCTGGCGCCGGCCAACCGCAAGGTCATCGCCTATCTGCGCGAGTTCACCACCGAGGAGGGCCGCCACGAGATCATCCTGTGCGTCGCCAACCTGTCGCGGGCGGCCCAGGCTACGGAGCTGGATCTATCTGCCTGGGCCGGCAAGGTGCCAGTGGAAATGCTGGGCGGCAGCAGCTTTCCACCGATCGGCCAACTGCATTATCTGCTGACGCTGCCGCCCTATGGCTTCTACTGGTTCGTGTTGGCGGATGAAAGCCAGATGCCCAGTTGGCATATCGAGCCGGTGCAATCGTTGCCGGAGCTGGCCACCCTGGTCATCAAGCATGATATGGCCGACCTGCTGAAGGACGCCTGCCGTCGAGTGCTGGAGCGGGAAATCCTGCCCCAGTGGCTGGCCAAGCGCCGCTGGTTTTCCGGCTCGACCGACACCGGTGAGCCAATTCGGCTGCGCTATGCGATCCCTTTCTGCGAACAGAGCGAGCCCTGCGTGCTTTGTGAGGTGACGGTGGGAGACGCGCACTACCAGTTGCCATTGGGCTATCTGCGCAATACCGATACACCGGACATGTTCGGCCAGACCGCTGCGGCCTTCGCGCTGGCGCGTTTGCGTCGCGGACCACGACTGGGACTGCTGACCGATGCCGCCATGTTGCCGGGTTTTACCCGCAAGGTGATCGACAATATGCGTCGCCATCAGGTGGTGCACGAGCAGGGCGTGGAGATCCGCTTCAGCGCCGGGGCAAAGCTTGCGCAGCAGGAGGAGCGGCCCGAGGAGGAAATCCTGCCGCTGGCAGTGGAACAGTCCAATACCTCAGTGCTCATCGGTGAGCGGATGATGTTGAAGATCATCCGCCGGGTGATGCCCGGCGTACACCCGGAAATCGAAATGGGCCGCTTTCTCACCGAACGTGAGTTTCCCGCGATCGCACCGTTGCTGGGCCAGGTGCAACGCATCGATGAAACCGGCGAGAGCCATACCCTGATGATTCTGCAGGGTTATGTGGACAGCCAGGGGGATGCCTGGCAATGGACTCGCGACACCCTGGAGCGGGCCATCCGTGATCAACTGGCGGGTGGGCTGTCAGAGCAGGAGAACCAGTACACGGCGTTGGCCGAATTGCAGGCCTTTGCCGGCACGTTGGGCCGGCGTCTGGGCGAAATGCACCTGTTGCTGGCTGACCCGCAGGGCGGCGAGGGCTTCGGTTTCGCAGTTGCCACCCAGGCTGACTGTGCTCAGTGGGGTGAACATATCGGCGAACAACTGCAGGGCGCGCTCAACGCCATCGATCAACATCGCGCGCAGCTCGACGCGGTGGCTGCCGAACAGGCCCAATGGTTGTTGGCGCGGCGTGGAGAACTGAGCGAGGCGGTGAAAGCGCTGGCGCAACGCTGTACTGGGGGCGTGCGCATCCGCGTGCACGGCGATCTGCACCTGGGGCAGGTGCTGGTAGTGCAGGGCGATGCCTGTTTCATCGATTTCGAGGGGGAGCCGACCCGCAGCCTGACGCAGCGGCGTGAGCGTCAGAGCCCCATGAAGGACGTCACCGGCATGCTGCGCTCCTTCGATTACGCCGGAGCAATGGCGCTGCGAAGCATCCACGGCACCGATCAGTCGGAGCAGGCACAGCAGGCCCGACAACATATCTGCGCGGCCTACCGCGAGCAGGCCGCGCACGCCTTTCTGACATCTTATCTGGAGGTTGCCAGCGACCTGCCCCATACCTGGGCGGAGCAGGGCACCCCGGCGGCGCTTGCGTTGTTCAGTATCGAAAAGGCGGCCTATGAAGTGGACTACGAGGCCCGTTACCGGCCCGACTGGCTGGACGTGCCCTTGGGAGGATTGATTGGTTTATGCAAATCGCTGATGGAGAACGGCCCTGATGAGCAACCGGATGAGCACTGACAATGGGGATATCCAGGCCCTGATCCGTGCCGAACACGGCAATCCCTTTGCCTTCCTCGGCCCCCATGATCAGGATGGCGTCGTCCAGGTGCGAACCTGGCAACCGGGCGCGCTGGAAGTCCAGTTGCTGGATGAGGGCGGACAGCTGATCGGCCCCATGGACGAGCCTGTTCCGGGCCTGTTCACCAGCGCACTCGACCAGCGTCGCCGCTACCGCCTGCACATCCATTGGAACGGTGGGGTGCAGGAAACAGAAGATCCCTATGCCTTCGGCCCGCAGCTGGGGGAGATGGATATCTACCTGTTCGGTGAAGGCAACCATCGCCGTCTCGGCCAATGCTTCGGTGCCCAGCCTTGGGTGGCCGATGGTGTGTCTGGCGTGCGTTTCGTGGTCTGGGCGCCGAATGCCCGGCGGGTGTCGGTGGTTGGCAATTTCAACAGCTGGGATGGCCGCCGGCACCCCATGCGGCTGCATCCAAGCGGCGGTATCTGGGAATTGTTCATTCCCCGGCTTGGCCCGGGTGAGGTCTACAAGTACGAAATCCTTGGCCAGGACGGACTCCTGCCACTGAAGGCCGATCCCGTCGCACTGGCCACCGAGAAACCGCCGGCCACCGGTTCGGTGGTAGCTGCCGGGACGGATTTCCAGTGGGGTGACCAGCAGTGGATGGACGAACGGGCGGGGCGTCAGTCCAATACCAGACCGCTGGCGATTTACGAAGTGCATACCGGCTCCTGGCGGCAGACCAGTGAAGCCGGTGGTGAGCCGCTGGGTTGGGCAGAACTGGCCGAGCAGCTGATTCCCTATGTGCAGGATATGGGGTTTACCCATGTCGAATTACTGCCGGTGATGGAGCACCCATTCGGCGGCTCCTGGGGTTATCAACCCCTGTCGCAGTTCGCTCCCACCGCCCGGCATGGTACGCCGGCGGACTTCGCCGGCTTCGTCGACGCCTGCCACCGGGCTGGCATCGGCGTCATTC
Organism: Pseudomonas sp. G11-1; assembly: GCF_024031555.1. NCBI lineage: Bacteria > Pseudomonadati > Pseudomonadota > Gammaproteobacteria > Pseudomonadales > Pseudomonadaceae > Pseudomonas > Pseudomonas sp. G11-1. The sequence continues at coordinate 420,554 of NZ_QEYQ01000001.1, read as the reverse complement.
TGGACTGGGTGCCGGCGCACTTTCCGGGGGACGCCCACGGGCTGGGGCTATTCGATGGCACCGCGCTCTACGAATATGCCCATCCCTTCGAGGGCTGGCATCCGGACTGGGATACCCACATCTACAACCTGGGGCGTACCGAGGTGCATGGCTTCATGCTGGCCTCGGCGCTGCACTGGCTGCGCGAATATCATGTCGATGGGCTACGGGTCGATGCGGTGGCGTCCATGCTGTACCGGGACTACTCACGCAAGAGCGGCGAATGGATACCCAACCGCCACGGCGGCCGGGAGAACCTGGAGGCCATCGAGTTCCTGCGACACCTGAATGATGTGGTGGCCACTGAAGCACCAGGCGCACTGGTGATCGCGGAGGAGTCCACCGCCTGGCCGGGCGTCAGCCAACCGACCCGGGAAGGTGGCCTGGGTTTTACCGGCAAGTGGAACATGGGCTGGATGCACGACACCCTCAATTACATCAAGGAAGATCCGCTGCACCGCCGGCATCATCATCAGCAGATCACCTTCGGGTTGTTATATGCCTTCACCGAGCATTTCATTCTGCCGATCTCCCATGACGAGGTGGTGCACGGCAAGGGCTCGTTGCTCGGCAAGATGCCCGGCGACCGCTGGCAGCAATTCGCCAACTTGCGGTTGTACCTATCCTTCATGTGGAGCCACCCGGGCAAGAAACTGCTGTTCATGGGCTGCGAGTTCGGCCAGTGGCGCGAATGGAGCCATGATGCGCAGCTGGACTGGTATCTGCTCAGCTATGACGACCATCGTGGCGTACACGATCTGGTGCGGGAGCTGAATCGGCTGTATACCGAGCAACCGGCATTGCACCAGCGTGACCACAGTGCCGACGGGTTCCAATGGTTGATCGGTGACGACAGCAGCAACAGCGTTTATGCCTGGCTACGGCGGGGCGAGGACGGAGCCATGGTGCTGGTGGTGCACAACTTCACCCCGGTGCTGCGCAGCGACTATCGGGTCGGTGTGCCCGAAGCAGGGGGCTGGCAAATACTGTTGAACAGTGATGACCATGCTTTCGCCGGCTCGGGCGCGGGCAGCAAGGGAGAAGTGTGGACCGAGGAGCGCGACAGTCACGGCCAGCCCTGTTCCCTGCGCCTGGACCTGCCGCCACTGGGGACGTTGATTCTGGCGCGGCCTTGAGCTGTTCTGGTAACCCTTTGGTCGAGCTGGTGCTCGACCGTCCCAGGGGCTTGTTCGCGAGTGGGGTAGGCTGATGGGAAGGCTTTGCGGCCAAGGCTCCCAGATTGGAATGCCCCAAAGTTGATAGGTGATCAATTGATTTGGGGCAGCAGGGCTTGAGGTTTGCGGGCTGGGCTCTGGATATCAGCCTGCAGCCAGGGACAGACGAGTGCCGGCAGCTTGCACCACGATCAGCGCCAGGCTGTCCCAGGGTGAGCCGGGGCTTTGGCCCTTGATCTGTTCATCGGCTTGCTGGGCCAGGCGCAGCAGACGTTCCCAGACAGTCACCGGATGGCGTTGCAAGGCCCTGGAGAGCAGCGGCTTGCGCTTGTCCCATACCGGCGGGCGCTGGCTGGCAAAGACCTTGTCCTGGGGGATGCCCCGGGCAAGATCGTGGGCCATGTTGTGCAGGCTGCGCAGCTCGCGGCTGACCGCCCAGAGCACCACCGGCGCTTCCACACCTTCACCCTTTAGCCCATGCAGTATGCGCAGGCCATGCTGGGGTTCACCCTGGAGCAAAGCATCGGTGAGGTTGAAAACGTCGAAACGGGCGCTGTCGGCGACCACCTGTTGCACTGTCTGCAGATCCAGCTGACCGCTGTCGCAAAACAGCTTGAGTTTCTCGATCTCCTGAGCGGCAGCCAGCAGGTTGCCTTCGACCCGGGCGCTGAGCAGATCCAGTGCTTCGGGCGTGGCGTGAAGCCCGGCAGCGGCCAGGCGGTCGCGCATCCAGCCCGGCAACTGCTGTGCTTCCACCGGCCAGATCTGCAGGAAGCGGCTGTGCTCATGTTCGATCAGCCCCTTGGCCCACTTGCTGCGCTGGGTACTGCCATCCAGTTTGGGCAGGGTCACCAGCAGGGTGGTATCCGGCGGTGGATTATCCAGCCACGCCAGCAGCGCCTTGCCACCCTCGTCGCCGGGTTTGCCACCGGGGATGCGCAGCTCTACCAGCCGTTGCTGGGCGAACAGTGACAGGCTGTGACTGGCGTCATGCAGCTGACCCCATTCAAAGCTGCGGTCCACATGGAATACCAGCCGCTCCTCACTGCCGGCATCGCGGCAGGCCTGGCGGATCAGGTCAGCCGCTTCCCCGGTGAGCAGCGGGTCGTCCCCACTGACGACATATACTGGCGCCAGGCCGTCGCCGAGCTGGCGCTGCAGCTGGGTCGCGTTGAGTTTCACGACTCAGGGAGCCTGCTGGTCGAGCTTCTGTTCGCGGGCCGCGAGGTCGCTGGCGGAAATGCTCGACAGGCGGAACATCAACTGACGGGTCAGGTCCTGACGCATTTCGCGGTGCAACAGGGCTTCCTCTTCGCTGGTGCCGATCAGGTTGTCCTTGTCGTTGACGTAGACCCGATAGGTGGTGAAGGTCTCGGGCCCGATCAGGGGACGGCCCTGGCGGTCGCTGATCTGGAAGGTCAGTTCGCTGGTCAGCTCGTACTCGGCCGGGGTTGCCCGGTAGGTATAGGTGACCGCGCGGCGTTCCTGGTTCTCATTCAGCAACTGCAGGTGATAGGGCGCCGAGCTGCGCACGTCCACCCCGTTGGCCTGCAATGCTTCCAGCACGCTCTGGTAAGTAGGACCATAACTGTTGCGGGCGGTGACATTCAGTTCTTCCAGCTTGACGTTATCGACCCCGGTACCGCGCAGGTGGAAGCCGCAGGCGCTGAGCAGCAGGCTGGCGCCGAGTACCGCACAGCTCAGCAGATGACGTGGACGTTGCAGTGGCATGCCGATTCTCCGTTGCGTATCAGTTGGCGACAATATTGACCAGCTTGCCCGGCACCACAATCACCTTGCGGATGCTCAGACCTTCAGTAAAGCGCAGCACGTTTTCATTGGCGCGGGCAGCAGCTTCCACTGCTTCGCGACTGGCATCGGCTGGCACCTGGATATGGCCACGCAGCTTGCCATTGACCTGGATGACCAGCTTAAGGCTGTCCTGCACCAGGGCGCTTTCGTCCAGCACTGGCCAGGGTGCGTCGATCACCGGTGTCTGCTGGCCCAATGCCTGCCACAGCGCATGGCTTATATGCGGGACGATGGGTGCCAGCAGCAAGGTGACGGTTTCCAGACCTTCCTGCAGTACTGCGCGATCCTGGTCCTCGGCCTGTGGTGCTTTTTCCAGCACGTTCATCAGCGTCATCACTGCGGCGATAGCAGTATTGAACTTGTGATGCTGGCCGATATCCTGACTGGCCTGACGGATGGCCAGGTGGGTGGCACGGCGCACGTCTTTCTGGGCGTCGGTCAGGTTGTCGACGCTCAACGCGGCGGGCCGGCCGCTACCGACATGCTGCTGGGCCAGGCGCCAGACACGACGCAGGAAGCGTTGGGCACCTTCGACGCCGGAGTCGGACCATTCCAGGCTCATATCCGGCGGCGAGGCGAACATCATGAACAGCCGGCAGGTGTCCGCGCCGTACTGGTCGATCATCGCCTGAGGGTCCACGCCGTTGTTCTTCGACTTGGACATCTTCTCGGTACCGCCGATTTCCACCGGCTCCCCGTCGCTGGCCAGGTGGGCACGGACGACCTTGCCCTTGGCATCGCGTTCGACTTCGACATCAGCGGGGTTGAACCAGGTTCTGGCGCCCTTGGCATCGATCCGGTAGTAGGTATCGGCCAATACCATGCCCTGGGTCAGCAGGTCCTTGAACGGCTCGTCCGAGTCGACCAGGCCCTCGTCACGCATGAGCTTGTGGAAGAAACGCGCATATAGCAGGTGCAGGATGGCGTGTTCGATACCACCGATATACTGATCCACCGGCAGCCAGTGGTTGGCTGCGGCCGGGTCGACCATGCCCTTGTCGTAGTGCGGGCTGGCGTAGCGGGCGAAGTACCAGGAGCTTTCGACGAAGGTATCCATGGTGTCGGTTTCGCGCCGTGCCGGCTGGTTGCAGCGTGGGCAGGTGCATTCATAGAACTCGGGCATCCGGGCCAACGGGCTGCCGGCGCCGTCAGGCACTACATCTTCGGGCAGCACCACGGGCAGTTGGTCGTCCGGCACCGGTACGTCACCGCAGTTGGAGCAGTGGATGATCGGGATCGGGCAACCCCAATAGCGCTGACGGCTGATGCCCCAGTCGCGCAGGCGGAACTGGGTACGCGGCGCGCCCAGTTCCTTCTGCTTGAGCACTTCACCGATGGCGGTGAAGGCGCTGTCGAAATCCAGGCCGTCGAATTCCTCGGAATTGATCAGCATGCCCTTTTCACCGTAGGCGTCCTGCCAGGGCTCTGGCGTGGTGTCGCCAGCCGAGGTGCGGATAACCGGCTTGATTGGTAGGTGATACTGGCTGGCGAATGCAAAGTCGCGCTCGTCGTGGGCCGGTACGGCCATGACCGCGCCTTCGCCGTAGCCCATGAGGACGTAGTTGGCGATCCATACCGGCAGTTTTTCGCCGGTCAGCGGATGCTCGACGAACAGGCTGGTGGCGCGGCCCTGTTTTTCCTGGGTGGCTATGTCGGCTTCGGAAACGCCGCCGCGCTTGCACTCATCGATGAATGCAAGCAGCGATGGGTCGGTTTCGGCGGCCTGGGCGGCCAGCGGGTGTTCGGCGGCCACGGCCACATAGGTGGCGCCCATCAGGGTATCGGGGCGGGTAGTGAACACCTTGAGCTTGCCGGCGTGGCCGATGGAGGCCTGGTCGTAGGGGAAATGCACTTCCATGCCTACCGACTTGCCGATCCAGTTGCGCTGCATGGTCTTGACCTGCTCCGGCCAACCGGTGAGGTTATCCAGCGAGCTGAGCAGCTCTTCCGCGTAATCGGTGATACGGAAATAGTACATCGGGATCTCGCGCTTCTCGATCAGCGCGCCACTGCGCCAGCCGCGGCCGTCGATGACCTGCTCGTTGGCCAGTACGGTCTGGTCGACCGGGTCCCAGTTGACGGTGCCGTTCTTGCGGTAGATCACGCCTTTCTCGAACAGCCGGGTGAACAGCCATTGCTCCCAGCGGTAGTACTCGGGAGTGCAGGTGGCGAATTCGCGGGACCAGTCGACTGCCAACCCCAGGCTTTTCAGCTGGTTGCGCATGTAGTCGATATTGGAATAGGTCCAGGCGGCGGGGGCGACCTTGTTGTTCATCGCCGCGTTTTCCGCTGGCATGCCGAAGGCGTCCCAGCCCATTGGCTGCAGTACATTCTTGCCTTGCATGCGCTGATAGCGGGCAATCACGTCACCGATGGTGTAGTTGCGCACGTGACCCATGTGTAGCTTGCCGCTCGGGTACGGAAACATCGACAGGCAGTAGTAGGTCTCGCGGCCCGGGGTCTCCTCCACCTTGAAGGCGTCGGTTTGATCCCAGGCGGTCTGGGCGGCGTGTTCGATATCGCGGGGAGAATACTGTTCTTGCATGGGCGTGGACTGTATGTCGACTCGTATGTCAGGGGAAAAAAGGAATGAGGCAGGATACACCACCGGGCCCGGCACAGGTAGGGGCTGTTGCGTCAGGTGGCCGCACGGCGGGAAGGAAAAGGCTGTCGGCCCTCAGCTACTGCCATTCGTCGCCGCTGCCGGGAGAAATCAGATGTCGGGTCTATGCTGAGGGCAAAGGATGTCCAGCTGTTCTGGGCAGTCATATATTAGGGAGAAAACACATGAAACATGTGCAGCGGGAGATTCCAGCTGGTAGTCACGATTCCTCGTACGGACGGTTGTTGCGCCGCCTTGATCAGGCTCTCGATGTCGCGCGCACTCGGCAATGGATGGCTGGTCAGCCCTGCGTGCCGACCGAGCTGGAAGTCTATGGCCTGACCCAACAGGACATGCAGCTGCTGCGGCAGATCCTCGGTACCATGCAGCTTGATCGCCTGGCGGCATCGCCCTCAGTGCTTGCGGCGAGCGAGCATGCACACCAGGAGAGCCGCCACCACTAACGTCCCCAGAGGCCAGCTGCCCCAGCGCAACCAGGGAGTGAGTCCTTCGCGGGGCTGTACATAACCGTGCAGGGCGGCCTGGGTGAATTGTGGTATCCGGGCGGTGATGTCTCCCCGGTGGTCGATCAGTGCGGTGACGCCGTTGTTGGTGCCGCGGATCATCCAGCGCCCACTCTCGATGGCGCGCATGCGGGCCATCTGCAGATGCTGTAGCGGGCCGATGGACTCGCCGAACCAGCTATCGTTGCTGATGCTGATCAGCAGCTCGCTCTGAGCAGCCAGACGGGCGGCGAAATCGGGATAAACGGTTTCATAGCAGATCATCGGTGCCAGCCGATGACCGGCGGCCTCCAGAGGCGCCTGCTGTTGTGGGCCCCGGGAGAAGTTCGACATGGGCAGGTCGAAGAACGCGATCAGCCCGCGCAATACGTCTTCCAGTGGCACATACTCGCCGAAGGGCACCAGCTTGTGTTTGAGGTAATGGTTGGGCTGCTCGCCGGCGACCATGATGCCGTTGTAAATGCGTCGTTCGCCGTGAGCGTCGGTCTCGTCCACCGGAATCCCGGTGATCAGGGTGCTGCCCTGCTGCGCCAGATTGGCGGCCATGCCCTGAACGAAGGGCATGGCACTGCTGCTGAGCACGGGCACGGCGGTTTCCGGCCAGATGATCAGATCGGCGCGCTGGGCGTAGCTCATGTCCCGGTAGGTAGCCAGGGTATAGTCGATGTGCGCCGGGTCCCACTTGCGGGACTGTTCGATGTCGGCCTGGATCAGCGCCACCGACAGTGGCGTGCCGGCCGGCCGGGTCCACTGCACCTGGGTGAGCAGGGCGCCGCCGCCCCAGATGGCGATCAACAGTACGGCTGCCGGCAATCCCTGGCGGGGCTTTCGCCAGAACCGCCCTTCGCTGAGCAGACAGGCAGTGAACACACTGAGAAAACTGAGCAGCCAGACGCCACCCAGCGGGGCCCAGCCGGCTAGCCAGGTATCGGTATGGGCATAGCCTTGATAGAGCCAGGGGAAGCCGGTAAGAAACCAGCTGCGGAAAAATTCCTGTGCCACCCACAGAGCAGCGAAACCGGTCGTAGCCAGCCAGATGCCCTTTTCAGGCCGCAGCCAGCGTGCCCATAGCCAGGCGGCGGTTGCCGGAATCAATGCCAACCCGGCAACCAGCCCGCCAGTCAGCAACGCCGCCAGTGCCGGTGGTGCATAGCCGTGCACATGAATGCTGACATAGACCCAGGATATGCCGCTGAGAAACAGACCCAGCCCCCAGCACCAGCCTCGCCACAGGGCTTGCCGTCCGGTCAGCTCATGCAGGCCCTGATAGAGCAGGGCGGCCGACAGCAGACCCAGCGGCCAGATGTCAAAGGGGGTGAACGACAGGGTAGTCAGCACCCCGGCGAGCAGGGCAAGCAGGTCGCCGCGCCAGCCGGGCGCGCGCAGGGTAACAAGCAATTTATCCAGCAGTAGCATGGCGACTCTCATCAAACATCCATTTTATCCGCCCTACAGATGGCCTGTGAGTGGCGGTTTTGTGGGAGCGGGCTTGTCCGCTCCCACAAATATGCTCGCTTCAACGTCAGGGCTGAATCAGGCTGACTCGCAGAAGGTGGACGCGACGGCTGTCGGCATTGAGAATGCGCACGCGAAAGCCATCCAGTTCGACAATCTCGTTGCGCTTGGGCAGATGCCCGAAGGCGTTCATCACCAGCCCGCCGAAGGTATCGAACTCCTCGTCGGAAAAGCCGGTGCTGAAGTGATCATTGAACTCTTCGATCGGCGTCAGGCCCTTGACCAGGAAGTCGCCGGTGGGCAGCTCCTTGATGTAATCCTCATCATCGATATCGTGTTCATCCTCGATATCGCCAACGATCTGTTCCAGTACGTCTTCGATGGTGATCAGTCCGGACACGCCGCCATATTCATCAATCACCACGGCCATGTGATTGTGGGTCGAGCGGAACTCCTTGAGCAACACGTTGAGCCGCTTGGACTCGGGCACGCAGGTGGCCGGACGCAGGACGTCCTTGATATTGAACCGATCGGTGTTCTCTTCCAGCAGCAGCGGCAGCAGGTCCTTGGCCAGCAGGATACCGAGCACATCGTCGATGCTTTCGCCGATGACCGGGAAGCGGGAATGGGCCGCCTCGATCACCGAGGGCAGGAACTCGCGAGGTGTCTGGGCGGCCTTGATGGTGGTCATCTGCGAGCGCGGGATCATGATGTCGCGCACCTGCATGTCGGCGACCTGCAGTGCGCCCTCGATGATCGCCAGCGCTTCGATATCGAGAACTTCATTGCGCTGCGCTTCACGTAGCAGCTCGAGCAGTTCCTGACGGTTGCGGGGTTCATGGACAAAAGCCTGGGTCAGTCTCTCCAGCCAGGACTTATGTCCGTTGCTCGATCGATCTTCGCTCATGGGGTCGTTACTCATCACTCGTCGGTTTCAAGATAGGGATCGGCGATACCCAGTTCGGCCAGCAGCTGGCGTTCCAGCGCCTCCATTGCCTCGGCTTCGTCGTCCTCGATATGGTCGTGGCCCAACAGGTGCAGACAGCCATGGATAACCATATGCGCCCAGTGTGCGGCGGCCGGCTTGCCCTGTTCGGCGGCCTCGCGATTGACTACCGGAACGCAGATGACCAGGTCGCCCAGCAGCGGGATATCCAGTTCGGGAGGCAGATCGGCGGGGAAGGACAGCACGTTGGTGGGATAGTCCTTGTGCCGATACTCGTTGTTCAGGGTCTGGCTTTCTTCGGCATCGACCAGGCGGATGGTCAGTTCCTGCCCCGGCTTGTTCCGCAAGGCCAGGGCGGCCCAGCGGATCAGGCTGTCATCGTCGGGTTGGCCGGGCGCATCGGTGGCCCTTTGTATGTCTACCTCAACGGTCATCGCGGCGCTCCTTGCGCTGCTGCTGTTCCTGCTCCTGGCGACTGTCGAAGCGGTCATAGGCTTCGACGATGCGCTGGACCAGGGGGTGGCGCACCACGTCCTTGGACTTGAAGTGGGTAAAGCCGATGCCTTTCACATCCTTGAGCACATCGATCACGTGAGTCAGGCCCGAGCGGGTGCCCCGCGGCAGGTCGACCTGGGTGATGTCACCGGTGATCACTGCGGTGGAGCCGAAGCCGATGCGCGTGAGGAACATCTTCATCTGTTCCAGCGTGGTGTTCTGGCTCTCATCGAGAATGATGAAGCTGTTGTTCAGTGTGCGGCCGCGCATATAGGCCAGCGGCGCGACTTCGATCACCTGCTTTTCGATCAGCTTGGCCACCTGTTCGAAGCCGAGCATTTCGTAGAGCGCGTCATACAGGGGGCGCAGATAGGGGTCGATCTTCTGTGACAGGTCGCCAGGCAGGAAGCCGAGCTTTTCACCGGCCTCTACCGCCGGGCGCACCAGCAGAATGCGGCGAATCTGTTCGCGTTCCAGCGCGTCCACCGCGCAGGCCACCGCCAGGTAGGTCTTGCCGGTACCGGCCGGACCGATGCCGAAGTTGATGTCATGCTCCTGGATCGAGCGCACATAGGCCTGCTGATTTGGCCCGCGCGGCTGGATGGTCATGCGCTTGGTGCGCAGTACCACTGGCTTGTGGCCGTCGCTGTGCTGCAGCGATTCGCTGAGATTCTCCAGCCCGGACTCCTGCAGATACAAATGCACGGTATCCAGCGGCAGGTCCTTGTTGTCCCGCGTCTCGCGATACAGTTGGCGCAGGACCGCCTCGGCGGACCGCGTAATAGCAGGGTCGCCGATCAATTCGAAATGGTTACCGCGGTTGCGGACTTCGATGCCGAGGCGTTGTTCGATCAAGCGGAGGTTTTCATCAAATTGACCGCAGAGACTGGCGAAGCGCCGTGGGTCTACGGGCTCGATGCTGAAGCGATGGATAGTCAAGGGTACGTTCAAAGTGGTCCGTTGGTGGCCGTGTGGCTATCAGGAAAAACACAGCATAGCGCGCAAACCAGGCTATGCAAAGATGGGCTTTCGGCCGCAGCCCGCGCGCAGCGGGCCGTAGCTCGATAGTGAATCACTGCACTGTTTCGTGCAGCAGGCTGCCGCGCAGGGAGTGGGGCAGGGCTTCGTCGATATGGACCTCGACGAACTGGCCGATCAGCAGCGGATTGGCGCAGCGGAAGTTGACGATACGGTTGTGCTCGGTGCGACCCTGGAGCATGCCCGGGTCCTTCTTCGAGTAGTCGGTAACCAGGATGCGCTGGGTGCTGCCGACCATGCGTCGGCTGTTCTCGAAGCCCTGCTGGTTGAGGCGGGCCTGGAGAATCTGCAGGCGCTGTTTCTTGACCTCGACCGGGGTGTCGTCGGGCAGATCGGACGCCGGGGTGCCGGGACGGGCGCTATAGATGAAGGAGTAGGAGAAGTCGAAACCGATCTCCTCCACCAGCTTCATGGTCTGCTCGAAGTCCCGATCGGTTTCACCGGGGAAGCCGATGATGAAGTCCGAGCTGAGGATGATATCCGGCACCGCGGCCTTGAGCTTGCGCACCCGGGACTTGTATTCCAGCGCGGTGTGGTTGCGCTTCATGCCCGCCAGGACCCGGTCGGAGCCGGATTGCACCGGCAGGTGCAGGTACTTGACCAGCTCCGGCACTTCCGCGTGGGCGCGAATCAGGCTGTCGGAAAACTCCAGCGGGTGCGAGGTGGTGTAGCGGATGCGGTCGATGCCGTCGATCTCGGCGACAACCCGGATCAGATCCGCCAGGTCGGCGATACCACCGTCATGGGTCTGGCCGCGATAGCCGTTGACGTTCTGCCCGAGCAGGGTTATTTCGCGCACGCCATTTTCGGCCAGGTGCACGCACTCGGCCAGCACGTCGTCGAACGGGCGGCTGACTTCTTCACCGCGGGTATAGGGCACCACGCAGAAGCTGCAGTACTTGCTGCACCCTTCCATGACCGATACGTAGGCGGTCGGGCCATCCACGCGAGGTTCGGGCAGGCGGTCGAACTTCTCGATTTCCGGGAAGGACACGTCGACCTGTGCGGTGCCGGTGCTGCGCGCCGCGTCGATCATCTCCGGCAGGCGATGCAGGGTCTGGGGACCGAACACCACGTCCACATAGGAGGCGCGGTCGCGGATCGCGGTGCCTTCCTGGCTGGCGACGCAGCCGCCGACACCGATGATCAGCTCGGGATTCTTTTCCTTGAGCGGCCGCCAGCGGCCCAGTTCGGAAAACACCTTTTCCTGGGCCTTCTCGCGAATCGAACAGGTGTTGAGCAGGATGACATCGGCCTCATCGGGGCTATCGGTCAGTTCCATTGCCTGGTGGTCGCCGAGCAGGTCTGCCATGCGCGAGCTGTCATACTCGTTCATCTGGCAGCCGTGGGTCTGGATAAAGAGTTTCTTTGCCATGGGGATGTGCGGGTGACTCGTGAAGAAAAACGGCGATTATACACGGATGGCGGGGACAATGTGATGGTGGCTGGTCGGAGGAAGCGGGGCTGCGGTGTGGATGAGTGGAGGATAGTCCGAGTAGGCAGCGGAGGCAGGTAGGGGCACTACAGCACTCGCACCCCGCCATCCATGGCGCTCGTCTACGGCCGTCCCTGGCCGCAGACGGTTCTGTAGTGCCCCTGCCTGCCTCCACTGCGGCTTGCTCGACATTGGCCGTACGGTTTTGCTGAATATGCTATGATCCGCGACCTTTGGCCGGGTGTCCGGCCATCGTCAGTCCCATCCATGTTGTCCCTGTGTGAGTTTCATGAGCAAAGACAAGCAGCAACCCATCTTCCGGGTGATTTTCATCAATCAGGGCCAGGTATACGAACTGTATGCGCGGCAGATATTCCAGAGCGAGTTGTGGGGCTTTCTGGAGATCGAGGAGCTGGTGTTCGGCGAGCGTTCGCAGATGCTGGTCGATCCGGGTGAGGAAAAGCTCAAGAGCCAGTTCGAAGGCGTCAACCGCAGCTTCATTCCGCTGCAGGCCATAGTGCGCATCGACGAAGTCGAGCGGGTTGGTCAGGCCAAGATCAGCGAGGCCAAGGGCGGCAGCAATATCATGTCCTTCCCGATGCCGCCGGGGCCTGGGCCTGGGCCGAGTAATAACTGATCTTATGGGGCGACGGGAGCGCTGGTATCTGGCTGAAACTGGCGCAACTGTTCTTCCCGAATATGCCGTAGATAATTGCGAAATAGCGTGCCCAGTACCTGGGTAGCTGCGGCAATCTCCTCGGGGGGCATCTCCTCGGCCAGCAGATCACTGGCGTCCATCGCCGCGTCCTGACCATTGACCGCCGCCATCTTCAACATGATGTAAGCCTGCGGCAGGTTGCGCTCCACCCCTTCGCCGTTCATATGCATCAGGCCCAGGCGGTACTGGGCGTCCGGATGTCCCTGGATTGATGCTCGCTCATACCACTTCAGTGCCGCGCTCAGATCCCGCTCGGCGCGCTCGCCATGGTAGTACAGCTCACCCATCTCGAATTGCGCCTGCATATCGTCGGCCTCGGCCAGCTCCATGCAGTTTTCCAGGGCCAGGGCCAGGCTGTCGTCATCGACGCGGTTGAAGGCGCAACGCTCTTCGGTGCTGATCACCAATGGCGCCTGGGACTGGGTTTGGGCGAGGACGGCGGATGCGCCGCTGCCTGCTCCGGCCAGCATGCACAGGATGACGGTACGGCGAAAAACAGTGTTCATGGTCGACTGGCCCGCTGGCTAGGTAAGTGCATGGCGCCATTGTGCGCCGGATCGATGCTGGGGCCAACCACCAGAGCGGCTGGCGGCATCGATACCGGCGGCATTACCGAAGGCGCCCCGATCATAGGGTGGCGAATGCCCGCTCGGCGGCATCCAGGGTCAGCTGCAACTCGGTTTCGCCATGGGCGATGGAGGTGAAGCCGGCCTCGTAGGCGCTGGGGGCAAAATACACACCCTGTTCGAGCATCTTGTGGAAGAAGGTCTTGAAGCGCTCGGGATCGCTAGCCATCACGTCCTCGAAGGTCAGGATGTTGTCGGCGCCGCTGAAATACAGACCGAACATGCCCCCGGCCTGGGTGGTGACGAAGGGGATGCTGGCGGCATCGGCGCGGTCCTGCAGGCCCTGCAGCATGCGGCTGGTGTAGCTGGTCAGCTCGTCATGGAAGCCCGGGCGGCTGATCAGCTTCAGGGTAGTCAATCCTGCGGCCATGGCCAGCGGGTTGCCGGACAGGGTGCCGGCCTGGTAGACCGGGCCCAGCGGCGAGATGCATTCCATTATTTCGCGCTTGCCGCCAAAGGCGCCAACCGGCATGCCGCCGCCGACGATCTTGCCGAAGGTGGACAGGTCGGGAGTCACGCCGTAATGGGCTTGGGCGCCGCCGAGGGCAACGCGGAAGCCGGTCATCACCTCATCGAAGATCAGGACCACGCCATACTCGCTACATGCTTCGCGCAACCCTTCAAGGAAACCTGGAGCAGGTGGTACGCAGTTCATGTTGCCGGCCACGGGCTCGACGATGATGCAGGCGATATCCTCGGCCACACGGCTCAGGGTTTCGCGCACCGCGGCAATATCGTTGTAGGGCAGGGTGAGGGTGTGCTGGGCGAAGGCCGCCGGCACGCCCGGCGAGCTGGGCACGCCGAAGGTCAGTGCACCAGAGCCAGCCTTGACCAGCAGGCTGTCGGAGTGGCCGTGGTAGCAGCCCTCGAACTTGATGATGGTATCGCGGCCGGTATAGCCACGGGCCAGGCGGATGGCGCTCATGGTCGCTTCGGTACCGGAACTGACCATGCGCACCATGTCCATCGACGGCACCATGGAGCAGACCAGCTCGGCCATCTCGGTTTCCATGGCGGTCGGAGCGCCATAGGACAGGCCGTGGTCCAGCTGGCGGCGGACCGAGTCGAGTACGTCCGGGTGACTGTGACCGAGGATCATCGGGCCCCAGGAGCCGACATAGTCCACATAGCGCCGATCATCCTCGTCGATGATATAGGCGCCCTCGGCGTGCTTGATGAACAACGGTGTGCCGCCGACGCTGCGGAACGCGCGTACCGGCGAATTGACGCCACCGGGGATGTGTTTCTGGGCACTGGCAAAAAGGGTTTCCGAGCGGGACATGGGCAATTCTCTCAACAAATTTTCAAGGCGGTGAATTCAAGGGCGCGGCGCCGGACCTCGGCGGCGGAGTCGGCGCCGAACAGACCGTGTACTACGGCAAGCAAGTCGGCACCCGCGTCATACAGTTGCCGGGCGTTATCAGCAGTGATACCGCCGATGGCAACGATAGGTATAGCAAAGCGCTCCCGGGCTTCTCCCAGCAGACCGGTCGTCGCCGCAGGTATGCCCGGCTTGGTGACGGAAGGGAAAAAGCGGCCGAAGGCGACATAACTGGCGCCGGCGGCCACCGCCTGTTCGGCGTATTCCAGGCTGGCATGGCAGGTGGCGCCGATCAGCGCATCGGGGCCGAGCTGCTGGCGGGCTTCGCGCAGGCTGCCGTCGTCCCTGCCCAGATGCACGCCTACCTGCAGCTGGCTGGCCAGCGCCAGGTCATCATTGATCAGCAAGTGAGCGTCATACTGACCGCACAGCTCCTTGAGCCGGGTCGCTTCTTCCAGACGGCGGACGGTATCGACACTCTTGTCCCGATACTGGACCAGACTGGCGCCGCCAGCCAGGGCCGCTTCTACATAGGGCAGCAGTTTGCCGTCAGTCAGCAGTGCGCTGTCGGTAATCGCATACAGGCCGCCCAGGCTCATTGGCAGAAGTCCAGCGGCAGGCGGCGTGGTACGTACTGGCCGTGGCCGGGCTGTTCCGCATCACGCAGGGTGCGCCAGGTGTAATCCAGAGCAGTTTTGACGGCGCTGACCAGCTCTTCGCCCAGCGCCAGACGGCCCGCGAGGGCGCTGGCCAGGGTGCAGCCGGAGCCATGATAGCTGCCGGGCAGGCGCGGGCAGGTGAAGGTATGAGTGCTGCCATCCCGGCAATACAGCCGATTATGGATGTCCAGCTCATCGCCATGGCCGCCGGTGATCAGCAGGTTCTGGCAGCGTTGCAGCAGCTTGTCGGCACATTCATCGGCGGTGCCATTGGGCAACTCGGCGAGGATGCGTGCTTCGGGCAGGTTCGGAGTGACGATTCGGGCGATGGGCAGCAGCTTTTCACGCATGGCGTAGCCGACCTCATCCTTGCCCAGCGAGCCGCCACCGCCGGCGCGCAACACCGGGTCGCAGACCAGTGGCAGTTCGGGGTGCGCCTGCATGATCTCGACCACGGTGTCGACCATCTGGAGGTTGCCGAGCATACCCAGCTTGACGGCCGAGACCGGCATGTCATCAAGCACGGCCTTGGCCTGGGCCAGCACCCACTCGCGGTCGAGTACCCGGAAATCCATGACATCAACAGTGTTCTGCACGGTCAGTGCGGTCACCGCCGGCGCGGCGTGGCAACCCTGGGCGATCAGGGCTTCGATATCGGCCTGCAGGCCGGCACCACCACTGGGATCATGACCGGACAGGCAGAGTACTACGGGACGAAAAGGAGTAGGCGTATTCATGCGCTAAGCTTACCATCAGCGGGAGGGTATCGGTATGGTGGGTGGCCTGGGTTGTGGCGTAGGCGGACCACTATCAATCAACCTTGGACTATAACAATAACCGGCGAGGGAAGCTGCTGATGAAGACGATCAATGAATGGTTTGAAGAGTATGGTGAAAGCCACCGTAATCCGGTCAACAAGCTGGTGCACTGGATCTGCGTGCCGCTGATCACCTTCAGTGTGCTGGGCCTGTTATGGGCTTTGCATCCTCTGGTCGCCGTCGGGCTGGTTGGCCTGGCGTTGGTGTTCTATGTGTTGCTGTCCTGGCAACTGGCAGCAGTGATGTTGATCCAGAGTGCGCTCATGTTGTGGATACTGAGTCTGATGCCGCTGGTGTTCTGGCCCTGTGTGATCATCTTCGTGCTGGCCTGGATCGGGCAGTTCATCGGTCATCAGGTGGAAGGCAAGAAACCGTCCTTCTTCAAGGATGTGCAGTTTCTGCTGATCGGGCCGGCGTGGCTGATGGGCTTCGTATTTCGGCGGCTGGGCTGGCGGTACTGAGCTATCCTGTCTGGCGTGCTGGGTATATCAGGCCGGGCGCGCCAGCGCACCGTTGAGAAACATGTCTTCGAATAACCGCTGCATGTCGGCGCGAGCGATCCGGCCCCGGTACTCCGATTCGCACAACATATAGATGAAGCCGAAGAACAGGTCGGTCAACCAGCGACAGGGTACGTCCGGACGGAAGATGGCGAGCTGCTGGCCACGCAGGAAAAAATCATCCAGCCGCTGTTCATGGGCGAGACATTCGTCCGGGTAGGCCTGTTGGGTGTTGCGCTTAATATAGGGTTCGAACTGGGTGATCATGAACACGCAGAATTCCCGTTGCGCGATATAACCGGTGATCAACTGACGCAGGGCGTCCAGCGGCGACTGACTTTCCAGTCCGGCATCATCCAGAATGCCCGACATGACGGCCATGACATGTTGCTGCAATGTGTCGAACAGCTGTTCGCGGGTGGCGGCGAAACGGTACAGGGTAGCTCGGCTTACGCCGGCCGCCTTGGCCATCTCCTGCAAGGTGGCGCCGGGGTTTTCGGTCAAGGTCAATGCCAGCGAACGTAACAGGGTTTCTTCAGTATCAGGTGTCATTCAATTTCATTAAACGGACAAGTGGGCGAGAGATCATCCATGGTTTGCGTGCTTCAATCGCCGCGAGTGTACACATAAGGATTGATTGAGTCATGTGAATCAAGTTTGATTCAGATGACTCCGAAGAGTAGCATCGCTTTTTTTCGGGCCGTCTACGTCCGTATGCAGTATCCGTAACCCTTGACCAAGGAAGCGCACCAATGCCCATTCCACGGCATCTTTTAAGTAATACCATCTTCGTTCTGTTGGGCGCACTGGCGCTGGCCGGCTGCCAGCAGGATCAGAGCGACGCCGCGCAAGATCAACCCGCGCCGCAGGCCAAGGTTCAGGTTATCGAACCGGCAGCGCACATGCTGACCGGTAACCTGCCGGGCCGTATCGAGCCTGCACGCACTGCTGAGGTGCGCGCGCGGATACCGGGGATTGTGCTGGAGCGGTTATTCGAAGAAGGGGCTGATGTAAAGGCGGGCGACATCCTGTTCCGCATCGATCCGGCTCCGCTGGAGGCCGCGGTGGCGCAGGCGCGCGGAGCATTGGCCCGAGCTGAGGCGAGCATCTACCAGGCAGATAGCCTGGTACGGCGTTACGAGCCTCTGGTCGAGGCGCGCGCGATCAGTCAGCAGGAATACGACAACGCCATCGCCGCGCAGAAAAGTGCCCAGGCCGAGAAACTGTCGGCCCAGGCAGCGTTGGAAACGGCCCGGCTGAATCTGGAATACGCTACCGTGCGGGCGCCGATCGATGGACGTATCGGCCGGGCACTGGTCACTGAAGGCGCCCTGGTTGGTCAGGGCGAGGCCACACCCATGGCTCACATCCAGCAGTTGGACCCTATCTTTGCTGACTTCACCCAATCGGTAGATGATCTGCTGCGCCTGCGCGCGGCTGCGGCCGAGGGGCGCATTGCGGTGCAGGAAGATGGCGCGGCCCGGGTGCGTATCAGCTTGGGCCAGGACGGCTTCAGCCAGGAAGGACGGCTGCTGTTTTCCGATGTTTCGGTGGACCCGAGCACCGGCCAGGTAACCCTGCGGGCAGAACTGCCCAATCCTGATGCAGTATTGCTGCCGGGCATGTATGTGCGGGTAGAGACCGAGCTGGGCATGGAGTCATCCGCGGTATTTGTGCCTCAACGGGCGGTACGACGGGGCACCGATAGCATTCCACGGGTCCTGATTGTTGATGAAGAAAATACGGTGCAGGAACGTGCGGTGACGCTGGGCGCCATGCGTGGTAGCGAATGGCAGGTGACGTCCGGCCTTGAGCAGGGCGAGCGGGTCATTGTCGATGGCGTGGCCAAGTTCCAGCCCGGCAGCATCGTCGAGCCGGTGACAACCAACCAGCCCCAGGACCAGGCGGGCGAGTGAGCGAACTGCCAGGGTCCTGAGCCCTGGCCGCCATTCTGATTGCCAAACAGAGGAAAGAGCATGCCGCAGTTCTTCATCAATCGCCCCAATTTCGCCTTCGTGGTGGCGATTTTCATCTGCCTGGCCGGCCTGCTGGCGATTCCATCGCTGCCGGTGGCCCAGTACCCCAACGTGGCCCCGCCACAGATCATGATCTACGCGACCTATCCGGGCGCGTCGGCGACCATCCTCAATGAAACGGTGACCAGCCTCATCGAGGAAGAACTCAATGGTGCCAAGGGCTTGCTCTATTACGAGTCCTCCAGCAGCTCCAACGGCATGGCCGAAATCAACGTCACCTTCGAGCCGGGTACCGATCCGGATCTGGCGCAGGTGGATGTGCAGAACCGCATCAAGCGCGCCGAGCCCCGACTGCCGCAACCGGTGCTGCAGCAGGGCCTGCAGGTGGAGCAGGCCAGCAGCAACTTCCTGATGATCTACGCGCTGAGCTACAAGGAGGGGGACAAGGACCCCGTCGGGCTGGCCGACTATGCTGCGCGCAACATCAACAACGAGATTCGCCGGATTCCCGGTGTTGGTCGAGTGCAGATGTTCTCTTCCGAACGGGCTCTGCGCGTTTGGGTCGATCCGTCCCGGCTGGTCGGCTACGACCTGTCGATCGAGGATGTAAACCGCGCCATTGCTGCGCAGAACGTGCAGGTACCGGCGGGTAGTTTCGGCGAGCAGCCGGGCACCAGTGAGCAGGAATTGACCGCAACCCTGATGGTGCAGGGCACCCTGGAAACCGCCGAAGAATTCAGTGACATCGTGCTGCGGGCCAACCCGAACGGCTCGGTGGTACGGCTGGGTGATGTCGCTCGGGTGGAAATGGGCCGTGAGGAATATCGCTTCAGCTCCCGTCTCAATGGCCGGCCGGCCGCTGCGGCGGCTGTGCAGCTGACATCGGATGCCAACGCCATTGCCACGGCTACCGCGGTCAAGCAGCGGCTCGAGGAGCTGTCGGCGTTGTTCCCCCAGGACATGGAATACTCCACCCCCTACGACACCTCGATCTTTGTTGATGTGGCGATCAAGAAAGTGGTGATGACCCTGGCCGAAGCCGTGGTGCTGGTATTTCTGGTGATGTTCCTGTTCCTGCAGAACTTCCGCTATACCCTGATTCCGACCATCGTGGTGCCGATCTGTCTGTTGGGTACCTTTGCGGTGATGTCGGTGATCGGCTTCTCGGTCAACATGATGACCATGTTCGGCATGGTGCTGGCTATCGGGATTCTGGTGGACGATGCCATTGTGGTGATCGAGAACGTCGAGCGGATCATGGCCGAAGAGGGGCTTTCGCCCAAGGAGGCCACGCGCAAGGCGATGAAGCAGATCACTGGCGCCATCGTCGGTATCACCATGGTACTGTCGGCGGTATTCTTCCCGCTGGCCTTCATGGGCGGCTCGGTCGGCGTGATCTACCAGCAGTTTTCCCTGTCGCTGGCGGTGTCCATCCTGTTCTCCGGCTTCCTGGCCCTGAGCCTGACGCCGGCACTGTGTGTCACGCTGCTCAAGCCGATCCCCAAGGGGCATCATGCCGAGAAGAAAGGATTCTTTGGCTGGTTCAACCGCCGCTTCACTGGTCTGACCCGCAGCTACCAGCGTACCACCGGGGGGCTAGTCAGGCGCTCCGGTACCTTCATGCTGGTGTACCTGGTCATCATCGCAGCGTTGGTCTTCTCCTTCTTGCGTCTGCCTGAAGCCTTCCTGCCTGCAGAAGACCAGGGCTACCTGATCGTCGATGTGCAGCTGCCACCGGGCGCCACCACGCCCCGGACGGAACAGACCGTCGAGGCGATGGAAGAGCATTTCCTCTCCCGCCCCAGCGTGGCGGGCGTCGTCTCGGTGATGGGTTTCAGCTTCTCCGGCATGGGGCAGAACGCCGCATTGGCCTTCCCGACCCTGGTCGACTGGTCCGAACGTGGCGCGGAAGAATCGGTGCAGGCCGAAAGTCAGCGGGCCAACCGGGCCCTGGCAAGCGTTTCTGATGGCACGATCTTCGCCGTGCAGCCGCCCTCCATCGAAGGCCTGGGCACCTCCGGTGGCTTCGCCCTGCGTCTGCAGGACCGTGGCGGCCTGGGGCGCGAGGCGCTGCTGGCGGCGCGTAACGAACTGCTGCAGAAAGCCAACAGCTCGCCAGTGATCGCCTACGCCATGGTGGAAGGTCTGGAAGATGCACCGCAGCTGCGTCTGCATATCGACCGTCAGAAGGCCGAGACCCTCGGCGTCAGCTTCGGTGCGATCAGCACCACCCTGTCCACGGCCTTTGGTTCGGCGCTCATCAACGAATTCACCAACTTCGGGCGGATGCAGAAGGTGGTGGTGCAGGCTGATGTGAATAGCCGCATGACACCGGAAGACATCAGCAAACTGTATGTACCCAACCATCAGGGTGAACAGGTGCCGCTGTCTGCTTTCGTCGATATGGAATGGGAAAACGGCCCGGTGCAGTTCGTGCGCTATAACGGCTATCCCGCGTTCAAGATTTCCGGCGACGCAGCGCCAGGCTACAGCAGCGGCGCTGCCATGGCGGAGATCGAACGGATCGTTGGCGAACTGCCGAGTGGGATAGGCTACGAGTGGACGGGTCTGTCCTTCCAGGAGAAGGTCGCAGGGGCGCAGGCGCCGATATTGCTGGGCCTGGCGCTGGCCGTGGTGTTCCTGCTACTGGTGGCGTTGTACGAGAGCTGGGCGATTCCGCTGTCGGTAATCCTGATCGTCCCCATCGGTGCCCTGGGCGCAGTGCTGGCGGTGACCCTGTTGGGCATGCCCAACGACGTCTACTTCAAGGTCGGCCTGATCACCATCATCGGCCTGGCGGCGAAGAACGCCATCCTGATCGTCGAATTCGCCAAGGATCTGTATGCCGAAGGACGCACCTTGAGGGAAGCGGCGGTGGAAGCGGCGCGGCTGCGTTTCCGCCCGATCATCATGACCTCGATGGCCTTTATGCTTGGCGTGTTGCCGCTGGCGATCGCCAGCGGTGCCGGTGCCGCCAGTCAGCGCGCCATTGGTACCGGCGTGATCGGTGGCATGATCACGGCGACAGCGCTGGGTGTGTTGTTCGTGCCGGTCTTCTTCGTTTGGGTATTGTCGCGCCGGAAACAGGAACGGCAGGCGGCTGCGGCGGCGCAGACCAGCGAAGGCTGATCGGTCGCAGTGCGGCAAGTAAGGGGCCGCTGAAAGGTCGAGATGGAACTCGACCTTTCAGCGCAGGGGCATGTGGCCGGGTCAGAGTTCCCGCCACTGCCCCGGCTGCAGATCACCTAGCTGCCACTCGCCAATGCGCACCCGGACCAGCCGCAAGGTCGGCAGTCCCACCGCGGCGGTCATGCGCCGCACCTGACGATTACGGCCCTCGCGGATGGTGATCGCCAGCCAGCTGGTGGGAATACTCTGGCGAAAACGCACCGGTGGATGGCGCGGCCACAGCGCTGGCTCGGCTATCTGCTCCACCTGCGCAGGGCGCGTGGGCCCGTCATTCAACACCGGACCGGCGCGCAGCTGCGCCAACTGGTCCGCACTCGGTTCCCCTTCCACCTGCACCCAATAGGTCTTGGCCAATTTGTGCTTGGGATCGGTAATGCGCGCCTGCAGCCGGCCATCATTGGTCAGCAGTAACAGTCCCTCACTATCCCGATCCAGCCGCCCGGCCGGGTAGACCCCGGCGATATCCACAAAATCCTTCAGCGTCGCCCGGCCCTGGTCATCGGTGAATTGGGTAAGCACGTCAAAGGGCTTGTTCAGCGCGATCAGACGCGGATTGGCTGGCGGGGCAGCCGGAGTGCGACGGGGTTTGCCGTAAGGACGAACAGGTACGGATCTGGGTGGGCGCTGCTTCATGGTCGCTCGGGATAATGGGCGGGACGAATATGCTAGTGAGCTTTACCAGAAGCGTCCAGAAGAATGCAGGCGCTTCCACCGACACAAACGACCCACATACCATCAGCCAAACAGAACCACACAGGCCCGGCGGGTAGGCCCCCATTGCAGAACCGTCTGCGGCCAGGGACGGTCGTAGACGAGCGCCATGGATGGCGGGAATGGGGGCCTACCCGCCGGGCCAGACTTCACAGGTGCAGCGGGGAGCCTACCCGCTAGGCCCAAGCTCCAAACGTGAACGGGAGATTACCCATCGGGGCCAGACTCCAGCCCCTTGCCGTCTCCCATCGCATCCCTATGCCGCCCCACGCAAGCCCCCGCTTACAGGGCGATCAGACCGCCAGGCCACCAGACCAGCCACTGTCCAAACCGGTCAGGCAAGTCGATCTTTCCGAGCATTGATCCGCCCGCGCCCGGCCCTAGTATGGACAACATTCAGATATCCGCGCGCTTGGTCAGGTTTCTATCGATCAAGCGAGCGCACAGCTGAAGCCGCAGCAAGGCCCACAAGGCCCGACCAATAAAAACAAGATTAAAGGAAACGCAATCATGCAATCGGTGGACGTATACGAGCTTACCGGCAAGTCGAAATTCAACCGTTTTCACGGACTCATCCTGTTCTGGTGCGTACTGATCCTCATCATTGACGGCTACGACCTGGCCGTTGTGGGAGCTGCACTGCCCGCCATCATGGACGACATGGGCGTCGACCCTACCAGTGCCGGCATCATGGCCGGCTCCGCGCTCTTTGGCACCATGCTCGGAGCCA
Source organism: Pseudomonas sp. G11-1 (assembly GCF_024031555.1). Taxonomy (NCBI): domain Bacteria; kingdom Pseudomonadati; phylum Pseudomonadota; class Gammaproteobacteria; order Pseudomonadales; family Pseudomonadaceae; genus Pseudomonas; species Pseudomonas sp. G11-1. The sequence goes on along the minus strand of NZ_QEYQ01000001.1, from coordinate 397,785 downwards.
TGTTCCTCGGTACGCTGGCCGACCGCATTGGCCGACCGAAGATGATCGCCATCTGTGTTGCACTGTTCAGCCTGTTCACGGCAGCTTCGGGCCTCACCAATGATCCGGTCAGCTTCAGTGTCACGCGCTTTATCGCCGGCCTGGGTATTGGCGGTGTACTGCCGGTGATGACCGCGCAGATGAGCGAGTTCTCTCCGGCCAAATTGCGTGCACGGCTGGTGACCCTGGTGTTCGCTGGTTATTCGGTGGGTGGCATTCTGGTAGCCCTGACCGGCAAGCAGCTGATCGAAAGCCATGGGTGGCAGTCCGTGTTCTATATGGCCGGCCTACCGGTGCTGCTGATTCCCTTCATCCTCAAGAGCATGCCCGAGTCGATGACCTTTCTGCTGAAGAAGGGCCGTCAACAGGAGCTGCGGACCATTGTGCAGAAGATCGAACCGCAGCTGACCTGCAGCCAGCAAACGGTCTTTGTCGGCCTGGATGCAACCGCCGCCAAGCAGGATACGCCAGTGCGTAATCTGTTCCGGGAGGGTCGTGGTTTCAGCACGGTAATGATCTGGACGGCGTTCATTACCGGCCTGTTCATGGTATATGCGCTCAATTCCTGGCTGACCAAGCTGATGGCGATGGCGGGCTTCAGTCTCGGCTCGGCGTTGAACTTCGTCATTGTGTTCAATATCGGCGCCATCGTCGGCGCGGTTGGTGGTGGTTGGCTCAGCGACCGGTTGAACATCAAGCATGTGCTGGTGGTTTTCTATCTGATCGGCGCCGTGGCGTTGACCGTGCTGGGCTTTACCCGTTCCACCGGACTGTTGTTCGTGATGGTATTCATCGTCGGCGCCTCGACATTGGGAACCCAGCTGCTGGCCTACGCCTATGCCGGCGACTTCTATCCACTGTCGATCCGCTCGACTGGAGTCGGCTTTGCCTCCGGAGTAGGGCGAGTCGGCGCCATCATTGCGCCCATTCTGATCGGCTGGCTGGTATCCCTGGCATTGCCGCTGGAGCAGAACTTCATGGCCATCGCCATCGCAGGTGTGCTGGGCGCCGTCGCGGTTACCTTCGTCAACCAGACGCGATCCGACTCCGCACGGGTCAGGGCCGCGGCTACGCTCGCCAACTGATACGGGCGTAGGCCGCTAACGGCGCGATTGTCATACCCGGTGCCTTAACCACGGCAACAAACAGCGAGCCCCTGCCCATGCTGATGCAGGCAGGGGCTCCGTTTGCTTGCGCGCCGGGCGGGCAGGATTTTTCTCCATATCGAAGAACAAGAAAGGTGAGGGAGCATGTATCAAAAGACGATCAAGGGGTTATTGGCATGCGCAATGCTGGTGGAAGCGCCCCTGGTTCTGGCTGACTTTATCGGCGATGCCAAGGGCAGCCTGGAGCTACGCAACTTCTATTACAGCCGCGACTTCCGTAATGAGGGGGCAGCGCAGTCCAAGCGGGATGAATGGGCCCAGGGTTTTATTCTCAATCTGCAGTCCGGCTTCACCGAAGGCCCCGTTGGGTTTGGCGTGGATGCGCTGGGTATGCTGGGCATCAAGCTGGACTCGAGTCCGGATCGCACGGGCTCGGGCATCCTGGCGCATGACGCGCAGCGCAATGTGGAGAGCGAGTACAGCAAGCTGACCTTCACCGCCAAGGCACGGGTCGGGCAGAGCACGTTGCATGTTGGCGGGTTGCACCCGACTCTGCCGATGTTGTGGAGCAATAACAGTCGTCTGCTGCCGCAGATTTTTCGGGGCGGCCGGCTGGTCTCCCATGACCTGCAGCCGTTGAGCATCACCCTGCTGCGGCTGAATGCGGTAAAGCAGCGCAACTCGACAGACTTCGAATCCCTGACGGCCTTTGGCTATGCCCCGGTTGAAGCCGATCATCTCGACTATCTGGCGCTCGACTACAAGGTGTCACCCAATCTTTCGCTGAGCTATCACCTCGCCGAGCTGGATGATCTGTACCGTTCCCACTTCGCCGGGTTGAAATTCGATCACCCGTTGCGGGTGGGTCGATTGCTGGCCGAGGTGCGCTATTTTGATGCCAGCGAAACGGGCAACGAGAGGCTGGGTGAGGTGGACAACCGGACCCTCAGCACCCTGTTCGCCTACCGGGTGGCGGGTCATACCTTCGGCGCAGGTTATCAGCAGGCGCGGGGTGACACATCCTTTGCCTTCGTCAACGGCGCCGACACCTATCTGTTTGCCGAGTCGCTGGCCAGCACCTTCACGGCCCCTGGCGAGCGCGTCCGGCTGGTGCGTTACGATTATGACTTTGCTGCTGCAGGTCTGCCTGGGCTGACGCTGGGTATCAAGTATGCCAAGGGTGATCAGGTCGACCCCGCGCTGCTGACCACAGCTCAGGCTGCCGAACTCCGAGCGGTAGGACAGAAGGGCAAGGAGTGGGAGCGAATGACGGATATTGCCTATACCGTGCAGAGCGGGCCGCTCAAGGATCTGTCGCTGCAGTGGCGCAACTCCACCAATCGATCGACCTACGCTGACAGCGCCGATGAAAATCGATTGATCGTTCGCTACACATTCGACTTCTGATAGCCAGGCGGCGTCTCAGCCCTATGGCCAATAGCAGCCCTCAGGCCCCTGCGTTACACTTCGCGCTCATCTGATTGATCGGTCGGTGTGTTGCGACTTGTAGCGCAGCCTAGAGAGGGCCGTTATGGCAGTGGTGCATAAAGATACCATTTCGGTTTGTCTGGTGAAGGAAGCCCTGTTGGGATTCACCCGCCCGGGGCTGGATGCCGGTGCGGTGCTGGCGAGTATCGGGTTGTCACCGTCGTTGCTGAATGGTCCTGACCTGCGTGTGCCGGTCGAGCTGTACAGCAGTATCTGGCTGCGCCTGGCGGCAGCCCATGATGACGAGTTCTTCGCCATGGCCGCGCGCCCGCTGCGGCTGGGCAGTTTCAACTTTCTCTGTCGCACCGGCATCACCCAGCCGACGGTACAACAGGCGCTGATTCATACCCTCAACTTCCTTGGCTTGATGCTTGGCAATTTCGAGGGGCGGCTGATCAGGAGTCGAAGCCTGGCGGAAGTGGTTCTGCGCGAGCCCGGCGGCCAGGCGCAGCGGCCCTTCGCCTATTTCACCTACTGGATGATAGTGCACGGACTGGCCTGTTGGCTGGCCGGGCGGCGTATTCCGCTGCTGGCGGTCGAGCTGCGGTGTACCGAGCCGGAATACATAGGTGATTACCGGGTGATGTTCTCCGAGAACCTGCGCTTTGCCCGACCGACCACGCGGATCATCTTTGCCGCCGAGGCGCTGGATCTGCCGGTCCGGCGCAGTGAAGCGGATATGCAGGCCTTTCTGGCTCAGGCACCCGCCAATATTCTGGTGCGTTATCGTGACGCCAACAGCTTGGCCAGCCAGATCAAGACCGTCCTGCGGGGGCTGCGCCCTGGAGACTGGCCGATCAGCGACCAACTGGCCAGATCACTGTGCATGTCCCCCTCAACCCTGCGCCGCCGGCTGGCTGCCGAGGGACTGCAATATCAGGCAATCAAGGACAGCCTGCGGGAAGAGCGGGCGACCCGCTGGCTGGCCGACCCGGCGATCAGCTACGCTGATATTGCCGAGCAGCTCGGGTTTGCTGATGTCAGTGCCTTCTACAAGGCCTTTCGCAAGTGGACCGGCACCAACCCCGGGCATTATCGTCAGCTGATTCTCGGTGACGGTTGAGCCGCGAGGCAATGTCCAAAACAGTCAGACAGGTTGCGCCAAAGGAACATTGCCGGGGCTGACGGGGGCGTACCAGAATGGCTGCATAACAAAGTGAACGGGCTATATCTCAGCCCGTGTCAGGAGCCTACATGCAGCTGAACAACCATACTTTCATGATCACCGGTGGTGCCTCGGGTTTGGGCGCAGCGGCCGCTACTCTGCTGGTCGAGGCGGGCGCCCAGGTGGCGCTGGTCGATCTCAACAGCGCTGCCTTGCAGCAGCGCGTCGAGGAACTGGGCGAGCGCGCCCGGGCCTATGTAGCCGATATTGCCGATGAACAGCAGGCCGCCGAGGCAGTGGCAGCGGCGCAGCGGGACTTCGGTGGTATACATGGCCTGGTCAACTGCGCCGGGATTGCCCCCGGGGAAAAGATCCTCGGCCGTAACGGCCCCCATGCGCTGGCCAGCTTCGATCGAGCACTGCGGATCAATCTGCTGGGCAGCTTCAATATGCTGCGACTGGTCGTCGAGGTAATGGCGCAGGGCGTTCCGAATGAGCAGGGCGAGCGCGGGGTGATCATCAATACCGCCTCGGTAGCTGCCTATGATGGCCAGATCGGTCAGGCCGCCTATGCCGCCTCCAAGGGCGGTATTGTCAGCATGACCCTGCCGGCAGCGCGGGAACTGGCGCGCCATGGCATTCGGGTCATGACCATCGCCCCGGGGATCTTCGAGACGCCGATGATGGCCGGCATGACCCAGGAAGTACGTGACTCCCTGGCCAAGGATGTGCCTTTCCCGCCACGCCTGGGTATGCCCGAAGAATACGCGGCGCTGGTGCGTCATATCATCGAAAACCCCATGCTCAATGGCGAGGTGATCCGTCTCGACGGCGCCCTGCGCATGGCCGCACGCTGAGGAGGTTCGCATGCAACAGGATCCAATCGTCATCGTTGGTAGTGCGCGTACTCCCATGGGCGCGCTGCAAGGTGAGCTGGCCGGTGTGCCGGCGCCGGAATTGGGCGCGGTAGCGATCCGCGCCGCGGTCGAACGCAGCGGTCTGCCCGCCGAGGCGGTGCAGGAAGTGCTGATGGGCTGTGTGCTACCCGCCGGGCTTGGCCAGGCGCCAGCGCGCCAGGCGGCACTGGCTGCCGGGCTGGCCAAGTCGACGGTGTGCACCACATTGAACAAGATGTGTGGCTCGGGCATGCAGGCGGCGATCATCGGGCATGACCGATTGCTGGCCGGCAGTGTCGATGTGGTGGTGGCTGGCGGTATGGAGAGCATGTCCAATGCGCCTTATCTGCTGGACGGGGCCCGTCAGGGGCTGCGCATGGGGCACGGGCGCATACTCGATCACATGTTCCTCGATGGTCTGGAAGACGCCTATGACAAGGGCCGGTTGATGGGCACCTTCGCCGAAGACTGCGCCCAGAACCACGGCTTCACCCGTGAGGAGCAGGATGCCTGGGCGCTGCAATCGGTGCAGCGGGCGCAGGCCGCCATCGAGCAGGGCCTGTTTGCCGAGGAGCTGGCCTCGGTCAGCGCTCAGGTCGGGCGCCGTGCGGTACAGATGCAGACGGATGAAACGCCGCTCAAGGTCGACCCGAACCGCATTCCCCATCTCAAGCCCGCTTTTCGTGACGGCGGCACGGTAACGGCGGCCAACTCCAGCTCGATCTCCGATGGGGCTGCCGCCTTGCTGCTGATGCGCCAATCCGAAGCGCAGCGCCGTGGCCTGCGCCCGCTGGCGGCGATTCGTGGGCATGCCGCCTTTGCCGACGAGCCGGGTCTGTTTCCAGTGGCACCGATCGGTGCCATCCGTGCTCTGCAGGAGCGCACCGGCTGGTCGCTGGACGAGGTCGATCTGTTCGAGATCAACGAAGCCTTCGCCGTGGTCAGCATGGTGACCGTGCGCGAGCTCGGATTGGATCCGCAAAAGGTCAACGTGCACGGCGGCGCCTGCGCGCTGGGTCATCCGATTGGCGCCTCGGGCGCCCGTATTCTGGTCACTCTGCTGGGTGCGTTGCGGGCCCGGCAGCAGCGCCGTGGCGTCGCGGCCATCTGCATCGGCGGGGGCGAAGCAACCGCCATGGCCATCGAATTGCTCGACTGAGGAGGCGAACATGCTGCTGACCGATGAACAACGTGAGATCGCCGATATGGCGCGTCAATTCGCCCAGCAGCGGTTATTGCCGTTTGCCGCCGAGTGGGATCGCGAGCACCAGTTTCCCGCTGGCGCGCTGGCGGAAATGGGCGAGCTGGGCTTTCTCGGCATGCTGGTGCCGGAGCAGTGGGGCGGTTGTGATACCGGCTACCTGACCTATGCCCTGGCGCTGGAGGAAATTGCCGCCGGTGACGGCGCCTGCTCGACCATCATGAGCGTGCATAACTCGGTGGGCTGTGCGCCCATCCTGCGCTTTGGCAGCGAGGAGCAGAAGCAGCGCTTCCTGCCGCCGTTGGCCAGTGGCAGACAGATCGGCGCATTCGCCCTGACCGAACCCCACGCCGGCTCCGACGCCGGTTCACTGCGCACCCGCGCCCGGCGCGATGGCGACAGCTATGTGCTGGACGGCGCCAAGCAGTTCATCACCTCAGGCCGTGAGGCCGGCACCGTGATTGTGTTTGCGGTGACCGATCCTGACGCGGGCAAGAAGGGCATCAGCGCCTTTATCGTACCGACGGACAGCCCGGGTTATCAGGTGGTGCGGGTTGAGGACAAGCTCGGCCAGCATGCCTCGGATACCTGCCAGATCGCCTTCGATGGTCTGCGCGTGCCCCTGGCCAACCGGCTTGGGGAAGAAGGCGAGGGCTATCGGATTGCGTTGGCCAACCTGGAAGGCGGCCGCATCGGTATTGCCGCCCAGGCGGTCGGCATGGCGCGGGCGGCTTTCGAGGTGGCGCGTGATTACGCCCGTGAACGTGAGGCGTTCGGCAAGGCGTTGACCGAGCACCAGGCGGTAGCCTTCCGGCTGGCGGACATGCTGACCCAGATCACCGCAGCCAGGCAGATGGTGCACCACGCGGCGGCCTTGCGCGATGCCGGTCAGCCAGCGCTGATCGAGGCATCCATGGCCAAACTGTTCGCCTCGGAGATGGCGGAGAAGGTGTGTTCAGCGGCGATCCAGACCCTGGGTGGTTATGGCTACCTGAAGGACTTCCCGCTGGAGCGCATCTACCGCGATGTACGGGTGTGCCAGATCTACGAAGGTACCAGCGACATCCAGCGGCTGGTGATTGCCCGCAATCTGGGTGGTGAATAAACAGAAAACAGACATATCAGCAGTAGCGGCATAGCCGCTGCCGCCAAGCGGTTCGATAACAAAAACAAGGAGTAGCACAATGCAGAATTTCCAAACCGGCAGCATGCAGCAGTTCCCCCTCATGATCAGCAGCATTCTGCAGCACGCAGCGGCGGCTCACGGCGACCGGGAGATCGTCTCCCGACTGGTGGAGGAGCCGCTGTGGCGCTACGACTATGCCGGCCTGGCTGATCGAGCCGGCCGCGCGGCGAACATGATCCGCCGGCTGGGGATCGGTGCGGGCGACTTCGTTTCCACTCTGGCCTGGAATACCCATCGCCATTACGAACTGTTCTTTGCCGTACCCGGCACCGGTGCTGTACTGCACACCGGCAACCCGCGACTGTCTGATGAGCAGATCGCCTATACCCTCAACCATGCCGGCAGCAGCGTGCTGCTGTTCGAGCGCAATTTCGCCGAACTGGTACAGCGTCTGCTGCCGCAACTGACCAATATCCGCCATTTCATCATGCTCGCAGATGGCGATCTGCCGGACATGCCCGGCATCGAGCTGCAGGGCTATGAGCAGCTGCTGGCCGAGGAAGAATCGTTGCAGGATTGGCCGAGTTTCGATGAAAACAACGGCGCCATTCTCTGTTATACCTCGGGCACTACCGGTAATCCCAAGGGTGTGCTGTACAGCCATCGTTCCATCGTTCTGCATGCGCTGGCGGCGGGGCTGAGCAGCGCCTTCAACTTCTCGGCCTTCGATTGCATCATGCCGTGTTCCTCGCTCTACCACGGCACCGCCTGGGGCGTGCCCTTTGCTGCGGCGATCAACGGCTGCAAGTTCGTCCTGCCCGGCGACAAGATGGATGGCGAGAGCCTGCAGGAGTTGATCCAGAATGAGGGCGTGACCTTCTCCGGTGGCGTGCCGACCATCTGGACCATGTATCTGGACCACCTGGAGCGTACCGGTGAGGATGCCGGCAAGCTGACGCACCTGATCATTGGCGGCTCGGCCGTACCCCGGGCCATGGCCGAGAAGTACCAGAACAAATACGGCGTGGCCGTGCGCCAACTCTGGGGCATGACCGAAACCAGCCCGCTGGGCGTAGTGGCCACACCCACGCCGAAGCTGGCGGAGCTGGGCGAGGAGGCGGTCAATGATGTGATCTGGAGCCGCCAGGGGCGCCTGCAATACGGTATCGAGCTGAAGGTGGTGGATGACCATGGCCGGCGCCTGCCGGCAGATGGCAAAAGCGCCGGAACCTTGATGGTGCGCGGTCCCTGGACCGTGGAACGCTACTTCCGCAGCGAAACCAGTGCACTGGATGCCGATGGCTGGTTCGATACCGGCGATATCGCCACGTTGGATGAGAACGGCTTCATGCGCATCACCGACCGCACCAAGGATGTGATCAAGTCCGGTGGGGAGTGGGTCAGTTCCATCGATATCGAAAACGCGGCGGTGGCCTGCCCCGGCGTACGCCTGGCCGCCGTGGTCGGGGTCTACCATCCCAAGTGGGAGGAACGGCCGCTGCTGATCGTCGAACCGCATCCCGGTGCCGAGGTAACCACGGCGGCCATGCTGGCGCACCTGGAAGACAAGATCGTCAAATGGTGGATGCCCGATGAAATGATCGTTGACGTGATCCCGCTGACGGCCACCGGCAAGATCGACAAGAAAGTGCTGCGCGATCGTTATTACAACTACCTGGCCGAACAGCAAATCAAGGTGCAGGCATAGGGGAGGCCACCATGACGGCAACGGAAATGGGCGCAGGGCCGTTAGCGGGATTGCGGGTGGTGGAGTTCGCCGGTATCGGCCCCGGGCCACACTGTGCCATGCAACTGGCGGATATGGGGGCCGAGGTGTTGCGCATCGAGCGGCCGGGCGGCAACGGCTGGCCTAACCCGGTGGTTGATCGCGGGCGTACCTGCATCACCCTGGATATTCGTACCGAGGCCGGCCGTCGGCGTTGCCTGGAACTGGTGCAGCGTGCCGATGTGCTGATCGAAGGTTTTCGCCCGGGGGTGATGGAGCGTCTCGGGCTGGGACCGGATGAGTTGCAGGAGCTCAATCCGCGGCTGGTCTACGGCCGCATGACCGGCTGGGGGCAGACGGGCCCGCTGGCGCAGACCGCCGGCCATGACATCAACTATATCGCTCTGACCGGGGCGCTGGCGGCCATCGGTCCGCAGCAAGGGGAAGCAGTGCCGCCACTGAATCTGGTGGGTGATTTCGGTGGCGGCTCGATGTTTCTCACGGTGGGTATTCTTGCGGCCCTGCTCGAGCGCGAGCGTTCCGGCAAGGGCCAGGTGGTGGATGCCGCAATAGTCGATGGCACCGCCTCGCTGATGTCTTTCTTCAGTGGTTTGCTCCCCACGGGTCGGATCGACATGCGCCAAGGGCATAACCTGCTGGGCGGCGCGACGCCCTGGTACCGCTGCTATCTCTGTGCCGATGGCCGACAGATCGCCGTAGGCGCGCTGGAACCGGCGTTCTATCACGAGCTGGTGCAGCGCAGCGGTGCCGGCGAGGCGCTGCAAGAACAAGCTATGAGCAGCGAAGGGCAGGCAGTCCAGGCCAAGCACTGGGCGCAGCTGTTTGCCCAACGCAGCCGGGATGAGTGGTGTGAATTACTGGAAGGCAGCGATGCCTGCTTCGCGCCGGTACTGGAGCTGGAAGAGGCCCAGCAGCACCCGCATATGGCGGCGCGGCAGGTTTACCAGGAAATCGACGGCGCCCTGCACAGCGCCCCGGCGCCACGCTTTTCCCGTAGCGTTTCGCAGATTCGGCCATCCGTGGTGGTCGATGCTGCACTGGATATCTGGAAGGATTGAAGTTCGCTGCGCTGAATATCAGCGCAGCCTTCACTCAGAACGGCCAGAACATCGGAATGAAGATCACCCCCAATACCCAGAAGATCAGGTTCAGCGGCAAGCCCACCTTGATGAAATCAACGAAACGGTAGCCGCCGGCGCTGTAGACCATGGTGTTGGTTTGATAGCCCACCGGTGTCGCGAAGCTGGTTGAGGCGGCAAAGGTGATTGCGATCAGCAAGGGCGTGGCGTCCACGCCCATCAGGTTGGCGGTCGATATGCCGATGGGGGTGAGAATCACAGCTGCTGCGGCGTTGCTCATGAACTCGGTGAGCACCAGTGCCATCAGATAGAGGACCGCCATTACCACCACCGGCCCCAAGTGACTGACCAGGCCCAGGGTATTGGCGACGACAAATTCCGCGGCGCCGCTCTGGCTCATGGCGACCCCCAGCGGTAGCAGACCCGCCAGCAGGATGATGATGCGCCAGTCGATGGCGTCGTAGACCTCGTCGGCATCCAGGCAGCCTGCCAGGGTCATGGCTACCGCGCCGATCAAGGCGGTAATGGCAATGGGTGCCCAGCCGATGGCGGAAGTGGCGATTACCAGCACCATGGTGGCCAGGGCAAAGGGTGCGCGCCAGCCCATCGGCTTTTCCGCGTCGCGCTGACTCAGCACAATCACGTTGGTGTCCTTGCGCAGGGCAGGCATCTCGCTTTCCGGCGTTAACATCAACAGTACATCACCGACATTCAACCGAACATTTTTCAGTTGGTCGCGCAATACCTGACCACGCCGGTGGACCGCCAGAACCGTGGCGTCGTGTTGCCAGCGGCGGTCGAGCATCGCCAGGGTGCTGCCGATCACCCGTGAGCGGGGGGCGACCATTACCTCGGTCAGTACCTGCTGGGTGCCTTCTTCGAGGTTGCGAGCCTTGAGTTTGAATTCCGAGTCAATTTCCAGGCCGGACTGGTTCTTCAGTTCATCCAGTTTCGACCAGTCACCTCGCGCCAGCAATATGTCGCCTTCTTCCAGCGTCTGCGACCGCGGGGACCAGACCTTCTCATCACCGCGTAGCAATTCCAGAACGAATACGCCGAACTCCTCACCCAGCTTGGCTTCACCGACCGAGGTGCCGATCAGCGAGGAGCCGGGCATCACTCGTAACTCTGTAATGTATTTGCCCAGTTCGTAGTGTTCGACCAGCTCGGTGGCCCGAGTGGAAGGCAGAAGCCAGCGGCCCAGCGTAAGCAGGTAAACGCAGCCGGCGACGAAACAGATCACGCCCAGGGGCGTGAATTCGAACATGCTGAAACCGGGATGACCCAGGTCCCGCGCCATGGCATTGACCAGCAGGTTGGTAGAGGTGCCCACCAGGGTGCAGACGCCGGCCATTTGTGAAACATAGGACAGCGGGATCAATGCCCTGGACGCGGACATGCCGATGGCGGCGGTGGCAGTCATGACGATGGGCATGAACACGGCAACAACTGCGGTGTTGTTGACGAAGGGAGCCACCACTGCCAGTACGCCAAACAGAGTGAGCAGAAACAGGAACGGCGACTTGGCCTTGCTCAACAAGCGCCCTATGCCAGACAGCGCGCCGCTGTTCTGTAGCCCGGCGGCCAGAATGAACATGGCCGCCACGGTGATCGTCGCCTGGTTGCTGAAGCCGCTCAGAGCATCCCCAGGGCTGACCAGGCCAAGAATCGCCAGCCCGGACAGCACCAGCAGCGCTATGGCGTCGATACGTAATTTTTCGGTTGCAAACAGTACTACGGCGATCAGGGCGATACCCAGGACCAGCGCAATTTCTATCGTCATGCCTTGTTTTTCCCGGCCCGGAGTATGAATTGTTATGCGGCAGGCATAATTCTCGCACGAGTTGGACCAAGGCAACAAAGTATCCGCGGCTGCTGCTGGTGTTGGGGTGGCTGAGCGAAGGGCGAGAGAAGGACTGGAAGGAGGAGGGGAGCAGAAACGACAAAGCCGAGCATAGGCTCGGCTTTGTCTTGAATTGGTGCCCAGGAGAAGACTCGAACTTCCACGGCCGTAAGGCCACTAGCACCTGAAGCTAGCGTGTCTACCAATTTCACCACCTGGGCGTGTCATTCGATGTCACGTTGCCGGTGCTGCTGGCTTCGATCAATCATGCCGACAAAGCATGTCTGTCTAAACTGAAAAACCGGACTTGCGTCCGGTTTTCGGAATTGGTGCCCAGGAGAAGACTCGAACTTCCACGGCCGTAAGGCCACTAGCACCTGAAGCTAGCGTGTCTACCAATTTCACCACCTGGGCATGTCACTTGACACGTCTGCTATGCTGAACCTATCTGGCCCGCGCTGCAACCGATGTCGTGTTGACGGCGCGAATGATACGCAGCAGGAAAAACCTTGTAAACCCCTGTTTGCAAAAAAATTATCCCTTTGGAAATAAGGTGCAAGAAATCGCGTTTCGCGGTTCAATAGGCGTCTATGACGAAAAAGACCAAACCCCAAGCCTCGATGCCTGCATCGAGCAAAGCTGCCGACCCGCACTCTGCAGGTTCGACCAGCTGGATCGATATGGATCCGGCCGCCAAGCGTGAAGCAGAGAAATACGAAAACCCCATCCCCAGTCGCGAACTCATCCTCAAGCTGTTGGCCGAGCGCGGTGCCCCTGCAACGCGGGCGCAACTGCAACAGGAATTCGGCCTGCATGATGAAGATGGCATCGAAGCCCTGCGCCGCCGCCTGCGGGCGATGGAGCGTGATGGCCAGTTGATCTATACCCGCCGCGGCGCCTATGCGCCGGTGGACAAGCTCGACCTGATCAGCGGTCGGGTTCAGGGTCACCGCGATGGCTTCGGCTTTCTGGTTCCCGATGATGGCGGCGAAGATCTGTTCCTCGGGCCGTCGCAGATGCGCATCGCTTTCGATGGCGACCGCGTGCTGGGACGAGTTACCGGCGTTGACCGTCGCGGCCGCAGTGAAGGGGCCATTGTCGAGGTTATCGAACGGGCCCACGAATTGCTGGTCGGTCGCTACTATGAAGAAAGCGGCATCGGCTTCGTGGCGGCGGACAATGCCAAGATCAAACAGGAAGTACTGATTGCGCCCGGCTGTTCCGGTGGGGCGAAGCAGGGTCAGTACGTGGAAGTGAAGGTCACTCAGTGGCCGACCATGAGTCGTCAGGCTCAGGGTGAAGTGATTGAAGTGGTCGGCGACTACATGGCGCCCGGTGTGGAAATCGAAGTGGCATTGCGCAGCTACGATATTCCCAGCGTCTGGCCCCAGGAAGTACTGGACGAGGCAGCGCGTCTGTCCGATCGCGTCAGTGAGAAGGACAAGCTCAAGCGAGTCGACCTGCGTCATCTGCCGCTGGTCACTATCGATGGCGAAGACGCCCGCGATTTCGATGATGCCGTGTACTGCGAGCCGCGCAAGGCCAGCGGTTGGAGGCTGTTCTCCGGTGGCTGGAAGCTCTATGTGGCGATTGCCGACGTGTCCCATTACGTTCCGCTGGGCTCGGCGCTGGATGCCGAAGCCGAGCTGCGTGGCACCTCGGTGTACTTCCCCAGTGAAGTGATTCCGATGCTGCCCGAGGCCATTTCCAATGGTCTTTGCTCGCTGATGCCGAATGTGGACCGCCTGGCCATGGTTTGCGAAATGACCATCTCCAAGAGCGGCGAGCTTACTGACTTCCAGTTTTACGAGGCAGTCATTCACTCCCATGCGCGCCTGACCTACAACAAGGTCTCCAGCATGCTGGAGCACCCGCGCAGTCGTGAAGGCAAGGCGCTGAGCGCGGAATATGCCGAAGTGCTGCCGCACCTGAAGAGTTTGTACGATCTCTATCAGGCGCTGGCCAAGGCCCGCCATGGTCGCGGTGCAATCGATTTCGAGACCACCGAAACGCGCATGCTGTTCGGCAAGGATCGCAAGATCACCGAGATCCTGCCGACTACCCGCAACGATGCGCACAAGATCATCGAGGAATGCATGCTGTGCGCCAACGTGGCCACTGCGCGCTTCTTGCAGGAGCTGGACGTTCCCGGTCTGTACCGAGTGCATGACGGTCCCAAGCCGGAGAAGGTTGAGCGCCTGCGCCAGTTCCTTGGCTCAATGGGATTGTCGTTGACGCGCAAGAAGGGTGACCCGACGCCGGAGGACTACGCCGCAGTGCTGGCCAAGGTCCAGGATCGCCCCGACGCCCAGTTGATCCAGACCGTGATGCTGCGCTCGCTGAGCCAGGCGGTGTATACCCCGCACAACGCCGGCCACTTCGGTCTGAATTACGAAGGCTATACCCACTTCACGTCGCCGATTCGACGCTATCCCGATCTGCTGGTGCACCGGGCCATCCGCTCGGTGATCCGGTCGCGCAAGAAGACCGATCTGGTGCAGCGCAGTGGTGCTGGCGTGCTGCCCAAGGCAGCCGTCTATCCGTACGATCTGGCCGCGCTGGAAAAGCTCGGCGAGCAGTGTTCGCAGAACGAGCGGCGGGCCGATGAGGCCACCCGTGACGTGGTCAGCTGGCTCAAGTGCGAGTTCATGCAGGACCGTGTCGGCCAGAACTTCGATGGTCTGGTCACGGCAGTCACCGGATTCGGTCTGTTCGTCGAGCTGACCGACATCTATGTGGAAGGTCTGGTGCATATCACCGCCTTGCCTGCGGATTATTATGATTTCGACCAGGTTCATCACCAGCTGGTGGGTGAGCGCTCCGGGCGGACCTACCGTCTGGGTGACTCGATTCGCGTGCAGGTAGCGCGGGTGGATCTGGATGAACGCAAGATCGATTTCGAGATGGCTTCCGACCGTCCCGCAGAACCTGATCACAACAACAGTCGTGCGGTGCGCGAGAAGCTGCTGAGCGACGCGCGCAAGGCTGGAGAGTCGGGCTCGCGGTCGGGTAAGCCGGCCAGGGGCGGCAAGACCGGTAAGGCCGGCAAGTCCGACCGGGGGCGTGGTGCTTCTGCACCGGCAGCCCGTTCGGGCGGTCGGCCGGGCGGTAGCGAACGCAAGCCTGGCGGCAAGCCGCGGGCGCCGCGTAAGCGCAAGGTGGACTGACGGAACATGAGTGATCTGGAATACATCTATGGCCTGCACGCGGTGCAGGCCATGCTCGAACGTGCGCCGCGTCGAGTAAAACAGTTGGAAGTGCAGCGCGGTCGACTGGACGCGCGCATGCAGGCCGTCCTGGATCTGGCAGCGGGCGCGGGGGTCGATATAGAGCGCGTGTTGCCTGACGTGCTTGATCGCCTGGCGGATGGCGGTGTGCATCAGGGTGTCGTCGCCCAGGTTACGCCCAGCCAGCTGTGGTCCGAGGATATGCTCGGCAGTCTGCTCGATAAGCTGGATGGCACGCCCTTGCTACTGGTGCTCGATGGGGTGACTGATCCGCACAACCTCGGCGCCTGCCTGCGCAGTGCTGATGCTGCGGGAGCCCAGGCCGTGATCATCCCCAAGGATCGCTCGGCCAGCTTGTCACCGACGGTGCGCAAGGTCGCCTGTGGTGCCGCCGAAACCGTACCACTGGTAGCGGTGACCAATCTGGCGCGCACGCTCAAGCAATTGCAGCAGCGCGGGCTCTGGGTGGTTGGCACGGCAGGGGAGGCGGATCAACTGCTGTATCAGGTAGATCTGACCATACCCACGGTGATCGTCATGGGCGCGGAAGGGGCCGGCATGCGCCGACTGACCCGCGAGCATTGCGACTATCTGGCGAAGTTGCCCATGGCTGGCGGTGTCAGCAGCCTGAATGTCTCGGTCGCTGCGGGTGTCTGTCTGTTCGAGGCGGTGCGTCAGCGTACTGCTAGAGCGCTTGGTTAGTCTGTTCTTGCAAGTCCGTGCAGCCCGCCTATGTGTTGCACATTACGCAAAGACGCCGTGAATACTTCCCTGTAGGCTCCCTGTCGCCATCCATGGCGACAGAGGCTTTGCTCCACATGCAACACATAGGCTGGCCGTGGCATTTGCGTGGCTCGGAAGTACAAAGCGGTCGAGTGGTTGAGGGTTTGAAACCAACAGCAGCATGGAGCTTTCCGAAAAGGTTGGTCGGTAGGGTTGGGCCGACCGTCGGTTGCCATGGATGGCAACCGCGAGCCCCCAGGGATGGGTTTACGGCGTGTCGGCGTGGCCCTGCCGGCCAACCTTTTCCTTGCAGACGCTGACAGAGCCCCAAGCTGGCCTCTTTTTCGGTTGTGCTCCCGCTTTTCCTTGCCAGTTCGCAACCACTTCCCTAGAATGGCCGCCCCAAACCTGAGTTCTACTCCTTGCCAGACCATTTTGGGTGGCTGGCTATAACCCGTAAGGAGCACAAAATGCGTCATTACGAAATCGTATTTCTGGTTCACCCGGACCAAAGCGAGCAGGTTAACGCGATGGTTGAGCGTTACACCAAGCTGATCGAAGAAGACGGCGGCAAGATTCACCGTCTGGAAGATTGGGGTCGCCGTCAACTGGCTTACCCGATCGACAAGATCCACAAAGCTCACTACATCATGCTCAACGTCGAGTGCAGCGCCAAAGCACTGGAAGAGCTGACCGAAAACTTCCGTTACAACGATGCCGTCATTCGCAACATGGTCATCCGTCGTGACGAAGCCATCACCGAACAGTCCGACATGCTCAAGCCTGAAGACACTGGTCGTGGCGAGCGTCGTGAGCGCCGTGAGCGCAGCGATGAAGACACCGATTCCGGTAAAGACGCTGACGATAGCGACGATACCGATTCCGGTGACGACGAGTAAGTTTTTCGGTTCCCATTCCAGTTAAAAGGAGACGCTGCCATGGCACGTTTTTTCCGTCGCAGAAAGTTCTGCCGTTTTACCGCTGAAGGCGTTAAAGAGATCGATTACAAAGATCTCAACACCCTGAAGGCCTACATCACCGAAACCGGCAAGATCGTACCCAGCCGTATCACCGGTACAAAGGCCAAGTACCAGCGTCAGCTGGCAGTCGCTATCAAACGCGCCCGCTACCTGGCTCTGCTGCCCTTCACCGACAGTCACGGTCGCTGAGCGGCAGCTCAAACCCGTAATCAGGGGATACCGAACCGGCATGCGTGGTTTAGCTGAGTACATCATGCGCGGTCGCAGAGAGGCTACCTTTGCAGTAGCCATCGCTGCGGCCATACCACTGCTGTTCTGGTTCAGTGCGGCGGCCCTGGCGCTGGTGATCCTGCGCCGCGGGCTGTCGGAAGCTTTGCCGATACTCGCCTGGGGCATGTTGCCGGCACTGGTCTGGACTTTTCTCGGGGACCTGACGCCCTTGCTGGTCATGCTCGGCAGTGCCGGCCTGGCCGTGGTGCTGCGTCAGCACAACGACTGGGTCCGCGTGCTGCTGTTAGCCGTACCGCTCGGCGTGGTTTACACGCTGGCGTTGCTGATGGCGTTGGCCGAGCCGTTACAGGCGATGGCCGATGGGTTCCGAGAGATGCTGCCGGAGCTGCTGCCGCAGATGGGGTTGCAGCTCGCAGAGGCAGAACAGGCCGCATTGCTGGCCCGTCTCGATGAACTGATGATACCCGTGCTCGGCGGGGTGATGGGGGCCATGCATATGCTGATGGCTCTGGTCAGCCTGATGATTGCACGGTCCTGGCAGGCCCGGTTGTACAACCCGGGCGGTTTTCGTCAGGACTTTCATCAGCTGCGCCTGCCGCCGCTTGCTGCCATCGGCCTGCTGGTGCTGGTCATCATGGCACCGCAATGGCCGCAGTTGGCCATGCTGTCGCCGGTGGCCAGCGTGCCCTTGCTGCTGGCCGGGCTGGCGTTGATGCACGGCGTGGTAGGTATCAAGAAGCTGGGTTCGGGTTGGTTGATCGGAATGTATGTGTTGTTCGTTATCTTCGTCCGATTTGCTTATCCCCTGATTGTGTTGTTGGCATTTGTAGATAGCTTGTTCGACTTTCGCTCACGCATGAGGCCACCCTCCGGGTCGCCCGGTGATGACGACCCGAACAGCCAAGGTTGAATTCAAAGAGGTCATCGCAATGGAAGTTATCCTGCTCGAAAAGATCGCGAATCTGGGTAACCTGGGCGACAAGGTCGCCGTTAAAGCTGGTTACGCTCGCAATTTCCTGTTGCCGTTCGGTAAGGCAACTCCGGCTACCGCCGCTAACGTAGAAGCCTTCGAAGCGCGTCGCGCTGAGCTGGAAAAGGCTGCTGCAGAACGCAAGGGCGAAGCTGAAGCACGCGCTGCCAAGCTGGCCGAGCTGTCCGTTACCATCAGCGCCAATGCTGGCGAGGAAGGTAAACTGTTCGGTTCCATCGGTACTCGCGACATCGCTGATGCCGTGACCGCCGCTGGCGTTGAGCTGGAAAAGAGCGAAGTGCGCCTGCCTGAAGGCCCGCTGCGCACTGTCGGTGAGTTTGACGTTGCCGTGCACCTGCACACTGACGTTGAAGCTACCGTCAAGCTGGTAGTGGTTGCCGGCTAAGCAGTACCCGCAACTGCAAGACCTGTCACCCGGTCCCGACCTATGGTCGCGATCGGGTGATTTGCTCTGGTAGACTTGCCAGCACGGCGCTTGTCCCCGACAGGCGCCGTGTTGTTTTATGTGAAGCCCGCCGATTCAGGATTCGAGCCTCTAGCCATGAGTGATCAGATTTACGCCGAGCGTCCCGAGCTTGACCTGCAGACCACTGCATTGAAAATTCCGCCGCACTCCATCGAAGCCGAACAGGCTGTACTCGGTGGTGTCATGCTGGAAAATACCGCGTGGGAGCGGGTTGCCGAGCTGGTCAGCGAAACGGATTTCTATCGTCACGATCATCGCCTGATCTTCCGTGCGCTGGTGCGTCTGGCTGGGCGCAATCAACCGTTTGATGTGGTCACCCTGGCCGAGGATCTGGACCGGGAAGGGTTGATCGATCAAGTTGGCGGCCTGGCCTATCTGGGGCAACTGGCCAAGAATACCCCCTCGGCCGCGAACATCGGCGCTTATGCGCAGATCATCCGCGAGCGCGCGACCATGCGCCAGTTGATCAGCGTCAGTACCGAAATCACCGACACCGCGTTCAACCCCAAGGGCCTGCAGCCCAATGAGGTGCTCGACGATGCCGAGCGCAAGATCTTCGCGATTGCCGAAAGCCGCCCCAAGACCGGCGGCCCCGAATCGGTCAATACGCTGCTGACCAAGGCCATCGATCGTATCGATACGCTGTTCAACAGCGAAGGTTCGATCACCGGCCTGTCCACCGGCTTCACCGATCTGGATGGCATGACCTCTGGCCTGCAGCCGGCGGACCTGGTGATTGTCGCCGGTCGTCCGTCCATGGGTAAAACCACCTTCGCCATGAATCTGGTGGAGAATGCGGTCATGGGCGGTGAGAAGGCGGTATTGGTGTTCTCGCTGGAAATGCCAGGTGAATCGCTGATCATGCGTATGCTGTCGTCCCTGGGACGTATCGACCAGACCAAGGTCCGCTCCGGTCGCCTCGACGACGAGGATTGGCCGCGGCTGACCTCGGCAGTGAATCTGCTGAATGATCGGAAACTCTTCATCGACGATACCGCTGGCCTGTCGCCCATGGAAATGCGCGCCCGGGCGCGGCGGGTGGTGCGTGAGCACGGTGATCTGGGGTTGATCATGATCGACTATCTGCAATTGATGCGGATCGGCGGCGCCTCATCGGAGAACCGTACCAACGAGATTTCCGAGATTTCCCGCTCGCTCAAGGCCTTGGCCAAGGAATTCAACGTGCCGGTGGTGGCTCTATCTCAGCTCAACCGCTCGCTGGAGCAGCGACCGAACAAGCGACCGATCAACTCGGACTTGCGTGAATCCGGCGCTATCGAGCAGGACGCCGACGTGATCATGTTCGTCTACCGGGATGAGGTCTACCATCCCGACACCCAGGACAAGGGCATCGCTGAGCTGATCATCGGCAAGCAGCGGAACGGTCCTATCGGCACGTGCCGCATGGCCTTCATTGGTAAATACACCCGATTTGAAAACCTCGCGCCCGGTTCATACCAGGGCTACGGGGAGGAGTAGGTAATGGCGCTCAGCATGCCGGCGGCCCGACCGCTGTTCGATCATCCCCGCTATTGGGCCGAGTGCTTCGGACCGGCGCCTTTCCTGCCGATGAGTCGTGCGGAAATGGACCAGTTGGGGTGGGACAGTTGCGACATCATCATCGTGACCGGGGATTCCTATGTGGATCACCCGTCCTTCGGTATGGCCATCATCGGCCGTCTGCTGGAGGCCCAGGGCTTTCGTGTCGGCATGATCAGCCAGCCCAACTGGCACAGCAAGGACGACTTCATGCAGCTGGGCAAGCCGAACCTGTTCTTCGGGGTCGCCGCCGGCAACATGGACTCCATGATCAACCGCTACACCGCTGATCGCAAGATTCGCTCTGATGATGCCTACACCGCTGGCGGCAAGGCCGGCAAGCGTCCGGACCGCGCCAGCCTGTCCTATTGCCAGCGCTGCCGCGAGGCCTACAAGGATGTGCCAGTGATCCTCGGTGGCATCGAGGCGTCGCTGCGACGCATTGCCCATTACGATTACTGGCAGGACAAGGTCCGACCCTCGCTGCTGATCAACACCAAGGCCGATATCCTGATCTACGGCAACGCCGAGCGGGCCGTGGTGGAAGTCGCCCATCGCCTGAGCCGTGGCGAACCCGTTGGCAGCATGACGGATATCCGCGGTACGGCGTTCATCCGCAAGGACACGCCGGAGGGTTGGTTCGAGCTGGACTCTACCCGCGTAGACCGGCCCGGTAAGGTCGACAAGATCATCAACCCCTACGTTAACACCCAGGATACCGCCGCTTGCGCGGTAGAGCAGGCGGCGGGGGATGCGCCCGAGACGGCGACTGAGGCTGAGGTGCAGGTCGTCGAGCTGCTGCATCATCCGCGGTTGGAGCGCGACCGTACCGTGATCCGTCTGCCTTCCTATGAGAAAGTGCGCAATGATCCGGTGCTCTATGCTCACGCCAACCGCGTGCTGCACCTGGAAACCAACCCCGGCAACGCCCGGGCGCTGGTGCAGCGTCACGGGGATCGGGACGTCTGGTTCAATCCGCCGCCGATTCCCCTGAGCACCGAAGAAATGGATTACGTGTTTGGGCTGCCCTATGCGCGGATTCCGCACCCGGCCTATGGTGATGCGAAGATTCCCGCCTACGACATGATCCGCTTCTCGGTGAACATCATGCGCGGTTGTTTCGGTGGCTGCACTTTCTGCTCGATCACCGAGCACGAAGGTCGCATTATCCAGAGCCGCTCCCACGAGTCGATCATCAACGAGATCGAAGAGATCCGCGACAAGGTGCCGGGCTTTACCGGGACCATTTCCGATCTCGGCGGGCCGACTGCCAATATGTATCGTCTGGCCTGCAAGAGCCCGGAGATCGAGGCGTCCTGCCGCAAGCCGTCCTGCGTATGGCCGGGCGTTTGCGATAACCTCAATACCGACCATTCCTCGCTGATCGGACTGTATCGCAAGGCGCGCGAGTTGCCGGGCGTCAAGCGCATCCTGATTGCCTCGGGCTTGCGTTACGACCTGGCGGTACGTTCGCCGGAATACGTCAAGGAGCTGGTGAGTCATCATGTCGGTGGCTATCTGAAGATCGCTCCCGAGCATACCGAGGAAGGCCCGCTGTCGAAGATGATGAAGCCGGGCATCGGTAGTTACGACACCTTCAAGAAGATGTTCGAGAAGTACAGCCGGGAGGCAGGCAAGGAACAATATCTGATTCCCTATTTCATCGCCGCCCATCCGGGTACCACCGATGAAGACATGATGAATCTGGCCCTGTGGCTCAAACGCAGCGGATTCCGGGCGGATCAGGTACAGGCGTTCTATCCCTCTCCGATGGCAACTGCCACAGCCATGTACCACTCAGGCAAGAACCCGCTGCGCAAGGTGGGTTACAAGACCGAAGAGGTGGGCATCGTCAAAGGTGAGAAGCAGCGTCGTTTGCACAAGGCATTCCTGCGTTATCACGATGCCAACAACTGGCCGATGCTGCGCGAGGCGCTCAAGGAAATGGGCCGCGCCGATCTTATCGGTAACAGCAAGCAGCATCTGATTCCGACCTTCCAGCCGGCGATCGAAGGCGGCTACCACAGCGCCCGGCGCAAGCAGTCCACCAAGCCGGGCACTCCGAAGGCCGGCCAGCTGCTCACTCAGCACACTGGCCTGCCGCCGCGGGAAACCGGTGCCGGCAAGAGCAAGCGGCGTGGTGGGGCAAATCGCCCGCAACGTTGAATGACCGCCCGGCTCCTGACGGAGCGGGGCGGTACTCTCTGGGCAGGTAATTCGATCTATGGCGACCATTGAAGCATTTCAATGGTCGAGGCCGTATCGTCGGGGCAGTATGGTTGGCAGTTCAAACAGGAGGAGCTGCCCCCATGTCGATCAAAACCATAGTCAACACCCTGCTGGCCAACTATGCCGTCGCCACGACGGGTGCAGCGGTCCGGCTGCATTCACAGGCGGGCTCTCAACGGTCCTTTGATCGGGGCGTTCGCTGCGCCATCCAATGATCCAGTAGCGCCTTGAGTTGGGCCAGGTCGATCGGCTTGGCCATGTGGCCATTCATACCGGAGCGACGTGCCCGCTCGCGATGCTCCGGGAGGATGTGAGCGGTCAGGGCAATGATCGGAATCGGCGACAGGGCATGTTGCTGCTCCCATTGGCGGATCTGCTCCGTGGCGGTAAACCCGTCCATCTCCTGCATCTCGCAATCCATCAGGACCAGGTCATAACGATTCTGGGTAACCGCTTGCACCGCCTCCCGGCCATTCTCCACCGCCTCGCAGGCCACTTTCAGTTTTGACAGCATGCCCTGAATCACACGGGTGGAAACGGCGTTGTCCTCAGCGACCAGCACCATAAAATCAGCCTGTTCCGAACTCTGTTCCGAAGGCTGCTGCGCTTCCCGGCGCAGCGTGGCGGTGGCTTGTTCGCGACGTTGCAGCCAGCCGTCGATCAGGGTAGCCCGCAGAGTATGGCCGGATACCGGTTTGTTCAGCACCCGGTGGATCCCAGCATTACGGGCAACGATACGGCTGGGCAGCTGGTTCACGCCGGTCAGCATGACCACCAGCAGGTCATTGCTGATGATCGGGTCGTCCTTGATCTTGCTGGCCAGTTCCAGGCCGGTCATGCCGGGCATGGACTGGTCGACCACCAGGATATCGAAGGGGCTGTCAAGGTTGGCCTGGGCGCGCAGGATGGCCAGCGCCTCACGGCCGCTGGAGGCGGTGCGGGGTGCCATTTGCCAGGCGCTGGCCTGCTGCTGCAGTACCTTGCGGGAGGTGGCATTGTCATCGACGATGAGGATGCTGCGGTCGACCAGACAGCGGCCCTGTTGATCGGCCTCCACCGGGCTGTCGATAAAGCGTGCCGGTATCGACACCCACACGGTGGTCCCGGCAGCCGCCGCGCCGCCGGGCAGTCCTCCGGCGCCTTCCTTGATACCCACCTGGCCACCCATCATGCGGATCAGCTGTTGCGAAATGTACAGCGACAACTGTCCCTGGCCTTCAAGTATGCGCAGCAGTCGCTCACCGGGGGTGGCAATGTCCAGCAGGCTGCTGCGGGCATCGGCACTCATGCCGTGGCCGCTGTCCTGAATGGCCAGACGCAGCACCGGGAGGTCGGAGGCCTGACGTTCCAGACCGACGGCCAGTAGAATCTCGCCGTCGGCAGTATTCAGCGTGGCACTGTTCAGCAGACTCATGATGACCTGCCGCAGACGGGCCGGATCACCTTCCATCAATTGGGGGACATCCGGGTGAATAAAGCCGATGAGTTCTATTGGCTGGCTGGCGAGGCGGTTGCGATGGTTCTCGAGGCAGTCATTGATCAATGCGTGCAGGTCGAAGCGCAGGTTATCGAGCGTCAGTTGCCCGGACTCCAGCCGTGAGATGTCCAGAATGTCATTGATCAGGCTCAGCAGCTCGGTGCCTGATCCATGGATGGTCTGCACGTAATCGCGTTGCTTGGACGAGAGGGCCGTGTTGAGCAGCAGCTCGGACATGCCCAGCACCCCGTTCATGGGCGTGCGAACTTCATGACTGATGCGGGCCAGGAACTCCGCCCGGGCATTGCGCTGAGCCAGCAAGGCCGCTTCCTCGTGGCGCTGCCTGACGCGCTTGATCATGTTGCGTTGCAGGCGCCGGTAAAGGCTGGCGGAATAGCAGGCCAGCGCGCCCCACAACAGAAAGTCGACCAGGTGCCGGGTCAGGTCATGGGGCGGTACACCGAGCGCCTGTTCGAGCAGCCAGCTACCGATCAACAGCAGCGTGCCGCACAGAAACAACCGGTCGATATGCTCACGCCGCCACAGCATTACGGCGCTCAGCAAGGCCATGGTCAGCGGCAGACCGATGCGTACGATCGACAGCGTCTGTTCGAGCAGACCGGGCAGTGCGATGCTGAGCAGTAGTATGAGGGCGCCGACCAGCAGAATGGCGATGCGCTCACTGCGATCACCCGCGGTGCCGGGGATCGGATACAGGCCATGCAGGGTCGCGGCAAGTACAACCAGGCCGGACAGATGCAGCAAGGCCCCGGTACGGCCTTGTAGGAACTCCAGGTTATGCAGCGCCCAGCCGACGCCGCTGAGGCTGCTCAGGCCGAACAGGAGGGCGCTTATTGCCATGAGCAGATGCAGCGGGTCGTTGCGCAATGAACCCTGCAACAGGCAATTCAACGCCAGCCCCAGCAGCAGACCGACCAGCATGCCCTGCAGCGCCTGATGCCGGGTGTGGATGCGGGTGGCTTCGCTCAGTGTCACCAGACTGATATGCGTGCTGACCGGATAATCGTTCTGTAGCCGTACCAGTAGTTTCTGTTCGGGGCTGGCCTGCACGTTGATGGGAAAGGCGAAACCCTCATGGGGCAGGGGCACCGTGGCGCGGGCATTGGTGGTGCCGCCGGTATACGCCGCGCGCAACACATCGTTTCTCAGGAGATAAACATGGATACGGGCAATGCTCGGGTTGTGCAGTTCCAGCAGGTAGGTGTCCTGATGCTGCAATGGCACCTGCACCCACAGTGCGGCAGTCCCGCCGGGCAGTTTGAAGGGGCTGCCGGTGCTGGGAACGAACAGGTTGGCGTAGCGATTGGAAAGAATGTCATTCAATGCCAGCTGACCGCTGGTATCGACGAAGGTCTGGTAGCCTGAATGCGCACTGCCAGCGTCCTGAGCCCACAGATTGTCCATCAACAGACAAAGGCCCACCAGACTGGCGCACAACAACCTCAGAGTCTGCTTCAATTTATCTGTCCTATCCTTGGGCAATGAACGACTATTCTGCTGAGCTGCACGGCCGAGTGCAAGGCTGGCCTGGTGATAGCCACGGCATGGCAGATAACCCGCCGACCGGACCAAGGGTCGGCGGGTTGTAAATCAGCTTTCCCGCTCGATGGCGCGGTAGCCGATATCCGAGCGGTAGAAGCAGCCATCCCAGCTGATCTTTTCGGCAAGATCATAAGCGCCCTGCTGCGCTGCCTTGACGCTGTCACCCAGTGCGGTGGCGCACAGCACACGTCCACCTTGGGTGACGACGTTGCCGTCCTGCAGCGCGGTACCCGCATGGAATACCTTGCCATCGGCGCTGGTCGCCTGATCGAGACCGCTGATAACCTGGCCCTTGGCATAGTCGCCCGGGTAGCCACCGGCCGCCAGCACCACGCCCAGGCTTGGGCGAGGATCCCAGCGGGCATCGGTACGGTCTAGGTTACCTGCGAGGGCAGCCTCGATCAGCTCCACCAGGCTGCTCTGCAGACGCAGCATGATGGGCTGGGTCTCTGGGTCACCGAAGCGGCAATTGAATTCGATCACCTTGGGTGCGCCCGACTTGTCGATCATCAGGCCAGCATACAGGAAGCCGGTATAGACATTTCCTTCAGCCGCCATGCCGCGCACGGTCGGCCAGATGACTTCGTCCATGACCCGCTGGTGTACTGCACTGGTCACCACCGGTGCGGGGGAGTAAGCGCCCATGCCGCCGGTATTGGGGCCGGTGTCGCCATCGCCGACCCGCTTGTGATCCTGGCTGGTGGCCATCGGCAATACATGCTCGCCGTCGACCATGACGATGAAGCTGGCTTCCTCGCCATCCAGGAACTCCTCGATGACTACCCGTGAGCCGGCTGCACCGAAGGCGTTACCCGCCAGCATGTCGCGGACCGCTGCTTCGGCCTCTGCCAGTGTCATGGCGACGATCACGCCCTTGCCGGCGGCCAGGCCGTCGGCCTTGATCACGATCGGCGCGCCTTTGTCACGCAAGTAGGCCAGCGCCGGTTCGACTTCGGTGAAGTTGGCGTAATCGGCGGTGGGAATCTTGTGGCGCGCCAGGAAGTCCTTGGTGAAAGCCTTGGAGCCTTCCAGTTGGGCGGCGCCGGCAGTCGGGCCGTAGCATTGCAGGCCGCGCTCGCGGAACAGGTCGACCACGCCCGCAACCAGCGGGGCTTCAGGGCCGACGATGGTCAGCGCAACGTTGGCAGCGGCAAAGTCGGCCAGCTTGTCCAGTTCCAGCACATCAATGGCCAGGTTCTCGCACTTGGCCTCGATTGCGGTACCGGCGTTACCCGGGGCGACAAAGACTTTCTCGACGCGCTCATCCTGCGCCACTTTCCACGCCAGGGCATGCTCACGCCCGCCACTGCCGATAATCAGTACATTCATTCTGTATACCTCAAAATTGCATTTGGGGTTCCGCTAGCAACTCGAAACAAGGCCGCGCTGAAGCCAGCAGATGCGGCTTCAGCGCGGCCGTAACCCTACTCAGTGACGGAAGTGACGCATGCCGGTGAATACCATGGCAATACCGGCCTCATCAGCGGCATCGATCACTTCCTGGTCGCGCATGGAACCGCCGGGCTGGATCACCGCACGGATACCCACGGCCGCAGCGTTATCGATACCATCGCGGAACGGGAAGAAGGCGTCGGAAGCCATGACCGCGCCCTCGACCGGCAGACCGGCATGTTCAGCCTTGATGGCGGCAATGCGCGCGGAGTTGACCCGGCTCATCTGGCCGGCGCCCACACCGATGGTCTGGCGGTTGCTGGCATAGACGATGGCATTGGATTTAACGAACTTGGCTACCTTCCAGGCGAAAATCAGGTCGTGGATTTCCTTCTCGGTCGGCGCGCGCTTGGTCACCACTTTAAGGTCGGCTTCGGTGATCATGCCGGTATCCCGGCTTTGCACCAGCAGGCCGCCATTGACGCGCTTGTAGTCCAGGTCCTGGACCCGTTCGGCCGGCCACTGGCCGCATTCGAGCAGGCGCACATTGGCTTTGGCGGCAACAATGTCGCGGGCTTCGGCGCTGACGCTGGGCGCGATGATCACTTCGACGAACTGGCGCTCGACAATAGCCTTGGCTGTGTCGCCGTCCAGCTCGCGGTTGAAGGCGATGATGCCGCCGAAGGCGGATTCGCTATCGGTGGCGAAGGCCAGCTCATAAGCCTTGCGAATGCCACCTTCGTCTTCCGGGACCACCGCTACACCGCAGGGGTTGGCGTGCTTGACGATGACGCAAGCCGGCTTGCTGAAGCTCTTGACGCACTCCAGCGCGGCGTCGGTGTCGGCAACATTGTTGTAGGACAGTTCCTTGCCCTGCAGCTGGGTGGCGGTGGCGATGCAAGCCTCCGCCGGCTCGGCTTCGCGGTAGAAGGCGGCACTCTGGTGCGGGTTCTCCCCGTAGCGCATGTCCTGAGTCTTGATGAACTGGCTATTGAAGGTGCGCGGGAAGGCGGCGCGCTCATCGGTGCTCAGGGTGTCGCGGGCCTGGTCGATGGTGCCCAGGTAGTTGGCGATCATGCCGTCATAGGCGGCAGTATGCTCGAAGGCCTTGAGCGCCAGATCGAAACGCTGGGCGTAGGTCAGGCCACCTTGTTTGAGGCCGTCCAGCAGGCTGGCGTAATCACCAGCATTGACCACGATCGCGACATCCTTGTGGTTCTTGGCTGCCGAGCGGACCATGGTCGGGCCGCCAATGTCGATATTCTCGATAGCGTCGGGCAGGGTGCAGCCGGGTTTGGCCACGGTCGCCGCGAAGGGGTAAAGGTTGACCACCACCATGTCGATCGGCTGGATGCCATGCTCGGCCATGACCGCGCCATCCAGGTCGCGACGGCCGAGAATGCCGCCATGGATCTTCGGATGCAGCGTTTTCACCCGACCGTCCATCATTTCCGGGAAGCCGGTGTAATCGGCGACTTCCACGGCGTCGATGCCATTGTCCCGCAGCAGTTTGTAGGTGCCGCCGGTGGACAAAATGTCCACGCCCAGCGCGCTGAGTTCACGGGCGAAATCGACAATACCGGTCTTGTCCGAGACGCTGATCAGCGCGCGGCGTACCGGCAGGCGGGTGGTTTGGTCGGTCATCTTGGATCCATATCAGGTTGGTGAAAAAACAGCTTCAAGCGGCGAGGCTTCAAGCGAAAAACAGATTGCGCGCTCAGAGCAGGCCGTACTGTTTGAGCTTTTTGCGCAGGGTGCCGCGGTTCAGCCCCAGCACCTCCGAGGCGCGGGTCTGGTTGCCGCGCACGTAGTCCATGACACTTTCCAGCAACGGCGCTTCGATTTCCGCCAGCACCATGTTGTAGACGTCGGTGACATCCTGGCCGTCCAGATGCTCGAAGTAGTTACGCAGCGCCTGTTCGACACTGTCGCGCAGGGTCTGTGTTCCGGCCAGGGGGTCGTTCGGGGGGCAGGATAGATCTGCCTCGGGGGTCTCGCTCACGGGTAGGTTTCCGTCGATCTGGGATGTATTCAGTTGGTTCATGCCGCGAGGCCTCCATCCATCAAGCGGTTGAAGAAGTCTGCAATCGCAAGGCGTTGCTGCTGGGCACAATCCATGCGGTTGAAGTGGCGGCGGAACTCTTCGGCTCCGGGGAGTGCTTCCAGTTGCCAGCCGACATGCTTGCGGGCGATGCGCACGCCCTGCTGTTCGCCATAGAATTCATGCAAGGCATCAAGGTGAGTCAGCAGCAGGGTCTGCTGCCAGGCCAGGCCCGGTTCGGGCAGCGATTCGCCGTGGCGCAGATAGTGCTCGATCTCGCCAAAGATCCAGGGACGGCGCTGGGCGGCGCGGCCGATCATTACCGCATCGGCGCCGGTCTGCTCCAGCACATCGAGGGCTTTCTCCGGAGAGTCGATATCGCCATTGGCGAACAGCGGGATGGAAATTGCCTGGCGGATGCGGGCGATGGTGTCGTACTCGGCCTGCCCGGTGTACAGCTCGCTGCGGGTGCGGCCATGCACGGCCAGTGCCTGGATACCGCTCTGCTCGGCGATGCGCGCGATCGTCACGCCGTTGCGGTGCTCTGGGTCCCAGCCGGTACGGATCTTCAGCGTCACCGGAATATCCACGGCGCCGACCACGGCTTCAAGAATCTCCGTCACCAGCCGCTCGTCGCGTAACAGGGCGGAACCGGCGGCCTTGTTGCAGACCTTCTTCGCCGGGCAACCCATGTTGATATCGATAATCTGGGCGCCATTGTCGCGGTTCATCCGCGCGGCATCGGCCATCATCTGCGGGTCGCCGCCGGCAATCTGCACTGAACGGGGTGCCGGCTCGCCGCTATGATCGAGGCGTTGGCGGGATTTGCGGCTATGCCAGAGGCGGGTATCACTGGTGACCATCTCCGAGACCACCAGGCCGGCACCCAGTTTCCGGCACATGCTGCGGAATGGGCGATCTGTTACACCGGCCATGGGAGCCAGGATCACGCGGCTGGTCAACTGATAGGGTCCGATGCTGATCACTGCATGTCCATCCCTGTACTCGTTGGTCAATGGTGTGCGCCCCAAAACCGCAGGACGTGTTCGGGCAGGGTCAGAAATGTGAAGAGGGCCGCTATCATACCTGCTACCGATGACCATATAAAGACTGTCTGGCTGATATTTGATCAATGGATCGACTGAGTCGTGCCAAGCCCCATTGCTCAGGGGCTGGCAAATTCCAGACTGTAGCCGCTGGCCTGCGGGCCCGGATCAAGCATATCGAGGGCCACATGGATTGGCGTCTGTGGTGGCATCAGCCGGACGCCGGCCAGCTCACCCGAGAGATACTCTTCCGGTCGGAAACGCCGGCTGGCCACATTACGACCACCAGCATCGGTGAAGTGCATCTGCAACACCGGAAACGGTTGCTCGAAATCCGCCCGGTTGTAGAGAATCACATCGATGGCCAGGGCGTTGGGAAACTCGGGATGCTGACGCACCAGCAGATTGGCGCTGCGGATACGGCTGATATCCACCCGTGCCGGTAGTTCGCATTGGGCGAGAAAGCACAGGTTCTCGAGCAGCGGCCGGCTGCGCTGGTCACGGGCCAGGGCATCGAAATTGTAATAGATGAACTGTGCCGGCAAGGCCAACAATGCCAGCACACAGAGCGTGCCCCACAGCCAGGGGCGCTGACGGCGGCGGGCCGGCGGCGTTTCCAGTAGCGCCTCATCCAGTGCTGGCCAGAGCATGGGGCTGATGATCGGCTCCTGACGGTCATCAGCCCCCGGGCCATCGGCGACGGTCGGGTCGGCTGCGATGGCTGCCGACCCGGTATCGTCGCTAATGGGCTCAGGTGCGGGTCGGGGCGTATCGGCGGGCTGGTCGCGGCGGAAGATGCCCCGGTCGGCATACTCCTCATCGACTGGTCGCAGGCTCTGGATGCCACGCCGGTTATGGTCGAAGTCCGGGCCAAAGTCCTGGGCCGGAGGCGTGGCGAGAAAGTCCTCATGCAGATCGGCGAAACCGTCGGTTGCCGGCTCGTCAGCTTGCGCCTCGACGGTGGTCTGAGTAGCGGCAGGGGGCTCGGTCGCTGCCGCTTCCAATCCGGTGCGCCGATGGCCGGTCATGCCACCGGGGTTGACCTCATCGATGATCGACTCGTCCAACCCCAGGGCCTGCAGGTCGGGTTCATCCATATCGTCATCAAGCAATGCGGACTGCCGTTGCGGTGCCGCCGGCTGCGGTGCTGAAGCGGGTGGTGATGCAGGCACGGCGGTATCGGCAGCATGGAAGACTTCCAGGCAGGCACCACAACGCACATTGCCGGCGGCGACCTGCAATTGTTCCGGTGTCAGCCGGAAACGGGTCTGGCAAAAAGGGCATTGGGTGACCAGCAGCTCGCTCATGTGAATCCTTTTCCGGCGATCAATCGGGACGCATCGCTATGCAATATGCGCGATATTGTGCCCGCAAGCACATCACGGCGCTACGTCGCGCCGTACACCGCTGACCCGAATCCAGCCATCCTTGTTGGCTACCGGGTCCAGCTCGAAGGCGTCACGGTAGGCAGCCAGGATATCCTCGGTTTGCTCGGCGAGAATACCGGATAGAGCGATGCGCCCGCCGGGCTTGACCAGGGCGGTCAACTGCGGCGCCAGGCTGACCAGCGGGCCGGCCAGGATATTGGCTACTACCAAGTCCGCCGGCTCGGCCGGCATGTCAGCGGGCAGGTATAGCGGCAGGCGTGCGTCCGCCAACTGGTTGCGCTGGGCATTGTCCCGGGAGGCTTCCAGGGCCTGGGGGTCTATATCGGTTCCCACGACCCGGTCGGCGCCCAGCAGCAGCGCGGCGATGGCCAGAATGCCCGAGCCACAACCGAAGTCGATCACCTGCAAGCCGTCCAGTTGTTGGCCATCCAGCCATTCCAGGCACAAGGCGGTGGTCGGGTGAGTACCTGTGCCGAAGGCCAGGCCGGGGTCCAGCAGCAGATTCACCGCGTCCGGCTCCGGCGCCTCGTGCCAGCTGGGTACGATCCACAGGCGACGGCCGAAGCGCATCGGCTGGAAGTTGTCCATCCAGCTGCGTTCCCAGTCCTGGTCGGCGATCTCTTCGAATTGGTGTTCCGGTAACTCGCCTGGCCAGATCTGTTGCAGTTGAGCGAGCAGGGTTTGCGGGTCGGCGTCGGCTTCGAACAGCGCCAGCAGATGAGTGTGCGACCACAATGGCGTCGTACCCAGGTCCGGTTCGAAGATCGGCTGATCCTCGGCGTCCATAAAGGTTACCGACACGGCGTCCAGCCCCAGCAGCAGGTCCTCCATCGGCTCGGCCTGATCGGGGGTAATGGCAAGACGCAGTTGGAGCCAGGGCATAATGTTTCCTTGGGAAAAAGGGGAAGCTTAAAGCTAACAGCGGAAATAAAAAACCGGGAAGCGATGCTCTGCCTCCCGGTCCGGTTGATAAGCTGACAACGAGCTTATCGGATCAGCTGATACCCAGCTTGTGTTCCAGGTAGTGGATGTTGACTCCACCCTTGCAGAACTCGGGGTCCCGCACCAGTTCACGGTGCAGCGGGGTATTGGTCTTGATGCCGTCAACCACCAGCTCATCCAGGGCGTTGCGCATGCGCATCATGGCTTCATCCCGGCTGGCGCCGTAGGTGATCAGCTTGCCGATCAGCGAATCATAGTTCGGCGGTACCTTGTAGCCGCTGTACAGGTGCGAATCTACCCGCACGCCGTTGCCACCGGGCGCGTGGAAGAAAGTCACCGTACCGGGGCTTGGCATGAAGCTGTTCGGGTCTTCGGCGTTGATCCGGCACTCGATGGAATGACCACGAATGACCACATCTTCCTGCTTGATGCTCAACGGCTCGCCGGCGCAAATACGGATCTGCTCCTTGACGATGTCGATGCCGGTAACCATCTCGGAGATCGGGTGCTCCACCTGAATCCGGGTGTTCATCTCGATGAAGAAGAACTCGCCGTTCTCATAGAGAAACTCGAAGGTACCGGCGCCACGGTAGCCCAGGTCGATACAAGCCTGAACGCAGCGGGCCTGAACCTCGGCACGGGCCTTCTCGTCGATACCGGGGGCAGGGGCTTCTTCGATGATCTTCTGGTGGCGGCGTTGCAGGGAGCAGTCGCGGTCGCCCAGATGAATGGCGTGGCCCTGGCCGTCGGACAGTACCTGCACTTCCACGTGACGCGGGTTGGTCAGGAACTTTTCCAGGTAGACCATCGGGTTGCCGAAGGCCGCGCCGGCTTCGGTGCGGGTCAGGCGGATCGATTTGATCAGCTCTTCTTCCTTGTGCACCACGCGCATGCCGCGACCACCACCACCACCGGCGGCCTTGATGATCACTGGATAACCGACCCGACGGCCGATCTTCAGGCACTCGTCCTCGTTCTCGGGCAACGGACCATCGGAGCCGGGCACCGTCGGTACGCCGGTCTTCTTCATGGCGGCAATGGCCGAGACCTTGTCACCCATCAGGCGAATCACCTCGGCGCTGGGGCCGATAAAGGTGAAGCCGGAATTCTCGATCTGTTCGGCGAAATCGGCGTTTTCCGCTAGGAAGCCGTAGCCGGGATGGATACCGTCGGCGCCAGTGACTTCCGCCGCGCTGATGATGCGAGGGATGTTCAGGTATGACTCGGTCGCGACGGCCGGGCCGATGCAGACGGTTTCGTCAGCCATCGCCAGGTGCATGAGTTCGCGGTCGGCAGTGGAATGCACTGCCACGGTCTTCAACCCCAGCTCTTTGCAGGCGCGGATGATGCGCAGTGCAATTTCGCCACGGTTGGCTATGAGTACTTTCTGCATCGCAGCCTCCGGGTCGGGCTCAGGCGATGCTGAACAGGGGTTGATCGAATTCCACCGGCTGGCCGTTGTCCACCAGGATCGCCTGGATGACACCGGTCTTGTCCGCTTCGATGTGGTTCATCATCTTCATGGCTTCAACGATGCACAGCACGTCGCCGGCCTTGACGGTCTGGCCGACTTCAACAAAGGAAGGCGACTCAGGCGACGGCGAGCGATAGAAGGTACCGACCATCGGCGAGCGAACCAGATGGCCGGACGGCTCGGCCGGAGCGGCTTCGGCGGCAGGGGCGGCGGCAGCCGGAGCTGCGGCAGGTGCTGGTGCAGCGGCGACCGGGGCCTGGAAATACTGTTGGGGCATGGCGGCCTGCTGGCTGTGCCGGCTTATCCGAACGGATTCTTCGCCTTCGTGAATCTCCAGCTCGTCGATGCCGGATTCTTCAAGCAGTTCGATGAGTTTCTTTACTTTGCGGATATCCATTGGTACTTGCGCTCCAGGGCAAATGTTGATCGTTTCAGTTTTGTTCGAGTCTGCGTACAGCCGCTTGCAGAGCCAGTGCGTAACCTTCAGCTCCCAGCCCGCAGATGACTCCCTCGGCGATGTCCGAAAAATAGGAGTGATGACGGAAGGCTTCGCGTCTGTACACGTTGGAAAGATGCACTTCGATGAATGGGATGCTCACCGCCAGCAATGCGTCACGTATTGCGACGCTGGTATGGGTAAAGGCGGCGGGATTGATGATGATGAAATCGATGCCTTCGTCCCGGGCGGCGTGAATGCGGTCGATCAGCTGGTACTCGGCGTTGCTCTGCAGCACCTGCAGCTGGTGACCATCGCGCTGGGCCTGTTCGAGCAGTCGGTTGTTGATCTGCTCCAGGGTGACGGCACCATACACACCGGGTTCGCGGCTGCCGAGCAGATTCAGATTGGGTCCATGCAGAACCAGGAAACTGGCCATTCAGAAAATTCCGGGGCGTTGGTTGGCAATTGACTCGACGGTCATCAATGGGCGAAGAGTTTGCCGGATTACTAAAGAGCTGTCCAGAACCAGTGGTATGTCATCAGATGTCAGCATGATGGCTGGGTTTTTGCGGAATTTGATTGAGGAGGGCGGAGCCCATCAACCAGCCTCCACCGCTGCATTCATATAGCGAATGAAAGTCTCGCGCGGCACTTCGCCCTGAATCCGTAGCTCTGGAATCTCCTGCCCCTGGCTATCCAGAAACAGGAACGCGGGCGGTCCGAACAGTTGTTGTTCGGTCAGCCAGGCGCGTTGGTCGGCTGTATTATCGGTCACATCCAACTGCACGCGTACGAATCCGTCCAGGCCCGCCCGCACGCTGGGATGGTTGATGATCTCCCGCTCAATCACCTTGCAGCTGATGCACCAATCGGCGGACAGCTCGACGATCGCCGGACGACCTGCTGCACGCGCCTGCTCCAGTTGTTGGCGGACCCCCTCGGCGGTGGTGACCTTGGTGAAATAGCTGGTTTCGCTGTTGTTGACTGCGGAGCTGCTGTTGGCAAGCGCGTGCAGCGGCCGCAGCGGATCGGAATTGCCGGCCAGCGCGCCGAACAGGGCAGCGGCTGAGTAGATGGCGAACAACAGCGCCGCAGCCTGGGCCACCCGGGCGATGCCGCTGCGCGGCCCCCGGTCGAACAGGCCGAGCTGGACGGCAACGCCTGCCGCCAGTGCTGCCCACAGCGCCAGGCTCAGCGGGCCGGGAATGATTCGTTCCAGCAACCAGATGGCCACGGCCAGCAAACCGAAGCCGAAGGCCTGCTTGACCTGGTTGAGCCAAGGGCCGGAGCGGGGCAGCAGGGTCTTGCCGAACATCGCTACCAGAATCAGAGGCACACCCATCCCGATGGCCAGGGCGAACAGGCGCAGGGCGCCGCCCCAGGCGTCACCAGTGGCGCTGATATAGATCAATGCGCCGGCCAGTGGCGCGGAAATGCACGGCGAGACCACTAGTGAGGACAGCGCGCCCATGACCGCCGCGCCGGGGATCGAGCCACCCTGGGCGCGATTACCGAGATTTTCCGCCGGGCCGCGGATAAAGGCGGGCAGGCGCAGGTTGAATACGTCGAACATGGCCAGGGCGAAGACCACGAAGAAGACGGCGAACACGCCCAGCACCCAGGGCGATTGCAGGCGTGCCTGGATATTCAATGCGGCGCCGAACAGGCCGATCAGCGCACCGACTGCGGCGAAGGTAAGCGCCATGCCAAGTACGTAGCTGAGCGACAGAGCAAAGGCCCGCGGGCGATCGATATTCTCGCGGCCCAGCACCATGCTGGTGAGAATCGGCACCATGGGCAGCACGCAGGGAGTGAAAGTCAGCGCCAGGCCGGCGGCGAACAGCAACAGCAGCGACAGCCACAGGGAGGAGTCATTGGCAGGCGCTGTGCTGTCGGCAGCGGAGCCGGTGCTGCCTGAGGCGCTGGTGCCGCCTGCAGACGGCAGGTCCAGCAGCAGAATCTCCGGTGGATAGCACAATCCGGCATCGGCGCAGCCCTGGTACTCGACGCGCAACTGGCTGGCCGGGGCGCTGCCCGGCGCGACAGCCAGCTGCACGTTGAGGCTGTTGTAGTACACCTCGACATCGCCGAAGAACTCGTCGGTGCGGTCCACGCCATCCGGCAGTTTGACCTGGGTGATCTGACCATCGCCACCGAGCAGCTCGAATTTCAGCCGGTGCCGGTACAGGTAGTACTCAGGAGCGATGTCGAACTGCAGCTGGATGCGTTCGTCCTCCGCCTCGACAATACCGGCGCGAAAGGCCTGGTGCACCGGTAGAAACTCGGTGGTGCTGCCCACATTGGCGCTGCCGAACAGGTTATCGAGCCCGGTATTGCCTGCGGTATTGGCGCTAGCCAGGGCAGCGTTGCCGAGCAGCAGGGTGATCAACAGAAGACGTATCAACGACATGGGCATATCCGAAAAGAGCTTGCCGGTATATTAAAGGCTGGCGCCGCGAATACCAGTGACACATTGCCACCGGATTTATCAGGCACGTTCGATCCGGTCTGGATGGATGACGATGAGCCCCTGGCGGTAGAGTCCGCCGATGGCCTTTTTGAAGCTGCCTTTGCTAACGCCGAACAGCCGGGCGATTTCCGGAGCCGCGCTCTTGTCGCTGAGGTTCAGCACACCATTGTTTTCTTCCAGTGTCTGCATGATCAGCGCCTGCAGGCTGTCGCCAGCATCGCGTCCCACCGGCTGCAGGCTCAGGCTGACCTTGCCGTCCGGGCGTACTTCGCGGATATATCCCCGTTCGCGCCGGCCGGGCCGCAGGGGTTTGAACATCTCGTTCTTGTGCACCAACCCCCAGTGACGATGGTTGATGATCGCCTTGTAGCCCAGGTCCGAGGGCTCGACGATCAGCAGGTCCACGGTTTCGCCAGACTGATAGCTGGCTGGCGTCTGGTCGAGGTGGCGGTCCAGTCGCGCGGTGGCGGTGATGCGTTCGCTGTGTTTGTCGAGATAGACATACACCACGCAATGATCGCCGACCTGGAGCGGGCGTTTCTCCTCGGAATGCGGCAACAACAGGTCCTTGGGCAGTCCCCAATCCAGAAACAGCCCGACGCGGGTAATCTCGACCACCTTGAGGCTGGCAAATTCCCCCACCTGGACCTTGGGTCGCTGGGTAGTGGCGATCAGCTTGTCTTCGCTGTCCCGATAGATGAACACTCGCAGCCAGTCGCCGATCTCGGTGGGCTGATCCTTGGGGATGTAACGATTGGGCAGCAGAATCTCACCATGTGGGCCGCCGTCGAGGTAGAGGCCGAAGCCCGTATGTTTAACGATCGACAGGTTGTTGAAGTGTCCGATGGCGGCCATGAATAGTGTCCTGAGAGGCGGGAGCAGTCATTCTAACCGAAATGGGTCAAAAGGGCCGCTCTGAACGGTCTGAGCGGTGTGAACGCCGGGCACAGATGCTATGCTTGCGGCTGCACAGAGAAGGGGAGAGGGTCGATGAAATTTTCCAGGCGTAGACGCGATACCGAGGGCGGGGCAGGCCTGCTCGATAACGAGAACAAGCGAGTGCTGGGCAAGACGATAGCCGTGGTGCTGTTGGTTTATCTGGTCGTCTGTTTGCTGCTCGGTTGGTACTGGAGTCGCGAGCCTGATCTGGAAGATCTGAACGTCGTGCCGGTGGGCAATATGGACTCGCTGACCACGGGCTCCTACACAGCCCGCACCGTCAGGGAAGTTGCCCGTACCTTGCTGGACAAGCCCGGCGGTTTTATCAGCAATGACATCACTCCGCCCGGTCTTTGGCTGGACAACATGCCCAGCTGGGAATTTGGTGTGCTGGTGCAGGTACGAGATATTACCCGCTCCATGCGCCGCGACATGGCCCGCTCGCAATCCCAGTCCACTGAAGATGCGGCTCTCTCCAAGGCCGAGCCGCTGTTCCACTTCGATCACAAAAGCTGGGCCCTGCCCGCCAGTGAAAATGAATACCGTGCCGGGATCCGGCAGCTGGATGATTACATCGAGCGCCTGGAAAGCGGCAACGCCAGTTTCTACACCCGTGCCGACAACCTGGCTGGCTGGATCAACGATGTCAGCACGCGACTGGGCTCGCTGTCCCAGCGACTGTCGGCCAGTGTGGCTCGCACTCCCTTGAACGAGGGCGGGCGTGAACGCAAGCAGACCCCATGGTTGCAGATCGACAACGTCTTCTACGAAGCCCGCGGCAGTGCCTGGGCGCTGGTCCACCTGCTGCGCGCGGTGGAGAAGGATTATGCTGACGTGCTGAACAACAAGAATGCTCTGGTCAGCCTGCGTCAGATCATCCGTGAGCTGGAGGCCACCCAGGCCCCCATGTGGAGCCCGATGATCCTCAATGGCGGCGGTTTTGGCGTGTTGGCCAATCATTCGCTGGTCATGGCCAATTATCTGTCTCGCGCCAACGCGGCCCTGATCGACCTGCGTCGATTGCTTGAGCAGGGTTGAGGCAAACAGCATTATGAGCAAGCGCCAGACAGGATTCGGCTCACTTGGCGGGCTGGTATTCTCCACCGATGCGGGGCGTATGTGCCCCGACTGTCGACAACCGCAGGATGCCTGTACCTGTGGTCAGCCGCAGATACCCGCTGGCGACGGCGTCGCCAGGGTACGCCGGGAGACCAAGGGGCGTGGCGGCAAGACGGTGACCACTATCAGTGGCCTGGCATTGCCGGCCGACGAACTCAAGACCCTGGCCAAGCGCATCAAGGCCCGCTGCGGTTGCGGCGGGTCGGTGGTGGATGGGGTAATCGAGATTCAGGGTGATCGTGCTGACATGCTTTGCCAATGGCTGATTGATGAAGGCTTCAAGGCCAAGCGCTCCGGTGGCTGATATCTGAATGCGGGACTCGCTGTCTTGACCCCCTCTGGTCTGCTTGCCACCGCGCGCCATCGTCTGACCCATCGCCGGGTCTGGGCGCTGGCGACGCCGATGATCCTGTCCAATATCAGCGTGCCCCTGGTCGGGCTGGTGGATACCGCCGTGGTCGGCCATCTGGATGGTGCCCATCATCTGGGTGGGGTCGCGGTGGGTGCGACGCTGATGACCTTCATTCTCTGGGCCGCCGGTTTCCTGCGCATGGGTACTACCGGTTTCGCCGCCCAGGCATGCGGGGCAAATAACGGTGACAAACTGCGCCTGGTATTGCTGCAGCCGCTATGGCTGGCGCTGCTGCTCGCATTGCTGGTGTGGCTGGTACATGAGCCGTTGTTGGCCGCGGGCCTGTATTTTCTTGATAGCAGCGCCGAGCTGCTGGAACAGGCGCGGATCTATTTCAATATCCGCCTGGTAAGCCTGCCGGCGGCCCTGGCCAACTTTGTGCTGGTCGGCTGGTTCATCGGTGCTCAGCGCGCCCGTGCGCCGCTGTATCTGTTGTTGGCGGTGAATATCACCAACGTCGTGCTCGACGTTTTCCTCGTCGTGGTGTTGGAGTGGGGCGTGGCCGGGGCGGCCTGGGCGACGGTTATCGGCGATTACGTCGGGCTGCTGCTGGGGCTGGCGTTGCTGCGCCCGGTATTGGCGCGTTATCCCGGGGTGATGCGCTGGACTGACGCGCTGCGCCTGCGTGGTGCGGCGCCGCTGATTCGGGCCAACCGGGACATACTGATCCGCACCTTGGCGCTGGAGCTGGTGTTCTATCTGCTGGTGTTGCAAGGCGCCCGGCTGGGCGACTCGGTCGTCGCGGCCAATGCGGTGCTGCTGAACTTCCTGTTGCTCACCTCCCACGGACTGGACGGCTTGGCCCACGCGGTCGAGGCGCTCGGTGGGCATGCCATGGGCCAGCGCAACCGGCTGGCGCTCAAGCGCGTGCTGGTCGTCAGCACGTTCTGGTCACTGGTGGTCGGGGTGGGTTTTGTGCTGGTATTCAATCTGTTCGGCAATCAGATCATCAGCCTGTTGACCGACCTCGAGTCGATCCGCCAGGTAGCTTTCGACTATCTGCCGTGGATGGCCTGGATGCCGCTGGTGGCGGTCTGGAGCTATCTGCTCGATGGATTGTTCATCGGCGCCACCCGCGCGCGCGCCATGCGCAATGCCATGGTGCTGGCGGTACTGCTGATCTATCTGCCGGCTGCCTGGTTGCTGCGTGATACCGGCAACCACGGAATCTGGCTGGGGTTCTATCTTTTCATGCTGGCGCGCGGTGTATTGCTCGGCGGTTGGTTCATCTGGCTGTGGCGGCGGGATCGCTGGATGCCCGCATAGGTCAATCGGCTCTCAGCCAGCAATGCAGATAGCGCCCCAGATGCCGGTAAGCCGGGTGCCGGCTATACAGCAATTCCTGCTCGATCACCTGTTGCGCATCGGCCTCGCCCTTGAACGGCTCGTGCATATAATCATGGAATACCCGCACGCCGGTCTGCTCGCGGCGATCGAACCCCGCCGCCGCTATCCAGCTATATACCTCACGTGGGTCCAATGGCTGCTGAGGTGTCAGACTGCGCTTGCCTTCGCCGGCCAGCTGGTTGCGTTGCAGCTTGCGGAACTGGCCTTTGATCAGGTTCTTGTAGATCAGCGCGTCGCGGTTGTAGAAGGCCAGTGACACGGCGCCCGCATCGTTGATCAGTTGCCGCAGGCAAAGCAGGGCGCTGGCCGGGTCCGCCAGCCATTCCAGCACAGCGTGACAGATCACCAGATCGTAGCGCTCGCCCCGGGCCGGCAACTGCTGCAACGGCAACTGCAGAAACTGCAGAGACTGGCCCGGCTGCAGCGGCTGGCTTGCCAGGCGCTCGCGAGCGGCGTCCAGCATTTCTTCGGCAGGGTCGCTGACCGTCACGCTGTGGCCCCGCTGCAACAGCCATTCGCTGATATGCCCCAAGCCGGCACCGGCATCCAGAACCCGTAACGCTTGACCCTCGGGCGCGAGCTCGGCCAGCCACTCCTGAAGGTCGCGAGTAAGTACCGCAAGGCGAATCGCACCCTTGGGGCCGGCGTATATCTTGCGCGCGAAATGGGTGCCCAGCTGGTCGAAATACCGATCGGTCATAAAGAATTTTCTACCTGCGCATGGGCAATCACAAGCGACTGCGGACGAGAGGATTCAAGGTCTCGAAGTATATCAGGTGCCTTCACATTCATGGTCTTACGTAGCGAATCGGTAGGAAAATACGAACTTCTTTGCGGCCGGCCGGTCGGTATTTACTCAGGTAATAAACCAAGAGGAAATACCTTATGCGCCTTAGCAAAATATTGATTCCGGTTTCTGCCGTGGGATTGATGGCTGGGTCGACCTATGTTCTGGCTGCAGATCCGGTCTCCAATCTGGGCATCATCATCGCTGCTGACAAATATGAAATGAACTCGGATAACGATGATGTCGATGGTCGTGACGAGACTGTCGGCAAGGGTGGTATTTTCTACAATTACGGCAACAAGATGACGGGTGGCCCCGGCACGATTTTCCAGATTGGTGCCGATATCCGTTACGGCGAAAAGAATGACAACGAGGTCAAGGACGCCCGTGCTGAAGCGGACCTCGGTGTGCGCATGCCGTTGAGCAACAACAGCAACTTCGACATGCTGGTCGGTCTGGGTTACGACTGGACTCGCTTTGAGCTGGAACGCAGTAACGCCGACGTGGAGCTGAGTAACAAGAGCCCCTTCGCCAAGGCCGCGATCGGGTGGCACCATCAAGGTGACACCTTGACCACCCGGCTGGAGGTGGGTACCCGTTACAGCATTGAAGGCGAGGGCAAGGTGAAGCTGACCGGGTATGGCAGCGAAACCGCTGATCTGAAGAACAAGTTCAACCCCTATGCGGAGCTGAACTTCCTCTGGGACCGTGGCCAAGGCTTCCCCTTCACCGCGGGGGTGTATTACACCCAGACCAATTACGAGCTGGATGATGATTACATGCTGGCAGACAACACCGAGCTGGAAAGCAACGAGTTCGGCGTCAAGCTGGGCGTGCTGTTCTGATCCATCGCTGAGTTGTCCCCGTGATCCCGCAGCCGGTCTCGTCTGCGGGATCGTTTTTTCAGGCCCGGCGCAACTGCCGCGCCTGCCGCTTGCGCCACCAGATGATCACTCCGGTTATCGACAGCACGAAAATCGCCACACCCAGGACAGCAATCAGGATGCGCCCCGGCAGGCCGAGAATCCGTCCGCCATGGATAGGTGCCTGCAGCTGGAAGAACCGCTCGCCCCAGGTGCCCTGACCGGGGATTTCCTGCCCCAGCAAACGACCGTCCGTGCCGTGGAAAAAGATCCAGGCATTGCCTTCATTGCTGGCATGATCGCCAAAACCCGCGCCATAGAAGTTGTATTCGAAGCTGTAGTACAACTCGGTGATGGGCTCTAGCAACTGCAGCTCACGGGCATGCTCCATCGCCAATTGATAGGCTTCGCCGTAGCCATAACCGGTGATGCCCAATTCCTCGGCCGGCAATTCGCTGCGTGCTTCATAGACACTCGGCGCCACCGGCGAGACCAGCGACACCACCGGCTTGAAGATCTGCTCCGGCAGGTTCATCGCCACGCTGCTCACAGCTACCGGCAACAACAGCAACCATAGCCAGAGGCCGCCGGCGCGGTGAATATCCAGATTGACCCGCGTGGCGTGGCCGCGCTTGATCTTCCAGGCCCGTTGCCACTTCTGCCAGAACGGCCGCCCACGGGGAAAGGTCAATACCAGGGCGATGAAGCAGTCCAGCACCCAGGCGATGGCCACCAGCCCCATCAGCCACAGCCCCCAGTTGCCGGGCAGGGTCAGGTTGTAATGAAACTCCAGCATGAAGGGCACGAAGTTACGGCGGGAGAAGCAGCAATCACCCCAGTAACGCTCGCCGACCTGCTCGCCGGTGACCTGATCCAGATAGCGCACTATTGGCCTGTCGGGCCAGGGTTTGCCGGTCTCCGGGTCGGTGCGCGGGACCATCGCCAGTAGCGCGGCATGGTCGGCCTCGTCGGGAAACTCCATGTACCACACCTGCATGCGTGGCCAGGCGGTTTCTACCCGCTCGACCAGTTGCTCCGGTGGCAGTACCGGGCCAGTGGAGCTGGTGTGGTACAGCTCGGGGTTGAGCCATTCATCCAGCTCATGGTGAAAGGCGAGAATGCTGCCGGTCAGGCCCGCCAGCGCCAGAAACAGCGCCATGGCCAGTCCAAGGTAGCGGTGAAGATACAACAGGATGGAACGCATTGATTTTTATCCGAAATGCATAAGGCCGCCGGCAGACTGCCGGCGGCCTTATCGGGTGGTCAGAAGTCGTAGGTCAGGGTCGCCATGACGTTGCGCTCGTCGCCGTAATAGCACTGGCTCAAACTGTTGCAGGCCGCCACGTAGGTTTCGTCGGTCAGATTGTTCAGGTTGACGCGCAGGCCCAGCCCGGACGCACCCAACTGGCTGAGATCGTAGCCGACCGA
The DNA here is from genome assembly GCF_024031555.1 of Pseudomonas sp. G11-1. Taxonomy (NCBI): domain Bacteria; kingdom Pseudomonadati; phylum Pseudomonadota; class Gammaproteobacteria; order Pseudomonadales; family Pseudomonadaceae; genus Pseudomonas; species Pseudomonas sp. G11-1. The sequence goes on along the minus strand of NZ_QEYQ01000001.1, from coordinate 354,642 downwards.
GGCATCGAACAAGGTGTAGGAGGGGATGCGCAGGGTATTTTCCGCGTCCGCCCAGCTCTTGCCGAAATAACGGACCCCGGCGCCCAGTTGCAGGCTCGCCAATGGGCCGCTGGTGAAGCTGTAGTCAGCCCACAATGAAGCCATGTTCTTCGCCACTGCATTGGGGGTATTGCCACGGTTATTGACGCCGGCAGTGCCGGTGAAATCCTTCGAATACTCCACGTCCATCCAGGTGTAGCTGGCCAGCACATTGACCGGCTCGATAGGTTTGAAACGAGCTTCCAGTTCGACGCCGCGGGAGCTGATTTCGCCCACTGCGCGGTAGAAAGACTCACCGGAATCTTTGTTAGCCAGATTCGATTGGGTCAGGTCGAACAGCGCAATGGTATACAGGTCCTGGGTGCCGGGCGGCTGGAACTTGAGGCCGACTTCGGTCTGTTCGCCTTCGGTTGGATCGAGCAGGCTGATGTCAAACACGCCGGGTGCGGTTTCGTTGTAGGCGCCGGTGGCGTTGGGGTTGAACGACTGAGAAAAACTCGCGTAGGGTGATAGGCCATTGTCGAAGGCGTACAGTAATCCGATGCGACCGGAAAATTGATCGATACGCGCATCATCAGCTTGATTGCCGTACATCGAGCGGGTCTGCTCGAAATCCATATCCACCCAGTCCTGACGCGCGCCCAGCGATAACCGCCAGTTGCCCAGGCTGATCAGATCTTGAACATACAAGCCGGTCTGCTCCAGAAAGCGGGCTTCGTCATACTGGTGATAGAACACCGGAGTGGCTGCTCCTTCGGCGCCGGTAAAGGGGTCGATTGGGGCGAGGCCATAACCGGCGTCATAAGCGACCTTGGTTTTGCGCCGCTGGTAATCCAGTCCGGTGACCAGCGTATGGGACAGCTCGCCGGTGGCAAACTCGAACTGCAGCTGGTTATCCACACTCCAGGCATGCAGCGCTTCATCGGCGCCGGTGTAATAGCGGTCCAGGTTATCGGTGCCGGGAACGTAACCATACTGGTAGACCTGACCGGAATCGACCGTCGAATCCAGATACTGGAAATTCTGCCGGGCCGATACCACATCATTGAAGCGATGCTCCAACTGATAGCCGAGCATGTACTGATGGCGCTCGAATTTCTCGTAATCCTCATCGCCTTCGAAGAAACTGCGGGAGATGCGCCGGCCGTTGTGCGACGTGACCGTACCCTGCGCCGGCAACCCACCGTGGTAGCCGCCTTCGGGATCATGTTGCAACATCGCCAGCAGGGTCAGGCGGGTATCCTGAGTGAAATCGATAGCCAGCGACGGCATCAGCGCGAAGCGTTCGCTCTTGATGTCATCTACCTGGCTCGCCGCATCACGCACCACGCCGACCAGGCGATAGTTTACCCGCCGCCCTTCATCCAGCGGGGCGCCGATATCGAATGCGGCCTGCTTGTAATCGTGACTGCCATAGGACAGTTGCAGCTGACGATGGGTGTCATAACCCGGCTTCTTGCTGGTCATCGCCACCAGACCGCCCGGTAGGCTGCGACCATAGAGTACCGAAGACGGGCCCTTGAGAATGTCGATCCGCTCGACAAAGTAGGGATCGACCTGCAGCGTGCTGTAGGTGGCGCTGTCGCCCAACAGCTTCTGGCCATCCAGATACAGGTTGTCGACCGAGCCGTCGGTAATACCGCGCATGGCGACATAGTCGTAGCGGCTGGTCGCGCCATAGGGCGAACTCATCAAGCCTGGGGTGTAACGCAGGGCCTGGGCTACGCTCTGCGCGCCCTGGTCATCCATCTGCTTGCGGGTGACAACGGATACGCTCTGGGAGGTTTCCAGCAGTGGCATGCTGGTCTTGGTCGCCACACTGCTATGGGTAGCGCGATAGCCTTCGGTCTCACCCAGCGCATTACCCAGGGAGCCCCTGATGTAGGTGGGCTGCAGCTCAATGCCGGTGCTTGCTTCGGCTGGTTCGCCGGCGGCCATGACCGGTAGCGCCAGGGATATGGACAGGGGCAGCAGCAACAGGCTGAAGGGAATGGCGGTGCGCGGCATGGAGGTTCCTTTTCGTTTCAGGGATAAAAACGAAAGGAATATTAATCTTACTGATAGCGATTTGCATTAATTTATTTGCTGTTCAGTCAGGCGCGCTATAGTGGGTGGAGCATCGGATCAGTTCACGGGAGGCAGAACAACATGAGTACATTGACCCAGCAGCATTGCGAAGCTTGTCGCGCAGATGCGCCCAAGGTCAGCAAGCAGGAACAGGTGGAGCTGCAGCGCGAGATTCCCGGGTGGGAGATCATTGAGGAGGGCAATGAGCAACAGCTCAAGCGCGTATTCTCTTTCCGGGATTTCGCCGCCGCGCTGGTCTTCACCAACAAGGTGGCGGAACTTGCCGAATCAGAGAACCATCACCCGGCACTGCTGCTGGAATACGGCAAGGTGACGGTACGCTGGTGGACGCACAAGATCGGTGGGCTGCACCGCAATGACTTCATCATGGCGGCGCGAACTGATCAACTGGCCTCCTGATCAACCCTTGAGCTTTTCCGCCAGTGAAACGAAGCGGTCAATATAGGCTTGCAGGAAACCGTGGCTGGCAGGGCCGATCTCGCCATCGCTGGTGATCAATTCCGGTTTGAACTGGATATAGGCTTCGCCGCCCAGCACCACGGAGCCCAGAATGCCCATGATCTGGCGCAGATGCTGTTGGGCGTGTGCGGCACCCATGGCACCCGGCGAGGTACCGGTGAGGGCGACCGGCTTGTCGCGCCAGACGTTCTTGTCCATCGGCTTGGAACCCCAGTCAAGAGCGTTTTTCAGCACTGCAGGAACCGAGCGGTTATGTTCGGGCGTGACGATCAGCACGGCATCGGCAGCATTGATTTCGTCGGTGAAACGGTTAACGCTCGCCGGACGCTCGACTTCCAGATCCAGGCTGTACATGGGCAGGTCGTCAATCTGCGGATAGCTCACGGAAAAGTGCGCGGGCAGCAGCTTAGCCAGCGCCTGGGCATATTGACGGTTGATGGATACACGGTTGTTGCTGCCTACCACGATTGCCAGATGGATATTGCTCATTGGTGTCTCCAAAGGGCCACGCGCAGGCGTGGCGGGGAATGATTGGGCTATTGATGGTAGCGATTATCGATCATGATCGGCGATGAATAAATCGCTTATTTTGCGTTATTCATATCAAATTAATCGATATTAAGATGGCTCAGTTGAAGGCCGTCTCAGTGAAATTCGCCCGCACGGTGATCCGCTGGTGCCAGGCGGCCAATTCCGGGTAGCGGGACCGCCAATCAATCTCGGGCAGCCGGAACAGCACATAATCCAGGGCTACGGCCGTCACGATAATGCTGAGGTCCAATGTCTGCTGACCATCATCCCGATGCTGCGAAGCAAGAGCCTGGATGCTGCGGTCAATGGCCTGCAGGCGGCGCTGGCCGAGGACTGACTGATCCGCTTCGGCATCATGCTTGCGGCCGATCACGGTAGTGAAGGCTGCTTCCATCAGACCATAGCCCAGACCGGTGCGCTGCAATACCGCGGCGAGCTCTGCCGGTGGCAGCAGCCGTGGCGACGGCGTCAGGTTGTCCAGGTACTGGGCAATCAGCAGCGACTCGGCAATGGCACGACCGTCCTCGGTAACCAGCACCGGAATGCGACCCACCGGATTGGCCTGCAGCAGCGCCGGGTCGTTCGTCCACGGATCGCTCCAGCATAGCTCCAGCTGATCCTGCAGCCCCTTTTCCAAGGCGATGATGCGGGCCACGCGGGCAAAGGGGGAAGTGGCATTCAGGTAGAGTTTCATGTCACAGGCTCCGTGGTGAGGCGGCCGGTTGAAAGCGACCGCTGAAGATGATCAGTAGCAGCCCAAGACCGAGCAGGGCGCTACCCAGGGCGAACAGTGGTTGGTAGCTGCCGAGCAGGGCGTACAGGCCGGACATGGCATAGCCCGACGCCGCCTGCAGCACGGCGAAGGCGGCCGTGGCATAGCCCCACAGGCGTTTATGCTCGGCAGGGCCACCGAGTTCGGCCAGTCGCCCGGAGGTCAAGGCCACGAGACCGGGTACCATGGCACCGACCAGGAAAGAAGAGACCGAGTTGCTGAGCAGCCCGCTGGCAAACAACGGCAGGGCAATGGCCAGGCATTTGATCAGGTAGCCAGTAGCCAGACTGCGGTGCCAGCCAAGGCGGCTGACCAGCAGTCCGGCGGCCAGCGGGCCGATGATCGCGCCGGCGCCAAACATCGCCCATTGCGCGGCCGCCGCGCTGCTCGTCTGGCCCTGCTCGCGGGCCAGATAATCCACCCAGAACACCGTATGCGGAATGAACCCGGCGGCGTCCATGGCGTAGGCCAGCATCACCAATATGATGGCGATGCTCAATACAGGGGCGCCGCCGCCGGTTCCGTTGGCGGCTGCGATCGTCGCGGCCGGCGGCAGCCGCGCCAGCCCCTGGTCACAGATAAAACCAGCCAGTAGTGATAACACGCCGAGGGTCAGCCAGCTCCACATCAGATCGTATTGGATAAGCAGCGGCAACAGCGTCGCCGACAGCAATGCGCCTAGGCCGATACCGCAGAATACCAGCGGGCCGACAACCGGGCGTCGAGCGATGGGGGCGCGGGTCAAGGCCAGCGAAGGGCCGACTACCACCAGAATCGCTCCGGTAATACCGGCGAGCAGCCGCCAGAAAAAGAACCAGGCGAAACTACCGGGCGTAGCGCTGGCGAAAAAGCTCAGGGCGATGCTGATAAAGCAGAAGGCAAGCAATTGCCGCGCGCCGAAGCGTTCGGAGAGCCGATGGGCCATCAGTGCGCCCAGCAGGTAGCCCAGCAGATTGGCGGCGCCGAGATAGATCGCGGCACTGGCATCGAACCAGCCCTGCAGCACCAGTATCGGAATCAAGGGGGTATAGGCAAAACGGGCGAGCCCGACGCCGACCAGGGTGGCCATCATGCCAGTCAGCAGGGGCGGCAAATCGTTGCGCTGAATCATAAGAGGTTACAGGCGCTCCTTCAGCGCAGGTCGATCTGATAGCGAAAGCCTTCCGCCGCGCCCCGTGACAGGCGGTATTCCAGCGGCGTGGCATCATAACCCAAGGCGATGCGTTCAACTGCCACGACCGGCTCACCGGCGGCAATGCCGAGGAGCTTCGCCATATGCTTGTCGGCTGATTCAATGGTCAGGGTTTCCCGAGCCGAGGCTATCAGTTGGCCACAGCGTTCCTCATAAAAGGGGTAGAGCATGTTGGCAAACTGGGTGGGATCAATGTCCAGCAAGGGGGAGAATCGGTCCTTCGGCAGCCAGATCTCCTCGCGAAACAGGCGATCTTCCTGAATGATCCGTTCACGCGTCAGGTATACGGTGGGTTCGTTTTTTTCCAGGGCAAGGGAGTGTCGAACAGCTTCTGGAGGCAGCTCAAGCGAGCGCGTGAGAATACGGCTCTGGGGCACCGGTTGGTTACCCGTGGGGCTGACCTGACGGAAGAACCGGAAGAACGATTCGGCAAACTGCGGTCTGCGCACAAAGGTTCCGCGCCCGTGGTTGCGTTCCAGTATCCCTTGCTTGACCAATGTATCGACAGCTTTTCTGACCGTGCCGATGGCCACGCCATGGAGCCTGGTCAGCTCCGTTTCGCTAGGAATGGGTGTGCCGGGCAGCCATTCTCCGGCGGCAATCCGAGCCAGCATTTCATCGCTGAGCTGTTGATACAACGGCAGGCGTTCGTCAGGTCTCATTCTCGCGGGCATGCGCATATCCATGTGAGCGAAGGCGCCATCTTACCACCAAGGTCGCAGGTGAAAAGATTTGACAGCCTGCTGCGTCATCAATATTGTCCTCTAGTCATATATATGAGTATATCTCTAGGCGAACCTGCGCCATAACAACATAAAGGTATTTCCATGAAGTCCTCCCCGCTTGCAGTAACCGGGATTGATACCCATGCCCATATTTTTCGTCATGATCTGCCCATGGCGGCCGGTCGTCGTTACAGCCCTTCCTATGATGCGCTGGTGGAAGACTACCTGGCCCACCTGCTAGGCAGCGGTCTTTCCCATGGGGTGCTGATCCAGCCAAGTTTTCTTGGTACCGACAACAGCTTCATGCTCGAGGCGGTTCGCCGCTACCCGGAGCAGCTGCGCGCCGTGGTAGTGGTCGACCCGCAGATCAGCGATGCGGAGCTGGATAGGCTGGAGGCCTCGGGTACGGTCGGGGTACGATTGAATCTGGTGGGTCTGGCGCTGGAAGATTTTGCCCAGCCACGCTGGCAAGAGTTCTTCCTGAAACTGGCTCGTCGTCATTGGTCGGTTGAGATCCAGCGGGGGATGGAGGATCTGGCGCTGATTCTTCCCAGCATTCTCGAATCCGGGGTGGCAGTGGTGATCGATCATTTCGGCCTGCCCAAAGGCATGATTGATCCGGACCACAGTAGTCACGGCCGCTTCCTCAGCCTGCTGGCCCATGAACAGCTCTGGATCAAGCTTTCCGCGACCTATCGCAATAACCTGACGCTGGACCAGGCAGCGGCCAACCTGCGGGTGCTGATCAGTGCCTGTGCCGGTCATGACCGATTCCTCTGGGGCAGCGACTGGCCGCATACCCAGTTCGAGGATCAGGTCAGCTACGTTTCCCAATATTCCATCATCGAAGCGCTGCTGCCGAATCCTGAGCACCGCGCCAAGGTGCTGGTGGACAATCCCGGCAAGCTGTTCAAGTTCGCCTGATCACAACTGCAAAGGTACTTCAGCATGACGAGTTTCATTGTGGTTGCTGCCATCATTGCCGCCATCGCCCTGGGCTATAAGACCAGGATCAATATCGGCCTGTTTGCCATCGCGTTTGCCTACCTCATCGGCTGCTTCGTAATGGGTCTGAGCCCGTCCGAAGTCATCGGTATGTGGCCGCTGAAAATGTTCTTCATCATCTTCGCCGTGTGCCTGTTCTACAGTTTCGCCATCGTCAACGGCACATTGGAGAAGTTGTCGGAGCACCTGCTCTATCGTTGCCGAAACGTGCCACATCTGCTGCCCTATGCCATTTTCTTCACATCGGCGCTGATTGCCGCGATGGGCGCCGGTTACTACACGGTGCTCGCCTTCATGGCGCCGATTACGCTGATGCTGTGTGAAAAAACCCGCATGAGCCTCATTATCGGGGCGATGTCGGTCAACTATGGCGCGCTTGGCGGGGCCAACTTCGTATCCAGCCAGAGCGGGATCATTTTCCGCAGCTTGATGGTCAACTCGGGGATCGCCGAAGAAGTTGCCTTCATCAACAGCTTCGGTATTTTCGCCAGCACCATGCTGATTCCGCTGGCGGTCATTACCGTGCTGGTGTTCTTTACCGGCCACAGGAAATCCATGCAGGGTGCGAGTCTCGGAGTAAGCCTGCCGACAGCATTCAACCAGCAGCAGAAAACCACCCTGTGGCTGACCCTTTTGATGATGGCGCTGGTGCTGATGGCGCCTATTGCTCACCTGATCTTCCCGGACAGCGCCACTGCCACTTTCATCAACAGCAAGATGGATATCGGGCTGATCGCCAGTGTTTTCTCGGTGATTGCACTGTTGCTGAAGCTGGGCGATGAGCGCAAAGCCATGGCGTCGGTGCCCTGGAGCACACTGATCATGATCTGCGGTGTGGGCATGCTGATTTCCATTGCGATCAAGGCGGGCACCATCGACATGCTGGCCTCATGGATCGGTACCAACATTCCGACCAGTCTGGTGCCTCTGGCGTTTGGCGTCGTCGCAGCGCTGATGTCGCTTTTCTCCAGCACGCTGGGTGTGGTGACGCCCGCGCTGTTTCCGATAGTACCCTCCATTGCCGGCAACCTCGGCCTCGATCCGATGATCATTTTCATCTGCATCGTCGCAGGCGCTCAGGCGACGTCCATCTCGCCGTTTTCCTCCGGTGGCAGCCTGATGCTCGGTGCCTGCCCTAATGAAGAGGCACGTTCGGGCCTGTTCTCGCAACTGCTGTTCCGGGCTGCGCCCATCGGTATTGTGGCTGCGTTGATATTCAGTATCGTGTTGACGTTCTTCTTCTAATAGGAAATGCAATGAAAGAAGGGCAGCTGGAAAGCTGCCCTTCTTTGTCGCTTTACAGAGATATTACCTGACCGCGTCTGCCAGTCCGGTTTCTATGGTCGTCTCGGTCTCCGGGCCGATCTCGACAAATGTATCGTTGGACAGGTTGTAGACCGGCCAGTCCAGGCCATTGGTGCTGGGGTTTCCAGTCTTGGCGAAATTGCTCCACATCAGCATCATCTGCTGCGCAACGGCGGCGTCCTTCGAGCCCCATTCCATGGATGCATAAACATCCGCCGCATCCCCTTGGCTGCCGGTGATACCGTTGTCGTTCAGGTCGCCAATTTGTGGCCGGCTACCATCCGGGGTGGTTACCAGGCCGAGCTGGAAGTTCTGCACCATGCCCGTCGGATGATTGAACAGGTAGGGCAGTTCACAGCCATGGCAGCTTCTCAATCCCATCTCGGCCCAGCCATCGGGTACCCGGCTGAACTTGTAGATGAACTGGTTTGATTGATAGTAGTCCGAGCGCTGCTCCAGCCAGATGGGGAACGATGACCGATGGTTCAGTCCGTCGCCCGATGTAACGCCGGCCATGAGCGGAACATCGCTTGGCATGCCGTTGAGAGCATTCTGGTAATAGGTCTCGGGCTGGTAATAATGATCCGCGTTCGGCCGATAAGTCTGACGTGGGATGCTGTTGTCCGCTTCTGCCTGGACGATGGCGGTCCACGGCAGCGCCCGGGCCTCTTCGAGGTTGCTGGCACCGATCCGCTCGAACATGGCTACCCCAAGCTCCTCTGCCGAACGCAGCGATTCGGAGGGCGAGCCGGTTTCATCCATGGGCGCAAAGGCGCTTTGTACAATGGCCTTGTGAAACAGGCCGGTGGCCTGGGGAGAGTTCATCAACGAGTAGGCTTTTCCGCCACCGCCGGACTGGCCGAACAGGGTGACATTGCCAGGATCACCGCCAAACTCGGCAATATTGTCCCGCACCCATTTCAGCGCCATGACCAGATCCATCTGACCGTAGTTGCCGGAGCCACCGTACTGGCTTTCAGCGCTCAGCTGGGGATGGGCAATATAGCCGAAGGGCCCCAGGCGGTGGTTGACCGTCACCAGCACCACCCCTTCATTGGTCAAGCTGTCGGGGTTGTTGTACTGCCGAGAGTTGGCCGAAAGAATGGTGAAGGACCCGCCATGGAACCAGACCATCACCGGCAGGCCATCGGCGTCCTTGGGTGCGGTGACGTTGAGATAGAGGGAATCCTCGCTCATGCCCCCTTCGTTGATGCCTTCCAGTGCCATGTCCTGCGCTGACTGGTCCGCCCAGGCGATGGCGTCGCGAACGCCTGACCAAGGTTCGGGCGGCTCCGGTTCACGCCAGCGCAGCTCTCCGAGCGGGGGAGCGGCATAGGGAATACCCAGAAACTGCCAGGTATCCTCGGTCGCTTCGAAGCCGCGCAGCTCTCCCCCGGTGGTATTGATTGTTATCCGCGGGTTGGTCGCGCGCTGGAAGTGTTCGATCGCATCCGTAGCGGAGGCGATGACACGAGGACGGGGGTCGGTATCGGAGAACGCTCCGGCGTCTTCCAATGCTGTAATCAACGGCTGGAGGCTGGTGCGAAAATCAGTCGTTGGCTGGTCGAAATCAATGTCGGGAGCATGTAAGGACACCTCAGTACTGATGGTGTCGGTGAGCTGGATGCCGTTATTCAAATCCCCATCGGCATCAAGAGTCTGCAGCAGGATCAGCTTGTTGTTCACCCGCTGATCCTGCGCCGAGCTGGCGCCTGCGGTGATGCTCAGCGGCGTCAGTATCTCTGCTCCCTCGGCGGCTCCCAATTCCAGCGCGCCGATAGAGAAGGTAATGGTTTCCCCTTGTCGATACTGAAACTGACCCTGGTCGTCCGTGGCGCTCGCGGCGGTGTCGGTGCCCTGGTAATCGAGCCCCGACACGGCGCTGTCAATGAAAGTGCCGGTAAGCACCGTGGGTTTCGAGGAGGAAGAAGAGCCACCGAAACAGCCGGCCAGCAGCAAGGGTACCAAGGAGGTGGCCAATACAATCGAGCGATTGCCTGGTCTGGTCATGCGATACATGAATTGAACTCCAATTATTGTTGTTTTAAGCCTTTCGGGACAGATGCTTTGCTCCGCACCGAGAATATCCGTTGCGGGCCACATCCATGGCCTAACGAAAGAACGTTGCGTTCCGATCGGGAACGCCGGGCAGTATAGAAGCGAATAGTGAGACGTAACCCAAATTGGTTAGGCTTGGAGCACAGAAGTGCAGATGGTGGCGGGATGGAATCAGGCGGGATCGCTATGTGATTTTAAGTCATTATCAAGATATGTCTCTACTGATGCAGAGCGCCTAAGGCTATTTATGCCTGGCAAAATTGAATCAGGCCTACTTTTGATTTTCCGTCTTTATAGTGACCAAGCATTCACTAACAGAATGATTGGTCATTAGTTGTCTTGGCTAGACTGACAGTGCCGCTCATTCACGACGGTAGGAGGAGAGCAGCCTCATACAGCAGAGGACTGCATTGGTGGTCAGGGGTGACGGCCTGCGGCAAAAACACGGTGCGTTGGATGACGCCGGCCGGGGAGCTTGGCTTAGGTCAGCGCATTTCAAACAGTTCCTGATGAAAGTGCTGGTGGACCGGGAAACCCGAAGCGGCGAAATCCCGGCGCAGCGCTTCGCCAAATTTCGCCGGGCCACAGAACCAGATACTTGCGTTACGCCATTCAGGAACTGCGGCGCGGATGCGCTCGGCAGTCAGATAGCCATCACGGGCATCGATCAACAGGTGCAGTCGCACGTCGGTACTGCTGACGTCCTCGGTCAGGCGGGCGAGTGCCTGTTCATCCACTTCGGCGGTGCTATGGAAAAAATCCACCGGCTGATTTGCCGCCGGATGCGCAGCCAGATGTTTCAAGCGGGCGACAAAGGGGGTAACACCAATCCCGCCGCCGATCCAGATTTGCCGCGGGCGCGGGTCGTCGAAGGTAAAACAGCCGTAGGGGCCTTCCAGGATGATCGGCTGGGCGACAGTCAGCCGTTCATGCAAGGTACGGGTATGGTCACCCAGCTCCTTGACCACAAAGGTGATATCCGGCTCGTTGGGGTCCCAGCTGGAGGCAATGGTGTACGGATGAAAACCTTCCTTTGCATTCGAGCTGGCAAAGGCGAACTGGCCGGGTTGATGCCCCGGCCAACCCGAGACCCTGGTCTGTATTTCCAGTGATTTGACCCCGCCATAGTAATGCAGCCCGGTAATGCTGCCCGGTACCCGGCGCTGGGCACCTACCCGACGTAACAGCGAGATCACCGCAGCCCAGCTGCCAACGACCAGCAGCAGACCAGTCAGCCAGCCAATGGGAGATTCCCAATAGCTGAACTTGAGCAGTGCCAGGCTATGCATTGCCAACACCAGATAAATGATGGCCAACAGCCGGTGGACCTGGGAAAACAGTCGGTAGGGGACGCGCTTGATCAGCGCCAGGACGATGAAGATAACCGCAACATAGAAAGCCCATTCGCCCAGGCTTTCGGCGAGGCCGCGTTGGTTGTAAAAAAAAGCTTCCAGTGGTTGCTGCACAGCCTTGGGGCCTTTTTGCGGTTTTACCAGCCAGCCCCAACCCACTGCCCATTTTGGCCCTTTGGCAGCCAACCAGTGGAGAACGGAAAGAACCAATGCGCCCATGCCGAGCCATTTATGCAGCCGGTACATCTTGTCGAGTCCGTTTAGCCACCGTTCCAGCCATTTCGGCCTCAGTGCCAGCAGCATGCCAAGACTCATGCAACCTATGGCCAGCACACCGGTCAGTTGTACCAGCAGACTACGCCAGGTGAAAAACCCGCGCGTGTTGGACAGACCTGGCTCGGCGATCAGCCAGAGCAGGGCAATCAACCCCAGGCTCGACCAGAATACCCATTTCAAGTGACGCACCGTATAACCCCTCCCGGAGTGAGCTTGAATAACAGAACTCTGAGGAGTATTAAACGCGGTTTGCTGAGGTCAGCTCATGATCGATATCAATCAGCTTGATGTTTTTTGGCCGTATATTGAGCCAGACCTCAACTTTTCACGGGAGGTTGCCCATGAATCGGCTGAGTGAACAGCAGAGTATTATCAGCGCCATTGTCGTCATGGGCGTGACTGCCTGCGGTAAAAGCACCATCGCCGAGGCGATCGCTCAGCATGCTGATGGGGTGCACATCGAAGGCGACCAGTTCCACAGCGCCGCCAGCATTGCCAAGATGCGCGCGGGTATTGCGCTGGATGACGCCGATCGGGAAGCTTGGCTCATTGAGCTCGGCGAGTTGCTAGCCGAAGCGGTGGCGGCGGGGCAGCGGCCGGTGCTCAGTTGCTCTGCCTTGAAGCGGTCTTATCGTGAGCAGTTGCGAGCAGCCGTACCCGGGCTGGGCTTTGTGTTCCTGGATATCGACCGGGAAGAGGTGGAGCGCCGGGTAGCCCGGCGCCAGGGCCACTTCATGTCCAGGGATCTGGTTGATAGTCAGTTCGATACCCTGCAAAGCCCAACTGGCGAGCCAGGCGTATTGACCGTGGATGCCACCTTGCCGGTCGCCGAGATCAGTTGCCAAGCAGTGGCTTGGTGGGACGCAAATAGATAATGTGCCGGTTGACGCTATCCATTCACCAAACCGATGCTGCCCACACAAGGCTGTTGATTCGCCTGGCTTTATATGGCCTTGCCAACGCGGCGCGGCTACTCTCGGGCTCTCGATAAAAATTGCAACATGCCTATCAGGAGCAACCGATGAGCGAAGTAACCACCGAACTGAGTGGCGGCATACTCACCATCACCATCTCGCGTCCGGACAAGAAGAACGCCTTGACCAATGCCATGTACGGGGCGTTGGCTGATGCGCTGGAGCGCGCCGAAGCCGAGGCGGGTATCCGCGTGGTCGTTTTCCAGGCCGATGGCGAGATATTCTCTGCCGGCAATGATCTGGGCGACTTCACCAAGCAATCGACGGGTGATGGCCCAGCGGTGCGTCACGTCGAGCGTTTCCTGAATAACCTGGTCAAGGCCGGCAAACCGGTGATGGCGGCAGTGCAGGGCAAGGCGGTCGGGGTTGGCACCACCATGCTGCTGCACTGTGATTACGTATTGCTGGCCGAGGATGCTCAGTTAATCGCACCTTTCATCAATCTGGCGCTGGTTCCCGAGGCTGGTTCGAGCCTGCTGATGCCGCTGCGCATCGGCCACGTCCGTGCATTTGAAATGTTCGCGCTCGGCGAGCCGGTGTCGGCTCAGGACGCTCATGCCTGGGGCATCGCCAACAAAGTTGTCAGCCGCGACACATTGCGCTCGGAAGTTCAGCGCATCGCCACCCTCATCGCCGAAAAGCCCGCCGGTGCGGTAGCCCTGGCCAAGGGACTGATGCGCAACACTGATGCCGTATTGGCGCAAATGGAACAGGAGAGCGGCATATTCTCTGCCCAGTTGCGTAGTGCGGAAGCCAAGGAAGCATTCCGGGCTTTCGCCGAGAAGCGCAAGCCGGATTTCACCAGCATCGGCAAGAACTGAGCCGAGGGAGAAATTATCTCCTCGTTATCATGACTGGTTTTATATCTGGATTTGCTTGGTGAATAATCCATTTAAGATTAGCGTTTCATAATCCGCTCACTATAGTCGTTTGTGCATTCAGAGACACTTCACTGGTTTGATCGGTGTCTTGCTGAGATGCGCCTCGACAGCATACGGATGTGGGGAGGCATATTTCGGGCCTGCCCCACGCCGGTCCGACAACATCGCAAAAAGGGACTCAATTACAAAAATAAAGCGGAGATCTGCTGATGTACCTCAATAACCGGGGCGTTCGCCCTCGTTCTGTATTCCTTACTGTTTCTTTCACTGCGCTATTGCTGCCGCTCAGCGGCTGTTTCAATGGCTCATCTGGCTCTGACGACGAGCCCAGATCCCTGACCGGTGTCTTTGTTGACAGCGCCGTCGCGGGGTTGGACTACCATGGCGAGCGCACCGCCGCCAGCATCACCGACGCCCAGGGACAATTCACTTACCTCCAGGGCGAGACCATCAGTTTCGCCATCGGTGACCTGGCGCTGGGTTCAGCGGTCGGGGCAGAGATGCTGACACCGCTGAGCATCACCGAAGGGGCGAGCGCACCGACAGATCAGAGTGTGGTGAACAAGCTGATACTGCTGCAGACGCTTGACGCCGATGGCAACCTCAACAATGGCATCCAGATCAGCGATGCGATCCGTGGGGAAGTATCACTGGAGGCTGCTACCATCGAATTTGACCAACCGGCCAGTGACTTCCGAACCAGCCTCGAGCCTTTGCTGGCACGGCTGGAGGAGGCCGGGGCGTTTTCCGACACGGACCCGCGGCCGCGCACTGTGGTTGCGGTCGATGAGGCGCTGGAGCACTTCGCTCGTTCGACCGCCGAGCGTCATGTGGTCGACACCACCAGCGGCCAGCTGCGCGGCTTCGAAGCGGATGCCAATACCTGGCAGTTTCTCGGTATTCCCTATGCCAAGCCGCCGCTGGGCGACTTGCGGTGGCGCGCGCCGCAGCCGGTTGAATCCTGGGAGGGCATTCGTGAGGCTGTCGCCTGGTCGGATCAGGCCGCGCAGAACCCAGGGCTGGAGCGGTTCGGGGAAGGCGGCATGAGCGAAGACTCCCTTTACCTCAATGTCACCGCGCCCAAGGATGCCAGCGAATTGCCGGTCATGGTCTGGTTCCATGGCGGCGGGTTCACCTCTTTGACCGGCAATACCAAACCGTTCAATAACCCCGAGGCGGTAGCCAGCAAGGGCGTGGTGCAGGTAGCGGTGAACCAGCGGCTGGGACCCTTCGGCTATATCGCTCACCCGCAGTTGAGTGCGGAAAGCGGCTACAACGGATCGGGCAACTATGGGCAGATGGATCTGATTGCTGCGCTGGAATGGGTGCAGGATAACATCGAGGCGTTCGGCGGCGATCCGAACAACGTCACCATTTTCGGTGAGTCCGGCGGTGGCCGTAAGGTATTGTCCCTGATGGCCTCACCTGAGGCGGCCGGGCTGTTCCACCGGGCGATCAGCCAGAGCGGCACCCTGTACCCTGATACCCGTAGCCTGGCGGCGGCAGAAGCCATTGGCAGCGAGTTGCAGACCCGGCTGGGTGCTGCCTCGTTGGAGGAAATGCGCAGCAAGAGCTGGCTGGAGGTCGTCTCCGCGGCAGCTACGCTGGTGCCCTATACCAACGTGGACAATCACTATCTGCCCCATACCGAACGAGTCAGCTTTGAAAGCGGTGTGCAGAACGATGTGCCGTTCATGTTCGTCATCAATACCAACGACACCATCGACCCGATCAATACCGTGATCGATGTGTTTCCCTGGATGGCGCCGCTCAACACTTCGCCGGTGTTCGCCACGCTGTTCAGCCATCAGCCCCGGGGCTGGCGGGAGCAGGGCGTCGAGGCTTACCACGGCGCCGAACTGGCCTACATGTTCAACATGCGGGAAAGCGTGATCACCCACTACCAGCTTGGCCTGGTTATCGACCCGGCAACCGGCGAGTCGTTGGTGATCGGTGATCTTAACGGCAACGGCGTCACCGGCTCGCAGGGCGACGCGGCGGATATCTACGCCTCCGCCGGCTTCGATGCAACCGATGATGAAGTGATCGAACGCATGCTCACCATCTGGACCAACTTCGCCAAGACCGGTGACCCGAGCATTCCGGGTGAGCTTGATTACCCGCTGTATGACGGGCAGACACAGCGCTATGTCGAACTGAGCGATCAGGCCGAAGTGAAGCTGAGGATTGCAGACGTATTTGCCGAATAAACCACAACAATAACAAGAGGTTTGATTATGATTCAGCGCAAAAGCAATCGAAGGGGCGGGCAGCGGCTCGCCACTTCGGTATCACTCGCCTGCCTATTGCTTCCCCTGGCAGGCTGCTTCGATGATTCCTCCAGTTCCGATGACAAGCCCGTAGTCAGGACAGGTATCTTTATCGACAGCTCCGTCGCCGGGCTGGACTACGGAGGCAACACCACGCCCGCCAACCGGACCGATGATGATGGACAGTTCAACTATCGGCTCAATGAAACCATTAGTTTCGCCATTGGCGATCTGGCGCTGGGCTCTGCAGTGGGCGCAGAGACCCTTACACCTCTGAGCATCACGGCTGGCGCCACCTCCGCCGATGATCAACGGGTGCTCAACAAGTTGATTCTGTTACAGAGCATCGATGCCGACGGCGATCTCAACAATGGTATCCAGATTACCGATAGCATTCGCGAGGAGATATCGCTGAACGCCGGCGTCCTGGAATTTGACCAGACCACCGCTGATTTTCGGGCGAGTCTGGCGCTGTTGCTGGAGACCCTGGAGGAGGCGGGTGCCTTCTCTGACACTGACCCGCGCGCGCGGTCCGTGGTGACGGCCACCGATGCGCTGGAGCATTTCACCCGGGCAACCGGCGAACGGATCGTGGTGACCACCACCGGCGGCGAGCTACGCGGCTTTGCCGCCAACGAGGACACCTGGCAGTTCCTCGGTATTCCCTACGCCAAGCCGCCGCTGGGTGAGCTGCGCTGGCGACCACCGGTTGCTGCCGAACCCTGGACCGGGGTACGGGAAGCGGTGTCCTGGGCTGACCAGTCGGCTCAGGATATGGCGCTGGAATCGATCAACAAGGGCGGCATGAGCGAAGATTCGCTGTACCTCAACATCACCGCGCCCAAGGATGCTGCTGATCTGCCGGTGATGGTCTGGTTCCATGGTGGCTCCTTTGCCATCCTGTCGGCGAACTCCAGCCAGTACAACAACCCGGATGGTCTCACCAACAAGGGTGTGGTGCTGGTGACGGTCAACCACCGTCTGGGCCCGTTCGGTTATATCGCTCATCCGCTGCTGACTGCCGAAAGCGAGTACGGTGGCTCGGGCAACTATGGCCAGATGGATCTGGTGATGGCGCTGCAGTGGGTGAAGGATAATATCGCCGCCTTCGGTGGTGATCCGGGCAATGTCACTCTCTTTGGCCAGTCGGGTGGGGGCGGGAAGACCTATTCGCTGATGAACTCACCGCTGGCTACCGGCCTGTTTCACAAGGCTATCGTCCAGAGTGGCGCCTCGCCGCTGGACACGGTAAACGGGCCGGAGCACTCGCTTGCTGAGTCCGAGGCCATTGGTGCGGCGTTATTTGCCCGGACCGGGGTGAGCACGTTGGAAGAAGCGCGTGCATTACCCTGGACGGCTTTTGCCCAGGCGGATAAGGAAAACGGCATCCCGCGTCAGACCTATCGGCCCAATGCGGATTTCTATTATCAAACCAAGACCTACTACGAGAACGTGCTGGAGGGCATGCCAAGTGATGTTCCGCTGATGGCCGGCGTGACCAACGGCGATTACCCTGACCTGCGTGCTGCGCTGCCGGTCTGGCTGTCGCAGCGTTCGGCAGAGTACGAGTCGGACCAGTATGTGTACAAGTTCAGCCGCGTTCCGGATGGCTGGCGGGATATGGGCCTCAGAAGCTGCCACGGCTGTGAGCTGCCCTACCTGTTCAGTCACCCGGCGGGGATGGTGCAGAACTTTCAGCTCGGGCTGGTAACGACGGCGGAAGGGACGCGGCCGACAATCGGTGATCTGAATGGCAATGGTGTCACCGGCAGCCAGGGCGACGCGGAGGACGTATACGCATCGATGGAGTACGGCGCCGACGATGTGACCATCGAGGAGCTGATGATGACCATGTGGACCAACTTCGCCAAGACCGGCAATCCCAGTACTGAAAGTCTGGACTGGCCGGTGTATACGGAGTCCGCCGACACCTTCGTTGAAATCGGACCTGGCACCGAGGCGACAGTGGAAACTGGCCTGGCCGAGTCGGTTGATTGAGTCTGAGGTGATCGTTAGGTGATAGACAAAGGGCAGCTTCGGCTGCCCTTTGTGCTAATCCTGCGCCGACCTCAGCGCAGTGCGGCCAATGCCTGGGTTTCCAGCTCGCTTTTCAAGCCGGGCTCCAGTTTCAGCTGGCGGGCCAGCTCATCCAGGTAGGCGCGTTCCATATAGCTTTCCTCATCCACCATGATGATGCTGGCCAGGTACATCTCGGCTGCGATTTCCGGGGTGCGCGCTGACTGCGCAATATCGGACGGGTCCAATGGCTTGCGCAGTTCCTGATCGAACCATTGCTTGAGCTGAGGATCGTTGGTGAGCTTGGCTACTTCACCGTCGATCAGTTCCCGCTCGCGATCATCGATATGGCCATCGGCCTTGGCGGCGCCGATGACGGCGCGCAGGATAGCCTGGCTGTGTTGTTCCACCTCCAGAGGGGGCACACGATCCACGGTTCGCGGCGGCGTTTCGAGCACGGGAGCGCCCGGCTGGTTCTGCTTCGTCTGCCAGTTGCTATAGGCCTTGTAGGCCACCACGCCCAACGCTGCCAGACCGCCGTAGGTGATCACCTTGCCACTCATCTTGCGCGCCTTCTTGCTGCCCAACAGCAGGCTGACCGCGCCGCCACCCAGCGCGCCACCGCCGATGCTGCCGAGCAAGCCGCCCAGCGGTGAATTATTGCCGGCCGCAGCGGGCTGGCTGGGTTGGCTGGACTGACCGCCATTCTGGTTCTGCAGCAGGTCCTTTCCGGCGTTGAGCAATTGATCAAGCAGACTGCGTGTGTTCATGATGACCTCTGTGGTGACTTGAGCAAGGGGTGGCTCGTTGTGGTGTTTCCATTATTCTGCAGCTAATGTTGGTACACGCTGGTGCGCCACGGTTCCCCAAGCCTATACCTCTTCAGAATCGATCAGGAGCAAAAAATCCATGTTCAATTATTTCAAACGGTGGTTGCCGGGGGTGGGGTTGGCCTTATTGGCCGTATCGGCCCAGGCATTGGAAGTGGGTGATCCGGCGCCGGACTTCGAATTGCCTGGCTCGGATGGCGAGACGCATCGATTGGCGGACTACCGCGGCAAGCAGGCGGTGGTGCTGGCCTGGTTCCCCCGAGCCTATACCTCCGGCTGCACCATCGAGTGTAAATCTCTGGCGGAGAATGGCCACCTGATCCGCGAATACAACGTTGCCTATTTCATGGCCAGCGTCGATCCTCTGAGCAAGAATAAGGGCTTTGCCGCCGAAACGGGTGCGGATTTTCCGCTGCTCAGTGACGAGGACAAGTCGGTGGCAAAGGCCTATGGCGTGCTGCACCCGCTGGGGTTCGCCAGGCGTCATACCGTCTACATCGGCAAGGACGGCCAGGTGCTGAAGATCGATACCGATGTGGAGCCGGCCACCTCCGCTGAAGATATGGCTGCGACCTTGGGTGAACTAGGGGTTGAACCGAGCCGGTCCGAGCAATAACGCGAGTCTTATTTCAGCTCGCAGACCCAGATGGTATGGCGTGCGCCGCGGTTGCCATGGGCGAATACCTGTACTTCCTCGGCCTTGAAACCCGCTTTTGCGAGGCGGTTGGAGAACTGGCGATCGGCACTGGCGGACCAAACCGTCAGCATGCCGCGCGGTCGTAAAGCGCGAGCGCAGGCGCTCAGGTCGTCGAGTGAATACAGCCAGTTATTGGCGCTGTGGGTCAGGCCCTCCGGGCCGTTGTCCACATCCAGCATGATGGCATCAAAACCCCTGGGTTCGGCCTGGAGAATTTTCGCCACGTCTTCATTGAGAACCCGGGCGCGCGGGTCCTGCAAGGGATTTCCGGCCTTGGCGCCGAGCGGTCCCCGGTTCCACTCAATCACGCCGGGAACCAGCTCCGCTACCTGAACCTCAGCATCTGCCCCGAGGTGCTGCAGTGCCGAGGCCAGGGTAAAGCCCATGCCCAAACCCCCAATCAATACTCGGGCGCTTGCCCGCGCCGCGATCCTCTTGCAGGGAATCGCGGCCAGCGCATCTTCTGAACCGTGCATGCGGGTATTCATCAACTGTCCGCCCTTGCCGCCTTCCAGCTTGATAACGAAATCCTCGCCGTATTCAAACAGGCACAGGGCGCCACCGTTATTGGGGATGGGGGCAGTATCCAGCAGGACGAAGCGTTTCATGGTTGGCTCTCTAGCGGTCGATATCGATGTTCTTGGTTTCCTTGCCGACAATCAATGCCAGCAGCGTAATGACCGCCATGGAAGCCAGATAGATTCCCACCAGGAAGGGGCTGCCATCACCCATTCCCCACAGCCAGACGGCAATGAACGGGGCGACAGCGGCGCCGAGGATGGACGAGACGTTGTAGGAAATCCCCGAGCCGGTATAGCGCACGTTGGTCGGGAACAACTCCGGCAGCAGGGCGCCCATGGGGCCAAAGGTCATGCCCATGAGACTGAAGCCGAGGATCAGCCAGGCCATCACTCCGACAAAGCCCATATTGAGCAGCGGCACCCACAGCAGGCTGAAGATGATGATGCCCAGCGTGACCAGGATCAGCGTCTTGCGCCGGCCCAGCTTGTCCGCCCAGGGGCCAGACAACAGCGTGAATATGCCAAAGAACACCACGCCGATGATCAACATCAACACGAAATTGTTATAGCTGTACCCCAGTCCCGACAACTGACCTGGGCCAGGTTCGATCGGCGCGCGACCGTAGCTCAGCGAGAAGGTGGTCATCAAATAGAAGAGCACATAGGTGGCGAGCATGTAGAAAGTGCCAAGGATCAGCTCGCGCCAGTTCTTGCGCACTACCTCGCCCAGCGGCAGCTTGACCACCTTGCCGGCGGAAACGGCCTTGGAGAAAGTGGTGCTTTCCACCAGGTTCAACCGGATCCACAGGCCGATGATGACCATCACCGCGGAAAACAGAAAGGGAATGCGCCAGCCCCAGTCCAGAAAGGCCTCGGAGGGCCGCGATGGGTTATCCGAGGGCAGGGCGGCTGCAACGATCAGGAACAAACCATTGGCGATGATGAAACCCAGCGGCGCGCCCAGCTGCGGGAAGGTGCCGAACAGGGCGCGCTTGCCAGCCGGTGCATTTTCGGTGGCCACCAAGGCAGCGCCTGACCACTCACCGCCAATGGCAAACCCCTGCGCCAGCCGGAGGATAACCAGCATCAGCGGTGCGAACCAGCCGATGGCATGGTAGGTGGGCAGCAGGCCAATCAGGAAGGTGGCAATACCCATGGTCAGCAAGGCATAGATCAGCGTCGTCTTGCGCCCGACCTTGTCGCCCAGATGACCGAAGAACACGGCGCCCAGCGGGCGGGCGATCATCGCCGCGCCGAAGATGGCGAAGGAGGCCAGCAGCGCGGTAGTCTCGTTTCCCGGCGGGAAAAACAGGTGCGGGAACACCAGCACCGCTGCCGTGGCATAGACGTAGAAATCGTAGAACTCGATGGTGGTGCCGACCAGGCTGGCGAGCATGACGCGGGAGCGGGAGTTGGCGGGTGTCTGGGTGGCGCTGGTATTGGACATGGGCAATTGATTCTTGTGGGAGATAAACCGCTACCTGTGCGGTACGGACCAAAAACAGGGAAGCTATCTTCGCCTATCCGCGGCGTCTGCGGTAGCGTTGACCGCGACAGGGGCTCATTCTTTAGTCTTGAATTGCATACATAAAAAAGCCCGGCTTGTGGCCGGGCTCCTATTCGGCAAAACGCTTATTTTTGGTAAGCGTCTACTGCCTTTACAATTTCCGCACGGGCTTCGTCAGCGTTGCCCCAGCGGTCGATCTTGACCCACTTGCCGGCTTCCAGATCCTTGTAGTTCTCGAAGAAATGCTGGATCTGCTGGATCAGCAGTTCGGGCAGGTCGGTGTATTCCTTCACGTCCTTGTACAGAACGCTCAGCTTGTCATGGGGTACGGCAACCAGCTTGGCATCGCCGCCGCCATCGTCAGTCATGTGCAGTACACCCACCGGGCGGCAGCGGATGACCGAGCCTGGAGCAACCGGGTGTGGGGTGACTACCAGCACGTCCAGCGGGTCGCCGTCGTCAGCCAGGGTGTTCGGAATGAAACCGTAGTTGGCCGGGTAGAACATCGGGGTCGCCATGAAACGGTCGACGAACAGGGCGTTGCTGTCCTTGTCGATCTCGTACTTGATGGGCGCATGGTTGGCCGGAATTTCGATGGCGACGTAGATATCGTTGGGGATGTCTTTGCCGGCTGGGATCTGGTCGTAGCTCATGGGTTACCTGATGCGGGGCATGTTGAAATGGGAACGGTGTCCGCCATTGCCGGCGACACCAGGAAAAATATGGGCGGAGATTATAGGCGTTCGCGTCATCTTTACCAAGTGAAACCTATGGCGCACGCTGAGTCGGGTTCGCCCCGACGCGCTGAAAAGCGCGGCGGGGCTGAGCCGGTTCAGACTTTGAACGGTGCCAGCTTGCGTTCGACCGGCAGGTTCTGCAGCCGTACATAGTCAGGCAGGCCGTTCTTGAACGGCGGGATATCCTCGCCCTGGATCAGCGGCGACAGATACTGACGGCAGGCATCAGTGATGTGGAAGCCGTCATCGGTAATGAAATCGCGCGGCATGAACTTCTCGACGTTGGCCACATCCTTGAGCGGCGCTTCGATGATGTCCCAGCTGTACGGTGCGTCTTCCAGGCGACGGATCGCCGGCATGATGGCGTTCTTGCCTTCCAGGGCGACGCGTACCGCAGCCTGACCGAGGGCGTAGGCCTGGTCCACATCGACCTTGGAGGCGATGTGGCGGGCGGCGCGCTGCAGGTAGTCAGCCACGGCCCAGTGGTACTTGTAGCCAAGCTTGTCGCGTACCAGGTTGGCGATGGTCGGCGCTACGCCGCCCAATTGGGCGTGACCGAAGGCGTCGGTCAGGCCGGATTCGGAGAGGAACTTGCCGGCTTCGTTCTTGATGCCTTCGGAAACACCGATCACGCAATAGCCGTGGGTCTTCACGCACTCATCGACGCGGGCCAGGAAGGCCGCCTCATCGAACTCGATCTCGGGGAACAGCAGGATGTGCGGCGCCTCGCCTTCGGCTTCGCTGGCCAGGCCGCAGGCGGCGGTGATCCAGCCCGCATGGCGGCCCATGACTTCAAGAATGAAGACCTTGGTGGAGGTGGCGGACATGGAGGCGACATCGTAGCCGGCTTCGCGGATGGATGTGGCGACGTACTTGGCGACCGAGCCAAAGCCGGGGCAGCAATCGGTGATCGGCAGGTCGTTGTCCACGGTCTTCGGCACATGAATGGCCTGGATCGGATAACCCATGGTTTCGGCCAGCTGCGATACCTTCAGGCAGGTATCGGCGGAATCACCACCACCGTTATAGAAGAAGTAACCGATATCGTGGGCCTTGAACACTTCGATCAGGCGCTCGTATTCGGCGCGGTTGGCTTCGAGGCTCTTGAGCTTGTAGCGGCAGGAGCCGAAGGCACCGGAAGGGGTATGGCGCAGCGCAGCAATGTTCTCGGCAGATTCGAGGCTGGTGTCGATCAGGTCCTCGGTGAGAGCGCCAATAATGCCATTGCGACCCGCATAGACTTTGCCGATACGGTCCGGGTGCTGACGCGCAGTTTCAATCACCCCGGCGGCCGAGGCGTTGATGACTGCGGTGACACCGCCTGATTGAGCATAAAAGGCATTCTTGACGGTCATGCTGACTCCATGATGTGTGGGCTGATGTCAGATACGACAACCGGACCAGCGGAACGGTTGCACTGACGGCAGAACAATAGTCGGGTGAAGAATGGCGCGCATAATAGCTGAATGAGCGATGCTTTGCATGGTTGGCTGTCCGGAAGACGAAAGGGGGAAGCCGTTGGGACCTACCCAGCTGCATGGTAGTATCGGCCCCTTGACGGATTGATTACAGGGTTGGCTGATGCATCTGCACATTCTTGGTATCTGCGGTACCTTCATGGGTTCGCTGGCGCTGCTGGCGCGGGACCTGGGGCACCAGGTCAGTGGTTCCGATGCCAACGTCTATCCGCCAATGAGTACCCAGCTTGAAGCCCAGGGCATTCAGTTGATGGAAGGCTATTCGCCGGAACATCTGGACCCCGCTCCGGACCTGGTGATCATCGGTAACGCCCTGTCCCGCGGTAACCCCGCGGTGGAGCATGTACTGGATAAGGGCATACCCTACGTCTCCGGGCCCGAATGGCTGGCGCGGCACGTGCTTCAGGATCGTTGGGTACTGGCCGTGGCTGGCACCCATGGCAAGACCACCACCTCCAGCCTGCTGGCCTGGCTCCTGGAAGACGCCGGCATGGCGCCGGGCTTCCTGATTGGCGGCGTGCCGCAGAACTTCGGCATCTCTGCGCGGCTGGGCGACACGCCGTTCTTCGTGGTCGAGGCCGATGAATACGACAGCGCCTTTTTCGACAAGCGCTCCAAGTTCGTCCACTACCGCCCGCGCACCGCTATTCTCAACAACCTGGAATACGATCACGCCGACATTTTCCCGGACCTGGCGGCGATCGAACGTCAGTTCCACCATCTGGTCCGCACCGTGCCCGCCAGTGGCCTGATCATCTATCCGCAACAGGAATCGGCGCTGCAGCGGGTTATCGACATGGGTTGCTGGACGCCCTGTCAGACCACCGGGGAGGGTGGCAACTGGCAGGCGCGTCTGCTGGCCGAGGATGGTTCGCGTTTTGAAGTCTGGCTGGACGGTGAGCTGCAGGGCGTGGCCGAGTGGAGCCAGACCGGCGCGCATAGCGTCGCCAACGCGCTGACCGCCTTGGCCGCAGCGCGGCATGTCGGCGTCACGCCGCAGCAGGGTATCGCCGCATTGGCCGGCTTCGCCAGCCCCAAGCGGCGGATGGAAAAACTCATCGAAATCAACGATATCATCCTGTATGACGATTTCGCCCATCATCCCACCGCGATTGCCACCACCCTGGCTGGGTTGCGTGCGCAGATCGGTGAGCAGCAACTTATCGCGGTAATCGAGCCACGCTCCAACACCATGCGTCTGGGCAGCCACATGGCTGCCTTGCCGGCCAGTGTGCGGGGCGCCAGCGAAGTGATCTGGTATCAGCCGGCTGGGCTGGACTGGTCGCTGGATTCGGTAGTCGAGCAAAGCCCGGTACCGGCCCAGGTCGCAACGGATATTGATGCCATTATCGATCAGGTGGTAACCAGGGCTGCGCCGGGCACCCGTATTGTCATCATGAGCAATGGCGGCTTCGGTGGTATCCACCAGAAGATGAAGCGCGCACTGGAGATCAGACATGGCTGAGCGGCGCGTTACCCTGGCGGTGACCGGCGCGTCCGGCGCGCAATATGCCCTGCGGTTATTGGAATGCCTGGTGCAGGCTGAGGTGCAGGTGTTGTTCCTGATCTCCCAGGCCGCGCAACTGGTGGTCGCCACCGAAACCGAGCTGCAACTGCCGCCCAAGCCCCAGGCGCTGGAGCAGTTTCTTACCGAGCGTTATCAGGCCAAGCCGGGGCAGATCCGCGTTTACGGAAAGCAGGATTGGATGTCGCCTGTCGCCTCCGGCTCCGGCGCCCCCTCGGCCATGGTCGTCTGTCCGTGCAGCACCGGGACCCTGTCGGCGATCGCGACCGGTGCCAGCAACAACCTGATCGAACGTGCTGCCGACGTTGCCCTCAAGGAGCGCCGGCAGCTGATTCTGGTCCCCCGTGAAAGTCCGTATTCGACCATCCACCTGGAGAACATGCTCACGCTGAGCCGGATGGGTGCGGTGATCCTTCCAGCCAGCCCTGGCTTCTACCACCAGCCACAGTCCATCGATGATCTGGTCGATTTTGTGGTGGCGCGGATACTCAATCAGCTGGGTATCGAGCAGACATTGCTCAAGCGCTGGGGGGAGTAACGCGGGAAAGGAAATCAGACGTTATTCTGTTCGTGGAGTAAAAACTCTAATTCTGCTTGGTGGCAGGGAAGTTATGGGCTAGACTCCTTCCCAAGACGAGGCGGGACTGCGTGAATTGCAGTCCTTTTCAGAGCCTCCCCTGCATTAGTCACGATGCCGAATAACAACAAAGAGTTTTGATGAGCCATGATCAGAAGACGTCTGTGGCTGCTGGCACCTTTTATTCTATTTGGTCCTGCGGAGTTAGCTCCGGCTCTCGATGGATCGCCGTCTGCCGCCTTGCCGGCAGCTCAGGAATGGGTGGATGAGGCCAGTTGCCAGAGTTGCCATGCCGAGCAGACTACCGACTGGCTGAATTCTCATCATCAATTGGCCATGCAACCGGCCACTGAAGACACTGTGCTGGGCAACTTCGACCAGCAATCCTTGACCAGCGATGCTGAAACCAGCCGCTTTTTCCGCCGTGACGGTGGTTTCTGGATAAACACCCCAGGCGCTGATGGCAAACCAGCTGACTATCAGGTGGCCTATACCTTTGGCTTGGAGCCGTTACAGCAATATCTCCTGCAACTGACCGATGGCAGCTTGCAGTCCCATGGCGCTGCCTGGGATGTGCCAGAGCAGCGCTGGTTTCATCTGTACGATGGCGAGGCCGTGGACCATCAGCACCGGTTGCACTGGAGTGGGGCGCAGCAGAACGCCGACTTCATGTGTGTCGAATGCCACACCACCGGCTTTCAGCGCGATTACGACCCGGTAGCCAATACCTATTCCAGCCAGTGGCAGGCGGAGGGTGTGGGGTGCCAGAGTTGCCATGGCCCGGCTTCGGGTCATCTGCAATGGGCGGAAAGTGAAAATAGAGCTGCGACTGCGAAGGGCTTCGAGGCGAACCTGATGGGCACCGTCAGCGAGCCTGAAACCTGCGCCCGCTGCCATAGCCGCCGCATGCCGCTGGACAATGGCTACGCCCACGGCAATCAACTGCTGGATGATTACCTGCCGGTGATCCTCAGCGCCGACCTCTATGAGGTTGACGGCAAGATCAAGGATGAAGTGTTCGAGTATGGCTCCTTTCAGCAAAGCCGTATGCACGCCGCTGGGGTAGTCTGTTCGGATTGCCACAACCCCCACAGCGCCGAACTGCGGGCGCCGGCCAATGCCGTCTGCACCCAGTGCCATAACCCGACCGGCAAGGCGACCCGGGCCGGAATCGACGCCAGCGGGTTGCAGGCAAAGAACTACGATCATCCATCCCATCACCACCATGCTGTCGGGTCGCAGGGTAGCCAGTGCGTCAGTTGCCATATGCCCGGCAAACTGTACATGACCAATGACCTGCGCCATGACCACAGCTTCACTTCGCCAAATCCACAGCAGGCGCGCCAGTTGGAGCATTCCGACGCCTGCCTCGGCTGCCATCAGCAAGCCGAAGATCAGATCGTCGCAGCCTTTGAGCAGTGGTACGCCGATGCCCAGCCCCGAGATGGTAGTTACGCCCGGGATCTGCATGCGGTCCGGCAAGGGAGGAAGGGCGCCGCGCAGGCTCTGACGCGGCAACTGGAGCGCACCGATCTGGCGGATGTCCGCCGTGCCACTCTGCTCAGCGAGCTGCCCCACTATCCATCAGCCGCTGCCCAGCGTGCCGTGGTCGAGGCGTTGAGTTCATCCTCCCCGCAGGTGCGCCACACCGCCGCTGGGCTGCTCGGCTCGTTGGTCGCGCCAAACGAGCAGATCAGATTGTTGACCAGCCTGCTGGATGACCCGGTGCGGGCGGTCCGGTTGGAGGCCGCCTGGCAGTTATTGCAATTGGCTGCCGAGTCCAACGTGGAGCCACAGGTGCTGCGGCAACTGATCAGCGAATACGAGCAGAGCCAGCGCAGCATGCTCGAACGGGCCGAATCTCAGTTCAATCTGGCTGGCGTCTATCAACTGACCGGGCGCCTGGCGGAGGTTGAGCCAGCGCTGCAGCAGGCGCTGCGCCAGGATCCGACCTTCCATCCCGCACGGATCATGCTGGCGCAATGGCACGAGCAAGCCGCCGGCGACCCCGCAGCCGGGATGAGCCTGCTGCGTGAAGGCACCGAACAGTATCCCCAGGACCCCTCTCTGCAGCATGCCTATGGCTTGGCGCTGGTGCGCCAGGGCGAATATGGGCAAGCGTTGCGGGCCCTGCAACGTGCCCATGAACTGGCACCGGAGCAGGCCGAGTACGGCTATGTATTGGCCGTCGCCCTGCATGGCAATGGCCAGGTAGACGCCGCGCTGGAGCTGTTGCGCAGCCAGGTGCAGGCGCAGCCGACCAATCGCAGAGCCCGGCAAGCCTTGATCAGTTATCTGCGTTCCGCAGGTAATCAAGTGGAGGCAGACTCGCTGTTGACGGAGCTGGCTGCACAAAACCCCGGTGACCCGCTGCTGCGACAGTCGGGCCTCTGACCGATAAAAAAAGCAAGAGAGGGATA
Source organism: Pseudomonas sp. G11-1 (assembly GCF_024031555.1). Classification (NCBI taxonomy): domain Bacteria; kingdom Pseudomonadati; phylum Pseudomonadota; class Gammaproteobacteria; order Pseudomonadales; family Pseudomonadaceae; genus Pseudomonas; species Pseudomonas sp. G11-1. The sequence goes on along the minus strand of NZ_QEYQ01000001.1, from coordinate 326,407 downwards.
TGCCATGCAGTTCAGACTTTTACGTCAAGGTGCGTTGCTGGTTGCTTCGATGTCGCTGGCGTCCTGTTGGCTCGACAGTGACAGCAGCTCTTCATCATCCAATGATCCACCGGCAGCCGATCAGCCGCCGAATATCCTGTTCGTCATCATGGATGACGTCGGTATCGACCAGATGGAATCCTTCGGCTATGGCGGTAACAAGCCGCCAGCGGTGCCGTCCATCGACGCCATTGCCGACAGCGGCATACGTTTCCGTAATGCCTGGGCCATGCCTGAATGCTCACCGAGCCGGTCGACCTTCATGACTGGCCTCTATCCGATGCGCACCGATGTGCTGCAGGCCATCGGGCCAAGTGATCTGTCCAATTCCCATGTCTCACCCTGGGACATGACCATTGCCAAAGTACTGGCCACCGCCGGTTATGAGAGTGGCATGTTCGGCAAGTTTCATTTGGGCGGTCCGGAGAACAACCCGGCCGAGAACAGTGCACCTGCCGCCCTGGGCTGGGAATACTTCTATGGGTGGGGTGGACTGCCGGGTTCGATCGATACCACTGCCGGCGGTGTCGGTGACGAAGGTGATTATTCCTGCGGCTTCGTGCCCGGTGCAGACGATCCGGGCGGTGCTTACGGGGGAGCCTGCTTCGTGCCCAGTCCAGGTGGCAATGCCAGCTGTAGCGACATCGCCGGTGTCAACAGCTTCGGTGAGCCGGCCGGTTTGCAGTGCCTGACTCAAGGCGGGGTATTGGTGCCGCATGCCACCTGTCAGGATGGGCAGCCAAGCTATGTGAAGTTCGATCAGGAAAACGGCCACTATGTCTCCCCGCTGCTGATCAACTGGGATGGCGAGGTGGAGGAGGTCAGCCTCGCTGATCCTCGTTCCAGAGGCTATCGTGCAACTATCGAGGTCGATTCGGCTATCGACTGGATCAACACGCGCAGTGACGATACCCCATGGATGGCCACCGTGAGTTTCAGCTCGGCGCACACTCCGCTGCAGCATGCTCCCGCCGCTCTGGTGCCCTCCGGTGCTACGCAGATTCTGAGCGCTGACTGTACGGCCGGTGCACCACTCAATCAGAAGAACATCACCGACACGATGATTGAATCACTGGACACCGAGCTGGGACGCCTGCTGGTGGAAACCGGTATCGCCACCCGAGCCAATGACGGCAGCCTGAACTATGATCCGCAAGCTACTGACGTCATGGTGGTTGTGGTTGGCGACAACGGCTCCTTTCCGCTTACAGTCAAGGAAGGCTTCGACCCGCAGCGCGCCAAGGGTACCGCGTACCAGACCGGTGTGTGGGTGCCGCTGGTGGTGTCCGGGCCCATGGTCGAGCAACCCAGCCGCAACGTGGAGCACATGGTTAACGCCGTTGACCTGTTCCAGTTGTTTGCGGACGTAGCAGGGGTAGATCTGGCCGAGGTAGCCCCCCAGGGCAATGATGCCGAGGAAATGTTCTCCTACCTGAGTAACCCGAGCCAAGGCAGTGTGCGCGAGCTCAACTTCGCCCATGGCGGGCTGAATATCCAGGCCAATGATGGTGTGAACGGGCCCTGCGTGTTCAACGGCGCGCTCTGCTCCCACACACCCACCACCAAATCCGTTTGCGGAGACAACGGCGGGATCTGGTGGGGGGCGGAGGCTGACGTTGGAGTGGATGGCGTTCTCAAGGAGGTGGAACACTGCTGGCAGGTCAACCAGGCAATCCATGAAGACAGCCCTGCCGACTATGAGCAGAACAAGATCGATATGGCAGCCACCGAGTACATGGCCATGCGCAATGATGAGTTCAAGCTGGTGCGCAACCTGGGGCTGGACTACGACCCCCTCACGGATGGAAGCAAGAGGATAGCAACCGAGGAGTTCTACCGTATCGACCAGGCGGCGCCGCAAGCCACTCTGGATGCCGACGGAACAGATCTCCTGGAAGGTTCGCTAACGGCCATCGAGCGGGAAAACTTCGAAGAGCTGGAATACCAACTCGATCTGTTGCTGAGCTCGCACAAAGCCTGTCCGGGCGATGGCAATGGTGATGGTGTGGTCGATCAGACTGATATCGACAACTATCAGCAGCTCAGTGCGGAGTGGGGCAAGTCCAGCATGTACGACTTCAACCATGACGGCCTGACCGATGGGCAGGATCTGGCCATCATCCAGGCCAATCTGGGCGATTGCCCGTAGTAACAAGGCGATAACCGGTGCCCCGGTGTGATTCGATCGGGGCCGGGAGGCAAAGCTGTGCAAGCAGGGCAGGGCGAAAGGCTCTGCCCTGCTTGTTGCAGCATGCTCAGTCTGGCTACTTTGGTCAGACTCTGGCATCGTCACTCATCCCTTTTCATCAAGGAGAACAGGCAATGGCCAATATCGTCATTACCGGTGCCAACCGTGGTATCGGACTCGCTCTGGTCAGAAACTATGTGGCCCGCGGCGACCGCGTCTACGCACTCTGCCGCGATCCGGACCGGGCAACCGAGCTCAAGCAGATCGCCAGCAGCGCTGCCGGCAAACTGACGTTGCATCCGGTTGATATGGCCGACGGCCAATCGATCGACAACATCACCCAGGCCCTGGGCAATACTTCTGTCGATGTTTTGCTGAACGTCGCCGGCATTATCGGCGGCCGAACCGACAGTTTGACGCAGGCCCCGTTCACTGATGAGGATTTCGCCGCCTGGCGCGAGGCGTTTGAAGTCATGACCATCGGCCCATTTCGACTGGTACAAGCGCTGCTGCCCAACCTCATCGCGGCCAAGGGCAAGGCACTGACCGTCAGCAGCCAGATCGCTGCCTCCACCTGGCCCTACGGCGGGATGTATGTCTACGGCGCCACCAAGGCGGCGGTCAACCGGCTGATGTTGAGCATGGCCATCGACCTCAAGGACAAGGGCGTCAGCATCGCCACGGTGCATCCCGGCTACGTCCAGACCGACATGGGCGGCCCCAACGCCGACATCACACCCCAGGAAAGCGCCAGTGGCATCCAGTCCGTAGCGGATAACCTGACACTGGAGAGCAGCGGCAGCTTCTTCAAATGGAATGGCGAACTGCATCCCTGGTAAGGCAAGCATAGATCGCCCTTATCGAGCCCCGACCTTGGGCTTCTCCTGGGAGGGACGAGCACCAGCTCGTCCACATCTCCTCAGGACCCAACCCACCCAAACCCTTGCTAGACTCTCTCCCATAGCACCAGCACCCCTTGTCCTACAGCCAGGAGTTCTTCATGTCGCGTAACACCCTCGTCCTTGGCGCCGGTATGGTCGGCGTTTCCGTTGCCTGGCACCTTGCCCGTCGCGGCCACAACGTCACGCTGATAGATCGCCGTGAGCCGGGCCGTGAAACTTCCTTCGGCAATGCCGGCATCATCCAGCGCGAGGCCGTGCGCCCCTACGCCTTCCCGCGGGATTTAGGCACTCTGTTGCGTGTATTGCCCAACCGTGAAGTGGACATCCGTTACCGGCCCACCGGCATGGTCAGCGCTGCCGTTCCCCTGTTGCAGTATTGGCACAACTCCGGCGGGTCGCGCTATGAACGTATCGTCAAGGAGTGGGCTTCACTGATCATGCGTTGCCAGGATGCTCATGCTCCCATGATCGAAGCCGCCGGCGCCGAAGATCTGATCCGCAAAGGTGGCTGGCTGGAGTTGTACCGCACCCAGGGCGCGCTGGATGAGCGAATAGCGAAGGCACGCGAAGACCGTGAGCGTTTCGGCGTGGAATACGAAGTGCTCAATGCTGAACAGTTGCAGGCAACGGAACCGCATCTTGCCAGGGAACTGGTGGGAGCCATTCACTGGACCCAGCCGTGGATGGTGTCGGACCCGGGCGCTCTGGTACAAGCCTATGCCCGCAGCTTCGTCGAGCAGGGCGGGCGCCTGATGCAGGCCAGTGTTGAAGGTGTTGCCCGGGAAGGCAGCGGCTGGCACGTGACCACCAGCGAAGGTGCACTCGAAGCCGACCAGGTAGTGGTTGCCCTCGGCCCCTGGTCGAGCGACCTGCTGACGCAGCTGGACATCAAGGTTCCGCTGTTCGTCAAACGTGGCTATCACATGCATTACTCGACCGAGCAGGGCGCCACCCTCAATCACTGGGTCATGGACGCTGAACGTGGTTTCCTGCTTGAGCCCATGCGCGCCGGTATTCGCCTGACCACGGGCGCCGAACTCGCCGACCTGAACGCACCGCCCAAATACAAACAACTCGCTGCGGCCGAACGCGCCGCGCGCAATCTTTTTCCCCTTGGCAAACGCCGCGACGCCGAGCCCTGGAAAGGCGCCCGTCCCTGTATGCCGGACATGAAACCGGTCATCGGCCCGGCACCGGGCAAAGACGGCCTGTGGCTGGCCTTCGGGCATGGTCACCAGGGCTTCACCCTCGGCCCGGCGACCGGCGAATTGCTGGCGCAGATGATGGATGGGGAAACGCCAGCGATTGATATGACGCCGTTTGCGGTGGATCGTTTCTGACGTGTCTGCCCTTATGTAAGTGCTCGGGCCATGCTGTCGTCGTCCTGAAGACGACGCCACTGGTCCGGGGATACCCCATTCCAGCGCTTGAAAGCCCGTGAAAAACTGGCGGCCTCGGCATATCCCAGCTGTTGCGCGATGCTTTCCAGTCCCAGCATGCTGTCACGCAGCAGCCGTTCCGCCAGATTGCGTTTGACCCGGTCATGCAATATGCGAAACGGCTGTTTCTCATCCGCCAACCGGCGATGCAGGGTGCGCTCTGACATGCCCAGCCGGGCGGCGATCTCGTCGGCACGGCATGGTTTGCCGGAATGACTCATCAATTGCTGCAGTACCTGCCGTGCCAGCGTGCCCTGTATATCAGCCAGCCCGTCACAAAGGCGTTCGCATAGCAGCGCGCAGCTGCGCTGGGTCTGGGCGTTGGCAAGGGGCAGCGGGCTGTCCAGATCCTGTCGGGCGATCAGCATGCCGTCATGGGGTTGCTCGAGTAGAATAGGGCAACTGAAATAGTCGCGGTAACGATCTGCCAGCACTGGCTCCGCCCCAGACAAGGATATCTGCAGAGGCATGAAGGGACGCTGCAGCAATTCGCTGAATAGCCGCAGCCAGGCTGTCAGCCCACGCCCGACCACCAGGTCGCGAGCATCCTGGGGTAGCACGCTGCTATCCAGAGACATCCACACTCCCTCTTCGCAGAGCGAAAGCGTGACCGGGCAGATCGCCAGCGACAATGAGCGAAAACGGCTGCTGATCCGGATTGCTTCCCAGAGATTGGGGCTGGATAACATGGCATAGCCCAGCAGCCCCAGGCAGGTCAGGTGGTAGCAATCCCCCATCTGCATCCCGAGGCCGGGGTCTGGCCGGAGCGCTACCAGATTGCGAATGGCAGCCAATTCCTGCCACAGCTGGTATCCATTGCCTTCAGCCAGTCGTTGCCGCTGCAAACCGGTATTTGCCAGACAGGCATCGGCGGATATGCCAGCGGTTGCTGCTACCTGTAACAGGTAGTTGATATTGGTATTGTCGCGCTGCTGTCGCCAATCCATATGATGCTCCCGGCAGGATGGCAGTAAAAGTCATGGGATGGCAGTGATTATCATGGTTTGCTGCGGCAGCATCCAGCACTGTAGTCAAAACCCAACAAGAGAGCGCCGCCATGCCTGAGTTCTTCTATACCACTGCTGCCAACAATCCAGCCCGGGATCATCACCATTTCACCGCAACGCCAGTGGCTGGTTCACTGGGCGCCGATGTGACGGGTATCGACCTCAACCAGCTGTCAGAAGAAGGCCAGGCAGAACTGCGCCAGGCATTGATGGATCACCAGGTTCTGTTTATCCGGGACCAACAGCTGAGTCTCGGCCAGTTCGAGGCGGTGACCCAGCGCTTTGGCGAATTCGGCAAGGAGCCTTACGTCAGAACCATGGCTGATCACCCGAATCTCGTCCACGTGGTCAAGGAGGCAAGTGAAGGCTCGCCGGTCATCTTCGGCGGTGCCTGGCATACCGACTGGACCTTCCAGGAACGCCCGCCGGCCTTCACCTTGCTCTATGGCCATGATGTGCCGGCCAGTGGTGGCGACACCCTGTATGCCAATATGTATCTGGCCTACGAGTGGCTGTCTCCGGCGATGAAAAAGATGCTGCACAGCCTGCGTGGCGTTCATAGCCCGGAGGCCGCCTATGGCCCCAACAGCCGACACAATGCGGGCCTGGAAAACATGAACATACTCTACGGCGAGTCGGTGGACGATGAGGTGCGCTCCCATCCCCTGGTAACCAAACACCCGGAAACCGGCCGCAGCGTCCTGTTCGCCAACCCAGCCTACACCCTCGGTATCGAGGGCATGAAACCCGAGGAGTCTCGGCCGATACTCGACTACCTGTTCTCGGTGGCCTCGGCCGCGACTTTCACCTGCCGTATGCGCTGGGCACCAGGCACCCTGGCGATCTGGGACAACCGCTGCACCTGGCACTTGCCATTGTCGGACTATCATGGGGCACGCCGGGAAATGTTCCGTAGCACCGTCGTCGGCGAGGCGCCGGAACAGGCGGATCAGCCATGAGCGAGGACTTCCAGCCAAACGCTCTCGCTGATGAGCTCTACCTGGCCCGGCGGCAACGTCAGCCCGGTGTCGGGTTAGCCGAGCGCTATCCGTTGGCGACGCTGGATCAGGCGCAACGAGTAAGTGAATACCTGATAACCCGCTATCTGGCCGGTGGGCAGACCATTGCCGGCAGCAAGCTCGGGTTGACCGATACGCGCATGCAAGCAGCGCTGGGCTTGGATAGCCCGTTGATTGCGATACTGCTTAGCGGCTGGCAGATCAGTGGCGGCACGCTAGACATCAGTCAGTTTCTGCTGCCCAAGCTCGAGATGGAAGTGGCATTCCTGTTTTCCGCTGCCATCGATGATCCGGGAATAACTGATGCGGCCCTGCAGCAAGCGATCACCGGCGTAACGGTCGCGCTGGAAATCTGTGACTCGGCCTATCAAGGCGGCCCTCGTTCGTTGTTCGAGGCGGTCGCTGACAACCTGTCATCGGGCGGCTTCATGTTGGGAGAACAGTACCACCCAGCTGATCCCCTAGCGCTGGCAGAACTGAGCGCCACCCTGACCAATCACGGCAAGCCAATAGCCGAGGGCAATGCCAGCCAATGCATGGGTAGCCCTTGGAACGCCTGTCGCTGGCTGGTGCAAGAACGCGCGCGTGACGGCAACCCGGTACAGGCCGGAGAAATCCTCCTGTCCGGTTCACTGGGGCCAATGGTACCGATTCAGGCCGGCGACCGGTTGGAGCTGGAAATGGGTTACCTGGGCAGGCTTGGTTGCGCCGTAGTCTGAGCCCGGGAAAGCGTACCTGGCCCTTTTTCTGCTACCGCTCGCGTAAGCGGTAACACTCAAGCGGGTTGAAAGGTATCACTTGCCCCATGCGGGACTGGCCTCGGTATTGCTGATTTTTAGTAACTTATTGATTTTAAACGGAATGTTAAAGGTGGCACGCTATCTGCTTTGTATTTGATCACAATAAAAATAATAACGCTAAGCGCAAAACTCAATAACAAAAACAAGATTCAGCTCCACACATAACAAGAACAAAACGTGCGAGTGCAGCAAACTGATTTTTTTGGAGAATGGGGAACAACTTTCCTGCGCATTCAAAACAATCCGCTTGCTTTAAGCAACCCGGGATGGGTTTCAGGGTGGCAATGCCACCGGCTCAAAAGAACAAGAAAAGCTCAAGAACAACAAGAACACCATTAAGGGGAGCGAAAGCTCCCCTTTGAGCTTTATGGCTGGATACTCATCAAGCAGGTGCAGGTATTTCGGATGGTATCGATGGCACTCGTTTGCCAGCCTGGCGAGCGCTAGCCAAACCTTCTGGATGGCCCCCCCTTTATCAGACCTGAAGATCAATCCCGGGAAAGGTGGTTGGTCGAGCAGAGGCTACGCATCGTCCCGTGCTATTTGCCAGCTGGGGAATGTAGCTGATCCCTGCAATCACCCTAAAGCTTTCTCCGTCTCGCCCGATAACCCCTACATTGGCGACAGCTGCTTCCCAGCCTGTCAAGGCACCGCGAAAGTTTTTTGAAAAATGATTAAAGCTCTTCGCCAGCACGCCGATACAGAAACTGAATGCGAACACTATGGTTGCCTGAGGTGATGGGCACATGAGTCGCAAGCTCAGGCAAACATTATTTCGGTCTAATTGGAGAATTACCCATGGCCCTGACAGTAAACAGCAACATTGCTTCCCTGAACGCTCAGCGCAACCTGAGTGGTTCTACCAATGCCCTGTCCACTTCGCTGGAGCGTCTGTCTTCCGGTTCGCGCATCAACAGCGCAAAGGATGACGCAGCCGGCCTGCAGATTTCCAACCGTCTGACCAGTCAGATCAACGGTCTGAACGTGGCTGTCAAGAACGCCAACGACGGTATGTCCATGGCACAGACCGCTGAAGGTGCCCTGCAAGAATCCACCAACATCATGCAGCGCATGCGTGACCTGGCTCTGCAGGCTTCCAACGGTTCCAACTCTGCTGAAGAGCGCAAGGCTCTGAACCAGGAGTTCACTAACCTGTCAGGTGAACTGACTCGCATTGCTGAAACCACTACCTTTGGTGGTAAAAGCCTGCTGAACGGTACTTTGACCGGTGAGAGCTTCCAGGTTGGTTCCAACGCCGGTGAAACTCTGTCCTTCAGTATTGGGGATATGAGTGCTAAGGGGCTGACTGGTACTTCTACTCGGGCTGCTGCTGAGGGTGGTGTTGTCGCGGGGCTTGATGCGACAACCGGTGGGTTGACTGAGGCTACCAGCATCAAGCTGAACGGCACTATTATCAACTTCGAAGCCGGCGATTCTGTCGATAAAATTGTTGACAAGATCAATAACGCCAGTACTGGTGTAACAGCTGCCAAGGGTGAAACGGGTATCGATCTGTCGTCTCTCGATAATTTCAATGTAGAGGATGGAACTAAAACTGATGCTGCTGGTGAGCTGATTCCGGCAGGTGGTCTGACTGCGCTTGGTTTAGCTGAAGCGAGTGGTGAAGCCGCCAGCACTGTGCATCGAGCTGAGGGGGCTGCGTTTACTACGCTCACTGATGCTGCAACACTTACTATTGGAGGCGGCGCTCCTATCGCTCTTGCAACCGGTGACAATCTGGCTGCTGTTATCGGCAAGATAAATGAGGAGAGTGACACGACTGGCGTAACCGCCTCTGCGAATGCTGCTGGTGGCATCGACTTAACGTCCGAGACTACCTTTACCATTAGCTCGGGCGGAGCGGCTGGTGCCGAACTTGGCCTTGATGCGGCAACTGCTACGGAGGAGACAGTTACCGGCCCAGTTTTGGCTGAGCCTAACACCCACACCATCGACAGCCTGGACATCCTCTCTGCCGACAACGCCCAGCTGGCCATCCAGGCCCTTGACGACGCCATCGCCTCGGTAGACAGCACCCGCGCCGACCTGGGTGCCGTTCAGAACCGCTTCGAGTCGACTATCAGCAACTTGCAGAACATCAGTGAGAACGCCTCCAACGCTCGCGGTCGTATCATGGATACCGACTACGCTGCCGAGTCTGCCAACCTGGCCAAGAACCAGATCATGCAGCAGGCCGGTACTGCGATGCTGGCTCAGGCTAACCAACTGCCGCAAGCAGTCCTCAGCCTGCTGGGCTAAGGAGAGTTAGCGGTATCACTGGCGGGGGAAGGGGCGACTCTTCTCCCGTTTTGTCCTGTGTGGAGGAAAAACCATGGATATGGGATCGCTCAACAACAGGGCTGGGGTAGGGGCTGTCGCGCCTGCTGCCAGAACGAACGAGATAACAACCGCGGCTGTCGCCCAACCGGTGACCGAGGCGCGGAAGAATGACAGCATGGCCGAACCGGATCGTGAGCAGGTGCTGACGGCGGTGGCGGATATGCAGGACTATGTACAGGCGGCCGGACGCAATATCCAGTTCCAGGTGGATGATGACAGCGGCCGCATGGTGGTGAAAGTGACCGAGGCGAGCACGGGGGATGTTATCCGCCAGATGCCTTCAGAGGAAGCGTTGCGGCTGGCGGAGAACTTGTCAGAGATTCGCAGTGTATTGTTCAGTGGCGAGGTCTGACAGCGGCGAAGCTGTAGGAGCGGGCTTGCCCCGCAAAACCCTGGTATGCGTCCTCGCCGGCCTGACCTGTGGAATGCTGGCATGATTTCTGCTTAGGTGTGTGAGGTTTCATTATTCAGCGGCGAACCGTCAATAAACGGTCGTAGAGGGTAGGATTATGGCAATTACCGGTATCGGCTCAGGTATGGATGTTAACGGCATGGTCAAGGCACTGCTCAATGCAGAGGCTGCGCCAAAGACCGCCCAACTTGATCGACTGGAAAAATCTACCACCTCCAAGGTCTCGGCACTGGGGCAATTTCGCAGTGCCTTGTCGACCTTCCAGGATGCCCTCGGCAAGCTGAATGATGCCTCTCTGTTCGAGAAGCGCAGTGCCACTTCCAGCGCAGCTGGCATTGTCAGTATCACCGCCGACTCCAAGGCGGTTGCCGGCAATTACAACGTGCAGGTGTTCAACCTGGCGCAGACCAGCAAGGTCGCGCTGGCCGGGTTCGACAACGCCAGCGATGCGCTGGGTACCGGTACCCTGACTATCAATGTCGGCGACGAATCACTGGATATCGACGTGGGCGAGGGTAACAACAGCCTGACCGGTATCCGCGATGCGATCAACGCGGCCGGCAAGGAGATGGGGCTGAGCGCGACCATCGTCAATGACCCGAGCGGTGAGGGCGGTGCCCGATTGGTGCTGAGTTCAACGGCATCGGGTACCGACAATGACATCAGCGTGGCGGTGTCGGACGCAACTGGTGAGTTGGGCGCGCTGGCATTTGCGCCGCCGTCTGGCACTGACGCAGACTTTCAGCCGACCCCGGTGGATGCTGACAACCCCCGCGCCGCCCGAGTAATCAGCTATTCCCGTGATGCGAATTTCGCCATTGACGGTATCAACCTGAGCAATTCCAGCAATACCGTTGAAGATGCCATCGAGGGTGTGACACTGACTCTCAAGGCGGCGCAGTCGCAGGAAGCGCTGGATAATGCCGAAACCGTCAATCTCGGCGTGGCAGTGGACCAGGCCGGCGTCAAGAAATCCATTACCGAGTTTGTCGACGCTTATAACAAGATGCTCGACAGCGTCAATGCGCTGACCAATGTGACGCCAATCGCCGATGGAGATTCTGAACCCCTCACAGCCGCTCTGGTGGGTGATTCATCGGTACGCTCCTTCATGAACGCCATGCGCAGCGAGTTGGGATCACCGGCCAGCGGCGAGGGCATACGCATCCTGGCAGATCTGGGCATCAGCACCGAGCGCGACGGCAAGCTGAAGCTGGACAATGACAAGCTGGACAAGGCACTGGATAACAATCTGGAGCAGGTCAGCAGCTTCTTTACTGGTGAGCAGGGCTTGATGGGACGGTTGGAAGAAAGGGTCAAGCCCTTCACCGAAAGCGGCGGCATTCTGGATAACCGCACCAAGGCTCTGCAGAACACTCTCACCGGTCCCGGCGGTGTTGATGATCAGCGGGAAACGCTGGCCATGCGGCTGAGCAAGATGGAAACGCGCCTGTTCGCCCAATTCAACGCCATGGATGCGCTGATTTCACAAATGAACAGCACCAGCTCTTTCCTGACCGCCCAACTCGACAGCCTGCCCGGCGTCGTCAACCAGCACAAGAAATAACCATGAAAAACCCTATCGATACCTACAAGCAGGTCAACCTGGCGCAGGAAGTGTCCCAGTACCGCGCAGTGCAATTATTGCTGGGTGGTGCAATCGAGCGCCTGAAGCTCGCTCGTCACGCCCAGGCGACCGGCAACCCGGAGCGGCGCGGTACAGCGGTGAGCAGCACCATCAGCATTATCGGCGCGTTACAGGCTTCGCTGGACAAGGATCTGGGCGGTGAGATCGCCGAGAACCTGGATGGCCTCTACGACTACATGACCCGCAAGCTGGCAGGCGTGGCGTTGGACGATACGCCGCGTTCGCTGGATGAAGTGCAGCAGCTGCTGGAAGAACTCAAGGAAGGTTGGGACGCGATTGAGCCGAAGTAGGCTAGTTATGTAGTCCTTACCAATGACAAACCCCGGTGCGCCGGGGTTTGTTGTTTCTGGGGTAGAGTCGTTCAGGCTGCGCTCGTTGTGTGCCAGGGTTTGGTTGTGGCTGCCGGTCGTCGTCGAGCGGGTGCTCGGCTGGGGAACTCCTTTCACTTTCTCCTCAAGTTTCCCATCCGCTGCCGATAACTGAATTATGTGCAACACATCTTCAGGAAGCTTGTCATATGAATGCCTACGCAATGAAACAGTATCAGACCGTCAACGTCCACGCTCAGGTGACCGAGGCTGATCCGCATCGGCTGATCCAGATGCTGCTGGAAGGCGGGCTGCAGCGGATTGCGCAGGCGAAGGGGGCGATGGAGTATGGCAATATCGGATTGAAGGGTGAGCTGATCGGCAAGGCGATGGGTATTATTGGTGGTTTGCGTGATGCAGTCGACACCGAGAAAGGTGGCGAAATAGCAGCAAATCTGGATAATCTCTATGCCTTCATGCAACAGCGGCTGAGCCAGGCGAACCTGAAGAACGATCCGGCCATGCTGGAGGACGTCGCCAAACTGTTGCGTGAGATCAAAGAGGGTTGGGATGGCATTCGCCAGTCCTGAGCCACCCGGGAGATTAGTCATGGCCGTTGCCGTTGAACAATTGCAGGAAACCCACAAGGCGCTGATCACTGCAGTGCAGGCGGGAGATTGGCAGCAAGTGGGCGAGCTTGATCGGCTGTGCCGCGAGCAGGTGCAGCAGGCCATGGCCCAGCCGGACCGGGATGAAGTGGCGTTGGCCGAATTGCTGAGTTCGCTGTCCGAGACCTATCGCGAGGTGATTGGTCTATGCCAGGCGGTGCAGGGCAAGCTGGCCGAGGAGCTGCAGGGCGTGCAGCGCAGCCGGCAAGGCGCCAAGGTTTATCAGATGTTCAGCTGAGTTTCGCTCTCCCACTTAATAGTTGGTCGGTAGGCTGGATCCTCGGCTTGCGCCGAGGATGATGATAGGGGTGATGATTGTCATAGATCATCTATCCGATCAGTAGCACCATAAAAGTGCGCCAAGTATTTGACTCGTACCTTCAATCCCTCTACCTTTACTTCTGTACCCGCAGTTATGGCTCTATGCCATTGCTTTGTGCGTGTAACTGGAAAAAGGACCTCCTGCCTCTCATGCAGCTCAATAGCCATATCCTGCTGATCGATGATTGTCCGCGAAGCCGCCATGATCTCAATCTGATTCTCGGATTTCTCGGGGAAGATACACTGTCCGCCAATTCGGCTGCGTGGCAGGAAGAAGTCGCCACGCAACTGTCCTCTGCTGCGGCGGTCAAATGCGTGATCGTGGGCCAGTGCGAGCATCCGGTGGGGACGGATGCGCTGATCAGCCAGCTCGATAAGTGGGATGCCCACTTGCCGGTGGTGATGCTGGGCCGCGAACGTATAACCAACTGGCCGGAACAGCTGCGCCAGCGCCTGTTGAGTGTGTTGGAGCCGCCACTCAGCTATAACCAGTTATTGGATACCCTGCATCGGGCACAGGTCTATCGTGAGGTCTTCGACGACGGGCAACGCAAGCGCCAACGCGAGCCGAACCTGTTTCGCAGTCTGGTAGGCACCAGTCGGCCGATTCAGGCCGTGCGGCAGATGATGAAGCAGGTGGCCGATACCGAGGCCACGGTGCTGATTCTCGGCGATTCGGGCACCGGCAAGGAAGTGGTGGCGCGCAATCTGCATTACCATTCCCAGCGCAAAGATGCCCCGTTCGTACCGGTCAACTGCGGGGCGATTCCCGCGGAGCTGCTGGAAAGCGAGTTGTTCGGCCATGAAAAGGGCGCCTTCACCGGGGCGATTACCAGCCGCGCTGGGCGTTTTGAACTGGCTGCTGGCGGTACTCTGTTCCTGGATGAAATCGGCGACATGCCAATGAGCATGCAGGTCAAACTGCTGCGGGTATTACAGGAACGCACCTTCGAGCGGGTGGGCAGCAACAAGCCGCAGAAGGCGGATGTGCGGGTGATTGCCGCCACGCACAAGAATCTGGAACAGATGATCATCGACGGCACCTTCCGCGAGGATCTGTACTACCGTCTACACGTTTTCCCCATCGAGATGCCGCCCCTGCGCGAGCGTATCGAGGATCTGCCGTTGCTGCTCAATGAGCTGATCACCCGGCTGGAAAAGGAACGGCGTGGCTCCATTCGTTTCAGCAGCGCGGCCATCATGTCCCTGTGTCAGCATCCCTGGCCGGGCAACGTGCGGGAGTTGGCCAACCTGGTCGAGCGTATGGCAATCATGCATCCCCATGGGGTGATCGGAGTCGGCGAGTTGCCGCGTAAGTTCCGTTATGTTGAAGACGACCATGACGACCTGCGTCAACTGCACAAGGAGGGGGAAGAAAACGTCTGGCAGCCCGGCGCACCATCGCTGGACAATCCGGCGGGCTTGCCTCCTGAGGGCCTCGATCTGAAGGACCATCTGGCTGGTCTGGAGCAGTCGCTGATTCAACAGGCGCTGGACGAAGCCAATTATGTCGTTGCGCGGGCGGCGGAGCGGTTGCGTATTCGCCGGACCACTTTGGTGGAGAAGATGCGTAAGTACGGTATGCAGCGTGATGGTGATGGCAGTGGCGACAAGGAAGCGTCAGAAGCCTGACGGTATAATCAGTTGTATATAGCCCAACCTATTGATTTATAGCTAATTATTTTTAATGGCACAGCCCTTGCTTGAGTCCCTTGAGTAGTGTTTTTATCAGGGGATTGTGATGGTTGCCACTGCTCCAAATCTGCCGCAGGACACGCAGGAAAAGGAAAATCTGGAACAGGCTTACGGTCTGTTCAGCCGGATGTCCGATCAGTTGCGCGAGTCGCATGGGCTGCTCGAACAGCAGGTTGAGCAGTTGCAGGCGCAACTGCTCGAGGTCAATGCCCAGCGCACCCGCGAGTTGGCCGAGAAAGCCTGCCTGGCCGGCCGTCTGCAGAACCTCCTGGACCTATTGCCCGGTGGCGTCATCGTACTGGACGGCCGTGGTGTGGTGCGTGAAGCCAACCCGGTGGCCCGCGACTTGCTCGGCGAGCCCCTCGAAGGTCAGCTCTGGCGCGAACTGATCCGCGATCGCTTTGCCCCCCGTGATGATGACTACCATGAAGTATCTCTGCGTAGCGGTCGTCGCGTGTCACTGGCAACGCGCTCCCTGCGCGGTGAGCCGGGGCAGATCATCCTGCTGACCGATCTGACCGAAACCCGTCGTCTGCAATCCCAACTGGCGCGCAACGAGCGGCTGTCCGCTTTGGGGCGGATGGTCGCCTCGCTGGCGCATCAGATCCGCACACCTCTGTCCACCGCGCTGCTATATGCCAGCCATCTGCACCAGCCGGAACTCTCGGTCACGCACCGCCAGCGCTTCAGCCAGCGGCTCAAAGATCGCCTGCAAACCATCGAGCAGCAAGTGCGGGACATGCTGTTGTTTGCCAAGGGTGATCTGCCGCTGACCGATCTGGTGAGCGCGAGCGACCTCTTTGCCAGCCTGCAGCAACAGGCCGAGACGCTGATCGAGGAGTCCGCAGCGAATTGCCGGTGGGAGGACCATTGCCCGGCGGGCGTGCAGCTGCAATGTAACCGGGAAACCTTGATCGGTGCGGCGCTCAATCTGATCGACAACGCCATACAGGCCGGCGCACCCGCCGCGCGGCTGAAGGTCTGCCAACGCCTGCAGGAAGGGCGGTTGAGTCTGAGTGTAGTGGACGCCGGGCGTGGGATGACGGCGGCGGAACTGGCGAAAATCGGTGAGCCTTTCTATACCACCCGGTCCCAGGGCACCGGGTTGGGAGTATCGGTAGTGAAATCAGTAGCCCACGCCCATGGCGGGGCTTTCCTGCTGCGGAGTCGAGCCGGGCAGGGCACCTGGGCGGAGCTGGTCGTGCCGGTGCAATCATTCGGAGGCCAGCCAGCATGACCGGACCACGCATTCTGTTGGTGGAAGACGACCGGGCACTGCGCGAAGCACTTGCCGATACCCTGCTCTTGGGCGGTTACGATTATCTGGAGGCTGCCGATGGCGAGCAGGCGCTGGCATTGCTACAGCGGCACACGGTGGCGATGGTCATCAGCGATGTGAACATGCCGGGCATGGACGGTCACGCCCTGCTGCAAGTATTGCGCGAGCGGCATCCGCAATTGCCGGTGCTGCTGATGACCGCCTATGGCACGGTGCAGAATGCAGTGGAGGCCATGCGCATGGGTGCGGTGGACTACCTGGTCAAACCCTTCGAGCCCTCGGCGCTCCTGGGCTTGATAGCGCAGCATGCCCAGGGGCGGCTGCAAGTTGGCGCGGATGATGGACCCGTGGCGGCCGATCCGGCCAGCCAGCAATTGCTGCAGCTGGCACAGCGGGTAGCTGCCAGTGACTCAACTGTGTTGATTTCCGGCGAGTCGGGGACCGGCAAAGAGGTGTTGGCGCGCTATATTCACCAGCAGTCGCCCCGTGCCAGCCAGCCGTATATCGCCATCAACTGCGCGGCGATTCCGGAGAACATGCTTGAAGCAACGCTGTTCGGTCATGAGAAGGGTGCCTTTACCGGCGCCGTGGCGGCAGCGCCGGGCAAGTTCGAACAAGCCAATGGCGGTACCCTGTTGCTGGACGAGATTTCCGAGATGCCGTTGGCATTGCAGGCCAAGCTGTTGCGCGTGCTGCAGGAACGGGAGGTCGAGCGGGTTGGTGGGCGCAAGTTGATCCAGCTGGATATCCGCATTATTGCCACTACCAACCGCGACATGCCGGCCGAGGTGGCTGCTGGCCGGTTCCGTGAGGATCTGTACTACCGGCTCGGTGTCTTCCCGCTGCAGTGGCAACCATTGCGTGGCCGGCCAGCGGATATTCTGCCGATCGCCGAGCGGTTGCTGGCCAAGCATATCGGCAAGATGAATCAGAGCCCGGTCCGCTTTGCGCCGGATGCCTGTCAGGCACTGCAGCAGCATGCCTGGCCGGGTAACGTGCGGGAGCTGGATAATGCCGTGCAACGCGCGCTGATCTTGCAGCAGGGTGGACTGATTCGGGCGCAGGACCTGTGTCTGGCCACTGCGCCCGGTAGCGCGATCATGCCAGCCGATATGGCAATGCCTCTGGTTGCGCCGCTGCCGGCGCCCAGTCAGCTGTACGCCGTGCCGGCTAGCCCGGTAGCCGGTGCCGGGTTGGGACATGACGTGAAGCAGCGCGAGTTTCAGCTGATCATCGACACTCTGCGCGCAGAGCGCGGTCGGCGTAAAGAGACGGCGGAGCGGCTGGGTATCAGCCCACGGACGCTGCGATATAAGTTGGCGCAAATGCGGGATGCGGGGCTGGATGTGGAAGGGAAGGTGTTTGTCGGATAGCGGCTTGTCGCGGCAGGCTTAATTTGGCACCAATCTTGCTCTATAACTTCCAAAGCTGATTTTGCCGTCAAAATATCCACGGCCTGGAGGAATCATGACGCAGGGTGTCGAATTCAATCGTCTGATGTTGCAGATGCGTTCCATGCAGATGGAGGCGATGAGCCGTCCGCAGCCGGCGGTGGCTCCGGTGGCGCAGGACGTGAACGCGCCGGCATTCGATGATCTGTTGCAGCAGGCAGTCAACCGCGTCAATGAATTGCAGAAGACCACCAGCGAGTTGCAGACCGGGTACGAGCGTGGGGTACCGGGGATCGATCTGGCGGAAGTGATGGTGGCCTCGCAGAAGTCCAGCGTTGCCTTCCAGGCCATGACCCAGGTGCGCAACAAGCTGATTACCGCGTATGAAGACATCATGAAGATGCCTATCTGATTCAGCCCGCTGTTTCGTTATCGAGGATTTGATTGATGGATGCTGCGAGCACTCCGAACACCCCCGCTACCCGACCTGACCCGGCCGCTGCCAGCTCGCGCAAGCCGTTCATGGGGCTGAGCTTTCTGGATAACCTGGCGCAGTTGCCAATGCTGCGCCAGTTCGGCCTGCTGGTGGGGCTGGCGGCCAGTGTTGCCATCGGTTTCGCCGTTGTGCTCTGGTCGCAGCAACCGGAGTACCGTCCGCTGTACAGCAACATGGACAATCTGGATGCCACCCAGGTGATCGAGGTGCTGCAGCAGAGCCGGATTCGCTACAAGGTCGAGCCCAGCAGCGGTGCGCTGTTGGTGCGGGCCGAAGACCTGGCCGACGCGCGGCTGCGGCTGGCCAGCGCCGGGGTCAATCAGGGCGATGGCAATCTGGGTTTCGAGATTCTCGACCGCGAGAAGGGGCTGGGCACCAGCCAGTTCATGGAAGCGACCCAGTACCGTCGCGGCCTGGAAGGTGAAATGGCACGGACTATTTCCAGCCTGTACAACGTCAAGGCGGCGCGGGTGCATATCGCCATGCCGCGTTCCACGGTATTTGTGCGTGATGATCGCAAGCCGAGCGCCTCGGTGCTGCTGGAGATGTATGCTGGTCGCAAGCTGGAGCCGGCACAGGTGATGGCCATCGTCAATCTGGTGGCGACCAGCGTGCCCGAACTGAGCAAGGATCAGGTTACGGTAGTCGACCAGCAGGGCAATCTGTTGTCGGACCAGAACGAGTTGAACGAACTGACCATTGCCGGCCGCCAGTTCGACCATACCCGCCGTCTCGAGGAAACCTTCACCCGACGGGTGCACAATATCCTGCAGCCGGTGCTGGGCACCGGCAACTATAAAGCCGAGGTCTCCGCCGATGTGGACTTCAGCACGATGGAATCCACCTCCGAAAATTTCAATCCCGAGTCCTCGCTGCGCAGTGAGCAGGTCGTCAACGAGCAGCGCGCTGCCGGACAATCGCCGCAGGGTATCCCGGGCGCCTTGAGCAACCAGCCCCCCGGTACCACCCAGGTACCGGAGCAGGTGATCGATCCGGAAACCGGCGAGCCGGTGGTTCTGTCTCCACCGCGCGACTCCCGCGAGCAGGCCACCCGTAATTACGAGCTGGACCGGCAGATCAGCTATACCCGCCAGCAACAGGGCCGGTTGAATCGCCTATCCGTCGCGGTGGTGGTGGACAATCGTCAGCAGGTCAACGCCGAGACCGGCGAGGCAACCAGCGTGCCGCTGAGCGAAGCCGAACTGACCAGCCTGACGCAGCTGGTGCGCGACGCCGTGGGGTATGATCAGGCCCGTGGCGATAGCGTCAGTGTGATCAACAGCGCTTTCGTCCCCGCTGGCGACGTGACCGAGCTTCCGGAAGTGCCGTTCTGGACCCAGCCCTGGTTCTGGAATATCGCCAAGCAGGCACTGGGTATCCTGTTCGTGCTGGTGTTGGTCTTCGGCGTGCTGCGCCCGGTGCTGAAGAGTCTCAGTGGCGGCAATCGTGACGCAGCCGGTGAAAGCGGTGGCTATCCAGCCTTGAATGATGACGGATTGTTGGCAGACGACCTGCGCGACGATACCGTCAGCCTTTCCGCGCCGGCCAGCGGGCCGGTGCTGCTGCCGCCGCCGGGCGCCGGCTACGAGCAGCAACTCAACGCCATCAAGGGCCTGCTGGCGGAAGACCCGGGACGGGTAGCACAGGTCGTGAAAGAGTGGATCAATGCAGATGAGTGAAGAAGCCAAACGCACGCAAAAACTCAGCAAGCTCGACAAGGCAGCAATCTTCCTGCTGAGCCTGGGCGAGTCTGACGCCGCCGCCGTGTTGCGCCACATGGGCCCCAAGGAAGTACAGCGGGTCGGCAGCGCCATGGCGTCGTTGCGCACCGTGCAGCGCGATCATGTGCAGCAGGTGATGGCCGACTTCATTGAGGTGGCTGGCGATCAGACCGGGCTCGGTGTTGGCGCGGATGGCTACATCCGTACCATGCTTACCCAGGCCCTGGGCGAGGACAAGGCCAACAGCCTGGTCGATCGTATTCTCATGGGCGGCAGCACCTCCGGCCTGGATAGTCTCAAGTGGATGGAGCCGCGTGCGGTAGCGGATGTCATCCGCTACGAGCACCCGCAGATCCAGGCGATCGTGGTGGCCTATCTGGACCCGGACATGGCGGCTGAGGTGATCGGCTATTTTGACCACAAGGTGCGGCTGGATGTATTGCTGCGCGTGGCTGCCTTGAACACCGTGCAGCCCTCCGCGCTCAAGGAACTCAACGAAATTCTCGAAAGGCAGTTCGCCGGCAACTCCAACACCACCCGCGCCAATATGGGTGGGGTCAAGCGTACCGCAGATATCATGAACTATCTTGAAAGCGGCACCGAAGCGCAGCTGATAGAATCCATCCGGCAGATGGACGAGGACCTGTCGAACAAGATCGAGGATCTGATGTTCGTGTTCGACAACCTGGCCGATGTGGATGATCGGGGTATCCAGACGCTGCTGCGCGAGGTGTCCACCGATGTGTTGGTCATCGCGCTCAAAGGCGCGGATGAGGCCATCAAGGACAAGATCTTCCGTAATATGTCCAAGCGCGCCTCGGAGCTGTTGCAGGATGACCTCGAAGCCAAGGGGCCGGTGCGCATCAGCGAAGTGGAAGCGGCGCAGAAGGAAATTCTCGCCATTGCGCGGCGTATGGCCGATGCCGGCGAAATCGTGCTCGGCGGCAAGGGCTCCGAGGAAATGATCTGACGAGGTCCTGTACTGCGGTGCAGAGGTGAATGAATGACCGAGAAAAAGGATAGCGAGCTGATCCGCGCGGATCAGCTGCAGGATTTCAATCTCTGGGACATGCCCAGCTTCGATGAGGCGCCGCATCATGTCCCGCGGGAAACCGCCGCGCCGGATGTACCGCCGGCAGCCGAGACGGACTCCCTGGTGGAAGATGAGCTTGAGGCGGAGCCCGAGGTCAAACCCTTCACGGTCGAGGAGTTGGAGCAGATCCGCACCGAGGCGTACAACGAGGGTTTTGCCACGGGCGAGCGCGACGGCTTTCATTCAGGCCAACTCAAGGCCCAGCAGGAGGCGAAAACCCGGCTGGAGGCGCGGCTCGGCGAGCTGGAAGGGCTCATGGCCCAACTGCTGGAGCCAATGCAGCAGCAGGACGACCAGATCGAGGACATGCTGCTCGAGTTGGTGGAAGGCATGGTGCGCCAGGTGCTCCAGCGTGAACTGCAGACCGATTCCAGCCAGATTGCCCAGGTGCTGCGCGGCGCGCTCAAGGCTTTGCCGATGGGCGCTGACAATATCCGCATCTATCTCAACCCTGCCGATTTCGAGGCAGTCAAACACATCCGTGAGCGCCACGAGGAAAGTTGGCGCTTGCTGGAAGATGATCAGCTGTGGCCTGGCGGCTGCCGGGTCGAAACCGAGCACAGCCAGGTGGACGCGACCCGTGAAACCCGCCTGCAGCAGATCATCGAGCAACTCTACGAGCAACAACGCGAGCAACGCGCCCATCCACCGGAGCCCGAC
Organism: Pseudomonas sp. G11-1; assembly: GCF_024031555.1. Taxonomy (NCBI): domain Bacteria; kingdom Pseudomonadati; phylum Pseudomonadota; class Gammaproteobacteria; order Pseudomonadales; family Pseudomonadaceae; genus Pseudomonas; species Pseudomonas sp. G11-1. The sequence continues at coordinate 304,981 of NZ_QEYQ01000001.1, read as the reverse complement.
CTGGTGGTCTCCGCGGTGAGTGCGGAGGCTGATGATGACCAGCCCTGAGCGCATCAGCTTCGCCCGTCGCCTGTCACGCTATGCTGCGGCGACTGAGCTGCCTGTGGCGCCGATAGTCGAGGGCCGGTTGATTCGCATGGTCGGCCTGACGCTGGAAGCCGAAGGGTTGCAAGCGCCAGTTGGCAGTCGCTGCGTCGTCATCAGCGACAGCCCGCAAGGTGAAACCCGGGTCGAGGCCGAGGTCATGGGCTTTGCCGGCAGCAAGATCTATCTGATGCCGGTGGACCGCATGCAGGGGCTGCAGCCCGGAGCACGGGTAGTACCCGCAGCCGGTGGCGGCAAGCTGCCGATGGGCAACGAAATGCTGGGCCGGGTACTCGATGGCATCGGCCGGCCATTGGATGGCAAGGGCCCCTTCAAATGCGAAGACTGGGTCGACCTGGCGGGCCCGGTGATCAACCCACTCAAGCGCCATCCCATCGAGGCGCCGCTGGATGTGGGCATTCGGGCGATCAACAGCGTGCTCACCGTAGGCCGCGGCCAGCGTCTGGGCCTGTTTGCCGGCAGCGGCGTGGGCAAGAGCATGCTGCTGGGCATGATGACCCGCTTTACCGAGGCGGATATCACCATCGTCGGCTTGGTTGGCGAGCGGGGCCGGGAGGTGAAGGAGTTCATCGAACAGATTCTCGGCGAGGAAGGCATGGCCCGCTCGGTAGTGGTCGCCTCTCCAGCGGATGATGCACCCCTGATGCGCCTGCGGGCAGCCATGTATTGCACGCGGGTGGCGGAGTACTTCCGTGACAAGGGCAAGAATGTGCTGCTGCTGATGGACTCCTTGACCCGCTTTGCCCAGGCCCAGCGCGAAATCGCCCTGGCCATCGGCGAGCCGCCGGCAACCAAGGGATATCCACCATCGGTGTTCGCCAAATTGCCGGCGCTGGTCGAGCGGGCGGGCAACGCGGAGGAGGGTGGCGGCTCGATTACTGCTTTTTATACGGTACTGTCCGAGGGCGATGATCAGCAGGATCCGATCGCCGACGCCTCCCGAGCCATTCTGGATGGTCATGTGGTGCTGTCGCGGCGGCTGGCCGAAGAGGGCCATTATCCGGCAATCGATATCGAGGCCTCGATCAGCCGGGCCATGCCGCAGATCGTACCGCCGGAACATCTGCAACAGGCGCAACTGCTCAAGCAGCTGTACGCACGCTATCAACAGAATCGCGACCTGATCAGCGTCGGCGCCTATGCTGCCGGTTCCGATCCGATGACCGACAAGGCCATCGCCAAGATTCCCGGAATCCAGGGGTTCCTTCGCCAGGGGCTGCGCGAAAGCTTCGATCTGGCCGCCAGCCGTGCGGCCATGGAGCAATTGATCAATGAGTGACAGCCGCGTACGGCGCATGACGCCGGTACTGGATCTGGCACTGGATGAGGAGAAGAAGGCCGCCGGCATGCTCGGCGAATGCCGGAAGCAACTTGATGAGGCCACGGCCCGACTGCGTGATCTGGAGCACTACAGTGGCGAATACGCCAAGGGCTGGGCGCAGCGCGGCGGGGAAGGGGTCGGCCGGGAGTGGCTGCTCAATTATCAGCGCTTCATGGCGCAGATGCAGACCGCCATCGAACAGCAGCGCCAGACCCTGGGCTGGCATCAGCAGAGCCTGGAGCGCGCCCGCGCCACCTGGCAGGAGCGTTATCAGCGGGTCGAAGCCCTGCGCAAATTGATTGAAAAATACCGCGATGAAGCCCGCGCCCGGGCCGACAAGCAAGAACAGAAGCTGCTGGATGAACTGACCCAGCGTGCCTTTGTTTACAGGCAGTTCGATTAAGTTCCGAGAAAAACTGTGATCTGGTTCGCAATTACATAAAAGGGTAATTTTCCCTGGGTAGTCTTTGTCTGGTTGCTTGGGCATACTCCTGCCCGCAGTGCGTTGCGCACTGACCGCTTGATCAGTTTTATCTTCTTGACCGGACATAATCATGCCTGAACGCCTTTCCGATCTCGATCCGGATGTGCAGACCATGCTCCGTGACCTGATGCAGGATGACTACGGGCCGCTGTTGCGGACCTTCCTGCAGGACACCGACCGGCGCCTGTGCCAGCTGCACGATAGTCTCGCTCGCAAGAATTGGGAGGCCTTTCGCCAGGCAGCTCACAGTTTCAAGGGTAGTTGCGGCAATATGGGCGCCTTGGCGCTGAGCAAGGCCTGCCAGCAGGCTGAAGAAGCCGCGCACAATGCCGACGCCGCTGCCGCCGCCTATATCTGCGATCTTATTGATCACCTCTGTCTGCGCATCCGTCCCCAACTGACCCGCCATAGCTGAGCGCGGCAGGTTGTGGCCCGGAACTTGCTCTATCCCTGTATTGAATCTGTCTTTGCGATTGCATGGAGAAAGCCTGATGTCCGCCAGCCTACCCCTGATGGCCCTGTTGAATGCCGATGCGCGGCCGAGCGTCCGGAACGACAGCGCCCATGCTGCGCCATCTGCGGAGGATGCCGAGGCATTTGCTGGCCTGCTCGCTGAACATTTACCGGCTGAGCTGCAGGCGGCAATCAAGCAGATGAGTCCTGAGCAACTGGCGACGCTGGAGCAGGCCGCGCTTGCCGCTGACGGCAAGAGTTTGCCGTCGCAGGTCCAGAATTGGCTGGAGCAGTTGCCGCTTGATGGTGAGGTTGCAGAACAGGCCGGTGACGATGCGCTGACGGTGATTGGCCAATGGATGCAATGGCTGCAGGAAACAACCCGACCCGGTGCCGGCCCCGTTCCGGCAGGCTCCATAAGTAGTGCCTCGGGGGCATTGACGCCTTCGCCGGGGCAACCGATGGGGGCGCAACCGGCAATGTTGACCGATGGCGATGACGCGGCACGGCTGACTACCGAAGGTGGGCAGGCTGGTCGTGAACTATTGTCTCGAGAGGGGACAGACAAGCAACTGCTCAATGGCGAACTGAATCGGCCGTCGCGCCAGGTAGCCCAGGCGCAGAATGCTCAACCGGATTTCCCCGCAACGCTGCAGCGCGCTGCTGCTACGCAAAACGATAGTCAGCCATTGTCTGCCGCCATGCTCGGCAAGCTCGCTGAGCAACTGGAGCGCGGCAGCCCCGGTCGCAGCGGTGGCGAAACCGACGCGATTGATGGCTTGGCGCGACCGGGCACCTACGGCACGACCGCTGCCGCTCTGACCGCACGACCGGTAGTGGCGACCACTCAGAGCATGGGCGTACCCTTCGGTCAGCCGAGCTGGGGCGAGGCGATGGTTGAAAAGGTGATGTGGATGTCCAGCCAGAATCTGCGCAGCGTCGAGATCCAACTGGACCCGGCTGAACTCGGCCCGCTGGAGATCCATATCCAGCACCGCGGCCAGGAACTGCAGGTGCAGTTCGTCAGCCAGAACCCCAGCGTGCGCGAAGCGTTGGAAGCCCAGATGCACCGGCTCCGTGACATGTTTGGCCAGCAGGGGCTGGACCAGGCTGAGGTCACCGTGGCCGATCGTTCGGCAGGTGAGCAGCCAGGGCAGCGTGATGGGCAGCCGGCGGAGCGTACGGGCGGTCGTGGATCAGGCGGTGAGACGCTGCTGGCCGGTAATAACAACGACACCAGTGAACAGCCCGAATCGCGTACCCAATGGACGCCGACGCAGCGGCTGGTCGACTATTACGCCTGATACTCCGTCGCTTGACCGGAGCTATTCTTTCCCGAGACGCCTTGCTTCCCCCGGGAGCGTGGAGCACCAGCTTGATGAGCGCAGCCAGCCGGAAACATCGGTCGTGCCGGCTGGCTTTGGTACGAGCTGGTGCTCGAACCTCCCAGGCGTTTTGCACTATGGGGGCGATTGGATTCACATCTGCTGGTCGACTTCCATCTCGACACAAAACAGGACGGGGACTTCGTAGGCCCCAGCGAAGGTCGATTTTTCCCTTGGACGCGCCACGCTGGCACCGACGAGCCCCATCTGCCGCGCTGAACATGAGACATTTCCCGCCCATGCCTTTATCCTAAGCGGGCATTACGGCCCGCGCGCCGCCATCACGCCATTTTTGGCATGAACAATGCACAACTTCAGATAATGCGGGCATTTGCCCTATCAGGCGACGGAATTTTGGCATGGCGAAGAATCAGGCAGCAGCGGCAGAAACAGCTCCTCCTTCCAACAAGAGCAAGCAATTGATCTTGATCTGTATCGGTCTGGTGGCGCTATTGTTGTCCGCGGGTGGGTTGGCCTATGCGTTGCTGGCCAACAAGGGCGACTCGGCTGCTGCGGTAAGTCAGGAGCCCGTCAAGCTGCCGGCGTTGTACCAGCCGCTGGAGCCAGCCTTTACCGTCAATTATGCCCACGGCGGCCGGCAGCGTTACATGCAGGCCAGTGTCGTATTGATGGGACGCGATCCGGAGGCGATGGCAGCGTTGGCTGAACATCTGCCGCTGATCCGTAACCGGCTGGTCATGCTGTTCAGCAGTGCGGAGTTCGAAACCCTGATGACAGCAGAAGGCAAGGAGGCGCTGCGTGAAAAAGCGACCCTCGCAGTGCAGGACCTGATGGAACAGGAGCTCGGTAAGCCGGTCATAGAGTCGGTACTGTTCACCAATCTGGTTCTGCAATAGGGATAATAATATGGCGGTCCAAGACCTGCTTTCACAAGATGAAATCGATGCGCTGCTGCACGGGGTGGATGAAGGTGTCATCGACAACGATCAGAGCAACGAGCCGGGCGGCATCAAGAGCTATGACCTGACCAGCCAGGATCGTATCGTGCGTGGGCGCATGCCGACGCTGGAAATGATCAACGAACGCTTTGCCCGCTACACCCGCATCAGCATGTTCAATTTACTGCGCCGCTCGGCCGATGTGTCCGTGGGCGGGGTGCAGGTGATGAAGTTCGGCGAGTACGTGCACACCCTGTACGTGCCCACCAGTCTCAATCTGGTGAAGATGAAGCCGCTGCGCGGCACCGCGCTGTTCATCCTGGATGCGCGGCTGGTATTCAAGCTGGTCGACAATTTCTTTGGTGGCGATGGCCGTCACGCCAAGATCGAGGGCCGTGAGTTCACACCGACCGAGCTGCGGGTGGTACGCATGGTGCTGGAGCAGTCCTTCGTCGATCTGCGCGAAGCCTGGCAGGCAGTCAAGGACGTGCAGTTCGAGTACGTCAACTCCGAGGTCAACCCGGCGCTGGCCAATATTGTCAGCCCGAGCGAAGTGGTGGTGGTGTCTACCTTCCACATCGAGCTCGATGGCGGTGGTGGCGAAATGCATGTAACCATGCCCTATTCGATGATCGAGCCACTTCGCGAGGTACTGGACTCGGGCGTGCAATCGGATGTGGATGAGCACGACGAGCGCTGGGAGCGCGCGCTGCGTGAGGAAATCACCGCCGCCAAGGTGCCATTGAGTGCCACCGTGGTGCGCCGCGAACTGAAACTGCGGGACCTGCTGAGCATGCAGGCCGGCGATGTGATTCCGGTGGAAATGCCCGAACATATGGTGATGTGCGCCAACGGCGTGCCGACCTTCAAGGCACGGCTCGGCTCGGTAAATGGCAATCTGGCATTGCAGATTCTGGGGCCGGTCACGCGTCCGCGTTGATCGACTCGCAAACGCAGTACTCTGTACAGAGATAAATGAGGATCAGGCAAGATGGCTGAGGACAAACAGGATGACATCAGTCCGGAGGAGCAGGCTCTGGCTGATGAGTGGGCTGCCGCGCTGGATGAAGCCGGTAACGCCAGTCAGGACGACATTGACTCAATGCTGGCGGGCAACGACCTTTCCAGGGCGATGCCCATGGAGGAGTTTTCCGCACCCGAGCGTCAGCCCAGCGGCGACCTGTTCGGTGGCACCGAGGGACCCAATCTGGACGTGATCCTGGATATTCCGGTGACCATTTCGATGGAAGTGGGCAATACCGATATCACCATCCGTAATCTGCTGCAGCTCAACCAGGGCTCGGTGGTGGAGCTTGACCGCCTGGCCGGCGAGCCGCTGGACGTCAAGGTCAACGGAACCCTGATTGCCCATGGCGAGGTGGTGGTGGTCAACGAGAAATTCGGCATCCGCCTGACCGACGTTATCAGCCAGTCCGAACGCATCAAGAAGCTCAGCTGACATGCGGTGGTCGCATGTACTGCTGCCAGCCTTGCTGGCAGGATTGTCTACGTCGCTGGCGGCAGCGCCGGCGGGCGGTAATGGTGAAGCCACGAGCGGGCTCGCCAGTCAGCTGACGCAGCTGGGGCTGGGGCTGATTGTCGTGGTCGGGCTGATCTTTCTGCTGGGCTATCTGATGCGCCGGGTAGGACCGATGGCGCCCCAGGGCGGCCAGTACATCCGTGTGATCAGCAGTTACCCCCTGGGGCCGCGCGACCGGTTGGCACTGGTCGAGGTGGGGGGGCAGCAGATGCTGCTGGGTATTTCACCGGGGCGCATCAATACTCTGCATGTCTTTCCCGAGCCGGTAGTCGACACTGATGAGGCTGCGACCAGCGGCGACTTTGCCCGCAAGCTGCAGGCGATCCTCAAGCGGGAGCAGAAACCATGATGCGCTGGTGCCTGTTGCTGCTGACATTGCTGACCCCGACGGTATTCGCCCAATCGGCGGGCGACCCGCTGAGTCTGCCGGCGATCACCCTGACCACGGACGCCGAAGGCGAGCAGACCTATTCGGTGAGTCTGCAGATCCTGCTGTTGATGAGCGCACTGACGTTCATCCCGGCCTTTGTCATGATGATGACCAGCTTCACCCGCATCATCATCGTGTTCGCCATCCTGCGCCAGGCGCTGGGTTTGCAGTCCACGCCATCGAGCCAGATTCTCATCGGCCTCGCATTGTTTCTGACGCTGTTTATCATGGCGCCGGTGTTCGAGCGCATCAATGAGAGCGCGTTACAGCCTTACCTGAATGAGCAGTTGGCGCCGCAGCAGGCGTTGGAGCAGGCCAGTGTGCCGCTGCGTGAATTCATGCTGGCACAGACCCGCGAGACGGATCTGGAACTGTTCGTGCGGCTGGCCAAGCGCACCGACCTGACCGGCCCGGATGACGTGCCGTTTCACATTCTGGTACCGGCGTTCGTTACCTCCGAACTGAAGACGGCGTTCCAGATCGGCTTCATGATCTTCATTCCGTTTCTGGTCATCGACCTGGTGGTTGCCAGCGTGCTGATGGCCATGGGTATGATGATGCTGTCGCCGCTGATCATCTCCCTGCCGTTCAAGATCATGCTGTTCGTGCTGGTGGATGGCTGGGCGCTGATCATCGGTACCCTGGCTGCCAGTTTTGCCGTGACCTAGGAGAGAGGCGATGACACCTGAAATCGCTGTTGATCTGTTCCGGCAGGCGGTCTGGCTGACCACCGTGATGGTGGCGGTAATCGTGCTACCGAGCCTGGTGGTTGGTCTGATCGTCGCGGTGTTCCAGGCGGCGACCCAGATCAACGAGCAGACCCTGAGCTTCCTGCCGCGTCTGCTGTTTACCTTCTTCACGTTGATCGTGCTTGGCCCCTGGCTGGTAAGCCAATTGATCGAGTTCACCGACCAGTTGTACCGTAACATCCCCGGATTGATTGGCTGATGATCGAACTGGCCGGCAGCGATATCGGCCGCTGGGTGGCCGGCTATCTGTGGGTGCTGTTTCGGATCGGCGCGGTGCTGATGACCATGCCGGTGATCGGCACCGCGCTGGTGCCGATGCGCATTCGTTTATATCTGGCGCTGGCGCTGACCTTTCTGGTGGCCCCGCAGATCACCGATGTCCCGCAGCTGGACGCGCTGGCGCTGAGTACCTGGGTGGTGATCGCCGAGCAGATCCTGATCGGCGCGGCGATGGGCTTTTTGCTGCAGCTGTTGTTCCAGATCCATGTGGTGGCGGGGCAGATCGTCGCCATGCAGATGGGTCTGGGTTTCGCTTCGATGAACGACCCGGCCATGGGTATCTCCGTGGCGGTGGTCGCCCAGGTATTCACCATGCTGGTGACATTGCTGTTTCTGGCGATGAACGGCCATCTGGTGGTCATCGAAGTACTGGTCGAAAGCTTCACCTCCTTACCCATCGGCGAGACCCTGCAGGCGGGGGATTTTTATACTCTGGTGCTGCGGTTCTCCTGGGTAATGGCGGCGGCGGTGCTGATCGGTCTGCCGGCGATTACTGCGCTGCTGATCGTCAACTTGTCCTTCGGGGTGATGATGCGCGCGGCGCCGCAGCTGAATATTTTCTCCATCGGCTTCCCCCTGACCCTGGTATTTGGGTTGTTCATCCTCTGGGTATTGCTCAGTGGCACCGCAGAGCAGTATCACCTGTTCGCCTCTGATGCGCTGATCTGGATGCGCGAAATGGTGGGGGCGCGCTGATGGCGGAAGATAGCGGTCAGGAACGCACAGAAGACCCCACGGCGAAACGCCAGAAAGAATCCCGCGAGAAAGGGCAGGTAGCGCGCTCGCGCGAGCTGAATACGCTGGCGGTGGTGATGGTGGCTGCGCTCGGCTTGCTGCTGCTCGGGCCGGGCATGGCCAGCAAGCTGATGGATCTGATGGTCTACAACTTCTCCCTGGAGCGGGAGGTGCTGTACAGCACCGACACCATGGGGCTGCACCTGCTGGCGTCCATTCGCCAGGGTCTGAGTGTTATTGGCCCGCTGTTTCTGATGCTGCTGGTCGCTGCGCTGGTCGGTCCGGTGCTATTGGGCGGCTGGCTGTTCAGCGCCAAGTTGCTGGCGCCCAAGGGTGAACGGCTCAACCCGCTGGCGGGGCTCAAGCGCATGTTCTCGATCAAGGCATTGGTCGAACTGCTCAAGGCGATCGCCAAGTTCCTGGTGGTGCTGGCCATGGCGCTGCTGGTGCTGCACATGCGTACCGATGATCTCATGGCGCTGAGCAATGAGGCGTTGCCGGGGGCAATCTTTCACAGCGGCTGGGTGCTGGGCACCTCGCTGTTGCTGCTGGCCTGTTCGCTGATCGTGATCGCTGCCGTGGATGTGCCCTTCCAGATATGGGACAACAAGCAGAAGACGCGCATGACCAAGCAGGAAGTGCGCGACGAATACAAGGATTCCGAGGGCAAACCCGAGGTCAAATCCCGCGTCCGCCAGCTGCAGCGGGAAATGGCCGAGCGGCGGATGATGGGCGAAGTGCCCAAGGCCGACGTGGTAATCACCAACCCGACCCATTACGCGGTGGCGCTGAAATACGACCCGGTGCACAGCGGCGCGCCCGTGGTACTGGCCAAGGGTGCGGATTTCCTGGCGCAGAAGATCCGCGAAGTGGCCACCGAGCATGATGTGATCGTGCTGGAGTCACCCCCGCTGGCGCGGGCGGTGTTCTACAGTACCGAGCTGGACCAGCCGATTCCCGCTGGGTTGTATCTGGCCGTTGCGCAGGTGCTGGCCTATGTTTATCAGGTCCGCCAGTTTCAGGAAGGCAAGGGCAAGCGCCCCGGCCCGATGCCTGAGCCGCCAATACCGAATGATCTGCGCAGGGATGAGTAAATGCTGTTCGCGGTCTGTCGGATTGTCGAGCCCCGTTCGCGCTTGGGCGCGAGGACAGGGGTTGAGGGTTGTGTGCGGACACCGGGGGCAGGTATAAGCATAGAGCGGGTACGCAAACGACAGGAGCGGGTTGATGACTGACAGTTCACGGGTTTCATTCTTTGCGGTAGTGGCGGCGGCCTTGTTGGCGCTGGCGTTGGCCTTTATGGCGGTGAGCATCAAGACCGGTCTGCTGCAGTTTCGCGATGCCGACCGGGTAGTCAGCGTCAAGGGGCTGGCCGAGCGTACCGTGGAGGCGGATCTGGCCCTGTGGCCGATCAACTTCACCGTGATGGGCGACAGCCTGGATGTGCTGCAGGGCGATATCGAAACCCAGCAGGACCTGATCCGCTCTTTCCTGCTGCTCAAGGGCTTCGCCGAAGACGATCTGCAACTGTCGATGCCCAAGATCACCGACCAGCACGCCAACCTCTACGGCTCGAACATGCCGCCTCAGCGCTATCGGGCGGAAGTGACCGTGCTGGTGCGTACCGCGGATATCGACCGGGTCAAGAGCGGCATGCAGAGCGTCGGTGATCTGGTCAAGTCCGGCGTGGCACTGACCCAGAGCTACGAGCACCAGCCGCAGTTCATCTTCACCCAGCTCAACTCCATCAAGCCGGACATGATTGCGCTGGCTACCCAGGAAGCGCGGGCCGCGGCGGATCAGTTCGCCCGGGATGCCGGCGCCGAGGTGGGCAGTATCCGCCGCGCCTCCCAGGGCTATTTCTCGATCGAGGATGTCGACCCCTACACCCCCGAAACCAAGAAGGTCCGCGTGGTGACCAGCGTGGACTATATCCTGCGCTGAATTTGCCGCGTAATCCATGGCATCAATAAGCGCAGCGGGAGCCTGACAGACGGGCGCCTGCGTAATAGACTGGCCTGTCCTGTTTCCAGTAAGTGGTCTGTCGATGACGTTGTTGCCTTGGTCCCATTCCTGTTCCGCCGGTTTCACTCTGCGAGGCTGGCATAGCCCACCCAGCGGCAAGCCGCTGCTGCACTTCATCCATGGCAACGGGTTCTGTTGCCGCACCTACGAGCCGATGCTGGCGCAGTTGGCCGAACATTTCGACCTGTGGCTGTGCGATATGCAGGGCCATGGCGACAGCGACCATGGTGGCGCTTTTGTCGGCTGGAATCGCAATGCCGAACTGGCGGTGGAAGCCTTCGTCGCTGGCAAGCCGGTTTTCGGCGACGTGCCGCGCTTTGCTCTGGGGCACAGTTTTGGCGGGGTGCTGACCAGCCTGATCCTGGCGGCGCACCCGCAGCTGTTTCAGCGGGCGGTACTACTGGACCCGGTGCTGTTTCCCGCGCAGGAGATGTTCAAGCGTCGGCTGTTGGCGCGGTTCGTGCGTAATCCGCTGGTTGAGGCAACCCGCAAGCGCCGCAGCCAATGGCCGGATCGGCAGACAGCATTCGACAAGCTGCAGGGGCGGGGTATTTTCCATGGTTGGGAAGATGCCGCGCTGCGTGCCCATGTCGAGCATGCGTTGCGCGATGAGCCACAGCAGGGCGTAGTACTCAAATGTGCGCCTACCCGGGAGGCCGAGATATTCGAGACTGCACCCAGCGGATTGTGGCGTTCCCTGGGCAAGATCCAGACTCCGATGCGCCTGATCCACGGTGACCAGACCTATCCCTTCGTGCAGCAGTCAGCCGCACGTCTGTCAGCCTCGAACCCGCACGTGACGGTCGAGCAACTGCCCGGTGGGCATTGTTTCATGCAGGAAAATGGCGAGCTGACGGCGCAGCGGGTGTTGGCGTTCTTGTTGTGAGGGGGCGGTAGGCTGCTCAGGTACGAGCTGGTGCTCGAACCTCCCAGGGAGGGCAACTGCCCAGCACCGTCGGCACCGAGCGTGTCTCGGAAGACACCGCAGTTACCCGGACATGCCAGCGGCGTCGCCACCGCTGGGCACGGTGTCAGGCCGCGACTATCACATCCCCGTGGTTCTCCGGCTCGATCAGCGCCTGGTGCAGGGCGACGACGGCGGCGTCATAGTCTTCCTCATTGATGATGCACTGCATCTCCACCTGGCGGATCGACTGGTGAATGGCCTGGATGCTGATGTCGGCCTTGGCCAACGCGGCCACGGTCTTGGCCAGGATGCCCTTGACCTTGAGGTCGGAGCCGATGGCCGAGACGATGGCGATATTGTGCAGGTGCACTTCGGCCATCGGGTAACGTTCCTTGATCAGGCGAATGGCGCGGGTCAGCGCCTTGCGTGAGCCGGACGTGTAGTAAGTGATGCTGTTGGCATCGGAGTCCTTGTTCACCACATACAGCTTCAGCTGCTTGAGCAGGCGGGTAATCTCGATGTCATAACCGACATCGCCGAGCATTTCCTGATCGAAGACTTCCAGCCCGAACACATCCTTGCGCCCGGCGATGATCTCCACGCAGGGCTTCTCGCTGCAGTAATTCTGGCTGATCGTGGTGCCGCCGTGATCCGGCTCGAAGGCATTCTTGATGCGCAGCTGAATGCCGGCCCGGCGCAGCGTGCGTGCCGCCTTGGGATGGATCGCTTCCATGCCCAGGTTGGACAGCTGGTCGGCGACGTCATAGTTGGTGCGGCCGATGGTGACCACCTTGTCGACGCCCACCTGGTTCGGGTCGGCGCTGGACAGGTGATACTCCTTGTGGATGATGGCCTCGCCGGCGCCAGTGCTGGCGGCGATCTGGGCGAAAGTGATTTCGCTGTAACCACGGTCGAAGGTGCTCATCAGTCCTTCGCTGCAATGGGCGTAACCAGTGGCGACCACCAGCTCGCGGCTGAAGTCGATGCCGGCGAAGCTGTCGGCGATCATGTCCTGAAAGGCCTTGGGTTCGCTCTGGTTCCAGCCGGTCAGGTCGACCAGGCGGGCATTGACGCCATTCTTCTTCAGTGCCAGCACGGTATTGAAAGCGCTGTGGGCTTCGCCAAGAGAGGCGAGCATTTCGCGCACCTTCATCAGTTGCCCATCGAGCTGGAAATGTCCGTAGGAGCACAGCTGCTGCAGGTTCAACATGCAATCGCGGGCATCATTGATGCGACCAGTGATGAAACGGTCGGCCGCCTGACGCTCATAATCACTGGTGAACAGCTCGGCGTTCTTCGCCAGCATGCTGGTGCGTACCTGCTCCAGGGTTTCCAGCCAGGCGTCTTCGCTGTGGGCATCGGCGAAACGTTCATATACGCCGGGCTCGCCGCTTTTCTTGTGCTCCAGCAGCAGGTTGGTCATGCCGCCATAGGCGGAGACCACGAAGATGCGGTTGTACAAGGCACTGTTGCGACGCTGACCAATGAAAAGGGTGTTCAGTACTTCATCAAAGCGGCTCATTGATGTGCCGCCGATTTTCTCTACTGTATGCATAATCCCGGGTTCTTTTATTGAGTGAATGTCGTCCCTGCTCACGAATACTGCTGCGGACCTATGGCCAGCGGCTTGACCGGACCGCGCTCGGCGACGAAGTCGGGCCGTGGCGGCATGCCGTCAAACGGCGAGACCGGCCGGTTGCCCACATGGTTGTAGACAAAGAACAGATTGCTGCGAGGGCTGGGAGCGATGTTGCTGTTGGACCCGTGCAGGGTGTTGCAGTCGAACAACACGACGCTGCCAGCTCTGCCGGTGGCTTGGGCTATGCCGCCCTGATCGACCAGCTTGCTGAGGCTGCCATCATCCGGAATACCGAATTCCTGCCGGCGCAGGGACTTTTCGTAATGATTTTCCGGGGTCTGGCCGACGCAACCGATATAGTGTTTGTGCGAGCCGGGGATCAGCATCAGCGGGCCGTTCCACGGATGGTTGTCGGTCAGTAGCACCGAGCAGCTGATGGTGCGCATGCGCGGCAGGCCATCCTCGGTGTGCCAGGTCTCGAAGTCGGAGTGCCAGTAGAACTCCTTGCCCTTGAAACCCGGCTTGAAGTTGAGTCTGGACTGGTGCACATAAATATCACCATCCAGCAGAAAGCGAGCCAATCCGGCGGTGCGCTCGTCCTGGGCGACCCGGGCGAACAGCGGATTGCTGCGGTGAATGGCGAATACCGAGCGCAATGCGCCGCTGTCGGGTTCGCGAATGGCTGCAGGTGATTCCAGCACCTCTGGAGCGTGGCTCATGCGTTCAAGCTCCTGCTTGAATACCGCCACCTCCGCTGCAGAGAAGACTTCCGGCAGGACCAGGAAACCGTCGCGCTCGAAGCGCGACAGTTGCTCTGTGGTCAGCGGGGCATTGTGCGGATCTTCCCGGTAGAGCACCGGGTCGATTCGGGGTTGCCAGCTGGGTGCGTTGTGCTGGCGTGACGGGTAAAGGTCAGCTTGCACGGTAGACATTTTTTCTCCTGATGTTGCGGCCTCTCAGGGACTAAGATCAGCGGGATAGACGCCGTTCTCGTCGTGTACTTCCCGGCCGGTCAGAGGCGGGTTGAACACGCAGGCCATTTTCATATCTTCGGTGCCGCCGCGCAGCATGTGCTCATCGTGCTGATCGAGCAGATACAGGGTGCCTGGTTCGATCTTGTAGACCTTGCCATCGGAGAGCGTTTCGATCTCGCCATTACCGCTCATGCAGTACACCGACTCTAGATGGTTCTGATACCAGATATGTGTTTCGGTTCCGGCGTAAATGGTGGTGATGTTGAAGGAAAAGCCCATCTTGTCTTCCTTCAGGATCATCCGGGTGCTGTCCCAGGTTTCGGTAACGACTTTGCGTTCGGATGCTTCACAGTCTTTCAGGTTGCGTACGATCATGTATTTCGAATTCCTCAGGATGCTTGGTTCTTGACGTCGGCAGTCATCACGGCGGCGAAAGCCTGCTCGAGGATGTCCATGGCCTGGGTGATCTGCTGTTCGCTGATGATCAGCGGGCACAGACATTTGACCACTTGGCTGTGGTTGCCGCTGGTCTCGATGATCAGACCACGGTCAAAGGCTTCGCGGCAGATGGCTGCGGCGGTGTCGCCATCCGGGCAGCTGATGCCGATCATCATGCCGCGCCCCTTGACGAACAGGGAATCGGGGCCGTGACGGCGAACGATCTTCTGCATGCGCTCACGGATCAGGTTGCCCTTGGCCTTGACGCTGGTGGCGAACTCTTCGTTGGTCCAGAAGTGCTCCAGCGCGGCGGCGGCGGTGACGAAAGCGTGGTTATTGCCACGGAACGTACCGTTGTGCTCACCGGGCTCCCACTGGTCCAGCTCGCGCCGCATGACTACCACGGCGAACGGCAGGCCAAAGCCGCTGAGCGACTTGGACAGGGTAATGATGTCCGGCTTGATGCCCATTTCCTCGAAGCTGAAGAAGGTGCCGGTACGACCGCAGCCGGCCTGGATGTCATCGACGATCAGCAGCATGTCGTGTTTGCGGCAGAGCTTTTCCAGTTTGCGCATCCAGTCGGCGGACGCGGCGTTGAGGCCACCTTCGCCCTGGACCACTTCGACGATCACGGCAGCGGGCTTGTCCACACCGCTGCTGGGGTCGCTGAGCAGTTTGTCCATCATCGAGATGGTGTTGACCTTGTCACCGAAGTAGTTGGCATAGGGCATGCGGCTGACGTCGGTCAGCGGCACGCCGGCGGCGCCACGGTGATGCTGATTGCCGGTGGCCGCCAGGGCGCCTACGGTGCAGCCATGGAAGCCATTGGTGAAGCTGATGACATTACTGCGACCGGTGACTTTGCGCGCCAGTTTCAGTGCCGCTTCCACCGAGTTGCTACCGGTCGGGCCGCTGAATTGCACGACATAGTCGCCCAACTTGCGCGGCTCAAGGATGACGCGGTGGAAGGTTTCGAGGAAACGCTCCTTGGCCGCCGAGTACATGTCCAGGCCATGGGTCAGGCCGTCATGCTCAAGATATTCGATCAGGGCCTTCTTCAGCACCGGGTGGTTGTGCCCGTAGTTCAGGGTGCCGGCGCCCGCCAGGAAGTCGATATAGGATTTGCCTTCGCGGGTGATCAGCTCGGCACCGCGGGCCTGGTCGAAAATGACCGGAAAGGAACGGCAGTAGCTGCGAATACCGGATTCGTGTTGTTCGAACTGTTGGAAAGTGTTCATGCAGTCTCCTGGGTATCAAGTTTGACTGGTAAGGCAAAGGGACCGGCGCGATACAGCACTTCGTCATCATGCTGGCCGTTGAAATGGTTGGCCCGGCTGAACAGCACCTCGGTGCTGGCGGTTACGTCCAACTGGCGAAAGGCTTTGGCGAACAGCGCTTCGGAGGCGCTGTTACCGGGGGAAATAGTGGTTTCCAGCCAGCGAACACCTTCGGCGGCAGTGCGCTCGAGCAAGCCCATCAGCATGGCGATGCCCAGACCCTGGCCGCGCATGCTGCTGTCCACAGCGACCTGCCAGACGAACAGCGTGTCGGGGCGCTCGGGAGGTCGGTAGCCGGAGATAAAGCCGACCAGTTCGCCCTGAAGGTTGTCAGCAGCGATAGAGGTGGCGGAAAAGTGAGAGCACTGCAGGAGGTTGCAATAGACCGAATTGGTATCCAGTGGCGGGCAGCGCTCGATCAACTGGTTGAGTGCATGGCCGTCGGTGGCAACCGGACGGCGCAGCGAGAATGTGGTGGAAGACATCGTTTCCTGATATTTACTTGTAAATTCATTTTTATAATAAACACATCCAAAAAAAGATCACAACCGGCCATTCCTGTGGCTTGCGTGCCATTTGGTATGCCGTGGCAATATTTACAGGTGTTATATATTTGTCACAAATGACGCCCTGGCCCCGATGCTGCAAGCGTTACGGCGGGTTGCCGCTGCGCGACTCCAAGGCGTCCTGATGGATGCTTTTTTCAATTGGATTTTTTCTGCAATAAAGAGTGAATCCGGGGCCGGAACGGGTTCGTTTTACGACTCGCGGGGAGAAACTGGTTTATTCTGGGGTCCATTGCACAGTTCCCAAGGAGTCTTTCATGGTGTCATCGCGGCGTTCGCGTAAAGAGGATGCTTCCGCCTGGACGGTCGCAGACAGTCGAAGTGTCTATGGCATCCGCCATTGGGGCGCGGGTTATTTCAATGCCAGTGAGCAGGGCAATGTCGAAGTGCGGCCCCGGCCCGGGATTGAGCAACCGATTGACCTGCATGAATTGGTGGCCCAGCTGCGTGACAGTGGCTTGGATCTGCCGTTGCTGGTGCGCTTTCCAGACATTCTGCAGGACCGTGTGCGGCAGCTGACCGGTGCTTTCGAGCAGAACATCGCCGAGTTGGATTACGCGAACGGCTACACGGCGCTGTTCCCGATCAAGGTCAACCAACAGGAGGCAGTGGTAAAGAACATCATCGCCACTGAACATGTTCCCATTGGTCTGGAGGCCGGCTCCAAACCGGAACTGATGGCGGTCCTGGCGATGGCGCCCAAGGGTGGCACCATCGTCTGTAATGGCTATAAGGATCGGGAATTCATCCGCTTGGCGCTGCTGGGGCAGAAGCTCGGGCATAACGTCTTCATCGTTATCGAGAAGGAATCCGAAGTCGCCCTGGTGATTGAGGAGGCTGCGCGCCTGGAGCTGACGCCGCAAGTCGGGCTGCGTGTGCGGTTGTCCTCGCTGACATCCAGCAAATGGGCTGATACCGGCGGCGAGAAGTCCAAATTCGGCTTGTCGGCGGCGCAGTTACTGCGGGTGATCGAGCAGTTCCGCGGGGCGGGGCTTGAGGCCGGGGTACGGCTGCTGCATTTTCATATGGGCTCGCAGATCGCCAACCTGGCTGACTATCAACACGGATTTCGCGAGGCGATTCGCTACTTCGGTGAACTGCGGGCGTTGGGTTTGCCGGTGGACCATATCGATGTCGGCGGCGGATTGGGGGTGGACTACGACGGTACCCACTCACGCAACGCCAGTTCAATCAATTACGACGTGTCCGAATATGCCCGCACGGTGGTATCAATGCTGCGCGAATTCTGTGATGAGCAGGGCCTGCCGCACCCGCATATCTTTTCCGAAAGCGGGCGGGCGATGACCGCCCATCACGCGGTGCTGGTAGTGCAGGTGACTGATGTCGAGCGGCACAACGATACGGTACCGCCAATCGACGATCTGGATGAGCTGCCGCAGGTGGTGCGTGATCTGGTCGGATTGTTGGGGCAGACCGATATCGAGATGGTCACCGAAACCTACTGGCGGGCGACCCACTACATGAGTGATGTAGCTGGTCAGTATGCCGAGGGCAAGGTCTCGTTATCGCAGAAGGCGCTGGCCGAGCAATGCTACTTCGCGCTGTGCAACCGCCTGCACGCGTTGCTCAAGGCGCGTCAGCGGTCGCACCGCCAGGTGCTGGATGAGCTGAACGACAAGATGGCGGACAAGTACATCTGCAACTTCTCGGTATTCCAGAGCCTGCCGGATACCTGGGCCATCGATCAGGTACTTCCGATCGTGCCGATCAACCGTCTGGATGAGGAGCCCCTGCGCCGCGCGGTGCTGCAGGACCTGACCTGTGACTCCGACGGCAAGATCCGCCATTACGTGGACGAGCAGAGCATCGAGAGCAGCCTGCCGGTGCATGAGCTGCGCGAGGGCGAGGATTATCTGCTGGGCATCTTCATGGTGGGTGCCTACCAGGAGATTCTCGGTGACATGCACAACCTATTCGGTGATACCGATTCGGTGAATGTCTACCAACTGGCTGACGGTCGGGTGGTACACGGTGGGGTCGAGACCCATGACACCATCGAAGACATGCTGCGCTATGTGCATTTCGAACCGGAAGAACTCATGGCCCGCTACCGCGACAAGGTTGCCAGCGCGCGGCTGAGCGCGGCAGAGCGGGCGCACTATCTGGATATCCTGCGGTTGGGGCTGACGCGGTCGTCTTATCTGGGAGGCAGTTGAGATCAGCCGCTCACCGCGAAGCCATGAACTCCCGCTGCGGCTAATCTAGCCCGCAGCGACTCTACCTGTGGATGATTGAAAAAGGCCACCAGCTGCCGCGCGCGATGCGGCCCGATGCCGGGTTGGGTTTCCCAATCCTGCTGCGTGCGAGCCGCCAGAACTGTCCATTGCTCAGGCAATACCGCATCGCCGCTGGGCGGCATGCTCAACGCTCGCAACCACGGGAGAAAGCCGCGTTCGGTGGCCGGTTGCAACAGCCCGGCCAATTGATTCCCACAGGTTGGTGGCAGCGCCCGGGTATCAAGCCAATCCAGCATGCCAGTCAGCGCCCCGGTATTGAGCAGGCATTGCCAGGTGCCAGGCCCGACGCCCCTCAGATCCAGCCCGTTGGCGCTGCTCAGCCACTCCAGCCGGGCCAGGAACTGGTCGCGGCAGCCATCCTCCGATGTCCAGCAACTCAGCGGGTGATAACGCGTCGGGTCCGGCACGTTCACTGTCGTGCGGTCGGTCGTGCGGATGATTACTTCTTCCAGCTGCGGAATGGTCTGGCCAGACAAGCGGATCGATATCCGATCTCCGGGCAATACATCCAACGCTCGCCAACGTTGCAGCGAGCCGGCGCTGACACGGCGGATACGGCGGTCATCCAGTTCCACCGGGTCCAGTTGCAGCACGGGGGTGATGCGGCCGCTGCGACCGATACCGAACTCGATATCTCGCACCCGGGCCAGCGCCCGCTGCGGCGGGTGTTTCCAGGCAACGGTCCAATAAGGTGTCTCGGCCTGCCAGTCGGAGGCGGATGGGCGCTGACTCTGACGCAGCACCACGCCATCGGTGGCGAAGGGCAGGGGAGTGCTGAACCAGTGTTGGCGCTGAGTCTGGGCGCTGCGCAGATCCGTGATCGGCAGGGTATAGCGGGCGGTATCCAGCCCGGCTCTGGTCATCTGGGCAAGGCGTTCGGTCATCTGTGCCGGGCCGTCGGGCCAGTCCCAGACGAACAGGCCGATGTCCGCCAGCTCATCATCGGCCAGCTGTTGGCGATTCATCAAACCAGCGATACGGCTACGGGCGCCGGCGCCGCCATCGCGGGATTGGACGTGGTTGGATAATCGCCAGTACAGCTCGCCCTGCAATACCAGATCGATAGATTGCGGCCATCGCTGCAGGACGGCGGGCAGGCGTTGCACGGTCGTGGTCCAGTCTTCACCCTGCCAGCCATCACCGCGGCTGGTGGCGCGCACCAGGCGCCCTTGGTGATACTCCAGGGTGACGGCTACGCCGTCGACCTTGGGTTGTATCCAGAGGTCAGTGCGGGGTTTTATCCAGTCGGCGGTCTCGGCCTGGGTATGGACCTTGGCCAGGCCGGTCTGCGGTACTGCATGGCCCTGCTTGCCGGCCCGCGGCCGATACGCTGGCGACGGGGCCGGTGAGCAGGACTGCCAACGTCGCAGTTGCAACAGCGCCTGGTCGTAGATGTCATCCGGCACCTGCGAGTGGCCCTGTTCGTGGTAGGCCTGATCCCAATGCTGGACCTGCTCGGCAAGCGCTGTAATGTCAGCTTTGGCCGGTAGGTCGGCGCAATCTGCATTGGCCAGGCGGGTAGCCAGGTAGAGGCCGATGGTTATCCATATGCGCAACATGACTGCATCCCTGCTGATTGATCAGTGCGCAATGTGACGGGCAGGGTTGGGGCAGGCAAGTTACCCATGCCGAAAGTGTGGAGGAGGTGGCATTTCCGGTGTCATCGGGCCCGCAAGGTACGAGCTGGTGCTCGAACCTCCCAGGAAAACGAACCTCGGCCAGCGGTGAGCTGAGCTCGTCAGACGGTCGCGGTCTGCCGCCCGGCCAGCAGCCGCAGGATGGCATTCAGCAGCAGACCATACAGCGGGACGAACAGCATGATGCTGATGACGACTTTGGTGGCGTAGTCGACTGCTGCGATCTCCACCCAGTTGGCGGCCATGAATTCGTTGGTGCTGCGCCAGAAGGCTACCGAGAAGAACACAAAAGTATCGATCAGGTTGCCGACGATCATCGCTGCGCTGGGTGCGACCCACCACTGCGGGAGCTTGCGCAGACGGTCGAACACTTGAATATCCAGCAGTTGGCCCACCACATAGGCAAGGAAACTGGCCACCGAGATGCGCAGGACAAATGAGTTGAGCTGGGCCAGCGCATCGAGCCCGCGGAACGCACCTTCCTGAAACAGCACCGAGAACATATAGGAGACCACCAATGCCGGCAGCATGACCCGGGCGATCACCCGGCGCGCAGCCGCTTTGCCGAGCAGGCGTACGGTCAGGTCGGTCGCCAGGAAGATGAACGGAAAGCTGAAGGCGCCCCAGGTGGTATGCAGGCCGAACAGGGAGATCGGCAACTGAACCAGATAGTTGCTGGCGATGATGATCAGAATATGGAAGGCGATCAGGCAGGACAGAGCCATGCGCAGCCGCGAAAGGGATGCCGGAATCATATGTCACCTTTTTGAATGATGGGGTTAGGGAACCCATGCCGCCGGAATGACGACGGCGCGCACTATACCGGATTGAAGGCGGGAAGAGCCAGCCTGCTGGTCGGTTGGTGGCTATATATCTCCTGGGAGCATCGATCGCGATCGACACTCCAAGAGTCACATATATCAGGGCGCTTCGTGATACTCCCGTTGCAGAAACGCCAGCAGCAGCGGGTTCACTTCTTCCGGCTTCTGGCTTTGTACCCAGTGGCCGCAGCGCTCGATTACATGCTGCTCGACCCTGGGCACGACCTGGGGCATGCGTTCGATGGTGATGGTTTCCAGTTTGGCGACCGGGTCGCGGTCGCCGATGATGAACAGGGCCGGTTGCTGCACTTGCTTGCCGGCCAGCTCGGCGGTGCGCTCCCAGTTGCGCTCGTAGTTGCGATACCAGTTCAGCGGACCATGGAAACCATTGTCGATATAGGTTTCCACATAGACATCGAAGGCCTCTGGCGGACACCAGGTCGGCGGTACTTCTGGGTCGGTGTAATCATCCAGCCAGCGCGAATCGGCCGGTTTGTCCGAGATCAAGCCGTTGCCGGCGGCGGGACGACCATGCATCAGGGTGCGCAGGGTGCGGGGAATATCGGCTTCCAGTTCGGCCTCGGCCGGGCCGGGCTCCTGGAAGTAGAGAATATAGAGAAACTTGTCCTTGAAGCGCTCGCGCATCCGCTCGATGGCCGGGCGCTTTGGTCTGCCACCGAAGGGCACCGACATGCCACACACCACCTTGACCCGTTCCGGTTCGTACAACGCCAGATACCAGGCGATATTGGCGCCCCAGTCGTGACCGACCATGGCGACCTGCTGATGGCCGAAGTGGTCCATCGCCGCCTGGATATCGCCGCACAGAGTGGGAATGTCATAGGCCTCAATGGCGGCCGGTGCACTGCTGCGACCGTAGCCGCGCATCTCGGGGGCGAAAGCCCGGTAACCGGCATCGGCCAGGGCCTGCATCTGATGGCGCCAGGAATACCAGCATTCGGGAAAACCATGCAGCAGCCAGACGGGTTGTCCATGCTCCGGCCCAGCGACATGCACGCTGAGCTGGATATCATTGACGTCCAGAATATGTTGTTCGGTTTGCAGCATGGGGTACGCTCTCCATTTCTGTTTTACCCCACTATGGCAAATTCACCGGGCGCTGGCTGCTGTATTGGCAGGAGAAATAATGTACGGATGGCCCCGCTTATTGTGGCAGCGGGAAAAGCAGAGCGGATTCAGTACCCTGCGGCCAGATGAAATTGTGCGCCTTCGGCTTCCATCGGCCGCAAGCAGCTTTCGCAGAACATCAGGGCCTCGAGCAACTGCCGCTGATTGGCACCGGATACCTCCCGCGGCCGGTTGCGCTGCAGGTGGCCGCTGAGCGCTTCGAGGGTGGTCATGCCGGTACTGATGGGATACCACGCCATGTCCTCGATGCTCCAGGGCAGGCCGGTTTCCGGATCCTGCTGTGGAGGTGTGGTGTCCTTGAGCAACTGGGCCGCTTCCTGAAATTCCAGCGCAGTAAGGTCGACGAACTGGCTCAGCGGGGTAACGCCGAGCGTTCGGCACAGCGCATCCAGCCCCTGCAGATGCTCCGCCAGTTGCGGCAGAACGGTACTGTGAAGCTGGAAATGACGCTGGTCCAGAGTGGCGAGACGCAGGACGGCTGACAAGGAACTCTCCCGATGATGATCCAGGAGGGCTAGCTTACCGGGACATCCTGCCAGCCGCCACCCAATGCCCGGTACAGATCCACTGTCGCCAGCAGCCAGGCGGCGCGTTGCTGGACCAGGCTGTCCTGACTCTGGAAATAGGAGCGCTGGGTGTCGAGCAGGTTCTGCAGGTCGATGGCGCCGGCCTTGTAGCGGGCCTGGGCCAATTCAAAGGCCAGTTCTGATTCGGCGGTAGCTGCCTGCTGCAGCTGATACTGCCGGCGCGCCTGCTGCAACGCACCAAGGGCAGTATCGGCATCGATTAACGCATCGAGAATTGCCCGTTGATAGCCGATCAGCGACTCCTGTTGGCTGGCTTCGCTGATCTCGACCTGGGCACGCAGGCGGCCGCCATCGAAGATGGGTTGGGTCAGCCCGGCGGCCAGGCTCCAAGGGTTCAACGGATTGCTGACCAGGTCGGACAGCGCCGAGCTCTGGGCGCCGTAGCTGCCGGTGAGCTGGATACTCGGATAAAGCGCGGCCCGGGCTGCGGTCAGGTTGGCGTTGGCGGCCAGCAGTCGTTGTTCGCTGGCGCGGATGTCCGGGCGGCGATTGAGCAGCTCGGATGGCAGGCCGGCGCCGGGCTCGGGTACGGCGATGTCGTCCATGGTGGGCAGCGCTCCGAGCGTAAAGTCCGGGCCTTGGCCCAGCAGCAGCGCCAGGCTGTTGCGCAACTGCAAGGTCTGCTGTTCCAGCGCGGGCAGGTTGGCACGCAGCTGGGCGACCAGGGCGCGCTGTTGGCTGACCGCCAGGCTGTCATCGGCGCCGTAGCGGTAGCGCGCTTCGACGATATTCAATACTTGCTCGGCCGCGGCCAGGTTGTCTCGTGCCAACTGCAGGCGCGCCTGGTTCTCCACCAGTTGGAACCAACTGCTGGCCACGCTGGCATCGGTAGTGATGGCCAGCGCCTCCAGATCGTAGCGACTGGCGTTGAGGTTGGCAGTGGCGGCTTCAACGGCGGCGCGGTTGCGGCCCCAGAAGTCGATTTCGTAGCTGGCGTTCAGGCCGGCATTGAAACCGCTGCTCACATCTCCATCACCACTGTTGCCGCCACGGCGGCCACTGGCACTGCCGTCAATGCTCGGTAGCAGGGCGGCGCCGCTCTGGCGCAACTGCGCGTCAGCTTGCAGCAGGCGGGTCGCGGCGCTGGCCAGGTCCAGGTTGCCGACCCGTGCCTGGGCCATCAGCTGGGACAGCTGCGGCGCATCATACTGGGTCCACCAGCGCGCTTCGGGCCAGACCGAGGAGTCTGCTGCCTGATTCCATTGTGCCGGTGCCTGCAGGCCGGTCTGCGGCACGGGTGTGTTGAGGCTGCAACCGGCCAGCAAGATGGCGAGGGTAAGGGGAATGAATTGTCTAGTCCGCACTGAGGGCCACCACTGGATCAAGATGGGCTGCCTTGTGGGCAGGCATGAAACCGAAAATCAGACCGGTCGCGAAGGCGCAGCCGAAGGCCAGCAGCACCGGGCCGGCGGTGAACTGGATCGGCGTGCCGAAGTATTGCAGCATGCTGGCAAAGCCCAGGCCGGTAACCACGCCAATGGCGCCGCCAATGGCCGAGACCACCATGGCCTCGACGATGAACTGCTGGAGGATGTTGCGGGTGCGCGCCCCGGTGGCCATGCGGATGCCGATCTCCCGGGTGCGCTCGGACACATTCACCAGCATGATATTCATTACACCGATGCCGCCGACCAACAGGGAAATGGCGGCGATCGAGCCCAGTAGCACGGTAAAGGTATCCTGGGTGCTGGCGATGTTTTCCAGCAGCGAGGCCATATTGCGGATCTGGAAATCCTCGATACCCGAATGATTGGCCATCACCGCCTGGCGGACCGCTTCCTGGGTGGCGTCGGACAGGCTCAGATCCTCGATCAGCACGCTGATGCTGCTCAGATGGCGAGAGCCGATCAGCCGGTTGCTGGCGGTATTCAGCGGCACGAACACCACGTCGTCCTGATCCTGGCCCCAGGGGGTGGCGCCTTTCTCCTGCATCACGCCGATGATCAGAAAGGGCACGTTGCGGATCAGCATGTACTGGCCCAGCGGATCGGCATCGCCATAGAGGTTGGTGGCGACGGTCTGGCCGATCACCGCGACGGCGGCGTAGCGACGGTTGTCATCGTCATTGAGGAACACCCCCGAGGCCACCGGCCAGCTCTTGGCCAGCGGGTAATCAGCGGTGGTACCGGTGATCTGGGTCTGCGCGTCGGTGTTGCCCGCGCGTACCGTAGCCCGCGTGTCGGCTTCGGGCACCGCGGCAACCACGTTGTCCACTCGCGCGGCGACGATGGCATCCTCCGGCGTCAACGTGTTGGTGGTGCCATCCGCCGAACGCCGGGTATTCGGTGCGCCGGGGCGAATCAGCAGCAGGTTGGTGCCCATATCGCTGATGCGCTCGACTACATCCTGACGCGCGCCGTTGCCCACCGCCAGCATGACCACCACCGAGGCTACACCGATAACGATGCCCAGTAAGGTCAACACTGTGCGGAACAAGTTGGCTTTCAGGGCGCGCAGGGCCATGCGCACTGCCTCGTTGATATCGCCGAAAGCGGCCAGGCCCTGTTGGCGAGCGGGGCGGGGCGGTGGCGCCTCGACTTGCTCGGCCGGGCTCGGTTTGCGCCCGCTGTCATGAATGATGCGGCCGTCACGGATCTCGATCAGGCGGTCGGCATGGCTGGCGACTTCGCGATCGTGGGTGATGACGATTACCGTCTTGCCCCGGGCATGCAGGTCCTTGAGCAACTGCAGGACGTCATGACCGCTCTTGCTGTCGAGTGCGCCGGTGGGCTCATCAGCCAGCAGGATGTGCGCGTCGTTCATCAGCGCCCGGGCGATGGAAACGCGCTGCTGCTGGCCGCCGGACAGCTGATTGGGACGGTTCTGCAGCCGCTCGCCAAGCCCCAGGCTGGTAAGCAGTTCCTCGGCGCGGGCATGGCGCGCCTCCCGTGGCAGGCCGGCATAAATGGCGGGTACTTCCACGTTCTCGGTGGCATTGGCCGAGGAAATCAGGTGGTAGCTCTGGAAAATGAAACCGAAGGTGCGGCTGCGCAGGCTGGCCAACTGGTCGCTATCCAGCTCGGCAATATCCTCGCCTTCGAACAGGTAACGGCCGGTGGTGGGTTGGTCCAGGCAGCCGAGCAGGTGCATCAGGGTCGACTTGCCGGAGCCGGAGGCGCCCATGATGGCGACGAACTCGCCGGCATGGATATCCAGGGTGACGTCATGCAGCACGGTAGTCGACAGCTCGCCGTTGCGGTAGGTCCGGCCGATGCCTTCGAGGCGGATCAAGGGAGTGTTCATCAGAACCTCGGCCGGCGCTGGCTGCGCTCAGCAGGCGGAGCGCTGCTGCCGCCAGCGATGACGATCTCGTCGCCTTCCTCAAGCCCTTCCAGCACCTCGGCGCTGACCCGAGTCATGGTGCCTACGCTGATGACGCGGGGCTGCGGCTCGCCATTTTCCAGCACCTGTACACGGTAGCGCTGGTCTGCGCCGGCGCCCGGGCGGCGCTCCACTGGCTTGAGCGCGGATACCGGGATGGTCAGCACATTGTCCGCCGCGGCCTTGACGAAGAACACCTGGGCGCTCATCTGTGGCAGCAGTTTGCCGTCCGGGTTGGGCACGTCGAACAGGGCGTTGAACAGCACCACGTTGTTGACGATTTCCGGGGTCGGCAAAATCTGTCGCAGCACGCCTTCGCGGCGTACATCGGGCTGACCGAGGGTGGTGAACCACACCGGCATGCCCACCTGCAGCTGGGTGATGTCCGCCTCCGACACCTGGGTACGCACGGTCATGGTACTCAGGTCGGCAATCTGCACGATGATCGGCGCGGTCTGGTTGGCGTTGAGGGTCTGGCCCTGGTTGGCCAGTTGGTCGACCACGGTGCCAGTCATGGGCGCATAGATACGGGTGTAGCTGAGGTCGGCGCGGGCTTCCTTGAGCTGGGATTCCAGTTGGCGGATCTGCGCCTTGAGCGCGGCAATCTGCGCGGTGGCCGAGCGCAGGGTGGCATCGGCCTGTTCCACGGATTCCTGGCTGGTGGCGTCGAGCTTTATCAGGTTACGCTGGCGCTTGGCCTGCAGCCGGGCCAGTACCTGGGTGGCTTCGCGGTCGGCGAGCTGGGCCTGGAGGTTTTCCAACTGGGCCTCGGTGGCCTCGACCTTGGCCAGGTAAATGGTCGCGTCGATCTCGGCCAGCAACTGGCCTTCTTCGACCTGTTCACCTTCTTCTACATGCAGCTTCTCCAGCTGACCGGAGACCTGGGTGCCGACATCCACATAGTTGAGCGGCTCCAGGGTGCCCAGGGCGGTGACGCTGTCTTCGATATCACCGCGTTCGACCGGTGCCGTGACCAACTCCGGCCCCTTGCTGTCCGGCGCCAGCCAGAAAAACCAGAGCAATGCGACCATTCCCGCCAGGACGGCGAACAGCCACAGGAAACGCCTGGAAGATGACATAGTGATTCCTTGAATACGATCGGGGGGCAATGGCGCACAGTTTACCGAGGCGCAGTGTCAATCGGGGCAGCGGCTGGGTAAAGAAACTGTAAAGCTGGTGCACTTACTCCAGCCAGCGATACAGCGTGCGCCGGGTGATACCCAGGATGTCGGCGGCGCGGCGTTTGTTGCCGCCGGTGGCCTGGACTACCTGATGGATGTACTGACGCTGGACGGTTTCCAGGGTCGGCATGCCCTCCGGGTCGCCGCTGGCTGGAGGCGGCGTTGCTGGTCCGCGGGTGGTTGGGGAGGGGAGCGGTTGGCCAGCGGGCTGCTCGCAGATGCGCTGCGGCAAATGGCGCACCTCGATCAGTGGGGTATCGCAGAAGGTGGCGGCGCGCTCCACGGCGTTTTGCAGTTCGCGCACGTTACCGGGGAAAGCGTAGCGTTGCAGCATGGCCAGCGCCTCGTCGCTGAAGCCCTTGATGCGGCGCTGCTGGCGGGCGTTGAAACGGGTCAGGAAGAACTCCGCCAGGCGCTGGACATCCTCGCCCCGGGCGCGCAGGGGAGGGACTTGCAGGGCGAAGGTTTCCAGTCGGTAGAACAGGTCCTCGCGAAAACTGCCGTCGGCGACGGCTTCGGTCAGGTTGCGATTGGTGGCGCCGATGATGCGCACGTCGAGCTGGATTTCATGATCGCTGCCCACCGGCCGCACCTTGCCGTCCTGCAGTACTCGCAGCAGTTTGGCCTGCAGCGCCAGGGGCATTTCCCCCAACTCGTCGAGCAGCAAGGTGCCGCCGTCCGCCTGCTGGAACAAGCCGGCACGCTGGTTGCGCGCGCCGGTGAAGGCGCCGGCGGCATGGCCGAAGAATTCGCTTTCCATCAATTCGCTGGGAATACCGCCGCAGTTGACCACCATATAAGGGCCATCGCGACGGCTGCTTTGATCATGCAGGGCTCGGGCCACCAGTTCCTTGCCGGTGCCACTCTCACCCTGCACCAGTACCGGCCCATCGGCGGAGGCGATCTGGCGAATGTGATGGAACAGCTGCTGCATGGCTGGGCTCTGGCCGATAATGCCGTTGAACTGTTCGACAGCCAGCAGGCTGCGGTAATGCCGGACCTCGTTGCGCAGGCGCCGATTTTCCAGCAGGCGGTTGACTGTCAGCAGGAAGTGATCCATTTCCAGTGGCTTGGTCAGGAAGTCGTCGGCACCGGCCTGTAACGCCTTGACTGCCTGCTGTACCGAGCCGAAGGCGGTGATGATCAACACTGCCGGTGGCACATCGCACTGAGCCAGCGCCGGCAACAGACTGAGGCCGTCAGCGCCCGGCAACCGCAGGTCACTGATCAGCAGATCGGGCGTCTGGCTGCGTAACATTTGCAGCCCCTGTTCGGCGTCGCCGCAAGCGGTAACCTGGTAACCCTCGGCTTCCAGTTCTTCCTGCAGGAGTTCGCGCAAACCGCGGTCGTCCTCGACCAGTAATATATGTTCGCTTTGGTTCATGACGGCATCTCCGTTGCGCTCGGGGCGAGGGGCAGGGTAAGGCAGGCTGCGCAGCCACCTTCGGCGCGATTGGTCAGTTTCAGGCTGCCACCGTGCTCTTCGGCGACCGCCTGAACGATGGCCAGTCCGAGTCCCGTGCCCTCGCCGGGTGATTTGGTGGTGAAGAAGGGTTCGAGCAACATTTCCAGCGGGCGATCCGCTGGCAGCCCCGGGCCGTCATCAGTAACGCAAATCGTCAGTTGCTGTTCATCCGCGGTTACCTGGATACCGATCTGGCTGGCGGACGCCTGCAGCGCATTGCGCAGCAGATTCAGCAACGCCAGTTCGAGGCGGCCAGCGTCGGCGCAGAACACCGGCAGCGCTGTGGGAATATCTGGGACTAAAGTACGTTCGGCGGCTTCCAATTCGGGGCGCATGGCTTCGATCGCGCTTTCAATCAGCAGCGCCGGGGTCAGGTCCCGCGGCTGGGTCGCCGCCGGTCGGCAGTAATCCAGCAGTTGCCGTACGGTACGGGTCAGGCGCCCGACCTGACTGCGGATGCCCTCGACATTGCGCAGTTGCTGTTCATCCAGGTTGCCCGAACGTTCCAGGCGCCGGGCGCGGCCATCGATCACGCTCAATGGCGCGCCCAGCTCATGGGCGATGCCGCGGGCCATGCTGCCGATGGCGACCATCTTTTCATTGTCCTTGAGCCGTGCCACCAGTTGGGTTTCCGCGGCGCGGTGCTCGTCCAGATCCCGGTGCGCCTGTTCAATACTGTCGAGCATCTGATTCAGCCCGCGGGCGATGCTGGCGACCTCGTTGGGGCCTTCCAGGGCGGCGCGGTGTGACAGGTCGCCCCGGGCGACCCGGTCCATATGGGCGAGCAATTTATCCACGTGACGACCGACCCCGCCGTAATGGCCGAGCAGCACACCGGCCAGGATGACCAGGCTGAACAGCCCCCAGATCAGCCAGGCAATGATGGTCAGCTGTTGCAGGGCATGGCCGAAATCGCTGGCCCGCCGGGTGATCTGGATCAGCCCCTGGATCTGCCCGACGTTATCGAACAGCGGCAGGAAGTGGGAAAACAGGCTGCGCCCGGCGACCCGGCTGAAGGCTTCCTGGCCTTCGCCGGTGGTGCGGATGCGGTCGGGAATGGTGGTGCGGGTCAGGTCGGTCTCGGTGATGCCGGCCGACGCGATGCGATTGCCATCCACATCGAATACCGAGGCGCCGTAGACCTCACCCAGTACGAATACCGAGCCCAGCGCCAGCTCCACCGCCTGCATATCGCCTTTATTCAGTGCACTACCCACCGGAATACTGATGGCGCGGCCGATCAGTTCCAGATCATTCTTCAGCCGTTGTTCCTGAAACTCGCTGGCCTGTCCCAGCCCGAAGCGAATGCCCAGGGCGCTGAGCAGCACTATCGGCAAGATGACGAACAGCAACAGGGTGCGTTGCAGACCATTGATGCGAAGCCGGGTTTGGAAAGGGGCTGTGTTCATTTTTGACCGGGTATTTTTTGCTCATGTGCAGTATGTATACATTTATTGGCGCGTTGGGTACAGCGATGGATCAATCCTGGTAATTTCCGAAATAGATAATTTACTTATATATCAATTGCTTATTTTGATTTTGGGAAAGCTGGCACGGATAATGGATTGATTCCGTTACTTTCAACTGAAGGAGAAGCACCTCATGAACAATCTCAAGACACTGACCGCCGCCATCGCTTTTGCCACCTTCGGGATCGGCGCTCCTGCTGTCATGGCCCAGGCCGGAGGCGCTCCCGCTCAGCAGCAGTATGAACAGGGTCAGCCGGCTGCTGCGCCGATCAGCGATGAGAACCTGGAGAAATTCGTAGAAGCCGATGCCGAAGTGGCCGAGCTGCGTGACGAGTTTTCCGAGAAGCTGAGCAAGGCTGAAGACCAGGAAGAAGCGCAGAAACTGCAGCTTGAAGCCCAGGAAAAAATGGTCGAAGCCGTACAGGATGCCGATCTGGACGTACCCACCTACAACGAGATCGCTACCCGCATGCAGACTGACCCGGAACTGCAGCAGCGCGTTGAAAGCCTGAAATAAGGCAGCGCAGCGGTAACAAAGGGAGCCTTCGGGCTCCCTTTTCTATTGTCGGTTCCGCTGCTGGTGGAACCCACTCCCACACAACCTCCCACAACCGATTCCTGCCTCTCAATCACTCGGGCTGTTGATACTCCACCCGCTGCTCCAGTCCACTTTTCAGATGGTCGACCAGTTTCCTGACCTTAGGGGATAGATGGCGCTGTTGGGGATAGAGCGCCCAGACGGCGGTATGTGGCGGCTGGTGTTGCGTCAGCAACGAGCGCAATGCGCCGCTGCGCAGATGCTCCTGCACATAATAGTCGGGTAGTTGACACAGGCCGAAGCCGCGCAGCGCTGCGTCCAATACCGCGCGACCACTGTTGCAGCGCCAGTTGCCCTGAATACGCACCGGTATTTCGCGACCGGACTCGAGAAAGGTCCAGGTATCGGTGCTGCCGATCAGGCAGTTGTGGCGGGGCAGTTCGGACAGGCTGTGGGGCGCGCCATGGTGGTCAAGATAAGCGGGCGCTGCGCAGAGAAACATGCGCCGAGGTGCCAGCCGGGTGGCTACCAGGCGAGAGTCCTGCAGCCGCCCGAGGCGGATGGCCAGATCGAACTGGCCATGCAGCAGATCGACAGTCTGGTTGGTCAGGGCCATCTCGATGCGCAGTTGCGGATACTGCTGCATGAACTCGTTGACCAGCGGCATGATGAATTCCTCGCCATAGGCTACCGAACAGGTCATGCGCAGCAACCCCTTGGGCTCGCTGGAAAGGTCGGTGACCGCCTGGATAGCTTCGTCCCGCGCATCCTGCAGGTGCTGGCAATGCTGCAGGAAGGTTCGCCCGGCCTCGGTCAGGGTGACCCGGCGGGTGCTGCGATAGAACAGCCGGGTCTGCAGGCGATCTTCCAGCCGGGCTATCTGCCGACTGATATGGGAGGAGGAAACGCCGAGCCGTTGCGCCGCGCCGCTGAAGTGCCCCAGCTCGGCCACGCAGACGAATTCGTCCAGTCCGCTCCAACGACTCATAATGATTATCCCTGTATGGCAATAATGTTTTGTCTGGCGGTCTATTATCCACGCCTGGCTGGTCTACTACACTCCATTTCGTCATTCATTCATCTGGACGGAGATTCCCATGATCAAATCCCGCGCTGCTGTGGCGTTCGAAGCAGGCAAACCCCTGGAAATTGTTGAAGTCGATGTGGCGCCACCGAAGGCCGGCGAGGTACTGGTGCGCATCGTCGCTACCGGCGTTTGCCACACGGATGCCTTCACCTTGTCCGGCGATGATCCGGAAGGTGTGTTTCCGGCGATTCTCGGCCACGAGGGTGGTGGTATTGTCGAAGCGGTGGGCGAAGGTGTCACCTCGCTGGCCGTGGGCGATCACGTCATCCCGCTGTATACCGCCGAGTGCCGCGAGTGCAAGTTCTGCAAGTCCGGCAAGACCAACCTGTGCAGCTCGGTGCGCGAGACCCAGGGCAAGGGTCTGATGCCTGACGGCACCACCCGCTTCTCCTACCAGGGCAAGCCGATCTATCACTACATGGGCTGCTCGACCTTCTCCGAGTACACGGTGCTGCCGGAAGTATCGCTCGCTAAGATCCAGCCAGAGGCGCCGCTTGAAGAAGTCTGCCTGCTCGGCTGCGGCGTCACTACCGGCATCGGTGCGGTGCTCAATACTGCCAAGGTGGAGGCCGGTTCCTCGGTGGCGATCTTCGGTCTGGGCGGTATCGGTCTGGCGGCGATTATCGGCGCGAAGATGGCCGGCGCCAGCCGTATCATCGCGGTCGATATCAACCCCGACAAATTCGATAAGGCCCGCGAGCTGGGTGCTACCGAGTTCGTCAACCCGAAGGATCATGAACAGCCGATCCAACAGGTGATCGTCGAGATGACCGACGGCGGCGTGGATTACTCCTTCGAGTGCGTCGGCAATGTGAACCTGATGCGCGCGGCGCTGGAGTGTTGCCACAAGGGCTGGGGCGAATCCACCATCATTGGTGTGGCCGGCGCCGGCCAGGAGATCAGCACTCGTCCCTTCCAGCTGGTTACCGGCCGGGTCTGGCGCGGCAGTGCCTTCGGTGGCGTGAAAGGCCGTACCGAGCTGCCAGGTTATGTGGAGAAAGCGCAGAAGGGCGAGATCCCGCTGAATGCCTTCATCACCCATACCATGGGCCTGGAAGATATCAACAAGGCGTTTGACCTGATGCACGAAGGCAAGAGCATTCGTTCGGTTATCCATTTCTGAGCCGATGGGTGTCGAGTTCCATCTCGACACCCGCCTGGATCATTTTCAACGATTACATCAGCGCTTCAGCTGAACAATCAGGAATCGACTCATGAACTCTTCCATTGAATTGCTTGCCGCCAACAAGAGTTTCGGCGGTTGGAATAAACGCTATCGGTATCGCTCGTCAGTACTGGGTGGCGATACGGTCTTTGGTATCTACCTGCCGCCCCAGGCCGATCGGGGGGAGCCCCTGCCGGTGCTCTATTGGTTGTCCGGACTGACGTGTACCGATGAGAACTTCATGCACAAGGCTGGCGCCCAGAAGCTGGCAGCGGAGCTGGGCGTGGTCATCGTCGCGCCTGATACCAGCCCTCGTGGCGAGGGTGTGCCGGATGATCCGGACGGGGCCTGGGATTTTGGTCTCGGCGCGGGATTCTACGTCAACGCGACGGAGCAGCCCTGGGCTGGGCATTACCGCATGTATGACCATGTCGTCAGCGAATTGCCGGCCGTGATCGAAGCGAACTTCCCGGTCTCGGACCAGCGCAGCATCAGCGGCCACTCCATGGGCGGCCATGGCGCGCTGATCTGTGCGTTGAAGAATCCGGGGCGCTACCGCTCGGTGTCTGCCTTCGCCCCGATCACCAATCCCATGGACTGCCCCTGGGGCCACAAAGCGTTCGGCAATTATCTGGGGGATGATCGGGAGCAGTGGAAGCAGTGGGACACCTGCGCGCTGATCGCCAATGCGCCAGAGCGGCTGCCATTGCTGGTCGATCAGGGTGAGGCGGATAACTTCCTTGCTGAACAGCTCAAGCCGGAGGCACTGGAAGCCGCTGCGGCAGCTGCCGGGCACCCATTGACCCTGCGCCGCCAGCCGGGTTACGACCACAGCTACTTCTTCATCGCCAGCTTTATCGATGATCATCTGCGTCATCATGCTCGGGCATTGGGCCGCTTGTGATTGCGATTTGTGGGGGAGTACAGGTTGGTCGGAACCTTATATATGGCTGATGGTTTTTAAACCCCTCAGCCACACAAATCCTCACCCCCTTTGTGCCGGGAACAGCCTACCTGCGACCGTCGTGTCGCCAAGGATGGCGACCGCGAGCCTACATGGATGTATTTACGGGGTGTCGCAGGTAGGCTGTTCCCGGTGCAAAGGCCACTCGCAATAGGAAGTGGCAACTAGTCGCGCCCCTTGGGCATGCACAAAACCCCGCAATGCTTCTGCCTGTAACCCGGACCCTGTAATATCCCCCTTCGTTTTTCAGTTCAGCAGGTATCCCATGCGCATTGGTCACGGCTACGACGTTCACCGTTTCGGTGAGGGCGATTTCATT
This sequence comes from Pseudomonas sp. G11-1, assembly GCF_024031555.1. Classification (NCBI taxonomy): domain Bacteria; kingdom Pseudomonadati; phylum Pseudomonadota; class Gammaproteobacteria; order Pseudomonadales; family Pseudomonadaceae; genus Pseudomonas; species Pseudomonas sp. G11-1. The sequence continues at coordinate 270,874 of NZ_QEYQ01000001.1, read as the reverse complement.
ACTCTGGGTGGGTTGCGGATTGCCCATGATCGGGGGCTGGTCGCCCATTCCGATGGGGACGTGGTGTTGCATGCGCTGACCGATGCCATTCTCGGCGCCGCCGCGCTGGGTGATATCGGCCGGCATTTTCCGGACACCGATCCGCAGTTCAAGGGCGCCGACAGCCGGGTGCTGTTGCGCCATGCCCTGTCGCTGGTGCATGCCAAGGGCTGGCAGGTAGGTAATGTGGACGTTACCATCGCTGCCCAGGCGCCCAAGCTGGCACCGCATATCGAGACCATGTGCGAGCGGGTCGCGGCGGACCTGCAGGTGGTGCGCGATCAGGTCAATATCAAGGCCACCACCACCGAGAAGCTGGGCTTCGTCGGTCGCCAGGAGGGAATCGCCGTGCATGCGGTCGCCCTGTTGCTGCCGCGATGAGTATGGATGACAGCCAGTGGCTGGGGCCGCGTGCGCTGGGCGAGCCCTGCGGGCGGGCCGTTCTGAAGGCCCAGCCGGAAGACTTTCGGGTAACGGAAATTCTGGATATCGAGCTGAGCGGGCAGGGCGAACATCTCTGGCTGTTGATTGAAAAGCGCGACCTGAATACCGAAGAGGTGGCGCGTCAGTTGGCCCGGGCAGCGGGGATCAAGTTGCGTGATGTCAGCTACGCGGGCATCAAGGATCGTCGTGCGATCACCAGCCAGTGGTTCAGTCTGCAGTTGCCGGGCAAGGCCGATCCGGACCTGTCTGCCCTATGGGATGACAACCTGCGCTGCCTGGCCAGCCAGCGTCATTCCCGCAAGCTGCAACGCGGCGCCCACCGTGCCAATCGCTTCGTCATCCGCTTGAGCAGCCTGCAGGCCGAGCAGGAATCCTTGGACGCGCGCTTGCAATGCATTGCTACCAGCGGCGTGCCGAACTATTTCGGCCCCCAGCGTTTTGGTCGGGATGGCGGTAATATCGATCAGGCGCGCCACTGGGCCGAGCGCGGCGGTCTGCCGCCGGCGCGGGGAACTCGTTCGCGGTTGTTGTCCACCGCGCGCAGTCTGGTATTCAACCGGGTTTTGGCGCAACGGGTCGAGAAGGGAAACTGGAACCAGCTGGTGGAGGGCGACTGCCTGGCCTTCACTGACAGCCGCAGCCATTTTTCCGCGCAGCGACTGGCGGCAGATGACCGGCGCTTCGAGGAGCTGGACGTGCATTCCACCGGCCCGTTGTGGGGGCAGGGCGAGCTGCCGACCGCGCAGACGGCGCAAATGCTGGAGCAGGCGGTGGCTGCGAGCGAACCGGTCCTGTGCCATTGGTTGGAAAGCGCCGGGCTTGAACAGCAGCGACGCATTTTGCGCCTCCCCATCAGCGGCTTGACGTGGCATTATCCCTCACCGGATTGCCTTGAAATTGAATTCACCCTGCCAACCGGCTGCTTCGCCACCGCGGTGTTGCGCGAGTTGCTGGTGCTGGCCGATGAGCCTGGCGGCGGACTGGAAAGTGAAACCTGATGCGTATTCTCATTGCCAATGACGATGGTGTGCTGGCGCCAGGGCTGACGGCCCTGCACGGTGCACTGCACGATTATGCCGATTGTGTGGTGGTAGCCCCCCATGAAGACCGCAGCGGTGCCAGCAGCGCACTGACGCTGGATAAGCCACTGCGCCCCTTCTATCTGGAAAACGGTTTTGTCGGCCTTAACGGCACGCCCACGGACTGTGTGCATCTGGGGGTCAACTCGCTGTTCGCCGACAGCGTCGACATGGTGGTGTCCGGCATCAACCTGGGCGCCAACCTGGGAGATGACGTGCTGTATTCCGGCACCGTCGCCGCCGCGCTGGAAGGGCGCTTCCTGTCCCGCCCGGCCATGGCCTTCTCGCTGGTCAGTCGCGAGGCCGATAACCTGCCCGCTGCGGCGGCCATTGCTCGCCGTCTGGTCGAGGCCCATGATCAGCTTGAACTGCCGCCGCGTACCATCCTCAATGTGAATATTCCGAACCTGCCGCTGGAGCGCATCAAGGGCGTGGTGCTGACTCGGCTGGGGCACCGTGATCGCGCCGCCAAGCCGGTCAAGTGGACTGATCCGCGTGGCAAGGAAGGCTATTGGATTTCCGTGGCTGGCGATGCCGAAGATGGCGGTGAGGGAACCGATTTCAATGCGGTCATGCAAGGCTATGTCTCGGTCACTCCGCTGCGTATCGACAAGACACACTATGAAGTCTTTGACCACCTGGATGGCTGGCTGGGCAAGTTGGGGATGACGAACGATGCGTGAGGATCTCTGGAAAACCGGGATCGGCATGACCTCTCAGCGTACCCGCGAGCGGCTGCTGGAGCGGCTGTTCGAAGAGGGTATCCGCAATCTCCATGTGCTCGAAGCGATCCGTCGTACCCCGCGTCACCTGTTCCTCGACGAGGCGCTGGCGCACCGGGCCTATGAAGATACCGCGTTGCCCATAGGCCACAACCAGACCCTCTCCCAGCCCTATATCGTGGCGCGGATGACCGAGCTGCTGCTTGGTGGCGGGCCGCTGGACAAGGTGCTGGAAGTCGGCACCGGCTCCGGCTACCAGACCGCGATCCTGGCGCAGGTGGTCGAGCGGGTATTCACCGTCGAGCGCATCATGCCGCTACAGGAGCGGGCCAAGGCGGTGCTCAAGGAGATCGACGTTCGCAATGTGGTATACCGGCACGCCGATGGCAACTGGGGCTGGCCGCAATACGGACCTTATGATGCGATTCTGGTGACTGCGGCTCCTGCCGAAGTGCCTACCGAACTGCTTGGGCAACTGGCCGAGGGTGGCCGAATGGTGATTCCGGTGGGCGAGCATGAACAATTTCTCACCCTGGTGACCCGGGAAGGGGATCAATTCATCCGCCGGCAGGTCGAACCTGTACGTTTTGTCCCACTGCTGGCAGGAGCTATCAGCTTTTGAATCGTTTTTTCTCGGAGTACCTTCTGGTTTTTTTCAAGGGCATGGCCATGGGGGCTGCGGATGTTGTCCCCGGCGTGTCTGGCGGCACCATCGCTTTCATCACCGGTATCTATGACCGCCTGCTGGCCGCTATAGGCTCCTGCACACCGAACAAGCTGCTGTGGCTGCTGCGTGGAAGGGTCAGGGAAACCTGGCGATCCATCGATGGCAACTTTCTGGTAGCGCTGCTGGCCGGCGTTGCTACCAGTATTGCCACCCTGGCGAATCTGATCAGCTATCTCCTGGCAGAACATCCGGAACTGATCTGGTCGTTCTTCTTCGGCCTCATTCTCGTCTCCGTGTGGCTGGTCGGTCGGGAGATCCATCGCTGGAGCATCGGCGTCATCCTGATGCTGTTTACAGGGGCTGCTTTTGCCTACGTGATTACCGTGGCGGTGCCGTTGCAGTGGCCGGTCAACCCCCTGATGATCTTTCTGGCTGGCGCCATTGCCATCTGCGCGATGATCCTGCCCGGTATTTCGGGGAGTTTCATCCTGTTGCTGCTGGGCCTGTACACGACAGTGCTCGGAGCGATCAAATCCTTCGATGTGGCTCTGCTGACGATTTTCATCTGCGGTTGCCTGGTCGGCATTCTGAGTTTTTCGCGATTACTGTCCTGGCTGCTCCAGCATGCCAGGAACGCTACCCTGGCGCTGTTGACGGGGCTGATGATAGGGTCATTGAACAAGGTCTGGCCGTGGAAGCAGACGCTGACCTGGCGTGAGAACAGCCAGGGCGCGATGGAACCCATGCAGCAGACCAATCTGCTGCCGGGCAGCTACGAATCACTGACTGGCGCACCGTCTCACTGGTTGGGCGGACTGGCGCTGATGCTGGCGGCCGTTGTGGTGGTGCTGGGCCTTGAATGGATTGGCCAGCGGATGCGCCGGGATTGAACGCCGATTGGCTGGGGGGATGACCGTGAGGCAATGGAGCTATAGCAGCATCGCGTTACCTGCAGTCCTGCTTCTGGCATCGCTGCTGTCGGCCTGCGCCGGTCCCTCGGGCGGTGTTCCGGTCGATGACCGCAGTCGTGGCAGCTCCCGCGCCGAGCAGGTGACTTCCGGCTCCCATGTGGTCCAGCGCGGCGAAACTCTCTATCAGATTGCCTTCCGTTATGGCTGGGACTGGAAAGCCCTGGCCGCCAACAACAACCTGCGACAGCCTTTCACAATTTATCCTGGGCAGCGCATCAGCCTGGAAACGCGCTCGTCCGCTGTTGCTCGCGCGCCCACACGAACTCCACCGGCGGCCAGCCGACCCACCAGTTCGCCGCCGGTGCGATCAACCCCCGCACCGGCGCCTGCCCCGGTTAAAAGTGGTGCAGAGAAACAAACTGTTACAAATAAACCGGCATCCACACCTGCTCCTGCTGCGCTTACCGGCTGGCAATGGCCGGCCCAGGGCCCTTTAATAGCGCGTTTCCAATCGAACGCGAGTTTGAATAAAGGGATTGATATTGCCGGTCAATTGGGTCAGCCTGTTTTTGCTGCGGCAAACGGTTCGGTGGTCTATGCGGGGCGGGGGCTGATTGGTTACGGCGACATGATCATCATCAAGCATGACGACGATTTCCTCAGTGCTTATGCGCATAACAGCCGTTTGCTGGTAAAGGAAGGGGAGCAAGTCAGGGTCGGGCAGAAGATCGCGGAGATGGGGAGCAGTGGTACCGACAGGGTCAAGCTGCATTTTGAAATTCGACGTCGCGGCCAACCTGTGGACCCTCTCGGTTATTTGCCCAAACTGTGAACTAGCTCCAAGACAAAACAGTTTTAATGTTGTCATAGTTTCCAGGCAAACTGCAGGGAGCACTGGATTGGCGAAGCGGGGGTGCCAATCCCGGCGATAGTCAGCGGAGGCTGACACGCACCGGATTGCCTTTGTGCATCCGATCGTGTTTCGACTGAAGATGGGGCATGCAAATGGCTGTTAATAATAATGTGCCTGAGGATCTTGAACTGGTAGATCAGATCAGGCCGGACGAACCCGAGACCGCGGACGAACCGGATCGCGTTCGGGTGGCAACTCCTCGCAATCACAAGCGTGAAAATGCGTTTGAATTCACTCGGCAGCTTGATGCCACTCAGATGTATCTCAATGAAATCGGCTTCTCACCGCTTCTCACTCCCGAGGAAGAGGTCTATTTCGCGCGGTTGGCACTGAAGGGCGACGAAGCCGGTCGCAAGCGGATGATCGAGAGCAACCTGCGGCTGGTGGTCAAGATCGCCCGTCGCTACGTCAATCGCGGGCTGACCCTGCTGGATCTTATCGAAGAGGGCAACCTCGGCCTGATCCGGGCGGTGGAGAAGTTTGATCCCGAACGGGGTTTCCGCTTTTCGACTTACGCCACATGGTGGATTCGCCAGACCATCGAGCGGGCCATCATGAACCAGACTCGCACGATTCGTCTGCCGATCCATGTGGTAAAAGAGCTGAACATCTATCTGCGTGCGGCCCGTGAGTTGACGCAGAAACTCGATCATGAGCCGACCCCGGAAGAAATCGCCCAGCTGCTCGACCGCCCGGTCGAGGACGTCAAGCGCATGCTCGGGCTGAACGAGCGGGTGGCATCGATCGATGTTTCTCTGGGGCCGGACTCGGACAAGACCCTGCTCGATACCCTGGCCGATGACATGGCGCAGGATCCCTGTGAGCAACTGCAGGACGATGACCTCAACGCCAGTATCGACATGTGGCTGTCCGAGCTGAGCGAGAAGCAGCGCGAGGTGGTCACCCGACGTTTCGGTCTGCGCGGTCACGAAAGCAGCACGCTGGAAGAGGTAGGCCGGGAAATCGGTCTGACTCGTGAGCGGGTGCGGCAGATTCAGGTCGAAGCGCTCAAGCGCCTGCGTGACATCTTCGAGCAGCATGGACTGTCCGGAGAATCACTGTTTCAGTGACTCCCCGGCTCGCCCAGGGCACTCAACAGCAATCTAAAACGGGAACCTCAGGGTTCCCGTTTTAGATTGGCCAGCGCTGTAACGGCGTGTTCCCGGGGCCTGCGTTTTTCATGTTGCCGCTATCCCATTCTGTGCGAAGATAGCTCTGGCTGTGTTCAACAGCACCAAAAGGAGAGTATCGAATGGACTGGAGTCATCTTCCCACATTGCTGATTGTGGCGGCGCTGGTGGTTCTGTTGATCTACGCCGTCACCCTGTACAACCAACTGGTCAATATCAAGCACGCGGTCAGTCGCGCCTGGGCCAACATCGATGTGTTGCTGCGTCAGCGTCATGATGAACTGCCAAAGCTGGTGGAGGCCTGTCGGCAGTACATGCAATACGAACAGGGGACCCTCGAGAAGGTTATCAGCGCGCGCAACGCGGTCAGCCAGGCGCGTGATCAAGCCGATCTGAAGCGCCTGGGCCAGGCGGAAACGGCCCTGCGCAGCGGCCTGGGCCAATTGTTCGCCCTGGCTGAGGGTTACCCAGAGCTGCAGGCCAGTTCCTCGTTCCAGCATCTGCAGCAGCGTATCTCCGGTCTGGAGAGCGGCATTGCCGATCGTCGTGAACTGTATAACGCAGCGGTGAATATCAATAACGTGCGGATCGAACAGTTCCCGGATGTGTTGATCGCGCGGCTCTTCGCCTTTCGACCCGCTGAGTTGTTGCAATTCTCCGAAGCGGACAAGGCCGACGTGGATCTTCGCCAGTTGTTTTCATGATCGACCTGTACGGCATTTTTCTCATTTCCCGGGGCGCACACGCGGTGTTCACCGGCCTCAGCTCGGTGCTGGCACTGTGGCTGCTCTATCGTATGTTCAGCCGTCTGCGCCGGGCGCGCTGGGTCGAGGATACGCCGACCTCGAAAATCCGCTCTGCGGCCCAGGGCCTGGTCGAGCTGGTCGGGCAGGTAGAAGCGGGTGGGTATGCGCCCTTGTTGTCACCACTGGCTGGTCGCCCGTGTCTGTGGTATCGCTTCACCGTCGAAGAGCTGCAACGTCGGGGCCGAAATACGGAGTGGCGTACTGTCGAGCGGGGCAGCTCCGACCGACCTATCCTGTTGCGGGATGAAACCGGCAGCTGTTGGATCCAGCCTGCGGCCGCGGAGGTTCATCCTCGTCAGCGTCGGCGCTGGGAAGGCAATCGACGCTGGCCGTTGGGTAACGTGGTACAGACTGGCGTACTGGGCGCCTTGCTTGCTCGCCGCTATCGCTATACCGAAGAATGGTTGCAGGAAGGCGATCCGCTCTATGCCCTGGGCTGGTTTGAAAGCCGCGGCGGTGGGCGCGAGGCGACGGATGCGCAGTCAGTTGCACGACAGATCATCAGCAGCTGGAAGGCGGACTATCCAACCCTGTTGGCCCGGTTTGATCGCAATGCTGATGGCCAGCTTGATCCGGCTGAATGGGAGCGGGTGCGCGCCGCGGCAGCCCGGGAGGCGCAGCAGCAAATCCGCCGTGCGGGTGAGGCGCCAGCCGTGCACATGCTGGTCAAGCCGCCGCACAAGAACTTGCCCTTTCTACTGTCTGATCACCATGAAGAAGACCTCAGCCGCCGGTTGCGCCGTCAGTCGGGCTGGAGCCTGGCCGGCATGTTGCTTGCTGGTGGGTTGGCCGGCTGGCTTTGGCTGGCCCTGCTGCAATAGGCGGCCGCTGTTTCAGCCCCGGTAGTGCTCCCGTTCATAACCGTCCAGCCACTCGATGAGGGCGGTCGCGGTCAGCGGTCGACTATAGAAGTAGCCTTGGCCGACATCGCAGCCTTCGGCACTCAGGTAGTCTTGTTGTCCGGCTGACTCCACGCCCTCGGCGATCACCCGCATTCCGAGGTTGCGGCCGAGCTGGATGATAACTCGCACGATAGTCTGGTCGTCGGGGGCGGTGAGCAGGTCGCCGGTGAAGCTCTTGTCAATCTTGATCTTGTCCAGCGGCAGCCGCCGCAGGTAATTCAGGGAAGAATAGCCAGTACCGAAGTCATCCAGGGCAATCTGTACACCGATGCTCTTGAGCTCGTTCAGGTGCCGGGCGGCGGCGTGAATATCCTCCATCAGCCCGGTTTCGGTGACTTCCAACTCCAGGTTGGCGCGTGGCAGTCCGTAGCGTTGCAGCACCTGGGTCACCATCTCCGGCAGGTCGGGGTGGTGCAGCTGGACGGTCGACAAGTTGACCGACATGCGCAAATGCGTTCTGCCGGCCTCGTGCCAGTCTCGCAACTGTCGGCACGCCTGATCCAGCACCCATTCGCCGATGGCAATGATCGCTCCGCTCTGTTCGGCCAGCGGTATGAACAGGTCTGGCGGCACCAGTCCGCGTTCCGGGTGATGCCAGCGTACCAGGGCTTCGACGCCGACCACACGGTGGTCGGTCAGGCTGACCTGCGGCTGGTATACCAGATGGAGTTCATTGCGCAGCAAGGCATTGCGCAGGTCTGCGGCCAGCTCGCGACGGTCACGCATCTCGCTGTCCACGCTCGCGATGTAGAACTGATAGCGGTTACGCGAGCGGGTCTTGGCCAGCATCATCGTCTGCTCGGCCTTCTGCAGCAGCTTGCCTGCATCCAGACCGTCGTCGGGGAACAGGGTGATGCCGATGGTGGCCTGAATCGCCACCTGGCTGTTGTTGACGGGGAAGGGCAGGCCCAATTCATCGAGGATCTGCTGCGCCAGTTCAGCCACTTCATAGGGCTCGTCCACAGCGCCGACAACCAGTGCGAACTGATCACCGCCCAGCCGGGCGATACTGATCAGGCGCCCGCTGTGGGCGTGCAGTCGCTCAGCGACAGCTACCAGTACGCTATCGCCGGTCTGATAGCCGAACCTGTCATTGACCTCCTTGAAGTCATCCAGCCCGCAACAAAGTACCGCGACGCCATGCTGGCGGCGCCGCGCCTCGGCAAGAATGCGCGCCAGTTGCTCCAACAGCAGGCTGCGGTTTGGCAGCCCAGTCAACTGATCATGCCGGGCCATGTGTTGCATGTTGGCTTCGGCCTCATAGCGCTGGTTGCGGTTGCGTTCGATGGAGTGCAGCAGCTCGTTGATCTTGGTGATCCAGAGCCCCAGTTCGTTGCGCTCCTGACCCGGCAGCATGGGAATCATCATTTTTCCCGGCTGCTCGGGATTGATATGGGCGATGTAGTCGATGATGCGTGCCAATGGCCGGGTCAGCAGCACGTGATAGACGAGGTACAGTGCACCGGCCATGGCGAGGGCGCGCAATACCCCGGAGATGAGAATGATCAGCGAGTAGCGCAGGAATTTCTGACCGTAGGGTGCAGTCTCCAGAGTCAGGCGCAGCTCGCCATAATATTCGTTATAAGGTGCCCGTCCCCGTAGCGGAATGCTGAAACTCTGCTCGACGCCGAACAGCAGATCAGTGATGAAACGATAAGAGGGGGTGCTCAGTGGCCGTTCGCGACTGGCCAATGGCGGTTCATCTGGATGACCGATGGCAGCGAAATGGACAGCCTCGTTGGCGAACAAGCCTTCGATCACCTGGGTGGCCATTTCCTTGTCCAGGCTGAATATCGCCTGGCTCGCCGGGTCGTGGAACATGGCCAGGATCTGCTTGGCGTCCCGATTGATTGCCTCTCGTTCGATGCGCAGGTCGAACAGGATTTGCCCCATGCTGAGCAGCATTCCTGCCAACAGTGCCCACATCAACACCAGCTTCAAAAGCTTGATTGAAAGACTGTGTCGGCGGCTCACTTTCAACACATGTCGTCCTTTTCATTGTTTTCCGCATCATGCATCCGTAACTGATGCGGTGCAACTGCTGAGAACAAAACACCCCGCTCAAGGCGGGGTGTTTCACATCAGTCAGGCCAGGCTTCAGGCAGCGAGGTTCTTCGCGACGAAGTCCCAGTTGACCAGATTCCAGAACGCCTCAACGTACTTCGGACGCGCGTTGCGGTAGTCGATGTAGTAGGCATGTTCCCAGACGTCACAGGTCAGCAGCGGGGTGTCACCGGAGGTGATCGGGTTGCCGGCGCCGATGGTGCTGGCCAGGGCCAGGGAACCGTCTGCTTTCTTCACCAGCCAGCCCCAACCGGAACCGAAAGTGCCGATGGAGACCTTGCTGAACTCGTCCTTGAACGCTTCGAAGGAACCGAATGCCTTGTTGATTGCGTCGGCCAGTTCGCCGGTGGGCTCGCCGCCGCCATTGGGGCTCAGGCAGTTCCAGTAGAAGGTGTGGTTCCAGACCTGGGCGGCGTTGTTGAACAGGCCGCCAGAGGAGGTCTTGATGATATCTTCCAGGCTCTTGCCTTCGTAGTCGGTACCGGCGATCAGGTTGTTCAGGTTGACCACATAGGTGTTGTGGTGCTTGTCGTGATGATATTCCAGGGTCTCGGCGGAGATGTGCGGCTGGAGGGCGGTCTTTTCATAGGGAAGTGCGGGCAATTCGAAAGGCATGGTCTCTCTCCATCTTCAGGTTATCGGGGTCGGTTCGGTATTGCGCAAGCCTGGCCGGGGTCTCCTCACGCCAGTCAATCACAGGCGCCGCCCCTGTTTATAACAGCCAAGATCATAGCATTCTGTTCCCGGGCTAGCCATGCCGCAAGCCTCAAGCGGGCCACACCAGTGACCAGGCCACTCTGAGCATCATGGCCGCGACACCGATATCGATCAGCCGCCAGGTCAGTGGGCGTTGCAACCAGGGCGCCAGCCTGGCCGCCCCGAGCGCCAGACTGAAGAACCACACCACGGATGCGCTGGCGGCGCCCAGTGCGAACAACGCCGGCAGGTCCTGCTGGGCGCCGACCGAGCCGATCAATACCAGGGTGTCGAGATAGACATGGGGATTGAGCAGCGTCACCGCGAGCGTGGTCATCAGCACCGCCTGACGCGAGCGTCTTGGCCGGTCAGGGTCCATGCCAACCAGGCTCTGGCTGCCGAGGGCACGGCGCAAGGCCAACAGCGCATATCCGACCAGAAACAGGATGCCACCCCAGCGTGTGATTTCCATCGCCAGCGGATGCCTTTGCAGCAACGACGCCAGGCCAAAGGTGCCGGCGGTCACCAGCAATGCATCACAGGTCATACACACCACCGCTGCGCTCAGGTGATGCTCCCGCCGCAACCCCTGGGCCAGAACGAAGGCATTCTGCGCGCCGATGGCCATGATCAACCCTGCGGCCACCAGGAAACCATTCATATAACTGCCCATACCCTGCATGTCTGGCTCCGCCAAGAAGAAAGGCTGGCAGTCTGATGGGTGATTTAATATAAGAGAAACAAATATTGCTGATGGGATATAAAAATTACTCATGCTCGATTACAAGCTGTTGCAAGCGCTGGCCGCCGTGGTGGAAGAGGGTGGTTTCGAGCGGGCCGCACGGGCGTTGGGGCTGTCCCAATCGGCGGTATCCCAACGCATTAAACTGCTGGAATCACGGGTAGGGGCGCCGGTCCTGCTGCGGGCTGTGCCGCCTGCGCCGACCGAGACCGGCAGGAAACTGCTCAACCATGTGCAGCAGGTGCGCTTGCTCGAGCGTGATCTGCAGCGGGATGTGCCCATGGATAGCGAAACTGATGCCGCCCCGCGATTGCGTATAGCACTGAATGCGGACAGTCTGGCAACCTGGTGGGCCGATGCGGTGGCCGATCTGTGCGAAGCGCAGAATCTGCTGCTGGAATTGCTGGTAGATGATCAGGATGTAGGACTGCGCCGCATGCGCGCCGGTGAGGTGGCCGGTTGTGTCTGCGCAACGGAGCAACCGGTGGCGGGCGCGCGTTCCTTATCGTTGGGCAGCATGCGCTATCTGGCGGTGGCCAGTCCCGCCTTCATGGCGCGGCACTTTGCTGAAGGCATCACTCCAGCGGCGCTGCGTCGGGCCCCGGCCATTGTCTTCGGTCCCGATGACCAGTTGCAGCATCGGTTTCTGGCCGGCTGCGGATTTACCGAACGGTTTCCGCATCATTTATGCCCCTCGTCGGAGGGGTTCGTGCGGCTGATCGACTCGGGATTGGGTTGGGGCCTGGTACCGGCCTTGCAGATCCGCTCCGAGTTGGCCGCCGGCAGGCTGCAGGAGCTCCTGCCCGGCAATCAGGTGGAGGTACCGTTGTACTGGCATTATTGGCGCAACGGCGGACGATTGCTGGAGGCCTTGACTCACCAATTGGCACGCACGGTGCTGCACTGACCCCAGAGACGGGCACGGGTGGTCAGGTCGTTCCACAGCGCGCAGAATAGGCAGTGGTGAAAAATGCCAAGGCCGGAGAGGAACTCGGTGCCTCCGAAAGCGACAGAGTCCAGAGCGGGTTGAGGGCAACAGGGGATTTTATGGGTGATGATGATATCCGGGACGTCCCGGGAATTCGCGCAACCGATGAGGATCGGGTCACCGCGCAACCGGGCGCGCGCCGCGGCAACCCAGCGGAGCCGCCAGTGGTACGGGCGGTGCGCGAACCACCGCCCCGTCGCCAGCGCAATGGCGCGCTCTGGGCGGTATGTCTGAGTCTGTTGATTGCTCTGGTCGGGCTGGGTTATTGGAGTCACCAGCAGCAGAGCCGCCTGCAGCGGCAACTGGTGGCGACCCAGGAAAGCTTTGCGCGGATCAGTGAGGAAGCGGCGGGCCGACTGCAGGATATCAGCGGCAAGGTGGTCGCGACCGAATCCAGCCTGAGCCAGAATGAGCAGAACCGGGTACAGCAACTCAACAAGCTGGAACAGCGGGTGGAGCAACTGACGGCTACCCAGCAGACTCAGCAGGACGAACTGCAGAGCCAGCAAGACAGCTTGCAGCAGCAACAACGGAGGATGCAGGCTTTGCAACAGGCCGATGCGGCCCGGGTGGAACAGATGACGGCGCTGGACGGGCTGGCCAGCACGCTCGGTGAGCAACTTGAACAACAGCAGCAGGCATTGACCGAGCTGGCCCAGCAGACTGAATCGGCCAATACGGCGCAGGCCGCCCTGCGCAGCGATCTGCAGCAGGCCAGCGAGCAACTGCAGGCATTGGCCCAGCTGGAGCGCCGGTTGGCGGAGCAGGATAGCGAACTGGCCCGTCAGCGCGGCGAACTGGAGGCATTACTGCAAGCGTCATCCGGGGCCAATGTCGAGCAGGAGATGCTGGTGCTGCGCAGTGAAATCGAGGAGCGTCTGGCCAGCACCGAAGAGTCACTGCGGGCGATCGACAGCTTCCGCCTGCAGACCAATCGCACCATTTCCACATTGCGCAACCAGCTCGGCAATCTGCAGCAGCAGTTGGGGCAGCGCTGATGAACTTCCTGGCTCATCTGCGCCTGGGACCGGACGATCCGCAACAGGCGCTGGGTGGGTTGCTGGGTGATTTCGTCAAGGGGCCGGTGGCTGCCATGGCCCTGCCGGACCGGGTGCGCCAGGGCATCTGGTTGCATCGGCGCATCGATGCTTTCACCGATCGCCATCCGCTGGTGCTGCGCAGCAAGGCGCGGGTCAGTGGTGAGCGGCGCCGCTACGCCGGCATCATGGTCGACATGTTCTATGACCATCTGCTGGCCCGCCATTGGGCGCAATTTGCCGACCAGTCCCTGGCCATGTTCACCACCCGGATGTACCAGCAGGCGGTGCTGGCCCAGCAGGCGCTGATGCCGGAACGGGCAAGGATTGTGCTGGTGCGCATGGCCGAGCAGGACTGGCTGGGCAGTTATGCGGAGCTGCAGAACCTGCACCAGGCATTGGACAACATGGCCCGGCGCCTGCGCCCGGAAAACCGCCTGCCAGGGGCGGTCAGCGAACTGGAGCGGGATTACTCGGATTTCGAGGCTGATTTTCTGGAGTTCATGCCCGAGGTGATTGCCTTTGCCGACGCTCAGGCGGCCGCTCTCAGCGAGTCGACCGATTGGCAGTTGCTACTGTCCTCTTCCAGCCCCAGCGCCTGAATCACTGCCTGGCGGGCGCTGCGGGCCAGCTCGTTGCGGCCCAGGGTGTGACTGTCGATCAAAGGCAGGAAGTGCACATCGACGTCGATACGCGCTGCGCCCAGCAAACGCCACAGATGGCGGGAGAATTCGTCATCATCAATGAAGGGGGCAATAGTGTCCCGTTGCCCATGATTGCGGTAAGCCAGGGCTACCGGCTGGATGGGCAGGTGTTGTTCGATGGCGCAACCGAACAGGCGACCATGGAAGGTGCGCACCTGGTCACCCGCCGTGGTAGTGCCTTCGGCGAAAATCATCAGGTTGTGGCCCCGCTGCAGGACATTGCCCAGGCGCTGATTGAGACTGGCGGCCTGGCCGCGATGGATGAAGACCGTACCCGCCCGGTCTGCCAGCCATCCCAGCAGCGGCCATTGACGCACCTCGGCCTTGGCCAGAAAACGGACCGGCGCCCGGGCGCCGAGCAGAATGATATCCACCCAGGACACATGATTGCCGACCCATAGCGCCGTGCCAGCCGCCGGTTGCCCGTGGTAGCGAATATGCAGCGGCAACAGGCGGAGCAGGCAGCGCATCCACCAGCGGGTAATGGCCTGGCGTGGTGGTTCCCGCCAGCGGCCGGGCAACAGCTGCAACAGGGCTGTCAGCAGCATACCGAGCAGCACCCACAGCGCTACCAGCGGTGCTCGCCACAGGCGGCGCCAGGTTGCCATCAACTGACCGCCTTGAAATGCCGGGCGTAGCGCGGGCACAGCTGCTCGCGTTGCAACAGAATGAACAGGTCGGCGACATTGAATGCCGGGTCCCAGCAGGGCTCGCCGCAGATTTTCGCGCCCAGGCGCATATAGGCCTTGAGCAGCGGTGGCAGCTGCGCGGTAACGTTGGCGGGCAGGTGCTGTTCGGCCAGCGGCAGGCGGGGCACGGCATTCAGCCATTCGCGACTGAGATGACGTTCCCGCAGCCGTTGCATGATGGCATGAGCCTGAATGCCGCCATCGCCCATGCCGATGCTGGCGCAGCCCATCAAGAAGCTGTAATTGCGCTCATTCATCAGCTGCGCCAGGCCCGACCAGAGCACGGCGATGGTGCTGCCGTTACGGTAGTCAGCATGCACGCAGGTGCGACCGATTTCCAGGATCGGCCCGCGCAGGTACTCCAGCCCCACTAGGTGAAACTCACCCTCGCTGTAGAAACCGCCGGCCCGGGAGGCGCCGTGGCTGTCAAGCAAGCGGGTAGTGGCCACCACCTGGCCGCTGCTGCGCTCGCGCACCAGCAGGTGCTCGCAGTGACTGTCAAAGGCATCATGATCCAGCCCGGGTACCGAGCTCTCCAGTCTGGCGCCACATTCCTCGCTGAAGATGGCGTAGCGTAGCGCCTGCGCCTCCCTGATCGCGGCGGGCTCGGTGGTCAGCTCGACTACCAATGGGGTCTGATTGATCTGATCTGTTGCCTGTGCCATACCCATCATCGTTACCTCCAGCGCAGCATCCATTTCGTGCCACCATGCTGATCAATAGCCATGTCACGAAAGTGACTGGTTGATGTCGGTTGGGTGACACTGCAGGGAGTTTGATCCAGATCAGCACGAGGCTGGCGCGCGTCGCCTATAAAGACGGCCCGCAAGATTCAAGACAAGGAGTTGAAATGTCGAGTACCCCCAGGGTGCTGTTCGATAACGGCGTACACAAGGTGCTGTGTTTCGATCAATTGGTGACCGGCGATGGCGTGCAGTCCAACCAGTTCCTGATCGTCGATCATGATCAGCATGCATTGCTCGGTCCGGGCGGTGACCTGACCTATATGCCACTGTCCCTGGCGCTGAGCCGGCATATCGTGGTGCGCGACCTGACTTATGTGTTCGCCTCGCACCAGGACCCGGACATTATCGCTTCGTTGGACAAGTGGTTTCTCCATACCGGCTGCAAGGTCGTCTGTTCCAAATTGTGGGCACGCTTTCTGCCGCACCTGTCCGCGGCCTTTTTGGCTAAAGCGTCGGGCATGAGTACCACGGAACGCATGATCGCAGTGCCCGACCGGGGGCAGAATATTCCCCTGGGCCAATGTGTGATCAAGGCGCTGCCCGCGCACTTTCTGCACTCGGTGGGTAACCTGCAGTTCTATGACCCGGTCAGTGGCATCCTGTTTTCCGGCGACATGGGCGCATCGCTGGTGGATGACGCGGAGCCGGTCAGCGATTTCACCGCCCACATTCCCACCATGGAAAGCTTCCATCGGCGTTACATGGCCGGCAACAAGGCTTGTCGGCTCTGGGCCAACATGATCCTGCGACTGCAGCCGAAGATGATCGTGCCGCAACATGGTCGGCCGTTTATCGGGGCTGCTATGATCAGGGAGTTTCTCGATTGGATCAGCCAGCTTGAATGTGGCATGGATCTGATGGAACAGGACGACTACCAGATACCCTGAGACCTGACGCATGGCGAACCCGATCTATCCCTGGCGTGAAGGCAATACCTTCGAACTCATGATGGATGGGGACTGCTTCTTTCCGAAGATGTTGCAGGCCATGGAGCAGGCCCGCACCAGTATCGATATTCAGCTCTACCTCGTGGAGTCCGGTCACAGTACCGAAAAGGTGACCGACATACTGTTACGGGCGGTGGCGCGTGGTGTGCGGGTGCGCTGCCGCTTCGACAGTCTCGGCAGCCGCGAGTTGACGGAAGGCGATCGCGAACGGCTGATTCAGGGTGGGGTGGAGTTGCGTTTCTATAACCCGCTCAACCTGCTGGGTGGTCGATCCAATTTGCACCGTGATCATCGCAAGTTGCTCATCGTCGACCAGCGCATCGTGTTCATTGGTGGCGCCGGCTTTACCGATGAGTTCTGCATTCCCGATCCTGGTGGGCGCTGTCTCTGGCATGAGCAGATGCTGGAGGTAGGCGGCCCGGTGGTGGCCGACTGGCTGGAGGTATTCGAACAGCAATGGTTGGCAACCGAACGGCGCAGTGGTCGGCAACCGGCGCGCCTGCGCCGTGTACGCCTGCCGCCGCACCCGCCGACAGGGCAGGGCTGGGCGCGGGTGTCGCTGACCGACGGCCGCACCCACCGGGAACTGGTGCAGGCGCTGCTGGCCAGTATCGCCCGGGCGCAGCGGCAGGTATGGCTGGCCACTCCGTATTTCGCGCCGACCCGGCGTATTCGCCGGGCCTTGATGGACGCTGCCCGACGGGGCGTGGATGTGCGTTTGCTGTTGTGCGGCGAAGTCACTGACCACCCGGCGGTGCGCTATGCCGGACAGCGTTATTACAAGCGGCTGTTGGCTGCGGGTATCCGCATCTTTGAATACCAGCCGCGGTTTCTGCACCTCAAGACCGTGTTAGTGGACGATTGGGTCAGCCTGGGTTCGTCGAACTTTGATCACTGGACGTTGCACTGGAATTTGGAAGCCAACCAGAACATCGTCGACAGCGGCATGACTCGAGCGGTAGAAGAAAGCTTCGCCGCCGATTTCGCCGAATCGCGAGAGTGGACCCTGGCCGACTGGCAGGCGCTGCCGTGGTATCACCGATTGAAGATCCGGCTGTGGGGCACTATCAATCGCGCGGTGGCATCCGGGCTGGATGTCAGGCGCTGAATCGGTGGGCGTCAGGCATAGGCGTCCTGGTGCGTCTGTGAGCAGTTGCGACCGCCGGCTTTGGCCCGATAGAGTGCTTCGTCGGCCTGGCTGATCCGCAGTTCGAGACTGTCTTCAGGTTGAATCAGGCAGAGCCCGGCAGACAAGGTGCAATACACTTCATCAGGCAGGGAAGGAAAAGAGGTGCGCGCCAGGTTCAGACGGATGCGCTCCACGCAATGCTGCAGGGACGACAGATCGCAGTTGCTCAACAGCAGTACGAACTCCTCGCCACCAAAACGTGCCACCATATCTTCGCCCCGCAGATTGGCCCGGGCGATCCGGGCAAAGCCCTGAAGCACCTCATCCCCGGCTGAGTGGCCATACAGATCATTGATACGCTTGAAATGATCCAGATCGATCAATGCCAGCCCGAGCGTCTGGCCGTCGCGCTGCAACGTCATGCGGCGCTGCGCCTCGTCAAGAAAATGCCGGCGGTTGGGCAGGCCGGTGAGCACGTCGGTGGTCGCCAGGTTCTGTAGTTCGTCCATCATGCTGCGCAGCGATTGCTGGTGTTGCTGCAGCGTGCTGTGGCGGCGCTGCAAACGCTCGCCCAGCTCCCGGATGTAACTACCGAGAATGGTCAGCCACAACATGAAGCAGGCCAGCACGAACCATTCGAGCAGAGCAATGGACCGCGTCTGCGGATAGATATTCAACTGCTGGTTGAGAATGATCAGCCCGCCATAACAGGCCAGGGCCAACGCCGCGTGGGCCAGATAGGCAATGCGTGACAGCTGAAACACGCCGAACAGCAGGATCAAGCAATAAGCGGCCAGTATGATGCCGCGGATCGGACCGACCATCGCCAGCAGGTAGGTCTGCAGCAGCAGGGCGACGACGATCTGCGGACTGGTCAGGCTGGGGTCCTTGAAGCGCAGGTTGAAGTTTGTGCGGAACATGAAGAAGAAGACCGCCTGGGTAGCGACGCCGAGTCCATAATGACTCAGGGCCATGCCCAGACTGCCGATATAGGCACCGGTGGCCCAGGTCACTGCGATCACCACATAGGTGATGCCATAAACCCACTGGGCCAGAAAGAAGCGCTGCAGGCGGAGCGCCTGGTCCCGGGCCTGTCGGTCAAACTCCCTTTCAATCATTGCGTCTTCTTGTATGGTGGCTTGCTGATATCACTTTAACGGCCCCCGCATCGTTTGCCTAGGGTCTGCTCCTGTTATAGCGCAAAGCTATCAGCTGAACGGCTGACCCGGATTCGCAAGCTCGGGTATACTTTGTCGCCTGCTTTCACTCAGCCGGGGGTTGTCGGCCCGGCCCAAGCATTCCGTGAATCTGGTCGCACTGCCTCGATTGGCACGTCTGCGGCCAGCAAGCCTATAGAGGAGCCTGTCCGAGAATGGCCGTAATCAAGCAAGATGATCTGATCCAGAGCGTTGCCGATGCGCTGCAATACATCTCCTATTACCACCCCGTAGACTTCATCCAGGCCGTACACGAAGCCTACCAGCGTGAAGAGTCTCCGGCGGCGCGCGATGCCATGGCGCAGATCCTGATCAACTCGCGCATGTGCGCCACCGGCCATCGGCCGATCTGCCAGGACACCGGCATCGTGACCGTGTTCGTCAAGGTGGGCATGAACGTCCGTTGGGACGGTGCCACCATGGGTATCGATGACATGATCAACGAAGGCGTGCGGCGTGCCTATCAACTGCCGGAAAACGTGCTGCGTGCCTCGATTCTCGCCGACCCGGCGGGCAAGCGCACCAACACCAAGGACAATACGCCGGCGGTAATCCACTATCAACTGGTACCCGGCGATACCGTCGAGTTCCATGTTGCGGCCAAGGGCGGCGGCTCCGAGAACAAGTCGAAGATGGTCATGCTCAACCCCTCCGACTCGATCGTTGACTGGGTAGTCAACACGGTACCGACCATGGGCGCCGGCTGGTGCCCACCGGGTATGCTCGGCATCGGCATTGGCGGTACTGCGGAAAAAGCTGCGGTGCTGGCCAAGGAATCATTGATGGACCCGATCGATATTCACGAGCTGCGCAAGCGTGGCCCGCAGAATCGCGTCGAGGAGCTGCGCCTGGAAATCATGGACAAGGTCAACGCGCTGGGCATCGGTGCCCAGGGCCTCGGCGGCCTGACCACGGTGCTGGACATCAAGATCATGGATTATCCGACGCATGCTGCCAGCCTGCCGGTGTGCATGATCCCCAACTGTGCTGCCACCCGCCATGCGCATTTCGTGCTGGACGGCAGCGGTCCGGCCGAACTCGCGCCGCCGCCCATGGACGCCTACCCGGACATCACCTGGGAAGTGGGCACCGGCGTACGCCGCGCCAATCTGGACACCCTGACCCCGGAAGAAGTACAGACCTGGAAGACCGGCGAAACCGTGCTGCTGTCGGGCAAGATGCTGACCGGTCGCGATGCCGCACACAAGCGCATGGTCGACATGCTGAACAAGGGCGAAGAGCTGCCGGTAGATCTGAAGGGCCGCTTTATCTACTACGTCGGTCCGGTAGACCCGGTACGTGATGAGGTCGTTGGACCGGCTGGCCCGACCACCGCAACGCGCATGGACAAGTTCACCCGCCAGATCCTGGAGCAGACCGGTCTGCTGGGCATGATCGGCAAGTCCGAGCGTGGCCCCATCGCCATCGAGGCGATCAGGGACAACAAGGCGGTGTATCTGATGGCCGTCGGTGGCGCTGCCTACCTGGTCTCCCAGGCGGTCAAGAAAGCCAAGGTGCTGGCCTTCCCGGAGCTGGGCATGGAAGCGATCTACGAGTTCGACGTGCAGGACATGCCGGTCACCGTAGCGGTGGACAGCAGCGGAGAGTCAGTGCATATCACCGGCCCGCAGATCTGGAAGCAGAAGATTGCCGACAGCCTGGCGGTGGAAGTGCAGTAAGCGTCAGAAGTAAGTATGGTCTGCCCCCTGTGGGGCAGGCCAGTTGTAGGAGCGGCCTTGGCCGCCCCCACAGAGTCAATCATGCCGAGAGCGCTCTGCTCTCAGCTGAAACAGCTCGTCATCAGACGAGCTGTTCTCCCACATGCAGCAGCTTCATCGAGTTGGTGCCGCCGCGCGAGTTGTAGACATCGCCCTTGGTCAGCACTACCCAATCCCCCGGTTTGACATGTCCCAGCTCCAGCAACTTGTTCACCGCGTGCTGATTCACTTCAGTGGCCGGCACTTCGGCCGGGTTGAAGGCAATACTCTGCACGCCGCGCATCAGTGCCACCCGACCCAGGGTCTGGGCGTGGGGTGACAGGGCGTAGATCGGCAGGTGCGAGCGGATCCGCGACATGATCAGCGGGGTATAGCCGCTGTCGGTCAGGGTGATCACCGCAGTGACCGCCGGGAAGTGGTTGGCTGCGTACATTGCGGCCAGGGCAATGGTTTCGTCGCAG
The DNA here is from genome assembly GCF_024031555.1 of Pseudomonas sp. G11-1. Classification (NCBI taxonomy): domain Bacteria; kingdom Pseudomonadati; phylum Pseudomonadota; class Gammaproteobacteria; order Pseudomonadales; family Pseudomonadaceae; genus Pseudomonas; species Pseudomonas sp. G11-1. Next base: position 250,123 of record NZ_QEYQ01000001.1, on the reverse strand, counting down.
CGGTCGAATTCCATATGCAGACGGTGCCCCGACAGCTGGTTGGTCGGGTTCTTCTCCGCGCCGCGGCAGATACGATCCATGGCTGCGACCGTTTCCACCGGGAAGTCGCCGGCGGCGGTCTCGCCCGACAGCATCACTGCATCGGTGTAATCCAGTGCGGCGTTGGCCACGTCGGAGACTTCAGCGCGGGTTGGTAGCGGGCTGCTGATCATCGATTCCATCATCTGGGTGGCGGTGATCACGGTCTTGTTCTTGCGCCGGGCACGGGCAATGATGATCTTCTGGATACCCACCAGTTCGGCATCACCGATCTCCACACCCAGGTCACCACGGGCGACCATCACACTGTCACTGGCGTCGATCAGGCCATCCAGCGCGGCTTCGTCAGCCACCGCTTCGGCGCGTTCGATCTTGGCCACCAGCCAGGCTTGGGAGCCCGCGTCGGTCAGCAATGCACGGGCCTGATCCATGTCCTTGGCATCACGGGGGAAGGAGACGGCGACGTATTCCATCTGCAGCTCGGCGGCCAGCACGATGTCGGCGCGGTCCTTGTCGGTGAGCGCGGCGGCGGACAGGCCACCACCGCGGCGGTTGATGCCCTTGTGGTTGGACAGGGCGCCACCAGCGGTCACGGTGCACTGGGCCTCGTCCGCGGTAATGCTATCCACCTGCAGAACGATACGGCCATCATCGAGCAGCAACTCGTCCCCGGCGCGGCAATCCGACACCAGCTGGGGGTAGTCGATGCCCACCACGTCCTGGTTGCCCTCATCCAGCGGATGGCTGGTGGACAGGCGGAACTTGTCGCCGACGTTCAGGTGAATCTTGCCGTCCTTGAAACGGGCGATCCGAATCTTCGGCCCCTGCAGGTCGCCCAGCAGAGCGACGTGGGTGCCCTGTTGCGCGGCGATATCGCGTACCAGTTGCGCCCGGGCGCGGTGCTCGTCATGGGTGCCGTGGGAGAAGTTCAGGCGGGCGACGTTCATGCCGGCCTTGATCAGGGCTTCGATACGTTCCGGAGTGCTGCTGGCAGGTCCGAGGGTGGCGACAATCTTGGTACGGCGCAGGGTCATGAATGTTTTCCCTTCAGTTACATTTCAGTGGCTTACAATAGATCATACGCTCTATGTATGACAGGCAGAAGCCGCTATGACACTGGTCTGACAGGAGAAATGCATGCACCCGCGAGTTATCGAGGTTACCGAGCAGCTGGTTGAACGCAGTCGGCTGTCTAGGACGGCCTATCTGCAGCAGATGGCTACTGCGGCAGCCCGACCCCGCGGGCGCCGTGATCTGTCCTGCAGCAACTTCGCCCACGGTATGGCCGGGTGTCCGGCAGGGGACAAGGACCGCCTGCGGATGGTCGACGAGGTCAATATCGGCATGGTAACGGCCTATAACGACATGCTCTCCGCCCACCAGCCCTATGAGACTTTTCCTGCGCAGATCCGCGCCGCGCTGCGCGCCTTCGGCGCCACCGGACAGGTCGCTGGTGGGGTGCCGGCCATGTGTGACGGCATCACCCAGGGCGAGCCGGGGATGGAGTTGTCTCTGGTCAGCCGCGATGTGATCGCCATGGGCACGGCTATCGCCCTGTCGCACAACATGTTCGATGCCGCCTTGTGCCTGGGCATCTGCGACAAGATAGTGCCGGGGCTGTTGATGGGCGCGCTACGCTTTGGTCATCTGCCGATCCTGTTCGTACCCGCCGGGCCGATGCCTTCCGGGCTGCCCAACGGCGAGAAGGCCAAGGTGCGACAGCGCTATGCCGAAGGGCTGGCGACTCGCGAAGAGTTGCTGGACGCGGAAAGCAAGGCTTACCACGCGCCCGGCACCTGCACCTTCTACGGCACCGCCAATACTAATCAGATGCTGCTGGAGGCCATGGGGTTGCAGCTACCGGGCGCGTCCTTCATCAATCCCGGCACGCCGCTGCGCGATGCCCTGACGGTTCATGTGGCGGAGCAGGCGGCCCGGCTGGCGCGGGCGGGCGAGGGCAGCATGGCCTCGATTCTGGATGAGCGCGCGCTAGTCAACGCGTTGGTCATGCTGCTGGCCACCGGCGGTTCGACCAACCTGACGCTGCATCTGATTGCGATCGGCCAATGCGCAGGGCTGCAACTGAACTGGACCGATATGGCGCTGCTGTCGGAAGTCGTACCGACCCTGGCGCGTATTTACCCCAACGGCCAAGCCGATGTTAACCACTTCCAGGCCGCGGGTGGCAGCGCCTACCTGTTTGCCCAACTGCTCGACGGCGGGTTGCTGCATGCCGATGTAAACACTATTGCCGGTCCGGGACTGCAGCGCTATACCCGCGAGCCGGTATTGACGGACGGGCGCCTGAGCTGGCGCGACGGCCCGGCAGCCAGCCTGGATGAAAGCGTCTTGCGCAGCCGCCAGACGCCCTTCAGCGCTGACGGCGGTCTGCGACTGCTGGAAGGTAATCTGGGGCGCAGCGTGATCAAAGTCTCCGCAGTGCAACCCGAGTATTGGCGGGTCAGTGCATCGTGCCGGATCTTCGATAGCCAGGAGGCTTTCGTCGACGCTTTTCAGCGGGATGAATTCCAGAGTGATGTGATCGTCGTCGCACGTTTCCAGGGGCCGGCGGCCAATGGCATGCCGGAGCTGCACAAGCTCACGCCCTATCTGGGGGTATTGCAGGATCGCGGCCTGCAGGTGGCGCTGGTAACCGACGGGCGCATGTCTGGTGCATCCGGCAAGGTGCCGGCGGCGATCCACTTGACACCCGAGGCCCATAACGGTGGACCCATCGCCTACCTGCGCGATGGTGATCTGCTGGAACTTGATGCCGTCAATGGGACCCTACAAGTACAGGTTGATCAAGCCGAATGGCAGGCCCGTACGCCGGCCGTGCATGCCGAGCCGGTCCGCCGCGGCTGGGGCCGGGAGCTCTTTGCCTTCGCCCGCACAACTGCCAGCGCGGCAGAGCAGGGGGCGAGCTGCTTTACTGACAGTCTGATTCAGGCTGATGGAGGTGCAACATGACCGCAGAACAACAGGCAGTATCACGGAGCCTCGATTGGCACGCTGCCGATGGGCCCGAGCAGCAGGCCGAGGCGGTCGCCAAGCGCATCCTGGCGTTGTTAGGCGACGCCATTGAGCAGCGCGGGCAAGCCAGTCTGGCGCTGTCCGGCGGGCGTGGCCCGGAGCGCTTTCTGCGGCGCCTGGAGCAGGCCGATTTCGATTGGGAAAAGGTTACCATCACGCAGGTCGATGAGCGCTGGGTGCCCGCGGAACATGAACAGAGCAATGCGGGTCTGATCCAGCGCTGCATGCCACAGGTATTGCAGCGGGCCACCTGGCTGCCGATGTATCAGGGACAATCACTGCAAAGCGATGCGCAGTACTGTCACAATATGCTCGTTAACCTGCTGCCGCTGGATGTGATCGTGCTGGGCATGGGCCCGGACGGGCATACCGCCTCACTTTTTCCGCATATGCCAAAGCTGGGTGATTATCTGTCTGAACAGCACCCGGAGTTATGCATTGCCGTGCCGGAGGCGGGTGAACGCCTGCCGCGCCTGAGCATGACGGCGGCGGTTATCAACCGTGCGCGCAACAAGATGCTGGTGGTCAGTGGCGAGGACAAGCATCAGCAGTTGGCTAGCGCGCTGGGCGCGGCAAACCCGTTGGCGCTACCGATCGCTGCCTTCCTGTCGCCACCCATGGATATTTTCTACAGCCCCTGAGGCTTCCGGAACCTTGAATGAGATTGACTGAAAACACTCAAACCCTTGAGCGGATCTTTACCGGCCAACGCATCCTGCCGGTACTCAGCATCCAGCGCGAGGAGGATGTATTGCCACTGGCTGATGCCCTGGCCGCCGGTGGCGTGACCAACCTGGAAATCACCCTGCGTACGCCCCTGGCGCTGGCCGCCATTCGCCTGCTCACGGCGCAGCGTCCGGAGTTGTGCGTGGGCGCCGGTACCGTACTGGATGGGCGGCAGTTCCAGTCGGTGCTGGATGCGGGAGCGCAGTTTGTGGTCAGCCCAGGGTCGACACAGGAGCTGCTGACCTTGGGGCTCGACAGCCCCGTGCCGCTGCTGCCGGGCATTGCCACCGCGTCGGAAATCATGATGGGATACCGCCTGGGTTATCGCCATTTCAAGGTGTTTCCGGCGGCAGTCTGTGGCGGCGTCGCGTTATTGCGCGCCTTCGCCGGCCCCTTCCACGATGTGCAATTCTGCCCCACCGGCGGCATCACTCCGGCAACCCTGCCGGACTATCTGGCGTTGGGCAATGTCATGGCCACCGGCGGCACCTGGATGGCACCCGCGGAGATGGTGAAGGCGGGGGATTGGGCTGGGATTACGCAGTTGTGCAGGGAGTTTACGGGGGTTGCTTGAGGGGAGGTAATGAAGAGGCTGAGCGGGAAGCATTGATCAGAGGGGATTCATGAGTTCGCGCATTCGGGTACCGCCTACAGCGGACACGCAGCAAGTACGTCCCTGTATGCTCGCGGTTGCCATCCCTGGCAACCGACGGTCCGCTGTAGGCGGTACCCGAACGCGCCTGCGAGTTTTTGCAATGATCAACGCTTCCCAGGCACCCAGTTCAAACCGGCTTTGACGGATCCACAAAACCATCCGGCTTGACGATCAGTACATCGCAGGGCACATCATCCAGCAACCGCTCGGCGGTATGCCCGACCAATGCGCTCTCTATGCGTGAACGGGAAATGGCACCCATCACCAGGAGGTCGATAGCCTGCTGAGCGATGAAATCCGGGATCGCCTGTTCTGGATAGCCCCGCAGCAGATGCTGTTCGTTCTCACTCATGCCCGTCTGGGCGGAAAATTCGCGGAAGGCTTCCATATGGTGCTGTTGCACCTGAGTGGCGTAACCGTCGTAATCCGCGACCAACCCGGTATCGAACGCCAGGGTGTGAGGCAAGGGGTTATAGCAATGGATAGCGTGTACCTGGGCGCCCGTATTCGCCGCCAGCGCCCGGCCCGTGGTCAGCAGTTTGTAATCCAGGGCGGCGGGCTTGTCGGCTTCATGCAGAGGGTCAACACTGACGCCGATGGCTTTCAGTCCGTTTTCCGGCTGCTTCACCAACCACAGCGGCGCCGGGCAATGGCGGATCAGATACCAGTCGGCATTGGTCAATACCAGCCGCTTGAGGAGATTGTGGTGATGGGTCGTCTTGAGCACCAGGTCCGGCTGTTGTTCGTGAATGGCGCGCAGAATGTGCCTTTCATAGCGCTTACCCCAGACCACTGTAGTGTTGACGGTACAGCCCTTGTTACGCAGGGGCTCGGCTAGCCGGGCGAGACCCTGTTCCCGGTGGCCGAGCAACGTACTGCGCGCTTTGGCCAGGGCATCGGTATCGAACAGCATGCCGCCATTCAGCGCGGGAATGTAATCACTCATGAACAGGGTGAAGCGGACCGCGGGATAGTATTCGGCCAACTGTTCAGCCCGTCGCAGACAGGGTTGGTCTGTATCACTGGTCGGGTCGATGACTACCAATATGTGCTGAATATTCATGTTGCGCACCCCTATTGATCCTGGTGGGTTCAGCCTAAGCCACTCTTAGCAGTATAGTGCTGATTCAGATCAATCCTCCGCCGGACAGCCATGGCGTTTTCAGCCGGTGCTTGGCCTACGGTCGCGGCTGGTCTATTCTGTACTCACCTTTCCCAGGAACGAGCCGGCGCAGGAAGCCACATGACGCGCTCAACTATTCTGAACTCAGCTTTACTCTCTTCGAAATGCCTGCTCGAGCGGATATTCATCGTCCGGGTGTTGCGTGATTGGCTGCACTTCCAGTGGTCGAAGTGCATACCGGAACGCTGCAAGAGCACCAATGGGCTGAAGAACCCATTCTTGGGCTGATCAAGAACAGGAGCATTATTGACTATGCAGGGTATGTTTCAGCACGGAGCGTTGCCTGATTCATCCGACCGGTTCAACCATCGGATTGCACGGCATCAGCTGCCTGCTTATCTGAGCGTGTATAACAGCCATACCGGGAATTTCATGGGCTCGATGGGCAATCTGTCATGTAATGGCTTTATGTTGATCAGCCCCTTGCCGGTTATGCTGGGGGTGCAATATGACATGGAGCTGCATCTGCCTTCGGTCACCGGGGAAGGGCTGCAACGAGAGAGATTCCGCGCCATCAGCCGTTGGTGTCGGCCGGACCTGACGCCGGGTCACCATGATGCCGGGTTCAGCATTGTTGACAACCTGCCTCTGTTCACCAGCCTGGCTGGCGCGCTGCAACATTATTTCACGTTCATGCACGCCGAAGATGCCTGACCCGGCGGTACAGGTTACCCTGCCGGCATCAAGAGCAGGGGAGTTGCAATGAGCAAGAGCATATTCTGGTACGACTTCGAGGCAACCGGCATCGATCCACGGCGCGATCGACCGTTGCAGGTTGCGGGTGTCCGCACGGATGAAGAGCTGAACGAGATCGGCGAGCCGCTGTGCATCGATTGCCGCATCGCCGATGACATATTGCCCCATCCCATGGCCTGCCTGGTTACCGGCATCGACCCCGCCCGGGCATTGCGTGGGCTGCCGGAAGCGCAATTCATGCATCTGCTGCATGAGCAGATGGCGCAGCCGGGGACCTGCACCGCCGGTTACAACAACCTGCGTTATGACGATGAAATGACGCGGTTCTCCCTGTACCGCAACTATTTCGATCCTTACGCTCGGGAGTGGCAAGGTGGTAACAGCCGTTGGGACCTGCTGGATGCGCTGCGTACCGCCCACGCGCTGCGCCCCGAGGGTATCAATTGGCCGCAGCAGGACGGCTTCACCAGCCTGCGGCTGGAACTGCTGACCGCAGCGAATGGCATCGACCATGGCCAGGCGCATGACGCGCTGGCGGATGTGCGGGCAACCATCGCCATGGCCCGGCTGCTGAAGCAGGCGCAGCCACGGCTGTATGCCTACCTCTATGCGCTGCGCAGCAAGCACCGGGTCGGTGACTTGATTGATCTGCAGCAGCTGCGACCGCTGGTTCATGTTTCTGGCCGCTTTGGCCGGGAGCGCAGTGGTCTGGGGTTGGTCATGCCGCTGGGCTGGCATCCACGCAACCGCAATGCCTTGATTGTCTGGGACCTGGCAGTGGAGCCGCAGCTGTTGCAGGAGTTGTCCGCCGATGAACTGTGCCAGCGACTCTATACGCGGACTGACGAGTTGGCTGCCGGCGAACAGCGGCCCGGCCTCAAGCTGGTACATGTCAATAAGTGCCCGGTACTGGCCGATGCCAAGGTGCTTCGCGCGCAGGACGTCGAACGGCTGCAACTGGATATGGATACGCAGTGGGAGCGCGCCCGGTGGCTGGCACAATGGCGGGTGGCAGGGCAGCAGAAGCTGGCGGCGATCTATGCCGAGCGACCACAGTCGGGCAAGCCGGGAGAGTCTGAAAGCGATCCTGAGACGCAGTTATACGATGGTTTCACAGCGGACGATGATCGCCGGTTACTTGCGGCTATACGCGAAGCCGATGCCGCCGCACTGACTGCGGCCCAGTGGCCACTGAAAGATCAGCGTCTGGTGGATATGCTCAAACGCTATCGCGCGCGTAACTTTCCCGACTCACTGAGCGTGACTGAAACCGGAGAATGGTTGAATTTCTGCCAGCAGAAACTCAGTGGCCAGCTCGCGGGCGCACCCCTGACGTTCGAGGAGTTCATGCGGGATCTGGAGTTGGCACTGGCGCAAACGGATGATGCGGGGCGGGAGCTGCTTGGGCAATGGCGCCAACATGCCCTGGCACTGGCTGAGAAACTCAAGGCTGGTTGACATCGCTCATTGAAAAGCCCCGGCACTGGAATAATGCCTGGGCTTTCTTTATCTGATACCACCTTCCGGAAGAATTAACCCAGAATAGTAGCCCAGCTTTCCACTTTCTCTGCGCCGTATTGCTCTTTCCAGGCTTTCAGAGTTTTATGATTGCCGCCCTTGGTTTCAATGGTTTCACCCGTGTTCGGGTTCTTGTATTGCTTAACCTTGCGTGCGCGCTTGGCAACTGCCGGAGCCTTTGCCGTTTTGCTGGCTGCTGGCTTGCTCTGCGGGTTGAGAAGAGCAACAACATCTGCTGATTCCTTGTCGTACTGCTTCATCAGATCCTGCAGCTTTTTCTCGAACTCAAGTTCTTTCTTGAGTTTTTCATCGTTGGACAGCGAGTTCAGACGCGCGGTCAGGTCGCGAATGGTATCTTCAATCTGGCGGTATTCGTGAAGCATGGACATTAGTGTCTCCCGGTGAATATTGAAAGTGAAGTAATGATAGTTTATCGCTGGCAGGATGCACAAGAAGTTGCAGGTATTAAAGGCGGGTTAACGGCAACTTTTTGTTAATGGATCAAGCAAATTATTATGTATCGAGAGGAACTCATTGAATCTGATTGCGAACATGCAGAGATAAAGCGCGGTGTCGGCTGAAATTTCCGCATGTCAGGAGTAGAATGTCTCGCTTTTGGGGCCCTGCCTCGGGGTCTGCTTTCACGTCATCCTCGCCTTGTCGAGACAGTCGGAGCGGCAACGCGGCGCGGAGCGCAGTGAAACAGAGCTTTATGATATCTGGAGTTGATTAGATGCGTACCTTTCGACTGGTAATCGCCTGCCCCGACCGGGTAGGGATTGTGGCCAAGGTCAGCAACCTGCTGGCGACTTATAACGGCTGGATTACCGAAGCCAATCACCATTCGGACAACCTGTCCGGCTGGTTCTTCATGCGCCATGAGATTCGCGCCGATTCACTGCCTTTCGATGTCGATGGCCTGCGTACTGTGTTCGCACCCATTGCCGCGGAATATCAGATGGAGTGGCAGGTGAGTGATTCGGCTGAGCGCAAGAAAGTGGTGTTGATGGCCAGCCGCGAGTCCCATTGTCTGGCGGATCTGTTGCACCGCTTCCACAGTGGTGAGCTGGATTGTGAAATAACCAGTGTGATTTCCAATCATGACGATCTGCGCAGCATGGTCGAATGGCATGATATTCCCTTTCATCATGTTCCAGTCGATCCGAAGGACAAGAAGCCGGCATTTGATGAAGTTACCCGGTTGGTGAATGAGCAACAGGCCGACTGTATTGTATTGGCGCGTTATATGCAGATTCTTCCGGCTGAGCTCTGCGAGCAATACGCCCGGCGGGTAATCAATATCCACCACAGTTTCTTGCCTTCCTTTGTCGGCGCACGACCTTATCACCAGGCAGCGCAGCGGGGGGTGAAACTCATCGGTGCAACTTGCCACTATGTAACCGAAGAGTTGGATGCCGGTCCGATCATCGAGCAGGACGTCGTACGTATCAGTCATCGGCACAATGCGGAAGATATGGTTCGGCTCGGTAAAGACGTGGAAAAAATGGTACTTTCCCGCGGTTTGCGCTATCACTTGGAAGACCGAGTACTGGTTCACGATAACAAGACCGTGGTGTTTGGCTGATAATGATATGCCATGCACCGCGCCTCGCGGGAGTACATGGCATGCTCAAGTCAATGAAGGTACGTGACTACATGAACACCGAACCGGTGACTTTTTCACCGGATACCGATCTGTTCAAAGCCGTCGATATGTTGCTGACCTACCGGATATCCGGAGCATCTGTAGTGGATGCCCAGGGGTATCTGGTAGGAGTGCTGTCGGAAAGCGACTGTCTGCGGGCGATCCTCGGCGGCAGCTATTTCGAGGAGGCGGGCGGTACTGTCGGTTCGTTCATGAGTGAGGTGGTCGAGACCATTGATGCCGATGCGAATATCCTCAAGGCGGCGGAACACTTTATCGAGCGGAACCGGCGGCGCCTGCCGGTCATGGAACATGGTCGCTTGGTGGGACAGATCAGTCGGCGGGATTTGTTGCTGGCGTTGAAATCATTCAACGACCATGGAGTACCGAAAAAGAACTGATAAACGGGATTTTACCTTTCACATAAAAGCCGCACCTTGTAAGGGAGCGGCTTTTATCACTGCCAGTTATCTGTTGACCGCTCCCTCAGGCGCTTTCAGCGACAGCCTCCGGGGCCGAGGTACGGATCAGGTGGTCAAAGGCAGCCAGTGACGCGGTGGCGCCTGCGCCCATGGAGATGACGATCTGCTTGAACGGCACGGTTGTCACGTCGCCAGCGGCAAACACGCCGGGAAGCGAAGTGGCGCCGCGTGCATCGATCTCGATCTCGCCGAAGCGGGTCAGGTTGATACCGCTGTCCTTCAGCCAGTCGGTGTTGGGCACCAAGCCGATCTGTACGAAGATACCAGCCACATCAACATCGGCGCTCTCGCCGGATACCCGGTCGGTGTAGGTCAGGCCGACGACCTTGTTACCGTCCCCACGAACTTCAGTGGTAGCGGCGTTCTTGATGATCTTCACGTTCGGCAGCGAGCGGGCCTTGCGTTGCAGAACTTCGTCGGCACGCAGGGTGTCGCTGAATTCCAGTACGGTCACATGCTCGACGATGCCGGCCAGGTCGATAGCGGCTTCGATACCGGAGTTGCCCCCGCCGATCACCGCAACACGCTTGCCCTTGAACAGCGGACCGTCACAGTGCGGGCAGTAGGCGACGCCCTTGCCGCGGTATGCCTGTTCGCCGGGAACGTTCATTTCTCTCCAGCGGGCGCCGGTAGCCAGGATGACCGAGCGGCTGGACAGGGTGGCACCGCTTTCCAGGGTGATCTCGATCATGTCGTCTGTGGTCAGCTTGGCAGCAGTCTGCTCGGTGATCACGTCGATATCGTATTCCTTGACGTGCTGCTCCAGGCTGGCAACCAGCTTCGGGCCTTCGGTGTAGGGCACGGAAATGAAGTTCTCGATACCCACGGTGTCCATCACCTGGCCACCGAAACGCTCGGCTACCAGACCGGTGCGGATGCCTTTACGGGCAGCATAGATAGCTGCTGCTGCACCAGCCGGGCCACCACCCACGATCAGTACTTCGTAGGGCTCTTTCTCGTTCAGTTCAGCGGCCTTGCGCTTGGCGGCGCCGCTGTCGACCTTGTTGACGATCTCGGCCAGCGTCATCCGGCCCTGGCCGAAGTGTTCGCCATTCAGGAAGACGGTGGGTACGGCCATGATCTGGCGGCTCTCGACCTCGTCCTGGAACAGCGCACCGTCGATCATCACATGGCTGATGTTCGGGTTCAGGGTAGCCATCAGGTTCAGCGCTTGAACCACATCCGGGCAGTTCTGGCAGGACAGGGAGATATAGGTCTCGAAGTGATATTCGCCTTCGAGGTTGCGGATCTGGTCGAGCAGTGCCGGGTCAGCCTTGGAGGGGTGACCGCCGGCCTGCAGCAGGGCCAGAACCAGGGAAGTGAACTCGTGGCCCATCGGGATGCCGGCAAAACGTACGCGCGGGCTCTGGCCGGCTTCCGCCACGCCCATGCTCGGGGTACGTTTGTTGTCCACGGCAACCAGCCCGATCTTGCTCGACATTTCAGCAATCTCGACCGCGAGTTCATGCAATTCTTTGCCCTTGGGGCTGTCATCTACGGACACGCTGATTTCAATCGGCTTGGCGATGTTCTGCAGGTACGTGTCCAGTTGCTTCTTCAGATTGGCGTCCAACATAGGTGCGTGTCCTGTAAAAGTGGTGAATTTTGGGTAAAGAAAACCCGGCCCACCAACCGCGCGCAGTGCGCCGCGGTGGGCCGGGTTGTCAGTCAGCTATTAGATCTTGCCAACCAGGTCCAGCGAGGGAGCCAGAGTGGCATCGCCTTCTTCCCACTTGGCCGGGCAGACTTCGCCGGGGTGGGCGGCAACGTACTGGGCAGCCTTGACCTTGCGCAGCAGGTCGGCAGCGTTACGGCCGATACCTTCAGCAGTGATTTCAACAGCCTGGATGATGCCTTCCGGGTCGATAATGAAAGTACCGCGGTCGGCCAGACCCATGTCTTCACGCATGTTTTCGAAGTTGCGAGTCACTACGCCAGTCGGGTCGCCGATCATGGTGTACTTGATCTTGCCGATGGTTTCGGAGCTGTCGTGCCATGCTTTGTGGGTGAAGTGGGTGTCGGTGGAGACGGAGTAGACTTCCACGCCCAGCTTCTGCAGCTCTTCATAATGGTCGGCAACGTCACCCAGCTCAGTCGGGCAAACGAAGGTGAAGTCAGCCGGATAGAAGAAGAATACAGCCCACTTGCCTTTCACGTCGGTGTCGGAAACGGTGATGAATTCGCCATTCTTGAACGCCTGAGCGGTAAACGGCTTGATTTCGGTATTGATAACGGACATTGAAGACTCCTTGTTGAGCTTTTGTCGATGGGTTGGAAACGATGTCTATAGTAGGGCTGTTCGACGGATACTTAAAATAAATTCAATCTAAGCACCGGATAGCTTTTCTCTATGTGGGGATAGGGTGACGCTATTTCAACTTGGATCAATTAAATTGATCTAGGTCAATTAATAGAATTCACCGTATGAATCATGGTGATTCAGCCCCTGATACAAGATAGCCAGAATTTCATCCAACTCCTAGCCTTGAGAGTAAGCCCCTCGCATGTCGGTTCAATGAATGCGGGATTCACTTCATGAGGAGATAACGGGATGGATTTTGCCTACAGCGCTGAAACCGAAGCGCTTCGCCAACAGGTTCGTGGTTTTCTGGACCAGCACATTGTACCGCGTCTTGCGCAGTGGCACAGGGATGTTGCTGCCGGACAGTTTCCGGTGTCCTTCATGGCGGATCTGAAGGCCCTGGCCAGGGAAGAGGGCCTGTGGAATCTGTTTCTCCCGTCGCTGCACGCTGACGAGCTCGGCAGGGGCCTGAGCAATCTCGAATACGCACCTCTGGCGGAAATCATGGGCCGGGTCAGTTGGGCCTCGGAGGTGTTCAACTGCAATGCTCCGGATACCGGCAACATGGAGCTGTTGCATATGTTTGCCACGCCCGAGCAGAACGAGCGCTGGTTGCAGCCGCTGCTCAATGGCGAAATCCGCTCGGCCTTTGCCATGACCGAGCCGGATGTGGCCTCGTCCGACGCCAGCAATATCCAGACGCTGATTCGCCGCGAGGGCGACGAATATGTGATCAACGGCCGCAAGTGGTTCATTACCAATGCCTCGCATCCTGACTGTGCCTTCCTCATTGTCATGGGCAAGACTGACCCGGAGGGCGAGCCGCGACGCCAACAGAGCATGGTCATCGTGCCGTTCGATACCCCCGGTGTGGAGCTGGTGCGCAACATCCCGGTCATGCATCACCTCGCGCCGGAGGGGCACAGTGAGTTGGTGTTCCGTAATGTGCGGGTGCCTGTGGCAAACTTGCTGGGCGGCGAGGGTGACGGTTTCATGATGGCCCAGGCACGCCTCGGGCCGGGCCGGGTGCATCACTGCATGCGTGCCATCGGCATGGCCGAACTCGCATTGGAGTTGATGGTGGACCGTGCCCAGGAGCGCAAGACTTTCGGTCGTTACCTGCACCAGCATGGCAGCATTTCCGAATGGATCGCCCGCTCGCGGATGGAAATCGAACAGGCGCGGCTCCTGGTATTGAAGACTGCCTGGATGATCGACAACGTCGGCGCCCGGGGCGCACGCAAGGAAATCGCCATGATCAAGGCGGTGGTGCCCGGCATGCTGAACCAGGTGGTGGACCGTGCCATGCAGGTTTTCGGCGCCATGGGGCTGACGCCGGACACGCCGCTGGCCGACCTGTGGATCAGCTCGCGCTGCCTGCGCATTGCCGATGGCCCTGATGAGGTGCATTTGCGCAGCATCGCCCGCCTGGAAATCGACGACGGGCAGGACCGTCGGGGTAGCAGCAGTGATTATCTGACGCCGGCGGATGTGCTGCGGGCCAGATAAGCCGTCGCATCGAGCTCCTGGGAACGTCAAGCACCAGCTTGATGAGCGGAGTTAGCCGTCACCCAAAGTACTCCGGTTGGCCTCGCATGGACGAGCTGGTGCTCGTCCCTCCCAGAGAGCCGTTGCCTTGACCTTGATCAAAGACCTTTAACGCCATCCGGCGCACAGTCTCGGGCTGACTTTGATCACAGGGAGTTCCCATGCAACTGGTCTGTCCCGCAGGCAGCCTGCCCGCCCTCAAAGCGGCGGTGCGACAGGGTGCCGATGCTGTCTATACCGGGTTTCGCGATGATACCAACGCCCGCCACTTCGCCGGTCTCAACTTCACCGACAAGCAACTGCAACAGGGGCTTGAACTGGTTCGCAAGGAAGGCCGGCAGCTCTACATCGCAGTCAATACCTATGCGCTGCCGGATGGCTGGCGGCGTTGGCAACGGGCGGTGGACCAGGCCGCAGATCTGGGCGTCGATGCGCTGATCGTCGGCGATCCCGGCGTCATGGCCTATGCCTGCAAGCATTACCCCAAGCTGAATCTGCATCTGTCGGTGCAGGGCTCGGCTACCAATGCCGGAGCGCTGAGCTTCTATCACGAGCAGTACGGGATTCGCCGTACGGTTCTGCCGCGGGTGCTGTCACTGAATCAGGTGAAGCAGGTAGCGGCTTCCAGCCCGGTGCCGGTGGAAGTCTTCGCCTTTGGCAGTTTGTGCATCATGGCCGAGGGGCGCTGTCATCTGTCGTCCTACGTCACTGGCGAGTCGCCGAACCTGTGCGGGGTGTGCTCACCTGCCAGTGCGGTGCGCTGGCAGGAGGAGCCCGACGGGCTCACATCTCGGCTCAGTGGGGTACTGATCGACCGTTATCAGCCGGAGGACGCTGCCGGTTACCCGACGCTGTGCAAGGGCCGTTTCATGGTTCATGGCAAGCGTTTCCATGCGCTGGAAGAGCCGACCAGCCTGAACACCATGGATCTGATTCCCGAGTTGGCCGCCATCGGCGTCACGGCGGTCAAGATCGAAGGTCGCCAGCGCAGCCCTGCCTATGTGGAGCAGGTGGCCGGCGTCTGGCGCAAGGCACTGGACAGCTATCAGGTCAACCCGCAGCGTTTTGCCGTGGAAGACAGCTGGCGCCGGGTACTCGATGGCGTATCCGAAGGTAGCCAGACCACCCTGGGCGCTTATCACCGCGCCTGGCAGTAGGAGTGAACAACATGAAACTGACCCTGGGTCCGATCCTGTTCTACTGGCCACGCCAGCAGATCATGGATTTCTACGCCGACATGAGCGAGCAACCGCTGGATGTGATCTATCTGGGCGAAACCGTCTGTTCCAAGCGCCGGGCCTTGTCGCTGGATGACTGGATCGGTCTGGCCCGCGATGTGCGCGAGGCCAGTGGCGCCGAGGTGGTGCTGTCGGGACTGGCACTGATCGAGGCGGCGTCCGAACTGTCGAGCCTGCGCCGGTTGTGCGACAACGGCGAGATCAAGGTCGAGGCCAACGATATGGCCGCGGTGCATTATCTGAGCCGCAAGGGCGCCGAGTTCGTCGGCGGTCCGTCGCTGAACGTATATAACGCCTTCGCCCTGGAAGAACTGACCCGTAACGGCCTGACCCGCTGGGTGCCGCCGGTGGAGTGTTCCGCGGACCTGCTGGCGGCCCTGATGCAGCAGGCGCAGCAGAATCAGCTGGCGTTGCCGGAAATCGAAGTGTTCGCCTGGGGGCACCTGCCGCTGGCCTATTCCGCGCGCTGCTTCACTGCCCGGGCCGAGAATCTGCCCAAGGATGATTGCGGTTTCATCTGCCAGAACTACCCCGAAGGCGTGCCGTTGACCAGTCAGGAAGGGCAGCCGGTATTTACCCTCAATGGCATCCAGACCATGTCCGCCACCCCGACCAATCTGCTGACCGAGTACCCGCGCATGCAGCGCATGGGCATTGACGCCTTGCGTCTGAGCCCCCGCGCTCGGGACATGGCGCAGGTGGTGGAGATGTTCGATGCGGTGCGCCAGGGTGTTCAGCCACCCTTGGCAGTGGATGGTTGCAATGGTTACTGGCATGGCCAGGCAGGTATGTTACGGGTCGAGGAGGTGGGGTTATGTTGAATGCCGCACAATTGTTGTTGCGCGTCGGTGAGCCAGTGTTGCCCTTGAGTCGGCATGTGCCGTTCTTCATGCAGCGACTGGTGATCGAGAAAGCCATGGCGCGGCTGTTCTCCCAGCCGCTGGCGGAGGGGGAGTTCGATGTGTTGCAGGGCCGCTGGATGCGTATCGAGGTCACTGATCTGGGGTTGGCCTGGAGCCTGACGCGGGCCGGGAAGGGGTTGCGCCTGGCACAACACTCACCGGTGGATGTGTGCATCCGCGGCAACTGGAAGGAGTTTCTGCTGCTGGCCAGCCGGCAGGAGGATCCGGATACCCTGTTCTTCCGCCGCCGGTTGATCATCGAGGGCGATACCGATCTGGGGCTGGCGATCAAGAACCTGGTCGACAGCCTGGACTCGGACCTGATGCCGCCCCGGTTGTGGCAGTTGATTGGCTGGTTAGGGGCAGCAGCGAAGGCGGAGCAGGACGGCCTCCATACCTCTGTCAGTCGGGCCTAGAAGCCCGGCGTTGCGCAAGGTGGCTCATCGCTCGGCGCAATATATGCCCGAGCTGCTTGTCGAAATGCAGCGCCCTGATCCATCAGGCGCTACGCCTGCGAGATCACCGCCTCCCCACCCTTGTCGTCGAGCGGGTGCTCAACAGCCCGAAAGGCCGTTGCGCGGGCTCAGATATTGAATAGCGCCGCAGCACCCAGCACCAACACCAACCAACCACTGACCGTCCAGCGGAGCCACTGCGGCGCGCTGCGCAGGTCCATGAACTGATCGATCAGCCATTGGCCCTTGACCAAGGTCAGTGCCAGCACGCAGACGACCACCCAGGTGCCATCGAAGCTGTGACCGAGCCACCAGCCGATCAGGGTGAGCAGCAACAGGCCGGCGAGGGCGAATTTCAGCAGATGTTTCATGACGTACCTCATCAGGGCAGGACGTACAGCAGGGGAAACAGCACCAGCCAGACCAGGTCGACCATATGCCAGTAGCTGGCCGCCGACTCGCCGGCCATGCGCACTTTCTCCTGGTTGGCATAGTGGCCTGCGCGGCTGCGCTGGGCGACCACCAGCAGGATGGCCATGCCGATCAACACATGGGCCATATGAAAGAAGGTGGTGAAGAAATAGAAGAAGTAGAAGGTATCGGTGCGCAGGTTGTAGCCGTCGCCGAACAGGATGCCGTATTCGGTGATCTTGATAGCCACATAGGCCAGCCCGCAGAGCGCCGCCAACACGAACCCCCGACTCAGCGCGCGCTGGTCGCCAGCTGCGGTGCGCTTGACCGCGTTGGCGGCGAAGTAGCTGCCGGTCAACAGGATCAGCGTATTCACCAGCCCGGCCTCTGGGTGCAGGGTGGCGATGCCGGCGCTGAACATCTCGTTCCAGTGGCCACGGGCGAAGGCCATGCTGCCCAGTAACAACAGGAATGCCAGCAGCTCGGCGAGAATGAAGCACCACATTGCCAGATCGCCCGGCAGGTGGCGGGTTTGTACCTGCTTGTCGGCTTCAATGACAGTGGACTCGGCACTGGACATCAGTTGGCCCTCCCGGTCAGCAAGAGATAGAGTTTCGGCAGCAGGCTCGGCAGTTCCGCAGCCTGGTGAATCAACTGGTAGCGCTGCTGGCCGAACAGGTAGGGCAGGTAGTCGGCGGCCTGCTGGTCGATGGTCACGCAGAAGGGCTGGATGCCGGCCTGCCGTGCTTCCAGCAAGGCCTGCCGGGTATCTTCCATGCCGTAGCGCCCCTCATATACATCCAGATCATTGGGTTTGCCATCGGTCAGCAGCAACAACAACCGCTGCTCGGCAGGCTTGTCCTTGAGGATGTCGGTGGCCTGGCGGATAGCCGCACCCATGCGGGTGTAGTAGCCCGGTTTCAGCGCCTTGATCCGACCGTGAATGGCCTCGCCCCAGGGTTCGGCAAAGTTCTTGATCAGGTTGAAGCGCACATGGTCACGGCGGCGGGATGAGAAGCCGTACATGGCAAAATCATCCTGGCCGGCGTCCAGCGCCTCACCCAGCAGGTGCAGGCTGTCGCGAATCACCTCGATCACCTGATGGGTATTGTCTGCCCAGGCTTCGGTGGACAGCGAAAGGTCGGCCAGCACCAGGCAGGACAGGTCGCGATGACGGGCGGTTTCCCGACGCCACAATGCCGGGTGTGAACTGGCTCGGCCACGGCGCACTTGCGCTGCGTGATGCAGGCAGGCGTCCAGGTCGAGCAGGGTGCCGCTGGGCTGGCGCTTTTCCCAGACGCGCTGGGGCCGCAGCCCTTCGAAGCGTTGCCGCAGGCTGTTGGCCAGTGCCCCCAGGCGTTCCGGCATGGGCGCGGGCTCGGCGTTACGGGGCAACATGGGAATTACCCGGCAATGGTTGTCCTTGAGCTGCTGCTGCTTCCAGTCCCACTCGGGAAACAGACAGCCGTCGGTCAGCGGAATGTCATCTTCCGAGGCGGACGGCAGGTCCATGTCGAGCTTGATGCGCGAGGCGCTGGTGCTGGGGTTGCGCGACAGGGTCAGATAATCCAGGTCCTCGGCAATGCGCTCGGCATCGTCGTCATCCTGGTCATCCTCGCAGCGATCGACGGGCACGAACTCGGACCAGGAAAACAGACTTTCCAGACGGAAGATCATCAAGCCATTGCGCTTGTTCGGATCGTCGATATAACGGCCCTGCTTGCGCTGTTTGCTCTGACGGACCTTGCCGTTGCCGTTGGATTCGCCGTCCTTGCCGTCATCGTTTGCGGCGGACGGAATCGACCGGACTTCTTCGGCGCGCGGATAAAGCCACAAGGGTACCGGCCAGGGTTCGCCCGGGGCGGCGGGCAGCCGGGACAGATTATCCGGTGCCAGTAATGCTGCCTGCAGCACGGCTTCCCGCGCAGCCTGGATGGCGGGTAGCTTGCGCTGGGCACGGCGGATATCGACCAGGCATTCGGCGAGGCGCTGGTACAGGCAGGTCAGTCCGGGGTAGGCAGCCAGCGTCTTGAGAACCAGCTGCTGGTTGGCCTGCAGCCAGTCGTCGCTGGTATCGCTTTCGGCCAGACTGGCCATGGCGGTCAGCCACAGATAGAGGTCGCGGTTCATGCGCTTGTCGGGGAATACCGCCAGGCTCTCCGGTACGCGCAAGGCGTCGGTTTCACGCCAGGCCAGCGCATGGCGGCGGCCGGTACCGGCCAATCGATGGGCCAGGGGGCGCCAGGTATTGATACTGCGTTCGGTGCTGGCCTTGATGGTCAGCCCCGGGTCGCCACTGAGAGCGCGAAAGACCATGGCCAGGCGCGGGCCCTCGTCATCGAGGTGGATCTGCGCTGCGGGAAAGCCATTGCCGGCCAATCGGGTGATCAGCTTGTGCCAGCGGATACCTACGGCTTCTTCCATTGCATTTCTCCCAGTGGTCGAAGTCGATCCCGGCCGTGGCCGGTATCGAAGAATGGGGCGCTGCGGTGAGCAGCGCGGTACTGCAGCCGGCATCGGGCGGGTGCCCGACGCCGGTATTTCAGATCAGGCGGCGCTCATCAGTGCAGGGGCATCCTCACGGGTGGAGCGGGCCACGAGGAAGCTGTACAGGTACATGCCCAGGCCGACGGCAAAGCCGAGGCCAGCGAACAGGCGTAGCCAGTACACGGTCATGATGGCGTCCTGGGTCTGCATGTAACCGAGGGCTCCAGCTGATTCGGGCAGGCGCTGCAGTTCGATCTGGATCCAGCCGGCCCAGGTCAGCAGCAGGGTGATGGCCAGCATGCTCAGACTCATTACCCAGCAAGACATGATCTCCAGACGCTGGGCCTGCGGGCTGCTGCATTCATTGCCGTGCAGTTTCGGCCAGGCGTAGGAGATGATGGCCATGGCAATCATCGCGTAGGCGCCGAAGAAAGCCAGGTGACCGTGGGCTGCCGTGAGCTGGGTACCGTGGGTGTAGTAGTTGACCGGAGCCAGAGTATGCAGGAAGCCCCATACGCCGGCGCCGAGGAACGCCATGATGGTGCAGCCGACAGCCCAGGTGACGGCGGCCTTGTTCGGATGCTCGCGACGACGCTGTTTCAGCATGCTGAAGGCGAACACCATCATCATGAAGAAGGGCAGCGGTTCGATGGCGGAGAAGATCGAGCCGATCCACAGCCAGTACGCTGGCGCACCGATGAAGAAGTAGTGGTGACCGGTCCCCAGGATGCCGGAGATCAGGGCCATGGCGATGATCAGGTACAGCCATTTTTCCACGACTTCACGGTCGACACCGGTGGTCTTGATCAGAATGAAGGCCAGGATCGCACCCAGGATCAGTTCCCAGACGCCTTCCACCCACAGGTGCACGACCCACCACCAGAAATACTTGTCCATCACCAGCGAGGTCGGGTTGTAGAAGGAGAACATCCAGAACACCGCCAGACCGATCAGCCCGGTGAGCAACACCATGTTCACCACGGTCTTGCGGCCCTTGAGCACGGTCATCAGGATATTGATGATGAAACCCACGCAGACCACCGCGATGCCGATCTTGGTAATGGTCGGTTGTTCGAGGAACTCGCGTCCCATGGTCGGGAAGTATTTGTTCCCGGTGATTTCCGCCAGGGTCGAGTAGGGCACCAGCAGGTAGCCGAGAATGGTCAGCACCCCGGCCGCGGCGAAGATCCAGAACAGCGCGTAGCCGAGCTTGGGACTCCAGAGTTCAGTCTGGGTTTCCTCCGGTACCAGATAGTAGGTGGCACCCATGAAGGCGAACAGCAACCAGACGATCAGCAGGTTGGTGTGCACCATGCGGGCCACGTTGAAGGGGATTTCCGGAAACAGGAAATCGCCGATGATGTACTGCGTGCCGAGGATCAAGCCGAACACGATCTGACCGACGAACAAGAGCATGGCAAAGGCAAAATAGGGTTTTGCCACCGCCTGTGAAGCGTATTTCATGATGTGATTCCTTATGCTGTCAGAGTGTGGTCAGGGTGTCAGCCTTCCTTGTTCGGCGGCCAGCCGTTGGTATCAATGCGCGATGACCAGATCAGGAACTCGGCCATGGCATTGAGCTCCTCATCGCTGAGATGGAACTGGGGCATCTGCCGACGGCCTTCCACACCGGTGGGCATGGCCTTCATCCAGGCACCGAAGTAGGCCTTGAACGCTGCCTCGTTATCCATGCCGCGCCGCTGAAACACGTTGCCCAGCTCCGGCGCGAAGTACGCTCCTTCGCCCATCAACGAGTGGCAACCGACGCAGTTGTTCTGCTCCCACAGCTCCTTGCCATGGGCGACTTCGGCGGTCAGTTGGTCACGGTTCTCCCGTTCCGGGATCGCCGTGACGGTATCTACCGTCAGGCCAATGAACAGCAGCATGAAAAACATGCCGCCACCGTAGTAGATGTTGCGGGCCATGCCCTTGGTAAAGCGCTCCGACATGTTGATCTCCTCGGGTTATGCGGATTGCATGCTCGCCGGTCAGGCGGTTCTTCTGGTTGGTTGTTGTCCGGGTTCGGCAAAGTGCACGCGGACGATGTCCATGATCGCCGCCTGGGCGGTGGGCTCATCGGTGAGCGGCTGTGCCATGCAGGCTTCACAGGCCTGGCGCGGGTCCATGCCGGCGGCGATCAGGCGGCCGGTATGGATCAGCAAACGGGTCGAGGGGGCTTCCTCCAGATCATGCTGGCCAAGGTGGCGCAGGGCATTGCCCAGGGCGACCAACTGATTGGCCTGGGCCGGATCGAGGCCGGACTCGTGCTGCAGGATGCGGCTTTCCGCCACCGCCTCGGGGTAATCGAAGGCCATCGCCACGAAGCGCTGTCGGGTACTGGGCTTGAGACCCTTGAGCAGGTTGCGGTAGCCGGGGTTGTAGGAGACCACCAACATGAAGCCGGGTGCGGCCTGCAGTTCTTCACCGGTGGCTTCCAGCGGCAGGATGCGCCGGTCATCTGCCAGCGGATGCAGTACTACGGTGATGTCCTTGCGCGCCTCGATGACTTCATCCAGATAGCAGATGGCGCCTTCGCGCACGGCGCGGGTGAGCGGGCCGTCCTGCCAGAAAGTGCCGTTGGCGCCGATCAGGTGGCGCCCGACCAGGTCGGCGGTAGTCAGGTCGTCATGGCAGGCAACGGTATACAGCTTGCGGCCCAGGCGGTCGGCCATGTGTTGGATGAAGCGGGTCTTGCCACAGCCGGTCGGGCCTTTTATCAGCACCGGCATGCCGAAGCGGTCGGCCTGCTCAAAGAGCTCAACCTCTGCACCACTGGCGTGGTAGTACAGCCCCGACTGCTGCTGCGGATGGAGGTCTAACCGGGTTGCGTCCATTGATGAGTCCTTGGATAGATGCGTTCGCTATTACTCCATCAAGGATCATGCCAGTGTCTAACATGCTGAAAATGCTGGGTTATTTTTATTTGTGGTTTTTATAACCTAGATTGAATTGGGTTTGATAAACCATTTGTGGTTTAAATTACCTGATTTTGCCTGCGATGGTATGTCGCACCCTGTTGTGTGCGTCAGCTTGACGCATAAACTCTTGACAGAGGTCAAACGTTCCGTTTCACGGATCCTCCATGATGCACTCACGTCGACACTGACCAACCGCTGTACCTGATTAGCCAACTATGTTTTCCAGGAAAGGACTGCACATGAGAATGACCAAACCGTTGACCACTGCAATCAGTGTATTGGCACTGACGATAACCGCCGCTGCATTCGCCCAGGGCTCGGACCCGGAAAAGGCAGCTGCAGCCTACCAGGGCGAAGCTTCCGCCGTTGATCCGGCCTTGGCCAGAGTGGTACATACCCCTGGCGCGCCGGATCTGAGCGAAGCCGATTTCGACAAGGCCAAGGAAATCTACTTCCAGCGCTGCGCCGGTTGCCATGGTGTACTGCGCAAAGGTGCCACCGGCAAGCCGCTGACTCCGGATATCACCCAGCAGCGCGGCCAGGCCTACCTTGAGGCGCTGATCTCCTACGGCTCACCCGCCGGCATGCCTAACTGGGGCACCTCCGGCGAGTTGACGCCGGAAGAGATTACCCTGATGGCCAACTACATCCAGCACGAGCCGCCGACTCCGCCGGAGTGGGGTATGGCCGCCATGCGTGACAGCTGGAAGGTGCTGGTCAAGCCGGAAGATCGCCCGACCAGGCAGCTGAACAAGCTGGACCTGCCGAACCTGTTCTCGGTGACCCTGCGTGACGACGGCAAGATTGCCCTGATCGACGGTAACAGCAAGAAAATCGTCAAGACCATCGACACCGGTTACGCGGTCCACATCTCGCGCATGTCCGCCTCGGGGCGCTACCTGCTGGTGATCGGCCGCGACGCCAAGATCGACATGATCGACCTGTGGGCCAAGGAGCCGACCAAGGTGGCGGAAATCAAGGTGGGCATCGAGGCCCGCTCGGTGGAAACCTCCAAGTTCGAGGGCTTCGAGGACAAGTACGTGATCGCCGGTGATTACTGGCCGCCGCAATTCACCATCATGGACGGCGAAACCCTGGAGCCGCTGAAAATCGTCTCCACCCGCGGCATGACGGTGGACACCCAGGAATACCACCCGGAACCGCGCGTGGCAGCGATCATCGCTTCCCACGAGCATCCCGAGTTCATCGTCAACGTCAAGGAGACCGGGCAGGTCATGCTGGTCAACTACGAAGACCTGGACAACATGAGCATCACCAATATCGGCACCGCGCAGTTCCTGCATGATGGCGGTTGGGACAGCAGCCACCGCTACTTCATGACCGCAGCGAACAACTCCGACAAGGTGGTGGTGATCGACTCCAAGGACCGCAAGCTGGCAGCCATCGTGGACGTGGGCAAGATCCCGCACCCCGGCCGGGGGGCCAACTTCGTGCATCCGGAATTCGGTCCGGTGTGGGGCACCAGTCACCTGGGTGATGACACCATCTCGCTGATCGGCACCGATCCCGAGAACCACCCCGAGCAGGCCTGGAAGGTGGTGGATACGTTGAAGGGGCAGGGCGGTGGTTCGTTGTTCATCAAGACTCACCCGAAATCCACCAACTTGTACGTGGATACCACCTTCAACCCGACCGCGGCGGTGGCCCAGTCGGCTGCGGTATTCGACATCAATAACCTAGAAGCTGGCTTCAAGGTGCTGCCAATTGCCGAATGGTCGGGTATCGAAAGCGGCTCGCGCCGTGTGGTGCAGCCCGAATACAACGAGGCAGGGGATGAGGTCTGGTTCTCGGTGTGGAGCGGCCAGGATGAGGAGTCGGCTATCGTGGTGGTCGACGACAAGACCCTGGAGTTGAAGAAGGTGATCCGTGACAAGCGGTTGATCACGCCGACCGGCAAGTTCAACGTGCACAACACTCAGCACGACGTGTACTGAGCCCTATGCCCTGGCCGGGTTTCCCGGCCAGGGCATGTCATGTACGCGGCAATTTCAACTCTCCCGCCGCGTCCATAACCACAAAGCCACACAAGGCAGAAACAGGCTGAGAAACCAGCGCAGAATCATCGGCGCTGGCAACAGCCAGATCATCAGGATACTGCTGAGCATCAATCCGCTGGCCAACCATTTGGCCCGGCGGGGCACAGCGCGGTGATCCCGCCAATTGCGAATCAGCGGTCCGTATTTCTCATGCTTGAGCAAACGTGCTTCCAGCTCCGGCCAGCCCCGCGAGCCGGCCCAGGCCGCCACCAGCAGAAAGGGCGTGGTCGGCAAACCCGGCAGCAACACCCCCAGAGCACCGAGTCCCAGCGCCAGCGAAGCGACACTGCGCCATAGCAATTTCATCAGCATCTAGTTGTTGTCGGTTGCGATTAAACCTGCCTTGTACTCGATATGCTGCTGGCCGCCGGCAAACTCATTCAGCAGATTGGTAATGCTGGGGATGCTGATATGCCGGGCGCGGCTGTCAATCAGCCCTCGCTCGCGCAGATTGGCGATGGCGCGGGAAAAGGTCTCTGGCTTGATCGACAATCGCGCGGCGATCAGGCTCTTGGGCAGCACCAGCTCGATCTCGGCGCTGTCCTTGGCGCGATCGCGGACCTGGCTGACCAGATACAACGCCAGCCGCTGGGTGGCGTTCTGCAAGGTCAGGTTTTCCAGCTCATCCAGACGCTGATGCAGGCGCACGCTCATGTGGCCGAGCAGGTGCAGGCAGGTGTGCGGGTTCTGTTCCAGATGCCGGAGCATCAGGCGATTGGAGAAGCCGATCAGCTTCACCGGCTCCAGTGCCTCGGCGCATACCGGGAATACCGATTTCTGCATGAACATCACCGCCTCGGCAAAGGTGTTGCCGGGGGTAATTATCTCGACCACCTTCTCCTTGCCGTCGGCGGAAATGCGGAACAGTTTCACCTTGCCGGAGTGCACCAGATAGAAGCGCTCGGCGGGATCACCCTGGCGCTGGATCAACGCTTGCGGGGCGTGGTCGCGTACCTGGGCATCGGCCAACAGCTCTTCCTGAGCCTGGGGGTTGAAATGAGAAAACAGCGAATGATTCAGAATCATCTGCCGTTGTTCCTGAGTCAGAGCCATATCTGCCGCCTTTGAGTGATTTGTTGCAGGTTAAGCATTTCCGGTTGTACAGGCCAGACCTCCCGGAAGTATTTTCCTGCAAAGATTGATCCCCGGTCTTCTTGATATGCGTCAACGTGGCGCACCCCGGAAGGGCGTAGTCTCGCGGCCATAAAGAAAGCCTCGCACCGGAGCACCCATCCATGTCCGATTCAGTCAGTTGGGACGCCGGCCTGATCCGCCGCTATGACAAGGCAGGCTCGCGTTATACCGCCTATCCCTCGCCTGCCCATTATGCCGAAGGCGTGCTGCCGGCTGATCTGATCACGGCGTTGCAGGAGAGCCGTACTGCCGGCCGACCGCTGTCCTTGTATGTGCACATCCCGTTCTGCGCCAATATTTGCTATTACTGCGCCTGCACCAAGATCATCACCAAGGACCGCAGCCGGGCGCAACCTTACCTGCAATCCCTGGAGCGCGAGATCAGGCTGACCAGCCGCCATCTGAGTCCCGGCCAGCGGGTCGAGCGGCTGCATGTGGGCGGCGGTACGCCGACCTTTCTCGGTCATGACGACCTGCGCCGGCTGATGGAGCGTCTGCGTAATGCCTTCACGCTGCATGAAGATGACACCGCTGACTACAGTATCGAGATCGACCCGCGGGAGGCGGACTGGGCGACCATTGGCCTGCTGCGGGAGCTGGGCTTCAACCGCATCAGTTTTGGGGTGCAGGATCTTGATCCGGATGTGCAGCGAGCGATCAACCGCCTGCAAAGTCTGGAGCAGACCCAGGCCGTGGTGGACGCAGCGCGGGCATTGGCCTTCCGCTCGGTCAACATCGACCTGATCTACGGCCTGCCGGGTCAGACGCCCGACTCCTTTGCCCGTACCGTGACCAAGGTCATCGAGATGCATCCGGATCGGCTGACCTTGTATAACTATGCCCACCTGCCGGACCTGTTTCTGCCCCAGCGCAAGATCAGCCTGGCGGAGTTGCCCGATTCGGACAGTCGGCTGGAGATCTGCCGCAGAAGCTTCGCCCAGTTGCTGGCGGCGGGCTATCGGCATATCGGCATGGGTCAGTTCGCGCTGCCGGATGACAGTCTCAGCAACGCCCAGGAGATCGGCCGGCTGGCGCGCGGCCTGCAGGGTTATATGTCGGGAGAGCAGGGCGACCTGATCGGGCTGGGCGTCTCGGCCATCAGTCAGGTGGGAGATCTTCACTGTCGCAATACCGGCGACATCAAGCTGTACCAGGAAAGCCTGGGGCAACACCGGTTGGCATTGCACCGCGGCCTGAAGTGTTCCGCCGATGATCGGCTACGGCGGGTAGTGATCAACCGCCTGCTCTGCACTTATCAGTTGCGCTATGCGGATATCGAACAGCGCTTCGGCATCGACTTCGCGACCTATTTCGCCGATTGCCAGGGGATGCTGGGGCAACTGCACCGCGACGGCGTCATTCGCTTGGACGTGACGGGTATCGAGGTCTTGCCGGCAGGCCGGCCATTGATAGCCAGCGTATGCATGGTGTTCGATGCCTATCAGCATGTCACTGATCGGAGTCGGTACGCCCAGATAATCTGAGCAAACGGAGTGTTGCGTCACCCTTCGGCACCTCTTGCGTTTACAATCCGGACATCAGCCCCGGACGAGGAGAGGACATGCCCCGCTTTCTGCATACCGCCGACTGGCAGATCGGCCGCCAGTACGACCGCTTCGGCCCGGAAGACGGCCCCGCGCTGGCCCAGGCGCGGTTGACCACTGTGGAGCGGATTGCCGCCCTGGCCACCGAGCTGGCCGTGGATGCGGTATTGGTGGCAGGCGATGTGTTCGATGCCCAGACCATCTCCGACCGAACGGTACGGCGCCTGTTCATGGCGCTGCAGGGGTTTGGCGGGCCCTGGGTCATGCTGCCCGGCAACCATGATGCCGCGTTGGCGGAAAGCATCTGGAGCCGCGCCCGGCGATTGAATGCCATTCCCGATAATGTCCATGTGCTGCTGACCGCCGAGCCGCTGCTGCTGGCCGAGCAGGGGTTGGCGATTCTCCCGGCACCGCTGACCCAGCGCCAGACCTTCAGTGATCTGACCGATTGGTTCGACCATGCGCCGACACCGCCGCAATTGCTGCGAATCGGCCTGGCCCACGGCAGCGTGCAGGGCATTCTCGCCGAGGATATCGACTCGCCCAACCCCATCGACCCGCAGCGCGCCGCGCGCGCGCGCCTGGATTATCTGGCCCTGGGTGATTGGCATGGCTGCCGGCAGATCGACGATCGCACCTGGTACAGCGGCACGCCGGAGCAGGACCGCTTCAAGAGCAATGGCGCCGGGCAGGTGCTGGATGTGCAGATCGATGCACCCGGCGCCGCACCGCAGGTAAAACCTGTCGCCATGGGCGAGTTCACCTGGCTGCAATGGCAGCGGCGGCTGCAGGTGGCCTCGGACCTGGATGCCTTGATCGAGGAGCTGGAGCAGATCGAGCGCAGCAGTGTTATCAGCCTGACCCTGGAAGGGGAGCTGGATCTGGCGGGCGAGCAGCGGCTGCAAGCGGCCCTGGGCCGCGCAGAAGCGCGGCACCGGGTGCTGGAATGCCAGCTGGATGGCATGCGCCTGCTGCCTACCGAGGCGGATATCGCGGCGCTGCAGGCCGATGGCTATCTGGACGAGGTGGTCGGTCAGTTGCGCGATATGCAGCAGGCCGACGAGCCGGAAGTCGCCCGGGAGGCACTCGCGATCCTCGCGGGTCTGCTGCGCGAACGGCAGACCGGAGGGACAGCGGTATGAAGCTGGAACAGTTGCGTATCAGTCAGTTCCGGCAATTTCGCGAGCCGCTGGTCATCGACGGTTTCGGCCCGGGGCTGAACCTGATCTGCGGACCCAATGAATCCGGCAAGAGCACCCTGGTGCGTGCCATCCGCGCGGCGTTCTTCGAACGGCACAGCTCCGGCACGCTCACCGACCTGCGGCCCTGGGGCGATTCCGGCGCGGCGCCCGAGGTGGAGCTGCGCTTTTCCCACGCCGACCGGCAATGGCAACTGAGCAAGCGTTTCCTGCAGCGCAAGCGCTGTGACCTGACCATCGATGGCCAGCGGTTCAATGGTGATGAAGCGGAGGAACAGCTCGCCGCCATGCTTGGCTTCAATGTCGCGACCCGGGGCGCGAGCAAGGCCGAGCACTGGGGTATCCCCGGGCTGCTGTGGATCGAGCAGGGCATGGGTCAGGAGCTGGACGAGGCAGTCAGCCATGCGGGTGATCATCTTAAATCGGTATTGGGCGCGAGCCTTGGGGAAGTCACCAGCAGCGGAGGCGACGAGGTTATCAGGCAGGTCCGCGTCCAACTGGATGAACTGCTCACCGGCACCGGCAAACCCCGTGGCGATTACAAACTCAGCGGTGAGCGCATCGCGGTGCTGGATGAAGAGTTGCAGGCGCTGGATCAGCGCATCGGCGCCTATCGCCAGCAGGTCGACCGCCTGGGTGAACTGCGCCAGCAACAAGCCGGTGATGAAGCTGACAAGCCCTGGGAGGCGCTGCGCGTGCAGCAGCAGGAGGCTGAGCGCAAGTATGCCGAAGTCCAGCGCCAGACCGAGGAGCAGCAGCGCGACTTGCAAGCCTTGGAGCAGGTACGCGGCCATCGGCAGATAGTGCTGGAGCAACTGCGCAGCCATGAGGAGCAGGCCAAGGACCTGCAGCAACGCCAGGGCAAATGCCAGCAGCTGCAGCAACAACTGGAACAACTCGCCGGACAGCAGGCCGAGTTGGTGGCTGCGCAGGATGCTGCGCTGGCCGCCTATCAGCAGGCCCAGCAGCAGGAGCGTCAGGCGCGCCAGTGGGCCCGCCGGGAGACCCTGGAGCGGGAGCGGCAGCGGTTGCTGAAGCAACAGCAACAGTTGCAGCTCAGTCTGGAGCAGGCGCGCCTGTTGCAGAACGAATTGGTTACTCAGCAGCAGGCGCTGGCCGCGGTGCGGATCAATGACCAGCAGTTGGCCCAACTGGAACAATTGCATAACCAACTGCGGGAGCTGGATATTCGCCAGCAGAGCATTGCCACGCGGCTGCGCTATGAACTGCTGCCCGGTCAGCAGCTCAGCCTGGATCAGCAGCAGCTCAGTGGCAGCGATGAGTTGTTGCTGCTGCAGGAAACCCAACTGGACATTGCCGGTATCGGCAAGCTGATCATCACGCCCGGCGGCCAAGATCTGGCTACCCTGGCCCGCAAGACCGAACACGCCCGGGACCAGCTCCAAGTCTTGCTGGAGCAGTTGCGCGTCAGCTCGCTGGATGAGGCGCGGGAGCAACTGCAGCTTGCCAAGGCCCAGAACGCCGCTATCCATGCCAACCGCAAACTACTGGCCAGTCATGCGCCCGCCGGTATCGAGGCGCTGGAGCAGGACGCGGCCGGTGTTGTTGCGCGTCTGGCCGAACTGGAACAGGAGCTGGGTGCTCTTGAGATGCCGGTGGGCGAGGCGGCCGTCGATACCGGCCTGGCCGAGCAGATACTGCAGCAGGCCGCCGCACAGTTGCAGCAGCGTGAAGCAGCCACCGGCAAGCACAACGAGCAACTTATCGGTCTGCGCCAGAATCTGGCCAGCGCCGAAGAAGAATGTCGCCTGCTGCAGACGCGGCTGGATGATCCCCAGCGTATGCAACAGCAGCGCAAGCTCAATGACAACCTGCTGACGCTGCGCGCCGAAGAGGCGCGGCTGGAACAGCAGAGCAATGAGCGCGCCGCGCGTATTGCCAGCGCCCGACCGGACATCCTGCAGCAGGACATCCAGCGCTACCGCAGCAGCGCCGCACAACTGGAACAGGGTTTCAACCAGCGCCGTGAAGAGCTGCTTGCGCTGCAGGGCAGGCTGCAGGGGGAGGGCGCCGATGGTCTGGAAGAGCACCGTGCCTCCCTGGCCGCCGAGCTGGAAAGCGAGCATCGCCGCTACCATCAGCTCGACCGCCGCACGCGGGCGCTGGCGCTGCTGCACGACCTGCTCAGCGAGAAACGTCAGCAACTGACCCGGCGCCTGCAAGCGCCGCTGCAGAAGCATCTGGATCATTACCTGCAACTGCTGTTTCCCCAGGCAACGCTGGAGGTCGATGAAAACCTGATGCCCGGCCGCCTGCTGCGCCATGGTCAGGACGCCAGCGAATTCGCGGCACTGAGTTTCGGCGCCCGGGAGCAGATGGGGCTGATCAGCCGGCTGGCCTATGCCGATCTGCTGCGTGAAGCCGGCCGCCCGACACTGATCATTCTGGATGATGCCCTGGTGCACAGCGATCAACCCCGGCTGGGGCAGATGAAACGCATCCTGTTTGATGCGGCCCAGCGGCATCAGGTGCTGCTGTTCAGCTGCCATCCGGACAAGTGGCGGGACATGGGCGTGCCGGTGCGCGAGCTGGAAGGGCTCAAGACCGCTGCCATCGAGGGTTGAGGCGACGCATTGGCCGTCAGGGCCGAAAACGCCGTCACAGTCTGTATAATTCGCGCTTTACCCCGCATGACTCAGGGTGGGGTTGGCACACAGAGAAGGGGTCAGGTCTTCATATGCAGCGCAAAATCAGAATCGGCATCGCCGGCTACGGCAACCTCGGCAAGGGCGTGGAAATGGCCATCGCCCAGAGTCCGGACATGGAACTGGTCGGCGTCTTCAGCCGCCGTAATCCGGCCGACGTGCAACTGCTCGACAGCAACATCCCGGTGCATGCCCAGAACAATATCGCCCAGTTTCGTGACCAGATCGATGTGCTGATCCTGTGCGGCGGCTCGAAGAACGACCTGCCCGAACAGGGTCCGGCCCTGGCCGCCATGTTCAACATCGTCGACAGCTTCGACACCCACGCCACCATCCCCGAATACCACGCTGCAATGGATAGTGCCGCCAAGCCAGCGGGTTACACCGCGATGATCTCGGTGGGCTGGGATCCGGGACTGTTCTCCCTGAACCGCCTGTACGGTGAAGCCATTCTGCCGGTTGGCGCCACTTACACCTTCTGGGGCAAGGGTCTGAGCCAGGGGCATTCCGATGCCGTGCGCCGGGTACCAGGCGTCAAGGCGGGCGTGCAGTACACCCTGCCTGCCGAAGCCGCGATCGAGCGCGTGCGCAACGGCGAGCTACCGGAGTTGGCTACCCGCGAGAAGCACAAGCGTGAATGCTACGTGGTGCTGGCGGACGGCGCCGATGCGAAGGAAGTCGAGCAGAACATCGTCAGCATGCCGCACTACTTCGCCGACTACGACACCACCGTCAACTTCATCAGCGAGCAGGAGCTGCGTCGCGACCATGCCGCCATGCCCCACGGCGGCGTCGTGATCCGCAGCGGTACCTCGGACGCCGGTACTACCCAGGTCATGGAATACACCCTCAAACTGGGCAGCAACCCCGAATTCACCGCAGCGGTATTGGTTGCCTATGCCCGGGCAACCTGGCGTTTGAATCAGAGCGGCGTGATTGGTGCGCAGACAGTACTGGACGTAGCGCCGGGGCTGCTGTCGCCCAAGTCAGGCGCGGAGTTGCGTAAGGAATTGCTGTGAGCCGGGCCCCTCTCCCCGCAGGCTAGCGAATCCGTTTCGAGCCGCACGGCTTACTCTCTCCCCCTCGCGGGAGAGAGCTGGGGAGAGGGGCAAACAACCCCAGCCTATCCCGGCCGCCCATCCGGCCGCGGCGCCAGCAGAATCGGCGCGTAGTACCAGACGAACAAACCAAACGCCGCCGCCCAGCACAGACTCGCCAGCCAGAACCCGGTCTGGGGCAGGGCAATGGTCAGCCATACCCGCAGCGGTACCGCCAGATTGATCAGGATAAAGGCCAGACTCATGGCCCTGGCTGGCTGCAAAGGCCGGCCGGTATGGCCGAGGCTGACGCGCGAGATCATCGCCAGGATCATTCCGGCCATGCCGCCAATAGCCAGCAAATGGGTGGCCTGGCTGAAGCCGCCGAACCAGCCGCCATGCCACAGCGCCATGGCAATCAATGCCAGCGCCAGCCAGGCGTAGGACAGATGCAGCGACCAGAGCAGCGGCACGGTCCAGATCTTCGGATGATGCCAGCGCAGCAGGCGGACGATATGCCCCAGGCCCAGTAGCAGATAGAGGGGCGCCTGCCATAGCGAGGGCCGCAGGCCGATACCGCTCAGCATGAGCAGGGCGATGAAGATACTGCCGGCCATCAGCAGGTTATCCAGCCGGGGCCAGGCCTCGACCGGTTCCTGAAGGCCCAGCCCGCGCTGGGTAAAGAAAGGAATGACCCGACCACCGATCAGGCCCATCAGCCCGGCAATCAACCAGAGGGCCGCGACGGCGCCGTGGCGCTGCAGGGCGAACTCATTGCGCTCCAGGCCAATCAGCGCCAACAGATTGCAGAAGGTCAGCAACCCCAGCATGAGGATGATCGGGTAGTTGCGCACCTGCTTCACCTTCCACAGTGAACGGCCTATGGCCACCGCGACCAGCGGCAGAAACGCTACGTCCAGCGGGATCAGCAGCCACAGCGGCGCGCCGAACAACCAGAGCACGCGGGCGAGCAACCACAGCGCCGCCAGCAACAGCACCGGCATACCGGTCAAGGCCGGTACCCCGGTCCAGGCCTGGATTGCGGTCAGCAGAAAGCCGGCGACGATCGCCACGCCGAAACCGAAGACCATTTCATGGCGATGCCAGGCCAGCCAGCCGCCAGCGGGTGTCAGATCGATGTGCCCGAAGTAAGCGGCGATCCACAGCGGCACGGCGAGAACGGCAAACAGGCTGCCCGCGAGAAACAAAGGGCGAAAACCCAATGCAAACAGCGCGGGTAGATGGGTACGACTGTTCGGCATGAAAATCTCCTGATTGCTTGTTATGCTCGTTGCGCGCCGTGTCAGGCTACGCCTTTCTTTCTGGAACAACTGTATGACATATCTGTTGATTAAAACGCTGCATCTGCTCGCTGCGATGGCTTTTGTCGGCACGCTGTTCTTTCAGGTACTGATTCTGGCGCCGGCAGGTCGGCGTCTGGACGCGTCGGTTCGTGGCCCCATGAGCCAAGCCCTGGGGCAGCAGGCGCGGCGAGTGATTCATGTGGTTGCCATCGTGCTCTACGGGGCTGGGCTGACGTTGGCGTGGCGTTATCGCGGTGTGCTGGCCGATCCCTTTGCCAGCCATTTCGCCACGCTGCTCAGCCTGAAGATCCTGCTGGCGCTGTTGATCATAGGGCATTATGCCGCGCTGATCTTTCTGCGCCGCGGCCAGCACATCGGCGAGCGGGGCATGCACCTGATCAATGTGAGCCTGCTGGTACATGCCGTGCTGCTGGTCATCTGCGCCAAGAGCATGTTTGTCCTATAGCGTCTTCCCGGCCGCCGGGCCATCGAACAGTACTTCGTTTTCCAGCTGGATATGCTGGGCCAGGTCCCGGCAGAACTCGTCCAACCCCCGGTAAAGCGTCTGCCAGGTATTACAAGCGTGGGGTGGAGCGGTGATGTCGTTGGTCAATGCGTACAGCTGGTCCAGCGCCTGATCGTGTTGGTCATGCTCGAAACGCATCACGCTGATCGGCCCGCGCGATAGGCTGTGTTCGCCGCGCAGCAGCATGGGGAACAGGATCTGTTCCTCCTTGGACATATGACTTTCCAGTGCCTGCTGAATATCTGAGAGATGGTCAGTCAGCCCGTTCGGGCATTCCGCGTGATCCCCATGCACCTGTTCAACACGGCGAGCGAGGCGAATCAGTTCCGGCAACTGCTCACGGTGGCGCTGATGATAGCGGATCAGGATATGGTGAATCAGGTCATCCGTTGGCGCTTGCGCCCAGATTTGCTGGTCATCGCCCACCGCCGAGCCGGTGATTGCGGTGGAAATGTCAGGTGAATGGTGGGACATGCTGATTACTCCGATAGGGGAATGAACAACCGCAGCTTCTATCGATTAACCCAGCAAGACATATGCCATACGCAATTGATTGAATTTTAAAGGAAATTATTTTTATTGGTTGTTTATACCCTGCTGCGTTATGGTTCTCCAAACCATATGGGGTGCATCTGACCATGATTGAAGATTTTCTCTTGCCTGATCTGGTGGCAGAGTTGCCGGCTGCGGTCCGTCTGCAACGCCTGGTGCAGGTATTGCGCGAAAGCTTTACCTGCGGTGCGGTAGTGCTGTTGCAGCGCGAGGATGATTGCCTGCGGCCGGTGGCTGCGGTCGGGCTGGTGCAGGACGCCCTGGGCCGGCGTTTTGACCTGGCACGGCATCCACGCCTGGCGGCGTTGCTGTCGCGCCGGGAAATCACCAGGTTCGAGTCCGACAGCACCTTGCCTGACCCCTACGATGGGCTGCTCGATGAGTCACCGGGCGAACCGCTGCCGGTGCACGACTGCATGGGAGTGAGCCTATATGTGGAGGGCGAGCTCTGGGGTGCTTTGACCCTCGATGCGCTCAAGGCCGGCACCTTTGACGAGCGCGCCCGGATCAAGTTGCTACGCCTGCTGCCGTTGGTCGAGGCGTTGTTGCGGGTAACCCGGCTGGAGCAGGAGAACCGCGCGCTGCGCATGGTTCGCGCCGATGATCACCGGGCGCTGCCGGGTGTTCAACAGCATGGCATCGTCGGTCACAGCCCGGCGGTAACACGCTTGCTGGACGAGTTGGCGGTGGTGGCAGATTCAGACCTGACCGTGCTGATCACCGGTGAAACCGGGGTCGGCAAGGAACTGTTCGCCCACTGGCTGCACCGCCACTCACCACGGGCGAACAAACCGCTGGTGCAGGTCAACTGCGCTGCGCTGCCGGAGTCTCTGGCGGAAAGCGAGCTGTTCGGTCACGTTAAAGGTGCGTTCTCGGGCGCCAGCAGTGATCGGGGCGGGCGCTTCGACGCGGCCAACGGCGGCACGCTGTTTCTCGATGAAGTCGGTGAGCTGCCGCTGCATGTGCAAGCCAAACTGCTGCGTACCCTGCAGAACGGCGAGATTCAGCGCCTGGGTGCTGACCAGCCGCTGCGGGTGGATGTGCGGATCATCGCTGCCACCAACCGCAACCTGGCCGATTCAGTAGCCAAGGGCGACTTCCGCGCTGACCTTTATCATCGCCTCTCGGTCTACCCGGTACCGGTCCCGCCATTACGAGATCGGGACAATGATGTGTTGCTGTTGGCAGGCCATTTCCTCGAACTCAACCGCGCCCGCCTCGGGGTGCGCAGTCTGCGCCTGTCTCCGGATGCCGAGCAGGCGCTATTGACCTATGACTGGCCGGGTAACGTACGCGAGCTGGAACACGTCATCAGCCGAGCGGCGATCAAGGCATTGGGGCGTAACGGGTCCCGCCAGTCCATGTTGTCGCTGGATGCGGCGCTGCTGGATATTCCCATCGGCGGTGGCAATGCCAGCACGAGTAGTCCTGATGTTCAGGCCACAGCTGATACTGGAAACATCCAACCGTTGCGCATTAGCGTGGAAGCCTGCCAGCGCGAGCAGATCCGCCAGGCTCTGCTCGCCGTTGATGACAATTGGAGCGCCGCAGCGCGCCTGCTGGAATTGGATGCCAGCAACCTGCACAAGCTGGCGCGGCGGCTGGGGCTGAAGTAACTCGCCTGAAACGTTCGCGCCGGCGTGGACCTGTCTTCCAGGCCATCGGCGCGGATGTTC
This sequence comes from Pseudomonas sp. G11-1, assembly GCF_024031555.1. Taxonomy (NCBI): domain Bacteria; kingdom Pseudomonadati; phylum Pseudomonadota; class Gammaproteobacteria; order Pseudomonadales; family Pseudomonadaceae; genus Pseudomonas; species Pseudomonas sp. G11-1. Next base: position 214,190 of record NZ_QEYQ01000001.1, on the reverse strand, counting down.
TCCAAACTCGTAGCCTGACGCGATCGCGAGCTTCGTATCACCCATTTGAGTGGTGCCTTTTTAGGGTGATATCAGCGTAGTTTATGGAGCGGCAGATCATGCCGCCTCGACTAAGCTCATGAATGCGCTTGGGCTGTCTGCGCCCAGGTAGTTATTACAAAAACAATGGAGGTTTACCTTGCGCATCACACCTTTCCCCCTGGCTGCTTTACCCCTCACCTTGAGTGCCTTATTGCTGACCGGTTGTCTCGGTGGAGGCGGCGGAAGCAGCAGCGGTGGTGATTCTGATGATGATATCGCACCGCCAGAAATGACCAGAGAGCATGATGATCGCGTTTTCACACCAGTAGTTGCTGAGATTGCGGCCCGCCCTGGCAGCAGCACTTATGTGGGTACCTATAATGGAATTCAGGGTGGAGCGGTCTATGTCGTCGAAATCCCCGATGAATGGGATGGCGATGGTCTGATCATGTATACCCATGGCTATCGCGGTACCGGTGAGAATCTGCTGCCATCGGTACCGCAGGATCCATGGCGTGATGCAGCACTGGCCGCAGGGTACGCCTGGGCTTCGTCATCCTATTCGGCCAACTATTACGATGTGCGAGCTGGTGTCGAAGACACCAACAAGCTGGCGCTGAACCTCATCGACTATCTCGAGGCAGACCATGGTGTGCGGTTTCTCGAACCCAATCAGTACCTGATTTCTGGTGAATCTCTCGGCGGTCATGTTGCTGCGGCGGCGGTGGATCGCGAGAACATGGAAAGAACCTTGAGCAAGGTGCCTTATGCGGGCGCCATGCCGATGTGTCAGGCGGAACAGAACCAGTTCCAGTGGCTGGGCGACTATCCCCGGGCGGTGATGGAGCTGAGCGGCTATGGTGACGCGGATTATGCAGACTTCCAGGACCTGCTGCCGCAGATGCTCGGTACCTTATTCAATTTCAACGGCACCTCACCGGACTGGAGCTCGCCGCGCGGGGTGAACGGCGAGCGGCTCGTAGGCATTGCCCGCAATCTCACCGGTGGGGAGCGTCCGATCTTCGACGAAGGCTTCGCGGTTAATATGTGGCAGGGTGCGGTGCTGGGTACCGGCGGCTCTGAGGGTGATATCGAAGGTATTCTTGCGCGTAACGGCTACGGCAATGAAAATCAGGTTTATCGTTGGACCAGCGATCCGGAGCCGACCGCGGATGAGCTGGCCTTTAACGAACAGATCGCGCGAGTCAGCGCTGATGAGGACGCCAATCTACAGCGGGAAGATGGGGTGCGTTGGATTCCATTGGTCCAGGGGGATTTCGAGGTGCCGGTGCTGACCTTGCACACGCTGGGTGACTTCTATGTGCCGTTCCGGCATCAGCAGCTGTATCGCGAGGGGGCTGAGGCACATGGCAACGAAGATCTGCTGGTGCAGCGCGCCATTCGGGCAACCGGCCACTGCGAATTCTCCAGCCAGGAAGTTACCCGGGCGATGAACGACTGGCTGGACTGGGTGAATGACAACGACAAACCGGCCGGGGATGAAGTGCTTGACGCTACAGTGGTAGCTGATGCGGACTACGGTTGTACCTTCACCAACCCTCAGCGGCCTGGCTTGCCTGCCTGCGGAGCGAACTGAGCTGAACCAGCCATGGCGAAAAGTCGCCATGGCTGGCCGCGCATCACCTGATCGTGCAGCATTCTGCCGTAACAGCTACAATCTGCCGTTTTTCCACTCGACGGTTCTGCCATGCCCCTTCCCAAGCACCATCTCGAATTGCTCAGCCCAGCCCGGGATGTCGCCATCGCCCGTGAGGCCATCCTGCATGGTGCCGATGCCATCTATATCGGCGGCCCGAGTTTTGGCGCACGGCATAACGCCGAGAACAGCGTGGCTGATATCGCCGAGCTGGTGCGCTTTGCCCGGCTGTTCCATGTACGCATCTTCGTCACGCTCAACACCATTCTGCATGACGACGAGCTGGAAGGGGCCCGGCTGCTGATCCATCAGCTCTACGACGCCGGTGTCGACGCACTGATTGTGCAGGACATGGGCGTCATGGAACTGGACCTTCCGCCGATCGAAATCCACGCCAGCACCCAGTGCGATATCCGCACCCTGGACAAGGCCCGGTTCCTCGATCAGGCCGGTTTCTCCCAGTTGGTGCTGGCCCGGGAGCTGAACCTGCAGCAGATCAAGGCGATCCATGCGGAGGTCGACTCGACCATCGAGTTCTTCATCCACGGCGCCCTGTGCGTGGCCTTCTCGGGGCAGTGCAACATCTCCCACGCCCAGACCGGCCGCAGCGCCAACCGTGGCGACTGCTCTCAGGCTTGCCGACTGCCGTATACCCTCAAGGACGAGCATGGCGGCGTGGTCGCCTATGAGAAGCATCTGCTGTCGATGAAGGACAACAATCAGAGCGCCAACCTGCGCGCGCTGGTCGATGCGGGTGTGCGCTCGTTCAAGATCGAAGGGCGTTACAAGGACATGGGCTATGTGAAGAACATCACCGCCTATTACCGCCAGCGGCTGGACGATATTCTGGAGGGCCGCCCCGATCTGGCGCGCGCTTCCAGCGGTCGTACCGCCCACTTCTTCGTGCCCGACCCGGACAAGACCTTCCACCGGGGCAGCACCGATTACTTCGTCACCGACCGCAAGATCGATATCGGTGCCTTCGATTCACCGACCTTCACCGGCCTGGTGGTGGGCGAGCTGCAGCAGGTGCGCAAGCATGATCTGCTGGCGGTGACCCACGAGCCCCTGTCCAATGGGGACGGCCTCAACGTCCTGGTCAAGCGCGAGGTAGTAGGGTTTCGCGCTAATGTCGCCCAGGAGTTGGCCCGTTACGAGGAAGAGGGCGAGCCGCGCTGGCAGTACCGTATCGAGCCCAACGAGCTGCCCGAGCAACTGCGCCGCGCGCGCCTGCCGCAAACGCTCAGTCGCAACCTGGACCATAACTGGCAGCAGGCTTTGCAAAAGACGTCCGCAGAGCGTCGTATCGGGCTGCGCTGGCATGCCGAGTTGAGTGCCGACAGCCTCAAGCTCACCGCGATCAGCGAAGAGGGCATCGAGGTCAGCCATCAGTTGAGCGGTCCGTTCGAGTCGGCGAAAAAGCCCGAGCAGGCGCTGGAGCAACTGCACGACCTGCTGGGTCAGTTGGGCACCACCCAGTATCACGCTGAGCAGGTGGAAATCGACGCACCGTTCGTACCGTTCGTGCCCAACTCGCAACTCAAGAGCCTGCGGCGGGAACTGATCGAGCAACTGAGCGAGGCGCGTATCGCTGCTTTCCCACACGGCAATCGCAAACCGGTCAGCGTACCGCCACCGGTATATCCGCAATCACACCTGACCTTCCTGGCCAACGTCTATAACGAAAAGGCTCGGGCGTTCTACCAGCGCTACGGCGTGGAACTGATCGACGCCGCCTACGAGGCGCATGAGGAAACCGGCGATGTGCCGGTGATGATCACCAAGCACTGCCTGCGCTTCTCCTTCAATTTGTGCCCCAAGCAGGCCAAGGGCGTCACTGGCGTGCGCACCAAGGTTGCGCCCATGCAGCTGGTCCACGGCGATGAGGTACTGACGCTGAAGTTCGATTGCAAGCCCTGTGAAATGCACGTCATCGGCAAGATCAAGGGCAACATCCTCAACCTGCCGCAGCCCGGTAGCGGCGCCAATATCGTCGGCTCGATCACCCCCGAGGAACTGCTCAAGACCATTCGCCGGACGCCGCGGCAGAACGCCTGATACCGTCCGCTGATCGGGCTCATGCTCGATCAGCGGACGGTATCAGTCCATCGGTCGCGAGCTACCGGAGGGTTGTTTTCTTGCGGGGGGAACGGCGAAGCGAAGGCAGCATTAGCGACGTGCGAAGCTGATCGATCATCTTGAATGGAGCGGGTGAAGGGAATCGAACCCTCGTCGTAAGCTTGGGAAGCTTCTGCTCTACCATTGAGCTACACCCGCAGCGCGAGGCATTCTACGCCGGTTGTCACGGCTTCGGCAATCTATTCTGGGCTGACGCCGCGCACCTCGGTGAGGATCAGACGGCTCTGTACCATGGCCGGCATGCGCGACAGGCGAATGCTCAGATCCTGGTGGGGGATCTGGTAGGTCATGCGGGTGGTGAGCATTCTCAATGCGGCCTTGATCACCTCAATCGTCAGCCATTCCCCGGCGCAGCGATGCCCATGCGAGTATTCCCCGCCGCCTTGGGGGATGAAGTTGTAGGGGCTGTGATCCCAATCTTTGAAGCGCTCCGGATAGAAGCGCTCCGGTTGCTGCCAGATGCGCGGATCGTGGTTGGTACCGTGGAGGTCGAGCAACATCCAGTCGCCTTTGTGGAAAGAGTGGCCGCGCCATTCGAAGTTTTCCAGGGCGATGCCGCCGACCGCAGGGAAGAAGGGGTAGAAGCGCCGCACTTCGTTGGCGAACAGCTCTGCCAGGCCTTCCTCTCCTTGCTGCAACCGGTCGCGGTACTCGGGGTGATGATGCAAGGCCAGCGCCGAATAGGTGATATACCGGGCGATGGCAACGGTGGGGCGCAGCAGGTTGAGCAGTTCCACCGCAGCAGTGCGGTGGTCCACCCCATGGCCGTGCAGTGCGGTGTGATGGGCGATGATATCGAGCGGTGTGGCCGGATCGGCACGCGGATGGTTGCGGGCCTGGTGGATCAGTTCCTTAGCCCAGTGTTCGGTGCGCTGGCGCAGCAGCTGCGCCTTCCAGTTGCGCGGGCCGATGCTGCCGGCGCCTTCGACCATGGCAGCCAGTTCCGTCGCACGTTGTGTTGCCTGGCCCTCATCCAGCGTAATGCCGACCCAGCGGCAGGCGCTGCGGCAGAGAATATATTCGGCTTCGGTCTGCAGTACCACCGCGGGCATGCTCTGCCAGCGGGCCAGTCTCGCCTGCCATTCTTCCTCGAAGATCGCCACCAGTTGCTCCAGCCGGGCCGGGCCCATCAGCGCCATGAACATTTCCTTGCGCCGGGCATGGGCTTCGCCTGTCAGCGTCAGGCTGCTGCCCTTGTCCTGCAATAGCGACAGCGTGGTCGGTGGCATCGCATGGTTGCGGGTGAAGCGGCCGGGCACATAGAACATGCGTGCGGCGTCTTCGCCGGTGATGCAATACACCGGTCGCAGCATGATGCGGGTCTGGAAGATGTCGCTGCCAAGGTCCTGGCAGCGATTGGCAATGAAGTTGTAACCGTTGCGCAGAAAGCCTGCGCTGCTATCAAACTGGGTGTCCCGGGGGATGCGGCTCATGGTGGGCTCTCGACTTTTCCGGACGGGGGTACCGTTTTGGAAAGGCCTGCGCCGCCAAAGTTCGAGTCATGTTGCCGCGCTGGTCAAAGCCGCGCGGCTGCATCCATCAGGCGTCGGTAGCTGTCGTGGCGCTTGTCCTGGTCATAGATCGGGCTGTTGACGATCAGTTCATTCGCACCGGTGCGCTCCAGCAGGTCCGCCATCTGCTGGGCGACGGTCTGCTCGTCACCGATCAGGGTGCCGGCCAGGGTCGAGAGTACCTGATGGCGCTCATGGGGCTGCCAGAGCGCGTCCATATCCTCTACAGGAGGCCGTAGCTGGCCGCGCTCGCCGCGAATCATGTTGAGGAAAGATTGCTGGTGCGAACTGGCCAGATAATGTGCTTCGTCTCGGGTTTCGGCGACAAAGGCATTGATGCCGAGCATCGCCTGGGGTTTTTCCAGCGTGGCCGACGGCACAAAATTATCCTGATAGGCACGCATTGCCGCCATCAGATAGTCGGGTGAGAACTGGCCGGCAAAGGCGAAGGGCAGGCCGAGGCTGGCGGCCAGCTGGGCGCTGAAGGTGCTGGAGCCGAGCAGCCAGATGGGCACGTCCAGACCGGCGCCGGGCACCGCAACCAACCGTTGACCGGGCTCGGGCTCGGCGAAGTAGTGTCGCAGCTCGTCGAGCATCTGCGGAAAGTCCTCACCATCGGTGCGGCCACGGCGCAGCGCGCGGGCGGTGGCCATATCGGTGCCGGGCGCGCGCCCGAGACCCAGGTCGATGCGACCGGGATACAGCGATTCAAGGGTGCCGAACTGTTCGGCAATCTGCAGCGGCGAGTGATTCGGCAGCATGATGCCGCCCGAGCCGATGCGGATACGCTCGGTACCGGCGGCCAGGTAGCCGATGACCACCGAGGTGGCCGCGCTGGCGATCCCGGTCATGTTGTGATGCTCGGCGACCCAGAAGCGCTGATAGCCCAGTTGCTCGGCATGCCTGGCCAGCTGCAGGCTGTTGCGCAGGGCCTGGGCCGGGGTCGAATTCAGGGTGACGGGACAGAGATCCAGAATCGAGAGCGGTACGGCTGAGGTGGTCATGTTGGCTCCGGAACAGCAGGGATGTATGGCCCATGCTAACCCTGGATGTCATCAAGGCATAGCCCTGGACTCGTCGAGATCGGAATACTGGGCGAGCGTAGTGGGACGCTGTAGCTGTCGCCATGACAGACTGGGAACGACAGTGCAATGATAGGGAGGACATCACGGATTCGTTCCACAGCAGGAGTATTCACCATGTTCACTGGTCTCAGCGCCTTTCCCTTGACGCCTCTGCAGGACGGTCGTATCGACGAGGATGCATTCGTTCGATTGGTCGAGCGGCTTGCAATGGCGGATGTTGATTCCATCTGCGTGCTGGGTTCGACAGGTAACTATGCGTATCTGGAGCGTAGCGAGCGTCGGCGGGTTACCGAGCTGGCGGTGGCGAGCGCCGGTGAGGTGCCGTTAATGGTGGGGATTTCGTCACTGCGTACAGCCGGAGTGCTGGCCTTGGCCGAGGATGCGCAGCGGGCCGGAGCCGGGGCGGTGTTGTTGGCGCCGATGTCCTATCAGCCACTGACCGCCGATGAGGTATTCGGTCTTTACCGGGATGTCACTCGTGTCTTATCCGTGCCGCTGGTGGTATATGACAACCCGGGTACCACGCGTTTTGCATTCAGTGATGAGCTGCACGCAGAAATTGCGCAGCTGCCGAACGTGCGCTCAATCAAGATTCCTCCGGTGTCGGGTGATCTGGCGCTGGCCCGAGAGCGGATCGAGCCTCTGCGAGCGTTATTGCCAGCCCAGGTGAGTCTTGGGATCAGCGGTGATGCCACTGCGGTGGCGGGGCTGCTGGGTGGCTGCGACGCTTGGTATTCGGCCCTCGGTGGATTGTTTCCCGAGGTGCTGGTGCGAATCACTCGCGCTGCTCAGGCCCGCGACGCCAGCTCGGCGGTGCAGATGTCCGAGCGGCTGGAGCCGATATGGGAGTTGTTTCGTCAGCACGGTAGTCTGCGGGTAGTGGCGACCGCTGCGGAGTTGCTCGGGCATGTCCAGCAGCCCTGCCTACCGGATCCGCTCAAAGCATTGCAGGGCGAACAGCGGCAGCGGCTTGCCTTGGCACTGGAAGACCTGCGGCTGACATGATTTTTTTCTGAACTCGGTTGAGCTATGGCGCGCTAACCCTGGATGTCATCAAGGCATAGCCCTGCGGGCAGTTCGGGGGCGGGCATGCCGATTCGGGCGCCCTGGGCGAAGTCGATGCCCAGCGCGCGCACCTGCTGCAGAATTGCCTCGTTGTGCACGAACTCGGCGACCGTCTGCATGCCCAGTTCCTGGGCGAAACGTACGATGCCCTGGGTAACCGCCCGGGCATCCGCGTCGCAGTCCAGCTGGCGGATGAGGCTGCCGTCGATCTTGATCAGGTCCACATCGAGCCGTAGTAGGTGTTCGAAGTTGGAATAGCCAGTGCCGAAGTCGTCGATGGCGATACGGCAACCCAGGGCCTTGGCCTTGTCAATAAACTGGCGCACCGCCTGGTAGTTCTCAATACCCTCTGACTCAAGGATCTCGAAGATCAGCCGCCGGGCCAGCGCCGGATTCTGTAGCCGTTGCAACAGGTGCTCGCTCAGTTCGCTGTCCAGCAGGTCGTCGCAGGAGAGATTCAGCGAGAATTGCAGGTCGGTCTCGGCGAAACGCGCCAGGCATTGGTCGACCATGCGCCGGGTGATCTGCCGGTACAGGCGGATCTTGCGGGCGACCGGCAGAAAGTGGGCCGGACTGATGGGCGTATCGTCACCATCGAGCATGCGCACCAGGCACTCGAACTTGTCGATGCGGCCGGTATGCAGGTTCATGATCGGCTGAAACCACGGCACGATACGGTTCTGTTCCAGTGCCGTGCGCAGCCGGTTGGCCCAGACCAGATTCTGTTCATAGGTTTCGCGCATGCGGTGCGCGGGATCGTGAACCAGATAGTTCAGTTTGCTCAACCGGGCCAGCTTGAGTGCGATATTGGCCGAGGGCAGGAGCTGCTCGCTGGCCAGTGGCGAGCCGTCTGGCTGCACACTGGCTGCCAGGCCCAGGGTCGCCTGGAGCGGAACCTGCTCTTCCTGCCAACGGATGGTCAGCCCCTTGATGAAAGTCCGCAGATTCTCCAGCCGCTGTTCAAGCACCTCCTGCCCGGGGCTATCGGGAAACAGCAGGGCCATTTCGTCACCGGGCATGCGATAGACCCGCACCGCCTTCCATGCAGGCGTGTCATGCACATGGCGGCGCAGCCCGTCTGCCAGCTCGCGAATGACATGATCGCCGCACTGGTTGCCATAGAAATCATTGATCTCCTTGAACGCGTCGATATTGAGCAGAACCAGCGTCATGGGCCGGTCCTTCTGCAGATCGAGCAGCAGCCGCTCGCGGTTGGGCAGACCGGTCAGCGCGTCGGTGTAGAGGCTGTTCAGCTGTTTCAGGGTAGTGGCGACCAGGTAAAGGATCAGTCCCGAGAGCAACAACAGAATACTGACGATGATTGCCACGATGCGAAAATTGCTGGCCCGCATCGGTGCCAGTACCGCATCGATTTCCGCCTGGGGAATGCCTATGCCGAAGATCATGCCCGCTTCGGTGGGCGCATGGAACAGGGCATATTCGGCCTCGCCGACGAACAGCCTGTGGCTCTGCATGGGTGAGGCGGGGTAACGACTGCCGAGACTGGCCGGCACCTGTTGCGCTGGAGATTGCCGTGGTAGCTGCAGGGCGGTGATGGCTTCCATCAGTTGCTGGGCCTGTTGTACGTCGGCGGCTTCGGCCAGGCTCGACAGGTTGCGATTCTCCCGGTCGAGCAAAAAAGAGAAGGTGCCCGGAGTAATGCGCACCCGGCTGACGAGACGGATGACCTCGTCGGCCTGCCAGTCGGTGGCCGCCAGACCGATGACCTGGCCGGTGCTGTCGTGCAGCGGGGTGCTGACGCTGATGACCACGGTGTCGAACTGTGGGCGGTAGTAGGCCGCAGTCCAGTGGTACAGCTCATTGGGCTTTCCCGGCGGGGAAGATGGTTGCAGCCGCCGGTACCAATCCTTGTTCTCGAAACCGGTTTCCCGATAAGTGATATGGGTTGCGGTGCTGTTCCTGTGGCCGTAGATGCCGACATCGGACAGCCGATAGGCGCCCGGATGGAACAGGATGCCGCCTCCGTACAGGTCATGCAGGCTACGCAGGGTTGTGCCCACGCTGCGCTCCAGTTCGGCCAGGTTATCGCGGCCGGAAATCTCTTTCTGCCGGGCGAAAAGTTCGCCCATGCGGGCCAGGGCGCCGGTATTCTGTTCCATCAGAAAGTGATGGGCATTGATGCGATCCAGATTGGAATGGAAGGTGTCGGCAATCTGCTGTTGGCGCTGCTCCGACATGGCGCGCTGGGCAAAGTTGAGGTTCAGACTCGACATCAGCCACATGCCGGCGATGAACAGGCTGATCAGCAGTAGCAGGACCAGCATGATGGAGCTTTTGCGTCGGTTCATGGGGGCAAGCTCAGGGCAGTCGACCACTGAACCCGGCGGCGATACGCTGGCGTGCAGTGTGGAGCTGATCGGCCGTCAACTGCCCGGTCAGGGCCTGTATTCGGGGCTTGGCGCGCGGTTCACCGTTACGTAACGCGTGACTCAGCCAGATATAGGCTTCGGTGTAATCGGGGGGGCCACCGGTGCCGTCCATGTAGCTGGCGCCCAGGCGGTACTGGGCGGTGGCTGATCCCTGGGAGGCGGCGCGCAGCAACCATTGGCGCGCGTAGGCCTGTTCGGCGCCAGAATCATTGAAGTGCAGGTCGGCCAGCTGCAGCTGCGCAGGGAGATGATCCTGCCCGGCGGCGCGCTCCAGCCAGCGCTGCGCTGCGCCTCGATCAGCCGCTTTGCCGGAGCCATGCAGATAGGCCACACCGGCCTCGTACTGCGCTGCGGCTAAACCACTCTCCGCTGCGTCCTCTAACAGCGTCAGTGCTTTGACCTGATCAATGGGCGTGCCTTGACCTTGCTGGTACAACTGCGCCAGTAGCAACTGTCCGGGCGCGTGGTGCTGTGCGGCGGAGTGACGGGCCCAGTGATATGCCTGATCCGGATCGTCGTTAACCTGCAGAATGCCGGCCAAGTGATGTTGCGCCTTGGCATCGCCACGCTCGGCGGTTTCAATACAGGACGGCAGCGCCTGCTGGTAGTTCTTGATGGTGAACAATAGATAGCAGCTGTTCGCCTGCCTCTGCTGCCGTGCCGACACAGGGCCGGGCGCGATAGTTTCGGCGGGCGACGCTGTGGCCGGGGGAGTGAGCGCTAGGCGCTGGGCGAAGGCATCGACCTGATCCGGGCAGGAATACTGGTAACCGCTGCGGAACAAAGCCAGATTCTCGTCGGTGAGTGCTTGCTGCGAAAAACGCGTACCAATGGCGCGGCAGCGGCTGTTGCGCTCGCGGAGGATGTACTGATAGCTGCGGTCATTGGCATCCTGAGCGGCATGTTGCTCGAGAAACCGGGTCAGCGGGTCGATCCGCGGCTGGTCCAGCAGTTGTGCGACCTGAGCATGCATCGCCTGGTCTGCCGCCCGGCTGTCGTTCGAGCCACTGCCGACCGCACCCATCAACCGTTGCCCCAGTTCACCGGCACCTGACCATAGACTGGACTCTTCCGGCGAGGCAGCGCAGCCAGCCAGGCAGCACGATAACAACAGTACGGATAATGCGCGCATGAGCTCTCTCGTTTGCGGAACCATCACCCCGTGGACACGGATTATGCATGGTGCCGAGCGATGGCGGTAAGGCAATTTCTTTTGCGCGCTGGGTTTTTTCTGAATTTGTGGAACAGTTCTTGCCTGAAACAGATCAGGAAAGCTTTCACGTCAAATTTTTGATCGGAGTATCTGAGGGGAATGGCTGCCAACCGCGGTGAGATGATCAGTTCCATGCGCAGCAACCTGGCGGGCCTGCGGCACGGTAGCCTGGGCGTGCCGATCCTGTTGCTGGCGATGCTGGGCATGATGATGCTGCCGGTGCCGCCATTTCTGCTGGACGTCTTCTTCACCTTCAATATCGCGCTGTCGCTAGTGGTCTTGCTGGTCTGCGCCTATGCGTTGCGACCGCTGGATTTTGCCGCCTTCCCAACCATTCTGCTGGTCGCCACGCTGCTGCGCCTGGCGCTTAACGTGGCTTCGACCCGGGTGGTACTGCTGAACGGCCATGAGGGCGGCGACGCGGCCGGCAAGGTGATCCAGGCCTTCGGCGAGGTGGTGATCGGCGGCAACTTCGTGGTGGGTCTGGTCGTGTTCATTATCCTCATGATCATCAACTTCGTGGTGGTGACCAAGGGGGCCGGGCGTATTTCCGAGGTGAGTGCGCGCTTCACCCTGGACGCCATGCCCGGCAAACAAATGGCCATTGACGCGGACCTCAACGCCGGCCTGATCGATCAGACGGAAGCCAAGACCCGGCGCCTGGAAGTCGCCCAGGAAGCGGACTTCTACGGCTCCATGGACGGTGCCAGCAAGTTCGTCCGGGGGGATGCGGTCGCCGGTCTGCTGATCCTGTTCATCAACGTCATTGGCGGTCTGGCCATTGGCATGGCGCAGCATGGACTGGGGTTTACCGACGCCGGCGAAATCTATGTGCTGTTGACCATCGGCGACGGTCTGGTGGCGCAGATTCCCTCGCTGCTGCTATCCACCGCAGCGGCCATCATGGTCACCCGGGTGTCCACCTCCGAGGACATGGGTGGTCAGGTCAAGCGGCAGATGTTCGCGTCGCCCAAGGCGTTGGGCATCGCCGCAGCCATCATGATCGTCATGGGCTTGATCCCGGGTATGCCGCACCTGTCGTTCCTCGGTCTGGGTGTGCTTGCTGCCGGTGGAGCTTATTACATTGCCCGACAGCAGAAGATCAAGGCCGAGGCCGAGCAGGTGGCAGAGCAGAAGGCGCAACTGCCGGCAGTGCCGTCGCCGGAAACCCGCGAGCTGGGCTGGGACGACGTGACGCCGGTGGACATGGTTGGTCTGGAGGTCGGCTATCGATTGATCCCGCTGGTTGATCGCAGCCAGGGCGGGCAATTGCTGGCGCGGATCAAGGGGATCCGCAAGAAGCTGTCCCAGGACCTGGGTTTTCTGATGCCCTCGGTACATATTCGCGACAACCTGGATTTGGCGCCCAACGTCTATCGCATCACGCTGATGGGTGTCGGGGTGGCCGAGGCGGAGGTCCACGCCGACCGCGAACTGGCAATCAACCCCGGGCAGGTATTCGGCGAGATCAAGGGCATTCCCGGCAAGGACCCGGCATTCGGTCTGGATGCGGTATGGATCGAGCCGGCGCAGAAGGATCAGGCCCAATCGCTGGGTTATACGGTGGTGGATGTCAGTACGGTGGTCGCCACCCATCTCAACCAGATTCTCTACAAGCATTCCCATGAACTGCTCGGTCATGAGGAGGTTCAGCAACTGCTCAAGGTGCTGGCCAAGGCCTCACCGAAACTGGCCGAGGAACTGGTGCCGGGCATAATTTCCCTGTCGGGTTTGCTCAAGGTGCTGCAGGGGCTCCTGCAAGAGCAGGTGCCGGTGCGGGACATTCGGACTATTGCCGAGGCCATCGCCAACCAGTCAGGCAAGAGTCAAGATACCGGCGCGTTGATCAGTGCGGTGCGCATCGCTCTGTCTCGCTCTATCGTGCAAAGCATTGTCGGGCTTGAGTCCGAGCTGCCTGTAATCACGCTGGAACCGAGGTTGGAACAGATATTGCTTCAGAGTCTGCAGAAGGCCGGGCAAGGCAATGATGACGGCATTCTGTTGGAACCGGGTATGGCGGAGAAGCTGCAACGTTCGCTGGCGGACATGGTGCAGCGCCAGGAGATACAGGGCAAACCGGCGATATTGCTGGTGGCCGGTCCGGTTCGCAACATGATGGCCCGGTTCGTCCGCTACGCGGCGCCTGGCGCGCATGTGCTGTCCTACCAGGAGATTCCGGACAGCAAGCAGGTCACCATCGTTGCCACCGTCGGACAGAATTGATTACACAGGGTGAGATCAGGCCATGAGAGTCAAACGTTTTTTTGCGGCAGACATGCGCACGGCAATGAAGCTGGTACGGGACGAGATGGGCGCGGATGCGTCCATCATCGCCAACCGGCGCGTAGCGGGTGGTGTCGAACTGACGGCGGCGCTGGATTACGAAGCGCCGCGGCTGACGCCGCCTACGCCCGGCCTGGATCTGGAGCTGAAGAAGACCCAGGAGCGCATTATCAGCGCCCGGGCCAGCCTGGAAGAGGGGGAGCGTCCTGCCGATGGCCCCAGCGTCAACCGTCAATTGTTTGGTGACAGCATGCGCCAGGCTGCCGAGCAGGGCTCGCCGGTCGCCCAGGGGTTGCTGGAGCGCCTGAACAGCGAACGTGCCGCGCCGGCAGCCGAGGTGACCTCCAAGCCCCCGGCAACTGATGATCTCGACGCCATGCGCTCGGAAATTGCCGGCCTGCGAGGCATGCTCGAATCCCAGCTGGGTGGCCTGGCCTGGGGCCAGGTCAATCAGCATCAGCCGCGCCAGGCCAGCCTGTGGCGCAAGCTGATTCATCTGGGCCTGCCCGCCGAGCTGTGCAAGCAGCTGCTGGCCAAGGTTGCCGACGTGACCGATGTACGCCAGGCCTGGCGCCTGCTGCTGGCCCACCTGGCCCAGGGCCTGCCGGTGATGCGCGAGGAGCTGATCGACCGGGGCGGGGTGATTGCCCTGGTTGGCCCGACCGGCGCCGGCAAAACCACCACACTGGGCAAACTGGCTGCACGCTATGTGCTCAAGCACGGCAGCCAGAATGTGGCGCTGGTTACCATGGACACCTACCGTATTGGTGCCCATGAACAGCTGCGTACCCTGGGCCGCATTCTCAACGTACCGGTGCGGGTGGTCGATGAACAGAACAGCCTGAGCGAGGTACTGGAGGAGTTCGGCAACAAGCGACTGGTATTGGTCGATACCGCCGGCCTGCAAGCCCAGGACCCGCAACTGCGTGGCCAGCTCAGCGAGCTCGCGGCCCAGGGTGCGCGCATCAGCACTCTGCTGGTGCTGGCGGCGACCAGCCAGTATCGGGTGCTCCAGGCCGCCTGGCACAATTATCGCTGCTGTCATCCGGTCGGCTGCATTCTGACCAAGGTCGACGAAGCTGCTACGCTGGGCGAAGCATTGGGGCTGGCCATGGAACAGCGTCTCCCGGTAGCCTATGTGGCCGATGGCCAGCGCATCCCGGATGATCTGTCTCGTGGTGTTGGTCACCAATTGGTCAGTCGCGCGGTTGGTCTGGCCGGTAACGAGATGGCCGAGGACCAGACCATGGCCGATGTGTTTGCCGGTATACTCCACAACCAGTGCGCAAGTTAACGAATTGAGAAAGGCGACAGCACAGATGGGCAATCATCCGGTTCAGGTAATTGCAATCACTGGCGGCAAGGGCGGCGTGGGCAAGACCAATGTGTCGGTCAACCTCGCCCTGGCGCTGGCAGAGCTCGGCCGTCGCGTGGTGTTGATGGACGCAGACCTGGGGCTGGCCAATGTCGATGTACAGCTGGGTCTGCGGCCCAAGGCGACCCTGGCGGACGTTCTGGCCGGCAACTGCGATCTGCGTGAGGTGATGATCAACGGGCCGGGTGGTATTCGTATCGTCCCGGCGGCGTCCGGCGCAGCGGAGATGGTCAACCTGGGGCCGCGTGAACATGCTGGCCTGATCCAGGCCTTCAGCGATATCGGTGATGACATGGATGTCCTGCTGGTCGATACCGCCGCTGGTATCGGCGATTCGGTGGTCAGTTTTGTGCGCGCTGCCCAGGAAGTGATCGTGGTGGTATGCGATGAACCTACTTCGATCACCGACGCCTACGCGCTGATCAAGCTGCTCAACCGCGACCACGGTGTTTCCCGGTTCCGCATCCTGGCGAGCATGGTGCACAGCCCCCAGGAAGGTCACAACGTATTCAACAAACTGCTGCAGGTGACCGACCGCTTCCTGGAAGTGGCGCTGCAGTATGTCGGCGCTGTGCCTTACGACGAGACAGTACGCAAGGCGGCACAGAAACAGCGCGCCACCTATGAAGCTTTTCCGCGCAGCAAGGCTTCGCTGGCATTTCGCGCTATCGCACGCAACGTGGACGGCTGGCCGTTGCCATCCAGCCCCCGTGGGCACCTGGAATTCTTCGTCGAACGCCTGGTGCAGCGGACCGGAACCGGAACCCCTTCATGAGCGTGGGGGGAGGTGGCGTCAATATGTATGCGCGCACCATGGGCGTGGCCAATGAGCAGGACCGCCTGGTGCAGCAGTTCGCGCCGCTGGTCAAGCGGATTGCCTACCATATGCTGGCGCGCCTGCCAGCCAGCGTGCAGGTGGAAGATCTGATACAGGCCGGCATGCTGGGCCTGCTGGAGGCTGCACGCAAATTCGATCATGGCAAGGGTGCCAGCTTCGAGACCTATGCCGGTATCCGGATCCGTGGCGCCATGCTGGATGATGTGCGCAAGGGTGATTGGGCCCCCCGCTCGGTCCACCGTAACACCCGCCTGGTCAGCAGCGCGATCCGCGCCGTTGAAGCAAAAGTAGGTCGTGACGCTAAAGATCACGAGGTTGCTGCCGAATTGGATATGAGCCTCGAAGATTACTATGCGATTCTCAACGACACGGCCGGCAGTCGGCTGTTCAGCTTCGAAGATCTGCTGGAGGCCGGGGCGCCGGCCGAAGTCGGCTCTGACCATGAAGCCCTCGACGGAGTGGAGGATGAACGTTTTCGCAAGGCGCTGGCCGAGGCGATAGGTCGGTTGCCCGAGCGCGAGCAACTGGTGCTGTCGCTGTATTACGATGAGGAACTGAACCTCAAGGAGATCGGTGCGGTGCTCGGCGTCAGCGAGTCCAGGGTCAGTCAGTTGCACAGCCAATGTGCCGCCCGCCTGCGCGCACGGATGGCCGATTGGCGCGACGATTGATCCGGCTTTCCCAGCGCTTCGCCTGGTCAGTAGCAACAGTTTCGCGAGGCGCACGCAAGTGCGCTTCTTCTGGTTTGTATGGAGGTCGACTTGGACAAGAACATGAAAATTCTCATCGTCGATGATTTTTCGACGATGCGACGCATTATCAAGAATCTGTTGCGGGATCTGGGCTTTACCAATACCGCCGAAGCGGACGATGGCACCACCGCGCTGCCGATGTTGCAGAGCGGCAGTTTCGATTTTCTGGTAACCGACTGGAACATGCCCGGCATGAGCGGTATCGACCTGCTGCGCGCCGTGCGCGCCGACGAACGCCTGAAACACCTGCCGGTGCTGATGGTGACTGCCGAAGCCAAGCGTGACCAGATCATCGAAGCAGCTCAGGCCGGGGTGAACGGCTATGTGGTCAAACCTTTCACTGCCCAGGCACTGAAGGAAAAGATCGAAAAGGTTTTCGAGCGAATCGAGGCCAGATAGGCACCGGGGGGCGTTATGGCACTGAGCAACAATCCCGGCCAGGCAATCGCTGATGAATTCGAGCATTCCCTGAAAAACAATGCCCGGAAGCTGGTGGACCACCTCGAAGAGGGGGACTACGGCGAGGCAGTACTGGTCATACACGAGATCAATCAGGCCCGCGACCGCAGCCTGTATTACGAAGTCGGCAAGCTGACCCGTGCGCTGCATAACTCGATCATCAATTTCCAGATAGACACGGCCCGCACGCTGGACGGCGATGCCGAAGCGACCGAGGCATCGAAGATTTCCGACGCCTCGGACCGTCTGGACTACGTCGTTCGGCTGACCGACAAGGCCGCCAACCGCACCATGGATCTGGTTGAGAGCAGCGCCCCGGTGGTGTCCGCGCTGGGCCAAGAGGCGGCGAACCTGCGCACCGAGTGGGCACGGCTGCAGCGCCGCGAGATGAGCGCGGCGGAATTCCGCGAGCTGTCGCGCAACATTCTGGCGTTCCTTGAGCGCAGCGAGCAGCAGAGCGGGGAAGTGTCAGCGAATCTGAACGACATTCTCATGGCCCAGGATTACCAGGACCTCACCGGTCAGGTGATCAAACGGGTCATTACCCTGGTGCACGATGTCGAGGAAAGTCTGCTGAACCTGGTGCGCATGGCCGGTCAGGTCGACCGGATGGCGGGTATTCAGCATAACCTTCCGGGGCTGGATAGGAAAAAAACCTCGCCTCAGGGTGAAGGTCCGCAGATTCATGCCGATAAGAGGGATGATGTGGTGTCGGGACAGGATGAAGTCGATGACCTGCTGTCCAGCCTCGGGTTCTAGAGGCTGGTGACACCGTTAGTATTATTGTCGCTGGGGCAAGGGAGCGTTGAATGAGCTTTGATGCGGATGAAGAAATTCTCCAGGACTTTCTGGTAGAGGCTGGGGAAATTCTCGAGTTGTTGTCGGAGCAGCTGGTGGATCTGGAAAACCGCCCGGGCGATACCGATCTGCTCAATGCCATTTTTCGTGGTTTTCATACCGTCAAGGGTGGTGCCGGCTTTCTGCAGCTGGATGCCCTGGTCGCCTGCTGTCATATCGCCGAGAATGTATTCGACATCCTGCGCAAGGGTGAGCGGCAGGTCGACGCCGAACTGATGGATGTGGTGCTGCAGGCACTGGATGCCATCAATGGCATGTTCGCCCAGGTGCGTGAAGGAGAGGCGCCAACTGCCGCCGACCCGCAACTGCTGGCGGCTCTTTCAGCTCTGGCCCAGCCCCAGGCCGTTATCGCAGCAGCGTCCGCTGCCGAAGCGGCTTCCGTCAGCAATGTACCTGCGCCCACGTCGCCCGAACCGAATGCAACTGCCGACGGTGACATTACCGACGACGAGTTTGAGCTGTTGCTTGAAGCGCTGCACGTAACGCCGGAAGAGGACGAACCAGCCCCCGCTGCGGACAACGATGACATTACTGATGACGAATTCGAGGCGTTGCTGGACCAGTTGCACGGTACCGGCAAGGGGCCGGGTGCGGCTGAGGTCGCAACGTCACCAGAGCCGGTAGCGATATCTGAAAATGAAAAGCCCGCTGACGGCGTAACGGCCGAAGCCGGCGAGCTGATCAGCGACGACGAATTCGAAGCCCTGCTGGATCAATTGCATGGTCCCGGCAAGGGGCCGGGTGTTGACAGTGCGGCACCTGCCGCCAGCCAGCCGGAGCCCGCTGCACCGCCGGCTCCGGCAGCCAAGCCCGCTCCGGCTCCAACTCCGGCACCGGCTGCACCTGCGGTCGCGGGCAAGCCCCCGGCCAGCGCACGTGCAGAGAAAAAGTCCGAGGCGGGTGGTGATGCTCCGGTGGTGGAAACCACGGTGCGGGTCGATACCGCGCGCCTGGATGAAATCATGAACATGGTTGGCGAGCTGGTGCTGGTACGCAATCGCTTGATGCGCCTGGGTGTCGGCAGCGAGGATGAAGAGCTGGCCAAGGCGGTGGGCAATCTGGACGTGGTGACAGCCGATCTGCAGGCTTCGGTGATGAAGACCCGCATGCAGCCGATCAAGAAAGTGTTCGGCCGCTTCCCGCGAGTGGTGCGCGATCTGTCGCGTAGCCTGAAGAAGGAAATCACCCTGGAGCTGATCGGTGAAGATACCGATCTGGACAAGAATCTGGTCGAAGCCCTGGCCGACCCGCTGGTGCACCTGGTGCGCAACTCGGTCGACCACGGCATCGAGATGCCGGACGAGCGCGAGGCCGCCGGCAAATCGCGGGTCGGCACGATGGTGCTCGCCGCCCGCCAGGAAGGTGATCACATTCTGCTGACCATCACCGATGATGGCCGGGGCATGGACCCCGAAGTGCTGCGCGCCAAGGCGGTGGAAAAAGGCATGATGGACCGCGACGCCGCCGAGCGGCTGAGCGAGAGTGAATGCTTCAACCTGATCCTGGCCGCCGGCTTCTCGACCAAGACCGAGGTCTCCGATGTGTCGGGCCGCGGAGTCGGTATGGATGTGGTCCGTACCCGCATCGCCCAGCTCAACGGCACTATCTCCATCGAATCGACCAAGGGCCAGGGCACGCAAATTGCTATCAAGGTACCGCTGACCCTGGCGATCATGCCGACGCTGATGGTCATGCTGGCCAATCAGGCATTCGCCCTGCCGCTGGTCAGCGTCAACGAAATCTACAATCTCGACCTGTCGCGCACCAACGTGGTGGATGGCCAGGAAGTGATCCTGGTACGTGACAAGGCGCTGCCACTGTTCTGGCTCAAGCGCTGGCTGATGCCCGGTGCCGACCAGCAAGTCGACCGCTCCGCCGCCAGTGTGGTGATCGTGTCGGTTGGTACCCAGCGGGTCGGTTTTGTGGTCGACCAACTGGTGGGGCAGGAAGAAGTGGTCATCAAGCCGCTGGGGCGTATGCTCCATGGCACGGCCGGCATGGCGGGAGCGACCATCACTGGTGACGGGCGCATCGCGCTGATTCTGGATATTCCCGGCCTGCTCAAGCGCTACGCGCGGCGAGGGTAAGGGAGGACATATGACCGTCAAGGTGCTGGTAGTGGATGACTCGGGGTTCTTTCGCCGCCGAGTCAAGGAGATACTCGAAGCCGATCCGCGGATCGAGGTAGTAGGCACCGCAACCAACGGCCAGGAGGCCGTGGAGCAGACGCTGGCGCTGCATCCGGACGTGATCACCATGGATTACGAGATGCCGGTCATGGATGGCATTACCGC
The DNA here is from genome assembly GCF_024031555.1 of Pseudomonas sp. G11-1. Classification (NCBI taxonomy): domain Bacteria; kingdom Pseudomonadati; phylum Pseudomonadota; class Gammaproteobacteria; order Pseudomonadales; family Pseudomonadaceae; genus Pseudomonas; species Pseudomonas sp. G11-1. The sequence goes on along the minus strand of NZ_QEYQ01000001.1, from coordinate 194,250 downwards.
GGTACGTCATATCATGCAGCGGCAGCCCACGCCGGTGGTGATGTTCTCGTCGCTGACCTACGAAGGCGCCCGGGTCAGTCTGGACGCCCTGGATGCCGGCGCCGCCGATTATCTGCCGAAGAATTTCGAGGATATCTCGCGCAATCCGGATAAAGTCCGCCAACTGCTGTGTGACCGGGTGCATGCACTGGCACGCAGTAATCGCCGTTCGCTGGGTTTCTCCGCAGCACCTGCTACCGCGCCTGCGCCTGCCACGGCACCGGTCACGTCCTCTGCGGCTGTTTCATCATCTGCGGCCCGGGCACCGGCTCGCCCTTTGTCATCGCCTGCTCAGCCTGCGGCAGAGCCATCCCGCCGTAGCGCCGCACCGCGCAAGCGCAGCTACAAACTGGTGGCGATCGGCACCTCCACCGGTGGTCCGGTGGCGCTGCAGAAAGTCCTGACTCAACTGCCGGCCGGTTTCCCGGCGCCCTTGCTGCTGATTCAGCACATGCCGGGGACCTTCACCAAGGCGTTCGCCGAACGGCTGGACAAGCTATGCCGCATCACCGTACGCGAAGCCGAAGACGGGGACACCCTGCGCCCGGGCCTGGCGCTGCTCGCGCCGGGCGGCAAGCAGATGATGCTCGATAGCCGCGGGGTGATTCGCATCCTGCCCGGTGATGAGCGGCTCAATTACAAGCCCAGTGTGGATGTGACCTTCGGTTCCGCGGCCAAGGTGCTGCAGAACCAGGTGCTGGGCATCATTCTCACCGGTATGGGTGCCGATGGCCGCGAAGGGGCCCGCATGTTGAAGCAGGCCGGCAGCAGCATCTGGGCCCAGGACGAAGCCAGTTGCGTGATCTATGGCATGCCAATGGCCGTGGCCAAGGCCAATCTGGCCGACGGTATTTATGATCTCGATGAGATCGGCCGCTACCTGACGGAGCTGGGCTGATGGATATCCTCAGTATCATCGGCGTCATCCTGGCCCTGGTTGCCATCATCGGTGGCAACCATCTGGAAGGCGGCCATATCAATGCACTGCTCAACGGGCCGGCGGCGCTGATCGTCATCGGCGGTACGCTGGGAGCGGCCTTCATCCAGACGCCGTTGCCGGCCTTCAAACGCGCCCTGGGGCTGGCCCATTGGGTGTTTGCCTCCCCTGATATCCCGCTGCGCGAGGGCATCGGCAAGGTGGTCAACTGGAGCAACACCGCGCGCAAAGACGGGTTGCTCGGCCTGGAAGCCATCGCCGAGATGGAATCCGATCTGTTCGCCCGCAAAGGCCTGCAACTGCTGGCCGATGGCTGCGAGCCGGATACCCTGCGCAGCATTCTCGAAGTCGAGTTGGTCAGCCGGGAGAACAGTGACCTGCGGGCGGCCCGGGTGTACGAAAGCATGGGCGGTTATGCCCCGACTATCGGCATCATCGGCGCGGTGATGGGCTTGATCCACGTCATGGGCAATCTCGCCGATCCCTCGATGCTCGGTAGCGGTATCGCGGTGGCCTTTGTCGCCACCATCTATGGGGTGGCACTGGCCAACCTGTTCCTCTTGCCCGTCGCCAACAAGCTCAAGGCGGTCATTCTTGAGCAGTCCTGTTACCGGGAAATGCTGCTCGAAGGCCTGCTGTCCATCGCCGAAGGGGAAAATCCACGTTCCATCGAAATGAAGCTTGAAGGCTTCCTGGACTGAGTCATGCGCCGCCGCCGCGAAGAGGAGCACGTCAATAATGAGCGCTGGATGGTGTCCTATGCGGACTTCATTACCCTGCTGTTCGCCTTTTTCGTGGTGATGTATTCGATTTCCTCGGTCAATGAAGGCAAGTACAAGGTCCTCACGGAATCGCTGATCGGCGTGTTCAGCCAGGCACCGAAAACTGCCGAGCCGATCCAGATTGGTGAGCAGACGCCACGCACCCTGGCGCCGGTGCAGGAAGCGCCGCCGGCGTCGTCGCTGATGGGGGCCGGGGCTGACAGCGGCACCGGCGATGACCCGCTGGAGACCATTGCCGAGGCCATGCAGGCGGCCTTTGGTGAGCTGATCTCGGTGGGGGATCTGCAGATTCATGCCAACGAGCTGTGGATCGAGATCGAACTGAATTCCGGTTTGCTGTTTCCCAGTGGCGACGCACTGCCGCTGGATGGCGCCTTTGGGCTGATCGAGCGGATCGCTGGGATCCTGGCGCCCTATGACAATCCGGTGCATGTCGAAGGCTTTACCGACAACGTGCCGATCAAGTCGCAGGTCTATCCCACCAACTGGGAGCTGTCTGCGGCGCGGGCGGCGAGCGTGGTGCGGCTGCTCAGCGCCGGTGGTATCGGTGCTGGCCGGCTAGCAGCGGTCGGCTATGGCGAACACCGGCCGGTGGCCGATAACGCCTCGGCGGCGGGGCGGCGCGCCAATCGCCGGGTGGTGTTGCTGGTCTCGCGCTATACCGAAACCCGGCATCAGCCGGCGACGGAAGGTGCGGTGGATTTGCAGAATATGCGTCAGGCCCGGGCCGAGAGTGCTGATGGCGGTCGGTCGATGGTCAATGCGGGTAACGGCAGCGGCATGCAGGGGATCAACTGATGCGGCAGCAAACGGTTAGGAGTACAGCGACATGAGAGTCTGGGCAGTAGCCAATCAGAAAGGCGGAGTGGGCAAGACCACTTCGGCGGTGGCCTTGGCCGGTCTGCTGGCGGACCAGGGCAAGCGCGTGCTGGTGGTGGACCTGGACCCCCATGGCTCGATGACCAGTTACTTCGGCCACGACCCGGACCGCCTGACCAGCAGCGTCTTCAACCTGTTCCAGCATCAGGGGCGGGTGCCCGAGGGGCTGGCAGTGGCATTGCTGCTGGATACCTCCCATGAGCACATCCGGCTACTGCCCTCGAGCACTGCGCTGGCAACGCTGGAACGTCAGTCGGCGGCCCAGGGCGGGTTTGGCCTGGTAATCTCCCGAGCCCTTGAGCAACTGCGTGGGAATTTCGATTTCGCGATCATCGACAGTCCGCCGCTGCTGGGTGTTTCCATGATCAACGCGCTGGCCGCCTGCGAGCAGCTGGTGATTCCGGTGCAGACCGAGTTCCTCGCCATGAAGGGGCTGGAGCGCATGGTCCATACCCTGAACATGGTCAACCGCTCGCGGCGCCAGGCGCTGCCGTACACCATCGTGCCCACGCTGTTCGACCGCCGTACCCAGGCCTCGCTGAGCACCCTGCGTACGCTGCGGCGCGATTATGCCGACCAGCTGTGGCAGGCTTACGTGCCGATTGACACCAAGCTGCGTGACGCGAGCTTGGCCGGTATCGTGCCGTCGCGCCTGGAAAACAATGCCCGCGGTGTGCTGGCCTACCGTGCGCTGTTGCGCTACCTGCTGGTACATGTAATGCCGAATTCGAGGGAGGTGGCCTGAGTGGCGGTGCAGCGCTGTTGGCTAATGCTCGGCGCCCCGCGGCCGATAACCTGATAGACCCGGCCGTGCCGGCTTCGCAGATTCGATTCGGAACCCCAGACGACAAATGAACAACCCCTTGCCCGTACAGCATTATGTTCCCGAGCAGACCATCCAGTCCTACCTGGATGCGCTGTTGCAGGACGCCGCCATGGAGCTGGCGCTGGCTGAGCAGGCGCCTCAACCGGTGGCGGGGCCGGAGCCCATTGCACCTGGGCCGGCCATTGCCGCTGTGCCGGAACCGGTAATGGTGCAGCCGCTGATCGAGCAGCCCGAGCCGGTTGCGCCTGCCGCTGCGGCCACGCCGGCCTGGCGTGAAGCACCCTTCGAAGCCCTGTTGTTCGATGTCGGCGGCCTGACTCTGGCGGTGCCGCTGATTTCCCTGGGCAGCATTCATTCCCTGGATGGCCCGATCACGCCGCTGTTCGGCCAGCCGGATTGGTTTCTCGGCCTGTTGCCGACCCAGGCGGGCAACCTGAAGGTGCTGGATACCGCCCGCTGGATCATGCCGGAGCGTTACGCGCCGGAGCTGCGTGACACTCTGCGCTTCGTGATTTCCGTGCAGGGCCACGAGTGGGGCATGGCGGTGCATGGCGTGAGCCAGTCGATTCACCTGGACCCGGCTCAGGTGAAGTGGCGATCCGGGCAGGGCAAGCGGCCCTGGCTGGCGGGCACAGTAATTGATCAGATGTGCGCGCTGGTGGACGTGGAGGCGCTTGCCGAACTGATCACCGCTGGCAAACAGGCCGATGCGCGATTAGGATGAATCCCATAACTCCCTACCCAGCTGCAGAGCCTGGCAGGGAATCTACAAGGTTGAGAGCTGAACAAGATGAAAGACAATACCGCACAGCGCGCCGACGATCCGATTCTGCAGTGGGTGACTTTCCGCCTGGATAATGAAACCTACGGCATCAACGTGATGCAGGTGCAGGAAGTGCTGCGCCATTCCGAAATCGCTCCGGTCCCCGGTGCACCGTCTTATGTGCTCGGTATCATCAACCTGCGGGGCAACGTAGTGACGGTCATCGACACTCGCCAGCGCTTTGGTCTGGTGTCGGCACCGGTCACTGACCAGACCCGTATCGTCATCATCGAGGCGGATCGCCAGGTGATCGGCATCCTGGTCGATAGTGTGGCGGAAGTGGTCTACCTGCGTCAGTCGGAGATCGAGACCGCGCCGAACGTCGGCACCGACGAGTCGGCCAAGTTCATCCAAGGCGTCAGCAACAAGAACGACGAACTGCTCATTCTGGTCGATCTGGAAAAGATGATGACCGAGGATGAGTGGGCCGAACTGCAGGATATCTGAGCCACATGGAAGAGCGCTCCCTGCTGTTGTTGGCTGGATTGCTGCTGGGTCTGTTGGTCGCCGCGCTGGTGGCTTCGGTCCTGGCGGTCCGGCGGCTGGGGCAGCGACAGCTTGAGCTGAAGGCCGCGACCGAGGTCCGGTTGGATAAGCTCAATCAGCGGCTGGCTGAATACCAGCAGAGCCATATTCGTATGGGTGAAGAGCTGATCAGCCTGCGCAACAAGCTATCTCAGTTGGAAAACAAGCAGCAGCGGCTGGAACAGCAGGACATGCACACCATGCCCTACAATCAGGCCAGCCGCCTGGTCGGCATGGGCGCCAGCCTTGACGACCTCATGCAATCCTGCGGCCTGACCCGCAGCGAAGCCGAATTGATGCTCAAGCTGCACGGCAACAAATAAGACTTTACCGCTGTCATGATTCTGCACACGCCCCGCTAGGGGCGCGACAAATGTGCAAAGACGGCCTCTCGGTTACCCCCGCGCATCCAGCGCCTGGCCATTCACGCCTTTGCTATCCGGTCCGAGCAGATACAGGAAAACCGGCATGATATCCGCAGGCTCCGGGTTCTTCTCCGGCTCCTCGGCAGGGTAGGCGGCCTTGCGCATGGCGGTGCGGGTGGCGCCGGGGTTGACGCTGTTGACGCGGATCTCGCTGGTGCCGTCCTGTTCGTCGGCCATTACCTGCATCAGACCCTCGACAGCGAACTTGGTGACCGCGTAGGGCCCCCAGTAAGCCCGCGCCTTGCGGCCAACGGTGGAAGACAGGAAGACCACCGAGGCATCAGGTGCGGCGCGCAGCAGGGGGAACATCGCCTTGCTCAGGAAGAAGGGCGCGTTGACGTTGACCTGCATGAGCTCCAGCCAGGCTTCGTGCTTGACGCTCTCGATCAGCGTTCGCGGGCCGAGCTGAGCGGCGTTGTGTACCAGGCCGTCGAGCTTTCCGAAGGTGTCGAATAACTGGTCGGCCAGGTCGTTGTAATCCTTCTCCACGGCGGTTTCCAGATTCAGCGGGCAGATCGCTGGCTGCGGGTGGCCTGCGGCCTCGATCTCATCGTATACGGCTTCCAGTTTGCTCAGGGTGCGGCCGAGCAGCACCACGGTGGCACCGTGGGCGGCGCAGCTCAGCGCACAGGCCCGGCCGATGCCGTCGCCGGCACCGGTCACCAGTATCACTCGTCCTTGCAGCAGGTCAGCGGGGGCGCGGTAGTCAAACATGGCAAAACTCCTTGGTCCGTTGCTGCTCCAGCCAGGGGCGCAGAGCAGCGGCATTCTCGATACTGTAACTGGCATTCCAGTGTTGCGGATCATCGCCCGCTGGCAGGTAACCGTAAAGGGCGGCAACGGTGCGCATGCCGGCAGCCTGACCCGCTTGGATATCGCGCAGATGATCGCCCACGAAGACGCTGCGTGCAGGGTCCACGCCCATCTCGGCGCAAGCCTTGAGCAAGGGTTCCGGGTGTGGCTTGCCGTGCGTGACCTGGTCCGGGCAGACCAGGCTGGCGCAGCGCTTGCTCAGGCCGACAGCTTCCAGCAGCGGGATGCTGAAGCAGCTCATCTTGTTGGTCACCACGCCCCAGGGCAGCCCCTCGGCATCCAGCCAGTCGAGCAGCCCGGGAACGCCAGGAAAAGGACGGGTGTGCACCGCCAGCTGACGTTGATAGCGCTCGAGAAAGTCGTCGCGCAAGCCAGCGAAGTTGGGGTGTTCTGGGGTGATGGAGAAGGCTGCGCAGAGCATGCCGGCTGACCCATCGGACACCGTCGAGCGAATCAGGTGCAGCGGCGATTCCGGCAGGCCACGATCCTGGCGCATGCTGTGGATGATCGCCAGAAAATCATCGGCAGTGTCCAGCAGGGTGCCATCCAGGTCGAACAGAACGCTGTCCAGCATCTCAGACTCCGCGCTGGCAGTGGATCATGTAATTGACGTCCACATCGTTGGCCAGCTTGTAGTGACGCAGCAGCGGGTTGTAGGTCAGGCCGATAATGTCCTGCATATCCAGCCCCGCGTCGCGGGACCAGCGGCCCAGCTCGGCCGGACGGATGAACTTGGCATATTCGTGGGTGCCGCGCGGCAGCATGCGCAGCAGGTACTCCGCACCGACGATGGCGAATGCGAAGGACTTGGGGTTACGGTTGATGGTCGAGAAGAACACATGGCCGCCGGGCTTGACCAGGGCGGCACAGGCGCGGATCACCGAGGCGGGGTCCGGGACGTGCTCAAGCATCTCCATGCAGGTCACCACGTCGAAACGGCCCGGGTGCAGTTCGGCCATTTCTTCGGCGGTGCACTGCTGGTATTCCACTTCCACACCGGATTCGAGCTGGTGCAGGCGGGCCACGGATAGCGGCGCCTCACCCATGTCGATGCCGGTAACGCGGGCGCCGCGCTGGGCCATGGCCTCGGCGAGAATGCCGCCGCCGCAGCCGACGTCCAGCACTTCCTTGCCAGCCAGCGCGGCTTTCTCATCGATCCAGTTGGTACGCAGCGGGTTGATCTCATGCAGCGGCTTGAATTCGCTTTCGCGATCCCACCAGCGGCTGGCCAGGGCTTCGAATTTGGCGATTTCCGCCCGGTCGACATTCAGCGTCATCATGATCCCCTCGTTGAATCTGCCTGGCCCCGTTCCGGGCCCGGCGTTCAGTGTGTTCACAAGGGGCTGGCTGCCCCCTTCGTCCATCGTATGGCTGGCAGTATACCCTCTGGCTTTTGCAGCGGGCAGCGACATTTGTTCACGGGGCGAGGTCGCCCTGCAGTCATTCAGTGCGCCCCCGGGTATAATGACGTTTTCCCGCTGGAGTCGTTCATGCAGTTTCAACCCCAAAGTGCCGACCAGCGCGGCGTCCAGGCCCTGGAGTGGTGCGGTGACAGCCTGCGCATCCTTGATCAGCGATACCTGCCCGAAGAAACTCTCTGGATCGAGTGCCGTGATGCCGTGTCGGTGGCCGAAGCGATTCGCGATGGCGTGCTGCAGGGTGCGGCTTCCGTGGGCATCGCGGCGGCCTATGGCATCGCTCTGGCAGCCAGGCATATCGGCCAGGCCGCGGACTGGCCGCAGGCGCTGAGCGCGGACTTCGCCCTGCTCGCGGCGGCGCGGCCGTCGGCTGAGCACCTCGGCTGGGCTCTGCGGATGCTGCAGGATCGGCTGCGCCGGCCGCTGGGCGTGGCGGCAGATGTACCGGCGCTGCTGGCCGAGGCAGCGATCGCCATCCATACCAGTGACGATGAAGCTAACCGCGCCATGGCCAAGCTGGGCGCGCAAGTGATCCGCCGGCATGATCGCCAGCCCCAGGCATTGCTCACCTTTGGTCACGGTAGCGCCCTGGGCGTTATCCGGGCTGCCCATGACGCTGGCCTGGTTTCTCGGGTGGACGTCTGTGCGAGCTATCCGGGCAACGCCGGCGCGATTCCTCATCTGGAACTGAGCCAGAACGATCTGCCTGCGGTGCTGCATGCTGATGCCGCTGTCGCGCATCTGATGAAAGTCGCGAATCCGAATTGGGTAGTGGTGGGCGCCGAGCGGATCGCCGGCAACGGCGACGTGGTCAATACCATCGGTACCTACGGCCTGGCGGTGCTGGCCATGCATCACGGTTTGCGTTTCATGGTGGTCGCCTCCAGTGCCAGTATCGATCTGGAATTGGAGGCGGCCGACGATATCGAGCTTGGCGATGTATTGGCAGGGCAGGGCGGGCAGCCGCTGTTCGATGTTACGCCGGCCGATCTGATTGATGTGATCGTCACGGAAAAGGGTATCGTCGAGCGCCCTGATCAGGCCAGGCTGGCCGGATTGCTGAGCCCGCGACGGCTGCACTGAGCCGTTGCCCGGGTCTGCCGGGCAGGCGGTGTGAACTGGCGCTCAGGAAGGTGCGCTATCTCCCGCCGGATTCAGCAGTGTGGTATCATTCTGGGCTTTGATCCGGCACCAAGCCGGGCCCGTTCCGCGCTGCGTGCGCATTGGCACCATCAGGTCGCCAACAATAAAAGGAATGCCGTTTCATGGGTGAGCTGGCCAGAGAAATTCTTCCAGTCAATATCGAAGACGAGCTGAAGCAATCGTACCTTGACTACGCCATGAGCGTGATCGTCGGGCGGGCACTGCCTGACGTGCGCGACGGCCTCAAGCCGGTGCACCGTCGCGTCCTGTTCGCCATGAGCGAACTGAACAACGATTGGAACAAACCATACAAGAAGTCCGCCCGTGTGGTCGGTGACGTCATCGGTAAATACCACCCCCATGGCGACTCGGCGGTATATGACACCATCGTCCGCATGGCCCAGCCGTTCTCCCTGCGCTACCTGCTGGTCGACGGCCAGGGTAACTTCGGTTCGGTCGATGGCGACAGCGCCGCGGCGATGCGTTACACCGAAATCCGCATGACCAAGCTGGCCCACGAACTGCTGGCCGACCTGGACAAGGAAACCGTGGACTGGGTGCCCAACTATGACGGCACCGAACAGATCCCCGAGGTGCTGCCGACCCGGGTACCCAACCTTCTGGTCAACGGCTCCAGCGGTATCGCCGTGGGCATGGCGACCAATATCCCGCCGCACAACCTGACTGAAGTCATCAACGGTTGTCTGGCGGTGATCGCCAATCCGGATATCTCCATCGAAGAGTTGATGGAGCACATCCCCGGTCCCGATTTCCCCACTGCCGGCATCATCAACGGCCGTGCGGGTATCGTCGAAGCCTACAAGACCGGCCGCGGCCGGATCTACGTGCGCGCCCGCTGCGAAATCGAGGACATCGACAAGGTCGGCGGTCGCCAGCAGATCATCATCAATGAGCTGCCCTACCAGGTGAACAAGGCGAAGCTGATCGAGCGCATCGCCGAGCTGGTCAAGGAAAAGAAACTCGAAGGCATCAGCGAGCTGCGCGACGAGTCCGACAAGGACGGCATGCGCGTCGTGATCGAGTTGCGCCGGGGCGAGGTGGCTGAGGTCATCCTCAACAACCTGTACGCCCAGACCCAGATGCAGAACGTGTTCGGCATCAACGTGGTCGGCCTGCTGGATGGTCAGCCGCGCATCCTCAATCTGAAGGAACTGCTCGACGCCTTCATCCGCCACCGCCGCGAAGTGGTGACCCGTCGTACCGTCTACGAGCTGCGCAAGGCGCGTGAGCGTGGCCATATTCTCGAAGGTCAGGCGGTCGCCCTATCGAACATCGACCCGGTGATCGCCCTGATCAAGGCGTCGCCATCCCCGGCCGAAGCCCGTGAGCGCCTGCTGGCCGAAGCCTGGGAGCCGGGCGCGGTGGTCGAGATGGTCGAGCGTGCCGGTGCGGATGCTTGCCGTCCCGATGAGCTGCCTGAGCAGTACGGCCTGCGTGACGGTCGCTACTATCTATCGCCGGAACAGGCCCAGGCCATCCTGGACCTGCGTCTGCACCGCCTGACCGGTCTGGAGCACGAGAAGCTGCTGACCGAATACCAGGAGATCCTCACGCAGATCGGTGAGCTGCTGCGCATTCTCAACAGCGAACAGCGCCTGATGGAGGTCATCGTCGAGGAGCTGGAGGCAATCAGAACCAACTTTGGCGATGCACGGCGTACCGAGATTCTCAACTCGCGCCTGGATCTGAGTGTGGCTGATCTGATTACCGAAGAAGATCGCGTGGTGACCATCTCCCATGGCGGTTATGCCAAGAGTCAGCCGCTCTCTGATTACAATGCCCAGCGTAGAGGCGGGCGAGGCAAGGCCGCCACGGGCGTCAAGGATGAGGATTACGTCTCGCACCTGCTGGTTGCCAACAGCCACACCACGCTGATGCTGTTCTCCAGCAAGGGCAAGGTGTACTGGCTGAAGACCTACGAGATTCCGGAAGCCTCGCGCACTGCCCGTGGTCGTCCGCTGGTCAACCTGCTGCCGCTGGATGAGGGTGAGTACATCACCACCATGCTGCCGGTCGAGGAATATACCGAAGGCTGGTTCATCTTCATGGCGACCGCCAACGGCACCGTGAAAAAGACCCCGCTGCCGCAGTTCAGCCGTCAGCGCAGCGTCGGTCTGATCGCGCTGGATCTGGACGAGGGCGATACCCTGATCAGCGCCGCGCTGACCGATGGCAACAAGCAGATCATGCTGTTCTCCGACGGCGGCAAGGTTACCCGCTTCAATGAAACCGATGTCCGTGCCATGGGCCGTACTGCCCGCGGTGTTCGGGGCATGCGCCTGGCCGAAGGTCAGCGCCTGGTTTCCATGCTGATTGCCGAGGACGGTACCGAGATTCTCACCGCCTCCGAGCACGGCTACGGCAAGCGCACGCCGGTGGAAGACTTCCCGCAGTACAAGCGTGGCGGCCAGGGCGTGATCGCCATGGTCACCAACGACCGCAACGGCCCGTTGATCGGCGCCGTGCAGGTGGTCGATGGCGAAGAGATCATGCTGATCTCCGACCAGGGTACCCTGGTGCGCACCCGCGTAGCGGAAGTGTCCAGCCTGTCGCGCAACACTCAGGGTGTGACCCTGATCAAGTTGGCCAATGGCGAGAAGCTGGTCGGCCTGGAGCGCGTGCAGGAGCCGTCCGATGAGGAAGGCGAGGGCGACCTGGGCGAAGATAGTGATGTTGGCGAGACCGATGTCGGCGCGGCTGAAGAAGGCGCCGGAACCACTGGCGATCAAGAGTAGAGGTTAAGGTGAGCAAGCGACTGTTCAATTTCTGTGCGGGACCGGCAGCCTTGCCGGAAGCAGTATTGCAGACAGCCAGGGACGAGCTGACCGACTGGCACGGCAAGGGCCTGTCAGTCATGGAAATGAGTCACCGCAGTGACGAGTTCGTCAGCATCGCCGAGCAGGCCGAGCAGGATCTGCGTGACCTGTTGAGCATCCCGTCGGACTACAAGGTGCTGTTCCTGCAGGGCGGTGCCAGCCAGCAGTTCGCCCAGATTCCGCTGAACCTGCTTGGTGAAGATGGCAGTGCCGACTACATCGACACCGGCATCTGGTCGCGCAAGGCCATTGAAGAGGCGTCCCGCTACGGCCACATCAATGTCGCTGCGTCCGCCAGGGAATACGACTATTTCGCCATTCCCGGCCAGAACGAATGGCAGTTGTCTGCCGATGCGGCCTATGTTCACTACACGCCCAACGAGACCATTGGCGGGGTGGAATTCAACTGGATTCCCGAGGTGGGTGACAAGCCGCTGGTGGCGGACGTATCGTCCGATATCCTGTCGCGCCCGTTGGATGTGTCGCGTTTCGGCCTGCTGTACGCCGGCGCGCAGAAGAACATCGGTCCCAGCGGCCTGACCGTCGTCATCGTTCGTGACGACCTGCTGGGCAAGGCCCACAGCAAGTGCCCGACCATGCTCGACTACAGTGTCGCGGCACAGAACGGCTCCATGTACAACACGCCGCCGACCTTCGCCTGGTATCTGTCCGGTCTGGTGTTCCAGTGGCTCAAGGCCCAGGGCGGTGTCGAAGCCATGGAACGCATCAATGGCGCCAAGCAGCGCAAGCTGTACGCCGCCATCGACGGTAGCGAGCTATACAGCAACCCGATCAATATTGCCGACCGCTCGTGGATGAACATTCCCTTCCGTCTGGCCGACGACCGCCTGGACAAGCTATTCCTGGTCGGGGCCGAGGAGCGCGGTCTGCTCAACCTGAAAGGTCACCGCTCGGTGGGCGGCATGCGTGCCTCCATCTACAACGCGGTACCGGAAGCGGCAGTGGATGCGCTGGTGGCCTATATGGCCGAATTCGAAAAACAGCACGGTTGAATGACATGTCAGACGAAGCGCAACTCTCTGCTCTGCGTAACCGGATCGACTCGCTCGACGAAAAGTTGCTGGAACTGATCAGCGAGCGAGCCCGCTGCGCCCAGACGGTAGCCGAGGTCAAGCAGAAGACCCTGACCGAAGGCGAAAAGCCGGTGTTCTACCGGCCCGAGCGGGAAGCCTGGGTGCTCAAGCACATCATGGAGCTGAACAAGGGGCCACTGGACAACGAAGAAGTGGCGCGCCTGTTCCGCGAGATCATGTCTGCCTGCCTGGCGCTGGAGGAGCCCCTGCGGGTGGCCTACCTGGGGCCGGAGGGCACCTTTACCCAGGCCGCGGCGCTCAAGCATTTCGGCCATTCGGTGCGCAGCATACCCATGGCGGCGATCGACGAGATCTTCCGCGAAGTGGCGGCTGGGGCGGTGCATTTCGGTGTCGTACCGGTGGAGAACTCCACCGAAGGGGCGATCAACCATACCCTCGACAGTTTCCTCGAGCATGATCTGGTGATCTGCGGTGAAGTAGAGCTGCGCATCCATCATCATCTGCTGGTGGGCGAAAACACCCGTACCGACAAGATTTCCCGGGTCTACTCCCACGCCCAATCCCTGGCCCAGTGCCGCAAGTGGTTGGACGCCCATTACCCCAATGTCGAGCGGGTGGCCGTGGCGAGTAACGCCGAGGCGGCGCGCCGGGTCAAGGGTGAGTGGAACTCGGCGGCGATTGCCGGCGACATCGCCGGCGAGCTGTATGGCCTGACCTGTATTGCCGAGAAGATCGAGGACCGCCCGGACAACTCCACGCGCTTTCTCATGATCGGCAACCAGGAAGTCCCGCCGACCGGCGACGACAAGACCTCCATCATCGTCTCGATGAACAACCGTCCGGGCGTGCTGCATCATCTGTTGCAGCCGTTCCATGACAACGGCATCGACCTGACCCGCATCGAAACCCGGCCTTCACGCAGCGGCAAATGGACCTATGTATTCTTCATCGATTTCTTCGGTCACCAGCACGATCCGCTGATCCGCGATGCGCTGGAGAAGATTCGTGAGGAATCCGTGGCGCTGAAGATCCTGGGGTCCTATCCGAAGGCGGTACTTTAACCGTAGCGGCAAGCTACCGGCGGCAAGCTGCACGCGGTTTGGCAGAGGGTTGCTCGGAGCTTGCGGCTTGTAGCTTGAGGCTTTGTCATGAGTTGCGATTTCCTCGGTCTGGCGCTGCCAGGCGTGCAAGAACTGTCCCCCTATGTACCCGGCAAGCCGGTGGAAGAGCTGGCCCGGGAGTTCGGCCTCGATCCCGCCGAGATCATCAAGCTGGCCAGCAACGAAAACCCCCTCGGCCCGGCGCCTATGGCGCTGAAGGCGATCCAGGAAGCCCTGCCGGAGCTGACCCGCTATCCTGATGGCAACGGCTTTGCCCTCAAACAGGCAGTGTCCCGGCGTTTCGGTTTCGACTTGTCGATGATCACCCTGGGTAATGGCTCCAACGACGTGCTCGAATTGCTGGCCCGGGCGTTTCTCGCACCGGGTAGTGAAGTCGTGTTCAGTCAGCATGCCTTTGCCGTCTATCCCATTGTCACCCAGGCAGTGGGCGCAACCGCGGTGCAGGTGCCGGCCCGTGAGTGGGGTCACGACCTGGAAGCCATGGCTGCGGCCATCACTCCGGCCACCCGGCTGGTGTTCATCGCCAACCCGAACAACCCGACGGGCACCTGGATCGAGCGCGCCGAGTTCGAAGCCTTCATGGCACAGGTGCCGGAGCAGGTATTGGTGGTGCTGGACGAGGCCTACACTGAATACGTCACCGCCGATGATGCGCTCAACGGCTTCGACTTCATTGATCGCTGTCCCAACCTGATCGTCACCCGCACTTTCTCCAAGGCCTACGGCCTGGCGTCGCTGCGCGTGGGTTACGCCATCAGCCATCCGCAGGTTGCTGATGTGCTGAACCGGGTGCGGCAACCCTTCAACGTCAACAGCCTGGCATTGGCTGCTGCTGTGGCGAGCCTGGAAGATACCGCCTATCTGGCCGAAAGCCGCCGCGCCAACCGCGAAGGCATGCTGCAGCTTGAGCAGGGGTTCCGTGAGCTGGGCCTGGGCTGGATATCTTCACGCGGCAACTTCATCGCCGTGGACCTGGGCCGCGAGGCTGCACCTGTCTATCAGGGGCTGCTGCGGGAGGGCGTCATCGTCCGCCCGGTAGCAGGCTATGGCATGCCCAACCATTTGCGGGTGTCCATCGGTTTGCCGCAGGAAAACAAGCGCTTCCTTGATGCTCTGGCCCGGGTTCTGAACGGTGAATGACAGCGTCATGACGACGTCATCTGCCGAGCCGATAATCGGTCGTCTGGCGGTGATCGGTCTGGGTCTGATCGGCGGTTCCTTTGCCAAGGGCATGCGCGAGTCCGGTCTGTGCCGTGAAGTGGTGGGCTGTGATCGCGACCCGGCCACGCTGCGCCAGGCCATGCCCCTGGGCGTGGTCGACTTCATCACCGATGACCTGGCCAGCGCGGTACAGGGCGCCGATCTGATCATGCTGGCGGTACCAGTGCTGGCCATGGAGCAGGTGCTGGGCCAGCTGGCTCAGCTGGAATTGGGCCAGGCAGTGATCACCGACGCCGGAAGCACCAAGAACGTTGTGGTCGATGCCGTGCGCGGGGCCTTTGGTTATCTACCGCCACAGTTCGTGCCCGGACATCCGATTGCCGGGTCCGAGCTGAGCGGGGTGGAAGCAGCCGATGCACTGCTGTTCCGCAACCACAAGGTGATACTGACGCCGCTGGCCGAGACCAGCGAGGCCGCGTTGACACTGGTGCGCCGGAGCTGGAGGGCGCTGGGCGCGGATGTCGAGGATATGCCGCTGGCGGACCACGATGAGGTGCTGGCAGCGACCAGCCACCTGCCGCATCTGCTGGCCTTTTCGCTGGTCGACACCCTGGCCTCACGCAGCGAAAACCTGGAGATATTCCGCTATGCTGCCGGTGGTTTTCGAGATTTCACCCGGATCGCTGCCAGCGATCCGGTCATGTGGCGGGATGTATTCCTGGCCAACCGCGACGCAGTTCTGCGCAGCCTGGACAACTTCACCCACGATTTAAGCCGCTTGCGCGCAGCGGTCGAGGACGGGGATGCCAACGCCCTGTTGGGGGTATTCACCCGAGCCCGATCCGCACGCGAGCATTTCAGCAAGATTTTGGCCCGCAGGGCATATATGGAACCCATGCAGACTCAATCAATCAATTTCATCGCCAATCCCGGCGCCAGCGTACAGGGTCGTATCCGCGTTCCGGGTGACAAGTCCATCTCCCATCGCTCGATCATGCTCGGCTCCATTGCCGAAGGCGTGACCGAGGTCGAGGGGTTCCTGGAAGGCGAGGACAGTCTTGCCACCCTGCAGGCATTCCGCGACATGGGCGTCGTCATCGAAGGGCCACACCATGGACGGGTCACCATCCAGGGCGTCGGCCTGCACGGTCTGCAGGCTCCACCCGGGCCGATCTATGTCGGTAATTCGGGAACCTCCATGCGGCTGCTGGCGGGCCTGCTGGCCGGGCAGAACTTCACCACCGAACTGACCGGTGATGCTTCCCTGAGCAAGCGCCCCATGGGTCGTGTTGCCAATCCCCTGCGGGAGATGGGGGCAAGCATCGATACTGCCGCCGAGGGGCGTCCGCCGCTGCTGATCAATGGCGCCCAGAGCCAGCTCAAGGGGATGGACTATGTCATGCCCATGGCCAGCGCCCAGGTCAAATCCTGCCTGCTGCTGGCTGGCCTCTATGCCGAGGGCAAGACCTCCGTTACCGAGCCGGCGCCGACCCGTGACCACACCGAGCGCATGCTCAGGGGCTTCGGCTACCCGGTGCAGGTCAAGGGTGCCACCGCGACCGTTGAATCCGGCCACAAGCTGACCGGCGGCAAGATCGACGTGCCGGCGGATATTTCCTCGGCAGCCTTCTTCATGGTTGCGGCCAGCATCGCCGAAGGCTCGGACCTGACCCTGGAGCATGTGGGCATCAACCCGACCCGCATCGGCGTGATCAATATCCTGCGGGCCATGGGTGGCAACATCACCCTGAGCAACGAGCGCGAAGTGGGTGGCGAGCCGGTCGCCGATATCCGGGTGCGTTACGCCGGCCTCAAGGGTATCGAGATCCCCTTGGACCAGGTGCCTCTGGCGATCGACGAATTCCCGGCGCTGTTCATTGCCGCGGCCTGTGCCGAAGGGCGCACCGTGTTACGCGGCGCTGAAGAGCTGCGGGTCAAGGAATCCGACCGCATCCAGGTCATGGCCGATGGTCTGCAACTGCTGGGTATCAAGGCCGAGCCGACCCCCGATGGCATCATCATCGATGGCGGCGTGATGGGCAGTGCGACCGTTGACAGCCACATGGACCACCGCATCGCCATGTCCTTCGCCATCGCCTCGCTGCGTGCCACCGGCGAGATTCGCATCACCGACTGCGTCCATGTCGCCACCTCGTTCCCCGGCTTCCTCGATCTGGCGCGCTCGGTGGGCATCAATATCCGCCAGGAGGACAACGCGTGACTGCTGACACAGACATGGCGCCCGTCATCACCATCGATGGGCCGGGAGGCTCCGGCAAAGGCACTCTCACCGGCATGCTGGCCGCCCGGCTGGGCTGGAATCTGCTGGACTCCGGCGCACTGTATCGGGTGCTGGCCTTCGCCGCCGGCAATCACGGGGTGGATCTTGCCGATGAGCAGACCCTGACCAGCCTGGCAGCCCATCTGGACGTGCGGTTCCTGGCTGAAGAAGGCCAGGAGCAGCGCATCATTCTCGAAGGCGAGGATGTTACCCGGGGTATTCGCACTGAAACGGCCGGCGCCGGCGCATCCCGGGTGGCTTCCCTGCCAGCCGTTCGTCAGGCGCTGCTAGGCCGTCAGCAGGCCTTCCGCGAGGCGCCCGGGCTGGTCGCCGATGGCCGCGATATGGGTACTGTGGTGTTTCCCGATGCCCAACTGAAGATATTTCTGACCGCCAGCCCGGAAATCCGTGCTGAACGCCGTTACCGGCAGTTGCTCGAAAAGGGCGAAACTGCTAGTCTTGCGGGTCTTCTCGATGAAATAAATGCCAGGGACGAGCGGGATATGAACCGCAGCATCGCGCCATTGCGGCCAGCTGAGGATGCCATCCTGATCGATTCTTCGCACATGAGCATCGAAAAAGTACTTGAAGCAGTGCAGACGGAAGCGCGCAAGCGCAACCTGCTGGACTGATCAGGCGAGTCCTTGACCGGGTAATCAGCACTACCGGAAAAGGTATCAATATAATCAACCCACGCAAGCTGGTGGCGTGGCGGGCAAGTTGGCTGCAGGGCACGCGTTTGAGCGGCCAGGCGGTTACTGCCTTATTACACTTTTACAGGAATCCAAATGAGCGAAAGCTTTGCCGAACTTTTTGAAGAAAGCCTGAAAACCCTTGATATGGAGCCAGGCTCCATCATCACCGGTATCGTTGTGGACATCGACTCTGACTGGGTCACCGTTCACGCCGGCCTGAAATCCGAGGGTGTCATTCCGCGCGAGCAGTTCCTGAACGATCAGGGCGAACTGACCATCAGCGTGGGTGATGAGGTACACGTTGCACTGGACGCCGTCGAAGACGGTTTCGGTGAAACCAAACTGTCCCGTGAGAAGGCCAAGCGCGCCGAATCCTGGAAAGTCCTCGAAGCAGCTTTCGCCGCAGAAGAAATCGTCAAGGGTGTCATCAACGGCAAGGTCAAAGGTGGCTTTACCGTCGACGTCAACACCATTCGTGCGTTCCTGCCGGGTTCCCTGGTCGACGTCCGTCCGGTCCGCGACACCGCGCACCTGGAAGGCAAGGAACTGGAATTCAAGGTCATCAAGCTCGACCAGAAGCGCAACAACGTTGTCGTTTCCCGTCGCGCCGTTCTCGAAGCCGAGAACAGTGCCGAGCGCGAAGCCCTGCTGGAAACCCTGCAGGAAGGCCAAGTTGTCAAAGGTATCGTCAAGAACCTCACCGACTACGGTGCGTTCGTTGACCTGGGCGGCGTAGATGGTCTGCTGCACATTACCGACATGGCCTGGAAGCGCATCAAGCATCCGTCCGAAATCGTCAACGTTGGCGACGAGATCGACGTCAAAGTGCTGAAGTTCGACCGCGAGCGCAACCGCGTTTCCCTGGGTCTGAAGCAGCTGGGCGAAGATCCATGGGTTGCCATCACCGGTCGCTATCCGGAAGGCACTCGTGTCAACGCCAAGGTCACCAACCTCACCGACTACGGCTGCTTCGCCGAGCTGGAAGAGGGTGTTGAAGGCCTGGTTCACGTTTCCGAAATGGATTGGACCAACAAGAACATCCATCCTTCCAAGGTCGTTCAGGTTGGCGACGAAGTGGAAGTCATGGTTCTGGACATCGACGAAGATCGTCGTCGTATCTCCCTGGGCATCAAGCAGTGCAAGATGAACCCGTGGGAAGAGTTCTCCAGCAAGTTCAACAAGGGCGACAAGATCTCCGGCTCCATCAAGTCGATCACCGATTTCGGTATCTTCATTGGTCTGGACGGCGGCATCGATGGTCTGGTTCACCTGTCCGATATTTCCTGGAACGAAGTCGGCGAAGAAGCCGTACGTCGCTTCAAGAAGGGCGACGAGATCGAAACCGTCATCCTGTCGGTCGATCCGGAGCGCGAGCGCATCTCCCTGGGTATCAAGCAGCTGGAAGACGATCCGTTCTCCAACTTCGTATCCCTGAACGAGAAAGGCACCATCGTTACCGGTACCGTCAAGGAAGTTGACGCCAAGGGCGCGGTAATCACCCTGGTCGAAGACATCGAAGGTACTCTGAAGGCCTCCGAAATCAGCCGTGACCGCGTTGAAGATGCGCGCAACGTGCTGAACGTCGGCGACGAAGTCGAAGCCAAGATCATCAGCGTTGACCGCAAGAGCCGTGTCATCAGCCTGTCGATCAAGGCCAAGGACGTTGAAGACGAGAAAGAAGCCATCCAGGACCTGCGCAAGCAGGAAATGCTGGCTGCCGGTCCGACCACCATTGGTGATCTGATCAAGCAACAGATGGAAAACAAGGGCAACTGATTGCCAGTGTGATCCATTGAAAAAGGGCGACTTCGGTCGCCCTTTTTTGTGCTCGCTGTTCCTGGTCTGGCGTGGTTGGCCATATCAGGCTGTTCAAATCCAGTCAAGCATGGTAAAACAAATCAAAACGGATCCTAGCCGATTGAATAAAAAGGGAAAATCATGACCAAGTCGGAGTTGATCGAACGTATAGTCGAACAACAGGGCCAGTTATCAGCCAAGGATGTGGAGCTGGCCATCAAGACTATGCTGGAACATATGTCGACCGCGCTGGCCACGGGCGAGCGTATCGAGATACGAGGGTTTGGCAGCTTCTCGCTGCATTATCGGGCGCCGCGTGTCGGCCGTAATCCCAAGACCGGCGAGTCGGTACAGCTCGACGGCAAGTACGTGCCGCATTTCAAACCCGGTAAAGAGTTGCGGGATCGGGTCAACGACTCGCTGGAAACCGCCTGACCCGGCATATGACTCATCCTCAGGCTGCGCTATACTGCCTCCCTGCACAAGAAAGGGGAGTGGCGGCATGCAATGGCTGAAACGCGCGGTGCTGATCATCGTGCTGTTGTTGGTAGCACTGGCGACCATCGATTTCATGCTGGAAAACCAGCAGAACATCGCGTTGCAGTTTCTTGAAATATCCTCTCCCGAATATCCGGTTTCCCTTTTCATCATCATCGCCTTCATTCTCGGCAGTGTGCTGGGTGTTCTGATTGGCTGGCTGCTGACCACCCGCCTGCGGCTGCGTTTGATGGTGCAGAGCAATGAACTCAATCGCTATCGCAAGGAAGTCGACAAGCTGCGTACCCAGGCTGTCAAAGGCTGATTGCCATGCAGGAACTGATGTTCCTCGGCTTGTTCGTGGCGGCGTTGGGGATTGGCTGGTTTCTTGGTCGCCGTGAGGCCATCAAGGTCGGCGTAATGCTGGCGCCCCACGGTAGTGCCATCGACAAGCAATATTTCATCGGTCTCAACTACTTGCTCAATGAGCAACCGGACGAGGCGATCGAGACCTTTATCCGCGCCCTTGAGGTCAACCCCGAAACGGTTGAGACCCATATCGCCATCGGCAAGCTGTTCTGTCAGCGTGGTGATGTCGAGCGGGCGATCAAGGTGCACCAGAACCTACTGGCGCGGCCCAATCTCACTACCCAGCAGGCCGACCGGGTGCAGTTCGAGCTGGCCCGGGATTATCTGGCGGTCGGGTTGCACCATCGGGCCGAACGGCTGCTGGACGAGCTGGTGGAGTCGGGCTCCAGCCTCAGCGCCGATGCGCTGTCCGATCTGGTGCGCATTCACGAGCGCGAGCGTGACTGGCAACAGGCGGTGGCAGTAGGCAAGCGCCTGCTGCGTGAGCGAGAGAGCTTCGCGGTCACCTTGGCACATTACCACTGCGAACTGGCCCGCGAGGCGCAGGCGCGTCAGGAGTGGCCGCAGGCGCGGCGCCATCTGCTGGATGCGCTTGCTACCCAGCGCAACTCGGTGCGCGCCATGCTGATGCTGGCCGAGCTGGAGGCGGGGCAGGGGCGTGATCGTGAGGTGCTCAAGTGGCTGCGCCGGTTGGCGGTGAACGATCCGGATTTCATTCCCCAGGCGCTGCCGCTATTGCAGAACCTTGCGGCGGCTGATCATCTGGATCTGCTGGCTTTTCTCGACGAGGTACTGGAAAATGCCCAACCGCCGATGGTAGCGACCGTGCTGGCGCGTGCCGATGAGTTGAACAAGCGCGCCGGACTCGCTGCCACCAGCCGGTACGTGCTTGCCCACCTGCAGCAGCAGCCCTCATTGCGCGGATTGCTGTATCTGATTGATCTGCACAAGGATAATGTCGAGCCCCGCGGGCATGCCAATCTGATGATTCTGCGCGGGATCGTTGAAGCATTGCTGATCGACAAGCACAAGTATCGCTGCCAGGCCTGCGGTTTTTCCGGCAGGCAGTTGCACTGGCAATGCCCGACCTGCCACGGCTGGTCAACGACAAGACCTTTGAAGGGACCGGAGCCGGCTAACGCCAGCCCGTCGCTGAGAACCATCTGACACAGGAAAGATAAATGCCCTGCAATAGCCCGATAATTGTTGCCCTGGACCTCCCCGATATGACCGCCGCGGTCACCATGGCCGACCGTCTCGATCCGGCACAGTGCCGCCTCAAGGTAGGCAAGGAGTTGTTCACTGCGACTGGGCCGGCCATCGTGGAGGCGCTGCAGAGCAAGGGATTCGAGGTGTTTCTGGATCTCAAGTTTCACGACATTCCCAACACCACCGCCAGCGCCGTTCGGTCGGCGGCCGAGCTGGGCGTGTGGATGGTGAATGTGCATGCCAGCGGTGGCCGGCGGATGATGGAAGCCTGCCGCGAGGTATTGGAGCGCCGCTCCGGTCCGAGCCCGCTGCTCACCGCGGTCACGGTGTTGACCAGTCTGGAGCAGGAAGATCTGCAGGAAGTGGGCATTGATATCGAGCCCATGGTGCAGGTGCAGCGCCTGGCACGTCTGACGCAGGATTGCGGCCTGGATGGAGTGGTCTGCTCGGCGCGTGAAGCGAAAGCGCTTAGAAACGCACTCAGCGAGGATTTCAAGCTGGTGACACCGGGCATCCGCCCGGATGATGCCAGTGTCGATGATCAGAAGCGCATTGTCACGCCACGCCAGGCGATGGAGAACGGTAGCAGTTACCTGGTGATCGGGCGTCCCATCACGCGTGCCGAAGACCCGGCGGCAGCGGTGTCCGATATCCTGGACAGCCTGAACAGCTGAAACGAAAGAGCCCGCCAATATGGCGGGCTCTTTTTTGTCACGGTAGAACTGTCAGCTGATCTGCGACTGCTGGTAGTTCTCGATACCTACCTTGTCGATCAGGCTCAGTTGAGTTTCGATCCAATCGACGTGCTCTTCTTCCGAGGTCAGGATGTCTTCGGCCAGCTCTCGGCTGCCGTAATCACCGATGCTTTCGAAATAGGCGATGGCGGCCTTGAGATCGGGGATGCCCTTCATTTCCAGACGCAGGTCGCATTCGAGGATTTCGCGGGTGTTTTCGCCGATCAGCAATTTGCCCAGATCCTGCAGATTCGGGATGCCTTCAAGAAACAGGATGCGCTTGGTCAGAGCATCGGCATGCTTCATCTCATCGATGGATTCATGGTATTCATGGTCGCCGAGCTTATCCAGACCCCAATCCTGCAGCATGCGGGCATGCAGGAAGTACTGGTTGATGGCAACCAGCTCGTTGCCGAGCAGAATGTTGAGATGGCGGATTGCCTGTGCGTCGCCTTTCATGACGGAATTCCTCAGTGCGGGATCAATTCACTGAGTGTGCTATCCGCGCGGCGAACTGTCAAATACAAGCCTTGAAAATCAAGAAGATAGAAATGTTTCGCGATGGCATGCAAGACGCATTCATGCCATTGCGAACTGCCCTGCGTTGACGAAGCTGGTGGTGGCAGCCTGGCGGTATTCACCGATGATGGACTTGCATTCACGACCGCATTTACCGCATTGATTGGCGACATCCAGACGCTCTCGCAGATCCCGCATGCTGCAGGCGCCATCGGTAACAGCGTCGCGAATCTGGGTATCGGTAATTCCCTTGCAAAGACATACGTACATCGGTGCCACTCCAAGGTGTCAGCTGAGCAATGGCTATACGCTAATCATAATGAGAATAATTGTCAAACAACTATCGATGCGATTCGCAAAAAGATAGACGGGCGGTCCGCTTAAGCAGTGCGCAACCCCCTTGTGGACGGCATCAGTGCGCTGAATATCGCCCATCGTCCGCTCTGATGATGTCTGGATGCCGCGCCAGTCCTGATGCGCAGCGGTACGGCGCGATGCCTGGGCAAACCCTCGTTACATCTCGTTGAAATCAGGCTCGGATATTGATCGCCGGCTGGCATAGACTCGCATCGACTATTACAAGAAAAGGGGCGGGGCCTGGCTCCCTGCCTGAGCAACGGAGTCGTCCCATGAGTCAGTCCGGCATTCTGAAACGATCAACCATTCTCGTCCACGGTTCCGTGGGCATCCCCCTGGCCATCATCGGTTATCCGCTGGCCGTCTATCTCCCACCGTTTTACGCCCAGGAAATGGGCTTGAACATGGCGTTGATGGCGTTGGTGCTCGTTCTGGCACGATTTTCCGATGTCATCACCGACCCGCTGGTCGGCATGATCAGTGATCGCTGGCAGACGCGGTTCGGGCGCCGCAAGCCCTGGCTGATAATGGGTACGCCGCTGATGCTGCTGGGCACGGTAATGATCTTCATGCCGCCGGAAGGGGCGGGGATCATGCATCTGATGGGCTGGACCATATTGATGTACCTCGGCTGGACCATGGTCACGCTGCCGTACGGCGCCTGGGGAGCGGAGCTGTCGACGCTCTATCATCAGCGCAGCCGCGTTACCGCCTCCCGTGAAGGTTTCATTCTGTTGGGGTTGTTCATCGCTGCCCTGGCGCCGGCCATTGTCCAGGCGCTGGGCGCGCGCTATGCGGCGGGCGATACCGACAGTCTGCTGATGCGTACCGCAGTCTGGTTGGTGGGCCGCGATGGCGAACTGGGGATCGGCTACGGGCCCATTCTGGCCTCGATGGGCTGGTTGCTGCTGATCCTGCTGCCCATCACCGTGTTGCTGGTGGTCACCTGCGTGCGCGAAGCGCCGCCGCGTTCGGTGCAACGTACCGATTGGAAGAAGGGGCTGCGTGTACTGAAGAATAACGGGCCGTTCAAACGTCTGATGCTGATTCTGCTGATCGTGATTACCGGTGAATCCTTCCGTAATGCCATGTCGGTGTTCTTCATGCAGCACGTGATCCAGATTCAGGCGCACATCGGCATGATGTATCTGCTGTATTTCGGCATTGGCATCCTGGGTATCCCATTCTGGCTGGCGCTGGGGCGCCGGATTGGCAAGCACCGCGCTTTCTGTGTGGCGGTTGGCATCTCCAGTCTCAGTATCCTTGGCATGTTCTTCCTGCAGGCTGGCCAGCTGTTGCCGTTTGCCATCATGTTCGCAATCAAGGGCTTCTGCTTTGCGGCCTTCCAGTTTTTGCCGCTGTCGATGCTGGCTGATATCGTCGATCTGGACACGGCGCGCAGCAAGGAACATCGCACCGGCTTGTTCTTTGCCATGTCCGGCATGGCCCAGAAGATGGCCATGGCCGTCGGTCTCGGCTTATCGCTGGGCCTGCTGGCGCTGGTGGGCTTCGATGCGACCCAGACGGTGCACAGCGAGCAACAGTTGATGTCGTTGCGGGTGCTTTACATCATCGGCCCCGTGCTCATGTACATGGCAGCCTTCATGCTGGCGCGCCGTTACCCGCTGACCTCTGATCGACAGGAGCGCATCCGCCAGTGGATCCAGCGGCGCAATGTGCGGTTGCAGATTGTGGAGGCAGATTAAGGGTGACTGCGGTGCCTGGTCTGTTCGCGGGCGAGCCCGCTCCCAAAGGGGAGGTGTCTGGGTGCGCCCGAGTCGCGCGGCTGTGAAAGCGGCCTTGGCCACCAAGCTTTTTTCGCCAGTCATATCGCAGTCGCGCAACTGACAGGTTGTTCCGTTATGCTGTCATCCTTCAGCAGAGGTTAGGAAGGATGGCAGCGATGTCGGAGCGGTCTCAGTTCGGTCTGTTACGCAGCAGGCGTTTTCTGCCGTACTTCATCACCCAGTTTCTGGGTGCGTTCAATGACAATGTGTTCAAGCAGGCGTTGGTGCTGGCGATCCTGTTCAAGATCGGGGTCAGCGCCGATCCCAATGTATTGATCAACCTCAGCGCCTTGCTGTTTATCCTTCCGTTCTTCCTCTTTTCCGCTCTGGGCGGGCAATTCGGCGAGAAATATCCCAAGCAGCGGCTGATCCGTCTGATCAAGTGTGCCGAGATCATCATCATGCTGGCAGGGGCGGCCAGCGTGCTACTGGGGCATCTGCCGTTGATGCTGGCGGTGCTCTTTGCCATGGGGGCGCAATCCTCCCTGTTCGGTCCGGTGAAATACTCCATATTGCCGTTGCACCTGGCTGAGCGGGAGTTGATCGGGGGCAACGCCCTGGTAGAAATGGGGACCTTCCTGGCGATTCTCGGCGGCACCCTGTTCGCTGGTGTGCTGATGTCTGGTGAGCAGTGGGCGAGTTGGGTGTCGGTAGCGGTGGTCTTGTTGGCGTTGTGTGGCTTTCTCACCAGTCTGGCGATTCCGCCCACCGCCGCTGCGCTGCCGCACCTGCAACTGGACTGGAATATCTTCCGCCAGTCGGCGCGGATTCTTCATCTGGGGCTGGTCCAGCAATCGAAGGCGGTATCCCGGTCGCTGCTGGCCAACTCCTGGTTCTGGTTTCTTGGGGCCACCTATCTGGCGCAGATTCCCGGCTTTACCCGGGATTACCTGGGCGGCGATGAAACTGTGGTCACGCTGATCCTGGCGGTCTTTTCCACCGGGATCGCCGCCGGTTCGCTACTGTGCGAGCGGCTCTCGAACAAAAAGGTAGAGCTGGGGCTGGTACCGCTGGGCGCTATCGGCCTGACGCTGTTCGGGCTGCTGCTGTGGGGCGGCGCGGGTTTCATTGACATGGGCGAGGGTGGGCTCGGCTGGTTGGATCTGCTGCTGCAGCCGGCCGCCTGGGCGGTCATGGCCTGCATCCTGGGTCTGGGTGTCTTCGGCGGTTTCTACATAGTGCCGCTGTATGCTTTGATCCAGTCCAGAACGGCGGACAGCGAGCGTTCCCGGGTCATTGCCGCCAACAATATTCTCAATTCCCTGCTGATGGTGATTTCCGCCATTTTCGCCATGTTGATGCTGGGCTTGGTGGGGGTTAGCATTCCGCAACTCTTCCTGGTGGTTTCGCTGCTCAACGTAATGGTCAGTCTGTATATCTTTCTGGCCGTGCCCGAAT
Source organism: Pseudomonas sp. G11-1 (assembly GCF_024031555.1). NCBI lineage: Bacteria > Pseudomonadati > Pseudomonadota > Gammaproteobacteria > Pseudomonadales > Pseudomonadaceae > Pseudomonas > Pseudomonas sp. G11-1. The sequence continues at coordinate 167,843 of NZ_QEYQ01000001.1, read as the reverse complement.
TCACCGACCGACTCAAGGCGTGGGCTGGCAAATGAAGCTGATGGACGACATACGACGGCGCGATCAATTGCTGGACTGGACCGAGCAGGGTCTGCTCAGCCGGGAGCAACTTCAACGGGCGTTGGTACCGGAGCGGCCGCAGCCGGCCGCCCGCCATTGGTTGGCGGCGCTCGACCGAGTGCTGGCGTTCTATGGTTGTCTGTTGCTGGCACTTGGCGTGCTGTTCTTCTTCGCCTTCAATTGGGAAGAACTGCACCGTTTCACCAAACTGGCGCTGGCCGCAGCGGCGCTGAGCGGCTTTGCCGGCATTGCCTTGCTGATGCCACGGGAATCCGTCGTCGGGCGGGCCACGTTAATGGGGGCGGCGCTGGCGACGGGTGGATTGCTGGCGCTGATTGGACAGACTTATCAAACCGGGGCGGATATCTGGCAGCTATTTGCCGTCTGGGCGGTATTGAGCCTGCCTTGGGCGCTGCTGTCGCGGTCTGCCGCCTGTTGGGTGCTATTCTGGCTGGTCGCCAACCTGGCGCTGGTGCGCTATTTCGCCAGCACCGGCAGTTGGCTGTTCGGCGGGCTGCACGGTGTCTCTCCGGGATTATTGAGTCTGGCCGCGTTCAATGCGCTGCTGCTGGTGTTATTCGAATGTTGGGGCGGTCGCTTGCTGCTGCAGCCCAGCCGCCTCCTGCCACGCCTGGCGGGCTGTGGAGCACTCGCCGCGCTCGGTCTGGGCGCGATGATTGCCTGGTGGCGTCCGGGGCTGGGCCACCTGTTGCTGATACTGGCTGCGATCTATCTGGTGGGCATTCCCATCTACCGACGCTTCAGACCTGACCTGTTGCTGCTGGCCATGCAGCTGTATTCGCTGGTGGCGGTGCTGACCGCGGGCCTGGCGCGATTGCTGCAGGATATCGACGACTTCGCCTTGGTCTGGCTGCTCGGCCTGTTCGTGCTGGTGGGCAGCGCCATGGTGTCGGTCTGGCTGCAGCGTTGCTATCGGGAGGACCAGCAATGAATAGGAGTTGGCAGCAGGCGTTGCTCGACGAGTTGCAGCAGCGGCGGATACTGGAGCAGGACGAGGGTATGCGACTGCAGGCCGGGCAGGCGGCACCCTGGTATATGACGGCGCTGTCCGGCTTCGCCGCCTGGTTTGCGGCGCTGATGCTTCTAGCGGCCTGGGTGATGAGTCTGGGCAGCGGGCCGCTGCCAAACCTGTTTGCCGGCGTGCTTTTGTTACTGACAGCTATTGGTTTGTTGCGCGGCTCGGGGGCCTTCGTCCCCCAGCTGGGATTGGCCTTTTCCATGCTCGGGCAGGCATTGCTGGTGTTTTTCAGTGCTGAGCTGCAGCAGATGGATTTTCTGAGGCTTCCGGCACTGGTGGCGCTACTGGTGGCTATTGGCATGCTGCTGGTGCCTGCCGGCAGTGGACACCGGTTTGTCTGCGCCCTGGCGGCCATGCTGGGTCTGGTGCTGTTGTTCGACTCTTATTTCCTGTTATCGATCCAAGCCGTGGTGCTGGCGGCGCTGGCCGTCTGGCTCTGGCTGCGGCGCGCCCACTGGGCACATCTGCCTCAGGCCGGGATGATCCGCGCAGTTGCCGGTGCGGCTACGCTAGTGGCCATGGCATCAGGCATCATCGGCCAGCCGTCAATGGGCGGCCTACGCTGGATTCTGGCGCTGGAGGGCGACAACGCCGGATGGTTGGCGTGGCTCTATCCGCTGGGCGCCACGCTGGTGTTGCTGGCGACTCTGGTCTGGCTGACCAGCGCCGTTCAATGGCCGGTTCGGCTGGGTGCTCTGGCCGGCGTGCTTGTGCTTGCCGCTCTGAGCAGTCCGGCGCCGGGGTTACTGATTGCCGCGGCCCTCTGGCTGGCGGTATTCCACGCCTGTGATCGGCTCTGGTCGGTGCTGGTGGGAGTGGGTGTGGCGTTCTACTTGAGCGACCTGTATTACAGCCTGCATATCACGCTGCTGGTCAAATCGATATTGCTGGTCGCCAGTGGCTTGTTGCTGTTGGCGCTGCGCCAATGGCTGGTCATGCCGTTGAGGAGGGCTGAATGAGTCGATACGTCTTGGGCGTTATTGCTGCCTGGTTGCTGGTGATGGCAGTGGCCGGGTATGCGGTCCTTGGTCATGAACGTACCTTGCGCGACGGCCAACTGGTACTGCTGCGCCTGGCCCCGGTGGACCCGCGTTCGCTGATGCAGGGCGACTATATGGCGCTGCGCTTTGAGTTGGATTCACAGCTGCGGGCCGAAAATGGCAAGTGGCCTGCCTATGCCCATTTGCAGCTGGGTGCAGGCGCGCGAACGACTTTCATCGGTACCGGTGACACACCCATCAACGAGCCGGGCAGAGTATCCATGCGTATCCGGCCAGGTGCGGGTGGCGCAAGCCTGGGGCCTAATGGGTTTTTCTTCCAGGAAGGTAAGGCTGCGCTCTATGAGGCTGCGCACTGGGGTGGTTTCCGGGTGGCGGCTGACGGGACTGCGTTGCTCACCTCGCTGTATAGCGAGGATCTGAGATTATTGGGCAACAACCGCCGTTAATTGTGCTGAAAGCGGAAGCGGATCAAGCTTTCTGGGGCTTGGCTGCAGTCTTGCTGGCCGGCTTGCCGTAGGTCTGGCCGCTGGTGCCGCTGGGGATGCTCTGGATTTCGCCGCCCGAGGCAAGGAAGGCTGCAATCTGGTTGTCGATGGACTCGCTGGTGGCTACGGCCGCATCGGCTTTACGTTTGGCAGGGGCGGTTTTTGCTGCGGGCTTGACGGCAGGTTTGACAGCGGGTTTGGTGGACATGTGGTACCCTCTTGGCGGAAAAAACAACCATAATACACTATTTGTGTCAACATTGCTTGGCTGCTTTTTTCAAAGCCGTTTCGTCTACGCAAAAACGGCTCTGAGGACACCGGGGAAGCTTAGTGCTGGTGGCCACCTACGCCGTGGGCATGACCATGCGCCAGTTCTTCGGCAGTCGCTTCGCGGACCGACAGAATCTCGATATCAAAAGTCAGATCGCGACCAGCCAGCGGATGGTTGGCATCCACTTCGGCCTGGGATAACCCTACCTTGACCACAGTCACCTGGCGCGGGCCCTGTTCGGTCTGAATCACCGCCAGCATGCCCGGCTTCCACTTCTTCGCACCTTGCAGATGCTTGACCTGGACCTTCTGGGTGGCATTGTCCTGGCGCGGGCCGTAGGCCTTGTCGACCGGCAGCTCGACGCTGAAGACGTCACCGGCTTCGCGCCCTTCCATGGCCTCGACCAAACCATCCAGCAGACCGGGCTGACCGTGCAGGTACAGCACGGGTTCGTGCTGGCGCGAACTTTCGACTTCGCCATTGGCATCGGAGAGGGTGTAGTGGAACTCGACTACCGTATTTTTTGCGATCTGCATGAATGACTCATCAGGCTGGTTGTAAAGGCGCCATTATCCGGACCCGTCGCGCTCTTGCCAAGTCGCGACGGGTCAGACCGAAACCCCGGACGCCAATACCTGCTCCAGCGGCAACTGCGCACTGACATTGACGCTACCCTGGGCGGAGAAAATCACCAGATGGTCGGCCGACACGCGGATGCCCAGCACCTCGCCCAGTGAATGATCGTCATGGCTCGGGAAAATCGCCTCCAGCACGCTGCCCGTCGCAAGTTGCAGGCGATACAGTGTGCTGGCGCCGAGGAACAGCTTGCCGGTGATGGTGGCTGTCAGGCTGCTGCCTTCCTGGCCAACGATATCGTCGGGGCGCAGCAATACATCCACGGCGCTGCCAGTGGGCAACTGATATGCGCGGTTGCCGCGGATCACGCCCAGCTCGGTCTGCACCGTATCGGGCGTAAGCAACTGGCCGCGAATGAAGTAGCCCTGACCAATGAAGCTGGCGACAAAAGGCGTAGCCGGCTCGTGGTACAGGTTATAGGGCGTGTCCCATTGTTGCAGGCGCCCCTCGCGCAGTACCCCAACCTGATCACAAACGGCAAAGGCTTCGCTCTGATCGTGGGTGACCAGCATCGCACTGGTGCCGCGGGCCTTGAGGATGTCGCGCACCTCACCCGACAGCCGCCGGCGCAGCTCGCCGTCCAGATTGGAGAAGGGCTCGTCGAGCAGCAGCAGCCGGGGTTCCGGTGCCAGTGCGCGGGCCAGTGCTACCCGCTGCTGCTGGCCGCCGGACAGCTCATGGGGATAGCGCTGGCCGAGCTTGCCGAGTTTGACCAGCTCCAGCAGCTCGCCAACAATGCGCTGGCGTTCGGGGTGTTTGTTGATGCCGAAAGCAATGTTCTGCGCCACGGTCAGGTGCGGGAACAGGGCGTAATCCTGGAATACCATGCCGATCCGCCGTTGCTCCGGCGGTACGTTATGGGTAGGGCTCGACAGTACCTGGCCATCCAGGCGAATCTCCCCGGCGCTGACCGGCTCGAAACCGGCAATGCTGCGCAGGGTCGTGGTCTTGCCGCAGCCGGACGGGCCGAGCAGGCAGCCGATATCGCCGGCGCGCAGATGGATGCTCAGCTCCTGTACCACCTTGTGCCCGGCATAGCCGCAGGCGAGATTATTCAGCTCCAGAACGATATCGGACATGGGGGCTACCGTCAGTCGATGAGCAGGAATTCAACCAGTGCCTTCTGTGCATGCAGGCGGTTCTCCGCCTGATCCCAGACCACGCTGCGCGGATCCTCCATCAGCGCCGCCGATACTTCCTCGCCCCGGTGAGCCGGCAGGCAGTGCATGAAGATCACCGACTCGTCCGCCCGGTCGAGCATTGCTGGCGTCACCTGATAGGGCGCGAAACTCTGCATGCGAGCCTGTGCTTCCTCTTCCTGACCCATGGAGGCCCAGACATCGGTGCATACCAGGTGGGCGCCGGCAACGGCCTCGTTGGGATCGCGCAGCAGGGTGACGCGACCGCCAGCCTGTTCGAGAAACGCCGGGTCCGGGTCATAACCCTCGGGGCAGGCAATACGCAACTGGAAGTCGAACTGCATCGCCGCCTGGATATAGCTGTTGCACATGTTGTTGCCGTCGCCGATCCAGACCACTACCTTGTCCTTGATGCTGCCGCGGTGCTCCAGGAAGGTCTGCATGTCGGCCAGCAGTTGGCAAGGATGCAGGTCATCACTCAGGCCGTTGATCACCGGCACCTGTGAATGGGCGGCGAAGGTGTCCAGAGTGCTGTGGGCAAAGGTACGGATCATGACCGCATCGCACATGCGCGACAGCACCCGGGCGCTGTCCTCGATCGGCTCGCCACGACCCAGCTGGGTATCGCGGGGTGACAGGAAGATGGCCTGACCGCCCAGCTGGATCATACCCGCCTCGAAGGACACCCGGGTCCGGGTCGAGGCCTTTTCGAAGATCATGCCCAGCACACGGTTTTTCAACGGCTCGTAGATGACGCCCTGCTGATGCAGTGACTTGAGCTCGATACCGCGTTTCAGCAGTCCAGCCAGTTCTGCCGGGGTGCAATCCATCAACGAAAGAAAATGCCGTACAGTCATCTTGTGCTACCTGGTTACATCGGTCGGCTGTCGACCGGAAACAGTGGGCCTTACCGTGACCTGACGGCCCGGTACAAGCCATACGCGAAAAAGTGAGAAGCGGGGATCTTATAGGGAAAATCCGGTGCAAGGCAAATACCCGTGCCCCTGTCGCTGCTCCTCGGCAACGAGATCCACTTTGCGGTACAATGAGCGCAATTTCGGGCCACGCCATTGAGGACTCCCATGAGCACCATCGACACCATCAAAGAGCAGATCTCCAGCCACCCGGTACTCATCTACATGAAAGGCGCACCCAACGCGCCCCAGTGCGGTTTTTCCGCCCGCGCGGTTCAGGCGCTGATGAGCTGCGGCGAGAAGTTCGCCTACGTTGACATCCTGCAGAATCCGGACATCCGCACGGAGCTGCCCAAGTACGCCAACTGGCCGACCTTCCCGCAGCTGTGGGTAAAGGGTGAACTGGTCGGCGGCAGTGACATCATCCAGGAACTGTTCGACTCCGGCGAACTGCAGACCATGGTGAGCGCCGCCACTGCGGAGTGAGGTCCAGTGGACTGAAAAGATCCCGTCCCGGCCTGGTCGTGACGGGATTTTTTGTGCCCGACCGTATGGGAAAGCTCCCCTAAGCACCGGATGACAAAAGATTTTTTCAACCCCCTCTTGTGAAAAACGGACGATTATGTAAAATGCCGCCTCACAAACACGGAGCGTAGCGCAGCCTGGTAGCGCGTCTCGTTCGGGACGAGAAGGTCGCTGGTTCGATTCCAGTCGCTCCGACCAATACCGAAAGCCCTGATTCGCAAGAGTCAGGGCTTTTTTGGTTTCTGGTTGCCTGATTGAGCGCTAGCTGTCGGCGTTATCCATAGCGCCTTCTTCATTGCCGATGCTGTTGATTTCCTGCAATGCCTTGCTGGAATGGACGACGCAGCTTTCCTCATCACCTTGCGCCTGGGCTTCACCGGCCAGGCGGATATGATCTTCGAGCTGGGTGCGGGCTTCGTCGGACAGTTGATCCAGGGGCGCCGAAGAATAGCGCGCCAGCTCCTGCATGTTGGATGTGCAGGTGACATCCTCGGCAAACGCGACCGGGGTGGCCAGCAGCGCGGTAGTGAAGATCAGTGCCAGGGTTTTCATGGGGAATCTCCGGTGTGCCAATGAAATGGTACTCATCCATTGGGACAATGAGCTGGTCGCAGGGTTTGGTTAATTTTGCGGCAGCACACATACGTACAGGAATTGCCATGCAGCGTGCTATCTGCAATCGGTTACCACTGGTATTCTTCGTGTTTCCACGGAATCTGGAGTCGCTGGCCGGTCATGCTCAACGAGAATTTTGAAAACAAGAGTTTCATCCTGCTGCTGGCATTGGTCTCGGTGGCCTTCGTCTGGTTGCTGTTGCCGTTTTATGGTGCGGTCTTCTGGGGCACTGTCCTGGCATTGATCTTTCAGCCGATGCAGCGGCGTTTCGAAACGCGGCTCAATCAGCGGCGGGGGTTGGCGGCGCTGATTACCCTGGCCATCATCCTGTTGATGGTGATTTTGCCGGTCAGCCTGCTGGCCGGTGCGCTGGTCCAGGAAGGGGCAGCCATCTACCAGCGTATCGATACGGGTACCCTCGACTTTGGTGCCTACCTGCAACAGGTCATCAACGCCTTGCCCGGCTTTGCCCAGGATCTGCTGGCGCGATTCGGCCTGACCGATATTTCCAGCGTGCAGGAACGTATTTCCCAGCTGGCGATGAGCGGTAGCCAATATCTGGCGACCAAGGCCTTCAGCATCGGTCAGAACACCTTCCAGTTCCTGATCAGCTTCGCGATCATGCTCTATCTGCTGTTCTTCCTGCTGCGCGATGGCCGGCAGGTGGCGTCGAGAATCCGCCGGGCCATTCCGCTGGGTGAAGGCTACAAACAGCACCTGCTCAGCAAGTTCACTACGGTGATCAAGGCCACGGTCAAGGGCAACATCGCGGTGGCGGTGGTGCAGGGCGCGCTGGGCGGGTTCATCTTCTGGGCGCTGGGGCTGCAGGGCGCGCTGCTCTGGGGTGTGATCATGGCGGTGTTGTCGTTGCTGCCGGCAGTCGGTGCCGGACTGATCTGGGGGCCGGTGGCGATCTACTTCCTGGCAACCGGAGCCATGTGGGAGGCGGCAATACTGACCGCTTTCGGCGCGGTGGTCATCGGTCTGGCGGATAACGTACTGCGCCCCATCCTGGTAGGCAAGGACACCAAACTGCCCGACTATGTGATATTGATTTCCACTCTGGGCGGGTTGGCGTTGTTCGGGCTCAACGGTTTTGTCATCGGGCCGCTGATTGCGGCGCTATTCATCGCTGCCTGGAGCTTGTACGCCGAAGCCCGGGAGGAGCAGGAAGTAGTTGCCGTGCCGACCGAGGAATTGTCTCAGGCCGAGCTGGCTGAAGAGAACGCCCTGGCGACGGCTGAGCCGGTTATTCCGACGCAGGACAAGCCGATCAGGGATGCTGATTCCTGATTCGGCTGACCGCATCCAGCCAGCCGCTGTAGAGCGCTTCACGGCGCTCTTCTGGCATGGCTGGCTGAAAGCTGCGCTCGCAATCCCAGCGCGCCGCAATGGCATCCAGGCTGTCGAACAGGCCCATATGCAAACCCGCCAGGCAAGCCACGCCGAGGGCGGTGGTTTCTGTTACCTGGGGGCGGTCCACCGGGACGCCGAGGGTATTGGCCAGGGCCTGGACCATCCAGTTATTCACCACCATGCCGCCATCCACCCGTAAGGCCGAGGTGGCGATGGCGCCATCGGCGATCATCGCTTCCAGCAGATCGCGGGTCTGGAAGCACACCGACTGCAGTCCCGCAGTGACGATTTCGGCGATGCCGGTATCCCGCGTCAGGCCGAAGATCGCCCCCCGCGCCAGCGGGTCCCAGTAGGGCGCACCCAGGCCGGTGAAGGCCGGTACCAGGTACACACCGCTCTGATCGCCCACCTGTTCGGCGAGGGCTTCGGTCTCATCGGCGTGGCGGATCAGCTTGAGGCCGTCGCGCAGCCACTGGATCGCGGCGCCGGCGACGAAGATGCTGCCCTCCAGTGCGTAGGTGGTCCGCCCGCCGAGCCGATAGCCGACCGTGGTCAGCAGCCGGTGGGAAGAGGCTACCGGCTGCTCGCCGGTATTCATCACCATGAAGCAGCCGGTGCCATAGGTGCTCTTGACGCTGCCGGGGGCGAAGCAGGCCTGGCCGACCAGTGCGGCCTGCTGATCCCCGGCCATGGCCGCGATCGGCAGGCTGGCGCCGAACAGCGCTGCGTCGGTCTGACCGAAATCCGCAGCGTTATCCAGCACCTCCGGTAGCAGGCTGCGCGGTATGTCCAGCAGCTGCAGCAGATCTTCGTCCCACTGCTGGTTGTGAATGTTGAACAGCATGGTGCGTGAGGCATTGGTTGCGTCGGTGCGGTGCACCCGGCCGCCGGTCAGGCGCCACAGCAGAAAGCTGTCGATCGTGCCAAAGCGCAGCTCACCCCGTTCGGCGCGTTCGCGCGTGCCAGCGACATTGTCCAGCACCCAGCGCAGCTTGGTCGCAGAGAAATACGGATCAATCAGCAGTCCGGTGCGCTGGTTGATCAGGGGCTCGTGCCCCTCGGATTGCAGGCGATCACAAAAGGCGGCGGTGCGCCGGTCCTGCCAGACGATGGCCGGATAGACCGGTTCACCGGTGGCTGCATCCCAGACCACAGTAGTTTCGCGTTGGTTGGTGATACCGATGGCCAGCACATCGGCGGCATCCAGTTCGGCCTTGGTCAGCGCCTCGCGTACCACCGCCAACACGCTCTGCCAGATGTCCTCCGGATCGTGCTCCACCCAGCCATCCCGGGGAAAGTGCTGGGTGAACTCCTGTTGTGCCACGCTCACCGGCTGGCAGTGCTCATCGAACAGCATGGCGCGGCTGCTGGTGGTGCCCTGATCGATGGCGAGAAGATGTTTCGGCATTGAGGCGGTCCCCGAGGTCCTGTGGATGATCAGCTGGCCCGGCCGATAGCGGCGAAGCTGGCGCCGGTCTGGCTGGCCAGATCCTGTGGTTGCAGTTCTATCTCCAGGCCGCGTCGTCCGCCGCTGACGAACACTCTTGGCCAGTCATTGGCACTGGCATCGATGAAGGTGCGCAGACGCTTTTTCTGGCCCAGCGGGCTGATACCGCCCAACAGATAACCGGTACTGCGCTGGGCGGCGGCGGGGTCGGCCATGGCAGTTTTCTTCGCCCCGGCAGCCTTGGCCAGCAATTTCAGGTCCAACACTCCATTGACCGGCACCACCGCCACCAGCAGTTCGCCGGTGTCGGTGCTGGCCAACAGGGTCTTGAATACCTGTTGCGGGTCGAGGCCGAGTTTATCGGCGGCTTCACCGCCATAGGACTCGGCCTGTGGATCATGTTCGTAGCGGTGCAGTTGGTATCCGACCTTGGCTTTGTCGAGCACTTTGGTGGCGGGCGTCATGGGCGGTCTCAGTCAGCTATTTTGACCACCATTTTGCCAAAGTTCTGCCCTTCGAGCATGCCGATGAATGCCTGGGGCGCGTTTTCCAGCCCCTCGACCCGATCCTCCCTGACCTTTACCTTGCCCTCGGCGACCCAGGGGGTCATGGTCTGCAGGAACTCGGGATAATGCGGACCGTAGTTGTCGAAGATGATGAACGCCTGCATGCGGATGCGCTGGCTCAGCATCAAGCGCATCAGTTGCGGCAGGCGGTCCGGGCCCGGTGGCAGCTCAGTGGCGTTGTACTGGGCGATCAGTCCACAGATGGGAACCCGAGAGTGGGGGTTGAGCAGTGGCATGACCGCATCGAATACCTTGCCGCCGACGTTCTCGAAATATACGTCGATGCCGTCGGGGCAGGCATTGGCCAGGTCATTGGCCAGGCTGTCGAGCTTGTGATCCAGGCAGGCATCGAAGCCCAGTTCATCCACCGCATAGGCGCATTTGTCCGGTCCGCCGGCGATACCGATCACGCGGCAACCCTTGAGCTTCGCCACCTGGCCGACCACACTGCCGACCGGACCAGTGGCCGCAGCCACTACCACCGTCTCGCCGGCTTTGGGCTGACCGATATCCAGCAAGCCCATATAGCCGGTGAAACCGGGCATGCCGAGCACGCCAAGCGCCTGGGACGGCTCGGCCATATTCGGGTCAAGCTTGAAGACCATGCTGCCATTGGACAGGCTGTAATCCTGCCAGCCGGCGGTGTAGCACATCACCAGATCACCGGCGGAAAAACCATCCAGGTTGGATTCCATTACCCGGCTGACGGCACCGCAGGGCATCACATCACCGACCGCTACCGGGTCGGCATAGGACTTGGCATCGCTCATGCGGCCGCGCATGTATGGGTCCAGCGACATCCATAGGTTGCGCAGCAGCATCTGACCTTCGCCAGGGTGGGGGACCGGGGTTTCGACCAGTTTGAAGTTGTCCGGCACCGGTGCGCCCACCGGGCGTGAAGCGAGCAGAATCTGGCGGTTGATAGTGGCGGTTTGCGGCATGTGACTTCCCCGGTGTGAAATGGCTCGCCTGAGCATGGCGGGCGTAGCGGATGAGCTATCAAGTTAGTAAACAAGGTGGGCGAGGGCAACTGAAACCTGTGGCCCAGCGCGTACTTGGTGGTCTGAGCGCAAAGGGGTAATCTTGCACGATACCGAACCAAAGGATAACAACAAGATGACGCAAGTCACCCAGGCCGGATTGGCCGAGCCGCTGGATGAACCCGGGTTGTTGGCCCAAAGTCGTCGCCTTGGCCGGCTGCGATTTCCCGTCCCGATCGAGGCGGACTTCCAGGCCTACATGCACCGCAAAATGTGCAGCCGGGTATGGGCGGTGGCAGTCTCCAGTATCGGCTTCATGCTGTTGTTCATCTGGGTGGATTACGCGTTTCTGCCGGCATCCGTGTATCACCTGAGCATCACCGTGCGGGTGCTGGTGCTGCTACTGGTGTGCTTCTGCCTGTGGTACTCCAACCGGCCGGGGCGAGTAAGTCCGCGATCCGCCTTCGATATCGCCACCCTGGGATATATATCTACCGGGTTGATGGTGATCATGGTCATCCTGGTTTGCCGGACGCAGCAAGTGCCGGTGGCGGTCACGCACGATGGACTGTATCTGATTCTGCTGTCGGGCTGTTTCTTGCTGGGGCTGCCCATGCGCAGCTCCGCGCTGGGCTCCTGGTTCATCGTGCTCAGCTATCTGGCCGGGGAAGCGGCAATCGGTTCCTCGCGGCAGATCGTATTGGGTAATGGCCTGTTTCTCGGCTGTTTCACCCTGATGGGCAGCATCGGCGCCTATGCCTACGAACATATGCTGCGCCGGGCCTATCTCAACGAGCAGTTATTGCAGGCTGCCCGGGACCGTGCCGAGCGGGAAAGCCAGGGCAAGACGCGCTTTCTGGCCACCGCCAGTCATGACCTGCGCCAGCCCCTGCATGCCATGACCCTGTTCATCCGCCATCTGGAAGAAAAGGTGATCGAGCCGGAAACCCGCAAAAGCGTCACCCGGCTGGCCGAATCGACCCATCTGCTGCAGGCGATGCTCAACTCGCTGCTGGATATTTCCCGGCTCTCGGTGGGCATGGTGCGTCCGCAATTGCGCCACATCAATCTGCGCGGCTGGCTGCAGCGGCTGCTGGCTGGCTTCGAGGTCAGCGCCGGGGAGCGGGATATCGAACTGGTGCTCGACTGCCCGCCGCACTGCGCGCTGTATACCGATCCCATGCTGCTGGAGCGGTTGGTGCGCAACTATCTGAACAATGCATTGGTACACGCCGGCGCCACACAGGTGCGGGTCGTGGTGAGCGAACGGGACGAGCAACTGCGCATTGCCGTGGTGGACAATGGCTGTGGGTTGAGTCGCGATGAGCAGGCGCGAATATTCGAAGAGTTCACCCAGCTGCGCAACCCCGCGCGTACGCTGGAGAAGGGCGTTGGGCTGGGATTGTCGATCTGTCGTCAGCTGCAGCGTCTGCTGGAATACCCTTCCGGCGTTGAATCCGAACCGGGGCAGGGTTCTTCCTTCTGGGTTGAAGTGCCCAAAGGTGAGTGGCAGGAGGAAGCACAGCCTGCAGCCCTGTCGGGTAGCGCGAGGCTGCAGGGTCGGGTGGTGCTGGTGGAGAATGACCTGGTTAACCGCCAGGCCATGGAAGTTCTGCTGCGCCACTGGGGTTGCGAGGTCGAAAGTCATGAGCAGGGGGGGAGACTGCTGCGCGGCGACCGGCGTGATGGCGAAGTCGACCTGTTGCTCGCGGATTACCATCTGGAAGGCGGCATGACTGGCCTGGAGTTGATCGAAGCAATGCGCCAGGAAGAGCTCTACACCGGACCCGCCGTGCTGGTCACTGCCGACACCAGCGACGAGCTGGCCCGCAGCGCCGAAGCAGCAAATGTCCTGCTCATCTACAAACCCGTCTTGCCCGCGCGCCTGCGACGACTAGTGCAGTCACTGCTGCAGGGACAGATGGCATCCATCACCTGAGCTAATGCCACAGGCGTAGCGCCCGAACGCGGGTTGGGCGCTTTTCCTTGTCGTGCGTGAGCGGCTAACTGCTGATCAAACCCTGCCGGCGCGCGGTGTTTACGCATTCGGTGCGGTTGTGGCAGCCGAGGGCGGCGAAGACGGCTTTGAGGTGGGTCTTGACAGTATCTTCGGACAGGGACAGCCGTTGGCAGATCACCTTGTTCGGCAGCCCTTCGGCCAGCAGGTCGAGGATCTCCAGCTGCCGCGGAGTGATGCCTTGCTCGCGGGCATTGGTCTGACGATCCAGCGGCTGGTGTTCGTTAGCCATTACCACCTGTTCACCGAACAGCAGACGCAAGGCGGCGCTGATCAGCATCGGGCCATCAGCGGTCTTGCTGATGAAACCGGCGGCACCGAGGTGCAGAGCGGCATCCATGTCGCTTGGGTTGTTGCTGCCGGTGAGAATGGCTATTGGTGTCAGCGGGTCGATGGCGCGGAGCTTTTCCAGCAGGATCAGACCGTTACTGTCAGGTAGATGCAGGTCCAGCAGGATAAGGTCATAAGTGTGCTGACGGACCTGCTGTTCCGCTTCGCTGGCATTGCGGGCGTGGTCCAGCTCAATACCCTTGCACAGCGTATTGAGGGTCAAGGTCACACCGTCGAGATAAATCTGGTGATCATCGATCAGCAACAGACGGGTGTCGGGGGGCAGAGTAGCTATGGGCATGCCGGCATTTCCCTGGCTTGTCCTGTCTTGAGACAGGATGGTGTTTTTGTTCTCGGAGTGATGATAGGCAAGCACGCCGGGTACGTCCAGTCAGCTGTGCTGCCGAACGCGGTGCAAGCGGAAGATCAGTGCCAGACTGACCATCAATACCAGCAGACTCCCGGCAACCACCGCCGGCCAGCCTGCAGCGCGCCAGAAGGGGGCTAGATAGTAGATACCGATAGCCGCACCCAGGTAGTAGAACACCGAGTACAGCGAGGCGGAGCTGGCCTTGCCGTGGGCGGCATGCTGGTTGACCCAACTGTTGGCCAGCGAATGGGTGAGGAAGAAGCCGAACGCGTTGAAGATCAGGCCGGTAATGATCAGCCATAGCGGTTCGGCCAGGGTGATCAGGCAACCCACCATGAAGATTACCACCCCCACAGCCATGCCCTGGGCCGCGCGCGCTGGGTTGATGCGACCGGACATGCTGGCTGAGAAAGTGCCCGCCATGTAGGTCAGAAACAGCAGGCCGAGACTGCTGGCGCCCAGTTGCCAGGGCGCCGCGCTGAGACGGAAGGTGATGAAGGTGTAGAGATTGATGAATACCATGAACCCCAGCCCGCCGACCAGATAGGCTGGTAACAGCGCGCGGTTGCGCAGATGGCTGGCAAAGGTGCGCAGGCTGCCGCCCAGCGACAAACGTTGCGGACGAAAGGCCTTGGCCGGTGGCAGCAGCAGGGCGACCGCGAGCGCGCACACCAAGCTGCCGGCGCCAAGGATCAGGAACACCATCTGCAGCCCGAGATGATCGGCAATGAAGCCGCCGAGCACGCGCCCACCGGCGCCACCCAGGGTATTGCCGCCAATGTACAGACCTACGGCGCCGATCAGGGCCTGGCGGTTCATGCTGTCGCCAAGGTAAGCAACGGCGGTGGCAGGGAGCACGCCGAGCGCGACGCCCTGCGCCACGCGCATCCACAACAGCGCATTGAAACTGCTGATAAAGGCCATGCCCAGGGTTAGTAGCGAGGTCATGGCCAGGCCGATGATCAATGGAGCACGCCGGCCAAAGGCATCGGACAGCGGCCCGTGCAGCAGCAATGACAGGCCCAGGGTCAGGCTGCTCAGGGTAAAGGCATTACTGGCCTGCAGGGTGCTCACGTCGTACTGTGCGGAGATCAGCGGCAGCAGAGGATGAATGGCATACAGGTTGCCGAAGATCACCAGCGAGGAGATGAACAGCGCCAGGCTGGCGCGGCGGAAAGCGGGTGTGCCCCGCTCGATCAGAGCGGGGGCACTTGCCTCTGCAGGCATCGGCTTATTCGGCCTCTTCGAAGGCGCAGAGGGTAAAGGTGGCGATGCCGGCGTCCTGGATCAATCGCGAGCCACCGAGGTCAGGCAGGTCAATGATGGCAGCTGCTTCGTATACCTCGGCGCCGAGCTGGGAAACCAGGCGCGCGGCAGCCAGGAAGGTACCGCCGGTGGCGATCAGGTCATCGAGCAGCAGTACCTGGTCACCCTCTTTCAGGGCGTCACGGTGGACTTCGATATGGGCCTCGCCGTACTCGGTGCTGTAGGCCTCGCGCAGGCAATCGGCGGGCAGCTTGCCGGCCTTGCGAAACAGGATCAGCGGCTTGTTCAGCTCGTAGGCCAGTACCGCGCCCAGCAGAAAGCCCCGGGCATCGATCGCACCGATATGGGTAACCGGTGATTCGACATAGCGCTGGATCAGGCTGTCAGCGACCATGCGCATGGCACGCGGCGACTGGTACAGCGGGGTGATGTCGCGGAAGGTGACGCCTTCCTTGGGGAAGCCCGGTACCGGGCGGATCAGGGACTTGATCGTGAATTCGTCAAAAATCATGGGATAAACGGGTCCTGGTTCAATCGTTCTGGCCGCCGGCCAGAGCACAGAGCTGAATATAGTCGAGGATTTCGATCTGCTTGCCTTCGGCGGTGATCAGCCCCTGCTGCTGGAAGCGGGTGAATACCCGGGATACGGTTTCCACCGCCAGCCCCAGATAGTTGCCGATCTCGCTGCGCGACATGGCCAGCCGGAAGGATTTGGCCGAATAGCCGCGCACCCGGAAGCGCGCCGAGAGGTTGATCAGCAGCGTGGCGATGCGCTGATCGGCATTCTTGCGCGACAGCAGCAACATCATCTCCTGATCCTCACGCAACTCCCGGCTCATCAGGCGCATCAGTTGTTTGCGCAGCTGCGGCAGGACCGCGGTCAGCTCGTCGAGAGTCTCGAAGGGGATTTCGCATACCGAGGTGGTCTCCAGCGCCACGGCGGTCACCGTATAGCGACTGGTGTCCATCCCGGACATACCGATCAGTTCGCCGGCCAGATGGCAGCCGGTGATCTGTTCGTCGCCCTCATCGGAGAGGCTGTAGGTCTTGATCGCGCCGGTACGCAATGCATAGATGGAGTTGAACTCGTCGCCCTGGCGAAACAACACCTCGCCGCGGCGCAGCGGCCGGCCGCGCTTGACGATACGATCCAGCGCGTCCATCTCATCGGCATGCAGCGCGATGGGCAGGCACATGCAGGCCAGGCTGCAGTCCTTGCAGTGCGCCTCGCGGGCTGACAATGGCATGGCATCGGTCATGACGGGTCGATCCTCAACTATTCCTGCGGCCGGTAGCCGAACAGCCGGCGTGCTCTGTCGGGTAAGCAGGAATTCTACCACCGCTTTGAGTTCAATGCCCGGTATGGGGCGCCTGATGTTGCTCGCTGCCATGATGCCCGCCCATCAACCAGGCGGTATGCGGCCCGGGTATGGTCCAGATACCGAACAGGATGATCAGCAGGCCGGCGGTGATGCGCACCGCGCGTTTCTTCAGGATGGCCATCATGCGGTTGGCGAACAGCCCGGTAGCCAGGAGCGTCGGTAGCGTGCCCAGACCGAAGGTCATCATCAGGCCTGCGGACACCGCCGCATCGCCCTGACTGCTGGCCCAGACCAGGGTGCTGTAGACCAGCCCGCAGGGCAGCCAGCCCCATAGGGCGCCGAGCAGCAGAGCCTGGGGCAGCCGGCTGACCGGCAGCAGCTTGCGAGCATGTGGCTCCAGATGTTTCCACAGGCCGCGGCCGAGTCGCTCAATGCGCGTCAGCCCGGCCCACCAATTGGCCAGATACAGCCCCATGGCAATCATCAGCAGACCGGCGATGACGCGCAGCCCCTGGCCCAGCCCCAGATCCTGAATCAGCCAGCCGAGACTGCCGATCAATGCGCCAGCCATACCGTAACTGGCGATGCGCCCGGCGTTGTAGCCCAGCAGCACACGCCATAGTCGCCAGCCGTGGCGCTGTTCGGCAGGAATCGCCAGCGTCAGCGCGCCCATCAGCCCGCCGCACATACCAATGCAATGGCCGCCGCCCAGCAACCCCAGGGCCAATGCGGTAAGAAACAGCGGTAACAGCTCCATGTTCAGCTGCGACCCTCGTCCTGACCGTCATCCTTCGATGGCGTGCCGCTCTGATCGGCTTTCTTGCGGGCGGCCAGGTGAGCAGGATCTTCCTCGTCAAACAGGATGCTGTGGGCGGGACTGTCGAGGTCGTCGTACTGGCCATTGTTGACGGCCCAGTTGAAGACGCAGATGGCAATGATCACCAGCACTATGGCGACCGGCACCAGAATGTAGAGGATAGTCATGCGAACTGCTCCTGTAGGGGCTTGGATGACGGGCGTCGCGTGCTGTGTGGTAACCGGCTGAGACGCAAGGCATTGAGTACCACCAGCAGCGAGCTGGCGGACATGCCCGCCGCAGCGAGGGCCGGCGAGACCAGTCCGAGCGCAGCCAGCGGCAATATCCCGGCATTATACGCCCCTGCCCAGAACAGATTCTGGATCATGATCCGCCGGGTGCGTCTGGCTACGGTGAAGGTATCGCTCAGTACTTGCAGGTGGCTGCTGAGCAGCACCGCATCGGCGCTGGTCTTGGCCAGATCAGAAGCCTCGCCCATGGCCACCGAGATATTGGCGCTGGCCAGCACCGGCACGTCATTGACGCCATCACCGAGCATCAGTACCTGGGCGCCCTGATCCTGCAACTGCTGAACAAAGGCCAGCTTGTCCGCCGGTGTGGCATTGCCGATGGCTTCCTCGATGCCCAGATTGTGGGCCATGCGCTCTACCACCGGCGCATGGTCCCCCGACAGCAACACCACCCGCAGGCCCCGATCCCTGAGCTGGCGGATCAGTTGGCCGGCATCGGTGCGCAGACGATCATTGAGCACGAACCAGGCTATCGGCCCTTGGGCATCGCCCAGCAGCAGCCACTGGCCGGGTTCGTCGGGCACCGCGGGTGCGCTCCAGCTGCCCAGCTCTGCCACATAGCCAGGTTTGCCGATACGCAGCAATTGGTCGTCGCAAAGCCCCTCCAGCCCCAGACCCGGATGACTGGTCACGCTGTCGGCCTGGGCCGCGCTACGGCCGAAGGCGCGGGCGATAGGGTGTTCGGAGCGCGATTCGATCATGCGCGCCTGCAGCAGCGCCTGCTCCCCGTCGTGGCCGGGGAAGGGCAGGATCCGCTCCAGGGTCATGCGGCCTTCGGTAAGCGTGCCGGTCTTGTCGAGAATGACCGTATCTATCTTGTTCAGGCCCTCCAGCACGTGCCCGCGGGTGATCAGCAGGCCGAGCTTCTGCAGGCTGCCGGTGGCTGTGGTCAATGCTGTCGGTGTGGCCAGTGACAGGGCGCAGGGGCAGGTTGCCACCAGCATGGCGATGATGATCCAGAATGCCGTCTCGCCATTGACCAACCACCACCAGGCGCTGCCGACCAGTACGATGGCCAGCAGCACGGTGATCAGGAAGTACTGCGCTACCTGATCGGCCAACTGCGCCAGTCTGGGCTTGTCGGCCTGGGCGCGTTCCAGCAGGCGGACGATAGCTGACAGGCGGGTCTCGGTACCCACGGCATTGACCCGGATTTGCAGCGGCCCTTCGACATTGAGGGTCCCCGCAGTAACCTGATCGCCGACCTGCTTGGCCAGCGGCAGGTATTCACCGGACAGGGCAGATTCATCGATGCTGCTGACACCGCGAGTGATGATGCCGTCCGCCGGTATGCTTTCCCCAGGTTTGATTTCCAGCAGATCGCCGGGGCGCACATCGTCCAGCATGATCCGCTGTGGCTGGCCTTGCGCATCTACCCGGATGGTGCTGGGCGGCAGCAGGTTGACCAGCTTGGCGGTGCTTTCCACGGTACGCTGGCGGGCGCGGCGTTCGAGATAGCGGCCAGCCAGCAGGAAGAACGCGAACATCGTCACCGAATCGAAGTAGATCTCGCCGGAATTGGTCAAGGTCGCCCAGATGCCCGCGCCATAGGCACTGCCGATCGCCATGGAGACCGACACGTCCATACTCAGTCGACGGTTCTTCAGGTCGCGCCAGCCGCCGCGGAAGAACGGCGCACAGCTGTACAGCACCACCGGGGTGGTCATCAGCAGGGCGGCCCAGCGCAGGGTAACCGCCATCTCCTGGGTCAGGTCCTGATTGAAACCATCCCACAGTGCCATGGTCGCCATCATCACCTGCATGAACATCAGCCCGGCCAGGCCGAGGCGGCGCAGATACTGGCGGTTTTCCCTGGCAATCTGCTCGCTGGCCTTGTCTGGCTCGTAGGGATGGGCGGCATAGCCGATGCGTTTGATCTCACCCAGCAATGCGGACAGCCGCGTATCGGCAGCGCCCCAGCTCAGATTCAGCCGGTTGTTGCCCAGATTCAGCGTGGCTTCGATTACACCCGGCATCTGTGCCAGGCGCTTTTCGATCAGCCAGCCGCAGGCGGCGCAGCTGATGCCCTCGATCAGTAGTTCGATCTGCTGGTGGTCGCCCTCGCTGCGGACATAGCGTTGCTGTACATCGCTGCGATCGAGCATCTCCAGCTCATCCTGCAGAGCCCGGGGCAGGGCTTCAGGATTGGCGGAGTTTTCCGTACGGTGGGTGTAGTAGGACTCCAGGCCGCCGGCGACAATGGCGTCGGCCACGGCCTGGCAACCGGGGCAGCACATGGCGCGCTGCTCGCTGAGAATGATACTGCACCATGACGAACCGGACGGAACCGGTTCGCCGCAGTGATAGCAAGGCGCGGGTTGGGTCATTTTGCGGCGAGCTGGTGCTGCTGTCCCATGACCAGAGTGATTTCGTCGGTCAGGCGCCAGCCAGTTTCGCCGGGCAGGGCCGGATCGCTCAGGTCGATATAATGTCGACCCCGGATGCCCCACTCCAACTGACCGGTGTAGCGGTTGCCGGAAATCTGTTGCAGCATCACTGTACGGTCACGCTCGGCATGGGTGGGTGATATGAGCTCCAGGGCTAACTGGGGCGGCAACTGCTGCAGCTCTCCATCAAGCTGGAGGCTGATATCACCGGTCAGCTCGTCGACCGTGAAGCTGGCGCTCAGACCCAGCTCGCTGGCGCGATGATCGCGCCCCATGTGCATATTGATCGCGCGGCCTTCCTTGTAATAGTTGTCGCGCACCATGCTGTCGGGGTTGAGCATGGAGACGTACAACAGGCCCAGCCCGATCACCACGGCAAACACCAGGATGCTGATCAGGAACCAGGGCCAGAATTGCTTGTACCACGGGGGTATGTTTTCGTCGTGTTGCATGTGTCTACCTGAGTGTCGGGCCCATGAAGCGGCTCTCGGAGGTTGCCGAGACGCTGTCATCATCGGCCGCGGTAACGATGAAAGTGATTGGCATGTTGGTGCCTTGCATGAACTCTGGCTCCAGCTGGACGTTGACCGGCACCTGCAGCAGGCTGCTGGGCTCGATGGCGAGCCGATTGGCGGCCAGTACCAGCTCCAGTTCCGGATGACCTTCTACCGTCAGATTGAAGGTGCGGGCCTGCTGACCCTTGTTCATGACCTTGATTATGTACACGTTTTCGATGGCCCCGCCACGGGCTTCCCGATACAGAACGTTTCGGTCGCGCTGCACATCCAGGCTGACTTGAGCCATATTGCCAATGGTGAAGATGAACATGCCGATCATCAGCGCCAGCGCGGCCCCGTAGCCGATCAGGCGCGGACGCAGGATGCGGGTCTTCTGGCCAGCCATGTTGTGTTCGGTGGTGTAGCGGATCAGGCCACGGTCGTAACCCATCTTGTCCATGACGTCGTCACAGGCGTCGATACAGGCCGCGCACTGGATGCATTCGTGTTGCAGGCCGTCGCGGATGTCGATCCCGGTGGGGCAGACCTGTACGCACATCGTGCAATCGATGCAATCGCCCAGGCCCAGCTCGGCGGGTTCGACGCCCTTCTTGCGCGGGCCACGGTCTTCGCCGCGATGATAGTCATAGGTCACCACCATGGTGTCCTTGTCGAACATCACGCTCTGGAAGCGCGCGTAGGGGCACATGTAGAAGCACACCTGTTCGCGCAGCCAGCCGGCGTTGATATAGGTCGCCGCAGTGAAGAAAAATATCCAGAAGGCCGCCCAGCCGTTCAGGTTGAAGGTGACCAGGTCGACCAGCAGGCCGCGAATGGGCGTGAAGTAACCGACAAAGGTCAGCGCGGTGACCAGTGACACACCGATCCACAACGTATGCTTGGCACTGCGGCGCAGCAGTTTGTTGGCGCTTACTGGCGCCGCGTCGAGCTTGATACGCGCGTTGCGCTCGCCTTCGGTGACGCGCTCGGCCCACATGAAAATCCAGGTCCACACGGTTTGCGGACAGGTATAACCGCACCAGATGCGCCCGGCGAAGGTGGTGATGAAGAACAGGCCGAAGGCGCAGATGATCAACAGGAAAGACAGCAGAAAGAAGTCCTGTGGTTGAAAGGTGGCACCGAAGATATGGAACTGGCGTGCGGGCAGATCCCACAGCACCGCCTGGCGACCGTCGATATTCAGCCACACGGTACCAAAGAACAGCAGAAACAACGCCGCCACACCCGCCAGGCGGATGTTCTTGAAAAAGCCCTGGTAGGAGCGCGTATGAATGTTCTCGCGCTTGGCATACAGGTCGACGGCTTCTATCTTGTCCGGGGAAACATCTTTAACGGGTATCTTCTCGCTCATATCAGGCTGGCCATATCGTTATGAGAAGGGACGCCTGGCCAGAGCAGTGCTGGTCAGGATATGCGAAGACGCCCGACCAGCTTAAACCGGACGGGCGTCTCGAACCATGCGACAGGGCGTCGCGCGGGGGTGTTACTCGTCGTCCAGCGAGAGGCTGTAGACGTAGGAGGCAAGCATGTGCAGCTTGTCTTCACCCAGGTGAGCCTGGGACGGCATGTTACCGTTACGGCCGGCACGGATGGAGTGCTGGACCTGCAACATGCTGGAACCATACAGCCAGTTATCATCGGTCAGGTTGGGCGCGCCCAGCAGCGGGTTGCCCTTGCCATCAGGGCCGTGACAGGCCACACAGTTGCTGGCAAATACCTGTTTGCCGGCGTCGATATCTACGCCTTCGGACTCCAGCCCGGAGAGACTGCGCACATAGCCGGCGACGTTGCGAACGCCTTGCTCACCGACCACCGCCAACCAGGCCGGCATCGCAGCCTGGCGACCCTGACGCAGGGTAGTCAGGATCTGCTCGGGCTCACCGCCCCACAGCCAGTCATTATCGGTCAGGTTCGGAAAGCCAAAGGCGCCGCGAGCGTCGGAACCGTGGCATACCGAGCAGTTGGTCGCGAACAGGCGCTGACCGATGCGGAGAGCTTCCTCGTCACGGGCCACTTCGCTGATCGGCAGATCGGTGTAGCGGGCGAAGATCGGTGCAAATTGCTCCTCGGCGCGCGCCACTTCACGTTCGTACTGATTGACCTGGGTCCAGTTCAGAACGCCCGGCCATTTGCCCATGCCGGGGTACAGGACCAGATAGATCGCGCTGAACACCAGCGTTGCGATGAACAGCATGAACCACCAGCGGGGCAGGGGGTTATCCAGCTCGGCGATGCCGTCGTACTCATGGCCGGTGGTGCTGTCGGTCTGGTCAGGCCGCTGTCCCTTGCGCGTGGCAAACAGCAGCCAGGTGGTCAGGAAAAGGAAGACCAAGGTGAGGGTAATGATGTACCCACTCCAGAAATTGCTCATTTTTCATTACTCCCGGTGTCTTGCTGCTCCCGCGTCTTCTGGTCTTCATCGTCGTCGGCGAAGGGTAGCTGAGCGGCCTCATCAAAGTCCTTCTTCTTGTACGAGCTGTAGGCCCATACCACGATGCCGATAAAGGCCACCATGGCGAATATGGTGGCGATGCCGCGTAGAGTGTTGATATCCATTGTTGGTTACCGGCGGTCGGAGATGACAGTGCCCAGGTGCTGCAGATAGGCAATCAGGGCGTCCATTTCGGCGACGCCTTTGACTTCCGCAGTGGCTCCGGCAATGTCTTCATCGGTGTATGGAACGCCCAGCTTGCGCAGTACTTCCATTTTCTTGGCGGTGTGCTTGCCATCCAGGACGTTTTCCTGCAGCCAGGGGTAGGCCGGCATCTTCGATTCCGGCACCACGTCACGCGGGTTGATCAGGTGCGCACGATGCCAGTCGTCGGAGTAGCGCTCGCCAACCCGGGCCAGGTCCGGACCGGTACGCTTGGAGCCCCACAGGAAGGGGTGCTCCCAGACGCTCTCACCGGCAACGGAGTAATGACCGTAACGCTCGGTTTCCGAACGGAACGGACGGATCATCTGCGAGTGGCAGCTTACACAGCCTTCGCGGATATAGATGTCGCGGCCTTCCAGCTCCAGCGCGGTGTAGGGGCGCAGACCCTCAACCGGCTGGGTGGTTTCGTCCTGGAAGAACAGCGGTACGATCTGGGTCAGGCCGCCGAAGCTGATCGCTACCACGATCAGCACGATCAGCAGACCAACGTTCTTTTCAACTATCTCATGCTGTTTCATCAATCAATTCCTCAGGCGATCTGGGCTGCGGCTTGGGCTTCGGCCGGCTTGGCAGCACGGATGGTGCGCCAGGTGTTGTAGGCCATCAGCAGCATGCCGATCAGGAAGAACAGACCACCGATCCAGCGCACGATGAAGCCCGGATGACTGGCCTCCAGCGCTTCAACGAAGGAGTAGGTCAGGGTGCCGTCAACGTTGACCGCGCGCCACATCAGACCCTGGGTGATGCCGTTGACCCACATGGAGACGATGTACAGTACGGTACCGACGGTCGCCAGCCAGAAGTGCGCGTTGATCAGACCGATGCTGTGCATCTCTTCGCGGCCGAACACCTTCGGCAGCATGTGGTAGATGGCACCAATGGAGATCATCGCAACCCAGCCCAGCGCGCCGGCGTGTACGTGGCCGATGGTCCAGTCGGTGTAATGCGACAGGGCATTCACGGTCTTGATCGCCATCATCGGGCCTTCGAAGGTGGACATGCCGTAGAAGGCCAGTGCTACCACCAGGAAGCGCAGGATTGGGTCGGTGCGCAGTTTGTGCCAGGCGCCGGACAGCGTCATCATCCCGTTGATCATGCCACCCCAGCTCGGAGCCAGCAGAATCAGTGACATCACCATGCCCAGGGTCTGTGCCCAGTCAGGCAGGGCGGTGTAGTGCAGGTGGTGCGGGCCAGCCCAGATGTACAGGCCGATCAGCGCCCAGAAGTGCACGATGGACAGGCGGTAGGAGTATACCGGGCGCCCGGTCTGCTTGGGCACGAAGTAATACATCATGCCGAGGAAGCCTGCCGTCAGGAAGAAGCCTACCGCGTTGTGACCGTACCACCACTGAATCATCGCATCGGTCGCGCCGGCATACATGGAGTAGGACTTCCACATGCTGACAGGCATCGACGCATTGTTGACGACATGCAGCACCGCGATGGTGATGATGAAGGCGCCGTAGAACCAGTTGGCGACGTAGATGTGCTTCATCTTGCGCCTGGCGATGGTGCCGAAGAACACCGCCGCATAGGACACCCACACTATCGTGATCAGAATGTCGATAGGCCACTCCAGCTCGGCGTACTCCTTGGTGCTGGTGTAGCCCAGTGGCAGGGTGATCACGGCCAACACGATGACAGCCTGCCAACCCCAGAATACAAACGAGGCCAGACGGTCGGAAAACAGCCGCGCCTGCGTAGTGCGCTGCACAACATAGAAGGAGGTACCCATCAGCGCGCAACCGCCAAAGGCAAAGATCACTGCGTTGGTGTGCAGCGGGCGCAGGCGGCCGAAGCTGGTCCAGGGCAGGTCAAAGTTGAGTGCGGGCCAAACTAACTGGGCCGCAAGGAAGACACCTAATGCCATACCTACGATACCCCAGACCACCGTCATGACGGCGAACTGGCGAACCACCTTGTAGTTATAGGCTGTCGGAGTGGTAGCTGTGCTCATGCGAGAGATTTCCACGGATAGCAATGGTTAAAGGGGGTCAAAGCGGCGGCAAGTATGAGGAATGCCCGTACTCTTTGCAATGACACATGTCAATGTAATGGCCCGGTCTGCCTGGGGCGGTGCTGCGCAATTGGCGTGGTTTGGCGATGCTCTCGGGAAGGCCAAACCGCGTCATTCCGTGGCGGTTGCTCCGGGGTCGGGCGGCCTTCGGCACGGGGCCATCTGACCGGGCTTGCTAGGATAGTCCCCGGGGTAGTGCCTGTGAAGGCATGGTTCCGACACGCCGCTGTGGCATGATGTCGCAGATGATCAAGATCAAGGTTATTTGGCCGAAGATACAGTTACTCGTCAAGATATCGCCATCGGAGCAGCCATTTGACATCTTTTCTCGACACCCCGGCCGCCATCCCGCCTCGGGCAACCCTGCTGCTGGCCCATGGGGCCGGTGCACCGATGGACAGCGACTACCTGGATCAACTAGCCAGGGCACTGGCGACGCGCGGCGTGCGGGTGTTGCGGTTCGAGTTTCCCTACATGGCCGGCAGGCGCGAAGGCGGCAGCAAACGCCCGCCCAATCCCATGCCGGTGCTGCAGGACAGTTTTCGCGAGCATTACCGTGCTGCGCCGCAGCCTCTTTATATAGGAGGCAAATCGATGGGCGGTAGGGTTGCCAGTCTGTTGGCCGACGAGCTGCAGCCTGATGGGCTGATCTGCTTCGGCTATCCCTTTCATCCGCCGGGCAAGCCGGAAAAAACGCGGACTGCGCATCTGGCGGAGCTGCGCACGCCGACGCTGATCCTGCAGGGCACCCGCGATCCCTTCGGCAAGACCGATGAAGTGGCGCGGTACCCGTTATCAGCTCAGGTCCAGGTCGATTGGCTGGATACCGGCGATCATGACCTCAAGCCGCTCAAGAGCAGTGGCCTGACCCAGACTGACCTGATCGATCAGGCAGCGGAGCGGGCCGCAGCCTTTATGCTGGGTTGATTCGCGGGCACCGGGCGGCGCCCCCTGGGAGGTTCGAGCACCAGCTCGTACGAAAATCAGCCGGCGACGTCAGTGTTTCCGGCTAGCTCCGCTCATCGAGCTGGTGCTCGACGCTCCCAGGAAAACAAGCCGGCACTCCCTGGGAGGTTCGAGCGCCAGCTCGTACCAAAACCAGCCGGCGACGTCAGTGTTTCCGGCTAGCTCCGCTCATCGAGCTGGTGCTCGACGCTCCCAAGAAAAACAAGCCGCCACTCCCTGGGAGGTTCGAGCGCCAGCTCGTACCAAAACCAGCCGGCGACGTCAGTGTTTCCGGCTAGCTCCGGTCATCGAGCTAGTGCTCGACGCTCCCAGGAAAAACAAGCCGGCCCTCCCTGGGAGGTTCGAGCACCAGCTCGTACCAAAACCAGCCGGCGACGTCAGCGTTTCCGGCTAGCTCCGGTCATCGAGCTGGTGCTCGACGCTCCCAGGAAAAACCAGCCGGCACTCCCTGGGAGGGTCAAGCACCAGCTCGTACCAAAATCAGCCGGCGACGTCAGTGTTTCCGGCTAGCTCCGCTCATCGAGCTGATGCTCGACGCTCCCAGGAAAACCAGCCGGCACTCCCTGGGAGGTTCGAGCACCAGCTCGTACCAAAATCAGCCGGCGACGTCAGTGTTTCCGGCTAGTCCGCTCATCGACCTGGTGCTCGACGCTCCCAGGAAAAACCAGCCGGCACTCCCTGGGAGGCTCAAGCACCAGCTCGTACCAAAACCAGCCGGCGACGTCGGTGTTTCCGGCTAACTCCGCTCATCGAGCTGGTGCTCGACGCTCCCAGGAAAAACCAGCCGGCACTCCCTGGGAGGTTCGAGCACCAGCTCGTACCAAAATCAGCCGGCGACGTCAGTGTTTCCGGCTAACCCCGCTCATCGAGCTGGTGCTCGACGCTCCCAGGGGCTAGCACGCTTCCGTTACTGCAATCCCAGGGCATCCGGCAGAATCCCGGCGGTCAGGGTGCCCCAGCGCCGCCCATTGAGCATCAGGGGGACGAACAGGACGAAGATCGGGCGTCCATCGGGCAGGATGAAGGTGCCCAGGCCTATATAGGTGCACTTGCGCAGATTCTCCAGCTCCACCGGGTTGCTGATCGTGAAGCGCATATGGGTGCTGCGCATGGCATCCTTGCGGGGATCGCCGCTCGGCGGCTGGGAGGCGGCGGTGCGGGCCGCAGCCATGTAACCGTGGTCATCGATGGCCGTCGTGTAGAGCACACCATCCTCACCGCCGCGGTCCCACTCATCCAGTAGCGGCTGGACCGACTGGCGGAAGGGCTCTGCCCAACTGACCCGGTGTTTGCCCGGCTGATCATTGATTGCCTGGTAATTGCGGTCGAACACATCCACGCCACGTTCAGTGAGTTCCTGCAGCGCGGATTCCAGCCGGCTGCGGCGCGCGAGCAATATATCGCTAACCTGTTCCAGCCGGCCTTCGCCCAGGCGGACCAGGCTCAGTGTCTGCAGCGCTGCGTTGCTTTCATCGCGCTGGTGATCCGCCAGCACAAAGCTTTGCTCCATGCTCCGGCTGATCCCCAGGCTGCTGTCCCGGATGGCACTGCTGTGCTGATGGGTCTCCTGATTGCCGACTGCGAGTTCTTCCAGGGCGCTGCTGACCATCAGCAGGTCATCATTGGTCAACTGAAAGTCCTCGACCATCTGGCCAAACTGGGCCGCCGCCGCTTGCACCGCGCCCCCGGCACTGTCCGACTGCTGCTGCATGCGCAGGGTCTGCTCCTCGGCACCGTTCATCGCGCCTAGCATTTGCCCCATGAGCTGGTCGATCTGGTCCGCGGCATTGCCGACCTGGATCGACAGGTTACGCACCTCATCAGCCACCACGGCAAAGCCACGGCCTTGCTCGCCGGCCCGCGCCGCTTCGATGGCCGCGTTCAGCGCAAGCATATTGGTTTGCGCGGAGAAATCCTGAACCGTCGTCAGAATCTTGCGGATCTGTCCGGAGCTGGCGCCCAGCGCGTCGATGTTGGCCTTGAAGCCGGTCATCGCCTCGCTGATCTGCTGCATGCGTTCACAGGCTTCGCTCAGCTGCGCCTGGGATGTCTTGGCACCATCCAGGTTGCGTGCCGTCATGCCGGTGATATTGCTGGTGCGGGCAGCGATATCTTGCAGCGCGCTGCTGGTTTGGTCGCTGGCCTGGAAGATCAGCTCGGATAGCTGCTGTTGCGCCTTGGCCTCGCGTTCCGCGTGCTCGGTCAGTACCCGGTTGCGTGCTGACGCCAGGGCGATGCTCATGCTCTGATGCTGCAGATCGAGCAGCATGCTGCGCAGCCGGGCGCTGAAGCGTGCAAATGCCTGACTGGCGGCAGAGTCATCCTGAAGGGTCGCTACGGCCAGGTTGATCTGCAATGCATTGGCCTGCTCCAGCCGCTCAGCCAGAGGGTTTGTATGTTGTGGTTGTCGCACCAACTGCCAGATGAAGCACAATGAGACAGCCATCAGACCCAGCGCAAGAGTGCGGATCAGGCCGTCCCCCAGCCACAGCAGCAGGCTGCCCAGGCCGAGAATACAGATCGCCAGTGCCACGCCGGTACCAGTAACGGCGCCAGCTGGGGAAAAACGTATAGCGGTTTGGGTGTCGTTGGGTGTGGAGATAGCCTGCATGATTCCCCCATTGCCCCTTTCCGGAGCATTGTTATGTTTCGTCCATGAGTCACCTGAGACATGGGGTCTCAAAGTGCTACTCGCCACCTTATCGGCAGAACTGTCTCAAACAAGAGTGTCAATTTGTAATCAGTTCGCCAGAGAAGGCAGCCACAGGGAAATCGAAGGGAACAGGATCAGAATGATTGTCGCCAGCAACAACAGGGCGATGAATGGCGGTGTGCCGCGGATTACATCGAAGTAGGGGCGACGGAATATCGCCATGGCGGTGAAGATATCGCAGCCGAAGGGTGGGGTGGCCGAGCCGATGGCCGCCTGCAGCGTGACAATGATGCCCACATGCACCGGGTCCAGCCCGGCCGCGGCCACCGCCGGCTTGAACAGTGGCGTCAGGATGAGGATCACCACGATGGGGTCGACAAACATGCAGCCGATGAAGAAAGACACCGCAATCAGCGACAACACCAGCACCTGGCTGTGGCCGATATCGGCAATGATCGGATTGAGGATCGCCTGGGGAATGCCGGCAAATGAGATGGTGTAGGTAAAGGCATTGCCCGCGGCCACCAGAATGAACACCACGGCGGTGATCAGGCCAGTGGACAGGGCGACATCCCACAACTCGGTGATCTTGACCGACCGCAGGATCACGACTTCCAGAATCACGGCATAGAGCACCGCGATGGCTGCCGCCTCGGTTGGGCTGAAAATACCGCCATAGATACCGCCTACCACTACCAGCGGAAAGCCCAGCGGCAAAACGGCTCTCTTCAGCGCCTGCCAACGATATCGCCAGGTCGCCTTCGGCTCGGGTTCGATGCCCATGCGGGTGGAGGCGATCCAGCAGTAGATCGAAAACAGCACCAACAATAGCAGCCCGGGCAGGATGCCCGCGATAAACAGGTCGCCAATCGAGGCGCCCGATACCACACCGTAGATGATCAGGCCGATACTGGGCGGAATCAGCAGGGCAATGTCGCTGGCATTGATGATCAGGGCCATGCTGAATTTATCCGAGTAGCCCTTTTCCAGCAGTTTGGGGCGCATTGGCCCGCCCATGGCCACGACCGTTGCCTGGGTCGAGCCGGACACCGCACCGAACAGTGTACAGCTGGCGGCCGTGGTGATTGGCAGTCCGCCGCGCAGATGGCCGACGAAGCTTTGCACCAGATCCAGCAGGCGGTTGGCGGTATGGCCGCGGGTCATGATGTCAGCGGCCAAAATGAATAGCGGCACGGCGGCCAGCGCCCAGCTCTGCACCCCGCTGATCATCTGGCCAATCAGCAGGCCGACGTTGTCCATCTGCAATACCAGAAACAGCAGCATCAGGCTGGCGGCCAGCAGCGGCAGCATCATCGGAAAGCCCATCAGCAGCAGGATCACGGTCACAATCAGGGTGAGCGTCAGCATCAGTTGGTCCCAGTCTCGACCGCACCCTCGGTCGGCACGTCGTCGTAGCGTTCCAGCTCGGTGAAGGAGCGGTAGATGTGCCGGGAGGTGATATTGCGCGTGGCCGTCAGCCAATATTGGATGCCGGCCAGGGCAAAGCCGATCGGCGCCATCAGATAGGGAATCCACAGAGCAATGCCCAGCGCTGAGGACGTACGGCCCACGGCACGGATACTGCTGACATAACCCCAGGCATGCCACGCGAAGAACATCATCATTGCGCCCGAGACCAGGCAGATGAATACCAGCAATGCCTTGCGTGGTCGGCCGCGCAACTGATCATAAAAGGCTGACATGGCGATGTGGCGTGCCCGGCGCACGGCATAACCCAGGCCGGCGAAGGTCATGATGACCAGGCTGAACTGGGTCAGCTCGACCTGGCCGGGAATGCCACTGTCAAACAGCTGCCGCGCCAGCACATGAAGTACCAGAAGAGCAGTCAGAAACAGTACGCTGCCGCCGAGAATCAGTTTTTCCACCCCTTCGGTGAGGCGGTCGATGGTGCTCAGTGCTCGGACAACAGGGCTTGCCGTCGAGTCTGCGGGCTTGGGCATACACTCCTTCCTGGTTCGGCTGCTGCTAAGTTTATCATTCTTGTACGAAGGATAATCGCCGCCGCTGCGCTTGTTTTTCAAAAATACAGGATCTTTTTTTCAATTGCACGGCCCAAACATGGACATCTGCGAAGCCTGTGATAGTGTTTCCTGTGGTTACAAGAACAATAGATGAGGAATGTTCCATGAAATGGAGAAATGGATGGATAGGCGCTGCGGCCTTGATTCTGACGGCCTGTGGCGGAGACGATGAGCAGCAGAAAGCGCAGACTGCCAAGGATGAACAACCGGCAACCGGCCAGGTCGAAGTCTGGCGTTTCGGGTTGGAAGAAATCGAAGGCAGTGTGCAATATGAATACGCCAATCGCTTCGCAGAAATAGTCAGTGAAAAGACTGACGGGCAAGTGGAAGTCCGCTTGTTTCCCTACGGCCAGCTTGGCGGTCTCACCGATATTTATGATCAGGTGCAGGCTGGTTCAGTTCAACTGGCGTTCGGTTCAGGCTTTCTCGGCGGCACGGTGCCTGAATCTCAGCTGTTCAGTCTGAACTTCATTCTTACCGACGATGAGCTGCGCAACACCCAGATCCTCAATGACGAAGCGTTTCGCAAAAACGATGATCTGATCGACTCCTTCCGGGAACGCAGTCTGCATCCCCTGGCGATCGTGCCCGAGGGCTGGCAGGTCTGGACTGCCAACAAGGCGGTACGCACTCCCGAGGACTTCGCCGGGCTGGCCATCCGCACCATGGATAACCGGCTGTTGCGCGAGACCTACAGCGCCTATGGTGCCAACCCCACCACCATGGAATACGGCGAGCTCTACAGCGGCCTGCAACTGGGACAGCTGGACGGCAACATCCAGCCGGTGTTCGCCCACCAGGAAATGGACTTTTACCAGGTGCAGGATTACATGATCTTTGCCAACCAGGCCCAGTTCATCGCTACCGTCATGGCCAATGCCGACTGGTACGACAACCTGTCCGACGAGCATGAGCAGGTCATCGAAGATGCCGTTGTCGAGCTGGTGCCTTACATTCACGAGGTCCAGACCCGGCTGAACACCGAGCGGCTGAACATCATCACCGAGAACAGCGACATCGAAGTCATCCGTCTCACTCCTGAGGAGCGGGCGGTGTTCCGTGAGCGCAGCCTGCCGGTACGTGATGTGTTCGTGGACATGGTCGGTGACCGGGGCGAGAACCTGCTCAATGCATTGCTTGAACTGGTCGAGGAGGGCGCCCCCGAGTCGGCGGACGAGCCGGTACCGACCACCGAGACCAATGACAGCATCGCACCGGGCGAGTCGCCAACGCAGCCCGAGCTGGACCATGCCGACAACGCCAGTGATGATGCTGCGGAGTCGGTAACTCCCTGACCGCTCTGCGGCGTGGTCAATCGGCGCTCCAGGCAGTAGCATGTGGGGTATTGTTTCCCCATAGGATATACGCCATGACGCAGATTGACCGCTCCGCTGTAGAACAGGCCCTGGCCAGCTACCAGGACCCTTACCTCAAGACCGACCTGCTGAGCTCGGGTTGTCTGCGGTCGCTGCAGATCAATGGCAACCGGGTGACTGCCGAGCTGGTGCTGGGCTATGCGGCGAACAACATCGTCAATGGCATCGGCGAGATGCTGAAGGTGGCGGTCGAGAATGTGGCGGGTGTGGATTCGGCGGCCATCACGGTGCGCTGGGAAGTGCCCGCCGCTCCTGCGCAGGGCAGCATTCCGGCCCTGGCCAACGTCAAGAACATCATCGCTGTTGCCTCAGGCAAGGGCGGCGTCGGCAAATCCACCACCGCCGTTAACCTGGCGCTGGCACTGGCCGGTGAAGGAGCGCGGGTCGGTGTACTGGATGCCGATATCTATGGCCCCAGCATGGGCATGATGCTGGGCGTGCCCTCCGGTACCCGCCCTCAGGTACGCGACGAGAAATTCTTTGTTCCACCCCATGCCCACGGCTTGCAGGTCATGACCATGGCCTTTCTCGCCGATGACAATACCCCTCTGGCCTGGCGCGGGCCGATGGTCTCCGGCGCCCTGATGCAACTGCTGACCCAGAGTGTCTGGGATGACCTGGACTATCTGGTGATCGACATGCCGCCGGGTACCGGCGACATCCAGCTGACCCTGGCGCAGAAAGTGCCCGTTACCGGCGCGGTTATCGTCACTACTCCCCAGGACATCGCCCTGCTGGATGCGCGCAGGGGCATCGAGATGTTTGGCAAGGTCAATATTCCAGTACTGGGTGTGGTGGAGAACATGGCCGTGCACATCTGCTCCAACTGCGGCCATGCCGAGCACCTGTTCGGGGAGGGTGGCGGCGAGCGGCTGTCGGACGAATACGGCGTTGACCTGTTGGCATCCATGCCGTTGTCGATGATGATCCGCGAGCAGGCCGATGGCGGCAAACCCACGGTCATCGCCGAGCCGGAATGCCAGATCAGCATGATCTACCAGGACATGGCCCGTCATGTCGGCGCCCGCATCGCCGCCCGCGCCGGCCAGAGCGCCATGCCGGATATCAGCATCAGCGAGGACTGATCCACCGCCCATGGCGCCGGGCGCTACACCCGAAAGGCGGACGATGTTGCCCGAGGCTTTAGTGTCCGCCCAATACCCGGTAATATGCAGGCCCTCTTTTCAACGCTTGGATCAGGACAAACCCATGAGCATCAAATCGGACCGTTGGATACGCCGCATGTCCCAGGAACATGGGATGATCGAGCCCTTTGTCGAGCGTCAGATACGTGGCGAGGAGGGCGAGCGGGTGATCTCCTACGGCGTGTCCAGCTACGGCTACGATGTACGCTGCGCCGATGAATTCAAGGTGTTCACCAACATCCACTCGGCCACCGTCGACCCGAAGCATTTCGACGAGAAGAGCTTCGTCGACGTCAAGAGTGACGTTTGCATCATTCCGCCGAACTCCTTCGCGCTGGCCCGCACCGTGGAATATTTCCGCATCCCGCGTAACGTACTGACCATCTGCCTGGGCAAGAGTACCTACGCCCGTTGCGGCATCATCGTCAACGTCACCCCGCTGGAGCCGGAATGGGAAGGTCACGTCACCCTGGAGTTCTCCAACACCACCACACTGCCGGCGAAGATCTACGCCAATGAAGGCGTGGCGCAGATGCTGTTCTTCGAGTCCGACGAAGCCTGTGAAGTGTCCTACAAGGATCGGGGTGGCAAGTACCAGGGCCAGCGCGGCGTTACCCTGCCGCGGGCCTGAGTTACCTCTTTGCTGGAGGCCGGGCACCAGCCCGGCCTTCGCTGCTTTATGAAGTGCCCGGAGCGCGGGCCTGTCAGAACGACCGCGACGCCGAGAAGGTGACATTGGCATCGCAGTAAGTCGCCTTGCCATACCACTCCTCGCAGGTCCCATCTTTCAGGCTGGTGTCCGAATACATCAACGCCAGGTCCAGACCAATCACCGTCTTGCCCACCGACACCGCCCAATCCTGGTAGCTCTCACCGCTCTCCACCTCGCTCAGACTGTCCTTGCTATCGGTATAGCCATAATGCAGCCCAAGTGTGGTCTCCCACGGCAGGGCGAATTCATACCCGACGAAACCGTAGATGGCCGAGCTCGGGTGGTAGGCATACTTGGCGCCCAGCGTCAGGTCGTGAAACCCCAGGGTGCTGATGATCTCATACGATGTGTCCACATCATCGCCGCCGGGATATTCATAGGCGATCCAGGTCAGGTCATAGCTCAGCGCCTCGGTCAGCTCGCCGGCAAAGCCGGCGTAGTAATCCCATTCGACGCTGGCCCCGCCAAACGCCTCGTCATCCACATTCGATGCCCAGGTGCCGATAAACAGGCCACTTTCATGACTGATATCCAATCCACCCTGAATCGCGCCCTTGCCGGCGGTCTGTGACTGGCCGCGCCAGATATAGTCGGTCGCCAGCATGACATTCATGCTGGTATCGATCTGGCCGACGGCAGTATCGAAGGATTCGCCATGGCTCAGGTTGGAGAGACCCAGCGTGCTGATGGTGGCTATGCAGATGGTGAGCTTTTTCATTTAATGTATTACTCCGTGTCGATGATCCGCAAAAGGGATCGGTTGGCACTTTCTACATAGCAATTTTCTCGCCATATCTATTTTTACGTTTTTATTCAATAGGTTATCAGGAAAACATAATCCAGATTGTGGGTCGGGATGAGTACGCCCGCACCGCGCCGGTGCGCTTGATAAGCCAAGCGGCCTTTTTGCCCATCCTTGACGCAGATCAAATGCGCGACAAGGGTTTACGAACTATGCTCAAGGCAGAGCAGAACACGAGAAAGGAGTAGATTATGCAGAACGTACTGGTTCCATTCGACGGATCCGATTCCGCCAAGCGCGCCGTGAATTATCTGGTCGAGGCCGCCAAGGCCTATCCGGATATCCTGGTGCATGTGCTGAACGTCCAGCGGGAAGCCAATCTGTACGGCAATTACGTCCCTGCGTCGATGTTGGAAGACCTCCGTCAGGGAGCGCTGAAACATGCGGCCTCAATCAATGCCGAAGCGGTGCAGATGCTGCAGGCCGCCTCCGTGCGTTATGAAACTCACGAGACGATAGGTGATGTGGTTTCCGAAGTTGTCGCGGCGGTAAAGCGGCATAACTGCGACACGGTGGTCATGGGCACCCGCGGCATGGGCAGCCTGGGCAATCTGGTCATGGGGTCGGTCGCCACGCGGGTGGTGCATGATGTGAACGTGCCGGTCCTGCTGGTGAAATAACTGAACCCTTGTCGCTTCGCCCAGTCGGATATTATGTACTCAGCTGACAGAGGTTCAAATAATGACCGCAGCAAAAGACAAGATGAAAGGCAAAGTGAACGAAGTCGTGGGCAAGGGCAAGCAGGCCAGTGGCAAGCCGAGCACACGCGCCGAAGGTCGCATGCAGGAGCGCAAGGGTGAAGCCCAGCAGGTGAAAGGGCGCGCCAAGAGCGCATTGAAGGACCAGATCGACAAGACCTGATCCACTCCCCCTCAGACAAAGGTCGGCATTTCGCCGGCCTTTTCTATTGCCGATGATACAATCTGCGTCTCCTTCCGGATGTAACCCAAGGGTAGTGGGAATGCACGCAGAGAAAGAACGTATTGTCATTGTCGAAGACGACATCAAGCTGGCAGCGCTGATCGGCGAATTTCTGCAGTCGCAGGGCTTGCAGGTCGAGTTGATCGAAGATGGCGCAGAGGCGGTCGAGCGTATTCTGGCCAACCCCCCGGCATTGGTGGTACTGGATCTGATGTTGCCGGGCGAAGATGGTCTGTCGATCTGCCGTCGCCTGCGAGAGGGCGGTTTCGCCCGCCCGATTCTGATGCTGACCGCGCGCAACGATGATCAGGATCATATCCAGGGTCTGGAGCAGGGCGCGGATGACTTCGTCAGCAAACCCGTGCGGCCCCAGGTGCTGCTCGCGCGTATCCGTGTGCTGCTGCGGCGGACCGAAGCCGGCGCCCCGGCGGCCCCCTCGACGCGGCTCGCCTTCGGTGCCCTGGTGATCGACAACATTCGTCGTGAAGCCTGGCTGAACAATGAGTTGATCGATCTGACCGGCGCCGAATTCGATCTGCTTTGGTTGTTGGCCAGCAACGCCGGGCGCACTCTCAGTCGTGAAGAGACCTTCGTCGCCCTGCGCGGTATAGAGTATGACGGCCAGGACCGCTCCATCGACGTACGCATCTCGCGCATCCGGCCCAAAATCGGTGACGATCCTGATATGCCGCGACTGATCAAGACCGTACGCAGCAAGGGCTATCTGTTCGTTGCCCCTGAGCCGGATCTGCCGTGAACTCAATCTTCCTGCGCATCTACGGGGGGATGCTGTTGGTGTTGATCACGGTATCGCTGGTCAGTCTGCTGAGCATTCAGCTGATCAACGGGGTGCGGGCCGGAGACTACCGTGAGCGTATCGCCAGCGGCACCTTTCGGATGATGGCGGACAATCTCCAGCCGATGGACACGTCCGAGCGCCAGCGCGTACTGAGTCTGTGGGAACGGCTAATGGGTGTGCCATTGCATATCGAGAACATCGAATCTTTGCGGCTGGACTCATCCAGTCGGACGAAACTGATTCGTGGCCGGGTCCTGGTGGAGCCCGCCGAGCCGGATGAGATACGGGTGCTGGCGCTGGTGGATATGGCCGATGAAGCCGTGTTGATGGCGGATATCCAGCGCATTTCCGAGCAGTTGGGCAGGGCAACGCTTTTTCTCATCGCCGACGAACTGGTACGCCGGCCGGAGGCAGACATGCCGGCCCGGCTGCAGGAGCTGCGCAGGGAGAAGGGCTTCGGTTACCCGTTGCAGCTTACCCGTCGACACGAGTCGGATCTGGATCCGGACCAGATCCGCCGCCTGGATGAAAGCGATACCGTGATGACCCTCGGGCCGGACGGCGATTCGGTGATGCTCTATCTGAAAATTCCCGACACTCAGTGGATCCTGCACCTGGGGCCGCTGTACCAGATGCGCCCCTATCCACCAGAGCTGCTGATCATCATGGGGTTACTGGCACTGACCCTGATCGGCCTGCTGATCTATCTGCTGGTACGCCAGCTGGAACAGCGGCTGATGACGCTGGAGTCCACCGCGGTGCGGATCAGTGGCGGCAATCTCGACGCGCGGGTCGATATTCACAGCCAGGATTCGGTGGGGCGATTGGCCCGTGCCTTCAATGAAATGGCCGGCCATGTGCAGCGGTTGATGCGCATTCAGCGAGAAACCATCGGGGCGGTATCCCACGAGCTGCGCACGCCCGTGGCCCGTCTGCGCTTTGGTCTGGAAATGCTCGACGCCGCTGAAACCGCTGTAGACCGCAAGCGCTTCAGCGAAGGGATGGATGGGGACCTCAACGAACTGGACCGGCTGGTGGATGAGATCCTTACCTATGCGCGGCTGGAGCAAGGCGCGCCGGCCATCACCATGAAAGGCACCAATATTCCACGGATGGTCGAGCATGTCATCGCCGAGCTGGCGCCATTGGATGCCAGCATCGAGCTGGAGCATGTAGACAACACCTGGGGGCTGGGCCGGCATGTGGATGCCGAGCCGCGCTACATTCAGCGGGCGATTACCAATCTCACCGGCAACGCCATGCGTCATGCAGTCCGCAAGGTCAGGCTCACTACCCAGGTGCAGCATGGCATGTGTCGGATATCCATCGAGGACGACGGCCCGGGTATTCCCGAGGCCTACCGGGAGAAAGTCTTCACACCGTTCATGCGCATGGACCTGAGTCGCACACGTTCATCGGGGGGCTATGGGCTCGGCTTGTCGATTGTGCGCCGCGTCATGTTCTGGCATGGCGGCAGGGCACGAGCTGAAGCGTCGCAGACCCTTGGTGGAGCCTGCTTCGTCATCGAATGGCCGTTACGGCGCCGCTAGCGGCAGGCCCTACCGGGTATGGCCGTTGGCCAATAGGCGGAACGCCTGGGCGGCGCGTACCGGATCAGGCGTGCGACCGCAGATCAGGTCACAGTAGATGGCGCCTTCACCAATGCGAATGATGTAGTAGGCCAGGCTGTCCGCATCCATTTCCGGATTGATCCGGCCGGCTTTGATTTCCTCTTCGAACAGCGCCTGCCATTCATCGATCAGCCGCTTCTGCAGACCGGAAAGGTTGGACGTCAATAGCTGCAAGCCCCATTGCGGCTCGGCAGCCAGGAAATCATGCATCGGCTTGGCATTGATCAGTGCAATATTGACGTCGTTGTAGATCTGACCCAGATAATCGATGCCTTTTTGCGGATGATCGACTTTGGCTTTCTCAATCGCCTGATCATAGATGCCCTTGTACAGCGACCACAGGATTTCGCCCATCAGCAGGTCCTTGTTGCCGACCCAGCGCATGAGGGTGGCGCGGCCAACGCCCAGTTCCTCGGCCAGCAGCGACAGGTTCAGCCGGCGGCCTTCGAGCCACCAGCGGCGCGCCATGCGAAAGGCTGTCAATGGCGTAGCACGTTCATCGGACTTGCGTTGGGACAAAGCCAGGGACAGAGGTGTAGCGGGGGTGCTCATAAATATGCCTTGATATTGTACTTGCGATAATAATGGCTGGATGATACCAAGGAAAAAAGTGTCCCGTCCATGGTAAAAACATCGAGGACTGGACAGTCACAGCCAAAATTAACCTGCGAGACAAATAGGCGACTAGCGAAGCAGCGGAACGGTTTGTGGCCAGCGGACATAAAAAAGGCCAGTCGCCCGCAAGCGACTGGCCTGATGCACCGCTCAAGTCAGATCAGTTGATGCCCTTGCGCTGCACATCCCAGCGAGCATCGCGGCACAGCCCGCAGTTGCTGCCATAGAAAGTACCTTCGGCGCTCTCGTCATCCATCAGGTGGTAACGCATCCAGGCGGTGGACGGGCCGCGATAATCGCCGCCATTGCCAACCGGCTCGAAATGGCTCGCCGAGCGTCGCTCACCCCAGAACACCGGCACGTTGGCCCGGTTGAATACCGGCCGCGCGTTGAGTGTCGGCGAAGCGATGGTATCGCCACCACCGGTCATCAGGAACATCGGGCCGTTCTGATTGCTCTGGGAAGAGCTGCGATGGCCCAGGCCGATGGTGTATGGCTGGAAGGGGGCGGTCACTGTCACGCGGCTATCCTGGCCTGCCATGATGCTGCCGCCACCCCCCTGGGAATGGCCGGCAGTGGCGACGCGATTGACATTCAGCTTGCCGGCGAAGGTGCCGGTGCTGCGGCCATTCTGTTCCACCAGATAATTCAGGCAGGCGATCATCTGTTCGCCGGAGCCGGCATTGGAAGTACGTGCCGCCGCGACTACAAAGCCATGACTGGCCCAATGTTGCAGCAGCGAGCCGTAGGTACTGGGCGAGCTGCCGGTACCGTTACCCCACAGGATAATTGGATGCTGCAGACCATTCTCGCCCAGCGTACGCGGGCGGTAGACGGCGCAGGTGGTATTGACGTTGCTGTTGGTAACCGAAAAAGGACCGCTGGCCGCGAAGTCGGACACGCCGGGGAAGCCGGAGCCCGTACCTGGATCTGGGTCGGGATTGCCAGGGTTGATCGCCATGGCGCCGGCAGAGAGCAACATGCCCATAGCCAGACCGGTTAACTTGAATGCAGGTGCTTTCATGATGGGAGTCTCTTGTTGGTTTCTTATAGGGATAGCTGGACAGATATTGCTATCAGTCCGAGACAAACCCTAGACTCCGTTCATGAGGGCGACACTCGCCTATACGGGTGAAAAGTGATACAAGTTGACGTTGTTCTCGTTTTGGCAGTCAAGTCTCACAAGGATATCAAAACGCCATGGCGAGACGGTCTTGAATACGATTGTGGCATTGAGTGAGGTCTCGGGTTGTCGCACATCAGCGCGACGACAGCGGAGTTAGAGCCGGGCGGCTTACCCCACCGTCTTGGCTGTCACCCCCTCCAGCGTCGCAAAGGAAATGTCCTTCGCTGTCAGCAGGAAATCCTGCAGGTACGACATATCCAGCATGTCTTCGCGTACCGCCGCATACAGCGTACCGAACAATCCATCGGGCCCTAATGGGCGAGCGCTGACGTAGCCGCGTTGCAGATATTCCGTAATCGCCCAGCTCGGCAGGCAGCACACGCCACGGCCCGAGGCCACTAACTGCATCATCATGATTGTCAGTTCTGCATTGCGCACATCCGCCGGTTCGACGCCGGCAGGTTCCAGAAACTGGGTGAAGATATCCAGCCGGTTACGTTCCACCGGGTAGCAGATCAGCGTCTCGCCAGCCAGGTCCTGGGGTTCTATGTGATTGCGCTCGGTCAGCCGGTGTTGATTGCCGATGGCCAACATCGCCTCATAGGTGAACAGCGGCACATAACTGAGCCCCGGGATATCCTGCGGATCGGACGTCACCACCAGGTCCAGCTCCCCGCGGGCCAGTGCTGGCAGCGGCGCGAAGAAGAATCCGGAGGCGAAATCCACTTCCACCTCCGGCCAGGCATTGCGGAACTGATCAATGGTCGGCATCAGCCATTGGAAGCAGCTGTGGCACTCGATCGCCATGTGCAACCGGCCCGCCTGGCCGCCGGACAGCCGCTGCAGGTCCCGTTCCGCCTGCCGTACCTGAGGCAATACATTGTCGCCCAGACGCAGCAGGCGCAGGCCGGCAGTGGTGAAGCGGATTGGCTTGGTCTTGCGCACGAACAGGCTGGTACCCAGGCGCTGCTCCAGATCCTTCAGTTGATGGGACAGCGCCGACTGCGTCAGGTGTAGCCGTTCCGAAGCTTCGACCAGACTTCCGGCTTCGCGGAGTGTCAGCAGCGTACGCAAATGACGCAGTTCGAGCATGAGTCCATCCTTCATCATGAGTGAAATCGAAGTTTAGCATTAACATGATGAGTTTGATTCATTATTTGTTAGTAGTGACCATAGGTGCCATTCAACGAGACAGGCTTGGATATGGAAATGGCGCTGGCTCACAACCTTCTGCGTGAAGCCGCCGTTGATCATTGGCGACATCCACTCTCCACGGGTGCCGCAGGTGGCAGAGATGCTGCGCCTGCTGCACAAGGCTGCGAAGCTTTTCCATCAGCCGGCGCCTCCTGTCTGCTGACAGGCTTTTCGCGGGCCTGCTCGCTCCCTCTGGTACCGGCTCGTAGCTGACCATTGACCTGTATTGCCGCTGGCACCACACCCCCCGGCGGCGTTACAGTAGCGCCCGTTCTCACCTTTGGGGTTTGTCATGCAGGAATTGTTGTTGCACTGTCGTCCGGGTTTTGAAAGCGAAGTCGCCGCCGAAATGCAGGAGCTATCGGCGCAGAAGGGCATCGCTGGCTATCCCATCACCCGCGACGGCGCTGCCGTGGTGCGTTTTGTCTGCCCCGAAGACGGTGATGCCGGCCGGTTGATGCGCAAGCTCGATTTCCGCCAGCTGATCTTCGTTCGCCAATGGGCGGTAGGCACCTGGCTCGACGTTCCGGCTGACGACCGCATCTCGCCGATCATCAGCGCCTGCGCCAAAGGCCCCATCGCATCCAGCATGTGGCTGGAAACCGCCGACACCAACGACGGCAAGGCGCTTGCCGCATTGACCAAAAAGCTCGGTCGCCCCCTGGAAACAGCGCTGACCAAGACCCGTTTCGTGCGCCCGGCAAAAACCGATGCGCCGCGACTGCATGTATTCTTTGAAAGCGGCGAGCGGCTCTTCGTCGGCTGGTCCTGGGCCGGCAATGCCGCACCCTGGCCGATGGGCATCCCACGGCTCAAGGTGCCGCGCGACGCACCCAGTCGCTCGACGCTGAAGCTTGAAGAAGCCTGGCACCACTTCATCCCTCGGGATGAATGGGATAAGCGCCTGGCGCCAGGCATGACCGCCGTCGACCTGGGCGCCGCACCTGGCGGCTGGACCTGGCAACTGGTCAATCGCCACATGAAGGTCACCGCCGTGGATAACGGCCCCATGGCAAAAAGCCTGATGGACAGCGGCCAGGTCGAACATGTGGAAGCCGACGGTTACATGTTCAAGCCGAAAAAGCCGGTGCAATGGCTGGTCTGCGACATCGTCGACAAACCCGCCCGCAGCAGCGCCATGCTCTCCCGCTGGCTGACCCGTGGCTGGTGCCGTGAAGCTATCGTCAACTTCAAGCTGCCGATGAAGCAACGCTACCGGGAAGTCATGCAATGCCTGGAGCACGTGCAGGATGCGCTGGACGAAGCCAACATCCGCGCCCATATCGCCTGCAAGCAGCTGTATACCGACCGGGAAGAAGTGACCTGCCACGTGCGGATACTGCATGCGGCGAGCTACAAGGTGGAGCAGTAAGCTACTGGTTTTCGGGGTGTAACACCCCGAAAAACTCTCCCGCCGCAAACTATAGCGGCTCCAGCAAAGTGATCTTTTCCTCCTCCACCAATATCGGGGCGAAGGCCGTCAGGCATTCCCGGCGCTCCGGTGATTGCTCCCAGCGTTCCCACGAACGGATATTTTGCCAGGTCACTATCACGAAGCGGTGATTGGGATGTTGCAGGTCGGTGAATGATTCCCCGAACAGGTATCCCGGCGACTGAATGGCCTGCTGCAGAATGCCGCGGGCCGCAGCTTCGTAAGGCTCTTCGAGCCCTTCGGCAATGATGCGTTCGATCAACACCTTGATCATGGTCACTCCTTCTTGATGATGGATACCGTCAGTGTTGACCGGGACGTCGCGACTGGCAAGTGGCCGGTGTTTTGCGGATAATCCAGCATTACGTTTCAGAGCTGTGTATTGCCATGTCAACCGAACCTACCCAACTCGACACCCGCGGGCTCATGTGCCCGGAGCCGGTCATGCTGCTGCACAATGCGGTGCGTGATATAGCTGCCGGTGAATGCCTGGAAGTCCTCGCCACCGACCCCTCGACACAACGGGATATTCCGCGATTCTGCAGTTTTCTGGGGCATGAGCTGATGGAGCAGGGAGAGCGGGGCGGGGAGTTCTGGTATCTGATCCGCAAGGGCGCGTAACCAGGTTCACGTGTAGGAGCGGCTTGCCCGCTCCTGCAAAAAAGGTTCGTGCA
This sequence comes from Pseudomonas sp. G11-1, assembly GCF_024031555.1. Taxonomy (NCBI): domain Bacteria; kingdom Pseudomonadati; phylum Pseudomonadota; class Gammaproteobacteria; order Pseudomonadales; family Pseudomonadaceae; genus Pseudomonas; species Pseudomonas sp. G11-1. The sequence goes on along the minus strand of NZ_QEYQ01000001.1, from coordinate 124,731 downwards.
ATGAATGGCTCTGGAGAAGGTGGAGGTTGCGCAACCTCCTGCCTCACTCCACCAAATGACTCCGATCCTGCGGAAACCGCCGCTTGCGTCGCCCGCCAATAACCGCCAGCCGCAGCGATAGAAATAGCGCCGCTGCACTCAGCCCGATGATCAACCCCTGCCAGAATCCTGCCGGCCCCCGTGCCGGGCCGTAGAGATCGGTCAGGCCAAGGATATAACCGCTGGGCAGGCCGATCAGCCAGTAGGCGACCAGCGTCAACAACATGGGAATACGGGTGTCCTGATAACCGCGCAGCGCCCCGGCGCAGGCGACCTGCACCGAATCGGAAAACTGATACAGCGCCGCATAGAACAGCAGAGCGGTAGACAGCGCCAGCACCTCGGGGTCGTTGGTATACAGGCGAGGCAGCAGGTCATCCAGCAGGTAGAAGCTTGACGCTGCCAGGAAGGCAAACAGCAGCGCCACGGCGATCCCCACCTTGGCCGCGAACAGACCCGCCCGGGCGCCATCCATGCCCAGGCTGTGGCCCACCCGTACGGTGATGGCCAACCCCAGGCTGAAGGGCACCATGAACACGATCGAGCTGAGATTGAGCGCCACCTGGTGACTGGCCACAACTACCGCGCCCAGGCTGCCGATCAGCAGGGCGATCAGGGCAAACATGCTGGTTTCGGAAAACAGCGATATGCCGATTGGCAGACCCAGCCCCAGCAGATGTCGCTGAACCGTCCAGCGTGGCCACTCGAAGCGCTCGAACAGCCGGCAGGCGTCATAGATTTTCGACCGCTTCAGATAGATCAACATGCAGCCGAGCATGAACCACATCACCAACGTGGTGGCGACGCCACAACCGACGCCGCCCATGGCGGGAAAGCCCAGCTTGCCGTAAACCAGCACATAATTGGCTGGCACGTTGAGCGCCAGCCCGAGAAAGCCGATCACCATGGTCGGCTTGGTGCGTGACAGGCCGTCGCTCAAGCCGCGTAGCGCCTGGTACATGCCTATCGCGGGAAAGCCCAGAGCCACTGCCCTGATGTAATCTACTGATTTGGGAATCAACTCTTCCTGTACACCGGCCCAGTACAGCAACGACTCAACCGAAAACAGCGCCACAGCGCAAAGCACCCCGAGACACAGCCCAAGCCAGACCGCCTGACGCACCAGCGGGCCGGTTTCCTCGGGGCGGCCGGCCCCATTGCTGGCAGCCACCTTCGAGGTGATGATCATCAGCACACCGGTCAGAAACAGCAGCGTCGGCACCCAGAAGGAATTCCCCAGGGCGACGGCCGCCAGGTCGACCGCGCTCACCCGGCCGGCCATGGCCGTATCGACGAAGCCCAGCAGGGTGTGCGACATCTGCGCCGCGATGATAGGCAGCGCGAGCCAGATCAGCGCACGCAATTCTGTTACACTGCGGCGCCCGCGGGAAGGGAGGTTTTGGGTCATCTGATCATCAGCCTGATGCAGCGGCATCGGAGAAAAAAGCAGACCATCCTATCAATTTGCCGAATATTGTCCATCATTCAATGAATTACGATTGTCAGGATCTGATCCGCCTGTTCGCAGACTGTTTCGCCGTTGATTTCAATACTCGGCTGGTCGGTGGCGCGTCCGAACCGGTGTACCTGCCGGCCGATGCCGACGAGCCCATGCACCGGATCATCTTCACCCGGGATTATTACCGCAGCGCCTTGCACGAGATCGCCCACTGGTGCGTCGCGGGTGCGGCTCGTCGTCAGCAGGTGGACTTCGGCTATTGGTACGCTCCCGATGGCCGCAGCGCGGATCAGCAGAGCGCCTTCGAGCAGGTTGAAGTCAAGCCCCAGGCACTGGAGTGGTTGTTCTGTGCGGCGGCCGGGCATGGGTTCCGGGTCAGTCTGGACAACCTCAGCGGCGACGCAACCGATCCGACCCCCTTCAAGAGGCGCGTGGTCGAGCACGTCCATTCTTACCTGAACGATGGTATTCCTGAGCGCCCGGCACGGTTCATCGATGCGCTGCTGATGCATTACCGCCCCCAGGCGACGCTGCAACTCAGCGATTTCAATCTCGACTGCCTGTAAGCGGCCCCGCTGGACAGGGCCCGTAACCACTCCGACAATGAAGTCATTGCTCATCACGGACCCGCATCATGCACATAGTCGCTGACGAAAATATTCCCCTGCTCGATGAATTTCTCGCTGGCTTCGGCCGCCTGACCCGCTTGCCGGGGCGCCTGATCGATCACACCTCGGTGAAGGACGCCGATGTATTGCTGGTGCGCTCGGTGACCAAGGTCAGCGCCGCCATGCTGGTTGGCACCCCGGTGCGCTTTGTCGGCACCTGCACCATCGGCACCGACCATCTCGACCTGCCGGGCCTGGCTGCAGCCGGTGTCGAGGTTGCCAGCGCCCCCGGCTGCAATGCGCGGGGCGTCGTCGAGTATGTGCTGAGCTGTCTGCTGACATTATCCGAGCGCAGCGCCAGTGCCTGGCAAGACAAGACGGTTGGGATTGTCGGCGTGGGTGAGGTGGGCTCGCGTCTGGCCTGCACGCTGCAGGCGCTCGGCATCAAGACCCTGCTCTGCGATCCGCCGCGGGCCGAGCAGGGCGCCGACGGCATGATTACGCTGGATGAGTTGATCAGCCGCTGCGATGTCATCAGCTGTCACGTTCCCCTGACCAGCGATGGCCCCCACGCTACCCATCACCTGCTCAACGAGCAACGTTTGGCGGCCCTGCGCCCTGGCGCCTGGTTGATCAACAGTAGCCGCGGGCCGGTGATCGACAATATCGCCCTGAACACAGTACTGGAGCAGCGCCCGGATCTATTGGTCGCGCTGGATGTGTGGGAAACCGAACCCCTGGTCGACCCGCAACTGGCTGCCCGCTGCGCCCTGGCGACGCCGCACATCGCCGGCTACAGCCTCGATGGCAAGCTGCGCGGCACTGCGCAGATCTACCAGGCGTTGTGCCGCTTTCTTGATATCCCTGCGACGCTGGCGCTGGAGCAACTGGCGCCGCGTACCGGCGCGGGAGCCTGGATCATGGAGCCGGGCAGCCCGGCTGACTGGCTGCTGAGCAAAGCCCTGCGGCAGGTATACGACGTACGGGACGATGACGCCCGCCTGCGCGCCATGGTCGCGGCTGCCGAATCAGAACAGGCCAGTCGGGAAGGGTTCGATCGATTGCGCAAGGACTACCCCTTGCGCCGGGAATGCAACCTGCTGCGGATCAGCACCGCCACGTCCGAACCTCAAGTAGCCCGGCGCCTGCTGGCCGCGGGGTTTGTGTCGGATGATGAGAGCTGAAGAGTCTGCCGGATTGGCCTCTTCCCGGAATCATGTCGGTGGATGGGCTGCTGGATTCCTGGGAACGTCGAGCACCCGCTCGATGAGCGGACTAGCCGGCTTCCATAGTGCGATGTTTGGTTTGGCCGGGATGTCTGCCTGCACTGCCATTGGTCGAGCTGGTGCTCGACCCTCCCAGGGAACACCGGATTGCTTCTCCTGGGAACGTCGGGCACCAGCTCGATGAGCGGACTAGCCGGCTTTCATAGTGTGATGTTTGGTTTGGCCGGGATGTCTGCCTGCACCTCTGTTGGTCGAGCTGGTGCTCGACCCTCCCAGGGAACACCGGCTTGCTTCTCCTGGGAACGTCGAGCACCAGCTCGATGAGCGGAGTCAACAGACAGTCATGGAAGGTTGACCACGGAACACCGCAATCAACCTTCCATGGCGCGATGTTTGTTTTGGTGGGGGATGTATTGCCTGCGTCGCTGCTGGTCGAGCTGGTGCTCGACCGTCCCAGGTGTTAGCGATTGGCCGCGCGCGGCGCAACCCACTGCTGGTCAAGCTCTTCACAGGCCTGCTGGATCATGCGTTCGGTAATGGCAATCTCCCGGCCATGTTCATCCACCAGAAAGCCCCGTGCCTGCAGAGACGGGCGGGGCAGAAATTCGGTGAGAGAACGCTGTTTCTGCTGTACCTGTAGACTCATGATCTTCTCCAAACCAGTTCTAATCGGGTAATGCCGGCAACTCTGCGATGCCTGACATAACGAAGGATAGACCAAGGTTGTGACCACGGGATGACAGAATATTTCCTGGGGGAAGGAGCAAAAGTGGGGTGAGAAGCTTGCGAAAGGGGGGAGTTGGGAGCCCGCCGGTGTAGCGCAAGTGCGCTACACCCCGAAAAACAACCCCTTGCACAGGTGTGTCGAGCGCTGGTTTCGGGGCTCGACGACAAGGGTTCGGGAGACTGTAAGCCTTCGGTGTAGCGCCCGATTGCGGGCCCGGGCGCTACACTCGACAAGCGAGCCCGATACTTATCTGCGGTTAGCGATAATTCCCGGCGCGCAGCGCGGCGATACGCTGTTCCAGCGGCGGGTGGGTCATCAGCAGGCCGGCGAGGCCATTCTTGAGGTTGCCGTTGATGCCGAAGGCGGTCATTTCGCCGGGCATCTCCACCGGAATACCCTGTTCAGCGCGCAGGCGCTCCAGAGCGGCGATCATGTTGCCACTGCCGGTCAGCTGCGCTGCGGCTGCATCCGCACGGAATTCACGCTGGCGCGAGAACCACATCACGATGATGCTGGCCAGAATACCCAGCACCAGCTCAGCCACGATGGTCGAGATGAAATAACCGATCCCCGGACCTGAACCCTCGTTGCGGAACACCGCCCGGTCAACGAAGTTGCCGATGATGCGCGCAAAGAACATCACGAAGGTGTTTACCACGCCCTGGATCAGGGTCAGGGTCACCATGTCGCCGTTGGCCACGTGACCGATCTCGTGCGCCATGACCGCACGAATCTCGTTGGGGCTGAAGCGCTGTAGCATTCCCTCGGATACCGCGACCAGCGAAGCGTTCTTGTTCCAACCGGTGGCAAAGGCGTTGGACGCCCGCGACGGGAAGATACCCACCTCCGGCATGCCGATATTGGCGTCGCGCGCCAGCTCGGCAACGGTATCCACCAGCCACTGTTCCTGGCGGGTCTGCGGTTGGGTGATGACCCGGGTGCCGGTACCGCGCTTGGCCATCCATTTGGACAGGAACAGGGAGATAAAGGAACCGGCAAAACCGAATACCGCACAGAAAATCAACAGCGATGTCAGGTTCATCCCGCCCTGACCGTCATGCACGCTACCGACACCCAGCAAGCTCAAGGTGACGCTGGCAACCATCAGAATGGCAAGGTTGGTTGCCAGGAAAAGCACAATACGCATCATTTAAGTGAAACTCCTAAGGCTAATAGCTAGGCGTATATTTGGGGTTGGCCGGTTGGGATTCAATCGGCAGTCTGTATCAAAGCGTGTCGGGGTAGGGCGTTGAGCGTGAGCGAGTGGGTCGGCTGATAGAAAAGCTTCGCATCAAGGCCGCTACCACAAGAAACGAGTCCGAGCTCTTGGGCAGCGCTTCATGGCGAGCAAGCCGGCACTGTCCTGTAGGAGCGGGCTTGCCCGCGAATGGACCTGGCAGAAAAGCTTCGCGGCCAAGAGCCGCTCCTATGGAAAAGCGGCTTCCACTACCTGGCTCCCGTTACTGCCGATACCCGTGCAGGAAGTTGGCGATCCGGCCAATCGCCATTTCCAGATCATCCTTGCGGGGCAGGGAGACGATGCGGAAGTGATCCGGCCAGGGCCAGTTGAAGGCGGTGCCCTGAACAACGAGGATCTTCTCCTGCAGCAGTAGATCCAGCACCATCTTCTCGTCGTTGTGGATCGGATATACCTTCGGATCCAGCTTCGGGAACAGGTAGAGCGCGCCCTTGGGCTTGGTGCAGCTCACCCCGGGGATATCATTGAGCAGTTCCCAGGCGGTATCACGCTGCTCCAGCAGGCGGCCACCAGGCAGGATCAGGTCATTGATGCTCTGATAGCCACCCAGCGCCGTCTGAATGGCGTGCTGCGATGGGACGTTGGCACACAGACGCATGGACGACAGAATCTCCAGGCCTTCGATATAGCTTGCAGCCTTCTGCTTCGGCCCGCTGATGATCATCCAGCCGGAACGGAAACCCGCCACCCGGTAGGACTTGGACAGACCATTGAACGTCAGGCACAGCAGATCCGGAGCGATAGCGGCGAAGGAATCGTGCTCGGCACCGTCGTACAGGATCTTGTCGTAGATCTCGTCCGCAAGAACCAGCAACTTGTGTTCGCGGGCCACCTCGGCCAGTTGCTCCAGCACTTCGCGCGGGTATACCGAGCCGGTAGGGTTGTTCGGGTTGATCAGCACCATCGCCTTGGTGTTGGGGGTGATCTTGCTGCGGATATCTTCGATATCCGGGTACCACTCCGATTGCTCATCGCACAGATAATGCACCGGCTTGCCGCCCGACAGGCTGACAGCGGCGGTCCACAGCGGATAATCCGGCGCTGGAATCAGCACCTCATCGCCATTGTTCAACAGCGCCTGCATGGCCATCACGATCAGCTCGGACACCCCGTTGCCCAGGTAGATATCCTCGATGCCGACACCTTGGATGTTCTTCGTCTGGCAGTAATGCATCACCGCCTTACGTGCCGAGAACAGCCCCTTCGAGTCGCTGTAGCCCTGTGCCGTGGGCAGGTTGAGAATCACGTCCTGGAGGATTTCCTCGGGCGCTTCGAAACCGAAGGGCGCCGGGTTGCCGATGTTCAGCTTGAGAATCCGGTGACCTTCCTCTTCGAGGCGTTTGGCATGGCGCAGGACGGGCCCGCGAATGTCGTAGCAGACATTGGCCAATTTGTTGGACTTGCTAACCTGCATGATACTTACCTGTAAATCATCGGGTGGTGAGGGGCTTTGATCGCAAAAGCAAAGCGAGCATCATACGACTGCGGTTCCGGCGAAGAAAGCCCGAACACACAATCTTGCGGAGGAAATATGGACAAAGTAATCAAGTCGGATGACGCCTGGCGCGACCAACTGGACGACGCCCAGTATCAGGTATGCCGACTCAAGGGTACCGAACGGCCATTTTCCGGCGAGTATCACCTCAAGGGCGAGCTTGGGCAGTACCACTGCGTGTGCTGCGATGCGCCGCTGTTCGATACCGACACCCAGTTCGATGCCGGCTGTGGCTGGCCCAGCTACTACGCGCCGGTGAACGACGATGCCATCACCACCTCCGAGGACTACAGTCATGGTATGCACCGCACCGAAGTGCTCTGTGCCCGCTGCGACGCCCACCTCGGCCACGTCTTCCCCGACGGCCCACCCCCGACCGGGCTGCGGTATTGCATCAACTCGGTGTGTTTGCGACTGGAGCCGAGATAGAGTGGTGCTCTGATTTGGTCGGCGGTGTTTACCCGCACCGCCATTGGTCGAGCTGGTGCTCGACCCTCCCAGGGAGCACCGGCTTGTTTTTCCTGGGAACGTCGAGCACCAGCTCGATGAGCGGACTAGCCGGCTTTCATAGGCGATGTTTGGTCAGGCTGGGATGTCTGCCTGCGCCGCCATTGGTCGAGCTGGTGCTCGACCCTCCCAGGGAACACCGGCTTGCTTCTCTTGGGAACGTCGAGCACCAGCTCGATGAGCGGACTAGCCGGCTTCCGTATGTGATGCTTGGTTTGGCCGGGATGTCTGCCTGCACCTCTGTTGGTCGAGCTGGTGCTCGACCCTCCCAGGGGCACCGGCTTGCTTTTCCTGGGAACGTCGAGCACCAGCTCGATGAAGGAGTCATCATCAGCCCAACGAAGCTGATCATCTGGCTCGACCTTCCATAACGATTGCTCAACCAGTTGACCCACCAACGATTTTCCTCTTCCATAGCAAACACATTGCCGCACCCATTCACCTGCCAGGAAACCACCATGTCCGATATCTCCACCGCCGACTTCATGCAGCGGGTCGTCGCCTTTCTTGATCGCTATGAGCAGAGCCTGCCTCCTGTGCCGCCGGTCATCGACTGGAGCCAGACGCCAGCGGCGCGGTGGGTGGGGCAGGGCGACGGGGGGTGGCTCAAGCCGTTGGAGGTTACCGCGGGGCATGGGTTGGGTGATCTGGTGGGCGTTGATCGGCAGAAAGCCTTGCTTGAGGCTAACACCGAACAATTCGTCAAAGGTCTGCCTGCCAATAACGCCTTGCTGTGGGGCGCTCGCGGTACGGGCAAGTCCTCACTGGTGCGAGCGCTGCTGGCAGCCTGGGCGGATCAGGGGCTGCGGCTGATCGAGATCGACAAGGGCGACCTGGTTCACCTGCCAGCGCTCGTGGCCCAGATCGCCGACCAGCCTTGGCGCTTCCTGCTGTTCTGCGATGACCTGGCTTTCGAGGCGGATGACAGTGCCTACAAGACCTTGAAAACCGTGCTGGACGGCTCCGTTGAGGCGACGCCGGACAACCTGCTGCTCTACGCCACTTCCAACCGCCGGCATCTGCTGCCCGAACAGCGCAGCGACAACCTTGGTGCCAGCATGGTCGATGGCGAACTGCACCCTGGCGAGGCGATTGAGGAGAAGATCGCACTATCGGACCGCTTCGGGGTATGGGTGTCGTTCTATCCGTTCAGCCAGGAGCATTATCTCGAAGTGGTACGGCACTGGCTGACGGCGATGGCGGCGGAGCACGGGTTGGAGTGGGAGTGGGGCGAACAGCTGCAGAAAGAAGCCATCCGCTGGGCCCAGGCACGGGGTAACCGCAACGGTCGGTGTGCGTGGCAATTTGCGCGGTCGTGGGTAGGGCGGGAACTGCTGAAGAAGTAGTGCCGGAGCGTGGTTGTCGGTTGTCGAACCCCGGTCCACGCTCGGGCTCGACGACGGGGTTTGAGGTAGCGGCGAGGCCGCAGGCGTAGCGCCTGATTGCGGACCAGAGCGCTACACCCCGAACCGCGCGCTACATCCGGAAGGGCCCTTTACGTCGCGGAGACGCTCGCGCCATTCACCATGCCCACGATCCGGTGCTCCCCCGGCAACAGGCTGCTCACACTGGTGCGGGAGGTGACCCGGCTCAGCAGGGAGGACAGGGCGGGCCAGGTTTCTTCGTCGATCAGCTCGCCGGCATGGGCCAGGTTTATGAGTTGGCTGCACACGGCAATGTCCGCCATGCTGAACTGGTCGCCGAGGAAGTAATGCTGGTTGCCCAGCTGCGTTTCCAGGTAATCGAGCAGCGGTGGCAGATCCTGCTTCACAGCTTGCTGCACCGCTTCTTCATCGCAGGCTTTGCCCATCAGCCGATGAACCACGCGGTTGAAGAATGTCTTGAAGGTCGCCGGGCCGGCGAGCTCATAGTCTGCGTACTTTTCCAGCCAGCGCACCCGCGCCGCTTCCGCCGGGGTTCTGCCATACAGGCGGATACCATCGCGGGTTTCCTGCAGGTACTGGGCAATCACACTGGAGTCGGCCAGACTCAAATCGCCGTCCTTGATCGCCGGAATGCGTCCCAGCGGGCTTATCTCGTAATACCAGTCGGGCTGCATGAAGGGCGTCTGGTTGACCAGTTCATGCTCAATGTTCTGCTCAGCGAGCTGAATGCGGATCTTGCGAACGAAGGGCGAAAGAATCGCCCCGTAGAGGATCAGGGACATGGGGGTACATTCCGTCAGGGGTTAACTCAGTCATCGTACAGAGCTTTTTTCTTCCAGGCCTGATCGTCTTCTTCCAGGGCCTGTATACCGGCGCTTAACTCATTTGTACTGGGGTCAGCGCCCCGCTCTTGTTGCAAGGCAGCCTGTTCAGCATTGAGCAGCAATTGCCGAAACACCGCCAGCTGGCCCTTATCGGCCTGCTGGTGCTTGTTCAGGAAGTCGATTGCCCGTTCATATTGCAACTTGGCGACCCGGGGCTTGCCGGACTGCAGGGCGCTATTGGCGACCGCCTGGTACATCGTCAGGGTGGTTTGCAGCAGATATTGGTTCAACACCTGGCTCCAGCGTTGGAAGCCCGGATTGTCCAGCACACCGTCCTGCCGCGACTGGTCCAGCAAGCGGAGCAGGTCACTCAGCAGTTGCTTGGTCCGTTGCGCGACCACCTCATCGGCGATCACCACTGGCGCATTGTTGATACGCGGCTCGCCCTTGTCGAGCTGCTGGCGTATTTCCTTCAACTGCTCAGCATGGGCGGTGTGTTTATTATCCAGCCGGATCAATCGTTCCAGCAGCGACGCTTCAATATGCAACAGCAGCGTTTTGAGCTCCGCGGTCATGAACTGGCCCGGTACCTCTGCGGCGAGCGCTGCGCAGTGCTTCCAGCGTGCCTGCAGCTCGGATTGCTTGCGGGCGCGCTCCAGGCGCGCTCGCTCCACCGCCTGATTGATGAAGCCGATACAGATAAGTATCGCCAAGCCGCCAATGACGAGGGCAGCGATGAGCATAGGGGACAAGGGAAAGCTCTCCATGGGCACGAGCTGTCGTTATGCCATATCCATCATTTCAATACAATCAGCTGGAGCGACAGGTGGGCTTGCGCTGGATGATTATTGTGACCAGACTCTCATCACAGCTGTAGGCCACGGTTTTCGCGGGGAGAATCAAAAACCTGAAAAAACCTGAAAAAAGATTGGCTTGGGGGGTTGACGGACCCTGGGGCCATGCCTAAAATGCGCGCCACTTGCAGCGAACAACGCAACGCGGAAGACGCAGCAAGTAGCCAAGGTTGATACCTCGGCACTGTGAAGTCCGGATACGTCCCCTTCGTCTAGTGGCCTAGGACACCGCCCTTTCACGGCGGTAACAGGGGTTCGAGTCCCCTAGGGGACGCCATTACGGCGTCAGATTTGCGGGAATAGCTCAGTTGGTAGAGCACGACCTTGCCAAGGTCGGGGTCGCGAGTTCGAGTCTCGTTTCCCGCTCCAATATAGATCTGCAGGCATCTATCGGAGTCTGCAGATTGGTGAAAAAAGGGCCGAAAGGCCCTTTTTTCATGTCTGCGATTCGGGTTTAAGCTCCCCCGTCCTGTCCGGCCAACGCGATGATGCCATTGGCGCGCGCCCGGTCACTGGTACGATTCCATCTTGCTGAACTCTGACTGGATCTGTTCGTTCTCCCGGCGCCTGGTCAGCAGAGACGTGACGACGGCTACCACAGCGCAGGCCAGGAAGCCCGGTACGATCTCATACATCAGCGCCTGCAAGCTGGCAATATTGCCCCAGATACCCACCACCACGGCACCGGCAACCATTCCGGCCAGCGCGCCCATCGCGGTGAGCTTGCGCCAGAACAGCGACAGCAGGATGATCGGGCCGAATGCCGCACCGAATCCCGCCCAGGCAAAGGCGACCAGCCCGAGAATGTTGGAGCGTGGGTCAATGGCCAGCAGGGCGGCGATCACCGCTACGACCAGTACGCCCAGACGGCCCAGCAATACCTGCTGCGAGACCGACAGTTCCTTGCCGAAAATCTTGTACAGATCCTCGACCAGCGCTGAAGAGCAGACGAGCAGCTGCGAAGAGACGGTGGACATGATCGCGGCCAGCACGGCAGCCAGTACCAGACCGGCGATGAGCGGGTGGAACAGAATCTGTGACAGCAGCAGGAAGACGGTTTCCGGGTTATCCAGTGTCTGTCCGCTGGCGTGAAAATAGCCGACGCCGATCAGGCCGGTAAATACCGCGCCGGTGGCGACCAGGATCATCCAGCCAATACCGATGCGGCGACCGGCCTTGGCGTCAGCCGATGAACGCAGGGCCATGAAGCGCACGATGACGTGCGGCTGGCCGAAGTAGCCAAGCCCCCAGGACGCGGCCGAGATGATCGCCAGCAGGCTGCCGCCGAACAGCAAGGAGGTGCGATGTAGTTCGTCATCCGGGTTGGCCAGGTTGTGGGCTGCATCTGCGGCATTGATCGCGGCAATGGTCTCGCTCACGCCGCCCATGCTGAAAACAGTGATCAGAGGAACGACAATCAGCGCGGCCAGCATCAGCAACCCCTGTGCAACGTCGGTCAGGGAGGCGCCCAGAAAGCCGCCGAACAGGGTATAGGTCAAGGTGATGCCGGCCACCAGGAGCATGCCGAACAGGTAGTGCGCGTCGAAGGATGCCTCGAAGAACACCCCGCCAGCGACCATACCGGAGGATACATAGAAGGTGAAGAACACCAGGATGATGAGGCCCGAAGTGATTCGCAGCAGGCGGGTGCCGTCCTTGAAGCGGCTCTCCAGGAAGCTCGGCAGAGTGATGGAGTTGCTGGACACCTCCGTATAGGAGCGCAGTCGCGGTGCCACGAAGCGCCAGTTCAGGTAGGCGCCGATGGTCAGGCCGATGGCGATCCAGGCTTCCACCAGGCCGGTGGTATAAATGGCGCCCGGCAGCCCCATCAACAGCCAGCCGGACATATCCGATGCGCCGGCAGAAAGGGCCGCGACGCTCGGTGGGAGTCTGCGGCCGGCCAACATGTAGTCATCCAGGCTGGAGGTCTGGAAATAGGCGTAGTAACCGATACCCAGCATCCCCAGGAAATACAGGCTGATGGCGATTAACTGAAAGGTCTGGTCTGTCATGCAAATGCCCTCTGCTCTGGGGTGCTGTCCATTACCTCGGTACCGTTTCCTAACCCCCGCAGTGGAAGGATCAGCGCAACGGTCAAAATCGTTAGAGCACAATATAGTTGAGTGTGGCGGAGGCTGCCCGGAAACCTCCCTATCCCGATATATTTCCTCAATGATCCGCTTGCACTGAATCAACGGTGCGCGGGATTGTCACCTGATAGACTTCGGACAACCAAGACCATCGGTAAGCAGCGATCATGGAAAAAACCGTCTCATTGGCAGCAGAGCTGCGCAGCGCCTGGATTGACCAGGCCCAACGCAGCCCCTATATCTCCTTCGGCCTTGCCGGGGCGGTACTGGTCATTCTCGCGCTGATTATTGCGAGCGTCGTCAGCGCGGTGAGTGGCGGCAACACCATCAATCTGCGTCACGCATTGCTGGGTGGTACGGCAGGTTTCTTGGCGACGTCGCTGGGCGCCTTCCTGGGTCTTTCCATGAAGGCCATTTCCGTACGGCGACAGGACAGCATGCTCGGCTTTGCCGCGGGCATGATGCTCGCCGCCGCCGCGTTCTCGCTGATCCTGCCGGGGATCGCTGCAGCGGAGGATATTCTCGGCAACAGCATGGCTGCCGCCGCGACCGTGGCGATCGGGCTGGGGCTGGGTGTGGTGCTGATGCTGGGACTCGATTACTTCACCCCGCACCACCATGAAATAAGCGGCCACCATGGCCCTGCATTCGATCGCATCAGCCGCGTCTGGCTGTTCGTCCTGGCGATCACCCTGCATAACATCCCCGAGGGTATGGCGATTGGTGTCGGCTTTGCCGCAGGGGATATGCCGGTAGGCCTGTCCATCGCATCGGCCATCGCCATCCAGGATATCCCCGAAGGCCTGGCCGTCGCGCTGGCGCTGCGCACGACGGGCCTGTCAGCCATGCGCTCGGCCCTGGTTGCCGCGGCGACTGGTCTGATGGAGCCGCTGGGGGCGTTGATCGGCATCGGCATGTCCAGTGCCTTCGCCGTCGCCTATCCCGTCAGCATGGGTCTGGCCGCCGGTGCAATGATCTTCGTCGTCTCCCACGAAGTCATCCCCGAAACCCACCGCAACGGCCACCAGACATCGGCTACTATCGGGTTGATGGTGGGCTTTGGGGTGATGATGTTTCTGGATACGGCGCTGGGGTGAGAGGGCGGGGGGCGGGCTGGTGCGCTGGTCGAGCTGGTGCTCGACCGTCCCAGGGGGCTGCGTCGGGCTCGTCTCTTCTGGAGCGTTGAGCAGCAGCTTGATGGGGATTTGGAGTTTCGGGCTGGTGCGCTGGTCGAGCTGGTGCTCGACCGTCCCAGGAGGCTGCGTCGAGCTCGTCTCTCCTGGAGCGTCGAGCACCAGCTTGAGGGTATTTGGAGTTTTGGGTTGGTGCGCTGGTCGAGCTGGTGCTCGACCGTCCCAGGGAGTGGGCGCCGGTTTTGTCTTTCCTGGGAACGTCGAGCACCAGCTCGATGAGCATTATTTCAGGCAGCGCTCCGCGGATTCAGGAATTACGCAGATGCTCGCTCATCAGCAACAGCCGCGCCTGCTCCCAATCAAACTCTTCCCCACGGGCCTCGGCCTGTGCCTGGTGCTCATCCAGCAGTTGATACTGGGCGATCTCCTCATCAGGCATGTAGTGCAGGCAGTCGCCACCGAAGTACCACAGCAGATCCCGCGGGATCATGTGGGCGACCTGGGGGTAGCGGGTGATGATCTGGCAGATGATCTCCTGGCCAGCGTACAGCGCGTCCTGATCACCTGCCTGCAGCTGCGTCACCATCTCCTCGAAGCGCTCCAGGAACAGCACGTTGCTTTCCTCAGGCACCTGAGCCATCAGCACGGACTGCGCCCGCAGCGTGTCGAACAGGCTCATCAGCAGGGCGAGGTGGTAGCGGTGATAGGGCAGATTGGTATTCATGACGGACTCCGGGTGATGAGGGGCGAGAGTCTAGCAGATGGGGGTGGGTGGGAGAACCGGTGGAGGTGTGAGTGCACTGCGCGGCTGGCTGGCGTAGCGCCTCATTGCGGAGCAGGACGCTACGCCCCGAAACCCGTGCGCATACTGGGGATCAGATCCCCAGCCGCCTCACCAACCTGGAGAAGTTGCCCCGATCCACACCCAGCTCCCGGGCGGCGCGGCTTTGGTTGTTCTGGTGTTTTTCCAGCACCTGGCGGATGAGCTGCACCTGAAAGTGCTCAGTGGCGCCGCGCAGGCTCTGGGCGAGCGGCAGAGTCGTATTTACCGTGGCGGCAAGCGTCTGTTGGGGTATGTCCGACTGCGGGCCGCCGAGTGCCAGCAACTCGGCGCGGATGGTCAGCAGTCGCCGATTACCATCCTGGCCGGCCTGGGCCTTGAGCACGGCGCGGCTGATCAGGTGTTCCAGCTCACGCACATTCCCGGGCCAGCTGTAAGCCAGCAACGCCTCGCGGGCGCTGGCATCCAGGCGCAGGCCGCGCAAGCCGATGCGGCGGCGGTTCTGTTCGAGAAAGTGCCCCGCCAGCAATAGCACATCCTTGTTCCGTTCCCGCAGACTCGGCACGGCAATGGGATACACCCCCAGGCGATGATAGAGATCTGCCCGAAAGCGCCCCTCGGCCACTTCGCGGTGCAGGTCCCGGTTGCTGGCGGCAATGATGCGCACATCCACCTGGTGATGGCTGTCGCTGCCCACCCGCTGCACTTCGCCGCTTTGCAAGGCGCGCAGCAGCTTGGGTTGCACCGTCAGCGGCAACTCGCCCACCTCGTCCAGAAACAGGGTGCCGCCATGGGCCAGTTCGAACTTGCCGACCCGGCTCTGCACCGCCCCGGAAAACGCCCCGCGGGTGTGGCCGAACAGCTCGCTCTCCACCAGGTTTTCCGGCAGCGCGGCGCAGTTGAGATAGATCAGTGGGGCCCGGGCGCGGTTGGACAGACCATGCACCTGCCGGGCCACCAGCTCCTTGCCAACGCCGGTTTCGCCGGTGATCAGCACCGCCAGGTCCGAGTGGGCGACCATCTCGATTTCCTGCTGCAACTGCTGCATGGTCCGGCTGCTGCCGATCAGCTGCTGCTGCCCATCGGCGACCAGCGCCTGGGTCATGGCCTGGTGATGCTCGGTGCGGCTCTGCAGTTGATTGGTCAGCTCGGCCACCCGAATTACCGCCTCGCTCAGGCGCGCCAGATAGCGCAGCTCCGCCGGATCGATCTGATCAAAGGCGTTGGCATTCAGCGCATCCAGCGTCAGCACGCCCCAGGGCACACCCTGCAGATACAGCGCGATACCCAGACAATCATGCACATGCAGGTCACCCTCCACCGCATGCAGCAGTCCGTCATAGGGATCGGGCAACGGCGAGTCGGCGGCAAAACGCACGGGCTCATGGCTGAGCAGGATCCTGGCCAGGCGCGGGTGATCATCGGTCACGAAATGCCGGCCAAGGGTATCGGTGCTCAGACCATCGACCGCCAGCGGGATCAGCTCGGTGCCGCGCAACTGCAACAACGCAGCGGCATCGCAGGGTAACACCTGGCGGATGGTCGCCAGCAACTGCTGGAAGCGTTGGCTGGGCGCCATATCACGGGCCAGATCGCTGATCACGCTCAGCAATGGGGAGGTCTGGTGTGCTGTCATATATACAACTCGGTTGTGCTTAATACAGCGAAAGTAGTGTTGTTATTTATACACATACCGCGCTGAAGTCCAACCCTGGCGCCAAACGTGCCTCTGGCACGATACATGCTCTCCCTCATACCGCCTTGATATGAGTCAATTTTACAAGAGAGAAAAAATGCTATCCCAACAGAGTAAAGACATCATCGCCGCCACGCTGCCTGTCGTGCGTGAGCATGCCGCGACCATCACCGCAGTGTTCTACCCGTTGATGTTCGAGCGCTACCCCGAGGTAAAGGGCTTTTTCAACGAGGCGCACCAAGGGCAGGGCACGCAACCCGAGGCCTTGGCCAACGCGGTAGTTGCCTACGCCGCCAACCTGGATCGCCTGGAGGTGCTGGGTGATGCCGTCTCGCTGATCGTCCAGAAGCACGTATCGCTGAACATCCAGCCGGCGCACTATCCGATTGTCGGCGAATGTCTGCTGGCCGCTATCAGGGAAGTCCTTGGCGAAGCCGCCAGCGACGCCGTGCTGGGTGCCTGGGGTGAAGCCTATGGGCAACTGGCGGATATTCTGATCGGCGCCGAAGAGCAGCGCTACCAGCAGAACGAACAGAAAACCGGTGGCTGGCGCGGCGAGCGTAGCTTTACCGTGCAGCGCAAGGAGCGCGAAAGCGACGTGATCACCTCCTTCTACCTGGTGCCCAGTGATGGCGGCCCGCTGGCCGAGTTCGTGCCCGGGCAGTTCACCTGCCTGGTGGTGGATATCGACGGCAGAAGTGTGCGCCGCAACTATTCTCTGTCCGACCGCCCGGGCCTTGGGCACTACCGCATCAGCGTCAAGCGCGAAGCCGAAGGGGAGGTGTCCAGCTTCCTGCATGATCGCATCCAGGTCGGTGATGAACTGCGCCTGACCGCACCGAGCGGCAGCTTCATGCTGAACCAGCAGCAACGCCCGCTGGTACTGTTGACCGGCGGCGTGGGTATCACCCCGGCCATCAGCATGTTGCAGCCGGCACTGGAAAGTGGTCGTCAGGTGCACTTTCTGCACGGCGCACTGAACAGCAGCACCCATGCGTTTCGCGAGCATGTTGATGCGCTGGCGCAGCAGCATGACAACCTGTCGATCAGCTATGTGTACAGCCACCCGCTGGTAGGGGACCAGCCCCATGATACCGGCTTCTTCGACCAGCAGAAGCTCAGTGCCATGTTGCCCGACGGCCCCGATGTGGATGTCTACTTCCTCGGCCCGAAGCCCTTCATGCAGAACTGCCAGAAACTGCTCAATGCCCTTGGCATTCCCGCAGAAAACCAGCGCTACGAGTTCTTCGGGCCGCTGGAAGAGCTATCAGCGTAAGCTGAGCTGGGAGCCGCCTGCCCGGGCGGCTCCCGACAGGCGCCTAGACGCCAGCACGGGTCGCTAGTAGATTGGATTTACGCGGTCCGGGAGCTCGGCCTGCAAGTAGCTCACAAATTCTCTGATACGGGCGGGAACAAAGCGCCGATGCTCATAGACCGCATGGAAGTCTGCACTTTCGGCCTTCCAGGCCGGGAGCAGCTCCACCAGCCGGCCGCTTGACAGGTGTTCGCGCACATCCCAGTAAGAACGCAGAATGATCCCGTGCCCATCCAGGGCGAAGCGCACAATAACTTCCCCATCGTTGCTTTCCAAAGGCCCCGCCACCTTTACCGCTTGCTCTCGCTCGCCGTGCTCGCGGTGAGTGAAGCGCCAGATAGCATAGTTGTCATTATTTTCGCGCAACACCAGACACGGGTGATCTGCCAGGCTGGCCGGCGTGTCCAGCGGGGCAATGCTCGACGCATAGGCGGGGGCGGCACATAACACCCGACGATTGGCGAGAACCAGACGGGCTACCAATCGCGAGTCGGGCAACTCTCCTACCCGGATGGCGATATCAACCCCTTGTTCACCAGGGGACATTGGAAAGTTGGATAGCTCCAGCGATGCGTCTATCCCAGGATTGCGCGCGCAGAAGTCAGATAGCAGCGGGGCCACATGACGCCGTCCAAAGCCAAATGTGGCATTGATCTTGAGCGGCCCCGACAGCGCCGCACGCTGAGCCCCGAGGGCTTCCTCCAGCTCGGATAGCTCTTCGAGTATGACTGCACCACGTAACAGGTAGCGCTCGCCCTCTGCCGTCAGGGTCAGCCGCCGGGTGGTGCGGCTGGCCAGAGTAACCCCGAGCCGGGTCTCGAGTAGCTTGAGGCGTTTGCTTACTGCCGAAAGGGAGAGGCCCAACCCCTGGGCGGTGGTTGTGAGATTGCCAGCCCGCGCCAGGTGTTGAAAGAAAGCCAGGTCATCGAGTTTGGACATGAACCCTCCACTTTTATTCAATAGTAGATTGCATCTTAGACTGATTGTCGCCTTCACATCAGGGACTAGACTGGAGTCATTCCACTGGCAGGGGGAGTGAACGTGGCCCATCGCATTGCAGTGATTCCCGGCGACGGCATTGGCAAAGAAGTAATGCCCGAAGGTGTGCGGACGCTTGAGGCCGCGGCCAAGCGCTTCAATATCGAGCTGGAATTCGAATATTTCGACTTCGCCAGCTGCGATTACTTCATCGAGCATGGCCAGATGCTGCCCGATGATTGGTTCGAGACCCTCAAGGGGTTTGATGCCATTTTCTACGGGGCCGTGGGGTGGCCCGAGACGGTGCCTGACCATATCTCTCTATGGGGATCACTGCTGCAGTTTCGTCGCCGCTTTGACCAGTACGTCAACCTGCGCCCCTGCAGGCTGCTTCCCGGTATCAAAAGCCCGCTAGCCGACCGGCAGCCCGGAGATATCGACTTCTACGTGGTACGCGAGAATACCGAGGGAGAATACTCCAGCGTCGGCGGCAAAATGTTCGAGGGCACCGAGCGCGAGGTGGTGATCCAGGAGACGGTGATGACCCGCCATGGCACCGACCGGGTGTTGAAGTACGCATTCGATCTGGCCCAAAGCAGGCCCCGGCGGAAACTCACTTCAGCCACCAAATCAAACGGCATCGCCATCACCATGCCCTGGTGGGACGAGCGCGTTGCGGCGATGGGGCAGCGCTATCCCGAGGTAACCGTCGATCAGTTTCATATAGACATCCTCACCGCCCACTTCGTCATGCACCCGGACTGGTTCGACGTGGTAGTGGCCAGCAACCTGTTTGGCGACATTCTTTCTGACCTGGGCCCGGCCTGCACCGGCACCATCGGTGTGGCCCCTTCGGCCAACATCAACCCTGAGGGCACCTTTCCGAGCCTGTTCGAGCCGGTACACGGCAGTGCGCCGGACATTGCCGGGCGCGGGGTGGCCAATCCGATCGGCCAGATCTGGTCCGGCGCCATGCTGCTCGAACATCTGGGTCATCAGGAGGCCGCAAACGCCATTGTCGCGGCTTTCGAGGCGGTACTTGCCGCCTGCGACAACAGCGTGCTGACGCCTGATATAGGAGGGCAGGGAACGACAGAGATCCTGGGCCGCGCTATTGCCAGAGCCATTTCTGACGGCGGGGCACCCAGCGTGCGACCAACGTTTCAGGAAGTCTGAGGTCGTGGTTTGGATTAATTGTAAGACAGTACTACAGTTAGTGTTGTGAGGGATTGTATTACAATTTACCTGTTCTCACTTTGAGAGGAGTTCGATATGACTACTCCGGCATTATGGAGCGCACAGGCGCACATGCCCTCGGTAATCGGTCGCCAGATCAACGTGGTGTCCGCTGAAGGTGCGTATCTCACCACCGATACCGGCGCGCGGTTATTCGACGGTACCGCGTCGCTTTGGTACGCCAATATAGGCCACGCCCGCGAAGAGATGGCGCAGGTGGCATACGAGCAGATGAAGAAGCTTGAGGTCTACCATGTGTTCGGCCGCTATACCAACGAGCGGGCGATCGAGCTGTCCGAGAAACTCGTGAGCATTGCGCCAATCGATGACCCGAAGGTGATCCTGAACAGCGGCGGTTCCGACTCGATCGATGTCGCACTGAAGCTGGCGCGTCGCTACTGGAACCATGTGGGGCGCACGGACAAGAAAGTCATGATCAGCCGGGAAGGCTCCTATCATGGGCTCCACGCATATGGCACCAGTATCGCCGGTCTCGACTTCAATCGTGAAGGCTATGGTACCGACTCCCTGGTGGCAGACACCGAGCGCGTTGCCATGCACGACGCAGGTGCCTTCGCTGCGGCAATCGAGCGCATTGGCGCGAAGAATATCGCCGCGTACATCGCCGAGCCGGTCATGGGCACCGGTGGGGTGCATCCCCCGCAGGCAGGCTATTTTGAGGAGATCCAGCGTCTGTGCCGCGAGCATGACATTCTCTTCATCGCCGACGAGGTCATCACCGGCTTCGGCCGCACGGGCGAAATGTTCGCTTCAAGCCGATATCGGTTACAGCCTGATATTGTCGTCTTCGCCAAAGGGATAACCTCGGGGTACGCAGCCCTTGGCGGCATCCTCGTCGCCCCTCGGGTGTGGCAACCCTTCTTTGAAAGAAGTGCAAACTCACCAATCTATCGCCACGGCACCACCTACTCTGGGCATCCGGTCACCGCCGCCC
Organism: Pseudomonas sp. G11-1; assembly: GCF_024031555.1. Taxonomy (NCBI): domain Bacteria; kingdom Pseudomonadati; phylum Pseudomonadota; class Gammaproteobacteria; order Pseudomonadales; family Pseudomonadaceae; genus Pseudomonas; species Pseudomonas sp. G11-1. The sequence goes on along the minus strand of NZ_QEYQ01000001.1, from coordinate 104,165 downwards.
TGGCGCTGAAGAACCTCGAGATTCTGGAGCGTGAGGGTCTCGTCGCGCGGTCGGCGGAACTTGAACAGGTGCTTGCCAGAGAGCTCAAGGCGATTGAATCGCATGAGTTTGTAACGAGTACGCGCGTCGGCGGATTTCTCGGTGGCATCGAGCTGTCCAGCGATGTCAGCGCCGAGCTGGTGACCGATCAGATCATCGAGCGGGGCTTCATCACTCGCCCATTGCGCGGCAATACCGTGCAGATCAGCCCGCCCTTCATCACCACGGATCAGGAAGTACGCGATCTCGTTGGTGCGGTGCGCGCGGTGCTTAACGCCGCGAAGACCAAGACGGCCGCTATAGCGTAAGCAAACCAAGGAGAACGGAGCATCATGAGTCTGCCTACCCCCTCAGCCGAGCGACTTGCGGCTTCAGACGACGCGCTACGAAGTCTGCCGGGCTATAGCAATCACGAGCCGGGCGCGCAGGAGTTCGCCGTACTCGACCCGTCGACCGAAGAGCGCATCGCCACCCTGCCGAGCTTTAGCCCGGAGGAGGCCATCGCACAGGTTGCCATTGCGCACGAAGCTGGTCGAGCCTGGGCGAAGACGACACCGCGCCATCGGTCAGACACGCTGCACAACGCCTACCTGGTGCTCATCGCCAACAAGGAACGGCTTGCCTATGTCATCAGTCGTGAGATGGGGAAGACGCTCGCCGAGGCCCAGGGTGAAGTGCAGTATGCCGCCGATTATGTGCGGTGGTATGCGGATGAGCTATTGCGTCCGGCGGGAGGATACCGGGATAACCCCGCCGGAGGCTCGACGATTCTGACGAAGCGAGCGCCGATCGGCCTCGCGCTGCTCATAGCGCCGTGGAACTTCCCGATGGCGATGATCACCCGCAAGATCGCGCCCGCCATCGCGGCCGGTTGTGCATCGGTGATCAAGCCGGCGGGGCTTACTCCGCTTACGACGCTGCTCACGGTTGAACTGCTGGCCGAGGCCGGCGTGCCTCGCGAACTGATGCGCGTGGTCACCACCACCCAGTCATCGGCCTTCAGTGAGGCAGTACTCGCCGACCCTCGCGTGCGCAAGATTTCATTCACTGGCTCCACCAGCGTAGGCAGCACGCTCATGGGCCTGGCAGCGAAAAACATCGTTAAAAGCTCAATGGAGCTGGGCGGTAACGCGCCACTCATCGTGTTCGACGACGCCGACCTCGAGCGTGCGGTGGAAGGGGCGATACTGGCGAAACTTCGTAATGGCGGGCAGTCCTGTGTCGCAGCCAACCGCATCTACGTCCAGGACGGCATTGCCAACGACTTCGTCGAGGCGTTCAGCAAGAGAATGTCGGAGATGGTGCTCGGGCATTCTATCGCCGAGGGAGTGGACCTGGGCCCGGTGATCAACCGCGCCGCGGTGAACAACTTCCAGCGCCTTGTCGATGATGCGGTCACCCGGGGTGCCGAGCTGCGCACCGGTGGCCGCGCTCCCGGGGGCGCCGGCTACTTCTTCGAGGCCACAGTTCTCGATCGGGTGCCGGCCGATGCAGATATCGCCAATACGGAGATCTTCGGCCCGATTGCAGCTATCTCCCGCTTCTCTACACAGGAAGAGGTGCTCCAGCGCGCCAACGACACCCCGTTCGGGCTGGCCGGATACGTCTTTACCGAGAACCTCGACCGCGCACTTAACGTCGCCGACCAGCTGGAAACCGGCCTGGTCGGTATCAATAACGGCGTACCCTCGAACCCCGCAGCGCCGTTCGGCGGCATGAAGCAATCGGGTCTCGGGCGAGAGGGGAGTCACGAGGGGCTCGAAGAGTACCAGGAGATCCGTTTCTACAACATTGCCCGGCGTGAGACCCGGTAAATGCGACATCGGCAGGTGGCCTGAGCCACCGAGGAGGGAATCAGAATCAACCAAATACTCCGGACACCAAAGTCTAATAAAAGGAGATTCATGATGATTCGCAAGGCTGGTTGTATCGCTGTAGGTATTGCCGCTGCACTGGGGCTTTCTATCTGGGCAGGCGGTGAGGGTGGTCATGCTGTTGCGCAAAGCGATAGCTATACCATTAAATTCGGCAACGTCATTTCGGTCGGTGACACCCAGAACCAGGGGTACGCATTATTCGCTGAGCTTGTGGAAGAGCGCTCTGACGGACGCATCAAGGTGCAGGTCTACCCGGACAGTCAACTCGGGGGCGAACGTGAAATGATCGAGGCCACGCAGTTCGGTGACATCGAGATGACGGCTCCCTCGGTCGGTGTGCTTGCCAACTTTGACAAGTCACTCGAGGTCTTCGACTTTCCCTTCATCTTCGAGGATGCCGAGACCGCATATAAAGTCCTCGATAGCGAGCTGGGTGACGAGATGCTTGCCGGTCTTGAAAACAGCGGCTTGATCGCACTGGGCTGGGGCGAGAACGGTTTCCGCAACCTGGCGATGGTCAAAGGCACGGTCAGAACGCCTGAGGACATGCGGGGTATCAAGCTGCGCACCATGCAGGTACCAATGCATATCGCCTATTGGCGGAGTATCGGCGCAGCGCCAACCCCCATGCCTTTCCCCGAGGTTTTCACCTCCCTCCAGCAGGGCGTAGTCGACGGGGTTGAAAACCCGTACGAGCTGCTCTTCTCGGCAAGATTTACCGAGCCGGCGCACTTCCTCACCGAGACCAGGCACATCTACGATCCCGAGGTCATTCTCATCAGCAAGACCTTCTTTGAGGGCCTTTCAGCTGAAGATCAAAAGATCATCCGAGATGCTGCAGATGAAATGGTAGCGAAGATCCGTTCGCTCAAGTCGACTATCAGTGACGAGATCCGGGCCAAGATCGTGGCCGCCGGTGGAACGGTAACCGACTTGACCGATGAAGAACGCCAACAGTGGATCGATTCCGCGATCCCGTTCTACAAGGAGAATGCATCCAAAGTCGACACGGGGAAACTCAAAGCCATTCTTGAGGCAGCAGGTAACACTACCTACCTCGAAGCCATTCAGTAGTCGCTGTTGAATGTGCTCCTGCCAAGGACAGTGTCCTCAGGCAGGGGCACACTGTTTTCTCGGCACTTGGGGGATTGCTGCCTATGCTCAAAAGTATCTATGCGCACTTCGATGAGCATGTGGAGACCTATCTGGCTACCGTGGCATTGACCGTTTTCGCCTCACTCGTCATTTTTCAAGTCGTCATGCGGTATGTATTCAACAACCCATCAGTCTGGTCCGAAGAAATCGCCCGCTACGCCCTCGTCTGGTTCGTCTATCTCAGCGGGAGCTATGCGGTGAAGTATCAGCGACATGTCAGGTTCAATGTGATCGTCGACCTGATTGGCAGGAAGGTGCCTCTGGCCCAGCGAATCATCCGCCTTTTCGTGCTGGTACTCTGGCTCGCATTTCTCATCTTCATGCTGAAGCTTGCGGTTGACATGGTCGATCGGCAGTTCACAACGGGGCAGCGCGCGCCGGCCTCTCAAATTCCCATGTATCTTGTTTATCTGGGGCTTCCCCTCGGGTTGCTGCTGATGTCCTTTCGCGTATTGCAGCACACGACCAGGGCCATCATCGATATCGTCAGGCAACCCTTTGCACCCATCCCTCCGTCACAGACCGAGGTAGACTGACCCATGGGCATCAGCGTTCTTTTCCTGAGCTTCCTGATCTTGCTTATCCTGGGCATGCCGGTTGCGTTTGCGCTCGGCATCTCATCGCTACTCTCTGTTCTCGCTACCGGAGTGGTCCCGGTCAACTATCTCACCCAGACCATGTTCGGCGCGGTGGACTCCTATTCGCTCCTGGCCGTCCCGCTCTTTGTACTCTCCGGCGTCATCATGGAGTATGGCGGGCTCTCCCGAAGGCTCATCGATGCGGCGAAAGCCTTCGTCGGCCACATGACCGGTGGCCTGCCGGCAGTTACCTTGCTGGGCACAGCAGTATTCGCGATGTTGAGCGGCTCGGGGCCCGCAACCGTGGCCGCGATTGGCGGCATCATGATCCCAGCGATGATCCGAGAGGGGTATGGGCGAGGGTTCAGTGCCGGGCTGGTGGCCACTGGTGGCGGGATCGGCATCGTGATTCCGCCCAGCATTCCGCTCATCATCTACGGGATCACCACGAACACCTCAATCGGCGACCTGTTCCTGGCGGGCTTTGTCCCCGGGTTCGCCATCGTGCTTCTGCTGTACCTCATGAGCCGCCATATGTCGAAGAAGCACGGTTATGGTGGTGATGTACCCAAGGCCAGCTGGAAGGAGCGCCGGGCTGCGTTATGGCATGCCAAATGGACACTGCTGATGCCCGTCGTCGTGCTTGGCGGCATCTACGGAGGCATTTTCACCCCCACAGAGGCGTCCGGTGTTGCCGTGGCGTACAGCCTGGTGCTCGCCCTCATCTACAGTGAGACGAAGATTACCCAGATCCCGATAATGCTGAAGGCGACCTTCCTTATCTCGGGGATGATCCTGGTCATCATTGCGACCGCATCGACCTATGCCAGGGTGCTGACACTCGAACGCATCCCCACGCTCATCGCTGATTTTCTCGGTGCACTACCAGTACCGTTCTGGGCGATTCTGGCGGTGATCCTGATCCTGCTGGTGTTCATTGGCATGTTCATGGAAACCATCGCAGGCATCATCCTTCTTGCCCCCATTCTTGTGCCTGTGGTCACGGCAATGGGCATGGACCCGGTGCACTTTGGCGTGGTCATGATTATGGCGTCGATGATCGGATTCGCCACTCCGCCGGTGGGGGATAACCTCAACGTCGCCAGTGCGATCAGCGGGCTCTCGATCGAAAAGGTGAGTCTCGCAGCGCTCCCATTCGTGGCCGCGCTCATCGTGATGCTATTCGTCATAGCCTACGTGCCGCAGATCTCGATGTTTTTGCCCAACTGGTTAGGCAAATAACCCTCTCTCACCCCCTGGATCCCTGCGCAGGCGGGGGCGCAGGGTTCAAGTATGCGATACCACCCCATCATTCTCCGTCGTCGCTGAGGATGGCGGGGTAGGGCTGGGCTGTTTTTGCTGGGAGTGTATAACCTGGTCGATAAAGGCTTCGGATTCATCCAGGTGGACGCTGAACGCTTCGACTGCGGCGTCGGGGTCTCCCGCGCGGATGGTATCCAGTAGTACGCGATGCTGGCGCGCAATCTCGCTGGGTGATTCATGGCTGGAACGGAAGTAGGTCAGTGCAAGCCGCTTTTCCGCGGAGATACTGCGGTAAAACTTTTGCAGACGAGTGCTGCCGGTAGCTGCGACCAGCGCCTGATGAAACTCGAAATCGAACTTGAGAACTTCATCCCAACCATCTTCGTCGCGCAGTACTTCCATGAACCTGACCGCGTTTTCGGCGTCTTTCGGCACCACCTTCCGGGTGGTGAGAATACGGACTGTTTCGAGCTCAATCAGCCGGCGCACCGCGAACAGATCACGAATATCACTTTCTGAAAACCGAGGAATGTAAACACTCCTGTTGGGCTCGCGGCGCAGAATACCATCATGTATGAGCATCACGACGGCTGAGCGAATGGTTTGCCGTGGTACTTCGAATCGGGCCGCGAGCTGCGTTTCGATGAGCGTCTCTCCGGGGCGGAACATCCCGCTGAAGATGTCTTCGCTGAGTTGTTCAGCAATGGCTTCTACTACCGAAACAGTTCGGAGCTTATGCGGGCTCATGACGCCTCATTGAGTGAAATCGCGGTTTTTTGAGCATAGCATGAGCGCGTAATACTGTTATACAACGGCTATTTGGCCAGATACCCACCATCGACGGGAATGGATATCCCGGTCAGATAAGAGTTGTCTGGCGAAGCGAGGAAGCTCACGACCGAGGCAACATCGTTTGATTCGGCGATGCGGCCCAGAGGAATCGCAGACGCCACACGTTCTGCTTCCCCCTCAGGGTCTGGCAGGCTATCCAGCCACTGCTGATAAAGCGGGGTACGGGTCATGCCGGGGGCAACGGCATTGACCCGAATGTTCTCCGGGGCCAGGTCGATGGCAGCGGCCTTGGTGAAGGCGAGCATCGCCCCTTTGCTGGCACTGTAGACACCCATGGTCGGGACGCCGATGCTCGCAAGACGTGAAGTGATATTGATGATCGAGCCTCCCTCACCCTGCGTTTTCATGGTTCTTGCTGCAGCGATCAGAAGATTCATGGGAGCGAAGGTGTTGGTCTCGAAGGTACTGCGAATCTCTTCCTCACCCACAGCGAGCAGGTCATTCGTATGGTCGATTGCCGCATTATTGACGAGTACATCAAGGCGTCCCCACTCGGCGAGCGTTGCTTCGATCAGCTTGTCTGCAGCACCAGGCTGGTTCAGGTCGGCACGGATGAATCGGCAGCGCTCACCAAGTTCATCAGCGACCCGACGCCCGCGCTCTTCTGATCGACCGGTAATGAGAACGTGCAGACCGTCCTGAATCAACCGCCTGGCGATCTCTACACCAATTCCCGACGTAGCCCCTGTTACAAGTGCCACGGACGTTGCATTCTGCTTGGTCATTTTCACTTTTTACCCCGCTATTGACCGGAATAGAACTTGAAAAGTGGCGATAGGGCCTGGCCGGGATGATACGCGGCCTGCCGTCACACCCTGCGCATGGAATAACACTGCCACGCCAATACTACCAGCAACCCGGCTCCCACCCCCACGCTGTTGGCGTAGATATCGTGGATGTCCGCAGAGCGGGTGGGGTGGAAGGACTGCACGAACTCTACCGCCACTCCCACGCTGAACATGAGTACGCCACGCAACCACCAGCGCCACCGGGGGAAGGCGAGGTAGCTGAGCAGGGTGCAGGTGAACAGGCCACCGGCGTGGTAGAGGGAATAGACCATATTGAATTTGAATGGCGTCGGCGGCGGGCCCGGACGCATGCCGAGATACATGCCCAGGAACAGCACCGAGAAAAACAGGATCTTGTAAAGGAGCCGGTAGCGGGTCCAGTGGCGGAAAAGGCTTATCCACATAGCGGCAGAGAATTCCTAATACGGAAAGCAGACGTTGGCTGATGGAAAAGCTTCGCGGCCAAGGCCGCTCCCACAGAGCCTGCTCTAATACCGAGCTTAGGCTTGAAGCGCTGCTGGATGAGCGCTTCCTGTGGGAGCGGGCTTGCCCGCGAAGGGGTTGGCAGAGCGGAGTGGATCACTCCGTCATCAACCCAAAGCCATCATTGAAATGGTCAATGTTCCGCGCATTGGTCATGTTGTACAGACCATACTGCCTCGCCAGCCTCGCACCACCGTCTCGGGTGGTCGGGTTCCAGGCGATGGTGCCGGCAGAGGTCGTTGACCGGGAGAAGAAGGCATCGAATGGGAAGGTGAAATAGATCCCCTTATCGAAGCTACCTTCACCAAAGTCTTCCGACGAGACATCTGTCCTGGTCGCCCAGGCCCCCACAGTCACACCATTGGCAAAGCGGCGAGACAGATCCAGGGTGGCACCGTAATCCCCGGCCAGGTAGCGACCGGCGCTGCCTTTGGCGAGGATGTCCCAGAAGCGAGTCTGGGAGTAACCGGTGATATGCCCGGTCCAGGTGGAGTAATCGCGGAAGTCGAAGTCCTGGCGGAAGCCGCGCTGTTTCACCCAGTTGGCATCCACACCGATCGCCCAGCCAGCATCGAAGGGCCGGTACAGCACCTCACCACCGACACCACCGAACATGCTCTCCAGCAGACCGGCATAAGCCATGGCATACACATCACGGTCCAGCTGTCGGGTATGGGTGTACTGCAGGTTCTCCAGCACCACGTCCGAGGTCACCAGATACTCACGGATATGTGTACGCACCTGGGGCAGATTACTGGTGCCGCGCATCTCGAACTTGTCGTAGTTGTTGAGCAGGTTCACACCCAGGTTACCGCGCACCCAGTTATTGCGGTTGAAGCGGTATTCGGCATTAACGCGAGCCAGGAGCTGATAAAGAATGAACCCGTCTGGGCCACCCATGTTCTGCTTGTAGCCCAGCGACAGCCCCCAGTCGAACTTATCCAGCTCAGCGGTATGCACCACATCCTTGCTCACCACGCTGGGCGTGGCATTGACGATGCCGCGGCGCAGGTCTTCGGTGTCGGCTGCATTCTGCTCGTAATCGCGCAGCCGCTGCGGATTGATGCTGGTTTCGCTCACGGCCATGCCGCGGGGCTTGTTGACCAGGGTGTACCAGTCGTAGGTGCCTTCACCCAGGCTGTTGTCCAGCACCCGGGAGGCGCGGGTAACGCCTTCGGCTTCGTTGCGATAGGTGGTCTGCTCGCCGGTAACGATGACTTCCCGGTCCTTGATGGCGATTTCTTCCACCTCGAAGCCGGCATTGTCTTTCAGGCGATCGCTGACGTTGGCCCAATCGACCGTTTGCCCGGATACACCCGCGGGCAGGGGGCGGCGCGCTTCTGGTTCGGGATCGAGAAACTTTTCCGGCCCGCGCCCGGTTTTCAGGTTGGTGCTGAAAGTGATACCGATCATCGCGGTATTGCCGCGCTCCCAGCCGGCACTGATATCAATGCCGTCTCTGACCTTGAACACCGCACCAATATTGAAACGCGAATCCGCTACCTCAAAATCCGGGTCGCCCGGCTCGGACGAATAGTCGTTACCGTCCAATTCGACTTTCAGGCGCAGCCGATCCCAGGGCGTCTGGTATTCGACCCCTCCAAAAAAGGCCGCCGGACCGCTGAAATAGGTACTGGTATTGAAATTACCGCCCCGGTCACCCTCTGCACGCCCAGCGCGTTCACTGTCGCGCAGGCCGCCGAAGGGGTTGCTGATATCGCCCCGGCTGCCGTGATAACCCCAGGCGAGGCCCAGGCTCAGGTCCAGATCCCAGAAGCGTTTGTTGGCCACAAAATATTCGCTGGAGAAGAGACCTGTACCGCCGATGTCCACAAAGCCCAGCGCGATCTGCGGCATCCAGTAGGACTCTTCCCACAGCCGGAACTTCGCATCCATGGACTTATCTTTGTTGCTTTGATCTCCGCCGAAGTCGCTGTCTTCGCCACCATAGGTAAGGTTGGTCATGGCGGTATAGCGCAATGTCCCTTCCAGCCACGGCAACGGGGTGACAGAAATACTGTAACGACTGTAGGGCGATACCCGGTTGGCGTTGAAGCTGAAAGCACCTTCATCAGCAAACCGTGCCGAGGGAGTCTGCAGCAGCCCCACGCCGCCAAAATCACTCTGGGTGGTACGGTACCGATCAGCCAGCGCATTCTGCGAGAGAATGGCCAGGGTCAGCAGCGTGGGTACAAAAACCGCTGCCTGCTTATGCAAAGACTTACTCACTATAGCGGCCTCCCAGGCTGTACTGGGTAGCCAGCAGCGCTGCCATGTCCTTATTCAAGTCCCGGGCATCCGGTGACAGGGCGGCGGAGTTTACGGGCACGTAAATGATCGCCCCAACGGCCAGCGTGACCGGTTGCTGATTCCAGTGGGCAATACCCACCCGCTCGGTGGTGCCATCGGGTTGAATTACATGCACATAGTCGCGACCAGCCGATGCATGGGCTGGGCATTGCCGCAGGTAGTCCTTGAGTTGCAATCTGGCATCGAAGGGCAACTGGCAATCGGCAGCCACGGCGCCCAGCACCCGAATAGTGCTCGGCCGGCGGGGGTAGACCAGCTCATCGCCCGCTTCGAGCAAGTCATTCTTACTGGCGAGCAGCAATTGGAAAGGGTCCAGCTCAGCGACGACCCGACCGGTAACGGGCAGGCGTTCGACAAAGGAGTGCATGCGTTCGAGCAACTGTTGCAGCTCAGCGTTATTCTCGCCCCGGGCATACAAGCCATTGGCTCGCAACTCGTACAACACACCAGCCTTCAGGCGCTGTTGTGGCTCGATGGCGCTCTGGCGCAGCAGGGCGGCGCCCAGCGGCCAGGCCTGGGCACTCACCTGACCGGCCACTACCGCGTCATGCAGGCGAGCACCTTGGTGCCATTGATACTCACCGGGCTTCAACACCGCGCCATCGATATAAATGGTGTCAGCAGCGAGGGGGGCAACCAGCGAACCAGTAAATAGCGCCGCCATGGCAGCGCGACGAAGAGAGCGCAGGGCGATCATGGTTGACCCCCGGCGGTTTTCAGCAGAGTAAGGCGCAAGGGCGGCAGATCCGGAGCAAAGTGTTGAACGCTGCGGCGCACCAACCCGGTGTCCGGTTCCAGCCAATAATGATTGGTGGCCTTGAAGCCCAGCTCCGGCATGCGGATATGCTCATCCACGCGCTGCAGCTGGTGGCGTTGCCCCATGTATTCGATGGTTTCAACGGGGCCACGCTTATAGCGCGCATATTGGCGCAGGCCGGTCTGGTATTGAGCGGGGTAATCCACCAGGCGAACAACCTCGGTGCCATCGGCCACGTTCAACAAGCCAGCATTGAAGGGGTCGCCTGCCACCAGCGGCGCGATAACGTCAGCGGGTAGCCCAGCCGTCCGGGTAACACGACCATGCTGCGTGAGCAGCATCTCCGTATTGCCGTACCACTCGACCAGGCCGGTGCCGGTACCATTGCTGACCAGCATCGCCTCGGCCGCGCCCAGGCGAACAGCCAGCGCCGGGCCGTTGACGGCGTGCACCTTGTCAACGGTAATCGGCGACTCAGGCCCGGATATGGCCAGCTTCATGGTTTGCAGCGCATCGCCTGACAGCGAATTGCACCCGGTCATGCCAGCCATGGCCATGCCCAGTACGACCGTACGTAAAAAGGTCTTCACCGGGGCGTCCTCAGTTGTTGCTTCTTACTTCATCTTCCGTTCTGGCACCGGTATAGAGAATGGTGGCAGTGGGCAGCAACTGGCTGATAAAGCGGTTCCAGCGCGTCACGCCTGCAGCACCCACAAACACCACATCCTGGGGTTGCATCTCGAACTGATTAGCCAAGATGAAGGCCGAAGGTGACTGGGCATTAAGCTGGAACACGGTCGCTTTCTCGTTCTCGATATTCTCGACGCCGCGAATCACATACACCTCTTTGCCACTGGAGCTCAGAGGCGAAGGGCCGCCGACGGTACCCAGCACTTCGCTGAGGGTCATCTTGCTGGTGCGGTAGGGCAGTGCGCCAGGGCGACCAATCTCGCCCATGACCAAGATCTTGCGCGCATCGTTCAGGCCCATATGCACCTTATCACCGGGGCGCAGGTAAACATCACCAATGCGGCTCGGCATGCTGGTCAGGCGGTCATAGTCCAGGCGGTAGGTCACACCATCGCGGATGATCTGCAGGTTGGATAGGTCAGCAGTTTGGGGATTGATGCCGGCCTGGCCGACCGCTTCCAGCAGTGTCAACCGTTGCGCATTCACCGGCAGAATGCCGGCATTCTCGAAGGCGCCGCTGAAGTAGATCTTCTGGCTGTTGTATTCGATGACGTTAACGTCAACCTGAGGTTGCTCGATATAGCGCGCCAGGCGGGTGGCGATGATGTCACGCAGCTCTTCAAGGGTCTTGCCCGCCACATGCACATTACCGATAAAGGGGTAGAACAGCGTGCCGTCATCCCGCACTACCCGGGCGTTGGCGCTGGAGGGCTGCTGCTGGCCGCCGGGAATGGTCAGCTCGGGATGGTCCCAAACGGTAATGAACAGCGCATCGTTAGCGCCGATCCGGTAGTTCTCCGGGGAATAGTCAAGCAGCGGCTGAGGTACTACCAGTCTGTCATTGACAGCCTGATCCTGAGCGATCAGCTTGGGCGTGATCTGGACCATTTCCACCATGCTGTTTTCAGCGGAGTCCTGACTGATCAGGCGGTCGGTATCCATGTGCATCCCGGGGGAGAACATGCAAGCCTGGAGGAGAAGGGTGGAGGCGCCCAGAGCGACAAGCGGGAATCGGATCATGGTTGGTATTCTTCCGTGGTGTTCCAAGTAAAAAAAAGCCACCTGAAGCGAGGTTTCAGGTGGCTCTTTCCAGCCGCAACGATAAATCAGTTGGTCTGGGTGGCAGTACTTGTCGATGTAGAAGTGCCACCGCTGCTGTCGCTGTCGGAAGCCGCTGCTACAGCCAGGCCCACAGCCGCAACACCCAGTGCTACGCCACCGTAGGAGCCCAGGGTGCCTGCAGCTGCACCTGTGCCTGCGCCAGCGTCGGTGCCGGCAGCAGCTGTCGGTGCGCCTGTTTCAGCAGGAGCGTCCTGCTGGGCGAAGGTAAAGCCGGAGGCGAGCAGAAGACCACTGGCCACCAATGCGATTGCTTGTTTTTTCATATCTCGACCCCTTAAAAGTTCGTGTCTGTCGGATTATACCGACTTGGTTACCCATGGGAACCCACTAAACCATAATGGTTCCATATTGCAAACTGATTATTTAGCGTCCGACTTGTATTCGTACTGATAGTAGCCGTAATTACCGTAGCCGTATGCTGCTGCCTTCTTCTCCACCGCATTGAAGATGGCGCCCTTGATCTCGATACCATTATTGCGGAAGCGCTGTACGGTCAGCTCCACTTCCTTCACCGGGTTAAGGCCGAAACGGGTCACGATCAGGCTGGTGCCAGCCAGTCTGCCCACCAGGGCGGCGTCAGTCACTGCAAGAATAGGCGGTGTATCGACAATGACAAGGTCATACATCGAACTGAGCTGATCCATCAGCGCCTGGAAGTTGGAGTGCATCAACAGTTCAGATGGGTTTGGCGGAATGGTACCCCGGCTGATGAAGTGCATGCCCTCCACCTCGGTCTTGTGCATTACATCCGCCAGGGTGTGGGTATGCACCAGCAACCCCGACAGACCAGCGTCCGGGCTGATGTTGACCAGCTTGTGCAGATAACCCTTGCGCATATCGGCATCGACCAATACCACTTTCTGGCCACTCTGGGCCACGATGGCTGCCAGGTTGGCCGAGATGAAGGATTTGCCCACCCCTGGGCTGGGGCCGGAAATCATCAGGATATTGTTCTTCGCTTCCATCATGGCGAAGTGCAGGCTGGTGCGCAGGCTGCGCAGCGCCTCGATTGACAGGTCCGCTGGGTTGGTGGCCGCCAGCAGGTGCGACCCTTGTACATGGTTGGGCTTACCCTTGAAGTCGCGCTCCATTACCTCCTGGTCTTTACTGAAGGGTACCGAGGCGTAGACCGGCAAGCCGATCTGCTCGATCAACTCGGGGTTCTCGATGCCACGGTTCAACGCATGACGGAGTAGGGCGATAGCGACACCCAACATGCCCCCCAACAGGGTAGCCAGCACCACAATCAAGGCCTTCTTCGGTTTGACCGGCGCGCTGGTATCCACGGCGGCATTGTCAATGATGCGCACATTGCCTACGGTGCCGGCACGCATCACGTCAAGCTCCTGGGATTTATTCAGCATCTGGGTGTAGATCTCGGTGCTCACCTGCACATCACGGGTCAGGCGCAGCAGTTCCTGCTGGGTTTCCGGTAGGCCGCCGACTTCTTCCAGCAGGCGGTCCCGCCGGCTTTCCAGCTGGCCCATCTGACTCATCAACGCCTGATAGCTGGGGTGGTCACGGGTAAAGCGGCGTTGCAGCTCTTCGCGCTTGAGGGTGAGTTCAGAGATGGCCGCCTCCAGCTCCACGACCTGATTCAATACGGATTGAGTTTCGATGGTGATATCTACCGAACCCGCGCTGGCCTGGTAGGCATTCAGCGCACTCTCGGCCTGCTCCAGGTCCTTGCGTACCTTGGGTAGCTGGTCGGTCAGGAACTCCAGGCTCTGCTGGGCCTCAGCGGATTTGCGCTCAACATTCTGGCGCACATACAGCCGGCTGACTTCATCCAATACTGCTATGGCGAAGGCGGGCTTGGTATGCTGAAGAGCGACGGAGAGGATGCCGGAGTCCTTGCCTTTCTCGCTGGCAGCAATCTGACGTTGGAGGCCAAGAATAGTGCTCAGTCGGCCACGCTTCACGACGTTAAACTCGGTGCCGGGGCGAGCTGTGAGTTCGGCTACCTGAACTTTGAAATCGTCGATACTTACAGCAGCACCCACAGTGCCGCTTACCAGCTCTTGGCCATCTTCGTTGAGAAGGGTGTAAGCACCATTCTCACCCGCTACCAGAACCAGGGGTTTGCCCTCATAGGCAGAAGGTACTTCAAGCTGGAATATATCGATACGCTCGCCACCCCAGGCGAAGCTGCCAAAGCCGAGAAAGGCACTGGCCACGGGCTGTTCAGGCTCGGCCTGAAAGCGGCGGTTCATGAAGGGCCCAATCACTGGAAACAACTTGGGCTCGGCAACAATGGTCAGCTTGAGGTTGTCCACAGCCTGGCCAATCACCTGGCGGGACTTGAGCAACTCGATCTCAGTTACGGCAGGTGAGCTGGTAGCGAACATTTCGCTGTCTCCCAGCAAGCTGCCAACGCCGGAGGACTTTTCTTCAATCTGGATCATGCCATTGGCCTGGTAGACCGGCGTACTCAACACCGCATAGGCAATACCCACTACGGCAAAGAAAACGGTACAGGCAATGATGATGGCCTTGTTGTCCAGCAGCGCGCCCAGCAGCGCCAATAGATCGATTTCATCACTGGATTTAGGTGGCGCAACGGCAGGCGTATTCTGCATCAGGGGCTCTCTATAACTGAAAAAACATCACTTGAGATAAGGCAGCCAGGCAGTGGCGGCGTTATCCAGAATCTTGAACACATGCTCAAAAGCGGGGCGCTGCTGACGGTAGGGGTCAGGCACATCCCGCCCATCAGACCACTTGGAGAACAAAAAAGTTTTACCCCGTGCTTCAGGCGCGAGTGAATGGATAGATTGCAGGTGGCGTTGCTCCATTGCCAACACCAGATCAGCCTCACGCAACATCTCTGGAGTGACTTGGCGAGCCTGGTGATCGGGGAGGGGGCAGCCTGCGGTGTCGAGGAACTCCGCAGCAGTAACATCCACCGGCTTGCCAACCAGTGCGCCAAGCCCCGCTGAGCTTATGGTTATGTCTCTTCCTGCCAACTTCTGTTTCAACAGGGCTTCGCCAGTGGGGCTACGGCAAATATTGCCCACACAAACAACCAGAATAGATTTGAACATGCAGTACCGTGGCATCCGTAAATAGGCAGGCGATCAAGTTCGCAACTGTAGATAGAACCCCTATCAAGGTCAAGAAGTGCTGAAGCATGCATGGCGTATATGCCACTTTAATGACGGCGGCTCAATTGTTTTAAAAATGTCTACCCGACCACAGTCTACAAAGCCACCACCCCGGCCCGCGGCCTCCTTACGGTACGCTTTCTCAAGCGCAACACCCAAGCACGACCCGGGGCGCAATAACCAAAAACAAGAAAAGGACTTCCCATGACCCGCTACCCCCACATCGAGCACCACGGCGCCACCAACGGCGTCACCGGCTCCTGCCATCAGCTCCACCTGACCCCAACCGCCAGCGTGTTGATCGACTGCGGGCTGTTCCAGGGGGCAGAAGCCTCCAAACGAGGCGCCGAAGCCAACGATCTCGGCATCGAATTCCCGTTAGAGAGTGTGCAAGCCCTGGTGCTTACCCATGTTCATATAGACCACGTCGGCAGGCTGCCCTGGCTGTTGGCCGCCGGCTTCAAAGGCCTTATCTACTGTACCAAGCCCTCCGCCAAACTGCTGCCCACCGTGCTGGAAGATGCCTTCATGGTCGGCATCCAGCGTGACGCCCGATTGGCCGAGCGCTTTATCAAGCTGGTCGAGCCCATGCTCAACGGCAAGCCCTACCGGGAATGGACAACCCTGATAGAGCAACCCGACCTGCGCTGCAAAGTCCGCTTTCAGCGAGCAGGGCATATTCTCGGCTCTGCCTGGGTAGAGTTCGATGTGCATTACCCGAAGGAAAGTCGCAGGCGCCGTATCATCTTTTCCGGCGACCTAGGGGCACCTCATGCCCCTTTGCTGCCACCGCCGGACACTCCCTATCGAGCAGACGTAGTGGTGCTGGAAAGCACCTACGGCGACCGCCTGCACGAAGACCGCCGCACGCGCCGTCAACGCTTTCAAGCGGCACTGGAGCAGGCGCTGGCCGATGGCGGTACCGTGCTCATCCCGGCGTTCAGCATCGGCCGCACCCAGGAGTTGCTTTACGAGTTGGAAAGCATCATCTCCAGCCAAAAGGGCGTCTGGAGCCAGATGCCGATCATCCTCGATGCGCCATTGGCCAGTCGCTTCACCCAGCTTTATCGCGAACTGAAACCCTATTGGGCCAGGGAAGCACTGGCTCGTGTGGCCAAGGGGCACAAGCCGCTGGGCTTCGATCAATTACTCACGGTCAATACCCACGCTCAGCACCTGGCCATGGTTAATCGGCTGGCCCAGACCCGTCAGCCGGCTATCGTCATTACCGGTAACGGCATGTGCAGTGCAGGCCGCATCGTCAACTATCTGAAGGCCATGCTGGAGGAGCCCCGGCACAATATTGTCTTCACCGGTTATCAGGCTGCGGGTACTCCAGGACGGGCCATTCAGCAATACGGCCCGCAGGGCGGTTATGTGGACGTGGAAGGGGAGCGGCTCAACATTCGCGCTGGGGTGACTACCCTGGGTGGATACTCAGCACACGCCGATCAAAAAGGCTTGGTCAACTTTGTCACTCGCATGCGCCACTGGCCAGCGGAGGTGCGGTTGGTGCATGGTGACAGGGGCGCCAAGCAAGCGCTGGCGGTGAAGCTGCGGGAAAAAGCGAGTTCAAGCAAACATATGTTTGAAATCCTTATTCCCGGCGAGTGACGGTATATAACGAAAAGACAGTTGCAAGATAAGTATGCGAATGTTAGAGCAGCTGTAGTATGCGAAAAGTCCTGTGGTAGAGGCGTTCAGGACTTGTAACAGTCAGCCTAGGCTGAGTAATATCTCAGCCCTTGCGACATGGTCGGCGGCATTAACAAGATGCCTTTTCCGAGAGCCGCGCTAGAAAAAGGAAAAGTAACGTGGCTAAAGACTCTGCAGCAGCACAATGGTATCTCATCCAGTGCAAACCACGGCAGGAAGCCAGAGCCGCTGAGAACCTGCGCAACCAACACTTTCCCTGTTATTGCCCCGTTCATACGGTAGAGAAGATCCAGCAGGGCAAGAAAGTTGTCACAAAACAGCCACTATTTCCCGGTTATCTTTTCATAAACCTGTGCAGGCTCACCGACAACTGGCACAGCATCCGCTCTACCCGGGGGGTGCTGCGGCTGGTGACCTTTGCTAATGAACCCCTGGCGGTAGCGGACGAGATAATTGATAACTTGCAGTCGCGATTGGCCAGTATCCATGGCAGGCCCCTGTTTGAAGAGGGTGGCAAAGTGATGGTAACTGAAGGCCCCTTCAAGGATCTGGATGCTATCTTCTGCAAGTCTGACGGTGACGAGCGTGCCATCATTTTGCTAACTATGCTGCACCGTGAACAGCAGATCCGTATACCAATACAACAACTCAAATCAATCTGAACATTCCGAAACTGGCGCGGTCTTAGAGCCGCTGCGCCAATATGTCGGCGTCAAAATCTGAAAACGGATATGTCCTCAAGAGATCGACATCAAATCTTGGGGCGGTAGCGTGGCCAAGGCCAGCGTGAGAGCGCCATAACGGTGCACGGATGCACACGCAGTCACAGCTCGACTGAAAGACAAAACACAGCATCCAGCAGGAAGAATATATGTGCGGAATCGTAGGTGCAGTAGCCAAACGCAACATCACTCCCATCCTCATTGAAGGCTTGCGCCGCCTTGAATACCGCGGCTACGACTCAGCCGGTGTGGCCGTACTGGCTACCGGCAACGGCATCAAGCGCGTACGCGCTGCCGGCAAGGTGGCAGAGCTGGAAAATGCTCTGGAATTGACACCAGCCCACGGCCACCTGGGCATCGCCCACACTCGCTGGGCCACCCACGGCAAGCCAGCCGAACACAACGCCCACCCACATCTGTCCGAGCGCCTGGCCGTCGTTCACAACGGTATCATCGAAAATCACGGTGCTCTGCGTAAGAAGCTGACGGACCTGGGCTACACGTTCACATCTGATACCGACACCGAAGTTGTTGCCCACCTGCTGGCCCACAACTACAAGCAAAAGCAGAACCTGCTCTGCGCCTTCCGTACCACCCTGACAGAGCTGCACGGCGCTTATGCGCTGGGCGTCATTCACCAGGATGAACCCGATACGCTCTATTGTGCCCGGATGGGCAGCCCGCTGGTCATTGGTGAAGGAAGTGAAGAGCGTTTTATCGCCTCCGACCCGCTGGCCCTGCTGCAGGTAACTGACCAGTTCATCTACCTGGACGAAGGCGACCACGCTCGCCTGACCCTGGAAAGCCGGGAAATCTGGAATAAGCAGAACGTACCGATGGAATATGCGGTGCTGCGTTATGAGCATGCCGCTCACAGTCTGGACAAGGGTGAATACCGTCACTACATGCTCAAGGAAATTCATGAGCAGCCCGTTGCCATCGCTAATACCCTGAGCGGCATCCTGGGTGATGATCACGTTCTTACAGCTACTCTCGGGCCGGATGCAGAAACCCGTCTCAAGGATATCGAGAACATCCACATCGTTGCCTGCGGTACCAGCTACCATGCCGGCTTGGTTGCCAGCTACTGGATCGAAGAGCAGGCTGGCCTGCCGTGCCAGGTGGAAGTGGCCAGCGAGTTCCGCTATCGTCAGGTCGCCGTACCGGCGAATACTCTCCTTATTACCATCTCCCAATCAGGGGAAACTGCCGACACCCTGGCCGCACTGCGCCACGCCAAGTCCCAGGGCTACCTCAGCACCCTGGCCATCTGCAACGTGGCCGGCAGCTCCCTGGTACGCGAAGCGGATTGGCGCTTGCTGACCCAGGCAGGCCCGGAGATCGGTGTGGCCTCTACCAAGGCCTTTACCACCCAATTGGTGGCGCTGCTGTGGTTGACTACCGCTCTGGCTCAGGAGCGTGGTCGCGCTAACGAGCTGATTGCCGCCAACGTGCGCGCACTGCGCAACCTGCCGGCGCTCACTGCGCAAACCCTTGAGCTGAATGGTGAAATCGAAGCTTTGGCTGCGAGCTTTGCTAACAAGCATCACGCATTATTCCTCGGCCGCGGCACCCATTACCCCATCGCCATGGAAGGAGCGCTCAAGCTCAAAGAGATCTCCTACATCCATGCCGAAGCCTACGCCGCTGGCGAGCTCAAGCACGGCCCCTTGGCTCTGGTGGATGAGGACATGCCTGTCGTTAGCGTTGCCCCCAGCGACAGCCTGTTGGAAAAACTCAAATCCAATCTCCAGGAAGTCCGCGCCCGCGGCGGTCAGCTGATTAACTTCGCCTGCGAAAGGGCAGAGCTGGATAACGGCGAAGGTATCACCCACATCAAAATGCCTTGGGTATACGAAAGCGTATCGCCGATCATTTACACCCTGCCGCTGCAACTGCTCAGTTATCATGTGGCATTGGTAAAAGGCACTGACGTAGACAAACCAAGAAACCTGGCCAAATCAGTCACCGTTGAATAGACATCTCAGGTTCCGCAGAACCTTCCAGTCCGTTACACAACTAAACAATCAGGTCTTCATATGACTGCAAACACGCAACAAACCGCTATCCAGAAATTCAAACAAAAAGAGGCGCTGATCGGCGTCGTCGGCCTGGGTTATGTTGGGCTGCCCCTGATGCTGCGCTACAACGCGATCGGGTTTCGCGTCTTGGGGATCGACATTGACGAAGGCAAAGTAAGCAAGCTGAACGCAGGTGAAAGCTATATTGAGCATATCCCAGCGGAGAAAATAGCGGCGGCAGGTCAAAGCGGGTTTGAAGCGACCACTGATTTCAGTCGCGTCAGCGAGTGTGACGCGCTGATTCTCTGCGTCCCAACCCCGCTGAATAAATATCGCGAACCAGATATGAGCTTCGTAATCAACACCACGGATGCGCTGAAACCATATCTGCGTGAAGGGCAGATCGTCTCGCTGGAAAGCACAACCTATCCCGGTACTACTGAAGAAGAACTGCTGCCGCGTGTGCAGGAACGCGGCCTGGTGGTAGGCGAGAACATTTTCCTGGTCTACTCCCCCGAGCGTGAAGACCCAGGCAACCCTGACTTCGAAACACGTACTATTCCTAAAGTGATCGGAGGCCATACCCCCGCCTGCCTGGAAGTGGGATTGGCATTGTACGAGCAGGCCATTGATCAGGTCGTACCCGTCAGCTCAACCAAGGCGGCGGAGATGACCAAACTGTTGGAAAATATTCACCGGGCCGTCAACATTGGTTTGGTCAATGAAATGAAGGTGGTCGCCGACCGCATGGGGATAGATATCTTCGAAGTCGTAGATGCCGCCGCTACCAAGCCATTTGGCTTTACCGCCTATTATCCTGGCCCCGGCCTGGGCGGCCACTGCATCCCGATCGATCCTTTCTATCTGACGTGGAAGGCGCGCGAGTACGGACTTAACACGCGTTTCATCGAGCTGTCTGGTGAAGTCAATCGTGCAATGCCGGAATACGTACTGAGTAAGTTGGTGGAAGGTCTGAACGACAGCGGGAAAGCACTGAAAGGCAGCCGTGTTTTGGTACTGGGTATCGCATACAAGAAGAACGTGGATGATATGCGCGAATCACCTTCCGTGGAGTTAATGGAGCTGATCGAAGCCAAAGGTGCCATCGTGGCTTACAGCGATCCGCACGTCCCAGTATTCCCGAAAATGCGCGAACACCATTTCGAGCTAAGCAGCGAGCCTATGATCGCCGACAATATCGCAAGCTTTGATGCAGTTGTATTGGCAACCGATCATGACGGATTTAATTACGAGCTGATTAAACAGCATGCACGCTTGGTCATTGATAGCCGCGGCAAGTACCGTACTCCGGCAGATAACATCATCAAAGCTTGATCCAGCCCCGCAGTCTGCAAGGAATGATTATGAAGAATTTTGCGCTGATTGGCGCCGCAGGTTATATAGCCCCCCGCCATTTGAAAGCCATCAAGGAAACGGGCAACAACCTGATTGTAGCGATGGATGTGAACGACTCCGTCGGCATCATGGACAGTCATTTTCCCGAGGCCGAGTTTTTCACGCGGTTTGAAGAGTTTTCCGGTTTTGTTGAAGACCTGAAACAAAGTGGCCAGAAGCTTGATTACATCGCTATCTGCTCGCCGAACTATCTGCATTTGCCGCATATGAAATTCGCACTGCAAAACGGCATTGATGTGATCTGCGAAAAGCCCCTTGTGCTGAATACCGCCGACCTGGATACGCTGAACCGGTATGAGAAAGAGTACGGGGCGAAGGTCAACTCCATCTTGCAGCTGCGTTTGCACCCTTCCATCATCGCGCTACGGGACAAAGTCCAGGCAGCTCCTGCTGGAAAGATTTTTGATGTCGACTTGACCTATCTGACCTCACGCGGTAAGTGGTACCTGAAGTCCTGGAAGGGCTTTGACGAGAAGTCCGGCGGCGTAGCGACCAACATCGGTGTGCATTTCTACGACATGCTGCACTTCATCTTCGGCAAAATTATCCACAACGAAGTGCATTATCGTGATGAAAAAACCTCGTCCGGTTTCTTGAAGTACGAGCGCGCCAATGTGCGCTGGTTCCTATCCATCGATGCGAAGCACCTGCCGGAAAATGCGGTTCAGGGTGAAAAGCTTACCTATCGCAGTATCGATATCGAAGGCGAGGAACTGGAGTTTTCGGGTGGATTCACCGATCTACACACTCAAAGCTATCAGCGTATTCTTACTGGCCAAGGTTATGGCGTAGAAGATAATCGCGCTGCGATCGAAACCGTTGACGTAATGCGCAAAGCTGAACTAGTCCGGAACCCGGAAAACCCTCACCCGTTACTCAAAAAGGTGCTGCATGGCTGATTACTACCAACACCCGAGCGCCATCGTGGACGAAGGGGCGCACATAGGCGAGAGTTCGCGCGTCTGGCATTTCGTCCACGTGTGCGCAGGCGCGCGCATCGGGAAGGGCGTTTCTCTGGGGCAGAACGTATTCGTGGGGAATAAGGTACTTATTGGGGATCACTGCAAGGTACAGAACAACGTGTCAGTCTATGACAACGTCACGCTCGAAGAAGGAGTGTTCTGTGGACCAAGCATGGTCTTTACCAATGTTTATAACCCTCGCTCCTTGATTGAACGCAAAGATCAGTACCGCGATACCTTGGTAAAAAGAGGCGCGACCCTGGGGGCCAACTGCACCATCGTATGCGGTGTAACCATCGGTGAATATGCATTCGTGGGGGCTGGCGCTGTCATTAATAAAGACGTGCCCGCTTACGCCCTGATGGTTGGCGTGCCGGCCCGACAGATTGGCTGGATGAGCGAGTTTGGTGAGCAGCTGGAGTTGCCGGTGCAAGGGACAGGCGAGGTAAGCTGCGCCCACACGGGCGCGAGCTATGTCTTGAGCGACAACCGTCTAAACAAAGTGGATGCGCAGTAAATGATTGAATTTATTGACCTTAAAGCCCAGCAAGCACGCATTAAAGACAAGATTGATACTGGTATCCAGCGAGTGCTTGCCCATGGACAGTACATCCTCGGCCCGGAAGTAACCGAGCTAGAAGAAAAACTTGCTGCCTTTGTTGGTGCTAAACACTGCATTACATGTGCCAACGGCACGGACGCCTTACAAATTGCCCAAATGGCTTTTGGCATAGGACCGGATGATGAAGTAATTACTCCCGGCTTTACCTACATCGCGACCGCCGAAACCGTCGCTCTGCTAGGCGCAAAGCCGGTATATGTGGACATCGACCCGTGCACCTACAATTTAGATCCAAGACTGCTGGAAGCTGCCATTACGCCGCGCACTAAAGTAATCATCCCTGTTTCATTGTTCGGTCAATGTGCGGACTTCGACGTCATCAATGCGATTGCCGAGAAACACGGAATACCGGTAATTGAAGATGCCGCCCAAAGCTTCGGCGCTAGCTACAAGGGTAAGCGTTCTTGTAACCTCAGCACCATAGCCACCACTAGTTTCTTCCCCAGTAAGCCACTGGGTTGCTACGGTGATGGTGGTGCCATATTCACTAACGATGAAGAGCTGGCAACAATTCTTCGGCAGATTGCTCGTCATGGTCAGGATCGTCGCTATCATCACGTTCGTATAGGGGTGAATAGCCGCTTGGATACAATGCAAGCCGCCATTTTACTATCGAAATTAGATATCTTTGACGACGAACTAGCATTACGGCAGCAAGTTGCAGCTCGTTATAGCGAACTGTTTACGCTTCATTGTCGCGAAAGCGACAGATTGATAATTCCTTATACCGAACCCCACAACATTAGTGCTTGGGCTCAATATAGTATTCTCCTGCAAGATCGTGCAGACATGCAGGAGAAACTCAAACAGAAGGGTCTACCCACCGCAGTTCATTATCCTATTCCGTTGAACAAGCAGCCTGCAGTAGCAGACATCACTGCTCAACTGCCGGTAGGCGACAGAGTGGCCGACGAAATTATGAGCTTACCCATGCATCCTTACATGACCGATGCGAACGTGGAGAGAGTGGTTTTTTCTGTTTTGGAATAATGGGGTTGTCCGTTAAATGATCTTATCGAAGTGGCTTAATGTTAAATAAGATATTGCCTAAAAGTAGTTTTGCCAAGAATGTGCTCACGCTGATGACGGGCACAACTATTGCTCAAGCGATCCCTATTGCGATAACCCCAGTTCTGACAAGGATGTACACACCGGAAGATTTTGGCGTCTTCGCTCTATTTGTAGCCATTGCTACCATTATCGGGTCGGTAGCGAATGGGAGATATGAGTTGGCAATTATGTTGCCTGTCGAGGATGATGACGCCTTAAATATTGCAGCAATGGGAATGCTGATTGCTACAGTATTAGCGCTAATGCTTGTTTTCCCTGCTGTGTACTTTAACAACTATCTGGCTGCCGTTCTAGATAACGAGTTTATCGCATACTGGTTATATTTTGTTCCATTAGTTGTATGGTTGATTGGTCTTTATAATGTGCTTAACTATCTTAATAATAGAAAAAAAGCCTATATGGATATGGCCAAAGCCACTGTTTATAAATCTGTTGCGCAGGCTATGGTGCAGCTTGGTTATGGTGCCTTGAAGGGAACAGCAAGTGGTTTGATTAGTGGTCAAATTGCATCGCATATAATGGCGAACGCACGTTTGGCGATGAACGTGAGGAATAACTACCGTATCGCGAGCGTGAAGTGGTTAAGTATGCGTCGAGTGGCAAGGCGTTACATAGATTTTCCAAAATATTCAATGTGGGCGGTTTTTGCGAATACCTTGTCGGTACAGCTTTTGAACATATTAATTACTGCTTATTATAGCGTGGCTACGTTAGGTTTTTACTCTCTAGCTCAGCGTATATTGGGGATGCCAACTAATTTAATCGGCATTTCTATCGGTCAGGTTTATTTTCAGCAGGCTACAAAAGAGAAAAATGAGACCGGGAAGGCGGTTAAGATATTTAGAGCTACATCGAAAAGACTTGTAGTGTTGTCATGTGCATTTTTCATACCTTTATATTTTTTAGTGCCGGCGCTTTTTGAGCTGGCGTTTGGCGAGCAATGGCAGGCGGCGGGAATTTATGCACAAATAATTTTGCCTGTGTTCGCAGTTCGCTTTGTTAGTGCCACCCTCAGTAATACGAACAGCATTTTTGAGCGTCAAAAGCTGTCACTTATTTGGCAGGTTGCTTTTCTGGTGCTGTCTATGCTTTGTTTGTTTGTCTGCGGGTACCTTGATTTTAGTTTTGAGATGTTTCTAAGGACATACTCCATTGTTATAACGATCCACTATTTATTATTGCTCGCGCTGCTAAAGTTGGTTTCTGAGGCAAAGATATGAATTCTATTTGCTGATGATTGATTTCTGGGTGAAGACCTGCTGTGTCCAAGCTGTCATAGTGTCATTGTTAATGCGTTTTTTCATCAGGCTGTCGAAGGTTGTTAATTTTGAGCCGGCCTTAAAGTGATTGCACCTCCACTGGAGAATAGAGAAAGTGTGGGTCCGTCCATCGAAGATATACAACTTACCCAAGAGGTTGTTGGTTGATAAAGCTGTTACGGCAGTTGTAGGTATGCATTTTCATCGTATGCAAGCAAGGTACTGTCATTATGACGGAAAAAGCTCATGTGGGCTGTCTGATCTTTTGTTTTCGACTTTCTAGATAAAATCTCCAGCACAGATAACTTATCCAAACTTTGCGGATAAAAATGCGGTGGAATTTGTTACACGCTTACTGGGTAAGTGTAGGTCAGGTTTTTAATTTTAAGCAGTTGGGTTAAGTAACCTTGCTAAAGCACTAAAAAGATTTTTAGGAGATGGGATGAATAATGCTGCGCTGGTCCTGGGTGGATATGTTAATGGCTATTCCATAGTCAAGGAGCTCACGGAAGAGGGTGTTTCTAATATAGCGCTATTTGATTACGGACGTTCCGTTGCTGGTTATAGTAACAAAATTAACTACCATGCGCGTATAGATAAGACGCCTGGCTCGCTTCTGCATGCTCTTAAGGAGCTTAATAAGCAATTTGATTATATCGTTATTTTCCCTACAGATGACTTGCAGGTAGAGAACCTTTCTCTAATCCGCCACGAAATCGAGCACTTTTGCTTTGTACCTTTGAATCCCGTTACAGTGATGCAGTCGTTTGACAAGTATTATCAATATGCTGTGTGCGAAAAAATTGGTATTCCGTATCCTAAGACAGTACAGATAAAAGAACAAAAAGATCTGGAGAGGGTAAGTGAATTGGTTTTTCCGGTTCTCATAAAGCCCTCTACTCGAGTCGATGCTGTAATAAACATATTCCGGAATATGTATATAGAATCATTGGCGGATTTCGAGAAGAATAAACATACGTTCGTTGACTTTTTATGTGATGGTGTCGAATTCATAGTCTCAGAGTTCGTGCCAGGTGATGATACCAATATCTACGCATATACCTGCTTCCGTTCGCCGGATGGGGATATACAGAATGAGTGGGTTGGTAAAAAGCTGACTCAGTATCCGGATAATTACGGTGTCTTTTGTAGCTCCTCCAATGAAGCCTCTGATGAGGTTTTAAAGCAAGGAAGAGCGCTTGTGACAGCGCTGGACGCCTTTGGGGTAGTTGAACCAGAATTCAAATATGATTGCAGAGATAAGAAATATAAATTAATGGAAGTAAACCTCCGTTCAATGATGTGGAATCGCACTGGCAAAATCAGTGGCGTACGGTTGCATAAGTCCATGTACGATTATGCGACAAATCAGGAGGTTGTAGTAGATATACAGAATAGAGACGTTGTTATCCATTTCGTCTACATGATGCATGAGATTGGAAATTTAATAAGCAGAAAAGGGTATTGGCGGCACTTCAAGCATAATGTTTGGGGAGGTGACAAGCGCGTGTGGGCGATTTACGAGTCATCCGACATCAAACCATTTGTTTACAGTTTTTACCTTTTAACAAGAGCGGTCGTGAGCGCATGCCTAAAACGATTAAAAATTCGATAATTTTGACCTTCAAAAAAATTGCGCTGAGACGGCAGGGGGTGAAAATATACAACAATACTGTGTTCTCAGGTGTCACATTTCTGGGTAGTTCTGTAATTGAGCCATACTGCCGTCTGGTTGGCGATCCTAAGATTATTATAGGTAATAATTTTTACCTTAATTCTAATTGTCATTTGTTAGGCAATATAGTTATTGGTGACGATGTAATGATCGGCCCCAAGACGGTGATTTGGGGACGTGATCATGGTATGCAGTTAGGCATGCCAATGAAAAAACAGCCGCACCACAAGGAAGACATAGTTATAGGTGATGATGTGTGGATAGCTGCTAACGTGACGATACTTAAGGGTGTTAAAATAGGCACGGGAGCTGTTATTGGGGCGGGTGCCGTAGTTGTAGGCGACGTTCCTGCCAATGCAGTGGTGGTTGGTAGTCCAGCTAAAGTTGTGAAGTACCGGAATGAATGAACTGCTTTTCCTTTACGCCGTTCTCTCAGAAGGACAAGGTAAAATAACCTGGTGTTAGAAAACAAAGGCAATGAATGAAGAACTTGACTGAATCTGCATTAGCCTGGCTTTGTACGCTCTTGAAAGAGCGCTATGGCCATGATTTTATCGTGGAGAGGGCTGATCAGCATCTTCACCTTCGACTTGCAGATAAATCGGAGGATTACCGGTCAATTATTTTCCCGGTTATGCTGCCTTGTTTTAATAAGGCCGATTCTGACTTCCCTTGCGGTCATTGGGATGCAAGGGATGAAGGGTTCTCTCCCGCTCTGGATGAGCATTTGGCGACTCCAGGCCTGGCAAATCCGCCGATCCCATTGGTGGAGCAGCAGGGTAATAATGTGGTTATACACTACGATATTCTGGGGTTTACATACTGGATGCTCAGTCGTTTGGAAGAGGTTGGGCGCAACGACTTGGACAATCATGGCCGCTTCCCTGCGGCATCGTCGCATGCTTTTAAGTATGGTTATCTGGAACGGCCGATTGTTGATGAATGGTTACACGTCCTTGGACAGGTGATTCAGAGGGTATGGCCGCTAATAGAGCTAAAACGGCATAGATTCAGTATGAAAGTCAGTCATGATGTGGACAACCCTAGTCGATATGCGTTCAGCTCTTTCGCTTCGTTTATGCGCTCCATAGCGGGCGACATATTGAAGCACCGAAACTTCAAACGCGCGCTGCTCGCACCTTGGGTACGGTTGAATACGAAGCAGCAGTTGCATATAGATGATCCATTCAATACTTTTGATTGGCTGATGGACATTTCCGACGAAAATAACCTTCAAAGTGCTTTTTATTTTATCTGTGGTCGTACTGATCCCAGCAAAGATTCAGACTATGAACCGGAGCATCCAGTTATTCGTGAATTGATGCGACGTATTCACCGGCGTGGACATGAAGTCGGACTGCATCCCAGTTACGATACTTACCAGGCACCTGAGTTGATTCGCCAAGAAGCGGCTCGACTGAAAGATATCTGTGCTGAAGAAGGTATATACCAAGAGCAATGGGGGGGGCGTATGCACTTTCTTCGGTGGCAGCATCCCACCACCCTCCAAGCATGGGAAGATGCTGGTATGGCTTACGATACCACGCTAGGTTACGCTGATCACCCAGGCTTTCGCTGTGGAACCTGCTTCGAGTACCCGGCCTTCAACCCGCAAAGCCAGCAAGCGCTGGAGCTTAGAATAAGGCCTTTGATAGTGATGGAGAGCACCATCATTGCGGAACGATATATGGGGCTTGCCTACACTCAGGGCGCCCTAGAAAAATTCCAAGAATTAAAAGGGAAGTGTAAGGCTGTAAATGGGATGTTTACACTGTTATGGCACAATAGCCATTTTATGTCTCAAGATGATTTCCTGTTTTATAAAGACTTGGTGATCAAATGAAGTACTGACGTCTTGTGTTTAAGAAGAGGCAGGAAGCACAGGGTGTTTACAAGAAGCCAATCGGTACTGTACGTCGGAGCGAGACAGGGGTGTCATTACATATGGCATGTGTCGCCATATCTAAGAGAAGGTGTTACTGATTTATGGTTAAGCTTTTAAATAATAGGGTGGTGTTCATTTTTTCCTGCCTGCTGTTTCGGGTGGCTCTTGATCTTTCATATGTTTTGTTTGTTAGTAAAGTTTTTTTCTATGAAGGGTATTCTCTCGAGGTTTCTGTAGATAGGTACTTGATGTCGTGGCTGGTATATGGCATATGCACCATTTTAGTAAGGCACATGCTACACGTCATATCAGACTACTTCATAGTCACGTTCTTACTTGCTATTATAGCCCCGCTAAGCAGTATGATCGGCTTGGGGAATTATAGCGTTTTTCCTTTTTTTGTGGTTATCGCGGTATTCTTTTTCTTTAAGCTTTTTCAATATGGTGGTCCCCTTTCACCGCTAATGCCACCGCCAAAGGTGCCTAGGCTCGCCCGAGGTAGAAAGGTCTCACTGTATATCGCATTTGTCGCTGTCGTTTTTCTGATTCTTTGGTACTTCGCCTCGGGCGCAGTTATGCATTTTAACCTGAATTTCTCCAAGGTTTATGATTACCGCGAGCAAAGTGCAGAGTTAGCAAATGTAGGGGTTCTAGCGTATTTGAATAACTGGGTGTACAAAGTATTTTCAGTGTTTCTGATAAGCTATTCACTTTACAAAAGAAACTTTTTGTTTTTTGCGGCCCTTTGTGCTGCCCAAGTCTTTTTTTACGGAGTTTCTAATCACAAAGCTGTTTTCTTTACCCCAATTATGATTTTTGGTGTTTGGTACTATTTTAGGCGCTTTAATAGCTTGACGATTATGCCGGTGGGCTTTTTACTTGTGGTCGTTGGGTCGCTGGCAGCCTATCTCTATCTTGGGGAGGTAATGGTAGGCTCATTGTTTATTCGTCGTGTTTTCTATGTGCCCTCCTTATTGATGTTTGATTACTTCGAATTTTTCTTTAATAATCAGTTTGTTTATTGGAGTAACTCAGTTCTTTCCAGCTTTATTGCTTACCCATATGATGTTGGTTTACCGCATGTGATTGGTGAGTATAATGGTAGTGGCGCTGGAGCTAATAATGGGTTTATTGCTTCAGGCTATGCGCATGCAGGAGTTATGGGGGTTGTTATATACTCTGTGATACTGGCATATTTTATAAAAATTGTTGATTGCGTGGTGATTAAATCGGATATTCCAACTTGGTTGGCAGTATGTATGATGTTAATTCCGTTGCGCTCAACTCTTATAGCATCTGATTTGCTTACGACTATGTTAACTCATGGTCTCTTAATTGCTCTTGTTATGTTGTTGCTTTTTAGGGATTCGAGAGCCCAAGTTGCTTAAGTATGGTAATTGATATGTTTAAAGTCGCGCATCTTACTTCTGTTCATCGTCGCTATGATACCCGCATATTTCTAAAAGAGTGTGGTTCTCTCTCGGCTCTTGGCTATGAAGTGTTCTTGGTCGTCGCTGATGGTAAAGGTGACGAGGTAAAGAATGGCATTAGTATTAATGATGTAGGAGTATCAAAAGGGCGCTTGGATCGGATTCGCAATGCACCTGCTCTTGTGCTCAAAAAAGCGCTAGACATTGATGCGAGTATCTACCATTTACATGATCCTGAGCTAATTCCTATCGGCTTGAAATTGAAAAAAGCCGGTAAAGTTGTAATCTTCGATGCTCATGAAGATGTACCCAAACAATTGCTGGGTAAACCATACTTGAATGAGGCTGCGAAATGGGTTTTGTCCAAAACTTTTGCTGCGTATGAGCGCTGGGCATCCCCTAAGTTTGATGCGGTGATTGCGGCTACACCTTATATCCGGGATAAGTATCTCGCGATGGGTGTCAAGTCTGTCGATATCAATAACTTTCCTCTGTTGGGCGAACTAGCGCTAGGAGAAGTTGACTGGAGCGAGAAACGGGACGAAGTATGCTATGTGGGCGGATTAGGCAGGATTCGCGGTATTCTCGAAATGGTGCAAGCTATGGGCTTTGTAAAAACGGATACGCGCTTGCAGTTAGGTGGGAGCTTTACTGAGGCAAGCTTTGAAAAAGAAGTGCGGGCCGAGAAGGGCTGGTTGAAGGTCGATGCACTAGGATGGCTTGATCGAGAAGGTGTTCGCGACAGCTTTGCAGGCTCTGTGGCAGGTTTGGTAACGCTTCGTCCCGCGATTAATTACCTAGATTCGCTGCCCGTTAAAATGTTCGAGTACATGGCTGCTGGCTTGCCGGTCATTGCGTCAAACTTTCCTCTGTGGTGTGAGATCATTGACGGAAATAAATGCGGTGTTTGTGTTAATCCACTTGAGCCCGCAGCTATCGCTGATGCGATTGATTATTTGATCAAAAATCCTGTGGAAGCTGAGCAGATGGGGCGTAATGGCCGACAAGCGGTCGAGCGAGTCTTCAACTGGTCTATAGAAGAGTCAAAACTGTCCGGGCTCTATAAGTCGCTGATCTAGCACTATATCTTGAAGTTGAAAACACCCAAGGAGACTTTGAAATTGATGCAACCACATGTCGTCACTATCGGCTTAGGCTATATAGGTTTACCAACTTCCGCGCTAATTGCGGCCAACAATATCTCCGTTCACGGTGTGGATATTTCTCAAAAGGTGGTGGACACCATCAATGCGGGCAAAATTCACATTGTTGAACCTGAACTGGATACTGCGGTAGCCAGTGCGGTGGCGGCGGGATTTCTGCGTGC
The DNA here is from genome assembly GCF_024031555.1 of Pseudomonas sp. G11-1. Classification (NCBI taxonomy): domain Bacteria; kingdom Pseudomonadati; phylum Pseudomonadota; class Gammaproteobacteria; order Pseudomonadales; family Pseudomonadaceae; genus Pseudomonas; species Pseudomonas sp. G11-1. Next base: position 73,101 of record NZ_QEYQ01000001.1, on the reverse strand, counting down.
TGACACCTTGGCGGTACCAGCGGATGTATATCTGGTAGTAGTGCCTACGCCCTTCAAGGGCGGGAGTCACGAGCCGGATATTTCTTATATTCAGGCGGCTACCGAAAGTATTTTACAACTGCTCAAAGAAGGTGATTTGTACATCATTGAGTCCACTTCACCGGTGGGCACAACCGAGCGCATGCGTGATTTTATCTACTCCCAGCGGCCGGAGTTAAATGGCAAGCTACATATTGCCTATTGTCCGGAGCGGGTACTGCCTGGCAACGTTATGTACGAGCTGGTGTACAACGACCGTGTGATTGGCGGTGTGGATGATGCTGCCACTCAGAAAGCCTGTGAATTTTACCAGCAGTTTGTCAAAGGTGAATTACACCGCACTAATGCCCGCACCGCTGAAATGTGCAAGCTTACTGAGAACGCCAGCCGTGATGTGCAGATTGCGTTCGCCAACGAGCTATCGCTCATTTGCGATAAAGCAGGTATTGATGCATGGGAGCTTATTCGTCTTGCCAACAAGCACCCCCGTGTAACCATCCTGCAGCCTGGTAGCGGGGTAGGTGGGCATTGCATCGCGGTTGACCCCTACTTTATTACTTCTGAGTTCCCCATGGAGTCTCAGATCATCGGTAAGGCGCGTGAAATAAACAATTACAAGGCTTTTTGGTGTGCAGAAAAGACCAGACATGCCATTCGTGATTTTGCCATCAGTCAGGGTAGAGCTCCTTCTGTTGCCTTGATGGGCCTCGCCTTCAAGCCAAACATTGATGATCTACGCGAGTCTCCTGCTGTTTACATCGCGCAAAAAGTACTGCAGGAAGCCGGTAACGAGAATTACTTCATTGTAGAGCCGAACATTCATGAACATGCTTACTACAAGATAACCGATGTAAAAGAGGCGGTTGAGCAGGCTGATATGGTTGTGTTTCTGGTCGCGCACAATGAGTTCAAACAGTTGGATATACCTACAGGCAAAGTGGTGCTGGATTTTTGTGGGGTGACAAAATAATGAAGGTTCTGTCCGTATTCGGTACACGCCCGGAAGCCATTAAAATGGCTCCACTGGCTAAGGCACTGGCTGAAGATGATTTTTTTGATGCTAGGGTGTGCGTGACAGCGCAGCATCGGGAAATGCTCGACCAAGTACTGGAGCTGTTCGAGATCACGCCGAACTATGATCTGAACCTGATGAAGGCCGGCCAAGACTTGTACGACATTACGTCGGGCGTGTTGCTTGGGCTGCGGGATGTGCTGAAGGAGTTTCAGCCTGATATCGTGCTGGTACATGGTGATACGGCTACCACTTTTGCTGCTACGCTGGCTGCTTTTTATCAGCAGATTCCTGTGGGTCATGTGGAAGCAGGTTTACGTACCGGTAATATGTATTCGCCTTGGCCGGAAGAAGCCAATCGTGTGCTGACCGGCCGCCTGGCCGCTGTGCATTTTGCGCCGACCGAGCGTAATCAGAATGCTCTATTGCATGAACATATTGCTTCCGACAAGATCACTATTACCGGCAACACGGTGATTGATGCTTTGCAGTGGGTAGTGAGAAAGATTGATCAGTCGGCTGCGCTGAAAAACAGTATCCAGTCTGTTTTGAAGCAGGCGGGATTAAACACGGATTTGTTAAACAAACGATATGTGCTGGTAACAGGGCATCGTCGTGAGAATTTTGGTGAAGGCTTTGAGAATATCTGCGAGGCGCTTAGCCAATTGGCTGCCGCAAACCCTGACACTCACTTTATTTATCCCGTGCATTTGAACCCCAATGTGCAAGAGCCTGTGAAACGTTTGCTGGGTGATTCAAACAATGTCCAGTTGATCGAGCCGCTAGGCTATGAGCCGTTTGTTTACCTGATGCAAAATGCTTATCTGGTATTGACCGACAGCGGTGGGGTGCAGGAAGAAGCCCCTGGGTTGGGTAAGCCAGTGCTGGTGATGCGCGACACCACCGAGCGCCCAGAAGCTGTGGAGTCGGGTACGGTGAGGCTGGTGGGAACCGATGCCGACCTGATTGTGCGGGAAGTGCAGTGCCTGCTGGATGATGTAGCGCTGTATGAAAAAATGTCTCTTGCCCACAACCCCTACGGCGATGGTAAGGCCAGTGAGCGGATTTGTGAGTACTTGAAGAGTGCGAGTCACGCTAACATCTGACAAGACCTGCTACCGGTTCTGGAAATCGAAATTGATCAATCAGGTGAGTTGATCACCACTATCGAATGGATGACCGTGTGAAAGTTCTTTATTTCCATCAGCATTTTGTTACTCCAAAAGGGGCAGGGGCAATACGGTCCTATGCCATGGCGCGTAAGCTGATTGAGCGAGGCCATAGCGTCACCATGGTGTGTGGCAGCGCCCAGGGCGGCACCACAGGCCTGACGGGTGAGTTCGTCAATGGTCAGCGCCGAGGAACGGTTGATGGCATTGATGTATTGGAATTGAATCTGGAATATTCCAATAGCGATGGCTTTGCCAAGCGGATCAAGACGTTCCTCAGTTTCGCCTTTCGCAGTGTAAAAGTTGCTATGACCGAGAAGTACGATCTGGTTTTTGCCACGACGACACCTTTGACGGCGGGTATACCTGGCATTCTGGCGCGGTGGCTGCGGGGCAAGCCGTTTGTTTTCGAGGTACGAGATCTCTGGCCCGAGCTGCCCAAGGCGATGGGCGTGATCACCAACCCGGTAATATTATGGGCAATGAGCGTACTTGAGTGGGCTAGCTATCGTTCCGCTCATCGTCTGGTTGGATTGTCGCCTGGCATTGTGGAGGGTATCGAGAAACGCGGCGTACCGTCTGAACGGATCACGATGATCCCCAATGGTTGCGATCTCGATATCTTTACAGCGGATGTGGAGCCGTGGCGGCCGGAAGGAATCGCTGATTCTGATTTGATGACGATATTTGCCGGTACTCACGGGATGGCCAACGGGCTGGACGCGGTTCTGGATACTGCTGCTGAACTCAAGCGGCGTGGTCGTAGTGATATCAAGCTGCTGCTGATAGGCAATGGTAAGTTCAAGCCAACATTGCAGGAGCGTGCGAGCAGAGAAGGACTGGATAATGTGGTGTTTCATGATCCGGTAAACAAGACTCGCTTGGCCGGATTGATGAAGTCCACCGATCTGGGGATGCAGATTCTGGCGAATGTGCCGGCCTTCTACTACGGAACTTCACCCAATAAATTCTTCGACTACATTGCTGCCGGACTGCCGGTATTGAACAACTACCCTGGATGGCTGGCGGGCATGATTGAGCGCGAACAATGCGGTTATGCGGTACCGCCGGCAGACCCGAAGGCATTTGCCGACGCTTTGGAGGGTGCAGCTGCAGATCGCGTTGGACTGAAAGCGATGGGTGCTAACAGCCGAGGGCTGGCGGAGCGGGAGTTTGATCGAGATAAATTGTCTGATCAGTGGGTGGGGTGGTTGGAGGATGCTTTTTCGGGGGCAGGACGCTAACGTTATGTTGAAACGTATATTCGACGTGGTTGCCTCGGCAATAGCTTTGTTGCTTCTGTCTCCAGTGATTGCAATCGTTGCATGGCAAATCAGCCGCAAAATGGGCTCTCCGGTACTGTTTCGCCAGGTACGCCCCGGTTTGAATGGCAAACCCTTCGAAATGGTTAAATTCCGCACCATGAAGGATGCTGTTGATGCTGCCGGTAATCCTCTGCCTGACTCCGAGCGTATGACGCCGTTCGGCCAGTTTTTGCGTTCGTCCAGCCTGGATGAATTGCCGGAGCTGTGGAATGTGCTCAAGGGTGATATGAGTCTGGTCGGCCCGCGTCCGCTATTGATGGAATACCTGCCCTTGTATTCCACTGAGCAATACCGCCGCCATGAAGCTCGCCCGGGTGTAACGGGGTGGGCGCAAATCAATGGTCGGAACTCGCTCAGTTGGGATGAGAAATTCAAGCTGGATGTGTGGTATGTCGACAACCGATCCCTATGGTTGGATATCAAAATTCTGTTTCTGACGGTCAAGAAGGTGGTGGTGCGCGATGGCATCAGCGCTGATGGTGAAGCGACTATGTCGAAATTCACTGGTAACGGTTCATGAAGCGACTGGCGATTCTGGGTGCCAGTGGCCATGGCAAAGTGGTGGCTGACTGCGCTGAGCTATGCGGTTGGGAGTCTGTCAGTTTTTTTGATGATGCCTGGCCGGAGAAGCAGAGCAATGGTGCTTGGTTTGTCATCGGTAATACGGATTCATTGTTGGCCCGCGTTGGGGATTTTGATGGTGTGCTGGTTGCCATCGGTAACAACAGTGTACGAGAAGCCAAGCTGCGCGCGTTGTCTGAGCAGGGGGCGACGTTGCCGGTGTTGGTGCATCCGGCCGCAGTCGTGAGCCGTTATGCGGTGATTGGTGCTGGTTCGGTTCTATTTGCGGGTGCTGTGGTGAATGTGGATTGCCGTATTGGTAACGGCGGGATCATCAATACCGGTGCGACGATTGATCATGACTGCGTTCTTGGTGATGCGGTGCATGTGAGTCCTGGCGCACACCTTGCGGGCGGGGTTTGCGTGGGTGATCGCAGTTGGGTGGGTATTGGCAGCTCTGTGCGACAGTTGGCTCGGGTCGGCTGCGATGTTGTGGTTGGTGCGGGGGCTGCGGTGGTGTCGGATATTCCTGATGCCTGCGTCGTGGCTGGTGTGCCGGCGAGGGTGCGGTAGTTGTTGATTAATTCTGGTTTTCTTCATTAGAAGGTTTTCTCCATGCTTAACACTCCTTTTTCTCCCTGGCCTTCCTTCACTGAGGAAGAAGCCAATGCTGCGCGTGATGTGTTGCTGTCCAATAAGGTTAATTACTGGACAGGCCAGGAAGGCCGCGAGTTTGAGAAGGAGTTTGCTGCCTGGGCCGATTCTGAGTATGCCGTTGCGTTGACCAATGGCACGGTAGCGCTCGACTTGGCATTGAAGGCGCTGGAGATTGGGCCGGGTGATGAGGTGGTGGTGACGTCACGTACATTCCTGGCTTCGGCTTCCAGCATTGTTACCGCCGGAGCCGTACCGGTTTTCGCAGATGTGGATGCTGATTCGCAGAACATTACTGCTGAGACTGTGCGTGCGGTACTGACCGAGCGCACCAAGGCGGTGATCTGTGTGCATCTGGCCGGTTGGTCCTGTGATATGGACCCGATCATGGCGTTGGCACAGGAGCGCGGGCTGTATGTGATCGAGGATTGCGCGCAGGCCCATGGTGCGCGCTACAAGGGGCGTGCTGTTGGCTCGATTGGCCATATCAGTGCGTGGTCGTTCTGTCAGGACAAGATCATGACCACCGGTGGTGAGGGTGGCATGGTGACTACCAACGACCGGGACCTGTGGAAGCGTATGTGGTCATACAAGGACCATGGTAAATCCTGGGATGCCATTTATGAGCGAGAGCACCCGCCGGGTTTTCGTTGGTTGCATGAGAGCTTTGGTACCAATTGGCGGATGACTGAAGTTCAGGCGGTGATTGGTCGCATTCAGCTCAAGCGTATGGCCGATTGGACTGCTGCCCGTACACGTAACGCGGAGCGGATCTGGGAAGCCTGCCGCCAGCATGCGGCCCTGCGGGTACCTATGCTGACTGCTGATTACGTTCATGCGCACTACAAGTGCTATGTGCAGGTGCGCCCGGAACAGTTGGCTGAAGGCTGGACGCGGGATCGGGTGCTTGAGGAGATTGTAGCCCGGGGTGTGCCGTGTTTTCAGGGGTCATGTTCTGAGGTGTATCTGGAAAAGGCTTTCGATAATACCGGTTGGCGTCCGGCTGAGCGCCTGCCGGTGGCGCGGGAGCTGGGGGAAACCAGCTTGATGTTCCTGGTGCATCCGACGTTAACTGAGGATGAGATCAGGAAGACCTGCGCCGCAATTGATGAGGTGATGAGAGAGGCGGGGGTTTAATTAGCCTCTTTAATCATATTGTCTTAACAAAGCCGCTGCTCTGCTTCTGCAGGCAGTGGCTTTGTTGTTTCTGACGCCCGAGAATTACAGCATCGGCCAGGGTACGTCTTCTGGTGGTATCAGTTCACCGTTCCAATCGACCACGGGGATGATCGCGGATGGCTGAGCCTGCGCCTGTTTGATTACGGCGGTCAGGTTGGGTGGTCGATAGGGTGTTGGTTTGGTGTCTTTGTCCGCAGGCGCGTCATGCTGTACGTGCTGCAGTTGCCAGCGTTGCAGGGCGGAGATGTGTAGGCGTTCGTTGACGGTTTCTTCCCCTGGCTTGGGTGAATTGCGCCGGCTGTTTGCGAGGCTGACATGGTCGCGAATCAGGCCGTCGAGTTTGCCGGTGGGCGGGGTAAGGACGTTGCAGAGGGTGCGCAGGTAGGGGTAGGTATGGCTGAGCATGGCGCGGTACAGCAATGTTCGGCTTTCGATACCTTTGCCTTTGATACGTTCTTTCATGGGGCGGCTGGCGTCCAGGGTTACGTCGTGTATGTCGATCGCCAGGCCGGTGTGAACGCGGAGGCGTTTGATCATCCAGTCGAGGGTGATGTCGGATAGGTCGCTGTCGGGATAGGAGCCGCCTATGTTGGAGTGTACTCCGGAGAACCAGACCTGCTCGACTATCTGGCCCGGCGGTAGCGGTTGGCCTATGGGTTTCTCCCATAGGGTAGGCGGAAAGGCGGCGCGCTTTTCGTCGATGGCCAGGGCGTGCAGGGCGACTTCAATATGCGGGCCCAGGTGGACATCATGGAAGTACCAACGGGACGCGAAAGAGAGTGTCTTTGCCCAGTCGCCGGGAATACCCAGTGAGCCGACGGTGTCCCAGACCCCTACGCATTTGATGCTTACCTGTTCGTAGCGTTCTAGATTATCTATCGTGGCGATGGCGCTTTTTCTTGCGTCGCTATCAGAATGCTGGTCTGATCGGCGAATATCGAGCAGCTGCTCCAATGGCTTGCCGAGGCAGGACGGATGGAATATGCCGGCGAGGTTGATCAATCCTGCCAGGCTGCGCGCAGTATAGGCGCCCCTTGAGAAACCGAAGAGGTAGATCTCGTCCCCCGGCTGGTAGTTATTGCCAAGGAAGCGGTAGCCGTCGATGACATTGTTGTCCAGCCCCGCGCCGCTGAAGCCGCCGCGCATCTTGTCACCCTTGGCGGTGCCGACGCCGCGGCCGTAGTAGAGGATCTGGCTGGTGCCGTCGCCCGCGACCGGTGGGATGGAGCGCAGGAGTTTGACGACGTTGGTTACCTTGGTGCTTTTGTCGTTGGAGTTCCAGGTGCCGTCCAGGCAGAGGATGAGCCGGCGTTGGGGCATGACTTGGTCCTTGTCATTGGGAGCAAGCGTTTCATATAAGAAGTTCAGGATGGGTTTTGCAATACCCACTACGGGGGAGGAAGCCAGCTGTTCTTAGGCCCGGAGTTAAGGTTGGCTCTCACAACAATATAATCTTTTGATCAGGAAAGGGTGACCCATTGAGTGGCTCGTTGCCATCACTTCACAGTATGTTACAATGCGGAAATTTTTCGGATTGTGTCATGAACCTTACGCCTGTTTCGCTGTCTGTCGCGCTTTGTTTGATGATGTTATCGGTGGTTATCGGGGCCGCTGGGCTTACCGTCGCCGTACGTTCCTGGGCGATGCGGAGAAACGCACTGGTTCACCCGAGTGAGCGCTGCTCGCACACTATCCCAACTCCCCATGGTGGTGGCATCGCCATCGCTTCCATGTCCATCATTCTGGGCGTTCTGTTTTCGGTGCTGGATTGGGTGCCGGACTCTTCGATGCTTGCCTTTATATCCCTCGGTTTCATGATGCTGGCGCTCGGCGTGTGGGATGATTTTGGTGATGTTTCGGCCAAGCTGCGTTTGTGCGCACATTTTGCTGTGGTTATTGTCGGCATGTGGTCGATTCCACGATTGCCAGTGTTCTCGTTGTTCGGGATGGAAGTGGACAGCGCGGTCGCATTTTTGCTGTGGCCGCTGTTGGTGCTGAGCTGGGTATGGTTGATCAATCTCTATAATTTCATGGATGGCATTGACGGTCTGGCCGCGGTTCAGGGGTTGGTGCTGTTCGCTGGCATGGCGTTGAACTTCTGGTATTTGGGCTACGGACAGTGGGCGTGGATCTGTCTGTTTATCCTGGCTGCGGTCCTGGGATTCACCATTCTGAACTGGCCTCCGGCCAAGATATTCATGGGCGATGGTGGTAGTGGCTTCCTTGGCTTTATTATCGGCTTCATGATGCTGCTGTCTGCGGCGCAGTCGTCGGTCAGCATGTGGAGCTGGATCATCCTGCTGACATTGTTCATTGCCGATGCTACAACCACATTGATTGTGCGCTTTGTCACCCATCAGAACATATTCGCTGCCCATCGGCTGCATGCTTACCAGAAGTTGACGGTCCGCTTTGCTGGGCGACACCTGCCGGTTACCTTGGGTTACGGCGCAGTGATGCTGTTTGTTCTGGTGCCGGTATCCTGGTTGGCTAATCGTGTGCCACATTCGGGTCCGGTTCTGTTTGCAATTCTTTTTGCAGTTGCAAGCCTGGGGATGCTCAGGCTGGGCTGCGGTAGACAAGAAAAAATACAAAACTGACCATCCCTAATTGTGTCGCCTGTGTGCATTTGAGCGCACATGGGCTCGTTTGCCGTTGTAAATGCTGCCGTTAGGATTAGTCCGTTGCAGTAAGAGAATTTTTGGGTCGGCCGCTAGTTTGTGGCTCGATAAGGTATGGTCGCTGGTCTGCGGATGCAGATTTTCTTATTTGTTGTCGGATAAAGGAGTACCATGCCTCTCGTCCAATATAAGCGTGCGTCGACGGATTGTGAGATCGACCGCGTCGAGGCATTGTGGTTAGTCACGGTAAGCGGGCTTATCAGGCTCACTGTAGGTGAGCCTGGCCGACTAGCGCCAAGCTCGCTGGTTGCGACAAGGTCACTCCCATGCCGTTGAATATACATCAGCTTATATTACGTTATGATTTCACGCCTATTTTGAATGGCCATCTGATCTCCTGCAGACCTCCTGTGTTCCGTGTAAATGACATCATGAAATTTCAACTCGCCGATGATGCCTTGCTTCACCCCGCATGGCCTCCAAGCTCACCGCCGGTAGGCCTAACCAGAGATGTGTGGCAGGAATTCGCAGAGCCGTCTTTGGCTGTCTATCAGGGCCAAACCATGCGGGGATTCTCTGACAGAGCTTCCGTTGGGGGAATGGACAGTTTCAAGAGTTTTGTATTAGAGAGTGTTGCTCATGCAATTCAATAAGAGCTATCGGTTGCTGCGTTATCTCAACCGTCGGCATTCGGCTCTATCTCGCTATATTCTGGGTGCGTTTGCTTGGCTAGGGGGTTGTCTGTTCTCACAATCCTCCGCTGTGGGTGGATTATTGCGACGCGACTTTATCCGAGATGATTTTCGATTGGCGTTCCGTCGTGCGGGCTGGTTTGCGGGGCGCGTATTCCCAAAGCTGAACGTATTTGAAGACCCATTCTTTGATTTCACCATGGAGACCAGCTCCCAAGAGCGTGCGGGACTGGAGCGTTTCATAAAACGGTACCGCAAGCGCTTGAGCGACTCTGTGTACTCCACCGACCTGCTCTATATCCATGCGGCTGACCTACATGGCTTATTGGAGCAAGACAGGCGCGGGTTCTACCTGAATCAGCAGGTAACCGGATTCTATGACGAGGCAGATCGCGCCTTGGCTGCTCTTCCAGCTTGTCCGCCGCCAGCGCTGGCAGCTGATATTGACCGCAAGGATGATTTTTCCAAGCGCGATGCCGTGGAAGCGCTGCAAGACTTTGCCGACGCTTTACCGCTGGAGCAGTGGCGCTGGTACCTGGTGTCGGGCACGTTTCTGGGACTGCACCGGGAGGGAGGATTCCTTGCCCACGATTACGACATTGATATTGGTATTCATGGTGAAAGCGTTTCGGTAGACAATCTGATTGCTACGTTGGACGCCCACTCCCGCTTTGTCACCAAGAAAGTCGACCACCACATTGATATTACCCAAGATGCAGAGGGGCACCTGCGTCTGGTAAAGGTGCCAGCGCTGGTCAAGCTGATACATCAAAATGGTCTCAACCTGGATGTATTCATCCATTACACAGAAAACGGCAGCTGTTGGCACGGCTCCATCATTCATCGTTGGGAGAATTCTCCATTTGCACTGGCGCGAGGTGAGTTGGAAGGTGTTCCGGTATATATACCGGAAGATGCCGATCGCTATCTGGCCGAAAACTACGGTGACTGGAAGACGCCAGTAAAGGATTTTGATTGCACCACAGGTACGCCTAACCTGGTTGTATCGCGTAACTTCTTGTCCGTCGCTCTATTTTTGAAGCGGCTTGCGGTCTTTTCTGCCAATGATGGGCAGCAGGCGCAGAAGTTACGTAGAACGCTTATTGCTTCGGGCGTGACTATTGAGCAGGAAGGGGGGCTTAAAGTGGTTCGTAGTTTCCAGCAGCTACAACCCTCAGCAGAGCGTGTGCGCCATGACCGCCCTTAATGGATACTTGCGTAGCGTCGTTAGTGCAGTTTTAGGCTTTAGTAGAGTGTCCGTTGTTGCCTTTGTTGTTGGCTGCGCGGCGTTGGCTGTTTCCCGGGTTTGCCAACTGGCGGCATTTTTTCTGCCACTCAAGATTTTTATTATCATCCACTCTGGGGAAGTGCCTAGCTACTTTGATATTTTTCCGCAGAGCATGGAGCAAAACGATATTCTTCTCCTACTTTGTGTGCTGGTACCCGTCATTTATGGGGCATTTATTGGCTTGGGTATCGTTTATCGCTGGCTTATAGATTTTCATATAATGCGTTTTGGCAAAAACGAGTTGCTGATTAGCGGTAAAAAGATACCGAACAACCATGTAAAAAAAGCACACAACCATGTCTCCAAGGCCTTCTCAGAAGCAGGGTTAATAGGTGTTTCAGTTGCTTTTGCCCTCGTTCTTGATCCGATGGTTGCAGTATCTTGGTTACTGCTGTTGTATTTGAATCTGTGGCTGTTTCATGCCTATGCTTTTGACGCTGCAGATCATGATCGTTTGACATTCCTCAAGCTGCACAGGCGTCAGTTTATCGATTATGTGTCATCAGCGAATTTTTTGTTGGTTTTTGCTGTTCTAGCGATAGAGCTCATTTATTTTGATATGGGTGTATATGCCGCCATATTTCTATTGCTGGTTTCCAGAATGGTGTTTCAGGCTTTGAACCGTTTTTCGGTTGAAAGCCTTTATATTATAAAGCTTATACCGTGATCCGGGGTTTTTGATGGGAAAGACAGTTATCACCTATGGGACGTTTGATATGTTCCATATAGGACACCTTAAACTTTTACGGCGCCTCGCCGAGATGGGCGATAGGCTGATTGTCGCCGTTTCCGCAGATGAGTTTAATTCCCAAAAAGGAAAGAAGACGCTCATTCCATACGAGCAGCGCGCTGCAATCGTAGAGGCCATCGATTGCGTGGACATGGTTATCCCTGAAACATGTTGGGATCAGAAGATTCTAGATGTGCAGCATTACGATGTTAACGTGTTTGCTATTGGGGATGACTGGCAAGGGAAATTCGATTTCCTGAGCGAGTACTGTGAAGTGGTTTATATGCCGCGCACAAAAAACATTTCAACTACAGAACTGAAAAGATCCCTTAAGAGATTTTTGTCTATTTCACCAGATGATTTAAAGAAGGCATTTGAGGTTTTAGAATTGCTGCGTCGGGATTTGGAATAGTGGGAGCGAAAGGGAGTTTTTATGGCTTTTAATTTTAGGCGTGCGGTGTTCTCTTTCCTAAGGAGGTTCAAGGAGAGAGATGTGCTGTTAAGAGATAATTCGACGTATGAGTACATTTCTCATAAGACGCTAAATGCCGTTAGGACCGCGTTGGGGATGCGAAGGGTGCTGCATAGAAAGCTGGTTGCGCACCACTATGTGAAGAATTTCGACCTCACCGACGTTGATGAAAATATGGCGTTTTTTGATTGTTTTTGGGGGAGGAAAGTTGGTGGTGACCCTTATGCGATATATAAGGCGATGGTCAGGCGGCGCCCAGACCTTAAGGTCGTTTGGGTAAAGAATAAAGGGGTGTCTACGCCTGATGATGTTGCAGATAATGTCAATGTCGATTTTGTGGAGCATGATAGCAAGGAGTATGCAGATGCGCTCTTAACTGCTAAATATCTTATATGTAACTCAAACTTCCTTCCATTTTTTGTGAAAAAAAATAAACAGGTTTTTATTAACACCTGGCACGGTATACCATTAAAAAGGCTCGGCTTGGATATTGATCAGGCTGCGATTCACTCTATGAATACGCAGCGAAACTTCAATGTTGCTGATATTATTCCTGTGGCTGGGGAGTATGAGTTTGATAACGTTGTTCGTGCGTATGGAGCAGCTTGTTACAAAGGAAATGTATACTATGTTGGGTCGCCTAGGGTCGATTTGACGATAACGGCCAGTAGGGGAGATGTTCTAAGAAGACTGGGGGTTGGAGAAGGGAAGCGTGTTCTACTGTACGCACCTACTTGGCGTGGATCTATATTCTCAGTGTCTTCTCAGATCGATGACCAGCTCCAGGCACTGCAAGCTTTAGAAAAAAGCTTGGGGCAAGAGTACGAAATATTTGTGTCCTTGCATCACCTGACTAGAAAAAGTGTGAAAGAAAGGAACCTTCAGGTAAATATGGTTCCGGATACTATCGATATAAATGAGTTGTTGCAGGTAGTGGATGTTCTTATCTCAGACTACTCCAGTATATTGGTAGACTTTTTAGTGCTTGATAGGCCAGTTGTTCTTTATGTCCCAGATTATGAGGCTTACCGGCTTGAACGGGGGATGTATGTAGAATTGTCAGAACTACCCTGCTCTGTTGTGTACTCCGCTAATAGCCTGGTCGACGAAGTTAGAAAGCTAAAGAGGCCATCAGCTTACCCGCTTTATGGCAATATGATGTCGCGTTTTTTGCCTAAAGAGGATGGCGGCGCCTCCGATCGAGTAGTTGATCTGGCATTCGGTGGAATGAATAATCTGCCTAAAAGCCGAGATAAAAAATCAATATTGATCTTTCCAGGGTCGTTAAAGGCAAACGGTATTACCTCTGCTTTCAAAAGCTTGCTTTCTTTCTTGGCGCATATCGAATGCGATGTCTACGTGGTGGTGGACCCTAAACACGAAAAAGGTATAGCTTCCTTTAAACAAAATCTGGAGTTTATCGTTCAGAATGCGAAGGTGATTTTTATAAGCCAGGTTGGTTCTCGAAAATCATCTGAGTATTTGGCGCTAAAGAAGTTTACTTCTCGTTTCAATGAGTTTTCCTCTGTCGATGAGAGCGTCTTGCGGAGGATGTTCGACAGGGAGGTAATGCGTCATTTGCCAGAAGCTAGGCTTGATTGCGTGGTGGATTTCTCCGGTTATTCTTATTATTGGTCCAGATTTGTATCGGCTATTCCTGCGGGCAGGAAAATTATCTATCAGCATAGTGATATGAAGGCTGAAGCAGATAACTCATTGAGAGGGCACAAGTATCTGCGGCAGGTTTTTTATAATTACCAGTTTTTCGATAGGGTCGCTTCTGTTTCTGGAGCAATCAAGGAAGTAAACGAGAGTAGTCTGGCTGACCATTATAAGGGTGCGGTTTGTATATCAATACCGAACTTGGTTGATTTTAATATGGTCGCTGAGAAATCAATGCTGCCGCTGGAGGTGCTATGTCCAGAGTTGGCTAGCATTCCGGAAAGCTCTATGGTTTATATTTCAGTGTCTCGGCTTTCTGTTGAAAAAAATCTGCATATGTTGCTGGAATCTTTCAGCCTGGTCGCGAAACAGAACGAAGATGCCGTGCTCGTGATCGTAGGGGACGGTGGGATTTCTAAAAGCCTTGTTTCTGCTGCGGCGGAATTAGGAGTTTACGATCAGGTTATTTTTACGGGACACGTTGATAACCCTTACCCATTGATGCGGCGGGCTGACTGTTTGGTGTTTCCCTCCCTCTATGAGGGGCAGGGTCTGGTTTTGATGGAAGCTATGAGTCTGGGCACCTATTGTATTGGGAGTGATATTCCTGCCGTTAGAGAAGTGCTTCAGGATACAGGGTGCTTGGTGGTAAAGCCTGATGTGCAGAGCTTTGCAAGTGCAATGTTATCCGTGGGGAAAGAGTCCAATAGGTTATTGAATTTTAGTCCTGAGAAATACTATGAAATGGCCGGCGAGAGGATGATGGATGCATTCTTCAATGACTAGCTGGGTAAGGTTCGCGGTATCAGAGGAGGGGTGATGAATATCCTGCTAACTGGCGCGACCGGCTTTATTGGAACCGCGTTGCTTGCGCGGCTTGCCGACACTGGTGGTGTGGCGGTATCTGCAGCAGTACGCTCTCCCTGCGCTATCCAGCATGTTCCTGTTTTCGTCATGGGTGGCCTGGGCGCAGAAACAGATTGGTCAACTGCTCTCCAGGGGCAGCAGGTGGTGATTCACACTGCGGGACGTGCCCATGTCCTCAAGGAGAGTGGTACGTCCGATCCTTTGGCCGAATGTCGGCAGGTCAATGTAATCGGCACGTTGAATCTCGCCCGTCAGGCTGCGGCTGCAGGTGTTAAGCGCTTTGTATTTATCAGTTCAATTGGCGTAAACGGCGCGTCCAGTTCGCGCCCGTTTACCGAGCAGGATGACCCCAACCCAGCTGGACCATACGCATTGTCTAAATGGGAGGCGGAGCAAGGTCTCTGGGACTTGCAAAGGGAAACAGGCATGGAGTTGGTCATCATTCGCCCCCCTTTGACATATGGCGCCAATGCGCCAGGCAACTTTGGTGCGTTGGTAAGGTGGGTGGCAAAAGGGACACCTCTGCCGCTTGGGGCTGTGCATAACAAGCGAACGCTGGTTGGATTAGATAATCTTCTGGACCTGATTACGGTCTGTATTACCCATCCGGCTGCGGCCAATGAAGTGTTTCTTGTCGGAGACGGCGAAGATATATCCACTACTGAGCTCTTGCGCGAGGTGGGGCGGGCGATGGGGCGGACCACTCGCCTGGTCCCGGTACCGGCTGGGCTTCTGCTCGTTGTGGCTTCTGTCCTTGGTAAGCAGGTAACAGCACAACGGTTGCTGGGCTCTCTGCAGGTTGATATCAGTAAAGCGAGAAGTGTGTTGGGCTGGGATCCGCCCTACAGCCTGGAGCAAGGATTGCGTCACTGCTTCGATGTTACTAATGGGTGAGAGATAAGGACATGCGGACTTTACTGATATTAGGAGCAGGCGGACACGGTAGGTCGGTTGCCGAAGCGGCGTTACTTCAGGGGGAATGGGAGTCGGTCATTTTCCTTGATGATGCATGGCCGCAGATCGAAGAGTCACTGGGTTGCAAGGTGATGGGAAAGGTTGCGGATATTGGCAAGGTGGCTGAGCTTTGCCAGGGGGCCATTGCGGCGGTGGGTAATAACGCTGTGCGAGAGCAGTGGATCGAGTCGATCGAACGGCATGGTCTCGCGCTGGCCTCTGTGGTGCATCCCAGAGCCTGGGTCAGCCCGTCAGCCAGCGTTGGAGCGGGGACTGCGGTGTTGGCTGGGGCGGTGGTTGGCTCGGCCGCCGAGGTGGGCAAGGGTGTAATCATTAATACCAATGCCACTGTGGATCATGATGTGAAAATGGGTGACCTTTCGCACATCGGTGTGGGTGTGCAACTTGCCGGGGGTGTAGTGGTCGGTGCGCGGGCCTTTTTGCAGGTTGGGTCATGCTGCGGCTATAACGTGCAGGTTGCCGAAGGGAACCAGGTGCCGCCCGGTACTGCTCTGTATTAACTAAAGTTTCCCCATCTCCCGCCGATGTGGTTCCTGTAGCCGTTGATGCGGGAGCTTTCCTTTTGCCACGCCTTTCCATCGCTTTGTTGCTGGGCCTTGCCTTGCCTGCCCAGGCCCTGACTTTCCAGACTCGCATGGAGAATGTGGAGTGGACGGTGGAGGGGGATAAGTTCGAGTGTCGTCTCAGCCAGAACGTTGATGGTTATGGGGAGGCGATGTTTGTGCGGCGGGCGGGGGAGCGGCCGGTGTTCGAGTTGTCGGCCTGGAGCAATCTGATGCGGCCGGGGCCGGCGCAGTTGTTCAATGATGCGCCGCCGTGGCGACCGGGCACAGCGGCACAGCTGGTGGGTTCCGGCACCATCAGTAATGGGTCGACGGTGCTGCGCTTGCCCTATCAGCAGGCGGGGCAGATGCTGGCGGGGTTGTCGGCCGGGTTGCAGCCGACCATTCAGCGCAGCAGCATCAGCGATGCGGGGCAGATTAGGGTGGTGGTCTCCAGCGTCGGTTACCGGCAGGCGTGGGATGAGTTTCAGGCCTGTGCCACTGGACTGCTGCCAATGAATATCGATCAGATTTCCCGCAGCGCGATTGGTTTTCCTTCCGGTGGTGCGGGGCTGGATGCGCGGGCGCGGCAGATGCTGGATGCGGCGTTGGCCTATATCGAGGCGGACCCGGAGGTGAGCCGGATTCTGCTCGATGGGCACTCGGACGCCAGCGGAGATCGCTTGCTCAACCGGGAGCTGTCGCGGCAGCGGGTGTTGGCGGTGCAGGGTTATCTGGTCGAGCGCGGTGTGGATGAAGAGCTGTTCATTAACCGTTTTCACGGTGAGCGGTATCCGGTGGTGGCCAACAGCAGTGCCGAGGGGCGGGCGAAGAATCGACGGGTGACGCTGCGGCTGGAGCGCGAGTGATTGGTGTTTGCCGGCTGGTGATGTGGTGCCTCCCACAATATTGATGCTTCCTGTAGGTGTATTGGGCTTGCCGGTCGTGCCCTTTGTTGGTCAGCCCCTGTAAATACTCCGTCCCGAACGGTAGAATGACTGCCTTTGGCTGGTGCCCTTCGCTGCGCCGGTAACCTTCATCAATGGAGCGCGTAATGACTGATGTAAAAAAAGTCGTCCTGGCCTATTCCGGCGGTCTGGATACCTCGGTAATCCTCAAGTGGCTGGAAGATACCTACGGTTGCGAAGTGGTCACGTTCACCGCTGACCTGGGGCAGGGCGAGGAAGTCGAGCCGGCGCGCGCCAAGGCCCAGGCGATGGGCGTGAAGGAAATCTACATTGATGATCTGCGCGAAGAGTTTGTGCGTGACTTCGTATTCCCGATGTTCCGCGCCAATACCGTTTACGAAGGTGAATACCTGCTCGGTACCTCCATTGCCCGTCCGCTGATCGCCAAGCGCTTGATCGAGATCGCCAATGAGACCGGTGCTGATGCCATTTCCCATGGCGCCACCGGCAAGGGTAACGACCAGGTGCGTTTCGAGCTGGGCGCTTATGCGCTGAAGCCGGGCGTGAAAGTGATTGCGCCCTGGCGTGAGTGGGACCTGCTGTCCCGCGAGAAGCTGATGGACTACGCCGAGAAGCACAACATTCCGATCGAGCGCCATGGCAAGAAGAAGTCGCCGTACTCGATGGACGCTAACCTGCTGCACATCTCCTACGAGGGCGGTGTGCTGGAGGATACCTGGGCCGAGCATGAAGAAGACATGTGGCGCTGGACCAAGTCGCCTGAAGCGGCGCCGGATGTGGCTACCTACATCGAGCTGAGCTACCGCAAGGGCGACATCGTTGCCATCGACGGCAAGGAAATGTCTCCGGCGGAAGTGCTGGCCTATCTGAACAAGGTGGGTGGCGAGAATGGTATTGGTCGTCTCGATATCGTCGAGAACCGCTTTGTCGGCATGAAGTCCCGCGGCTGCTACGAAACCCCCGGCGGCACCATTATGCTCAAGGGCCACCGCGCCATCGAGTCGATCACTCTGGACCGTGAGGTTGCCCACCTGAAGGACAGCCTGATGCCCAAGTACGCCGAGCTGATCTACAACGGCTTCTGGTGGAGCCCAGAGCGCGTGATGCTGCAGGAGATGATCGATGCCTCCCAGCTGAGCGTGAATGGCGTGGTGCGGTTGAAGCTGTACAAGGGCAATGTGATCGTGGTCGGTCGCAAGTCCGATGACTCGCTGTTCGATGCCAATATCGCTACCTTCGAAGACGATGCCGGTGCCTATGATCAGGCCGACGCGGCGGGCTTCATCAAGCTGAATGCACTGCGTCTGCGCATTGCTGCCAACAAGGGTCGCAAGCTGATCTGATCAACTGCGCCATCATCCTAAAGTAACCGCCCGGTGCTAACCTTTGTGTTGGCACCGGCAGGCTGCTGCCGTGATAACCAACCTGAGGAGAATCAGCATGCGCTTATTGCATACCATGCTCCGTGTGGGCGATCTGGATAAGTCCATTGCGTTTTATACCGAAGTGCTGGGGATGACCCTGCTGCGTCGCAAGGATTATCCGGAGGGGCGTTTTACTCTGGCTTTTGTCGGGTTTGGCAATGAGGCGGAGAACTCGGTGCTGGAACTGACCCACAACTGGGATACCGCCAGCTATGACCTGGGTACTGGCTATGGGCACATCGCCATTGAGGTGAATGACGTGTACAAGGCCTGTGAGCAGATCCGTGCGAGTGGCGGCAAGGTGGTGCGCGAAGCCGGCCCGATGCTGCACGGTGCGAGCATTCTGGCCTTTGTTGAAGACCCGGACGGGTACAAGATCGAGCTGTTGTCGCCCAGTCGCGGGGATTGAACCCTGGGATGGTCGAGCACTAGCTCGACCGCGGAGGTGGCAGGTACACCTGTGTCAAGCTGGTGCTTGACACTCCCAGGGGGGCGACTCGGGATGTTCGGGAGTTTCCCCTGGGATGGTCGAGCACTGGCTCGACTGCGGAGGTGGCGGGTACGCCTGTGTCAAGCTGGTGCTTGACACTCCCAGGTGGTGACTTGGGATGTCCGGGATTGAACCCTGGGATGGTCGAGCACCAGCTCGACTGCGGAGGTGACGGGTACGCCTGTGTCAAGCTGGTGCTTGACACTCCCAGGGGGTGGCTTGGGATGACCGGGGGCTGGACCCTGGGATGGTCGAGCACTAGCTCGACCGCGGAGGTGGCGGGTACGCCTGTGTCAAGCTGGTGCTTGACACTCCCAGGGGGTGGCTTGGGATGACCGGGGGCTGGACCCTGGGATGGTCGAGCACTAGCTCGACCGCGGAGGTGGCGGGTGCACCTGTGTCAAGCAGGTGCTTGACACTCCCAGGGGAAGCCCGCTGGCCTTGTCCGGGTATCAACCTGGGTTGATGCCTCTGATCCTGGCAGCCATATCCGCCGCATACAGATCTGTCATGCCGGCAATGAAGTCGATGACGCGCATATAACTGGCGTACAGATCCCAATCCTCCCTCGGGGCATTATTGCCCAGCAGATCCAGAATCCGTCTGTGCTTGAAGCTCAGGTTCTCCCCTGACTGCTGCTCGTTGACTGCGCCGCAGAAGGCTTCAAGTAATGTCTCCAGGGTGCTGTAGGCACCGATCTCATGCAGGGTCTTGCGCTTGTCCTGGAATATCTTGTGGCGGGCGATGCTCTTGGCTTCCAGTACGCAGCGCTGGGCAGCGTCGGGCATATGGCTGACCAGATCAGCCGGCAGCGTGCCGGTGAGCAGTGCCGATTGCTGTTCTATGAAGGTCTCGGCCGCGGCATTGACCAGATGCTCGATCGCTTTGCCCCGCAGGATCGCCAACTTGCGCCGGGTAGAGTCGCGGGGGCCGAGTTGGCGGTAGGTTTCCGGCAGGTCATCACCGACCAGGTCCAGCAGCAGGCGCTCCACTTCGCTGTAGCTGAGCAGCTCCATTTCCATGCCGTCTTCCAGATCGATCAGCGCGTAGCAGATATCATCAGCGGCCTCGACCAGATAGACCAGCGGGCTGCGGGCCCAGCATTGGTCACTCTGCAGGGGCAGGCCGAGTTTGTCGGTGATCTGTACCAGCCGCGGGTATTCAGCCTGATAGCAGCCGAACTTGTGCTTCTTGTAGCCCTGGGCTGCGGCGTGTTGCGACGTCCACGGGTATTTCAGATAGGCGCCGAGAGTGGCATAGGTCAGACGCATGCCGCCGTCGAACTGGTGATATTCCAGCTCGGTGAGTACGCGAAAGCCCTGCGCATTGCCCTCGAAGTTAAGAAAGTCCAGGCGCTGGGTATCGCTCAACGGGTCGAGCCAACCCTGCCGCGCGGCCTTGTGGAACCAGTGGCGGATAGCATCTTCGCCCGAATGGCCAAAGGGCGGATTGCCGATGTCATGGGCCAGGCAGGCGGCCTGGATGATCACACCCAGGTCGGCGGGCGCACACCAGTCCGGCAGTTCGTCGCGCAGCATCTCACCGACGCGCATCCCCAGGGAACGGCCTACGCAGCTGACCTCCAGGCTGTGGGTGAGACGTGTGTGGATGTGGTCATTGCTGGATACCGGATGTACCTGAGTCTTCTTGCCCAGGCGGCGGAAGGCGCCGGAGAAGATCACCCGGTCGTGATCCTTGTGGAAGGGGGTGCGCCCGAGTTCTTCGGCGCTGGCGACGGGCTTGCCCAGCCGTTCGCGACACAACAGTGTTTGCCAATCCATAGAGCCTCCAATCAGAGCAGTCGAGTATGTGACAACGCCGCTGGGCTGCCAAGGGCGCGGAGTCATTCAGCCGGTCTTCGTTCCGGGGTAGAATGCGCACTGTCCCGCCTGTTTTCGGAATTGCCATGACTGTGTTGACCCTGTTTGGAACCACCGCCTGCCATCTGTGCGAGGAATGCCTGCACCTGACCCGTCCGCTGGAGGGTAACGGCATTGTCGTGCGGCAGGTGGATATCGTCGAGTCGCCGGAGTTGCTGGCGCGGTATGAGCTGCGGATTCCGGTGCTGCGTCGTGAGGATACCGGGGCGGAGCTGGATTGGCCGTTCAGTTTGAGTCAGCTGCTGGACTGGCTGGCAGATGCTCTGGGCGAGGAGGGCTGACCATGGCGCAGCGAGTGTCGGCTTTCTGGAAGCGCAAGACGCTGGAGCAGATGGACCAGCAGGAGTGGGAATCCCTGTGCGATGGCTGTGGGCTGTGTTGCCTGCAGAAGCTGGAGGACGAGGATGATGCGGCGTCGATCTATTACACACGGGTGGCGTGCAAGCTGCTGGACCTGAACAGCTGCCGGTGCAGTGATTATACGAACCGGCGCAAGCACGTGCCCGATTGCGTACAACTGACCCCGGCTACGGCGGAAGAATTCGCCTGGCTGCCGCCGACGTGCGCCTATCGGCTGGTAGCCGAGGGCGAGGACCTGCCGCCGTGGCATCATCTGGTGTGTGGTGATCGGGATGCCGTTCACAAATCAGGCATTTCCCAGGCCGGGCGGATGATAGCTGAGGGGAGTGTGGCTGATGATGACTGGGAAGAGCATATTATCTTCCGGGTTTGAGGCACTGGATGGTTTTCCTGGGATGGTCGAGCACCTGCTCGACCGGGGAGTTGCCGGAGACGTTTGGTCGAGCTGGTGCTCGACCGTCCCAGGGGGCCTGCGTTCTTAGGGTCGAGGGTAACTCGATTCTCCCAGGCGCGCGGCGGGGCGCCGCTCCTACAATAAAGCTCGGGCTTGCTGCGTTTGCCTACCGCCGAATCTGCAGTTCCCGCAATTTGATGTAGAAATACCGAACCTGATCATACTCGAACGGGCTGTCCAACGAACCGTAGCGGAAGCCGTTGATGTAGCGCAGGTTGACGGCGTAGAGGCCGTATGACCAGGGGTGCTGGTTCATGTAGCGGCGGTTGTCGAGGTATGCGGCGGCGTCTTCGATGGACCAATCCACTGCTTTGCCGGCGGTGTCACGCAGGGTGGAGGGGCCGAGCAGGGGCAGGACCAGGTAGGGTCCGGTGGGGACGCCGTAGTAACCCAGAGTCTGGCCAAAGTCTTCCGATTCCTGGGGCAGGCCCATGGCCTTGGCGACGTCGAACAGGCCGAGTACGCCGAGGGTCGTATTGAACAGCAGCCGAGCGGTGGTGCGCGCGCCTTTCTTGAGTTTGCCCTGGGCCAGGCTGTTGGCCAGGTTGGGCACGTCGGCGAGGTTGGCGAAGACGTTGGATACGCCGGTGCGCACGAAGCGCGGTGTGGCCCACTCATAGGCGCCTACCACTGGCAGATAGACGTACTCATCGAACTGACCATTGAAACGATACACTCGACGGTTGAAGCCTTCGATGGGGTCGTGGATTTTCAGCGCATCCAGGCTGGAGCGCTCGAACTGATAATTAGTGCCTTCGGTATCGATGGTCAGGCCATCGAGTGCGTCACGGTATGAGGGTACGGCATTGGCAGTTTGCGCCTGAGTTGCAACGCCGGAGCCTTCGAGCGTGTCGCGGCTGCCCTCGGTCTCGGCAGTCTGTGCGTGCACTGCCAGGCTGGTCAGCAGGGTGCCGGCGACGAGCAGGCTGGGGCTGAGTCGGATCATTGTGCGTTCCCTCCCATGAATTTCAACATCTGCAGAACCACATCCCGGTGTCGCAGATTGCCGCCGTGGCCGCCGCGGGGATACAAGAAGGCGCGCTCGCCGAAAGTGTCGGCGAGGAAGTGATAGTTTTCCTCGGTCAGGATGAAGTCATCGGCATTGGTCAGCACGGCGATATCCGGGTTGGTCCGGAGAAAGGGCTCAATGCTGTAAAGGCTGGTTTCCCAGGCCATGTCTTCCATGGTCTTGCCTTTGTTGTTGCTGCTCCAGACCGGCCACAGCTGGGTTTCCAGATAACAACCGAAGTCGCAGAACAGCGCCCGGCGCAGATAAGGCGTCAACGAGGTGCTGACCTTGAGCTCTTCATGCGGCGGGGAGTAGCGCCCGCCCTCGGTAATGACGTCGGCCATGAAGTTCAGGTCCGCGGCAGCGAAGCGGAATACCGCGCCGATCAGCATGGCCAGTTCCGGATCGGTCAGGGCATTGTCGGACCGCTGGATATCC
Organism: Pseudomonas sp. G11-1; assembly: GCF_024031555.1. Taxonomy (NCBI): domain Bacteria; kingdom Pseudomonadati; phylum Pseudomonadota; class Gammaproteobacteria; order Pseudomonadales; family Pseudomonadaceae; genus Pseudomonas; species Pseudomonas sp. G11-1. Next base: position 50,329 of record NZ_QEYQ01000001.1, on the reverse strand, counting down.
GCAAACAGGCTGCTTTCGATGTCGGTTACGCCGCTCTCGAAGTGGCGCGCGAGCTTCTCGAAGATATGCTCGTAGAAGCTGTTACCGCTGCTGACGCCATCAATCTGCGTGCGCGCCAGGGCGTCCAGGCGATTGATCGAGGCGTAAAGATCGACCGGTGGGTTGAGCAACAGGGTGCGGGTGAAATCGAATTGCTGGAGCTCTTCATCGAGATGGGCAACGAAGGCGGCGTTGAGTGCGCCGAGACTGAAACCGGCCAGGCGGTATTCGGTAATCTCCAGGCCCTTTTTGTTACGGGCATGCTCGGCGGCAATGGACATGGCAGTGTGCAGGTCGCGGGCATCACTCAGCCCAAGACCCGGCAGGCCGCTGCGTGAGGCGGCGGCGATGAAGTCGTGGTTGGTGGGTGAAGACAATACGATAACGTGCATGCCGGCCTGCCAGAAGACACGCTTCAGGTAGTCCAGGTTGGGGCTGCTGTAGCCGGAGCCGGTGCCGGCGATGAGAAATACCAACGGGGCGGGCTTGTCCTGCCAGGCCAGGCGGTAATGCAGTTGCCGATAGCGGGACAGTACCGGTGGCAGGTAACGTTCGGGAATCACGGTGACGGCGAGGTCGGTCTGGCGAACATCCACTTCCGCAGGCACCGGCGCGGCTAGAGCCGAAGGCGTACCCGCAATGGTCGCCAGGAAGGCGTTGTCCACGGGGTAGGTGAAGTTATCATCTGCCTGGGCAAGGTTACCCAGCAGGGGAAACAGGATAAGGCAGAACAGCAGGTATCGATTCATGAGCACATTCCCGGTTGGCTTGATGAACTATACCCAAATTGATTGCATTTAGTTCCTTTCTGGCCGGAACTCCGCGTTGCTTAGGCTGCTTGCTTGTAGGAACGGCTTGCCCGCGAAGGGGGCGGAAGTTTGTCAGGCGCGGAAAACCGGGGGGAGGTTGGGTTGAACGATGCGGCGGCGTTCCACGCGTTGCCAGACTTTCTCATGGAAGTGGAAGGCGACGGTATTGAGCGTCGGTTCGATCAGCGCCACCGCTCCGCCGAGCAGAACGCTGCCGGTGATGGCGTAGACAACGCCGAAGGTGATGGTGAAATGCATTACTGCGAAGGTAAAGGTTTTGGTCATGGTGCACTCTAAATGGGAATCATTGCTGTTTCCGCAATCTTAAGTGCACCACGCACAATTCAGAACATAACTTTGTCAATCGGGCTGATCGACAGTTTCAATCAGATCAATCGAGGTCGAAATCGTAATCGGACAGTTGCTTTTGCAGGCGGCGTTCTTCCAGATAGTTATCGATCTGGCGGCGCTTGGTCAAGCTTGTCTTGCTGTTGTCATTATCGGTTTCAGGGGCGTCATCATCCTCGACGCTGAAGTCGTCTTCATCCAGTTCAATATCGCTTTTCGCTTTGGCCATAACTCCACTCCGCTATTGAAGATGCCATTTGCGCACCTTATAGCGGGAGTCTCAGGGAAGCGGAAATAGATTTTTTTTATGGGCGAGATGAAAAGTCAAGCTGGTGTCAATCTGATGTCTTGTGCTTGTATTCGCAGAGGTCTTCGATGCGGCAGCTACCGCACTGCGGGGTCCGGGCGCGGCATACGTAGCGGCCATGGAGAATCAGCCAGTGATGCGCGTCGATCAGAAATTCCTTGGGCACATGGCGCATGAGTTTCTTCTCGACTTCCAGCACTGTCTTGCCGGGGGCGATGTTGGTGCGGTTGCTGACACGGAAGATATGCGTGTCCACGGCCATGACTGGATGACCGAAAGCGGTGTTGAGCACCACGTTGGCGGTTTTGCGACCGACGCCGGGTAGCGCTTCGAGGGCTTCGCGGTTGTCCGGTACCTGACTGCCGTGCAGTTCGATCAGCAGGCGGCAGGTCTCGATGACGTTCCTGGCCTTGCTGTTGAACAGGCCGATGGTCTTGATGTATTCGGACAGACCGTCGACACCCAGGGCATAGATGGCCTCGGGGGTATTCGCCACCGGAAACAGCTTGTCGGTGGCCTTGTTGACGCCCACATCGGTAGCCTGGGCTGAGAGGATGACAGCGATCAACAATTCGAAGGGCGAGTTGAAATTCAGCTCGGTGGTCGGGTGGGGGTTGTCTTCGCGCAGGCGGCGGAAGATTTCGTAGCGTTTTTCTTTATTCATGATCAGTTGATGGTTCCGGTAACGCGCACGCGCTTGCTGCCGGCAGCGACGGGCGCACTGTCGCGGGTCGCGGCACGGGCCTTGATCTGTGCATCGATGACATTCTTCAGGGCAATCAGCAGCCCCATGACCAGGAAGGCGCCGGGCGGCAGAATGACGAACAGCACTTCCTTGTAATTGGGGAAGACCACCAGGGTCCAGTCGGCAGCCATTGGGCCGAGCAGCAGGTGCATGTCGGCGAACAGGGTGCCTTGACCGAGCAATTCGCGCAGCATGCCCAGCACCAGCAATACCAGGGCGAAGCCCAGACCCATCATGAAACCGTCCACGGCGGAGGGCAGCAGCGGGTTCTTCGCGGCGAAGCCGTCGGCGCGGCCGAGGATGACGCAGTTGGTGACGATCAGCGGAATGAAGATGCCGAGGATCAGGAACAGCTCATAGGTATAGGCCTGCATCAGCAGCTCGATGCAGGTGGTAACCGAGGCGATGATCATGACGAAGGCGGGCAGGCGCACGGCGTCCGTCACGGCACTGCGGATCAGCGATACGGCGACGTTGGAGCTGACCAATACCAGAATGGTGGCGATGCCCAGGCCCAGGGCATTGACCGCGGTGCTGCTGACACCGAGCAATGGGCACAGACCGAGCAGCTGTACCAGCCCGGGGTTGTTGTGCCACAGGCCATCGGCGGTCAGTTCGGACAGCTTCTTGTCAGCCATGGGCAGGCTCCTCTGGCGTCAATTGCAGCAGGGTGTCGCGGTGCTCGCTGAAATAAATGAGCGCCTTGTGTACCGCCTGCACCACGGCGCGCGGGGTGATCGTGGCGCCGGTGAACTGGTCGAAGTCGCCACCGTCCTTGCGCACCGCCCAACCCTCGGGCGCGGGCATGGTCAGGCTCTTGCCATTGAAGCTGAGGATCCAGTCAGCCTTGGCCAGCTCCAGCTTGTCGCCCAGGCCGGGGGTTTCCCGATGGTTGGCCACGCGCACGCCGGCCAGCTCGCCATCGGCGCGAATACCCACCAGCAGGTCAATGCGGCCACTGTAGCCGTCCATGGTCACCACCGGCAGGATTACTGCCGACACCTGGCCGCCCTGGCGAGCACGCCAGGCGGTGGCGGGGCCGGGCAGGCCCAGATGGGTGCGATCATCGATACTGAAAGCATCGTCCAGCAGTTCGTTGTCATGCTGGTCGTCAGGCAGTATCTCATTCAGTGCGCGCATCTGCATGCGCTGTTGTTCGGCGATGATCCGTTGCTCGGTACCCTGCTGGATCACGGCAATCAGGCCGACGGTGAAGATGGCGAACAGGCCGAGAATCAGGCTGTTGCGCAGTACCGAGCGGCTGGGCGTCGTCACAGAATCCATGTCATTCCGCTCCCTTGCCCAGGCCGCGCTTGGCCTTGCGGTGGCCGTAGGTGCGCGGGGTGGTGTAGTAGTCGATAGTCGGTGCGCAGAGGTTCATCAGCAGCACGGCGAAGGCCACCGCATCGGGATAGTTGCCCCACACGCGAATCACGTAGACCAGAACGCCGATGCCGATGCCGAATACCAGTCGTCCGCGGTTGCTGGTGGCGCTGGTGACCGGGTCGGTGGCGATGAAAAAGGCGCCGAGCATGGTAGCGCCGCCGAGCAGATGAAACAGCGGTGAGCCGTTGGAGGCTGAGCCGGAGCCGTTCCAGAACAGCAGGCTCATCACGGCCAGCGCGCCGAGCATGCCCACCGGTGCGTGCCAACTGTAGATGCGCCGGTAGAGCAGATACAGGCCGCCGGCCAGATAGGCGAGGGCGACCCATTCCCAGGCGCGCCCGGCCATGCTGCCGAAGGCCGGCTGTGCTTGATGCAGCTCGGCGATGGTCAGCGCGGTGTTGTTCTTCAGCAGATCGAGCGCGGTGGCGGTGGCCCAGCCATCCGCCGGTGCACTACCGGGAGTGAATACGCGCTGCAGCCCTTCGATCAGCCCCAAGGTGGGGGAGAACGCCGGCTGCAGTTGCTCGATGCCGCGCCATACCGGCCAACTGGTCATTTCCATGGGGAAGGACACCAGCACCATGGCGTAGCCGAGCATGGCCGGGTTGAACGGGTTCTGGCCGAGGCCACCATACAGGTGCTTGCCGAAGGTGATGGCAAAGCCGGTGGCGACCAGTACCAGCCACCAGGGCGCATAAGGCGGCAAGGCCAGGGCTAGCAGCCAGGCGGTGACCAGGGCGCTGCCATCGTTGAGGTAGAAGCCGATCGGGCGGCGACGCAGGCGCAGGATGGCGGCCTCGAAGCCGATGGCGCAGGCGCTGGCCAGCAGGATATTGATCAGCTTACCCCAGCCGAAGAACCAGGTCATCAGCGCGACGCCCGGCAGCGTCGCGCCCAGTACCTGGAGCATGATGGTCCGGGTGCGGTTGCTGCCCTGGGCGTGGGGCGAGCTCATGGGGGCCGCCATTATTGCTTCTCCTGGTCGGACATCTGCTCATCGAACGCCTGTTGCGCCTGGGCGAAGGCCTGCTCCAGGGCCGGGATCTGCGCTTGCAGACCGGCGTTGTCCGGGTTGGCGGTCAACTGCTTCTGCGCCCGTTGCAATGCCATCCGGGCGGTGGCGGCGGCGATCTTCAGTTGCTTCTGCTCGGCGCTCAGGGTGGTGACCTTGCGCGACTGGATACGCGCCAGATCCGGCTCGGCGGGCTTGGGCTCGGTGGTTGGCTCGTGCTGTTCGGCCTGCTGCTGGGCTGCCTGTGCGTCCCGGGCGGCTTTGGCACGGGCGGCCTTCTCGGCGCGTGCCTGTCGCTCCAGCTCCCGCTGTTCGGCCTCGCGTTCCAACCGCTCCTGACGCCGCTCGAAGCGTTGCCGGGAGTGCTCGGCGCGGCTCTGTTGCAGTTCGATGGTGCGAATTTCCGACTTGCCGGCGCGGAAATACTGTACCAACGGGATGCTGCTGGGGCAGACATAGGCGCAGGCGCCGCATTCGATGCAATCGAAGAGGTTCTGGCGCTCCAACTGCTCGTAATCCTTGCCCATGGCAAACCAGTGCAGTTGCTGGGGCAACAGCTCCGCCGGACAGGCTTCGGCACACAGACCGCAGCGGATGCAGGGCAGCGCCGGCGGTGGTGGCGGCAGCTCATCTATGGTGCCGGCCAGCAGGCAATTGCTGGTCTTGAGGATGGGCGCGCTGCTGTCGAGCAGGGTAAAGCCCATCATCGGGCCGCCCATGACCAGACGGTGCAACTGCGCCTGGCGCAGACCAGCAAAGGCCAGCAGCTCCGCTATCGGGGTGCCGATCAGCGCTTCAACGTTGGTCGGGCGCTCCAGTGCGGCGCCGGTCAGGGTGGTGATGCGGCTGATCATGGGCTGGCCGAGCAGCACGGCATCATGCACTGCCAGGGCGGTGCCGATGTTCTGGTTGAGAATGCCGATCTCCGCCGGCAGGCCGCCGCTGGGTACTTCCTTGCCGGTGAGGATCTGGATCAACTGCTTTTCGCCACCCGATGGGTACTTGGTGGGAAGCACCATCACCTGCATCGGCCGCTCGCCCACTGCCTCGCGCATGGCGGCGATGGCCTCAGGCTTGTTGTCCTCGATGCCGATCAGTACCTGATCCGGCTTGAGGATGTGCATCAGCACATCGATACCGGCAACGACTTGTGGCGCCCGGTGGCGCATGGTCATGTCGTCAGCGGTGATATAGGGCTCGCACTCGGTACCGTTGATGATCAGGGTGTCGATGTGGTGGTCCGGGCGCGAGGCGAGTTTGACCGCTGTGGGGAAACCCGCGCCGCCCATGCCGCTGATGCCGGCCGCGCGGATACGTTCGAGCAGTTCGAGGGGCTGCATATCGCGGTAATCGGGTAGCGGCTGTAATTCGGCCCACTCATCCTGCCCGTCGCTTTCCAGCACGATCGCCAACTCGGCCAGCCCCGAGGCGTGCGGGTAGGGGGCGGGCTCGATGGCGCGGACGATGCCCGAAGTCGGCGCATGCAGCGGGCAACTGATCGGCCCGTTGGCCTCGGCAATCAACTGGCCCTTGAATACTCGCTCACCGACCTGGACCACAGGCATGGCCCGGTTACCGATGTGTTGCAGCAGCGGCAGTATAAGCCGGGCTGGCAACGGCATCTGTTCCAGTCCGCGGGCGGTGGACTGGGCCTTGTTCTGCGGAGGATGGATGCCGCCGGGGATATCCCAGATGCGCGGTTGGGCAGTCATCAGGCGGCGCCTCGCTGGGCATCGGTGGCAATCACCTGATACGCCGGGCGCGGGAAGTCCCAGCCCCAGTTCTGCGGGGTGACGGCAACGGGCAGCATGTCGATGCAGTCCACCGGGCAGGGCTCCACGCACAGGTCGCACCCGGTACATTCATCGGCGATGACAGTGTGCATGTGCTTGGCTGCGCCGAGAATGGCATCCACCGGGCAGGCCTGGATGCACTTGGTGCAGCCGATGCATTCGGCCTCGCGGATGAATGCTACCGTGCGCGGCTTTTCTTCGCCGTGTTCGCCATCCAGCGGCAGGGCTTCCACGTCAAGCAGGTCGGCCAGGGCCTGAATGGTGGTTTCGCCGCCCGGTGGGCACTTGTTGATCGGCTCGCCATTGGCGATGGCTTCGGCGTAGGGTTTGCAGCCGGGGTGGCCGCATTGGCCGCACTGGGTCTGGGGCAGCAGGGCGTTGATCTGCTCGACCACGGGATCGCCTTCGATCCGGAAGCGGATCGCGGCATAGCCCAGCAGCGCGCCGAAGATCAGCGCCAGGGCCAGCAGAATGATTACCGCGGTAAGGATGATCGACATGCTCAGATCCTGATCAGCCCGGTGAAGCCCATGAAGGCCAGGGACATGAGTCCAGCAGTGATCATGCCGATGGCCGCGCCACGGAAGGGGGCGGGTACATCGGCAATGGCCAAGCGCTCGCGCAACCCGGCGAACAGGATCAGTACCATGGAAAAGCCCATCGCCGCGCCCAGGCCGTAGGTGGCGGCCTTGAGGAAAGTCTGCTCGGTACGGTTGGTGTTCAGCAAGGCGACACCCAGCACCGCGCAGTTGGTGGTGATCAGTGGCAGAAAGATACCCAGCACCCGGTACAGTAGCGGGCTGGTCTTGTGCACCACCATCTCGGTGAACTGCACGACCACGGCGATCACCAGGATGAAGGAAATGGTGCGCAGGAATTCCAGCTCGAAGGGCAGCAGGATGTACTGGTAGGTCAGGTAACTGAGAATGGAGGCCAGGGTCAGCACGAAGGTGGTGGCCATGGACATGCCGATGGCCGTCTCCAGCTTGCCGGAAACACCCATGAACGGACACAGCCCGAGAAACTGCACCAGCACAAAGTTGTTCACCAGGATGGTGCTGAGCAGGATCAGGATGAATTCAGTCATGGGTGGTCTCGTTTACCGCACCCGCTGCCCCGGTTTGGCTCCTTCGTCCGGGCTCAGCAGATAGATTTCTTCCCCGCCAGGACCGGCTGCCAGCACCATGCCCTCGGAGACGCCGAACTTCATCTTGCGCGCCGCCAGGTTGGCCACGTACAGCGTCAGTCGACCTTCGAGCTTGCTCGGGTCAGGATAGGCGCTCTTGATGCCGGAGAACACGTTGCGGGTAGCATCGCCGATGTTCAGCGTCAGGCGCAGCAGTTTGTCCGCGCCTTCCACGAACTCAGCCTTCTCGATCAATGCCACACGCAGGTCGACCGCAGCGAAAGTGTTGAAGTCGATCTCGTCAGCCAGCGGGTCTTTTTCCAGCTCGCCATTGCCTGTCGGCGCCGCGCCGGTATCGGTGGCGGCTGCGGCCAGGTCTTCCTTGGAGGATTCAACCATGGCCTCGATCTTGGCCGGCTCGATGCGGGTCAGCAGGGGCTTGAAGGCGTTGAGCTGATGGTCGGCCAGCATGCTGCCCAGGTCGTCCCAGCACAGCGGCTCGACATTGAGGAAGGCTTCGGCGTCGGCCGCCAGGGTTGGCAGCACCGGCTTGAGCAGGATGATCAACTGGCGGAACAGGTTGATGCCCAGCGAGCAGATCGCCTGCACTTCGTCCTGTTTGCCTTCCTGCTTGTTCAGCGCCCAGGGGGCCTTGTCGGCGATCCAGGCGTTGGCCTTGTCGGCCAGGGCCATGATTTCGCGCATGGCGCGGGAGAAGTCGCGCTTCTCGTAGGCTTCGGCAATGGACGGGGTGGCGCTGATGAAGGCGTCGGTCAGTTCCGGTGCCGGGTTGGCCGCGACCATCACGCCGGCATTGCCCTTGTGGATAAAGCCCGCGCAGCGGCTGGCGATGTTGACCACCTTGCCGACCAGGTCGGAATTGACCTTCTGCACGAAGTCTTCCAGGTTCAGGTCAAGGTCCTCGACGCCACGGCCGAGCTTGGCGGCGTAGTAGTAACGCAGGTATTCCGGCGACAGATGATCCAGGTAGGTGCGCGCCTTGATGAAGGTGCCGCGGGACTTGGACATCTTCTGGCCGTTCACGGTGAGATAGCCGTGTACGTTCACCGCCGTCGGCTTGCGGAAGCCGGCGCCTTCAAGCATGGCGGGCCAGAACAGGGTGTGGAAATTGATGATGTCCTTGCCGATGAAGTGGTACAGCTCGGCGGTAGAATCCTTGCTCCAGAAGGTGTCGAAATCCAGCTCCGGACGACGGGCGCAGAGGTTCTTGAAGCTGGCCATGTAGCCGACCGGGGCGTCCAGCCAGACATAGAAATACTTGCCCGGCTCGCCGGGGATTTCGAAGCCGAAGTAGGGCGCGTCACGGCTGATGTCCCATTCCTGCAGACCGGATTCCAGCCATTCGTTGATCTTGTTGGCCACGGCGTCCTGCAGCGTGCCGCTGCGGGTCCATTCCTTGAGCATGTCCTGGAAATCAGGCAGGGCGAAGAAGAAGTGCTTGGAGTCCTTCAGGATCGGCGTGGCGCCTGAGATAGCCGAGCGCGGGTCCTTCAGCTCGGTGGGCTCATAGGTGGCGCCGCACTTTTCGCAGTTATCACCGTACTGATCCTCGGCCGCGCACTTGGGGCAGGTACCCTTGATGAAACGATCGGCCAGGAACATGCCCTTTTCCGGATCGAAATACTGGGTGACCGAACGGGTGTTGATGTGGCCGGCGGCATTGAGCCGGTTGTAGATCAGCTCGGACAGTTCGCGGTTTTCTTCCGAGTGAGTCGAGTAATAATTGTCGAAATCCACCAGAAAGTCGGCGAAGTCAGCGGTGTGTTCCGCCTTGACGTTGTCGATCAGTTGCTCGGGAGTGATGCCTTCCTTCTCTGCCCGCAACATGATCGCCGAGCCATGGGCATCATCAGCGCAGACGTACACACACTGGTTGCCACGCAGCTTCTGGAAGCGTACCCAGATGTCGGTCTGAATATATTCAAGCATATGCCCCAGATGGATCGAACCGTTGGCATAGGGCAGGGCGCTGGTAACGAGGATCTGGCGGGGAGTGGCATTGCTGGACATGGGACTCGGCTTCTGTTGGGTAAACGGGTCAAAGCCGACAATTGTACCTGTTTGGCGGGGGCAGGTCATCAGATGGGGATGGGTTGGGTTGTCGCGGGTCCGCAGGCGTAGCAGCCGTTTGCGGACCAGGGCGCTACACCTCAAAAGGCGAGCGCGGGCTGGGTGTTAAGCCCGAGCCCGCGCGCGAGTTGGGATCAGGTTCGTTTGAAAATGCCCAGCGCCCTGAGGATGAAGATGAGCAGTACTGCACCGGCGATGGCGATGATAAGCCGGATGATCAAACCGCCTTCGGCAAAGCCCAGCATGCCGGCGATCCAGAAGCCGAGCCAGGAACCGACGATACCTACCAGCACGTTGGCAATGATGCCCATCTGGGCGTTGGTTTTCATGATGATGCTGGCCAACCAGCCAACGATACCGCCAATGATCAGGGATACGATCCAGCCCATTGTCAATCTCCTTCCTCTGAAAGTTGAGTACGCTCAGTAAAGCAGACAAGCGGGTGGTTTGCATGTTCCAGGTAGTTTTCGACGTTCTTGGCCTAGACTGAGGAAAACATTGGCCAGACCGGAGTGCGGGGCTGCATGAAATACATTTTCGAGGTTCACATTAAAGAGGGTCACAAAGCCGAGGACTACGCCGATGCCTGGGTGCGGGCCAGTGAAATCATCCAGCAGGCGCCGGGTGCGCGCGGGACCGAGCTGCATCGCAAGATCGGCGATCCTGATACCCTGATCGCGATCGCCAGCTGGGACAGCAAGGCGCAGCGGGACGCGATGGAAGGGCGTCATAATCCTACGGTGGCGGCGATCATCAAGAGCGCCGCCCCCTTCTGCGAGATCCGCCCCATCGGCGAGTTCGAAGATCCGGAGTGGGTGGTGAAACCGGGCTGAGGCGCTGCTGAACTCCCGTATCGCCTGAATGTCACTTGTACAACGTCAATGGATGGAAAAGAACATGGTTTCTACATCATTTCGCGGTATCTGGCAGGTAGCTGTTCTGGTGCTGCTCAGCAGCCTGGTTGCCGGCTGCGGTATCAACAATATTCCCCGTTATGACGAACAGGTGAAATCCGCCTGGGCGCAGGTGGAGAACCAGTATCAGCGCCGTGCCGACCTGATCCCCAACCTGGTGGAAACGGTGAAGGGGTTTGCCCGCCAGGAACAGGAGACGCTAACCGCAGTAGTCGAGGCGCGGGCACGCGCGACGTCGATTCAGGTGTCGGTGGATGATCTGGATGACCCGGCCAAAATGCAGGCCTTCGAACAGGCCCAGGCGCAGCTGACCGGTGCGCTGAGTCGGTTGATGGCGGTGTCCGAGCGCTATCCTGAGCTCAAATCCAACCAGAACTTTCTGGCGCTGCAATCGCAGCTCGAAGGAACGGAAAACCGCATTGCCGTGGCCCGCCGCGATTACATCAGCGCGGTGCAGCAATACAACACCGAGATCCGCACCTTCCCGGGCCGCATCTGGCATAGCCTGATGTACAGCGATATGCCGATCCGGGAGAACTTCGAAGCCACCACGGAGAACGCCGAGCAGGCGCCGCAGGTGCAGTTCGAATGAGGTGGTTCCGGCTGCTGGCGCTGGGGCTGCTGTGCTGGGCTGCGGGTGCATCGGCTCAGCAGGCGTCCGCGGAACTGACCCTGCCGACCTTGACTGGCCGGGTGGTTGACCAGGCGGAGCTGCTCAGCGCGCCGGTGGAAGCGCAATTGACCCAGATGCTGGCCGGCCATGAGCAGGCCACCACCGAGCAGGTTGTGGTGGTCACGGTGCCCGATCTGCAGGGGCGCAGCATTGAGGAGTTCGGTGTACAGCTGGGCCGCGAATGGGGCATAGGTCAGCAGGGCGAGGACAATGGCGCGCTGCTGATTGTCGCCCGGGATGACCGGCGCATGCGGATCGAGGTGGGCTACGGGCTGGAAGGGCGCCTGACTGACGCCCAGTCCTCGATCATCATCAACCAGATTCTGACTCCGGCGTTCCGCCGGGGTGACTTCGAAGGCGGGATCGTTGCCGGCACCGAAGCCATGATCCAGGTGCTGGGCGGCGATCCGCTGCGTTCGTCGACCGGGGCGACGGGTGAGCGTCCTCCGGCGCCCCTGATCGGCGGGCTGACCTTCTTTTTCATGATTATCCTGTTTCTCATCGGCGGTGGTCGTGGTGGCCGGGGACGTTTCGGTCGCGCAGTGCTGGCCGGCGCTCTGCTCGGTGGTATGGGCCGCGGTGGCGGCATGGGCGGTGGCGGTGGCGGTTTCGGCGGCGGTGGCGGCGGCTTTGGTGGCGGCGGCGCGTCGGGTGGCTGGTGAGGCAGACAAGGGACAGGCAATGACACTTTTGACGCAGGATGAACAGCAACAGGTCGCGGAAGCCATCGACCGCATCGAGCAACATACCGATGCCGAGGTGGTGACGGTGCTGGCCGCGCAAGCGGATGACTACCATTACATTCCACTGCTGTGGGCTGGGCTGGCGGCGTTATTGCTGCCGGGTATTCTGGTGGTGCTGACCGGTTGGTTGAGCAGCGGCTGGCTGTTGCTGACGCAGTGGCTGACCTTCATCGTGCTGGCGCTGGTGTTTCGCATGCCGGGCGTGACTACCCGGTTGATCCCGCGCTCGGTGCGGCACTGGCGTGCATGTAACCTGGCCCACCGGCAGTTCATTCAGTTGGGGCTGCATCACACCAGCGATGCGACGGGCATGCTGATCTTCGTTTCCGAAGCCGAGCGCTATGTGGAAATCATGGTGGACCGGGGCATTTCCCAACGGATCGATGACAGCGTCTGGGAGTCGATCATTGCCGACTTCACCGCCCATGTGCGCCAGGGCAAAACGCTGGAGGGCTTTCTGGTCTGCATCGAGGCCTGTGGTGCGGAGCTGCGCCAGGCGGTGCCGGCCACCCATGAGCGCAACGAGTTGCCCAACCGGCTGGTCATCCTGTCGTAGAATGGCCGTTCGACAGCAAAGGAACGATTCATGAAAGGTCTAATGCAGATTCTGGGCGCGTCCGTCATGGTTGCCGGAGTGCTGGGTTCAACTCAGGCGCTGGCGCAGCCAGTCGGATTATGGAATACCGAAGACAATCAGGGACAGGTGGAAGTCAGCCCCTGCGGCGACAAGCTGTGTGGCGAGCTGGTGTGGCTGGCCGAGCCGATGGACAGCAGCGGACAACCCAAGCTTGATCAGCACAACCCCGACGAGACCTTGCGTGATCGCCCGGTACAGGGCTTGCGCATTCTGTGGGACATGCAGCCGACCGGCGATGGCAAGACCTGGGACAACGGCAAGGTATACGATCCGGAAAGCGGCAAGACCTACCAGGGCAAGATCACTCTGGATGGGGCTGACGTGCTCAAATTGCGTGGTTTTGTCGGCGCGCCTATTTTTGGCCGCACCTCTACGTGGACCCGCGCCGCAACGCCTGGCGCAGCGGAGTGACCGGGGTCAGAGGGTGCGGCCCAGGCTGAGCATCTTCACCGTCAGGGCCAGGTACGCCAGCGCCCAGGTGATCGCGGACAGGCTTAGCAACAGCGGCTGGGCAAAGGCCGCCGGGCCGCTGAAATAGCGCAGTACTGCGGCGATGGCGATCAACCCGGTAATGCTCCAGACCCAGCCGGTACTCGGCGGCGTTCTACTGCTGCGCTGGAAATACAGCCGCAACATCACCCCGGTGGACAGGGTGCCCAGCCCGCCGATGGTGATCAGGTGTAATGCCGGTGCGATGGCGTGCTGATTGATAAAGGCAACCCCGCTGGCAATACTGCCGAGCGCCAGCCAGGCGTAACCGATGCCGAAAGCCAGCAGGTCGGGCCGCTCGGCGCAGCGCCACAATTCCCACCGCAGACACCGCACCGCCAGCACCGCGCCGGCGGCAATCAGGCAGAGGCCGGACCAGCGATAGCTGACCGCGTCGCTCAGCCAGGGCAGCAGCAGCGGCAAAACAGCCAATCCCAACAGGATGATCAGCGCCGACTCCATATGTGGCTGCAGCCGAGCCTTGGGCTTACGTCCCTGGCGCTCCAGAGTGACGGCCGCCGCCGGCGCGATAATGCGCCCACCCATGAACATCATTAGCAGCAATAGGCAGAGTACGCCGGTATGCAGCAGGCGCTGGGTATCCAGCGGCAGCTGAGAGGCCAACTCGGGCCGGTAACGCCAGGCGATGAGCAGCCCCAGCCAGGCTATGGGCAGCAGGCAGATCGTCAGGATCAGCGGGCCGGTGATCTTGTTGCGCCACTTCTTCGCGGCGTTGAATCGCGGCACCACGTGCCAGGCCAGGAGCAGGGCGAAGGTCGGGGACAGTAGCAGGGCGAGCCAGCTCTCCGGCATCAGCAACCAGGCCAGGCGGGCGGCCAGCCATAGACCGATCAGCGGGTAGAGGACTTGTCGCGTCTGGTTGCCAAGGGTGTAGCCGGCAATCAATGCCAGGGCGAAGCCAAAGATCAGCTCATGCCCATGACCGCGACCCAGCAGCCCCGGCGGCCAGCCACTCCCCGATAGCACCGCCCAAACCGACAGCGGCACGACGATAGCGGCCAGGACAGCGGCCAGGGGGAAGAACAGCAGGAAGGCCGGGCGTTTGGCGGGGGCTTTCATCTTGATCCGGGAGGCGAGGGGAATGCCGTGATGTTAGAGGCAGCCCGTGTCGCATCGCAAGCCGCGTAGTTGGAGAGGTCACCTGGGATTGTCGAGCACCAGCTCGACAACTGCGTTACCTGAACCACTGCTGGTCGAGCTGGTGCTCGACCGTCCCAGGTTGGCTTGCTTGGTGCTGTCTGAATCACCGGGGCCGGATGGCACTCGGCCCTCTTTCAGCACACCTGGGATTGTCGAGCACCAGCTCGACAACTAGGTTACTTGAATCACCGCTGGTCGAGCTGGTGCTCGACCGTCCCAGGTTGGCTTGCTCTGTGCTGCCTGAATCACTGTTGGCCGGGATGGAATTCGGCCCTCGCACCTGGGATTGTCGAGCACTAGCTCGACAACTAGGTTACTTGAACCACCGCTGGTCGAGCTGGTGCTCGACCGTCCCAGGTTGGCTTGCTCGTTGCTGTTTGAATCACCGGGGCCGGATGGAACCCGGCCCTCTTTCAGCACACCTGGGATTGTCGAGCACCAGCTCGACAACTAGGTTACTTGAATCACCGCTGATCGAGCTGGTGCTCGACCGTCCCAGGTTGGTTTGCTCGGTGCTGGCTGAATCACCGGGGCCGGATGTAACCCAGCCCTCTTTCAGCACACCTGGGATTGTCGAGCACCAGCTCGACAACTAGGTTACCTGAACCACCGCTGGTCGAGCTGGTGCTCGACCGTCCCAGGCTGGCTTGCCCGGTGCTGTCTGAATCACCGGGGCCAGGTGGAACCAGGCCCTCTTCCGGGAAAGTATCTCAGTTCAGTACATTCTCCACGATGGTGTAGATCAGGCCGGTGGTGACGGCTACCAGGACCAGGTTGCTGCCGGAGCGATGCCATTCGTAGCCGGGGTAGTGGGGTAGGTGCCGTACATGCTGATGGGGCAGGCGCTGGCCCCAGCCGTGGGGGATGGGGCGGCCGGTGATCAGGCGGGCGCGGGGCGGTAGAGCCGGGCCGCGGCCGATATGATGTCGGTTCCGATGGATCTGGCGGCGCAGCTGGCTGCGGTCGGGTGCCCGATACTGGTGGCGTTGTTCGTAGATCTGCCGGTGACTGGGTGGCCGGGCGTGGTCCCGTGGCCGATAGCCGGAGCCCGGATGTTGCTGGCCGTGGCGGTTATGGTCACGGCGCAGCATCTGGTCGCGGTGATGGTCCCGCTGTTGCTGATGGTGTTTGAACGCCTTGCGGTGTTCCTGGGATTTACCGGGGGCATAAGGTCTTTCAGCGGCTTGGGCCATGGAGCCCAGCAAGGCCGCTACGGCGAACAGGCTGATAAAAAGGTGGCGTAATCTCATGGTGATACCCTCGTTCTGATAAGGCTTAGAGCAGCGCCGGCGGCTGGAATTCCTCGGTGGGCGAACTTTGTGGGAGATCCAGATCCAGCTCCGGCTCTCGCCCAAGCAAGCTCAGCATATGGCATTGCCAAGGGCAGAAGTGGTTTGTAAAGGAGGGTTTACTTGGTTTTACGCAATGCAGTCATTGAACGCGGCGCAGATGGGTTTGGTAATCAGCACGATAGAATCGATTGATTTTGGTTATTTGTCCGGGCTGCCTAGGATAGCGCCATCCAATACAGTCTACGGAGCGTTTCACTATGGATATTCTCAAGCGAATCTTTATACATACCCGTACCAAGCCCAAGGCGGCCTTGGTCGAAGACCATCCCAACTTCTGGATGTATCGCTGAGCAAATGCGCTTCGCCCTTGGGGGCGAGCGCATTGCGTCGCTTACTGTGCGGGGCTGGCTATCGGTAGTATCCGCGGCAGGATATCGGCGAGGGTAACGACACCGCGCATGCGTCCGTCGGTCATGATGACGGCGAGCTGCACGCTTGATTTGCGCATGCGGGCGAGGGACTCGTAGACGGGGGTTTTCGCGTCGAGCACGAAGGCTTTCCGGGCGAGCTCATGCGCGGGGCGGGTATCCGGTTCGAGCAGGGTGTCACGCAGGTGGACAACCAGCGGCGCAGCGTCATCGGTGCCGAGCACGAGGATACGCAGGTGGCCCGACTGGCTGGCCGCTTCGCGAACATCGGCTACCGTTGCGCCATGGGGAACGTGCGTTGGCATCGTACCCTCAGCCAGCAGGGCCTCCACGGGCATGGCACCCAGATCGATAAGGCTCGATATCTGCTCTTGCACGTGCGGCTTGAGCGTGCCGACTTTCGCTGAATGTTCGACGAGCTGCCGGATGGTGGCAATGTCCTGCCCGCCAACGGCCGCGCTCTCGACCGGTTCGACACCCGCTGCCTTCACCAGCCAGTTGGCGATGCGATTGATCCAGCGCAGTAGCGGGCGCAACGGCCAGGTATAGGCCCGCGCGATGATGCCAATCGTCAATGCAGACCTTTCGGGGTGAGCGATGGCCCAGGATTTGGGCGCCATTTCGCCAACCACCAGGTGCAGGAAGGTCACGATGAACAGGGCCAGGGCGAACGCGGCCCCGCCGGCGGCCCATTCGGGCATTCCCCAGAGGGTAAACAAGGGGCTGAGCCAGCTATCGACGGCTGGTTTGGTCACCGCACCCAAAGCGAAGGTGCAGAAGGTGATACCCAGTTGCGCTCCGGCGAGCATCAGAGTCAGGTCGTTCATGCCGCGCAGCGCGGCACGCGCTGAGGCGCTGCTGCCGGCAAGCTCCTCAAGACGATGCCGCCGAGCGCCGAGCAGGGCGAATTCGATGACGACGAAGAAGGCGCTCATGACAATGAGCGCGATGGTTACAAGGATGACGATCAGTGGATCATTCATGGGCTGTCCTCTATCGTCGTTTCAAGTAACCGCACGCGTACCTGGGTCGGGACATAGCGCTCGACCCGCAACACATCAACCACCAGTTGGCGCAGAACCGGTGCCGTGGCGATGACTTCGGAGGGATCAACGGGCAGGTCGATAATCACGGTGGCGCCTTCCACCGGCAATGCGCCCAGCTCAGCGATGAGCAGGCCGGCTACGGTTTCAACTTCATCGCCGCGCGGCAAGTCGTAACCAATGGCGCGCTCGACTTCGTCGAGGTGCACGTCGCCGTCCATTATCCAGCTGCCATCGTCACGGGGCATGAGATGGTCGCCGGTCTGGTCGTCATGTTCGTCGGTGATTTCGCCGACGATTTCTTCAGCCAGATCCTCCAGGGTGAGCACGCCGGCGAAGCCACCATACTCATCGATGACACAGGCCAATTGGTTGCTGGTGCGAATCAACTGGGCAAGGGCATCGGGCAGAGGCATCAGCGTGGGCAGTACCGCAGTGGGTCGCATCACCGAGGCGACGGTCTCGTCGGGACTGCCGGTGGATAGGCGCGCCAGCACGTCGGCCAGGTGGGCTACGCCCACCGGGGTATCTTCATCGATCACCGGATAACGGGTATGCCCGCTGGCCATGAGTTCGCGCAGTTCTTCCAGGGTGGTTTCGGGCCGCAGCCAGTCCACCTGCGAGCGGGGAATCATCGCGTGTTCAACATCACGCTGGGGAAAGTCGAGAATGCGGTCCAGCATGAGCGACAGCTCGTGGGGCAGATCGCCGCTTTCGCGGGAGTCGGCAATGATGTGCGGCAGGTCATCGGCCGAGACGCTCACATCGAGGTCATGTACCGGTTCGATACGTAACGCCCGCAGAAACAGGTTGGCGGATTTGTCGAAGAAGCCGATGAGCCAGCCGAACACAGTGAGGTAGATCAGTGTGGAGCGCGCCAGGCTGCGTGCGAGCGGATCGGCGTTGGCGATGGCGAGGTTCTTCGGAAACAGTTCGCCGAAGACCATCTGGATGATGGTCGCCAACGCCAATGCCGACACCGTCGCGACAGTAACGCCCACCTCGGTCGGAATGCCGACGCCACCGAGTAGTTGGCCGAGCGATTCTCCGACCAGTGGCTCGGCGACAAACCCGACCAGCAGGCCGGTGACGGTAATGCCGAGCTGGGCACCCGACAGCATGAAGCTGGTGCGACGGGTTACCGCCAGCGCGCGCTTCGCCGCGGCGTCGCCCTCGGCGGCACGCGCGGCGAGTCGTGTGCGGTCGACCGCCATGTAGGCGAATTCCTGCGCGACGAAATAGCCGTTCGCAGCGATGATCGCCAGGATAATCAAAGTGCCGAGGAGTAAAGCCAGAACCGGTTCGTTCACCGTGCCTCCTGCCTGTATTGGGTAGAAGGCAAGAAACGGCGTGTTACGAGGTTGTTATTCACAAAGGTTCCGAGGCGGCTATTGGTGTCGTCAAGCTATAGCAGCCCTCTTCGCACTGTCAAGACGGCCCCCCGTTTCAGCTTGTTATGCTGGCTCTTCTTCCAGCAAGGTCGCCAGCACATCGGGTGAGCTCTTGAAGGCTTTGGCAAACAGATCGCGGTGTCTGGCCATGTAGATGCCGGCTTCTTCCGCTTGCGCTTCGTTGATCGACGGTACGGCCTGACGCAGGACGTCACTCAGCAGCTCGGCCAGTTCCAGCATCTTGTCGTGACGGTCGGCTTCGGCTTTATCCATGAACAGGCGCTCCGGGTCTCTGCTGCTTCGATAGACTATTTCAACGGCCATTTTTTACCCCTGGCTTGAATGTGATTCGTTGGGCCTGCGGCGCTGCATGCCGCGCGGCGGTCGACAGTATACTGGTTTTTTATCCAGTTTTGGTTTTTCGCTTACGGCAGATGGGTTGCGCTTGCTAGAATCGCTCATCGCTTGCATCGAATCGAGACAATTTCATGAGCATTGAAACCTGGCTGGCCTTCTTCGTGGCGTGCTGGCTGATCAGCCTGTCGCCCGGCGCCGGGGCAGTGGCCTCCATGGCCAGCGGCATGAACTACGGGTTTGCCCGGGGCTATTGGAACGCGCTGGGGCTGCAACTGGCGTTGGTACTGCAGATTGTGATTGTCGCTGCGGGGGTGGGCGCGTTACTGGCGACGTCGGCCCTGGCGTTTGCGCTGATCAAGTGGTTCGGGGTGCTCTATCTGTTGTACCTGGCTATCCGGCAGTGGCGGGCGCCGGCGCAGACGATGACCCTGGAGCATCGTCCCATCGGCAGGCCGCTGAGCCTGGTGCTGCGTGGCTTTGTGATCAATTTCAGCAACCCCAAGGCGATCATCTTCATCCTGGCAGTGCTGCCGCAGTTCCTCGATCCGGGGCGACCGATGCTGATGCAGTACCTGATCATGGCAGTGACCATGGTGGCGGTGGATCTGGTCGTCATGGCCGGTTATACCGGGTTGGCCGCCAAGGCGCTGCGGTTGCTGAATTCACCGCAGCAGCAGCGCCTGCTCAATCGCAGTTTTGGGGTCATGTTCGGCGTTGCCGCCGGCCTGCTCGCCACGGTGCGCCGGGTGTAGCCGACGCCCGCCGGGTTATTTCCAGTCGGCTGACTCGATGTAACGACTGGTGATGATCCAGCCGATGCCGAAACGATCGGTGAGCATGCCGAAGCCCTCGGCCCAGAAGCTGGGCCCAAAGGGCATACGGGTGGTGCCGCCATCGGACAGCCGGTTGTAGGCCTGCTCGGCGGTCAGCACATCATCGTAGTACAGCTGGACAAACACGCCCTGGGCCTGCTGATAGGTACCCGGCGGTGCGTCAGAGCCCATGATCACCTGATTGGCCACGGTGACCTCGCCATGCATGACCTGATCCAGCCAATCTTCGGGCACTCCGGTGCCTTCTGGCGCATCGCGGTGGCTGTGAATTTCGCCCAGGGTGCCGCCCAGCTCCCGGGCATAGAACTGCAGAGCTTCCCGGCAGTTGCCGGGGAAGGTGAGATAGACGGCCAGGCTGACCGGGGTTTTCGGTGTTGTTGCCATGGGTGCCCCCTGGGTGTCAGTGATGGGGATTGGCGGCGTCGCCGCGATTCTGCTGCGGGCTGCCGCTGCTCAGGCCAGAGTCGACTTCTGCAGTCGCCGCGGCATCGGCTGCCGTGGCCGGAGCCATACCTGCGCTCAGCTCATCGGCCAGTTGCTCGGTCATGGCCAGGTGATGCTCCATCTTGCTCTGGGTTGCCCTGGCGAAGTTGCTGATGTCGAAGTCATCGAGCCGGGTGCCGCGCCGGTACAGGTCGATCGCCTTGCGGTGTGCGGTAATCTGATGTTCGGCATAAGCCTGGTCAAAGGACTGGACAGATCTGAGATTCAGCAAGGTGTCGCGGGCTTTTGGGGCGAGACTGTCCGCGCCGGCGACAGGATAGCCGCGGCTGTTGCCCAGTTGTTCAAGTTCACGATTGATCGCGGTGTGATCCTCGATCATCTGGCGAGCGAACTCCTTGACCTTGTCGTTGCCGGTTCTCTCCAGTGCCAGGCGTGCCGCCTCGATTTCGGCCAGCCCCTGGAGCATGGCTGCGTCGATGAAACGGACGGGGGCCGTTTGCGAGGTATCGGCGTATTTACGGTACAGGGCCGTCACGGCGCCGACTGCCAGCAGGCCGTAAGTGAGATTGCGCAATCTGATCATGGGTCCTCCACAGATGATGAATCAGCCATTGAGTTGCCGTTCATTACTGTGATGGGAGGGCGTGCGGGGAGTTCAGGCGGGTGGATGAGTGGTCGGGCAGGCCGTGTTGGCCTGCCCGGTATGTTCAATGGGCGGAATGATCGGCCGCGGGTTGAAAGGTCATGATTCCGGCGCCGTTGCGCAGGGTCAGCCGCGTGCCGGCATCATTGAGCTGCACTTGCAACGGCTTTTCCAGGCGTTGCTTGATGGCATTTTCGCGGGCCATCAACGGTGGTTCGCAAGCCATCATGGTCTGCATCAGCATACCTACTTCCAGGGTGTCGCCCTTGAGTGTGTAGTTCCCGCCCATGCCATTGCAGGCATTGCTCACGCCGATACGGTCGGGCTGGAAGCTCAGTTCGATGGGTGCGCGACTACCACCGGTGAGGTCTGTGTCGAGACGGCCGTCGGCGTCGGTTGCTTCGACCAGCGCCCAGGCGTGAGCGGTGAGGGCATCCGGGGACGTGGACGAGGTGGTGCTGGCGCAGCCAGCAAACAGCAGGGTGGCTGCCAGTGTGGCAGGCAGCAGCGTGCGGAAAGTGCTCATGGTATCTCCATTAAACGGGATCGCGCACATCCTGCACGATCCTGCGGTTGTCGTCGAGTCTACCGTCAGGATACGCCGCCATAAGGCGGGGTATTGGCTGAAGCGGCTTTGTCGGGCATGCCGGCGACCTTGACTTCGGGCAGGTCGCCACCGATGAATTCTACGCGACGGATGGGGAAGGCGAACTCCACTTCCATGTCGCGCAGCGCTTGCAACAATTGCAGATTGATCTCTTGTTGAATATCCATGTACTGATTGTAGTCAGCAGTCTGAACGATATGCACCACCTCGAATGTCAGCTGGCTTTCGTTGAAGGCAAAGAAGTGCGCGCGGTCGAATTTGGTCTTCTCGGTGCTATCAATGATGCGTTTGATCTGCGCCCCGACCTCGCGTACTTGGTCCGCCGGGGTGTGGTAGCTGATGCCGAAGGTGAATACGATCCGCCGGGTATTCATCCGCTTGTAGTTGTGCACGATCTGACTGAGCAGGTCGGCATTGGCGATCACGATCTGCTCGCCACTCAGGGCGCGGATACGGGTGGTTTTAAGGCCGATATGCTCAATGGTGCCGGCCACTTCACCGAAGACCACGAAGTCGCCGATCTCGAAGGGCTTGTCGATACCGATGGACATGGAGGCGAACATGTCACTGAGCAGCGTTTGGACGGCCAGGGCGATGGCTATACCGCCAACCCCGAGACTGGCGATCATGGCGGTGATGTCGACACCCAGATTGGCGAGGATCGACAGCAGCATCATGGTCCAGATCACTATGCGCATGATGATGCCCAGCAGGGTAGTGGTCACCGGGTTGCGCGCCTTGCCGTCGCGGGTCAGGCTGTCGGTCCAGAGCTTGACAGCGTGATCAAGCCAGAGTGCGATCTGAAAGGCCAGGGCGATGAACCAGCCATGGGACATCGCCGATTCCCAGCGGGGCGCCAGCTCGACGGTCTTCAGCCCGATCATCAGCGCGAAGGCGAAGATCAGCAGCTTGCTGGTCGAGCGCAACAGCTCCGAGGCGAAATAGAACACCCGGGATTGGGTTCCTTTGTCACGCTGCTCCAACTGCCGACTCACCACCCGCAGTGCGATAGACAGCAGCAGGTAGGTGGCAAGGGTGACGGTAACCAGAATTCCCAATTGCAGCCAGAGTGAGCGGTCGGTGAGGGTTTCCCAATAGGGCATGCTGAACCTCCAGGCGGATAATCGACAAGCCGGTCGCCGGTGAACTAAACGAGGGCAGACCTTATTTCTGTCGTTGACGAGACGGATTAGTTCCGGCAGTTTCGGCGCTCTACCCCAACGCCTATATCAACAGCGACCTGGAGTCGGTGCTGTTTTCCCTGGCGATCCTGTTCAATGCGCTCAATGAACGGCGGTGGTGATCACCCAACGGGATTGATCGCTTTGTGTGCCTGGTCTTGATCGGGCGTCAAATCTTCTCGGAAGTGCAACAGGGATGACACGCGGCGCTGCCATGCTGGCGCGTCATCACAATCCTACCGAGAACAAGTGCATGAAGAAGACTGCTCTGGCGAGTTTGATCGTCGCCGCATCCAGCCTGTGGCTGGCAGGCTGCCTGGATGGTTCCAGCTCCTCCAATGACAATGCCGCACCGGCGCCGGGGGAGGCTGCGCCGGATACCCGCGTACGGGTGCTGCCTTACCTGCAGAACCCGACCGATACCGCGATCAGCGTCATCTGGTTCACTGATACCGACGTGGCCGGCGAGCTGGTAGTCGAGGGAGTTGGTAGTTTCACCTCTGAACCGGAGCTGGTCGAGGCCTTGGGCTATGGCGACAGCGAGGTCGAATATATCCATGGCGAGCGTAATTTCGGCGGTATTCATGCCGACGTGGCGGCAGGGCAGGCGCCGGCGTTGCCGTACCGGCACGTGGTACGGGTAGAGGGCCTCAGTGCAGCGACCACCTATGAATACCAGGTTCGGCAACCGGGCAGTGAAACCCTGATGGAAGCGCAGTTCACCACCGCACCGGCTGTGGGCGAACGCGCGAGCATCCGCTTCCTGGCCATGTCCGACATGGAAACCGAGCCAGAGTCCACCGAGAAAAACGTGGCCTGGGGCGCCAGTGCCCTGGTGATCGGTGGTGATAAGTTGGCGACCGATCCCGCCACCTACGACCGCCTGTACCCGGTCGACCAGACCACCGGCTACCGCGCCAATATCCAGTATGCGATGGAACGTCAGCCGGATTTCTGGGCGATTGCCGGGGATCTGGTGGAGAAGGGCGGTCGCCAGCTGGACTGGGATGAGTTCTGGCGCCATGCCGCAGGTGAGTGGAGCGACTTCGCTTCCAGCACACCGATCTTCCCGGCACTGGGCAACCATGAAAACTACTGGCATCCCGAAGGCGGCTCCTACACGCCACCAGCGGTAATGCGCTCCTACGACAAATGGAACAGCTACTGGGAGTTGCCGCGCAACTACGGCACCGATGAGCGCTACGAGAAACGCTACTATCGCGTGGACTACGGCCCGGTCACCCTGATCACCCTCGACTCGTCCAATGGCGATGACAGCGATCCGCTCAAGGACACCAACCTGGCCATTGATGGTGTGCAATCGCGGGTACCGGACTTCAACCGCGGCAGTGAGCAGTGGAACTGGGCGGTGAGCGAACTGGCTGATGCCCAGGCCAAAGGCCAGGTGATTTTCGTGCAGTTCCACCATATGCCTTTCGGTACCGGGGTACACAGTCTGTCATCGGGCAGCGCCGGCATTCCGAACAACGAGGACAACCAGTCCGGCCAGCCGATGCGCATCTATCATGAGCTGTTCGAGCGCTACGGGGTGACCGCAGTGCTCGCCGGGCATGACGAACTGCTCGAATACGTGCAGCTGGATGGCGTGCATTACTGGGATGTGGGCTTTGCCGGGGACGGTCTGCGTGGCCCGGGTTATGCGCCGACTACCGACTATGTGCCCTTCGATCAGTTGCCGACAGAGGCCCAGGAAACCCATTGGAGTGCCCACGGCGATGCGCCGGAAATCTGGAACGGCAACCAGTTGATCGACGGCGGCAAGCACTATGGCTTTCTCGAAGTCGAAGTGCGGCCTGCGGGGAGCCATGATTACGAAGTGATAATGACGCCGCGCTACGTGTTTCCGCTGATGGACGAACAGGGCGAGGTCACCGGCGAGTTTGCCCACCGTCAGTACAACAAGGTGGTGAGGGTTCAGGTCCAGCGGTAAGCAAGGCTGCAGGTTGAGTGCTGGCTTGTTTAGGCTGGCTGTGGGAGGGGCCTTGGAAAGCCCTTCCTACCCGGGAAACAGCGGCTGAATCGTGCCGGGTTCGGGCTGGAGTTCCAGACGGTGACGCTCCAGTTGCCACCAGCGCGGCAGTAACTGTCGTACTGCCAGTTGGCCGAAGCGATCATCCAGCAGCCAGACCACGCCCTGGTCCTCGGTGGTGCGGATCACCCGACCGGCCGCCTGCACCACTTTCTGCAATCCCGGATACAGATAGGCGTAGTCATAGCCCTTGCCGAACATCGTCTGCATGCGGCTTTTCACTTCTTCGGTCACCGGATTGACCTGGGGCAACCCCAGGGTGGCGACAAAGGCGCCGACCAGCCGTTTGCCCGGCAGATCGATACCTTCGCTGAAAGCGCCACCGAGCACGGCGAAGCCGATGCAGCGGGTGTCATCGGTGAACCCCTCGAGAAAGGCTTCGCGCTGCGCTTCGTCCATCTGCCGTGACTGTTCCCGCACCGGTATCTCCGGCGCCATTGCGCGCATGACGTCCAGCACCTGCTGCAGATAGGCGTAGCTGCTGAAAAAGGCCAGATAGTTACCCGGGCGCTCACGAAACTGCCTAGCAATCAGCTGTGCGATCGGTCGCAGGCTGTCGGCGCGGTGCTGATAGCGGGTCGACAGGTTGCCGACAAAACGCACTTGCAACTGTTCGGCGGTGAACGGTGATTCCACTTCCAGCCACTGGGTATCTGCCGGCAGGCCCAGTAGATCGGCGTGGTAGTGCTGTGGGCTCAGGGTGGCCGAGAACAGCGTGCTGCTGTGCGCAACGGTGAAGCGGTCGCGCAGGAAAGGCGCCGGGACGATATTACGCAGGCAGAGGGTCGACAGCGCACGCCGGCCCAGCTGGCGGCGGGTGATATCGAACAGGGAATGGGGCCCATGCTGTTCGGCGAGCCGGCAGAACAGCATGGCGTCCAGATAGAAACGCAGCAGCGCCGCATCGTTGCCCTCGGGCTGGTCGCTGAGATGGTCGGTGATGGCGCTGACCGCTTTCTGCAGGCTGAGGCTGAACAGGTCAGCGATGGCGGGGTAGATCTGGTACTCGGCCTGCTGGTCGCGGTGTAGCTGGTTCCAATGGCGATTGACCCGATCCAGCGGTGTTTTCAGGGCGCTGGGGGCGCTTTTGCGCAGGGCATTGAAATTGCCCTGATCCAGTTCCGCGGTGTACATGCCGCGGGCGCGGTCGATGAGGTTATGGGCTTCGTCCACCAGCAGGGTCACCCGCCAGTCGTTCACCACCGTCAGGCTGTAGAGCAGGGCGGTCATGTCGAAGTAGTAGTTGTAGTCAGCGACCACGATATCGGTCCAGCGGCACAGTTCCTGGCTGAGGTAGTAGGGGCAGATGCCATGGGCCAGGGCGATCTCGCGCACCGCCTGGCGGGTCAGCCAGCGGCGTTCCGAGGCAGCCTGCCGGGCCGCCGGCAGGCGGTCGTAGAAACCCCGGGCGAGCGGGCAGGATTCGCCGTGGCAGGCGCGGTCGGGGTATTCGCAGGCCTTGTCCCGGGCGACATGCTCCAGTACCCGTAGCGGTAAGTCCGGCTGCTGGACGCGCAGGCTGGCCAGGGCATCCAGGGCCAACTGGCGCCCTGGTGTTTTGGCGGTGAGAAAGAACAGCCGGTCGAGTTGCTGCTCGGGAAATGCCTTGAGCTGGGGAAAGAGGGTGCCCAGGGTCTTGCCGATGCCGGTGGTGGCCTGGGCCATCAGCGTTTGGCCATCCCGGGCGGCCCGGTACACTGTATTGGCGAGCTGGCGCTGGCCGCGGCGAAAGCTCGGCCAGGGGAACTGCAGCTGGGTCAGGCTCTGATCCCGGGCGGCGCGGTGGGCGGTTTCCTGCTCGGCCCAGGCGAGAAAACGGCGACACTGCAACTCGAAGAATTCCCGCAGGCTGTCGGCACCGAAGCGTTCGCGCAATACCGTTTCCTGTTGGCTGAGCACGTTGTAATAAACCACCGCCAGGTCGATTTCCTCCAGCTCGTACTCGGCGCACAACAGCCACCCGTAGACCTTGACCTGGGCCCAGTGCAGCAGCCGGTGATTGTGGGGGATGCGCTTGACGTCGCCGCGGTGGGTCTTGATCTCTTCCAACAAGTTGAGCGCCGGGTCATAACCGTCGGCGCGGCCGGTAACCAGCAATCCCTCGTAGCTGCCAGCCAGGGGTACTTCACTCAGGTAGGCCGGGCCGCGTCGGGATACCACGGTCCGGTGTCCGGCCATGCCTTCCTGGGCGCTGGGGGACGGGGTGAAACGCAGATCCAGATCGCCTTCGCGCGCGGTGAATTCGCACAGCGCTCGCACTGCGATGCGGTAGTTCATGGGTTGGCCCACTGCACATGGCAGACCGCAACCGGCATGCCGTGGCGGTTGCAGAATTCCAGCCAGCGGCGCTGATTGTCCTGCAGGCGGTCACCGGGGCCTTTCACCTCGATCATCCGGTAGCGGCGCTGCTCGGGCCAGAACTGGATCAGGTCGGGCATGCCGGCGCGATTGGCGCGGATATCCTGCAGCATGCGCTGGAACCAGGTCCGCAGGTGGGCTGGCGGCAGGCAGTGCAGCGCCTGGTCCAACAGCGTTTCGGTGAGCACTGGCCAGTGGACGAAGGGACTCTGGATACCCTGTTTGGCGTGCCAGGTATGGCGGATGCGGTGCTGCCAGGTGTCGCTGTCCAGGTGCGCCAGGCTGGCGGCAAACAGCTCATGCCGGCGCTGCTGGAAGTCGGGGCTGTGCAGATCGGCCGGGGCGCTCTGGAACGGGTGGAAGAAGGCCCCGGGCAGGGGCGCGAAGATGGCGTCCCAGCAGAGCAAGCCGAACAGCCCGGTGATCAGGCTGTTCTCCACGTAATGCACCGGCGCCTGGTCGGCATGCAGATGTTCTCGCACGGCTGTCTCGACGCCCAGCGGATGCGGACCGGGGAGCGTCAGGTCGATGCGCAGGGTGTCGGAATCGATGATCACCGGGTGAGGTGGCTGCGCGAGCTTGCGGGCCAGGCGGCGTTGGGCGCGCAGGGCCAACTGCAATTCGGCTTCGTTCTCCGGTGCGGTGATGGCGGCCTGCACCAGTTCCCAGGCCCCTTGGTACTGCTGCAGTTTTTCCAGAATGCGGATCTGGCGCTGGCGCGCGCCGGTCCAGCCGCTGCGTTCGTAGAGTGCCAGCGCCTGGGGTAGGTCCGCTTCCCGCTCCAGTTGACGGGCCAGGGCGAACAGTAACCGGGCGTGGCGGCTGCGCAGCCAGGGATTGTCGCATTGCGGTTCGCCCAGTAGCGTCAGCACCTCGGCGCAGGGTAGGCCGGCCTCCAGTTGGCTGCGGCAGTGATGCAGGTGCCGGTACAGCTCGATATCCTGGCGGCAGGAGAAGCCGCGGGACTCTGGAGTGATGTTCACGCTTTCGTAGCGGAAGATGCCCAGTTCGGCGAGCACGAATTCCTCCCAGCCCTGGGACAGGTTGCCGAAGAACATCAACCGCAGGCGTTCGCATAGCTCACCGACTTGCAGCGTCAGCAGGCGCTCGGCGTGGTCCGGACACCACTGGCGAAAGCAGCGGGCCTCGGGTTCGCTGGCCTGCAGACGTTCCACCAGTTGGGGTTTGCGCAGAGCGCGCAGCTCCGCTGCGGGCGGTAGCAGGGCGGCGACCTCGTCCTTGCGCAGCAGAGCGCCCAGTTCGGCCGCATCCAGAGGGTGTTGATCATTCAGCCAGCCGAGCTCCAGCAATGGCGCGGCGGCGATATCAAGATCGCCAATTTCCAGGTAGTTCAGGCGGCTGCGGCGAAAGTGCGGGCCCTTGCGCATGATCAATCTGACCAGCAGTGCCTGCGATGCTTTGGGCAGTGCATCGAAACAGCTGAGAAAACGCTGTTCCTCATCATCGAGCAGATCGGCATAGCGCTGCCGCACCCAGTTCATCGCCTGCTGGAAGTTGTGCAGGTAATAGAACGGCGGCGGTTGATCAGAGATGGTCTGGGCTGTTGGCTGGTTGGGCATACAGTATTCTGCCCGCGCAGCCGCCTGGGCTTCAAGCCTGGAGTGACGGGTGGAGTGCTGCGTCAGAACCGTTCGAGCAAAGTAATGGCGTCCCGAGCGCCCATGGCCTGGGCCAGATCCAGGGCGGTCTTGCCATCGGCATCGGTCGCCTGTGGGTCCGCACCGGCCTGGAGCAAGCGTTCCAGCATATCGGTGCGGTTGAACATGGCGGCATACATCAGCGGCGGCTTGCCGCCCTGGGGGCAGCCGTTGGCGTCGGCGCCATGGGTCAACAGGAGCTCCAGCATGGCCATGTCACCCTTGAACAGCACGCCGGCCAGCGGTGTCTGGCAGCGGTCATTGGCCAGCTCCGGGTCGCTGCCATGGGTGAGCAGCACTTCGGCGGCGTCAAGCTGGCCGTTATAACTCGCCAGCATCAACAGGCTGTCGCCCTTGCTGTTGCGCAAGTTGGCCGGCAGGCCGCCTTCGAGCATCGTCTGCAATTGCGCGGCATCGCCGTGGCGGGCCAGATCGAACATGCGCTCGGCGAATGCCAGGGTTTCATCGTCAAGGGTGGGGCGGTCGGCCATGGCTGTGCTCCGGAGAAAAGAACCCATTGTGCCTGCCTGGGGGTAACAGGTCACGCGCAGCACACTGACCGAACAGACAATGGCCGGGCTCAAGCCGCAACTTCTGCTTTAATGAATACAGTGACCAGCAATGAGAGGAGGTACCTATGGAACTGCCGAACAAGGATCTGGGGGATCTGTTTGACCAGCTTGGCTTGCCGTCAACCCCCGAGGATATCGAGGCCTTTTTTGCCAGCCATTCCCTGCCGCCTGAGATCAAACTGATCGATGCACCATTCTGGACACCGACCCAGGCCCTGTTTCTCAAGGAGGAAATGCGCGAAGACGCCGAGTGGGCGCCGATTGTCGATCAACTCAATGTGCGTTTGCACGAAGATTAAATGCAACGACCGGGTCACGCCTGACCGGGTCGTGCTCGACCGGGCCACACTCGACACCCCCTGACGACTATCGCGATGCCCGAGCAGGCCTTGGGGTTTTTCTGTCTCGGCGCGATCTGGCATGATGTCTGATTGCGCCGAGCCCCAAGCCGTTCGGCCCCTGCATTCTGGACCGCTACATGACCTTACGCTTGCTACTCATTCTGGGTGGCCTGAGCGCCTTCGGGCCTCTGGCAATTGATCTTTATCTCCCTGCGTTCCCCGCGATTGCGCAATTCTTCGCCACCGACTCCGAGCATGTTCAGCTGAGCCTGTCGGCCTATTTTATCGGGCTGGCGTTGGGGCAGCTTTTCTACGGTCCTTTGGCGGATCGCTTTGGACGCCGCAAGCCGCTGTTGTTCGGTATCGGCCTGTTTACTCTGGCCTCTATCGGGTGCGCTCTGGCACCGACCCTGGAGTGGCTGATCATCGCCCGTTTTGCCCAGGCGCTGGGCGGATGCGCCGGTATGGTGGTCAACCGGGCGGTGGTGCGTGATATCTGTACGCCCATCGAGGCGGCGCGGGCCTTTTCGCAGCTGATGCTGGTCATGGGCGTCGCGCCTATTCTGGCCCCGCTGGCGGGTGGTTGGCTAATGCTGTTCGGGGGCTGGCAGTTGATTTTCGCGTTTCTGGCGGTGTTCGCTGGCGTCTTCGGTTTTCTGGTGTTCTTTCGGTTGCCGGAAACCCTGCCGCAGCATATTCCGCCCAGCCGGCTATCCAGTGCACTGGGGCGCTACGGCCGGCTGCTGAGGGAGCCGCAATTCATGTTCCATGCACTGACTGGCGGTATCGCCATGGCCG
The DNA here is from genome assembly GCF_024031555.1 of Pseudomonas sp. G11-1. Lineage (NCBI taxonomy): Bacteria > Pseudomonadati > Pseudomonadota > Gammaproteobacteria > Pseudomonadales > Pseudomonadaceae > Pseudomonas > Pseudomonas sp. G11-1. The sequence continues at coordinate 20,060 of NZ_QEYQ01000001.1, read as the reverse complement.
GGATGTTCGCTTATATCGCCGGTTCGCCCTTCGTTTTTATCGAACTGTATGACGTGCCGGTGCAGCACTATGGCTGGTTCTTCGGCATGAACTCGGCCGGCTTCGTGTTATCGGCGCAATTCAACAGCCGTCTGTTGCGTCGACGCACTCCGCTCAAGCTGCTGAAGATCACCACCTTGCTGTTCATGGGCAGCACCCTGGCGCTGTCAGCAGTGGCGCTGTTCGAACCGCCCGTTCTATGGCCGCTACTGGTGCCGCTGTTCATGTGTATGGCGCTACTGGCGTTGGTATTGCCCAATTCCTCGGCCTGTGCGCTGGCCGGGCATGGACACCAGGCCGGCGTCGCTTCTGCGCTGATGGGCACTCTGCAGTTCACCATCGCCGGCATTGTTTCGGCGCTGGTGGGGGCATTGCACAATGGAACGGCGTTACCGATGACCGGGATGATCAGTGTATGCGGTGTTGCGGCAGCCACCATGGCGCTGCTGGCGCGCCGGGCGACACCGGCTGAGGTAGCCGTTGGCGGGGCTGTGAAGAAGTAGGAAGGGGACAAGCGAAGGCGGGCAGAGGATTCTGCCCGCCATCAGCCTCAGGCGCCGTTCCAGCGCTTGAGGATCAGGGTGGCGTTGGTGCCACCGAAGCCGAAGCTGTTGGACATGATCAGGTCGACGGCCTGGTCCAGGCGCTCGCGCAGGATCGGCAGATCGGCTGCGTTTTCGTCCAGCTCATCAATATTGGCCGAGGCGGCGAGGAAGTTGTCGCGCATCATCAGCAGGCAATAGATGGCTTCCTGCACACCGGCTGCACCCAGCGAGTGACCCGAGAGGCTCTTGGTCGAGCTGATCTTCGGGGACTTGTCACCGAACACTTCACGGATAGCCTTGAGTTCGGCCACGTCGCCCACCGGAGTGGAGGTGCCGTGGGTGTTGAGGTAGTCGATGGTGCCTTCAACGGTAGCCATGGCTTGCTGCATGCAGCGTACCGCGCCTTCACCACTGGGGGCGACCATGTCGTAACCGTCGGAGGTGGCGCCGTAGCCGACGACTTCCGCGTAGATCTTGGCACCACGCGCCAGCGCGTGCTCCAGCTCTTCGACCACAACCATGCCGCCGCCGCCGGCGATGACGAAACCGTCACGCTTGGCGTCATAGGCGCGGGAGGCCTTTTCCGGGGTGTCGTTGTACTGGGTGGACAGCGCGCCCATGGCGTCGAACAGCATGGACTGGCTCCAGTGCTCTTCTTCACCACCACCAGCGAAGACCACGTCCTGTTTGCCCAGCTGGATCTGCTCCATGGCGCTGCCGATGCAATGGGCACTGGTGGCGCAGGCGGAGGAGATCGAGTAGTTGATGCCCTTGATCTTGAACGGGGTAGCCAGACAGGCGGAAACGGTGCTGCCCATGGTGCGCGGCACACGATACGGCCCGATCTTCTTCACGCCCTTGTCACGCAGAATGTCGATCGACTCCATCTGGTTCAAGGTCGAGGCGCCGCCGCTGCCGGCAATCAGGCCGGTGCGCGGGTTGCTGATCTGCTCTTCCGTCAGGCCAGCATCGGCGATCGCCTGCTGCATGGACAGATAGGCGAATGCCGCAGCATCGCCCATGAAGCGCTTGACCTTACGGTCGATAGCGGCGTCCAGGTCAATCTTCACGCTGCCGGAGACATGGCTGCGCAGGCCCATTTCTGCGTATTCGGGGTTGTGAGTGATGCCTGACTTGCCTTCTTTCAGGCTGGCAGCCACGCTTTCCAGGTCCTGGCCGAGGCAGGAGACAATGCCCATACCGGTAATCACGACGCGACGCATAGTGATGATCCTCAGAAACTATCAGTAGAAGTGAACAGACCCACACGCAGACCTTCCGCGGAGTAGATCTCGCGACCGTCAACCGCCATGGTGCCGTCGGCGATGCCCAGAGTCAGGGCGCGGTTGATGGTGCGTTTGATATGTATGGTGTAAGTGACTTTCTTCGCGGTCGGCAGGACCTGCCCGAAGAACTTCACTTCGCCCGAGCCCAGGGCGCGACCGCGGCCTTCAAAGCCGAGCCAGCCAAGGTGAAAACCGACCAGCTGCCACATGGCGTCGAGACCCAGGCAGCCCGGCATTACCGGGTCGCCTTCGAAGTGACAGGCGAAAAACCACAGGTCGGGATGAATATCCAGTTCGGCAACGATTTCGCCCTTGCCGAAGCGGCCGCCCGTTTCGCTGATGTGGGTGATGCGATCGATCATCAGCATGTTGGGGGCTGGCAACTGTGCGTTACCGGGGCCGAACAACTCGCCACGACTGCATTTAAGCAGATCTTCCCGGCTGAACGCATTTTGTTTTGACATAGAGGCTCCTGCTCTTCCCCGTTCGGTGGGGCGCTATTGTATCGGCATGGCGGGGGGTTGATGAACGATGAAGTCCGCCAGCGTAAGCTCAGACTGCTGACGCGGGGTGAAAGTCACACCCGGACAGACCAGAGGCGTTGAGGATACCCGTGATGCCAGCGCAGGACAAAAATTTATGTATCTCTGCGCTGGCAGTTAAAGGCTCCAGCTTCAGTCCAGAACGCCGAATTCGGCCTGGAACTGGTCGCGCAGTTCGCGCTTGAGGACCTTGCCGATAGCGCTGCGGGGCAGCTCATCGGTGAGGATGAGGCGGTTCAGGCGCTGGGTCTTGCCCACCTGACCATTGAACCATTGCAGAATGTGTTCGGCAGGGGTATCGGCGCCGGGCTTGAGTACGGCATAGCCGACCGGGGTTTCACCCCAGCTGGTGGAACGCACGCCAATAACGGTGACTTCCACCAGGTCCGGATGCTGGCGCAGCACGGCTTCGAGATCGCTGGGGTAGATGTTGAAACCACCGCTGATGATCATATCCTTGCGGCGATCCATCAGGGTGAGGAAGCCCTCCTCATCGAACCGGCCGACATCGCCGGTGCGGATGAAGCGTTTGCCGGTGTGGTCGTACCATTCGGCTTCGGCGGTCTTTTCCGGCTTGTTCAGGTAGCCGCTCATCATGGCGATGGAATGGCCGACCACTTCACCGATTTCGCCGACGGGCAGCTCATTGCCGTCTTCGTCGATGACCCGCATGTCGTGGCCATCCAGCGGCCGACCGACGGTGTTCAGCTTGTCGGTAAATTCGTGGGCCAGCAGCATGCAGGAGCCACCGCCTTCGGTCATGCCGTAAAACTCGACCAACCCGCCTGGCCAGCGTTCCAGGATGTCGGCTTTGAGCTCACCATGGAACGGCGCGCTGGTACTGAACTTCATCTTGAAGCTGGACAGATCGTAACGGTCGAAGTCATCACGAGCCATGATGCGCTGATACTGCACCGGCACCAGCATGGTATGGGTGGCGCGGTGCTCCTGGGCCAGCTCCAGGTATTTCTGCGCGTCGAACTTGCTCATCAGCACCAGGGTCCCGCCCAGGCCGATGGTCGGCAGGAAGGAGACCAGCGTGGTGTTGGAATACAGCGGGGTGGACATCAGCGTGACGCCGTCGGCGCCGTAGCCGAAGGCGATGCCGCGCTGGATGTGCGACCAGCGCATGAGGTGGTCATGCACGATACCCTTGGGCTCGCCGGTGGTGCCGGAGGAATAGATGATATTGAACAGCGTCTCGGGCTTGAGCTCCACGGGGGTGGGCATGCTGTCGGCCAGCCACTGGCTGAAGCCGGTATTCGGCTGGCTGTCATCCAGACTCAATAACGGTATCTGAATCTGTCCGGTCACCGGTTGCAGCGCCTGGGCGACGGACTGGTCAACGAACAACAGCTTGGCGGCGGAGTCCCGCAGCATGTTGACCAGGCTGTCAGCGGTGGACGAGGGCGCTAGCGGGGCGACGACCATACCGGCGCGCAAAGCGGCGAGAAACAGCACGGCATAAGGTATCGAGTTGGCGGCGCAGATGGCGATGGCGTCGCCCGGTAGCAAGCCGTCGCGCTGCAGCGCGGCGGCGGCGCGATTCACCTGAGTATCCAGCTCGGCATAGCTGAGCCGCTGTCCATCCTGGATAACGGCGGGATGATCAGCCCGGTACCTGGCGTTCAGGGCCAGGAGCTCGGGCAGGGTCGCGAAGGGTGATTCCAGTGTGATCGGATAGCTCGCTACAACGCTCATGCCTGATGGATTCCTGAAATGATGATGGGGCGACCAGTGTCGCCCGTTTGCCCCCGCTGAATCCATCCCTGGGATATTGCTAAATGCCAGTCAATCAATCGCGCTGATGCAAGCCGGCTCAGAGCCAGTGTTCCAGTACTTGCCGCAGCGCCTTGCGGGTCACGGGTTTGCTGAGAAAACCCTGCATGCCTGCTTCCTCGCTGCGGCGGCGATCTTCGTCGGAGGCACTGGCAGTCAGTGCGATGCAGGGGCGCGGCTGGATATGGACGTCGGCGCAATGCTGGAGATACCAGCGGTAAGTGTCGAAGCCATTCATGTCCGGCAGCAGGATGTCCATGAAAATAATCGAAAAGGCCTGGGTGGGGTCCTTGAGCAATTGCATGGCCTGCTGCGCATCCTCGGCGAGTACCACCGGGAGGGCCAGGCTGCGCAGCATGCCTTCCATGACCATCTGGTTGACCGGATTGTCTTCTACCAGCAACACCGGCAGAGTGCCGACACGAGCAGCTTCGATCGGCGGGATATCCATGGCCGCCTGCGCTTGACCGGTCAGCTCGAAGGGGAGGTTCAGGATGAAGCAGGAGCCTTGGCCGGGTTGGCTGGTCGCTTTCAGCTCACCCCCCATCTTGCGGGCGAAGTTACGGGCGATCGACAGCCCCAGGCCGGTGCCACCGAAGCGTCGGGACGTACTGCTGTCGCCCTGTTGAAAAGCATCGAACATGCGCTCCAGGCGCTCGGGGGCGATGCCTATTCCGCTATCCATCACTCTGCAGGCCAGCTGCAGTGTGCCGTTGGCGTCCACCTGCCAATGTGCGCTCAGCTGGATCAGGCCCTGTTCGGTGAATTTCAACGCGTTGCCCAGCAAATTTACCAATATCTGCCGCAGGCGCGTCGGATCACCCAGTACCACAGGGGTTGGTGGTTGGCCGTTCCGTTCGACACTCAGTGACAGGCCCTTTTTGCGAGTGGCATATTCGAATGCGATGGCGGTCCGGTCCAGCAGGGCGGACAAGTCGAAGGGAATATGCTCCAGTTCGAAGGCTTCGCGTTCGACCCGGGAGAAGTCGAGAATATCGTTGATGACCTTGAGCAGGTGCTCGGTGGATTCGCTGGCGATGCGGCAATATTCGACTTGTTCATTGGTCAGTTCGGTGGTTTCCAGCAATTGCAGCATGCCCATCACGCCGTTCATCGGGGTACGCAATTCATGGCTCATCATCGCCAGAAAGTCCGACTTGGCCCGGCTGGCCTGCTCTGCCTGTTCTCGCGCATTGATGAGTTCGGTCATGGCGTTGTGCTGCTGCATCTCGGCCTGCTGCAGGGTCGTTGCCAGGCGGTTGATATTGGCCATCAGCTCACCCATCTGGTTGCGCTCGCGGATCTCGAGGCGGGTATCGAGGCGCCCGTCCTGCAGGGCCTGAACGGCTTTGCGCATTTCTACCAATGGGCGAGCGAAAGCCCGGGCCAGGCGGGTCGATAACAGGAGGGCAGCGAGCAGCACTACTGCACCCAATAGCAGGCTGCGAAACAGGATGCTGCGCTGACGTTCGACGAATGATTGATAGCTGAGGCTGATACGAACCTGCCCCAATTGCTGGGGTTGATGGTCTTCCACGACATCGGTGTTGAGCAGAAACAAATCATAGTGCAGGGGGATGCCCTGGCGCTCGATCTGGGCGCTGAACAGACGCAGCGGCCCTTGGGCCACAGGAGTCTTCTGCTCCATCGCCAACAAATTACCGTCCTGATCAAGCACCTCGATCTTATGCACATTGGGCATCCTCAAGGAGCCCTTGATGAGGTTTCTCAGCAGGTCGAGATTACCGGTTATGACGCCGTATTCGGTCGCTGGCGCCAGCTGATCGGCAATCAACTGGCCGGTGGTTTGCATTTCGCGGTCTAGTGCTTCCAGGCGGACATGGGTGAAGTAGCCCAGCAGGGTGACCCCCAAGAGGATGGCCGGGAGCAGGGCGATGGTAATCAAACGGCGGGTAATGCTGCCGCGTCGAAAAATATTCATCGGGGCTGCTCCTGCGCGTGCATGCCGGGAAGCGGACACACTGACGCCGGCGTTGTCAGGCGACGCTGCAGCATGACTTGGCCTGGTTCTGAAGTGGTTGAGGCATGACGACAGTCCTTGTCATTCAGGGTTGGCTCAAAAGTTTAGCCCAGAACACGGGGCGCGAGTTGTTTTGACTGATGTCCATGGTAAACCTGCGGCCAGGTTTTTTCATCAGCGCTTCGCTGTTACTGTTGGCGGACATATACTGAGAGTTGTTTTCTGTCTCAAGGAATTTGCATGACCGACCACAAGGTCCCCGTTACCGTTCTGGGTGGCGGCAGTTTCGGTACCACTCTGGCCAACCTGCTGGCGAGCAATAGCGTTCCGACAACGCTGTGGCTGCGTAATGAAGAGCAGGCGAGCGAAATGCGCGAGCAGAGGGAAAATACCCGGTATCTGCCGGGAATCAAACTGGACCCCCAGCTGACCGTCACCACTGATATGGCGTCGGCGCTGAGCGCGGCGGAGTTGGTGTTTCTGGCCATTCCCAGCGGTGCATTTCGCAGTGTGCTGCAACAGATCGGTCCCGGGCTGGCCGGGAAGGGGCTGATCAGCACGACGAAAGGTATCGAGCAGCCGGGCTTTCTGATGATGAGTCAAATCGTCGAGCAGGAGGTTCCCGAGGCCCGCGTGGCGGTGCTGTCCGGACCCAATCTGGCCCGGGAGATGGCGGCTGGGGCGCTGACGGCGACGGTGGTGGCAAGCGATGATGAGGCGCTGAGTGCTCAGGTGCAGGATGTACTGGGCTGCCAGAGCCTGCGTGTGTATGCCAGCCAGGATCGTTATGGGGTCGAGTTGGGTGGGGCGCTGAAAAACGTCTACGCGATCATCTCCGGCATGGCGGCAGCCATGGGCGTGGGTGAAAACACCAAAAGCATGCTGATTACCCGTGCGCTGGCGGAAATGACCCGCTTCGCCGTGCATATGGGGGCCAACCCGCTGACCTTCCTCGGTCTGGCTGGCGTGGGCGATCTGATTGTTACCTGCACTTCGCCGATGTCACGTAACTATCAGGTGGGGCATGCGCTAGGCAAAGGGCTGACCCTGGAGGAGAGTATTGCCCGGCTGGGGCAAGTGGCCGAGGGGGTGAATACGCTGAAGGTGCTGCGGCAGAAATCACTGGAAGAAGGCGTCTACATGCCGCTGGTGGCGGGTCTGCATGCCATCATCTTCGAGCAGCAGCCGCTGGCAGACGTTATCGGCCGGTTGATGAGCGCAGAGCAGAAGCATGATGTCGAGTTTTCCGCCTTCATGGCGAGCACACCATTGACCAAGGAGCAGAAATGAACGCTTTCAAAGAGAACATCACATCGGCCGATTTCTGGCTTCGCCTTATCTATACCCTGTTGTTCGCGGTGGCATGGCAGGTGGTCGAGGTGCTGCTGGCGGCGATTCTGGTCTTGCAGATCGTGTTTCGCCTGTTTACCGGTGAACCCAACGGGCAATTGGCCGGCTTCGGTAACAGCCTGTCGCAGTATGCCTGGCAGATGGGTCGCTATGTCACCGGGGCGGCCGAAGAGAAACCCTGGCCGTTCATGGAATGGCCGGATGAAAATGCCGAGTGGCAACCGCGCCCGGCCCAGGATCCGGTAACGGTAGACCCGGCGCATGCCGCTCCGGTGCCGCCAGCGGCCCCGGTAGTGCCTGATACCAATGCTTCCGTCGCTGATGTGACGCCGCCACCGGTGGTGGAACCGGTAGTGGAAGAGGAACCTGATGCGCCGGTGGTAGCACCTGCGGGCGACGTCATCGTGCCGGAGCCACCGGTGCTGCGGCCTGAGGACGAGATCGATGACACGGACGCTACTCCGGGTGATGGCAGCAGGCTGAAACCATGAAGATGTGGATTCTGCGCCATGGCCAGGCGGAGCCTTCGGCAGCCAGTGACGCCGAGCGGCGGCTGACCGACACCGGGCGTGAGGAAGTAACCGACATGGCGGGCCTGCTGGCGGGCCATGGCCTGGAGGCGATTATCGCCAGTCCCTATCGCCGGGCTCAGCAGACCGCAGAGCTGATGCGTCGGGAGCTGGGGTTTCGCCGCAGCATCATTACGGTGGATTGGTTGACGCCGGACAGCGACCCTCTCGCTGCATTGGATGAGCTGGCTGATCGGGTCGAAGGCGAAGTGCTGCTGGTCAGCCATCAACCCCTGGTCGGGCAATTGCTCAGCCTGCTGGTGGATGGGCATCGCCAGCGCCATTATCCCATGCCCACCGCCGGGCTGGCCTGTCTGGAGATGCCGCTGCCGGCAGCCGGCGTGGCTGACCTGGTCAGCCTGGCAAACCCGGCCAGCGTACGGGAGCGCAGCTGAAAAAAGTGGCTGGAATTCGCTGGCAGATCATATAACAATCACAATTCATCGGTACAGCGGAGTGGTCATGGACAATCAGACAGGACCGGGGGAGGTCCGGGTACTGGACGCGTTTTTCCAGCGGGCGCAGCTGCATCCGGAGCGGATCTGGCTAGTCCAGCCATTGGCTGGCGGCCAGGTACAGGAATTGACCTGGGGGCAGGGCGCTGATGAGGCGCGCCGCCTCGCCGGCTGGCTGCAGCAATTGAATCTGCCTGAGCGCAGTACCATTGCCATCCTCTCGAAAAACTGCGCACATTGGATCATCTGTGATCTGGCCATCTGGATGGCTGGCCATATCTCCGTGCCCCTGCCGCCGACCACGCCGGATGATGCCGTCCGGCGGATGCTGGAGCATGCCGAGGCCAAGGTCGTCATCATCGGCAAGCTGGATGATTGGCAACGGGTGCGGCCGGGCCTGCCCAGCGGCATACCCTGGGTTGGTATGCCGCTGGCCGAGCCTGACGAGCAAATGCTTGACTGGTCGAGCCTGCAGCAGTCCAGCGAGCCCCTGGCGCAGGTCGTAACGCGCGACCCTGCCGAGCTGGCCACCATCATGTACACCGCTGGCACCACCGGGGTGCCCAAGGGCTGCATGCTCAGTTTCGCCAGCATGCAATTTGCCGCCAACAATTTCCTGCGTCTGTTCCTGGTGAATGACCAGGACCGGGTACTTTCGTGGCTGCCACTGTCCCAGGTAATGGAGCGACAGTTCATTGAGATGCAATCTCTGCTGTCGGGCATGACGGTGTACTTCGCCCATAGCCGCGAAACCTTCATCGACGACCTGCAGCGGGCTCGGCCAACTCTGTTTCTCGGTACCTCAACGACATGGCACCAGATTCGCCAGGGCGTCATGCGCCGGGCACAGCATCGGGTACTTGATGCGGCACTGAAAATCCCTCTGCTGGGCAGGCGTCTAGCCGCCGGTATGCTTGAGCAACTGGGGCTGGACCAGCTGCGTTTTGGCGTAGCCGGTGGCGATGTCGCACCGGCTGAGCTGCTGGAGTGGTATCACCGTATCGGCGTGCGGCTGTTCCAGCTATATGGGCTGACCGAGAACTGCGGTTACTCCCACGTCGGGCGGCCAGAGCGGTTGCGTCCGGGCTGGTGCGGGCTGCCCAATCCCGGGGTCGAATGCCGTTTGGGTGAGGAGCGGGAGGTGCTGGTGCGCAGCCGGGCGACCATGCTCGGCTATCACCGTGACCCCGAACGCACGGCGCAGATGGTTGATGCCGAGGGGTTCTTGCATACCGGGGATCGGGGCGAAATCGACACCGACGGCTTCCTGCGCCTGACCGGGCGCATAAACGACCTGTTCCACACTGCCGAAGGCCGGAAGATCGTGCCGCAGCCCCTGGAGCATCGCCTGTTGGCCCACGGCTTCATACTGCAGGCCTGCGTCGCTGGGGACGGCTTGCCGCAGCCCCTCGGCCTGCTGACGCTCACGGAGCGGGCCCACGCAGCTCCGCGGCACGAAGTCGAACAAGAGCTGGAAGCATTGCTGCGGGCAACGAACGCAGCCCTGCCACGGGCGGAGCAACTGGGTTGCCTGGTAATCCTCGATGAGGAATGGAATCCGGCCAATGGCATGCTCACCGGCACCCAGCAGCTCAGGCGCAGCGTCATCTATGCCCGCTATCATGATCGACTCGGCGATTGGTCGGTACGGGGCAGGCCAGTCGTCTGGGCTGATTGAAGTACCTCTTATGTGGCTGCATTCAGACCCCGGCACTTGCTTGCCCGGGCGCAGCCCCATCTTTACATTCCATTACCTCGACCATTCAATCAATTACGGGACATCCATGAGCGATAGTCATGAGATTCGTTTTACCCTGCCGTCGATCGAAGTTGCCGGCAAGGTTTGGGGAGAGCCGGGCGGTTTGCCGGTCATCGGGCTGCACGGTTGGCTGGACAACGCCGCCACTTTCGATCTGATCGGCCCGGCCTTGGACAATGTCCATCTGGTGGCTCTGGACCTGCCCGGTCATGGCCTGTCAGACCACCTTCCGGCGGGCGGTTACAGCCTCTGGCAGCAGGCAGCGACCGTACTGCAAGTAGCTGACGACCTGGGGTGGGAGCGGTTCGCCCTGCTAGGGCATTCCATGGGCGGCATCATCAGCTGCATCCTGTCCGGGGCAGTTCCGGAGCGCCTATTGGGCGCGGCCATGATCGATGGCATCCTGCCGGTTACCGGTGAGGCGGCCGATGCACCACAGCAGATGGCGCGCTTTCTCAAGGCCACCCAGGCGCTGACGAGCAAGCGTAAACCGGTCTATGACAGCGCCTCCAAGGCGGTTACCGCGCGGATAATGGGCAGCACTTTCAGTATTTCTCGCGATGCGGCGAGCAGATTGGTTGAACGTGGCTTGATGCCGGAGCAGGGCGGCTGGACCTGGCGCTCTGATCCGCAACTGATGCTGCCTTCGCCGATGCGGCTGACGTTCGAGCATGCGGTGGCGTTCGCCGAAGCGATAAGCACGCCAACCTGTCTGGTGCTGGCCAACCAGGGAGTGATGGCCAAGCGGCCGCAATTGCGCGAGCGTATCGAAGGCTTCGAACACATCCAGACCCACCACCTGGACGGCGGACATCACCTGCATCTGGAGGAACCGGCGCCCGCCGTTGCAACAATTATCAACAGCTTTTTCCGAACCCTTGCTTGACCCCGGGAGGTGGCTGGGCAAAGCTGCCATGACACCCGCTCTGAAAAAGGCGGCCATCGGTACCGGGCGCTGGCGCCACATGCGCGCAGGGGCTGTCTGTTCATAGGAGTATTGATGCATTTGCAATCGAAGGTTCGCCAGGATTGGCGGCCGCTGTTGTTGACCTTGGCATTCTGCGGCTTCGTACCGCCCAGTTTGGCCGCGACCCCCGTCATCGAGCCTTTGCCGCGTTCCGAAGTGGCCCGGGAGCGTATCCAGGAAGATGTCGAACATACTGTCGTCATCGGTAATATCCGCCGAATCAACAATCAGGTACGGGCCGAGCGGGAGGTGTTGGCCGAAGGTGAGCTGCTCCGCATATCCTGGCTGATTCCCGAAGGCCATACCTCCAAGGAGGCCATGGCGCACGCCGCCAAGCAATTGCAAGAACATCCGCACACCACCCTGTTCTTCTGCGAGGGGAGAGAGTGTGGCAGCAGCAGCCTGTGGGCCAATCAGGTGTTGGGCTATTCCCGCCTGTATGGCCCCGAGGAAAACCAGTCCTACCTCGCCCTGCGCCTGGACGATGAACCACAGCGTTTCATCAGCCTCTACGCCATTACCCGCGGTAATCGCCAGGTCTATCTGCACCTGGACCAGATGACCCCGGAGCAGCCGGTTACCGACATGCTCTATCCGACCCCGGCGACCCTGGGCAAGATACTGCGTGCTGACGGTGAGCTGAAGATATCCGGCATTACGCCCGAAGACAGCGACAGCGCTATCACCGAAGCCTGGCTCGACCTGACCGCTCGCATGCTGCGCTCGGACAACCGCCTGCGTATCCAGGTCAACGGCGCCCAAGCCCCGGCCTTCGTGCAAAGCCTCCTCGACCGCGGCATCAACCAGCAGCGCCTGGAAATCGGCGAACCAGAACCGGAGAACGGCGTGCGATTGGAAAAGCGCTGATTCATCAGCGACCCAGTCTGGTTCAGGCATATCTCTGTTCGTAGCCAGCGCGGCTCCATTGTAGGAATGGCGCCTAGCTGCGATGGCGCCCGAGGGCGCCCCAAAACCCAAGCTCCTGGCTGGGTCAAGCCACCCTGCTTCGAACAAAGACACGGTCTATTATGCTTCCCTACCAAGCCTCTATCAGCAGGCTCAGGTAATCCTTCACGGTAAAGAACAAAATGATGAGCGGCCAGAACAATAATGCGACTGCCCACCCTGGCTGGCGAGCTGGGGGCGGGCCATAACGGTTATCTTGTTTTTGCCCGGGTATCAAAAGCAATAGGGGCCACAGCAGGTTGATGAGAACACAGAACCCACCGTTTCGCCCCAGATCATGCAAGCGCCTCGCAGCGGCCCCCAAGGTACCAGCTATCCAGTAAAGCACCGAGAATGTATAAGCCAGAAATTCCAGCGGTTCGGGGAGTACTATAGCGTCGGCGATGATTGCGGTAAGCAATAGAGGCCAGAATATCAGCAGCTCGATCGCCAGAAATTTCAAGCGACCGATGCGTCCACGAAAGCTGAGCAGTTCCGAAAACAGGAACATGCCTATGTTAAAGAAAATGAATCGGAATAATATTGATGCTTCCCCTGAGGAAGTATCAGTATTCATAGCGGATACTCAACATATTGTGCCATCAGGTTGGATCGGCGCAGGGTGTCAATATTGCGAATACCGGCCAGCACCTCTTTGACCTTGGCTTTGAAGGTGTCATCGTCCATATCCACCCAGTAACGAGGGTCGCGCCCGGTACGGCGGTCATGCTCGGCGGTAGTAGGGTCGAGGTGGCGGAACTGTTCCAGATAGGGGATATCGGGGAGCGGGCGGCTGACGTCCATGTAGTTCTGCAGATAGTCCCACAGCGCAAAATGCTCGTTGGCATCATCGCTCTGATGCAGGATGGGCGCGAGGTTGAAGCGGATATCCCGATAACGGTGTGTCAGTTCCAGCACGTTCAAGGGTAAGCCCTGTCGATCCGGACTGCTGATGACATAGGCGTCGAACTCATGGAAAGGTGCGGTCAGCTCACCGATGGTGCCGTTCTTCTTGTACTCACCGTTGTTGTCATAATCGAACAGCGTGACCATGCCGGTCTGGCGGTTGAATTCCCATAGTGGGCCGCGTGCGGGGCGAACCCAGAGCTTGGGAAGTTTATGGATAACTAAGGAGCCCACTAGCCAGCTCAGATAGAGGGGAGAAAATATATATACACCACTAATAGCGCTATCAATAATCTCGTCCACGAATCCTATATCTGAATCAAGCGCAAATACAATGCAAACCAAGCTATACACAGAAGCTATAAAAATAGTGCATCCCTTCCCAAAGATATATAAGTTCATCCAGAAACGTCCACCAACAGATAATTGAGCAAAGCGGTACCGCTGGTGGTCATGGATATAGTGGAAATCCTGAGTTTCGGTAATTCTCGGCTGATAGATGCCGTTGGCTTTCTTCTCGGCATCCTCTCGTTCAGCCTGTTCACGCAGGCGTAGCCTTTCCGGGCTGTCCTTGTGAAAGAATTTGGCTGGAGCCAGTTCCTGGGTATTACCCCAGGACAAATACACTCTGGAGGCGCGTCGGAACCATGAGCGTTCAGCCGGCGGCGGCTGTAGCGGGATACGATCCGGGCGATAGGCGGTGGGGGCGTAAGTATCTGTAGTCATAGTTCAAGGGCGGCTGTAACTGGGTAGTGGGTTGCCGGCTGGGCAGAGAAGGCCTGGATGGCGGCATTGCGTTGTGGCGCTTTTGGCGACGGGGCAGGAAATATCCAAGTGTCATCGGGCAATTCAAGTCTGGCCTGAAAGCGTACGTGCCATTCATAACTCACACTAGTGCCCGTATATTCGCCGTTTGGAGTACGTGTAGCCGGTGTAGTGACAAAAAGCTGCAGAGAGCCTGGCCACGTGATCTGTGCAGAAGGTTCTATGGTCTGAATATCTCTCCTGGGCGCGTAGCCTCTGATATGCGGAATTTCTATGCGGTGAAGAAAATATTCTGCACGAATACTGCCGCCTTCCTTTGAACCCAGCAGGCCTGGCAGGTGGGTATCGATGCAGATTACCGTGTTGGCACTTCTCACCATATATGGCACCGGATCGTTTGCAAGCAACTTGGCGTGGGGAACGTATAAAGGATTGGACTCGATTCTGACCGTAGGGCCGGCAAACAATCCCAGCAGACGATAGAAGGCCTCGTCCGGGTTCTGCAGATGCGGGTACTTGGTGTTGTCACCAAAGGGGCCGTTGCCAAGCCAGTCTTCCAGGGGCGTGCTGCTGAGCCAATAGACGATGCCGGCACCGGTACCTATCAGCAGTAACGCGGCCCAGCCCGCTGGACCAAGCAGTGCGCTGCCACCAATAAAAAATCCGCCAACCACACCCACGGCTGCACCGCTGGCCATCAGCAGATAACCCCACATGGCATCGTCGTTCCAGCGCCAGGCATACCAGGCGTCATACAGGCAGATCCCAATCATGACCAGAGCAGCCGCAGCCTGTCCAATCAGACGTGCCGTAACGTCGCGGATTACTTCAACACCTAGCTTCGCACCGAGCCAGCGAATCGCGCTAAGTTCTGGCATGATAAACAGCGTTGCCCGGGTGGTAGCCAGAATTGAATTATTTCCGGCCATTTTGTAAGTCAAAGCCTCCATGGCTACAAGTAAATCTAAAGCAGCGCCGGTTGTCCCGAGTCGCATTCTTTCTTTACCTTTCTCTTGAGCTGTGGTTTGTTTACTATTCCATTCCGTATTTACGTTATACAACTCCAACATCATCACCGAAGCCGGAAACACTTTGCCATTAAGCGCACGGAACAAAAGGTTGCCTTGTTGTTTCTGAAGGCTGTCAGCCGCATCCTGAAGGCCACTTCTTGCTTGCAACAGATTCTGCTGGGCGGTATTTGCCGCGTTTTGCGTCGTTTGAACATTGCGCCATTGTGCTGCTTCTTGCAGGCGAGCTCTGAGGGTGTCCGCCATCGACCTTCTTGTCGCTGCGGTGGCGCGGCCCAGCTCGTTTTGGGCTAGCTTGTTACTCTGTTCTGCCTGCATCACTTCGACAACGGCCTGATTGAGCTGTCGCACCGCCTGCGCTGTCTTGTGGGTGCGTGGTAATGCCAGTACCAGGTAGTCTCCGGTCACGGGTGACAGTCCGGCGCGGCTTGCCATCCGCTGATTGGTTGAAGCGAGCGGGTTGCCTTGACCGTCGAGGTATTCTCCATACATACGTACGGGGCGCTGTTGATCTACCGGGAGGTCATCCAGGCCGAAAAGATAATGCGTCCCTGCACTGGCGGCGGCGCGACGGATGAACACGGCCTCACCAAAGCTCTCACGCAACATGCCCCGCAGTTGCTCAACACCCATACCATGCAGGCGCAGGCTTGCCGTCCGTGCGTCGCTGGCCAGCGCGCTGCGTTGAGACTGTTCCGCCTGCTGGGCCTGGCCCAACTGCTGCGTCCGTTGCTGAGCCTGTTCAGCGCTGCGCTGTTGAGTGTTCTGTGCCTGCCGGTGTGCCTGTTCTGCGGCCTGACGGTCACGACCGGCCCGCGCTAGCTCGTCTTGACTGTCGGTATGTTGTTGACGGGCTCGATTGACTTCCTGACTGGCAACGCTTGACGTGTCTCTCGCCTGATTCAGTACCCGTTGCGCGGCGTCAACGGCACCGATGAGGTTGGCGTGGATCTGATGCAAGGCATTGGCTCCGGCCTTGGCGTTGGCAACCAAGGCATTGCTCAGACTCCCGCTGCGCAACAGGCCCGCCATGATGGCTGCATTAAGAGTTTCGGGTTCGCTTTCAGGCGCTTCGGTGTTTTCGAACTGTGCCAATTCATCGGGGCGGAATCGTCCATCGCCGCGATTGGGTTCGGCCGGCTTCTGGTAGGCAACCATCATGCTGTCCAGCTCCACATCCGGCCAAAGCATGTTGTGCAGAGGATGTGTCGCTTCGTTGGCCATCCGGCTGACTAGCCGTTGCCCTGGCGTTTCCTGTGGTGCAAATACTACTTGATTGCTCACCGCGTCTGTCAGACGACCATTGGTGGCCAGAGTATCCAGTTGAGTGGGTGAAGCAGCCAGCAAAGGGATCAGCTGGCTGACAAAGTGGAGCTCGGCAAGATACTCAAAGTTGTCCAGGCTGAGGTGATCCGCGAGCGCTTGCTGGACGCATGTGCTGTCGAGGCAAGCACTGAGCAACTGTTGCGCCGCTGAAAGATGTTGCCATACCAGCATTCTTTCCGGAATCGCGGTAAAGCGATTGATATCCGCCTTACCTTTTTCATTGATTTTGGCCAAGCTGGTATACAGGGGGTTACGTTGACCGCCGATGCTCTGCGGTACCACCATCTGCTGTATCAACAAAGCACTGCCATGATGTGGGTGCTGTGATGTGCGCTGTATGCACTTTCGGAGTAATTCCTGCTGTTCTTCTATGCGCTGCTTGAGATGACGCAGCCGATAAGCCGGATCCTCCAGCAGAACCGCGGTCAATTGGCGGTCACGGACCTTCAGTAATGCATCCGCTTCGCTGGGTTGGGCAGACCAGAGTGATGTGGGGTTCTCGCTGGGTTCACGATCAGTTCCTGTTTCGGTAGTGGCCAGGTGTTCATCCAGGCAGGAAGCAAGGGCACTGGTTTCCAGCAGAGAGTCCGGCGTCTCGGGGGTAGAGTTTTCACAACTGTTCAAGAATGCTTTGGCTAGATCCAGTGCTGTAGCTGGCATGGCGCCGGACAGATCGCAGATATATCTTGCCGGATGGTCCAGGAGCCATTCGTATCCAGGCTCGCGTGTGCGTTGGGGGGCGGCCAATGTTACCGGGAAAGCATGCAGGGCAATGTTCAAGCGCGTTGCGGTTGGCGCCAGAGAAGCCGTTCTTTTCGCTGCATCGTGGAAGTCATATCGGGAAAAGGCTTCCAGCATGACCAAGCCATCTGGTTTGCCCTTATATAGCTGATCAACCTTTTCTCTTGAGGTTCGCAGATCCGGTCTGTGGCAGCGGCTACGGCGCAGGCTATTATCCTGCTCCAAACGCTGTAGGCGGACCGCATTGAGTTGCACTTCCGAGAAGCACATTTGTACATTTGCTTCGTGGAAGTTATTCCATTGTGCGGGAAGCCAGACATCTTCCAGCGCTACGCCGGTAGCCCGGCGCATCCCATTGCGGAAGCCGTCTGCCCGGCGATACCGACTGACGTCAATATCATGATAGGTGGTGCTGTCCTCTGTAACGCGTACTTCCAGTTCGCGCCAGAGCTTGTCTTGATAGAACACATACAGATAACCGCTGCGTAATAGTACCGGTGCGCCCAGGTCTTGCTCGCTTTTGCTGCCGGGCAAGGCTGTCATGGGTACAATCGGTACTATCTGATTCCACTGAATGTGGTGTTCACGCTGCCGCGGAGTCTGATGCAGGGCATCCCGCAATGGGACCCGAATTGGCATTCCGTCAACAACGGCAATCTCCAACCAGAGGTTACGTTTTGGCTGGCCTTCCCAGTCCCAGACATGCAGTACGCTGCTGAATGTATCGCTGGTTTGGATTTCCGGCTTGTCCTGTTGGGTTAACCATTCCTGTTCCTGCAAGTTATGTTCGTCATAGATGACAAGACGTTGACTATCGGGATGGTCCTTGCCGACTACCTGAATGATCAACTTTGCCGGCTCACAGGCTGCTCCTCCGCCAAGAGAGAAGAGGTTGCTCATGAAAAACGTTCCTTGTCGTTATGTCGCTGAAAGTGAGTTCGTAAATACATGATCTTTTCTATGTCACTCGCTTCAGGGCGACCGGTGGGGAGGGGGTGATGTGGATATCGGCGTCGTATATCCAGATAATCTGTCAACGCGTTGGTGGAGTGCAGATCAAGCTGCTGTCCTTCTTCCAGCCATATCCATGCTTGACTGTAAGGCACTGGTGGTTGTTGCCCCAGCCACCATTGATAGAGAAATTTCTCTGCCTGCTGGCATTGAAGGGCTTGCTCCTGCTCATGGGTGAGGCGAAGTGGTTCTTGGGTCGTCGATGGCTGCCAGGTATCAGCTACAGGATTCGTGGTGGTATGTAGCCCCGTAGTTTCTTCAGCCTCATCCCGCCATGTACCGCCATACCAGCTCAGTTTCTCAATCGGGCCGAGCCAGGTAGCTAGGCCGGTACGCTGACTCGCAAAAAAATAACTGGCGGTACGTGGGTTGTAATAGCGCAGCACGCCCTTGCGCTCGCCTTCGAAGTTGACGATCAGGATATGCCGGAGGTGTTGTAGCAATTCAATAGAGCTCTGGGATGTTTGTAACAACAAACCAGGCCAGTGTTTGGGTTCCTCATGGAAAGCCATGAGTAATCCAGGATTGCACTCAATGTTAACCAAGACCGGACTTTGAGCTGAGTAGCTTGACAGTTCAGTGTTGTCGAACAGGCGGTAAAGGTCCATCTCTCCATCTTGCTGGTACAAGCGCTTAAGCAGGTCGTCCCTGAAGTCGAGAAGTAACCACTGCATATGCGCGTTCATGCCAGGCTCTCAACAACATTTCGGCAGGGACAGTCAGTCAATGGGCATTGCGCGGGAGTGCCACCCTGCGGTTTCTGGCACAGTTCGACGATAGGTATCTCTTCACGCAGGCGCTGTTCCAGCAAAGCACCGGGCGTAGCTGCATCGGCTGGCATAACCTCTCCCGGCAACAACGGCTTGGCCCTTGTCCCGATCCCCGCGCTCCCGCCCGAATTCATCTGCACCTGCGGCCCCACCAGCGACACCCCGCTTGGATCGATCTTGAGAAAGCTGCCGCCAGCTTTGGCGGTCAGTTCCATGCCGGCGTCAATGACCAGTTTGGTGCCGGCGTAGTAGTGGATTTCGTTGCCTGCTTCGATGAAGTGGCCGGTGCCGAGTTTGATGTGTTGATTGTTGGCGACGGTCAGGTGGTCATCGGCCTTGATCTCCGTCTTGCGGTCGGCATGGGTGGTGCGGTGTTCTTCGGCCAGCAGCTCGGTGTAGCTGTTAGCTTCGACGCGGTCGTGGCGTTCGTTGCCGACGCGGATATGTTGGTCGTGCTGGATGTTCTGATCCCAGTCGCGCTGGGCGTGGATGAATATCTGTTCTTCGCCAGCCTTGTCTTCGATACGCAGTTCGTTGAAGCCGTCGCCGCCGGGGCTGCTGAGGGTTTTGAAGACGCTGCGGGTCTTGTGCTCCGGCAGGCTGTACGGGACCGGGTGGGTCTTGTGGTACAGGCAGCTGGTGATCAGGGGTTGGTCGGGGTCGCCTTCGAGGAAGCTGACCAGCACTTCCATGCCGACACGCGGGATGGCGATGCCGCCGTAGCGGTCGCCGGCCCAGTTGCTGGCGACGCGGAGCCAGCAACTGGTTTTGTCGTTGGCCTGACCTTGACGGTCCCAGTGGAACTGGACTTTGACGCGGCCGTACTCGTCGCAGTGGATTTCTTCGGTTTCGGGGCCGGTGACGACGGCGGTTTGGGTGCCGTTGATGGGGTTTTTCTTGTGCTGCGTTGGCGGACGAAAAATGACGTCCCAGGGGGTGGCGGTGAAGGTGTTGCGGTAGCCCTGGGTGAAGTCATCCCCGGGGTTGGTCGCGCTGGTCACCGACTCTTCCAACACTTGGGGCTGTTTGCCTTCGTGGGTCACAGAGGTCAGCAGCCAGAGGTCGTTCCAGTCTGCTCTTGGGTGTTCGGTCAAAGCCAGAAAGTGGCCACTGATCAGGGTTGGCTGGTCGCTGTCGCCTTGCGCCACACGGTAGTCGCTGCGGTGGGCTTCTAGGGTTCTGGTGGCCAGGTGTTGGCCGCGGGTGCGGTCTTGGAAACGGCCGGGGTAATCGTAGTCTTCCAGAGTGGGCAGGGCTTCGCTTTGCGCTTTGCTTTCCATCAGCAGGCGCGGCTTT
>NZ_QEYQ01000011.1:0-640 GCF_024031555.1 Pseudomonas sp. G11-1 | reverse complement strand
TTCTAGGGTTCTGGTGGCCAGGTGTTGGCCGCGGGTGCGGTCTTGGAAACGGCCGGGGTAATCGTAGTCTTCCAGAGTGGGCAGGGCTTCGCTTTGCGCTTTGCTTTCCATCAGCAGGCGCGGCTTTTCAAAGTTGTAGTCGCGGCGGCTGACCTGGCTGGGGCGGGTTTGCAGGCGCAGGTTGAAGCGTTTGATGACCGGCTCGTCAGCGACCATGCCGCTGCCCTGGTTGAAGCGGGTCGGGGTCAGTTTGGGGAAGACGGTCTGGTCTTCGCCGAACACCAGCTGATGGCCTTCGGGGCTGTGCTGAAAGTGATAGTGAATCCCTTCTTCCTCGCACAGACGCTGGATAAAGTGCAGGTCGGTTTCGTTGTACTGGGTGCAGTAGGTCCGCTCGGGCCCGTCTTCACGCAACTGGAAGCGGAATGAATCGGTAAAGATGCCGTGCCCCTTGAGCACCTCGGTGATGATCTGCGGCACAGTGCGGTGCTGGAAGATGCGCTGGTTGGTGGCGTGCTGCAGATAGGCCAGCCGGGGGACCAGGGTGATGCGATAGCGGGTCAGGCGTTTGCCGGATTCGCCCTGGGCGACGCTGTGGATCAGGCCGTGCACGCCCTGGTCCGGCCCGGCGTAACTGAGA
>NZ_QEYQ01000010.1:0-1225 GCF_024031555.1 Pseudomonas sp. G11-1 | reverse complement strand
TAGCTTGCCGCAGGTTTACACCTTGCTGGCCATCTCCGGCACCGCTTCAAACAGGTCAGCAACCAGACCGTAGTCCGCGACCTGGAAGATCGGCGCTTCCTCGTCCTTGTTGATCGCAACAATGACTTTGGAGTCCTTCATACCGGCCAGATGCTGGATCGCGCCGGAGATACCGACGGCGATGTACAGGCTCGGAGCAACGATCTTGCCGGTCTGACCGACCTGCATGTCGTTCGGTACAAAGCCCGCGTCAACGGCAGCGCGCGAGGCACCGACAGCGGCGCCCAGCTTGTCGGCCAGGCCGTACAGCAGCTGGAAGTTGTCGCCGTTCTGCATGCCACGACCACCGGAAACGACGATCTTGGCACCCGCCAGTTCGGGACGGTCGGACTTGGCCAGCTCTTCGCCAACGAAGGCGGAGGTGCCGGCGTCCTGAGCCGAGGCAACGGCTTCCACCGCCGCACTGCCACCTTCGGCAGCAACCGGGTCGAAACCGGTGGCGCGCACGGTGATGACCTTGATCGCCGCGTCGGACTTGACGGTGGCGATGGCGTTACCGGCGTAGATCGGGCGCTTGAAGGTATCGGCGCTTTCTACCGCGATGATCTCGGAGATCTGATCAACGTCCAGCAGCGCGGCAACGCGCGGCAGGTAGTTCTTGCCGTTGGTGCTGGCCGGGGCCAGGACGTGGCTGTAGTTCTTGCCCAGTTCGGCGATCAGCAGGGAGATGTTCTCCGGCAGCTGGTGCGCATAGGCAGCGTTGTCGGCCAACAGGACCTTGGAGACGCCTGCGACTTTGGCAGCGGCGTCAGCCACTGCGGCGCAACCGGCGCCGGCAACCAGTACGTCAATGTCACCACCAATGGCAGCGGCAGCAGCCACGGTGTTCAGGGTGGCGGCATTCAGTTCGGCGTTGTTGTGTTCAGCAATAACCAGAATCGTCATGTCAGATCACCTTGGCTTCGTTCTTCAGTTTGTCGACCAGCTCGTCAACGCTCTTGACCTTGATGCCAGCGCTGCGGGCAGCCGGGGCTTCGACCTTGACGGTGCTCAGGGTGGAGGCGGTGCTGACGCCCAGCTCGTCGGGCTTGAGCACATCCAGCGGCTTCTTCTTGGCCTTCATGATGTTCGGCAGCGAAGCGTAGCGCGGCTCGTTCAGGCGCAGGTCGGTGGTGACGATGGCCGGCAGTTTCAGGTCAACGGTCTGCAGACCGCCGTCGATTTC